>NZ_JAKUJY010000015.1 GCF_022664535.1 Sphingobium trunci | reverse complement strand
TCGCCTCACCCTGAAACCCGAATAGCAGAACCAGCGTGGTGAGCAGCGCCAGCAGCGAAATCGGTCCGAGACGGGTCAAAAACCGATCGAGTGCGGCCTGTCCGCCCGAGCCGATCACCGCGCCGCGGACGATCTGCGCGACGATCACCGGCACGACGATGTAGAGCATGACCGAGATCAGCAGCGTGTCCCACGGGACCGTGATCGAGGCGACCCCGAGCAGCAGGCCAACCAATGGGGCGAAGGCGAACACCATGATCACGTCGTTGAGCGCGACCTGGCTCAGCGTGTAGGTCGGCTCACCCTCGCAGAGGTTGGACCAGACGAACACCATCGCCGTGCAGGGCGCGGCCGCGAGCAGGATCAGGCCGGCGATGTAGGAACTGACTTCGGCCGCCGGGAGCAAGGCTCGGAACAGCCAGCCCAGGAACAGCGTGCCGAGCAACGCCATCGAAAACGGCTTTACCGCCCAGTTGATGAACAGGGTGACGCCGACGCCCTTCCAATGCTGACGCACCGAACCGAGCGCCCCAAGGTCGATCTTGAGCAGCATCGGTATGATCATCAGCCAGATGAGCACCGCGACTACGAGGTTGACCCGCGCCACCTCGGCCGAGGCGATCGCGCCGAACAGGCCCGGGAGGGCATAGCCGAGGGCGATCCCGACCACGATGCACAGCGCCACCCAGACGCTGAGATAGCGCTCGAACCTGCTGATCGCCGGCTTGGCCGGAGCGGCGGTGGTCATCCGCCGATCCTGTTGCCCGCGTCGTCGATGACCTTCTCGCCGTCTTCCTTGGTGAAGGCGCCACGCTGCCCGGTCGGCAGCAGGTCGAGCACCTCCTCGGAGGGGCGGCACAGCTTCACGCCGAGCGGCGAGACGACGATCGGGCGGTTGATGAGGATGGGATGCTCTATCATCGCGTCGACGAGTTGGTCATTGCTGAGCGCCGGGTCGGCAAGACCAAGCTCGGCATAGGGCGTACCTTTCTCGCGCAAGAGGGCGCGCGGCGTGATGCCCATGCGCGCGATCAGCGATACGAGGCGGGAGCGGTTCGGCGGCGTCTTCAGATACTCGATGACATGCGGCTCGATGCCGGCGTTCTGGATCATCGCCAGCGTGTTGCGCGACGTCCCGCACTCGGGGTTGTGGTAGATGATGATATCGACGGTCATGGGAGCCCTCAGCAGCAAGGGGTGAGTTCTGCGATCAACGGCTCGCAAAGCTCCGCCTTGCCGCCGCAGCAGTCTTTCACGAGAAACAGCGTCAGCGCCTTCAACTGGTCGAGATCGGCGCGGTAGTTGATGATGCGGCTGCGTCGCTCTGACTTGATCAGCCCGGCACGCGCGAGCGTCGCGAGATGCACTGACATTGTGTTCTGCGGCACATCGAGCGCCTTGGCGACCTCGCCCGCAGGGAGACCTTCGGGCTCGTGGCGAACAAGCAGGCGGAATGCGTCGAGGCGCGTGCCCTGCGCGAGCGCGCCGAGCGCCGAGATGGCTGAGTCGTTGTCCATATATCTACGATAATGGATATATGGATCACCAGCAAGCCTGACGTGTCCGCCGTCGCGGTCGAAGACAGGAACATCGCCCACACTCTACATAATGCGAGCCTTCTGAGGCGTGCTGTCGACGCCGAACAGCGGGCTCATCGGCTTGAGCGCCGCGCTGCGCAACGTGTCTTGGAACTTGATCGAGTCCGCCGGCCCGCTCCGATCCGCGGCAACATCGAAGCGTCCGATCCGTCTGCTGCCTGAGAGCAGGCTACCGCTACTCGGGCGTCTTGAAAGGAGAGGGGGAGCTAGAATGGCGGAAATGCAGGCATTGCGCTGCTAGTAGGGCAAGTCGATCCCGACCTAATGCAGCCTTAAGTGGAAGGTGGCACCCCAGGATGCGTTCCTGAAACAGTGGGAGCCGGCGAAAGCGGCCTGGGCGCGCGGCCAGAAGGTCATCCGCCTGATCGGCTATGATGCCTCGCCCGCGAACACCCGGCGCCATGCCCATGCATCCGCGATCGAGCATGATCTCTTCGACTGCCGATACCCGCTTCGCGAATGGAAATGGGACCGCGCCGCCTGCATCGCCCGCATCGAGGCCGCCGGCCTCCCCGTGCCGCCCAAGTCGAGCTGCTTCATCTGCGGTGCCATGAAGCCGGATGAGGTTCGGGCGCTACCGGCCTGGTGCCTTCGGCTCATCGTCCTGGTCGAAGCGCGCGCGGCCCCGCGCCTGCGTACCGTCGAAGGTCTCTGGCGCCGGTCTACATCGACCAGGCCCGGCCGAATGACCGACTTCATCCGCGCCGAAGAGCTGTTCCCCGCCGCCGACATCGACGCGATCATCCGCGACGCGCCCGCCGACCTCATCCGCTTCCAGGATGTCGCCGCGCATGTCCCGCTCCCCGAACGACCGGCAATGGCGGAGTGGCTCGAGACCTTCAACGCCGGCTTGCTGGAGGCCGCATGAAGATCACCGCCACCGAACGCATCGCCCGTCTCAACGATCGCTGCCGCCAGGGCCTCGATGCCAATGCCCGCATCATGGTCACGCGTAATTGTCTTGCCCGGCTGTCCGGCGAGGGCGAGGGCATCGCCGAGATCCTCGCCCAGGCCGAGTTGCTCGCGGCGGTCCGCCGCTATGCGTTCAAGCCCGGCGACGGGCCCGAGCGCGATTTCGGCGCCTTCGACCTGCAGGGGCAGAGGGTCCTCTTCAAGATCGATTATTATGACATGGCGCTCGAGTTCGGCTCCGACGACCCGGCGGACGCCTCGATCACCCGGCGCGTCCTGACGGTCATGCTCGCCGAGGACTACTGAGCGCCAGCGCGCGCCCTGAACCCCCCTTTTCCTTTTGAAAATCAGCGCATCGGCTCGCCGGCCCTCCGGGCAACGAGAGGGGAGGGGGAGGGTGAGCTTCAGGCTCGCCGACCGAGAGCGCGCGGGCTCGATGGACCCTGCCTTCCCCAATCCCCGAGGAGACCAGCCTTGACCCCTGCCGAACCGATCCGCGCCACGCTGCCGCTCTCCCTCATCACCAAGGGGGACAATCCGCGCCGCTATTTCGACCGCAAGAAGCATGACGAGCTTGTGGCCTCGATCCGCCTGCGCGGAATCCTGCAGCCCATCCTCCTGCGTCCCAGGGGCGAGGTCTATGCGATCGTCGCCGGCGAGCGCCGCTACCGCGCCGGTCTGGAAGCCTACGGCCCTGATGGCGAAGTGCCTGTCATCATCCGCGAGATGACGGATCAGGAGGCGCTGGACGCCGCGATCGCCGAGAATGACGACCGCGACGATCCGTCGGAAACCGAACAGGCCGACGCCGCCGTCCGCTATCTCGCGGCCTGCCAGAACGATCGCGCCGAAGCCGCGCGCCGGCTTGGCTGGTCACGCAGCAAGCTCGACCGGCGCCTGGCCCTCGCCGAGCTCTCCGAAACGGTCAAGCTCGCGCTCGACGAACGCCGGATCAAGGTCGGCCATGCCGAACTGCTGGCGGCCGTACCCGGCGAGAAACAGGACAAGGCCCTCGAGACCATCCTCGCCGCCGGGCTGGACGTCGGCAAGACGCGCGAATTGCTGATGCGGGTGACGCAGAACCTCGCCGCCGCCTGCTTCGACAAGACCGAGTGCACCACCTGCCCGTTCAACTCGGCCTCCCAGCGGACCCTGTTCGAAACCCATGTCGACGACGGACACTGCACCAATCCCGGGTGCTTCGAACTGAAGACCCAGACCGCCGAGGCGATCCGCTTCGAGGAGCAGGAGCGCGCTGAAAAAGCGGCACGGGCTGCAGCTCCGCCCTCCATTGACGATGAGCAGGATGACGAGCACGACGACGACGAGGATGAAGAGGATGACGTCGCCCTCGACGACACCAAGGCTGACTCCGAGGGGCGCACGGTCGATCGCACCGACGCTCCCACCCGAACCGAACCGCGCGCCCCGGCTCCGCAGGCCCCGCTCCCTTCGGCGACCGGCGGCTCCGCTGCGCACAAGGCGACCGTCACGGTCAAATCGATCGCCGGTCGTACCAGCGACCTGCGCGAGGCCAAGTGGCGCACCGCCGTCGCCCGCGCGCTCGCGGCCGATGCCGTCCAGGCCCATACCGCCATTCTCGTCGCCGCCATGTCGGGCACGCTTCCCCAGATCAAGGCCGAAACGCTGAAGGCGCGTGCCGGCATCCTGGTTGGCGCCTCCTTCCCCGATCTCCCCTATGGCGACAAGATCGCGGAGATCCGCGCCCTTTCGGAGCCGCAGGCGGCCAATGTGCTGTCCGCCGTAGGCGCCGCCTATGCCAAGGACGTGCTCACCTTCGGGCATGTCGCCGACCTCGCCCGGGCCTTCGCGGTCGACCTGCGCGACATGTGGCAGGTCGATAAGGCCTTCCTCGAGCGATACACCAAGGATGAACTCAAGTTCATCGCCCGGGAATGCGGCCTCGTCGCGCACATGGGCGAAAAGGGCTTCGCCAAGCTCCTCGCCGCCAAGAAGGCCGACCTCATCGCCGGCATGCTCAACCGGCCCGGCTTCGACTGGGCCGGACGCCTGCCCAGTTCGATGACGCTCGACGGCCAATACGGGCCGCCGCCGGTGAAGGCCGCGCCGCCGCCCGAAGCCGCGATCACCGAACGCGCCGCCTGATCCCCCCAACGCTCGCATAGACAAGGAAGCGCCCCCGTGCTGATTACCAACCTGCTCCCGCTGCTCGCGCGCTACTCGCTCGGCTTCGATCTCGTCGTCGGCCCGGACGATACCGTCACCCTGACCGTGATTCCCCGCAGGCAGGAAGGCGCCGCGCACAAGCTCGAGACCGGCGAGACCCGCCCGATCTCGCTCACCGCCAGCGCCGCAGAAATCGATGCCGAACTCGCCAAGGGCGAAGACGGTGCGCTCGGTCAGCTCATCGCCGCCCGCAAGACGCTCGCCGACCAGCTCGAGGAGCAGCGCCAGGCGGCAGAAGCGGCCCGCACCGCCGCCGCCGAAGCCGCGAAGGCCAAGGCGGCAACGCCGAAGACGCCCGCGCCCATCAGTTCCTCGAAAGCTGCGAACCCCGCCGCTCCGCCAGCCGACGCCAAGGCGGACGAACCGGCCAGCCTCTGGGACTGACCTTCATCGACTTGCCCAACATCTCAATTCGAGAGGCCCATCATGCAGATCAACCTCCTGACCCGGACTTACCGATACGACGGCATCGACCTGCCGGTCCCGCCGCATCTCGCTGACGAACCGGCGGCGTTGCGCTCCTACCATGCGACGCTGTTCCCCGCGATCCTCAACGCCGAGATCGTCGATGCCGGCGTGTCGGGCACCGCCCACCTCTTCGAATATCGGCGCGCCGTCGGCACCAAGGGCTGAACATGCCGCCCGCCCAGAGCGCGGCCATTCCGGCCGCACCGCGCAAGACGCTCCTCGAATGGATCGAGCACGACGATGGCAACACGACCGGCTTCCCCCAGCCTCCCTCCAGCGCCCAGGCCCAGGCCCTCCACGCGCGGATCCTCCTCGATCCTACCAATCACAAAGGCGAAGCGCCGGAGCCGCTTCAGCCCCCCGCCGGCCTCAGGCTCGCGCCCCTCGGCTGATCTCGTGGGGCGGTCGGTCGCGCTTTCCGTCGACATCCCCGCCACTTTCGATCAGCCGCTCAGCAATCACCACAAGCTGATGGGCCGCTGGGTGGCCGCGCAGGAAGCAACCTCCAAGCGGTACACGCGCGTCGGCGCCCGCAAGCGCATCGAGCAGGTCTTCAATGCCGCGGTTCTCGAAATCCTGGAGCCCATCGAGCTTGTCGATCTACGGGTCGCCGTCCTCGTCGGCGAAGACGACAAGCCGCCCGCAATCGCCCTTGTCTGCGAGACCCTCGGCCAACTGGATCTTGGCTGGATCGAAACCGGCGACGCTCCGATCCCCTGGCGCGCCGCCGCCTATGCGGCCCTCGGGGAGACGCTCGGCACTGCCCTTCCGGTCTTCGGCTACCAGGACCTCTTCGACGAAATCTCGATGTATTATTGGGACGGCGAGATCGACGACGAGAGCGCGCGCCGGAATTTGACCGCCTTTCATGATCTCAGCGCCGAAGAGATCGAAGAACAGACGCTTCCCTCGGAAATGAATGGGCGACGGCCCGAGTGGATGATCGGCTCAAACGCAGCGAAGCCAGCGTGTCTCCCGAAAGCCCTGGCACGCGCGCTGCGCCGGCTTCGCGACGCGCACAAGGCGCTCGAACGCCTCGCCTCGGAGCGCAACGCCTGGCACTTCGATAGCGACACGCTCTACGAATATGTGCCGGGCATCGAGGAATGCTCGTCCCTGCCGCCGCTGACGCTCGTTCCCTTCGAGGAATTCGCCCGCGAACTCTACGATGTCGCGCGCCACGGCATGGAAATGGGCTTCATGGATTTCTGCGGCCTCTGCCCGCTGCCCGAAGTGAGCCGGATCGACGACTGGTTCGCGAGCCTCAGGCTCGGCGTCCAGTTTCTGCTCGCGGCTCAGGATCTCGTCCGTCTCGACCCACCCAATCCGTGAGGCCCCCATGTCCGATCACAGCAGCCACTTCGAAGCCACCGGCGGCGGTCTCGTCCTGACCAACGCCATCCTGCTCTATCAGGCCGGAACGTCCCGGCCCCCGAACGCCTATGGCGCGCCCAGGAACGACATGGCGGCGTTCGCCAGCATGCACGCCGTCGAGCATGATGGAGACGGCCGCCCCACGATCGCCGCGGGCATTCCCCTGTCGCGCGCGCAGCTGCGCCCGTGGACCGAGGCGCTGGGCCGCACGGCGATCCCCGAGATATTGCCCGACACCGTCCTGGTCTCCCATCCCGATGTTCTCGCCTGGTGGACGCCGGCACAGGTTCGTCCCGCCTATTTCGCGCTCTCATCGCCGCCCGACGGTCTTCGAGCGCTGGCGCGGCGCACCACGGTCGCGGTGCCCTATCCCGCGCATCTGTTCATTGCCACGCGCACAGGGCTCGGGGTCTACGCGCTGCCGGCCAGCGAGCGCCCCGTGGCTGACACGCCGGTGCTGCACTCGCCGATTCTCAATGTTTTCATCGAAGGTCGGCTCTGCTGGGGCAATATCCCGAGGCCGAAGACTCTCGGCGTTGCCGCCATCCCGACATTCGAACGGGCCGTGTTCGATTCCTGGTCGACGCACCCGAATCCCGGACAGGAGTGGACCGTCACCGGCAAAGGCGGCCTCGTCAGACTCTGGGACGATCTCGCCGCGCGCGCGGCGAGCCGTTTCCCGGTCCGGCGCCTCAGGCCCTTCCATCCCGCCGCCCGTCAGCGACAGGCTCGCCCAACGGCCGACGCGATCACCGTCGGCCGACTAGTTTCAGCGGCTGCCGGGAGATGACCATGCTCGCCGATGATCCGACCGCGGCCGCGCTGCTCGCTGCCGTTCCCTGCTATCCCGTTCCGTCCATGGGCCGATCGCCTGGCCTCGATGCGCTTCGCAGCAGTCGGGCCGGACACGGGCTTGCCGTGGGGGCCGATGGGGCGATGCTCATTGTGCGCCGGCCCTGGCTGGCGCTTGATGCGCCTCTGGCGCCGCCATTCGCCGCCCATCTCCCCTATGGCAGCATAGGCGAACCCAGGGCCGAATTGCGCTGCGGCCGGGTCCCGGGCGAGCATCTCGCCGCCGTCCTGGACCATTTCCGTGCCGCCCTGCCCAACGAGGCAGCAGCGTTCATCCTGTGGAACGAGGCGACGGCCGAATTCGTCGTGCATTTTCCGCAGATCGATGAAGCGACGCCGACGCGCCTCGTTTACCGGCCCCCTGCCTGCGAGCCTGGCTGGCATGTCGTCTGCGACATGCACAGTCACGGGCGCGGTCCGGCCTATTTCAGCGCGACCGACGATGCTGACGATGCCCATGCCACCAAGATTTCACTCGTCGTCGGCCGGCTCGATCATCCGGCGGGTCCGGTCATGGCTGCCCGGCTCTGCGCCGGAGGGATGTTCCTGGCCGTGCCGCGCAGCCCATTTTCGGGAGATTCCCCATGCAGCCTGACAAGCCCCAGCGCCACTTCCTTCCCGCCGCCCTCGACAATCGCGAGATCCGCATCCTCCTCGTGGGATGCGGTGGAAACGGCGCCCAGATGCTGATGGGCCTTGCCTCGCTCGACACGGCTCTCCGCGCGATCTCCTCGCGTTCGCTCGCGGTCACGGTGGTCGACGACGACATCGTGACCGAGGCCAATCTCGGTCGCCAGCCCTTCTATCGCTGCGATCTCGGCAACTCCAAGGCGCGCACGCTCACCGAGCGGATCAACCTTGCCCACGGCTTGGGCTGGAAAGCCGTTCATGGCCGAGCGCCCGATGCCGTCGATACGGAAGGGACCGACATCCTCATCACGTGCGTCGACACGGCTTCGGCGCGCCGGGCGCTCGGCGCGGCGCTTAGCGACGGCAGGGTCGTGCCGACTTATTGGATGGACCTCGGCAATCGCGCCGGCGACGGACAATATCTGATCGGTTGCCCATGCCGCCCGAAGGGCAACGTCAAGGCGCGCCTGCCGACCGTCCTTGAGGCCTTTCCGGAGCTGGCCGACGAAACCCTGGCCGAGGACGATGCCCCGTCCTGCTCGGTCGCCGAGGCGCTCGAACGTCAGTCCCTGTTCGTCAACCGGGTGCTGGCAAGCCACGCGCTCGCACTGCTGTTCGACCTTCTCGGCCGCGGGTCGATCGGGCACGCCGGCGCTTTCATCAACCTTGCCAGTGGCCTGGCCGTCCCAATCCCTTTGCCGCGCGGCGACTGAAGCCCGGCCCGCCACTCCACCACTTTCCGTGCCCGTCCAACCCCGGTGGCCTGCGCCCGGGGCATGAGGAGATTTTGTCATGACCGTCATCGGACATAACCGCATCCGCCGCGTCGACAGCTTCGATGGCTATGAGGTTCTCGCCCATCCCCTGGCGAACCGCGAGGACCGCGTCTTCCATCGCGGCGAGGGCGGGGCGTCCCAGGTCGGGGTAAGCTACGGGTCGCATGACATCCAGATCGCGCGGCCGACCGGTCCCGGAAACAAGGGCCTCCTTGCCATCATGATGCACCACGGCGGGGGCCGCCATATCCTCGAATTCTACGAGAGCGCCCTGCCGATCACCGCGACACTGCTCGGCCTGCCGGAGCGCGCGCAATACGCGCTGGCCTACACGATGTTCAAGCAGGCCGACGAATGCGCCATCGCCGCCCGCGTGGACGAAGCCGGCCGCTGGGCCGACGCCTTCGTCGATGGTCGCATCCGCAAGCGCCGCCGGGCCGGCAAGCGCTATGTCCACATCGAAACCCCGGCCGAAAAGGAGCGCCGCTGCGCCTGACAGCCGCGCGACCGCCGCCCGTGGACGCGCAGTCCTAAGCGAAAGGAGAGAAGGGCGGGGAGGGGGGCCATTCGCTCTTGCCGAGGAGACCCCGATGCCCCTTCCCACCGTCGTCCACAGTCAGGTCGATCCCGCCGCGATCACCAAGGTGACGAGGCTGTTCAATAATACGCTCGGTTCCATACTGACCGAGCTCATCCAGAATGCACGCCGGGCCGGCGCGAGGACCATCGACCTCGATGTCGCCGAAGCCGACGATCGGCAGTGGCTCGTCATCGCCGACGACGGCGCGGGGATCGCCGATCCCGCGGTCATCCTCGCGCTCGGGCGCTCGGGATGGGATGAGGATATCGCGGCCCGCGAAGATCCTGCCGGCATGGGCGTGTTCAGCCTTGCCGGGCGCCATGTCGAAATCCGGTCCCGTCCGCGCGCCGGCGGCGACGCCTGGCGGATCTCGATCGCGGCCGGCGACTGGGAAACGGGCGGTCCCATCCCGGTTTATCGCTGGGATCATCGCTTCGGCAGCGAGATCCGTCTCCCACTTCAGGATGACTGGGCGAAATCCCTGGAGGCCAGCGCGAACGCGGCTGCGCGCTATTGTCCGACGCCGATCCGCTTCAAGGGCGCGCCGCTTGCCCAATCGGACTGGCTCGCCGACGCCCTGGTCACGGTTGAGACCGACGGCGTGCGCATCGGCATCTACAACGGAACACGCGGCGCCCACTGTCAGCCACGCATCAACTTCCACGGCCTCACCGTTCCCTGCCTCCTGCCCTCGATCGACGAGAAGGATCGCAGCTGGTGGGCACGCGTCGACATCATCGATTCTCCGGCGCTGCAGCTTGTGCTCCCAGCCCGGACCGAAATGGTCGAAAGCGCCGCGCTTGAAGCACTCCGCGAAACGGTCCGCAAGACCATCTTCCGCCACATCGCGTCGCTCGGCAGCCACCGCCTGTCCTTCGCTCAATGGACCGAGGCCCGGAATCTCGGCATCGATCTCCCCGAGGCGACGGCTCTCCTGCGCGGCTGGACCCCGGCGACCGCCGATCTCAACAGCGGACGCGAGGGTTCCGGCCTGATACCGGCGGACAATCTCGTCCTCAAGGAGCATTTCGGCGCGCCGCTCGAACAATGCGCGGCATTCGCGCTCGCCCGCGACGGCCGCCTCGAAGGCTCCCTCGCGGATCCGGACGACACGATGGCGGGATATGGCTGGTACGATGCTCTTCCCCGCATCACGGCGCTCAAATTCGAGATCGAACGCGACGGCGCGCCCCATCTGTTCGACAGCGAGACCCTGTCCGGGCTCGAAAGCGGGACGGTCGACCGCCTCGATCTCGTGGTCGAGATCGGGGGCGCCAGACCCGAGACGCTGACCGTCGCCGCTCCCGTCGTCATCGAGTATGACGACGCGCATCATTGGGGTTTCGAGGAAACGAACGTCCTTCTCGCCGCGCGCGACGCGGTATCCCCGGACGAGCTGGTCGACCTGCTCGAGGCTTCATGCTTCTGCGCGAGCGACGATCGCGACGCCGATAGCTGGGAGACGCAGAACGATCGCTTCCTGCTCGATGCCAGAGAAACGGCCACCCGCCTGTTGCTTGGAGACGACGCGGCGCTGGTGGAGCGGCTCCGGGCGATCATCGCCTACCGCGCCCAATGGTTCGTTCCCGAGGGGCGCCAGTTCTCCGCGATCATCGGCAGGAACACCATCGATGTCCGCATCGAGACCGTCCCGGCGTCGCCGGCATCCTGATCAATCTCGAAGGGACCAATCCCATGCGACCTATCAGAGCCGCGAGGCCGGCAGACCGCGACGCCGTGCGGGAGGCGATTGACCAGCTTCGCAGCGCGCGGCACCTTCTGGCCTAGAGCGGCGCCCCGCGCGCCGCCGCCGCGGTCCGCAAGGCGCTGCGCAGCGCCGAAGGTGCGGCCCGCCACGTCGATCATCGCATGCGTCGGAGCCAGACATGAGCCGCTACGAACTCAAACCGAGACCGGGGAACGGGGTCATCAAGGCGGTGGTTGGATGGGACAGACCCCTTCAGACCTTCTTCGCCCAGATATTCACGCCGACCGATGAGGAACCCGAAGAGGGCGAGGCGACGATCTGGCTTGGCACCGAGCCGGGCGAGCTGCCGAGCCCAGAGGTCGCTATCGGGGTGGTCGAAGCCTATGCCGACATTCCCGAGACGCTGGCTGCCGATCTCGCGGCGGCCATGAACGCCACGGTCGGCGTCAAGGACGGCCTGCATCAGGCAGAGGCCAAGAGGCGTCTCTTCGGCTCGATAAACTAACACAAGCGCCCAACGCGTTTCGTCCCGAGGCCGCTTTGGCGGCGCTCGGATGGGCGCTTGCGCGCCTGCTCGGCCGAACGGCCGAGGAGGGGAGTGGGAGGCATGAAGGTGGCTCGGACACGGTGTTCGAGACCGCTTTCAGGAGACTTTCCCATGAACATCGGTTCGATCAAGCAGAATGACGCCGGCATTTTCGTCGGCAAGATCGCGACGCTGGCGATCGCCATGACGGTTGCGCTGCGCGAGGTGCACTCGGCCAATCCCAAGGCGCCCAAGTTCGAGGTTCTGGCGCTGTCGGCGTCGCGGGCGTGGGTGCAGGTGGGCGCGCTGTTCGAGCTGTTCTCGAACGGCACGGGCGAGGCGTTCCTCAACGGCAAGATCGAGGATCCGAGCCTGGCCGCGCCGCTCTACGTGTCGGCGTTCCGCCAGGAGGACGGCAGCTACAACGTCGTCTGGTCGCGCCCGACGCGTCGCCGCGATCTCGCCGCGGAGATGGCGCCCAAGGCCGACGAGGGCCTGCCGCCGCTGCCCGGCGCCGACGAGACCGCCGGCCCCGCCACCCAGGGCACCGAGGCCGGCCTCGGTCAGTCCTCCGCCGAACATGCCTTTGGTGGCTAACGCTGCGCGACTCTCGTGAATCACCCAGGCCCTCGCTCTAACGAGCGGGGGCTATTTTGCTTCACCGCCTCAGGCCAGGCCCTGCCTCTCCGACCCTCAGCTAGCCCTATAGAGCAGAACGCGACCGGTCGGCACAAGCTGCAGCAGGTAGTCGAAGTCAGCGATGTTCGCGGTCAGCACCGTGAAACCGAGTTTCTGCGCCTGAAGGAAAAGTACGCAGTCGTGCAGCGCCTTGAGCCGTGCGTCCCGTGCGTAACCCTGTATGCGCGACAGAACGCCGCTGAGAAGAGCTGCGCGCCCGAGCACTTCCGCGTCGGGTGTGAAGACGCGGTGATCAGGCATGGCCTCGATTTGCGCCCTGATCACTTGCACCACGCCAGCCGTGCGGGGATCACCCGGATCGAGCACGCCGACTGTATGCATCAGCTCTTGAACAGCCACGGTCGAATGGTTGACTTGCCGTCCGTCGACGAGCTGCTCAACCAGTGTCGGGGCGCGACCCTGCATCTGATCGATATAGACACATGTGTCGAGCAGCAGCGCTTGTCCGCCCAGTTCATCCTGCTCCGCGAACGGGAGGATGTCGTCTGGCCGCCGCGCCAAGGTACGGCGCGGGTCGAAACGCGCCCAGCGCATCGCTGCTGAAACATCGAAGCCCGCCATATTAGAAGCCGAGCTTCAGATCCGGATCCACCTTGCCGCGCGCAGCCTTGAATTTCTCGGCGAACTTGTCCTCAAGAGCGATGTTGGCGAGGGCGAACTCGATCAGATCGGTGTCCGTCTCGATGCCGGTTCGAGCCTTCGCCTTTTCGACGAGAGCAGTGCTAACCCGGCCGCCGATCCGGCCGCTCTTCTCATGTAGCAGGCCCGACCGCTGCGCGGCGGCCATCACGGCTTCGACTTGGGTACCATGAACCGTCAGGATATGGCCTGTCCCGACACTGCGCTTGCCCGACCAGCCGCCTTGGTGTTTCCCGCCGTCAGTACGGCGCGCTCCGCTATTCTTAGCCATTGCCTCTTGTCCAACAAAATCCGATTTCGTTCAACATACCGTACTTGGTCCAAGTCTTCAAGTTTGCCCACCAGTTTTCCTGTCAGCTTCAATCCCCGCCCGACCGGCCTGCGGCCGTAGAGAGGAGGGGGGCGTGGCTCCTGTCCAATCGTGACGGGAGACAATCATGTCCGACATCATCGACCTCGGCGGTGCCCCCGCCAACGAGGACTGCGCCCAGCTTGGGCACACGCCCGATTTCGAGCGGCTGAACCGGCTCGAAGTCGCCGCCTACCGCGCCGCCATCATTGCCCGTTTCGGACCGCCGCCCGATGGCTGCACGCTCGTGTCGGTCACCAACCGGCACGACTTCGGTGTCTACTATTCGCTTGGCCTCAAGGGCGATGCGGCTGCCTATCGGCGAAGTCCCACGGTTTCCGCCTATACCGAGGCCGCGCAGGACGGCCTCGAAAGCTGGGTCGAGGCCGGGTTCGCACCGCCGGTTCGCTATGAGGACGGCGCTGCGCCGACCGTCGATCGGGACCGGATCGACGACATCGTCACCGGCGCGCTTTTGGCGACCCGGGCTTCCTGCGCGCCGGGCTCGAGCGGATCGGCTATCAGCTGCACCTCAAAGGCAAGCACGGCACGTTCGAGATATCGGGCGTCCCCAAGGCTGTGATCGGCGAGTTCAGTCAGCGCCGTGAAGAGATCCTCGATCATGCGGCGCGGCTGGGTATCAAGTCGCCCGAGGGCCTGCGCGAAATCACCAAGCGCTCGCGCGATCCCAAGCTCGATGTCGAGGATCGCGCGGCACTCAAGCAGGGCTGGATCGACCAGGCTGCGGCCCACGGCTTCGACGGCAAGGACCTGCGGGCGGCGGCCGAGGCGCGCGCCGGGCTGGCGGCTCCGGAAAGCGCCCTGGAGCGCGGCTACCGCGCCATCGTCGATGCCGTCGACGGCGCCCGCCAGACACTGGGTGCGCTTCTTCGTCCCCAGGATCCGCTGGTGGACAATGCGCTCGCCCGGGCGGTCAAGTCGCCGGCGGAAGCGCGCGCGCAGCTTGCGGTCGCCTCCGCCGTGCGCATGCTCTCCGAACGCGAAGCCGCCTGGCCCGTCAACCTGCTGAGCAAGACCGCGCTCGATCTTGGCGTCAAGGGCGTCACCGTCGACATGATCGAGAAGCGGATCGACCGGCTGGTGCAGAACCGTCAGCTCATCCCGGGCGTCGCGACCGCCGCGGATCGGACGGGTCGCATGGTCACCACGCAGGAAGCGTTGCGCACCGAGGAAAAGATCCTCGGTGCTGTCGAAGAAGGCAAAGGGAAAGCCGAGCCGATCGTGGCGGCAACAGACGCGCCACAGCGCTTGCAGGATGCCGCTGCTCTGCCGCTCAACCCGGGTCAGCTTGCGGCGGCGACAATGATCCTGTCGTCGACAGATCGGACCGTGTCGGTCCAGGGCGTCGCCGGCGCCGGCAAGTCGACCATGCTCCAGGCGGTCGCCCGGGTCGCCCAAGCCGAAAGCCGATCGATCACCGGCCTCGCATTTCAGAACAAGATGGTGGCGGACCTTGCCGAAGGGGCGGGCATCAAGGCGCAGACGATCGCCTCTTTCGTCCTCGCCAACGAGCGCTTCGTTTCCGAGCGCGATACGCCGCGCTACGAGACGGCGCGCGAGAAGCTCGCCGGCACCATGCTCCTGGTCGACGAGACGTCGATGGTCTCGAGCAACGACATGCTCAAGCTCCACCAGATCACGGCGGCGTTGGGGGTCGACAAGCTGGTGCTGGTCGGCGATCGCCAGCAACTCTCATCGATCGATGCCGGCAAGGCCTTCGCCATGATCCAGGTCGTCGGTGGCACCGTGGCGCGCATGGACCAGAATATCCGTCAGCGCACCGACCAGCTGCGCACGGTCGCCGCGCTCGCCAATATCGGCAAGGCCGGCGCTGCGCTGGAGGTACTGGGGGACCGCGTCGTCGAGGCTGCCGATCCAGCCGCCGCCGCGGCCGATATGTGGCTCGGACTTTCCGCGCAAGAGCGCGAGGCGACCGCTGTCTTCGCTTCGGGCCGCGATGCGCGCGCCATCATCAATCAGCGCATCCAGGACGGGCTGATCGCGGAAGGCAGCGTCAAGGGCGAGGCGATCCATCTCACCGTCTACGAGCGCGTCAATACGACCCGGGAGGAGCTGCGCTATGCGCCGACCTACCGGCAGGGCCAGACGCTGGAGGTCAGCCGCGACGGTGCCCAGGACGTCGGCATCAAGGCGGGCCGCTACGATGTTCTGAAAGTCCATGCCAACGGCAAGGTCGAGTTGTCGGACGGTCGCCGTCGGATCCGTTTCGATCCCCGGAAACTGTCGCCGACAGAACAGCGCGACCGGCTCCAGCTCTCCCAGAAGAAGGACCTGCAGTTGCGCGACGGCGACCGTATCCGCTGGACCGCCAACGACAAGGAGCGCGGCTTGCTCAATGCCGCTCTCGCGCGAGTTGTCGGCGTCGATGCCGATGGCGTGAAGGTTGAGACGGCAGACAAGGCACTCGTGACGCTCGGCCTCGGTGACCCGATGCTGTCTCGGCTCGACCTTGCCTACAGCCTCAACATGCACATGGCGCAGGGGATCACCACCGACAAGGCGATTGCCGTCATGTCTTCCCATGAGCGCAACCTCTCGAACCAGCGCCTCTTCAACGTCGGCGTCACCCGCGTGCGCGACGAACTCACCATGATCGTGGACGACAAGGAAAAGCTCGCCCGGCAGCTCGACATGAACCCGGGTAACAAAACCTCCTCCCTCGAGACGCTCGGCCGTCTCGACATCGACGGGAAAAAGGGACCGGGCGCTCAACCCCGCGAGAAGTTCGATCCGGGCCCGATCGACGGGGTCGATCTCTCCGACCTGCCGCCAATCCCCACCGACCTTCCGCCGCTCCCCGATGGCGCCGCGCCCGCGCCGGCCGCGACGGCTCCGCAGGCACCGCCGGATCTGAACCCTGATCGCCCCGATCTGCTGCCACCGCTGCCCGAGCGTAGCCTCGGACTCGACTTGTGAATGGAGACGTCGCCGGCGCGGTGCCCGCGGCCAAGAGAAGGAGACGAACGATGGGTGGGACTTCGAACATGCCGGCAAGTTCGGCAGTGAAAAGGCGGCCGACGACAATGCCCGCCGAAACAATCTCTCCGTGGCGGATTATCGAACGCCCTATAGCAGCGACAGTGTAGGACTCGAGATCCGCAGGTCCTCGATCGAAGGACGGGACCTCCGCGACAGCGGCGAGCGTCGCCGCGACGGCTGGATCTGATCCACATCGAGCCGGGAAGGACTTGATGGACTTTTTCAAGGAAACCAAGGCCCAGGGAGGCGAGCGTTCGCATTTCTCATCGCAGCTAGTGAGGCGCCAGACATTTCGCCGATACAATTCTGTCGCTTCAGTCGGTGCAGGAGGAACAGGTCCCTCGCTATCGACACGGTCTTGGCCTGGGGTGGCTCCAAACGCTTCGGGAGTCGGGAAGGTCATGGGCCTCTCGGCAGGGACTTGGACGTCTCCTACCGAACCTTGAGGCTCAATCACACCATCCAATGCCGAGGCTGCGGCGATTCGATCCGTCCTGTTGACTACACGCCGATCGGGGAAATCCATCGCCTAATTAATGAGACCGGCTCCTGACGCGAGCCGTGCCGCAGGCGTGGTTCGGACTGTGCAACGGCGCACCGATCACCAGTGCGATGGCGTTACGATAATCCTGAACTTCTGCCGGAAAGCCGGACCTGGTTCGCGGATCCCATCAGGGCCAGCAGTCCTACCAACTGCCACAGTAGCCGGACGGAGGACTTCAACCGACCAAAACGCCAATGCATCAAATTGCACTTGCAACGCCGGAGCCCTCCCCGGAGGACAGTGAGGTATGAGCGCAGCCGCTCCCTGCCGTCGATCAGTTGCATGGGCCTATGCATTCACGGCTATCCTGCTTCCACGGCTATCCTGCTTCAACCCACATGACGAAATAGCGACGGCGTGATCATCCCAGCCAGCTCAGATCCAGTAGACCCTTAGAATCATTACACAATCGGTCCATATGTGCCAGCGCGGACATGTGAAAGAGCGGATTCAAGGCGATACCCCTCGCCCTTACGAGACACCTCAAACCCGGCTAGATACTGATGGCAGCGGCGCCGCTGATCCAACGCCGCTCCCTGGCCAGAAAATCCTGGTCACCGCTGAAAGGAGGTGCCGAACGCGCCCGGCACGATGAGTGTCAGCTGAGGTTCCTTGTCAGGCAGACGAATCAGTGCTGGCTTTCCGGCAGCCGGACCACGAGACCGTCCAGATCGTCGCTTACGATAATCTGGCACGAAAGCCGCGAATTGGGCTGGATACCATCACCGAAGTCGAGCATCGATTCCTCCATCTCGGTGGGCGCACCAACCTTGTCGGCCCAGGCTTCATCAACATAGACGTGGCAGGTCGCACAGGCCAGCGCGCCACCGCAGTCTGCATCGATCCCCGGGACGTCGTTCTTGATCGCGCCTTCCATAACGGATTCGCCAGAGTTGACGTCGACGACGTGCTCGGCCCCATTATGTTCGATATAGGTAATTTTAGTCATTGGACACCTTATTCGCTCAGTGGCTAAGTTTCAGAAAAACGATTACATGGTAAGCGTGCGCGCAGGCCCGCGCTGAAGCATCGCTGGAGAGGGTGTCGTTTTCGTTCGGCACCGCCCATGGCATGGTTCGACACAGGGCGACGATGGCCTGTGAGGAATGATGCTCTCATGCGTTGGCGAGGCCCGCGCGAAGCCGATGGCCCTTAATCCCGCCGGGGACCGGATCGAGGGCGCTGAGCACGCGTTGGACATCGCCCATCCAGGCCGGCGCGGCGACCGCCGACGCAAGCTTCGGCTGAGCGCGTCGGTCGCCGACGACTACAAGCACTTCGGCCCCGTCGGGCCCGGCGACCACCGTGTCCAAGGCGACATCGGCTCGCTGAACGCGCATGTCGCCGGCCGAATATTCCACATCGCCCACCCGGCAAGCGCCGCCGACAACCAGCAGCACCAGCTCGGTCGGATAGACGCAAGCCGGGATGATCGTCTGGTTCGCCTTGGTGTTCAGCACGTGCACCGCGGGTCCGACCGTCGCATCTCCCAGAATCCCGGTCATCGTTTCGGGCTTCCCGTTCCTGCCCAGGTCCCCCACCTGGCCGGACAAATAGCCGCGCTCGCATGGACCCAGCGTCGTCGCCACCGCGGCGATGCCCTTGTCGCCTGCCGGGTGGGGATAGGGCTCCCCCTCTACCGGCTGTCCGAAGGCCTCGCCGACCTCGCCGCCGTCGATGACGGTCGCCATATCCTTCTTGAATCTGAGGATGGAACGGGAACCGCGGCGATCCCCCATTATCAGCAGCGTCCATACCGGACCGCCGTGCACCGGATGCTCCTGGTAGACCCAGCCGGCCTCCTGGAACCCATAGGTTCCCGCCGGCATGGATTTGCCAGCCACCGTCCATTCGCCCCCGGCCACCATGCGAAATTGGTCGGTGCCGTGATGATGGACCGGATCGACAGAGTGCTTCCAGTCCAGATCCTCGCCCTCGACCTTGGTCATCAGGCCGAGCAGAACGGTCGGCCCCGCTTCCGGATCGCCGATGTCGAAGGCGAAACTCTTCACCGAACCCTTGGGGGTCATGTCGGGCCAGGCATCGCGATCGCGGTACGAAAGATCCAGGTGGTCTCCGTCGAGAGACAGACCAGCGTATCCTCTGAACATTGCGTATCCTCCAAATCCTGGCCGCCTACCGGCAAAGCGGCGACCGCAAGCAATTACCGCCAGTCCGCGCGGAGCAGGCTCCTAGCGCGTGCTCCATGATGCAATGTCGAAAAGGCTGGTCACACAGCGCGCATGATCGACGAAATTCCGCTCGTCGGCTGTCGTTTGATCGACCAGTTCCTTCGTCCCCATCAGATTACGAAGCCGGTCGGCATCAATCCAATAGGTCTCGGCCGCCCCGTCGAAATCGGAGATGCCGAGCCCGGCCTCTCGCGCGAACTGAGCCGACAGCGCCATATCGGCGTGAGCCTGCCGATAGCCGAACCCCAGCCCCTCCGGCTGAATCGACTCCGCGAACGGCCCGTGGTGACCGTGCCAGTACTTGACGAACTCCTCGTGATCGAACTTCGGCAGGCGTCGATTTGCGATCACGATCAGCAAAGAGCCGAACCCCGGCATTATGACATGCTCGGTTGCGACCAGCGCCGCTGAGGCTGCCGGCCGGATCGTATCACCCAGCCGCTCCGCAAATCCGCCAAGCAGCGGAACCAGTCCGCTGAGATCGCCGCCGTCCTCGCGGAAGATTTCCAATATGGCGTCGAAGGGCACGCCATAATGGAAGGCGCCTGCAGCGGCCGCCTCGAGCTCCGGGTCCCGAACGCGGAAAGCCCAGGACTGGTCCAGCTTGTGCGGGAATTCCGCAGCGAGGCGATCCGTCTCGGTCTGGAGCTTCTCAGCCAGACGTCCTTCCGCCTGCACATCGGTCAAACTTAGCAGAAGCTTAAGCTTTTGGCGCACTATACTTCACCTCTCCATGATCACTTGTTGTTCGGCGGGTACAGGTTCAAGCCGTCGTGCCTATTATGGCCACGTCGAGCAACGTCGGATTTCCTTCCGCGTCCGACACCTGCCGAGTGGGCTTACCAGCCTTATCTAAGGCATGCCGGAGTAAAATGTACAATATAAAAAGGAGATGAATAACCTGCCGAGCCATAAGCGCGAAGCGGGCTCGCGGCGACATTGAAACCGGAATCCCACTCAAATTTGCCGATCAAGCCCTTTTTTGCATGCCACCCAGCGTGGAGTGGTCGAGTGTGAACCGGCGCGACGGTGATCGCCGATTAGCTTGGAACTACTCACGAAATCGTGCAGTTAGGCCTTCGCCCCAGAGAGGTGTCGCCCCCGAGGGACTAGCATTTTGCAGACGTGTGCCGGGATTTTTGGCGAGACCGTAGCTGCAATGCAGGCGATGCCCGGACAGTGAGCGAGCCAGGCGGCCAAGGATCGCCTGTTGCACTGCTGGCAGGCTGGGTTGAGGCGCCGGGCCGAAGAGTGTTTTTTCCCTCCCCGCGTGTGCAAGCCTTCGAGATTGCGGGAAGACGTATTTGCCAGCGTCTCGCGCGTTGCATTGCCGATCCGCACGATCCGTCTCGGATTACCGGTAAACTCGATTATATCCTGTGGGCGCGGTTTCCGGCGATCGCCTACGGCCACGAGGACCTCGACGATCTCGATGTCGTGCACGGCTAAGCGACTTCTCCATTCTCGCCAAGCGCACCACAGCGACACGGAAAAAGGGCGGCATCTTCGGCGATCAGATCGCTCACTTTGTCTTCGACCGCGACGAGACCGGTGATATCGCTACCTGCACAAAACAGTTTCCGGACTAATTTGACCGATTGAGCGTGATTATGGCGACATTCCCATTTCAGGTAACCTTGAGGGTGTATCCTGGTTTTCGATGGGGCTCTCGTCTAGAAATTCCCCGCACGCGAGAGAATTGTTCGTGCGATCTTCAGGTGCGGACGATCAATCATCTTGCCGCCGAGCTGAACCACACCTAGCGAAGGGTCTGCATCGAAACGCGCGACAACCTCTTGGGCGTGGGCCACTTCAGCCTCGGTTGGCGTGAAGGCTCCGTTGATTGCCGTGACCTGCGTCGGGTGGATGGCCATCATCGCGGTGAAACCATCCCGGCGCGCGCAGTTGAGATAGACGCCCAAACCTTCCGTGTTCCAGATATCGGGAAATACCGTTTCGATCGCCTGCACCCCCGCGCGATGAGCGCTGAACAGGGTGAGGCTCCGCACCATCTCATAAGGCGGGGTATAACGCCCGTCCTCCTCGCGCGAGGTACTGGCGCCTATGGAGGCTGGCAGGTCTTCCGCGCCCCAAGTGACCCCCATGATCGCATCACGGCACTGGTAATAGGTGCCAAGCTCGAACACGGATGCCGGGGTTTCCGTGGCAATGGGCAGGACGGGTATGCTTGCGTCGCCAATCAGCGCAAGCAGCGCTTGCACGCTGTTTGCCCCCTCCGCCTTGGGCAGTACGATTCCGTCAGGTTTCCCAGGAAGGGCGGCAGCTAGATCGGCATCGATCATCCCGCTGTCGAGTGGATTGACGCGCACGAACACCTTGGTCGTGCGCGATTCCAGCAGGAATTCCGCGATCGCATCGCGCGCCATCTGTTTCGAGGCGAGCGCGACCGAATCTTCCAAATCAAGAATGATCGCATCCGCACCGCTCCCCGCTCCTTTTGCAAAGCGATCGGGCCGGTCGGCGGGAACAAATAGCAGCGATCGCAGCATCATGCGTCCTTGCACTTGACCAGTGCCGAGCGCAGGCAGCGGCACGCGATTTGCCCGCGCTGGTTGATCAGCTCGTGCTGGAATGTGACGATCCCAGCTTTCGGGCGGGACTTTGATACCTTCAGTTCTACCACTTCACTGGTCGCGCGCATGGTGTCGCCGATGAACACGGGGCTGGGCATCACCAGCTTGTCGTAGCCGAGGTTGGCGACAAGCGTGCCCAGCGTGGTGTCGCTCACCGAAAGGCCGACCATCAGCGCGAAGGTAAAGGTCCCGTTGACCAGGATCTGCCCGAATTCGCTCCCCTTCGCGGCCTCGATGTCGAGGTGCAGCGGCTGCGGGTTGTGGGTCATGGTGGTGAACAGCAGGTTGTCTGTCTCGGTCACCGTGCGGGTGATCTCGTGGGTCAGCCTGTCGCCAACCTGCCATTCGTCGAAGTGCTTGCCTGCCATCGCTAACTCCCGTTTATCTTCCAGTGCTGTTCGTCCTGAGGAGCCATGAAGCCGAAAGCTTAGCGCCGTCTCAAGGGACCGGGGCCATGTTCGAGACGGGCCTCCCCTTCGACAGGCTCACGGCCAGTCCCTCCTCACCAGGAACGGCGGTGGAAGATCATTCCGCTTCCTCGATCCGCACCAGCAGCGCTTCCACTTGGACCTGTGCGCCGGGTGCCGCCTTCAACTCTGCCACCACCCCGTCGAACGGCGCGGTAAGGGTGTGTTCCATCTTCATCGCCTCGAGCGTCAGCAGCTTCTGGCCCTTGGTGACCTGCTCTTTCTCGCTGACCTCGACCGCGACGATCCTACCGGGCATGGGCGAGAAGATCGCCCCGTCGCCTACCACGGCGCCATGCAGCGCCTGTTTGCGCCACGGCTTCAGCAGCCAGGCCTGACCCTTCTCGGTCACCAGCACGGATCCGCGCGGATCATCGATGCCGTGGCCGGTCAAGGCGATCTCCACGGTCTCGCCTTCCAGTAGGAAGCGGCCGCGCCGGCGGGGCGCTGCGTTGAGACGGAAACCAGGGACGCCGCTCTTGGGCGTCAGTGCCGCCGCAGCCTCGGTCAGCGCTGCTTCCGACGGTACCGGCGGCTCGGCCATCGCCTCGCCGTCGCGGCCGATCAGGCCGGTGTCGACCGTGCCTGCGGCGAACTGCGAATGGGCCAGCGCCTTGACCAAGAACGCGGCGTTGGTGCGGACCGGGTAGACCGCGCTGCCTTCAAGAATTTCGGAAAGCCGGTCGATCGCCTGTTCGCGGTTACCGCCATGGGCGATGACCTTGGCGATCATCGGATCGTAGAACGGCGAAACCTCGGCCCCTTCGTAGACGCCGGTGTCTATCCTCCCACCGCGAGCCGACCCGAAGCGCAGTACGTCGAGCCGGCCGATCGAGGGCAAGAACCCCTTGGCCGGGTCTTCCGCGTAAAGCCGCGCTTCCATCGCCCAGCCATTGATCGAAAGCTCTTGCTGCCGCCTGGGCAGCGGTTCGCCCGAGGCGACGCGCAGCTGCCATTCGACGAGATCCTGCCCGGTGATCTCCTCGGTCACCGGATGCTCGACCTGCAGGCGCGTATTCATTTCCATAAACCAGATGCGGTCTGCCCGCAGGCCTTCCGATCCGTCCGCGATGAACTCGATCGTGCCGGCGCCCTCGTAGTCGACGGATTTGGCGGCGCGGACCGCGGCGGCGCACACCGCCTCGCGAGTCGAGGCGTCCATGCCGGGGGCAGGGGCTTCCTCAATCACCTTCTGGTGGCGGCGTTGGAGGGAACAATCGCGCTCGAACAGATGCACCACGTTTCCGTAGCTGTCGCCGAACACCTGCACCTCGATGTGGCGCGGGGAGAGAATGTATTTCTCGATCAGGACGACGTCGTTGCCGAAGCTCGAGCTCGCTTCACGTTTGCACGAAACGAGCGAGTCGAGGAAATCCGCGGCTTGCTCGACCAGCCGCATCCCCTTGCCGCCGCCGCCGGCGACCGCCTTGATCAGCACCGGATAGCCGATCTCGCTGGCCTGCGCCTTGAGAAACGCCGGATCCTGGTTCTCGCCGAGATAGCCGGGTGTGGTCGGAACGCCGGCTTCCTGCATCAGCTTCTTGGCCGCGTCCTTCAGACCCATCGCCGTGATCGATTTCGGCTTAGGTCCGACCCAGACGAGGCCCGCATCGAGCACGGTTTGCGCGAATTCGGCATTCTCCGAAAGGAAGCCGTAGCCGGGATGGATCGCTTCTGCGCCCGTGGCCCTGGCGGCGGCGAGGATTTTCTCGCCCACCAGGTAGCTTTCGCGCGTCGGCGCGGGGCCGATGCGCACTGCCTCGTGCGCCGAGCGGACGTGCAGCGCGCGTGCGTCGGCGTCCGAATGAACCGCGATGGTGCGGATGCCCAAGCGGCGCGCGGTCCGGATCACCCGGCAGGCGATTTCGCCGCGGTTGGCAATGAGAAGCGACTTGATCATCCTGGCGTTTGTCCTTCTGGCGTCAGACGCGCTCGATCACCATGGCGATGCCCTGGCCGCCGCCGATGCACATCGTGATCAGCGCATAGCGCCCGCCGGTGCGCTGCAACTCGTACATCGCCTTGACCGTGAGGATCACGCCGGTCGCGCCGATCGGATGGCCCAGGCTGATGCCGGAACCGTTGGGATTGGTCTTCGCCGCAGAGAGGCCCAGTTCCTTGGCGACGGCGCAAGCTTGGGCGGCAAACGCCTCGTTGGCCTCGATCACGTCCATCTGGTCGAGCGTCAGGTTTGCGCGCTGCAGCGCCACCGGCACCGCCTTGACCGGTCCGAGGCCCATGACGTTCGGCTCGACCCCGGCATGGCCCCAGCCGAGGATGCGGGCCATCGGCTTGAGGCCCTTCTCCTGCACTGCCTTGCCGCTGGCGAGGACGACTGCGGCCGCTCCGTCGTTGATGCCACTAGCGTTGCCGGCGGTGACGGTACCGTCCTTCTTGAACACGGGCTTTAGGCCCGCCAACGATTCGACGCTGGCGTCGGCGCGGGCGTGCTCGTCGGTGTCGAACACGGTCGTACCCTTACGGATCTTGATCTCGACCGGAACGATCTGGTCCTTAAAATAGCCGTTCTGGATCGCGTTGATCGCACGGCGGTGGCTTTCCACAGCCGCTTCGTCCTGCGCCTCGCGGCTGATCGCGCAGCGTTCCGCGACGTTTTCGGCGGTGACGCCCATGTGGATGTTTTCGAACGGATCGTGAAGCGCGCCCAGCATCGCATCGACCAGCAGCTGGTCGCCCATCTTTTGCCCATTGCGCGCAGTCAGGCACATCAAGGGCGCGTTCGACATGCTTTCAGCCCCGCCGGCAATCGCGATGTCCTGCTCGCCAAGGGCGATCCCCTGCGCTGCGGAGACCACCGCCTGCAGGCCCGAGCCGCACAGCCGGTTGACGTTCATCGCCGGAGTTTCCACCGGTACGCCGGCGTTCACTGCGGCGACGCGGCTGACGTAGACGTCCTTCGGCTGGGTCAGCACGACAGTGCCGACCACGACGTTCTGGACGTCGGCCGCGACGATCCCGGCCCGGTCGATCGCCTCCTTCATCACGATGGTGCCAAGCTCGGCCGGGCGCAGCGAGGAGAGGCCGCCGCCGAAGGCGCCGATGGCGGTACGGGCGCCGGAAACGATGTAGATGTCGGTCATGGGTTTGCTCCTTGGTGGAGAAACCGGACTCCGGAATCACGGGTGCGACTCCGGTGCCCGGCTCCTTTACATTCTGAACACGCCGAAGGCAGGCCGCTGTGGCACCGGCACTTCGAGGCACGCCTCCAGTGCCAGCGTCAGGACATCGCGAGTCTGGGCGGGGTCGATGATCCCGTCGTCCCAGCCCCGCGCGGTAGCGTAGTAGGGGTTGCCTTCGTCCTCGTACTTCTGGCGGATCGGAGCCTTGAACGCCTCAACTTCTTCCGGCGTCCACACCGCCGCGTCGCGATGGACGGTGGCGAGGACGCTTGCCGCCTGTTCGCCGCCCATCACGCTGATCCGCGCGTTGGGCCAGGTGAACAGGAAGCGCGGCTGGTAGGCCCTTCCGCACATGCCGTAGTTGCCCGCGCCGAAGCTGCCGCCGATGAGCAGGGTGATCTTGGGCACGGTCGCCGTGGCGACGGCGGTCACCAGCTTTGCGCCGTGCTTGGCGATGCCTTCGGCCTCGTACTTGCCGCCGACCATGAAGCCCGACACGTTCTGGAGGAACAGCAGCGGAATCCGGCGCTGGCAGGCGAGCTCGATAAAGTGTGCGCCCTTCTGCGCGCTTTCTGAGAAGATGACGCCGTTGTTGGCGAGGATCGCCACGGGGATTCCGTGGATATGGGCGAAACCGCAGACCAGGGTGTTGCCGTAGAGCGGTTTGAATTCGTGGAACTCGCTCGCATCGACGATCCGGGCGACGACCTCGTGCACGTCGTAGGGCGCACGCACGTCGTCCGGGATGATGCTGTAAAGCTCTTCCGCTTCATACTTCGGCGCGCGGGGTTCGCGCCTGGCAATACCGGCATCGAGTGGCTCGCCGACGTGTGACACGATGTCGCGCACGATCGACAGCGCGTGCTCGTCGTTCTCGGCAAGGTGATCAACAACGCCCGACTTGCGGGCGTGAAGGTCGCCGCCGCCAAGGTCTTCAGCGGAGATGACCTCGCCTGTCGCGGCCTGAACCAGCGGCGGACCGGCGAGGAAGATCGTGCCCTGTTCCTTCACGATCACGGTCTCATCGGACATGGCGGGGACGTAGGCGCCGCCCGCGGTGCAGCTGCCCATCACGCTGGCGATCTGCGGGATCCCCTGCGCCGACATGTTCGCCTGATTGTAGAAGAACCGGCCGAAGTGGTCGCGGTCTGGGAACACTTCGGCCTGGTTGGGAAGGTTGGCGCCGCCAGAATCGACCAAGTATATGCACGGCAGGCGGTTTTCCTGGGCGATTTCCTGGGCGCGGATGTGCTTCTTCACCGTTATCGGGAAGTAGGTGCCGCCCTTCACGGTCGCATCGTTGGCGAAGATCATGCACTGCCGCCCGGACACGCGGCCGATCCCGGTGATGAGGCCCGCGCCGGGCACCTCGTCACCATACATCCCGTTCGCGGCAAGCTGACCGACCTCGAGGAACGGCGCGCCCGGATCGAGCAGGCCTTCGACGCGGTCGCGCGGCAGCAGTTTGCCGCGGGAAACGTGGCGGTCACGACTGCGCTCGTCCCCGCCGAGCGTCGCCTTGGCGACGCGGGTGCGCAGCTCTTCGGCCAGCGCCCGGTTGTGCGCCGCGCGGGCCTGCGCGCCGGGGCTTGAGAGATCGAGACTGGTGGAGAGGACAGGGGCGCTCATCCAGCCTCCCCAATCAGTTGGCGCCCGATCGACATCCGTCGAACCCGGTTGACGCGCAGGTTGGAGTGCGCGCCAAAGGACAGGCCGACCGCGCCCATCAGCTCGGATCGCTCGCGGCGATCTTGGGCGTCGATCTCCGCAGCGAGCGATAGGATTTGCTCGCAAGCGAAGCGTCCGGCGGCCTCGAGGATCGTAGGGGCGCTTTCGGACAAGCCGAAGTCAAGTTCGCGCGTGGCGCGGGCCATGTGGTCTCTCCATCAACGTCGAAGGCAAGCTAGACCAACTGCGGACAATGGAAAAACTGGAATTAATCTCGTGGATAGATAGGATATTCCTATGTTAAGCCGCATACAGCTTCGCCAGTTCCTCGCGGTTGTCGACACCGGCAGTTTCACACGCGCCGCCAACGCGCTGAATATCGCACAGCCTTCACTGTCCGGCGGAATCGCCGAACTGGAGCGGAACCTTGGTACGCGACTGTTCGTGCGCGAGCGCCGCCGGATCCAACTCACAGAGGCTGGCAACGCCCTGCTCCCATTAGCCCGTTCCATTGAAAGGGAATTCCATGAGGCGGAAAGCCGGGTCGGCAACTTGCCAGTACCGGCAAGACCGCTCCGATTAGGCCTGCTCGAATCAGTGTCCACTCGCTGGCTGGAGTCCACCCTGTCGGCCTACACTGGCTTAGCACCGCTCGAACTCGTTGAAGGGGGTGAACGTGAGTTGCAGGCGGCGCTTGTGACCGGCTCGCTCGACTTGGCTCTGACGCTGGTTGGCTCTGGCGATCCCGCCGCCCTGCTTCATGAAGCCTATTGTCTCGCCCTGCCGGCCGACCATCCCCTAGCAGGCGCGGTGACGGTCCCGCCTCGGGCAGTCGCCGGCGAGACGATGTTGGCACGGCGCTCGTGCGAAGTACTCACCGAAACAAGCCGATTCTTTACTGAACACGGCGTGCGGCCCCGCTTTGCCCTGCGCTCGGCTAACGATGACCGGATAATGGCCGCGGTTCGCGCGGGCCTTGGCGTTACGGTGGCGCCAGAATCCTTAGGTGGACCTGGGATCTCGATGGTCAAACTGGAAGGTTTTACGCGCAACAGGACGATTGGGCTGGTTGAAGGCACGCACGAGCACGACGGCACGGCAGCACTGCTGGCCGCATTGCGGGCTGCCCTCTCATAATTCCGATTCTCGCTACGGCCGGCTATTATGGCGGGCGAATGCTAAAAAGCCGTCCTGATTGACCCTGATCACTGATCGCCTAAGCCGAACGCCTCGGGAAACAGCAATACGCCGGGTCGCATGCCGCCATGCGAATCATCCCCGAACAACTGGCTGATCATTTCGAGGCGATCGGCGGTGTAGCTGACCACGCGCTGTGCGATTTCCATGTTCAGGCTCGCCCGCGTGCCGCGACGCGTGTGCCAGCGGCGAGGGCGGCGACCGAATGCGGCGTTTTCAGGAAGTCGTGCGGAAACCCGAGGTCGATCCGGCTGACCTGCTCTAGCTCGACAATGTCTTCGGCGCTCAACCGGAGATCGAGTACGCCGAGGTTCTGCTGCAACTGGTCGAGCGTACGTGCGCCGATGATCGGTGCGGTGATGGCAGGATTGAGGAGCGTCCAAGCCAAAGCGATTTCGGCTGCGCTCCGCTTATGCCGGGTCGCCACTCGCCGGACTGTGTCGGCGATCTCCAGGACCGTTGGGGTGATCAGGCCGGCTTGCGTCAACGCTTCCGCGCGACCTCCGGCCGTTCCGCTGGCGTCGCGGTACTTGCCTGACAGTCGCCCCCCGCCGATCGGTGACCAGGGCATCACGCCTAGGCCGAGTTCGGCTGCCATCGGGATCAGGTCGCGCTCCACCGTCCGCTGCAACAGGCTGTATTCGATCTGCAAGGCTGCAAACGGCGTCCATCCGCGCAACTCGGCGAGCATCTGCATGCGGGCGACCTGCCATGCTGGCGTGTCCGAAATGCCGATATATACGACCTTGCCGCTTCGTACGAGGTCGTCGAACGCGCGCATGATCTCGTCGACTGGTGTCGTGGCGTCCCACATGTGCAGATAGAACAGATCGATATAGTCCGTGCTCAGCCGCCTGAGGCTGTCTTCGACGGAGCGTACCATATTGCGACGATGATTGCCGCAAGCGTTAGGATTGCCTGGGTCGAGCGCCAGCGAGTATTTCGTCGCCAGCACCAGCTGCTCGCGCCGCTCGGCTGCGAAACGGCCCAGCATTTGTTCCGATGCGCCCCTTCCGTAATAATTGGCGGTGTCGATGAAATTGCCGCCGGCCCCCACATAGGCGTCGAAAATGCGTTTTGCTTCCGGTTCGTCGCAGCCCCAGGGCGCCCCGAACGTCATCGTGCCGAGGGATAGCGGGGAAACCCGCAGCCCGGATCGACCGAGCAGGCGATATTCAGAGAGTGCAGACGAATGCTGTGTCATGGGGCCGAACTCGCCAAATTCATTTGGAGCAGTGATCGGTTGCGACGCCACATAGCGAAAATATTGTTTCGGTATCGCGCCATCCACAAGCGAACCGATGCGAAGGCAATCGAACCATCTCAGCTTTGAATTGGCGGTGCTCCAGTCGCCCGGCCAACATCGCGTCGATATGAGGAAGAGGGGCACATGCGGGTACGCGTCACCGGGCCGCGCTATCCAGGCCGTGTCAGAAGCAGTGGCCCATATCGAACGGCGGCCTGGCAAACGGTGAGGTGCAGAGTGGTCTGGTGGGGTCGGCGCCGCGATGGGTTGATCGAAGGCGCTCCAAGCTTTGCTGAACCGATCGAATAGTTGGTACCGGAGTGCCGGGAGCACTTTCCGTGACCGCGCAACGGGTGATGTGACATGGACTATACGACGATCCAAACGGATCTTGCTGACGGGGTTCTCACGATAACGCTCAACCGTCCCGAACGGATGAACGCCTTCACGGTGGCGATGGCCGCGGAACTCGAACATGCCTTTGGCGCCGTCAATACGCAGGACGAGGTTCGCGCCGTCATCGTGACTGGCAGCGGCAAGGCATTCTGCGCGGGCATGGACCTGGATGTCGATGGCAATGTCTTTGGCCTTGACGAGCATCAGCGGCCGACGCTGACCGACATGCGCGAGCGCCTCGACGATCCTGCCATCCGTAGCGGTGTGCGCGACACCGGCGGGCGGGTTACGCTGGCCATTTATGACTGCGCTAAGCCCGTAATCGCTGCAATCAACGGCGCCGCGGTCGGTATCGGCGCGACGATGCTGCTGCCGATGGATTTCCGGTTCGCAAGCACTGAAAGCCGCATCGGGTTTGTGTTCGGACGCATCGGCATCGTGCCTGAGGCATGCTCAACTTGGTTTTTGCCCCGTATCGTCGGCTTGCCCAAGGCGCTGGAATGGTTCTACAGCGCAAGGATCATGGACGCGGCGGAAGCGCATGCGGGTGGTCTGCTGAACGAGATCGTGCCGCCCGGCCAGCTTTTGCAGAGGGCGCGCGCATTCGCGCTATCGCTTTTGGCCGATCTTTCGCCGGTGTCGGTGGCGCTGATCCGGCAGATGACGTGGCGCAACTCCGCCTTGCCAAGCCCCAATGCGGCGCACGAGATCGATTCCCTGGCCGTATTCTACACCAGTCTGGGCGACGGCAAGGAAGGCGTCCAAGCATTTCTCGACAAGCGCGCGCCAGAATATCGCGCTACGGTCTCAAGCGATATGCCGCCATTCTACCCATGGTGGCAACCTGACAAGCGATAGTCGGACTAGCAACGGGGTTATACAATACAAAATTCCGGTTTGACCCGCTTTTGCAACATCGCGACAAGCCGGCGCGTTAATTCAAGAACACCGTCCGTTTGAGCGGATCGGCGAGAGGATTTGATGGAAAATTATCCGGACAAATTGCTCTCTGGCCAAGACGGTCTGGACGCATTCTTCACGCCGAATCGATTGCCTTGCTTGATGTAGCAGATGATGCAACCAAGATGGCGGGTAGTTCCATGCCGGTGATAGCCGTTCATCCGGTCAATCTAAAGCGCGACACTGTCGGCGGTATAAAGGTCTACCCTTCCGTCTTGGATATCCCGGGCGATGTTGAATTGGCGCTGATTACACTGTTGCAAAGCGCGGTGTGGACCAGTGCGGGCGGCAGTGGCAATTATGGCCGGCTTCGCTGAAACCGGGAAGGAAGGAGCCGCACTTCAAGGCGAATTGCTCGGCACGGCGCCTCGTCATGCTATTCGTCTGACCGGACCTAATTGCACCGGAATTTACACTGGTGAGGTCGACCTGCCGCTCGGAACTTCGGCGGCGTTCGTCACGGGGCGTTACCAGGAGGGTTCGATAGAGCTGATCACGCAGAGCGGAGCGTTGGGCACCGCGCTGTTTCCCGCGCGCGACGGAACGTGGCGCAGACCCCAGCTTCTGGTTCTCGACCGGGAACGAGATGGACGTCGACCTCGCCCGAACCTCGAGGTCGGAGCGGCGACTCCGGGCACGCGAGTGATTCGCGCTATTCCTCGAGGTGGTACGTGATGCCCAACGTGTGCCGCGCAGCCTTGATGCAGCGCTCGTGGAAGGCACGCCGGTCGTGGCCTTGAAGGTGGGTACGTCGAAGGTCGGCCACGGGCGTGCTTGTCGGTTCGGATGCCATTTATGCCGGCTATTTTCGCCAGCACGGCTTGCTGCGCGTGAAGAGCGTCGATCACTTCTGCCGGTCGCGGCTGACTTTGGCAAGAAGCGTCCGTTCGGCGGTGTCGCGGATCGCGTGACGGGGATCGAAACCATCGTCACGATGGCGACCGAGGTGCGGTTCGAGGTCGATTATTATTCTGTTCAAGCATTTGCACCGCTTAACCTGCCGAAACCGACACTAGGATTGACTGCCGCTTCTCCACGGCCGCGGTTCGTGAAGACGATCCTCCACCATCTACTCCTGCGCCAAGGTACCGTTGTCGTGAGACCCGGCGCCGGCATCACTTAGAAATATCGGAGAGCGACATTCGATCACAATTTCTCGCCATAGCGGCCTGGTTGATGGGGATACTATGATCCGATCTAGAAAGAATATTAGTGGCGCGTTGACACTTTTGCGATGGCGATCGCGAGGAGAATGCAATGAAGATCGAAGGGGTTTCGGCGATCGTAACCGGCGGCGCATCAGGCCTGGGCGAAGCGACCGCGCGTGCGCTTGCGTTGGCAGGAGCGAAGGTGGCGCTGTTCGATCTCGACCAATCGCGGGGCGAAGTGCTGGCAGGACAGATCGGGGGCGTCTTCGCGCGCGTTGACATCACTGACGAGAGTGATTTGGAAGTGGCGTTCGATACCGTCCGGGGCATTAACGGGCAGGAGCGAATTCTGGTCAACTGCGCCGGCATCGCCACCGGGGAGAAGACCGCGTCGATCGACAAGGCCAGCGGTGAGCCGATCGCGCATCGATTGACTTCGTTCGCACGCACGATCACGGTCAACCTGATCGGCACCTTCGCCTGCACGGCGCTATCGGCCAAGGGCATGCTGTCGCTCCCGCCGGGCGACGACGGTGAGCGCGGGGTGGTCATCACGACTGCGAGCGTGGCGGCGCAGGACGGACAGGTGGGCCAGGCGGCTTATGCCGCATCCAAAGCCGGCGTTGCAGGCATGACGCTGCCCATCGCGCGCGACTTGATGGGCCACGGGATACGCGTGAACACGATCCTGCCGGGCATATTGGCAACGCCAATGCTTTCCGGCCTTCCCGCGAAAGTACAGGAATCGCTAGCGGCGACAGTGCCGTTTCCGGCACGGCTCGGGCGACCCGAGGAATATGCCGACACGGCGCTGTTCCTAATCCGTAACGGCTATATGAATGCAGCATCGGTGCGACTGGACGGCGCGTTGCGGATGGCGCCGCGCTGACCTTGTGCCGAGCATATTGGCCAGATCGATCACGAAATCTGACCGGATCGCGTGTCGATCGCCGACGGAGGCATGCCCGCCGTTCCCGCCGCATCAATGGATTGCGCTCGCGTCATGGTCTATACCGTGACGTTAAACGGCCCTCGCCGTTTGAACGGAGCGAGATCATCGAACTACGTCATCCCCGCTACTTCGTGATTTTTGCGGAGGAGCGTCATTTTGGCAGGGCTGCTGCGCGCCTCGCGATTACGCAGCCCCCGTTACGCTTGGGCAGATGAGGTTCAATCGCCACCCACGCCGCACCCGACAACCAAAACCACGAACGCGACATTTGGGGGCCTCCTTTGCGCGGAAGCCCCTGAATCAAAGAGGCGGCCAATTATCAATATGACAATTGGGTTGGGGACCAGAAAAGAGTCCCCGCATTCTCTTTTAGACACCGATCGAACGGTGAAGGTTCAATACAATCAATCGATCCGCATAGGTATGGAGACCGGCAATAGCTCGCCTCTCTGCCCGATATATTTCGGCCTGTAATTACGGTCCTCCAGACGAAACTTAGGAAATCGCTCCATAAACTTTCGAAGGCTTGCTTGGATAACGAATCTCGCTAGTCTTGAGCCTACGCAATTATGAATGCCGGTCCCAAACGTCATAATGTTCTTGGGATTTCGCCTTACGTCAAATCTGAGCGGATCCGGAAATACGACCGGATCGTAATTTGCCGCCTGTGGGGAGACACCGATGACTGCACCCGCATAAACGGGCGTTCCCCCAATAGTTAGATCCTGCCTGGCGAAACGCGGAAACGAAAGATAGCCGGGGGCGTGGATCCGCAGGCATTCCTCGATGGCCATCGGCAACAAATCCATGTCATCCTGTAAGATCTGCAACTGATCAGGATGCCTAGCCAGATTAAGCAAAGCGCAGGCAGTGCTGATCGACGTAGTGGTCAATCCGCCTGCAAAAATCGCAAACAAATTGTAGATGAGCTCGTCATTGGTCAACTGATCACCCTGATCTCTCGCCTGCACCATGACGCTGATCATGTCGTTGCCTGGTTTATTCCGTCGCTCATCGACCAGCGCCGAAACGGCGTCGACAGCAGCCTCAAAGCCGTCGATATATTCACGGGGGTATTCCCCGCCAGGTGGAATCGATGCGACGAGATGAAAGGTTGCAGCCATGCGTGCAAATGCCCGGCGCTGCTCATCCTTGATCTTCAACATGCCCTCCAAAAGGATGGCATCGACGAGATGCACGCTGAAGTCCGACATCACGTCGACGACCGATCCCTTGCTAGCGAGCTTGTCGAGCAGTCCATCGATACTCTGGTCAATCAGCTCCACTGAGCTTTTCACCATCGCGGCACTGAAGGACGGATCAAGCAATCTGCGGATACGGCGGTGCTCTGCGCCGTCGATCATCCCGACATTGGTCTTCCCATAAAAGAAATCGAACCGTTCATATCCCGGTACCTTCGGGATGTCGGTCGTAAACAATCCATCTCGGTTGAGATAGACCTCTAGATTGTCCCTATGCCGAGCGCAAAAAACAAATTGGGGGACGCCATCTGTAGTTATATAGATGGGAGGTCGCGTTGCCCAATCTGCAAGAATATTTTCCCAGTTTGAGCGGAAATATTCTCCGTCGAGATCGATATCTATAATATTAGAAGAATCGAAATCGCTATAATCAAAAGCGCGAATTTTATTGAAATCGTTCATGACGGCGCCTCGCAACTGGAATTTCGTAGAAAGAACATGTAGTATCTTGCACAGTCCATGCGACATCCCAAGATCCGCATTTCATGGGTGCGCGCCGGGACAGAATACGGGATAGCGCCGCATACCCCGGAAAGTCACAAGGTGCGAAGTCAAATAACCACCGCACTGATGCCGACCGAATGTATGAGGGTTCCACGGTGGAATTCCGGAAGCGCTTTCTGGCGGTACGTCGTGTATGACGAAAATCCCGCACATTTTGAAACGGGACACGCCTGCTATCGAACCCATCTATGGTGTAGGGCATCAACACTCTCGGCTCCACCTCGACTCTGCTGTATGATCTAACACAATAGGTTGGCCATCGGCATCCAATGAACCGGTTCCAGCCGCATCGGTACCTTCAATGCCAGAAGCTCCCCCTTTTAAGGGATGCCCTCGCAGAAACCCGGCCGATACTCGATAAAGTGTTCGTAATTGTCAGCCGATCTAGCAATAACGCCACCGAAGCCTCCTAGGCGATATCTTCTCAGCCGTTTTTGCGGTCGTCCCGCCCCAGGGCTTCATGGCAATTGCGCTTGCGCGATATACTATGAAGCCCTTGTCGTGCCGTCAACGATTGCCAAACCGATAACGAAGTTCCACGCCAAACGTTCTCGGATCACTATAAAATCCTGAAAACCAAGGCAGCGTTCCTACGTTCAGCGACGTCGCGCTCAAATAGGTTTCTTTGGTCACGTTCTTCACGAAGAAGGCGATGTCAACAGGCCGCCCTCCTATATTGCGCAAATCGGCCCGGAGATCGAGATTATGATGTGCCGGCAGTGTGACAGCCGCCGCCGGGACGTCGTCCGACCACGAATAGCGCGCACCTAGGCTAAGTTCGCCGACGCTCTCCGGGATGAAGTTGGGCGTGTAGACAGCACCGATATTCACGCCTTTTTTCGGAGCGTACTGGAAGAAAACCTGCCTGGGATCGGCGACCGCAGCCCCGATTGGTGGTGTCCCCACTTCGAGGATCTTGTGCTTCATGAATGATCCGGACAGGCTGAGTTCAAGCTGGCTAAACAGATTGACGGAGGTTTCGAGCTCAACGCCCTGAGTCCGCGTCTTGCCGACATTAAAGACCAACAAGGTGTTCGCCGGATCGTTCGTCAGGTCGCAGTCGCCATCAATCCATGGCGGCGACGGCGGATTGCCAAGGCAGACGCCAGGTGTCTGTGTGGTAGTTAAGCCGGTGATCGGAGTCTGCACCTTGTTGTTCGTTTGCGTGAAGACTGAAACGTTGAACACGCCTCGTGCATCGCCTGCGCGCCATTTCAGCTTCGCACCACCTTCGAAATCGGTCACGGTCTCGGGACCGAAGCCCTGATATTGAGCCAATCCGACACCTAGTTTTGGACTGTTCAATCCACCTGCGCGATAGCCCCGTCGGCTCACTACATAGAAGAATGCATCAGGAGTCGCTTGGTAGTTTACGCCGATCGTCCAGGTCGGCGCGCTCGATTTCGCGCTCGATCGCGCAGGTGATACAACCTTGGCTGAATTGTTGAGGCAATCGGAGTAGCGCAGGGTTGGATCGCTGACACCCGTCGCCCCGGAAGCGCCGCAATTCGTCTGTTTATCCCAAGTATATCGAAAGCCCAAATCGACCGATAGACCTTCGAGCATGGAGGAGAGATTGATGGATGCGTTTGTAAAAAACGCTTTGCTGGTGTTTGTCAGGAAGTTGTAGGAAATGGACGGGGCGCCGAAGATTGTTAGGCCGTCCCGGTTCTGTCCTACCGGACGATCATGCAGGTAAAAACCCCCGACGAGCAGGTTGACATTGCCATCAAACATTTTCAGGCGAAGCTGAAGCTCGTTCGATAACTGCTCTACTCCATAAGCGTTGTCCGCGTGTAGCAGATCGAAAGTGGCGCCGGGCACGGGAAAATTCGGAATGGCCGGCAGTCCGTCCGGCGTTGATCTGGATAGATATTCCTGGTTTCGATATCCGAAGATATTCAGTACCGAGAACGTATCCGTGAATTGATATTCGGTGCGATTGACCACCCCCCAACGCTTGATGGTTTCCCTTGGTACAAGCGCCCCCGTGTCCGTGACACGGACGCCCCGAGCCTGCTGCAGCGCAAACTGGTCCTTGAGGAAGTCAACGATCGGAGCCGGAAAGAATGGAAACAGACTTGGATTCAAGCCCGTCATGATGACGCCGGGACCATCATTGGCGTCATGGCTATAATCCAGGATCGTCGTGTTCTTGAGGCCCTCGAACGGTTCCGCAAGGACCGACAGACGGATGCCTTTGGAGTCCAGATTGGCCTCTCTTTTGCCGTTACCACCCAAGTTCCGCACGAAGCCATCGCGCTTTGCGTAATTTCCAGCAAGGCGAATGGCCAACTTGTCTTGTACGATCGGAAGATTGAGAGCGCCCTCCAGCTGGTGCGCATCATAATTACCGACTGTTGCCTGGAGATACCCTTCGACGCGGTCGAGGCTAGGGGCAGTAGGCTCGAGCAGGATCGCTCCACCCAATACGTTGCGGCCGAACAGCGTGCCTTGAGGGCCTTTCAGAACCTGGATGTTGGCAAGATCAAATTGCTGGGTGCCGCTTGCCCGTGTGGGCTGCGGAACTTCAGCGAAATAGGTCACGACGCCCGATGGACTGTTACCTGCAACGGGCTTCGACTGCCCGCGGATGGAGTACAATGTGTTAAATGGCGAAGAGGCGCCCGCGGTGAATATGCCCGGCGCGACCTTCATGAGGTCGTTCGCGTTCGTAATCCCCTGCGTCCTGATCGACTCGCTGGTAAACGCAGAAACAGTAACGGGCACCGATTGCAAACTTTCCGACTTTCGACGGGCCGTGACGATGATGTCGCCCAGGCTTGCGGCCGCCGAATCAGAACTCGCGTTCGCGGCAGCGGAAGGCGCTACAGCCGGAGCGACCTCTTGCGCCATTCCGGACGTTGCATTCAGTGCAAAGAGGCACGTCCCGCCGAACAGAACTGCGCGCCTTAATGAATCTGCCATTTTCCCCTCCTTTATCGCCCCACTCTGTCAAGGTGAGCATGATTTTACACTGCCGCATTCGACACGTGCCGAGTAGTCCCAACCGCGATTAAATAAGACACTCGCAACCGAAGTGTACAATCTAAAAAACCTATGGTCGGGCCCAAACGAGACCCGAGCGCCACTCCGCTCTGTGTGGTCCGCAAGCCTCAGGTGAAGGTTTCAATTTCCCAGAAGTTGCTCGGTTGCGAGGATTGAGCCGAGCTGGATAGATGGGTTTCCGCCCTTCAGGAGGTCGAGCTCCGTCGAGTGAACAATGCTATCCGGCGCCGATCCTGATAACCGAATTCTGTCGTATCCCGCAGCACCAGCAGGACGCCCTCGCAACTGACGGCGCAGCGTCTGTTGCCTGGAAAATAGCCCGCCAGGATCTGCTCCTCGCTGACCAAATTGTTCGCAAAAGCGATAGGGCGCTTTGGTGTTTGCCCAATCTTCGCAGGTTAGCGGAAGCGGCTGACCTGTTGCGCTATCCAGGCAACCCATCAATTTGCGCAGTCGGTCACCAAGGCGGGAGTCTCCGAACCCGGATTCTCTATTTCGCCGTCGATCCACGAGCCGCAATTATCATGGTCGTTCGCCATTGCACGTTCCCCCTCAGATTCCTGCTCAAGCAGGTACCACCATGGACTCAACGGCCTCAATCCCTATGCGCCAACGCGAATCCGATGCGTGACCACTTGTGGGAAATTGAAAGTTCCGCCGGATGGGTTCGCTCCTGATGAAGGCTTATCGAGGAGAGGATGCCTGCGGCAACGTGCCTAACCAAATTTAGACGTTGGCTGCCGAAGCCGACGACCTTCCAGTCCCCTTCATTGCCGCGGCCATCGCCGAATGGAGATGCTGGAGATGGAGAGGGTGTCGTTTTCGTTCGGCACCGCCCATGGCATGGTTCGACACAGGGCGACGATGGCCTGTGAGGAATGATGCTCTCATGCGTTGGCGAGGCCCGCGCGAAGCCGATGGCCCTTAATCCCGCCGGGGACCGGATCGAGGGCGCTGAGCACGCGTTGGACATCGCCCATCCAGGCCGGCGCGGCGACCGCCGACGCAAGCTTCGGCTGAGCGCGTCGGTCGCCGACGACTACAAGCACTTCGGCCCCGTCGGGCCCGGCGACCACCGTGTCCAAGGCGACATCGGCTCGCTGAACGCGCATGTCGCCGGCCGAATATTCCACATCGCCCACCCGGCAAGCGCCGCCGACAACCAGCAGCACCAGCTCGGTCGGATAGACGCAAGCCGGGATGATCGTCTGGTTCGCCTTGGTGTTCAGCACGTGCACCGCGGGTCCGACCGTCGCATCTCCCAGAATCCCGGTCATCGTTTCGGGCTTCCCGTTCCTGCCCAGGTCCCCCACCTGGCCGGACAAATAGCCGCGCTCGCATGGACCCAGCGTCGTCGCCACCGCGGCGATGCCCTTGTCGCCTGCCGGGTGGGGATAGGGCTCCCCCTCTACCGGCTGTCCGAAGGCCTCGCCGACCTCGCCGCCGTCGATGACGGTCGCCATATCCTTCTTGAATCTGAGGATGGAACGGGAACCGCGGCGATCCCCCATTATCAGCAGCGTCCATACCGGACCGCCGTGCACCGGATGCTCCTGGTAGACCCAGCCGGCCTCCTGGAACCCATAGGTTCCCGCCGGCATGGATTTGCCAGCCACCGTCCATTCGCCCCCGGCCACCATGCGAAATTGGTCGGTGCCGTGATGATGGACCGGATCGACAGAGTGCTTCCAGTCCAGATCCTCGCCCTCGACCTTGGTCATCAGGCCGAGCAGAACGGTCGGCCCCGCTTCCGGATCGCCGATGTCGAAGGCGAAACTCTTCACCGAACCCTTGGGGGTCATGTCGGGCCAGGCATCGCGATCGCGGTACGAAAGATCCAGGTGGTCTCCGTCGAGAGACAGACCAGCGTATCCTCTGAACATTGCGTATCCTCCAAATCCTGGCCGCCTACCGGCAAAGCGGCGACCGCAAGCAATTACCGCCAGTCCGCGCGGAGCAGGCTCCTAGCGCGTGCTCCATGATGCAATGTCGAAAAGGCTGGTCACACAGCGCGCATGATCGACGAAATTCCGCTCGTCGGCTGTCGTTTGATCGACCAGTTCCTTCGTCCCCATCAGATTACGAAGCCGGTCGGCATCAATCCAATAGGTCTCGGCCGCCCCGTCGAAATCGGAGATGCCGAGCCCGGCCTCTCGCGCGAACTGAGCCGACAGCGCCATATCGGCGTGAGCCTGCCGATAGCCGAACCCCAGCCCCTCCGGCTGAATCGACTCCGCGAACGGCCCGTGGTGACCGTGCCAGTACTTGACGAACTCCTCGTGATCGAACTTCGGCAGGCGTCGATTTGCGATCACGATCAGCAAAGAGCCGAACCCCGGCATTATGACATGCTCGGTTGCGACCAGCGCCGCTGAGGCTGCCGGCCGGATCGTATCACCCAGCCGCTCCGCAAATCCGCCAAGCAGCGGAACCAGTCCGCTGAGATCGCCGCCGTCCTCGCGGAAGATTTCCAATATGGCGTCGAAGGGCACGCCATAATGGAAGGCGCCTGCAGCGGCCGCCTCGAGCTCCGGGTCCCGAACGCGGAAAGCCCAGGACTGGTCCAGCTTGTGCGGGAATTCCGCAGCGAGGCGATCCGTCTCGGTCTGGAGCTTCTCAGCCAGACGTCCTTCCGCCTGCACATCGGTCAAACTTAGCAGAAGCTTAAGCTTTTGGCGCACTATACTTCACCTCTCCATGATCACTTGTTGTTCGGCGGGTACAGGTTCAAGCCGTCGTGCCCATAATGTTCTACGGCAGGACAGACGTGGATAGGATCGAAAATAGAACGATGCTAACCATCCAAATAGCAAGCCTCGCGACGTGGCTGTAGTTCCTGCAACGAAGCGCGGCTAGCAGGGGCAGGTTTCATCGCGGCAGCCGGTACGACGATACCTTCCCGCGCCTTACCATTGCGCGCTGCAACCGCGGCTCGCTGACCCTGCGGAAGTTCACCTCAGGAGGCGTAAACCGCTTTGCCAGGCTTCCATTCCTGCGTAGCGCAATGTCGCAATCCGCAGCCTCTCATGCCCGCCTTGTTGATACCTTGGTGATCAGGCGCCGTTATAACTCACGCCGATGATATCCTCCAGTTCTTCCAGACCGCCGACCTTCTTGCCTGGCGTGAAGGTCGCTCGCATCGATATGTAGCCGTTGACCACGCCCTTGGACGTGTAGGGCACCGTGCGTTCATGGTCTACTTTGAAATCGGGAATACGGTCCAGGATCGCGCCCATCACGATCGGCCACTGCATGCGCACGATTGCGGCGCCCATGCAGGTGTGGTGCCCCACGCCGAACGCATAATGATTGTTTTTCTTACGGTCAAATCGCACCTGTTCAGGGCATTCGTAAACGGATTCGTCCTGATTGGCCGAAGCCCAGCTTACCAGAATATGATCACCAGGCTTGAGAGCTTCGCCGTTGACTTCCACTTCGCGTGTGACGGTACGCGACAGAAGCTGGGTGGGCGTGATGTAGCGCAGGAACTCCTCACCCGCGTTACGCAACAGCGAACGATCTTCGATCAGCTTCTGCCGTTCTTCGGGGTGATCCGACAACCAAGACATGGCGCCCGCGATCAGCGCGCCGGTTGTGTCGAAACCGCCCTGAATGATAAGAGAGAACATATTGACTAGGTTCGCGTCTGGAACGGGCACACCGTCGATTTCCGCGTTGCACAAACGAGAGATGACGTCGTCCTTAGGATTCCTGCGGCGCTCCTCGATCAGGCGCTGCAACTCACCGTTGATCCAGACGATCCCCTCATACCCCTTCTGCCATTCCGGAGTTCCCACTACGGCGTAGATCATCATGTGGGTGGGCGCGGCATATTTGCGCCAATCCGCGATCGGCAGGCCCAAGAAACTGGCGGCGATCAGCGCCGGCACCGGGCTGGCGAGATCACGAATGATGTCCATTTCACCGCTTTCGATCACGCGATCGAGACAGGCATTCACGAAAGATGTCACGAGCGGGCGCAGCTTGGAAACCGCACCGGGCGTGAATTCGTGCATGATGAGTCTTTTGTAGGAGGTCGATTCCGGCGGATCCATTTCGATGGGGATCTGGCGAAACGGGCCCTTCTCGGGAAAAAGAATGCCGGTGAAGCCGGGCCCTCGCCGCTCGCCGCCCGGGTCATGGTCGGATGAGAAGGTGTCATCATCCATGGCGATCCGCGTCACGTCGGCATGAGTGGTTGCAACCCAGAAGCCACCGTGCTTTTCACTGTGCGCGACAGGGCACTTGTTCCGCAAGGCCTTGTTGATTTCCCAGCTCTTTGCGGCATACTCAGGCGAGTGATGGTCAAAATTCCGCGCCAGAACTTCTGCTTCGAGGTCGCCGGAATCATAGTCCGCCATGATGCTCTCCATTTGCTTCTCGCGTCTTGACCAATCCCCAAGGGAAGGCGACAAGACGTGCGAGGGTCTTTGAAGTGACCATAAGCGTGTCTATCGCAGACCGACCACTTGGAATTTTGAGGCACTGTGCAGATGGCATTCGACGCACGAGAGGCGATCGAGCAATTTGGTGTGGCAGGCGCGCGCCATCGGGCGGCGAGCGCACTGGAACGCAATGCCATCGATGCGGCTGCGGTGCTGGCGCAAGCGGGCACGGATCCACTGCGCCGAATCTACGGCAGCCTGCTCAACGTTTGCATGCCTTATCGCGATCCGGGAGCCTTGGCCGTCTTTGAAAGGCAGATCGGCGACTTGAAATTCACGTTGCGGTCAGGGTCTCAGGAGGGATTGCCCTTCGGAGCGAAAGCGCGCAATATTCTGACCTATTGGACGGACCTGATAGTACAAAGGCATTCGGCTACAGTGTACGGCGTGGGATCGATGCACGAATGGCTACAATGCATGAATATCGCCGTTGGAGGAATGACCTATCGACAGATGTCCAACCAGGCGCATCGCATAGGCGACAGCTACCTCACCATCGCTTACCGAGAGCCGGATGGCGCAAATTGGCGCGGGATCTTCGCCGGGCCAATGGTCGATGCCCTTCATTATGACGAGCCGGACGGCGCCCTGCACCCCCCGTTCGACCGTGCGCGCCTAGATCGGCTCGGCTTTCCAGACCGGGCCAGTTTCAACCCAGGCCTCTCGGACTGGCTGATAGAAAACCGGGTCGCGTTAGACTGGCTGGCGATCTTTCAGATCAACGACAATTGTTGGGCGATGGACGTGTACACCTGGCTGGCCGCCATCTTGCCGACACTGCGCGCACCGCAAACCCTTTCGTGGGAGGCCCTGTGCGCCAACTGGTCATCGGCGTTCGCCGAAAAACGCAGGGTTAAGGCGAAGCTGAAGCAAACGTTCCCCCTGGTACAGGCGGTCTATCCAGGCGCGCGTATCGAGTTGGGTAACAGCGCCGTGATACTTCACCCTTCACCAGCTCCCGTCTGATATCGGTTCTATGGCGGCAGAGCGTTTTGACGACTGGGCATCGAAGGCCTCTTTGCTAAACTCAAACAATGGCCTCGGATCGCCACCAGTTACGAGGCCCGTGCAAACTGCCTCGGCTTCTCCAAATTCGCCAGCTCAAATGATTAGATCGTGAACCCGACCTGGCCGTTAGCGCCCGGGACCGGAGGCGCAGGGATGAGGCTATGGTTCCATTCAGAAAAAAGAATGGAACTGACGCCCATCCAGTCAGACTTTCCCGTCCTTAGCAGCGTACTATGAACAGGCGTTAACGGCGAACTGACAATGGATAGAACGATAGCCATAGTAGGAGCGGGGGCCGGCGTTGGGCGCGCCGTCGCCCGCCGTTTTGGTCGTGAAGGCTATAAGGTCGCACTGTTGGCGCGAAAGCCGGACAAGCTAGCGTTGCTCGTCGCGGAATTGGAATCGGAGGGGATTGAAGCGGCGGCCTTTGCCATTGACCTGCGCGACCGGCCGTCCGTCGAGCGCGGATTGCGCGAGGCGCAGGGCCTGTTCGGGCCAATTGACGTGCTGGAATTCAGTCCTGCGCCAGAAGTTCCGGGCTCGACGATGAATGCGATCGAGCTGACCGCTGAGAACGAGTTGTATCACCTCGACATCGGCGTGCTGGGCGCGATCACGGCCGTGCGTGCAGTCCTTCCTTCCATGATCGAGCGGGGATGTGGCACGATCCTTCTCACGACGGCGGTTTCCGCCCTCCATCCGCTGGCGATCACGGCGAGCTTCGGCATTGCCGCCGGCGCGACGCTTAACTATGGCCGCGTTCTTAACCAGCAACTGGCGCAACATGGGATCTATGCGGGGGTAGTGATGATTGCTGGGCTGGTCGTGGAAGCCGACGAGGCGGGAGGCCGCAGCCCGACGGGACTGGAATTCATCGCATCCGATGCCATTGCCGCGCTGCAGTGGGAAATGGCGACGAAGCACGACCGGGTCGAAGCCATTATCGGAGACGACGCGGCCGTAAGGGCGCTGTCCGGACGCACATTCAAGGAATCGCTCATGTCCGTAGCGCTCAAGGACAATCAGGGGTAGGGCGCGGACGCCTTCCCGTGTTGTGCCGATGTGGGCATCGGAGCCGGGACAGCGCCTGGGACCATTGATAACCCTCAGAGATTCCGCGATCAAGCTATAGAAAAAGCTTATGCTGAAGGCGCGGGCGTCTCCGTCATCAGTTCACGCATCGCCTTTTTCCCCAATGATACCCCCACGAGCATGATTGGCCCCATAATGGCTGCGGTCAGCGCGATGGAGAGGCCAAGACTTTGCTCCGAGCGGAACAGTTTTTCCGATAGGAGGGCGATTAACGAGGGTCCCAATATCATGCTGGGGATTGTGACGACCAGAATGAAGAGCGCCCCCATTCGCCCGCGATATTCATTCGGCGTAGTCATTTGGATCGCCGCTGCCCCATAGCCGGCATTGCTGAGCAACAGCAAAAAAGGCACAGCCAGCAACGTCAGAAACAAGGGCACGCTGGTAGTGAGGAAGGCGAGCACCAGGGCGGGGATGGCGATTATCGTCATCCAGCCCAGAAACCGGAAATGCGCGTCGCGCATCCCTCTGGAAAAGAGCGCATCCACCGTCCAGCCTGAGAGCATCTGCCCGACGCCGCCCGTGATGGCGACGACTCCGCCGATAGCCAGGCCGACCTCGAGCGGACTCCAGCCAAAATTGCGGCCCATATAGGCAGGCGCCCACAAGACGATCGCGTTGGACAAGGTCGCCGATGGCGCGAAGCTTAATATGATTGCGAGCCAGAGTTTGCGCCGGGTCATCAAAAACTGAAGCGCTGATTTCCAGCTTGGGGTCCCGCTGCCCTTCAAGCGGCCGGTGCGCGCCGGTTCGGGTACGGCGAACATCAGGCAAGCTGCCAGTAGCCCGGGGAGGCCGATGAGGAAAAACACGACCTGCCAGGCGCGGATGTCGCCAATCAGCGGAAGCGTGATGAACGGTGTCTTGGACACGAGCGAAATGACGAAACCGCCCAGCACCATTGATAGGCCCGCACCCAATGTCGTACCCAAAGTGAATATCGCCAGGGCAAACGCCAAGCGCCGGCGGGGAAAGAGGTCCGTCAGCATCGAATAGCTAGCTGGCGTCAAGGTGGATTCGCCGACGCCCACCAACATGCGGCACAGGAAAAGTTGCCAGAAGCTTTGGGCGAGGCCGCATGCCGCTGTCGCCAGCGACCACAGGCTCACGCCGACATACACGACCGTGCGGCGAGAGTGACGATCTACGATGCCGCCCATGAACACGCCGAAAATCGTGTAAAATAGAGCGAAAGAGAAGCCCATCAGTAGGCTGACCTCAAAATCGCTGATGCCAAGGTCGCGGCGGATGGGGTCCACCATCATCGCCAGAATCTGGCGATCGAGAAACGACAATATGTAGAGGAGAACCAGGATGGCCAGTGTGACCCAGGCCGTGCGCGATGGATGCGCATTCGGCTCCGCTGGCGAGCCTTCATCCTTCGCTATTACGGCCATTCTGCTCTCCTGACGGCGGCGGCAGCCCGGTGCGTCGCGGCCATTTCTGGTTATGTGCCGTCTCAAATCTAGAAGGAGTGCGCCGACCCGACCAATTCAAGACGCGGATAGAGCGATCCCAAGGAGATATTCGCCACCCTGTGCAATAGCGACTATCGCGTCTGCGAGGATTGATAGCTATTTGATGCAGGTGATCCGACTTTTGTCTCAGATTGCACTAGGGCGTGTTGGCACAGTGCCGCAATCAACAAGCGTCGCGGGAGGTGATGAAATGGTAACGCAGGCACAGACGGGTAGGCAGGGCGGCAGCTTTGCGGAACTGACGCGCACGTTCGCGGGCACCGTCGAAGACCCATATCCCGTATATCGCGAGAAGCGCCGCGCAGGCGGCGTGATGCGCGGCGACATTCTCGACGAATTCGGTGTGCCGTCACGAGCAAACGCGGCCGGTGGTCAACGGGATGTCTTCACCTTTCTTTCCTATGACGCGGTCCAACAAGGCCTGTTGGACGCAAAGACTTTCAGCAGCAGTATCCTGATGGAGAGCTTGGGCAAGTTTCTCGGCCGGATCATCACGGGGCAGGACGGGGAAGAGCATCGCGTAACCCGCGGGCTTTTCGCACCCGCCTTCAATCCCGCCGCGCTCAGGCAATGGCGCGAAGACGTGATCGTGCCTGTTATCAGGCGCGACTTCATTGATCGGCTCAAGCCTGCCGGCCGCGCCGATCTCTTGAGCGAGTTCGCACTCGGCTTTCCAATTCGTATCATCTACGGGGTCATTGGTTTTCCCAAGGACGAGGAGAAGATCGAGCAGTTCGCCGACTGGGCGCTGCGGATCTTGACCGGTCCCCAGATCGATCCGAAAAAGGACGCAGAGGCACGTGCGGCGGCGTTTGAGGCCGTCGTCGCCCTCAAAGCCCATCTCCTGCCGATCGTCGAGCAGCGCCGCAAGGAGGACAAGCCGGGTCCCGACCTTATCCGGCGCTTGCTGGAAGTCGAATTCGAGGGACGGAAGCTGAGTGACGAGGAGGTCGTCAACTTCATTTTGACGTTGCTGCCTGCGGCCGCCGAAACGACAACCCGTTCCTTTTCCAATCTCCTTGCCCTTCTGCTTCAGCGACCAGCGTTGTACGAGCAGGTCCGTCAGGATCGCAGCCTCATCCCCGGCGCCATATTGGAAACGATGCGCATGGAAACGCCCGCGTCCTTCCTGGCCCGCGTCACAACGCGCGAGGTGGAAGTCGATGGGGTGGTCATTCCCGAGAATTCGGCGATTTCCATGGCGGTCGGCGCCGCCAACCATGACGAGAGCGTTTTTGCCGATCCCGAGGATTTCCAGATCGGCCGGAAGGCGCGTCCGGCCCTAGGCTTCGGCTACGGTCCCCATATGTGCCTCGGCATGCCTGTCGCCAAGATGGAAATGGAAGTGGCACTCAACCTCCTGTTCGACGGGCTGCCAAACCTTCGCATTGATCCGGACGTGGACCCGCCGGTCATCACAGGCGTGCATTTCCGCGGGCCGCCCGCTTTGCCGATGCTGTGGGACTGACTCGCGTCCTTTCCCGCGCGGCGTGAGCTGCGTTCCGACAGGTAGAAGACCACATCCCAAGGTGCCCAATAGTGCTCGACCGGCTGCAACTGACGACAATACCCGCCGAATATGACGAACTTCGCTCCAAGGCGCGAAGGATCGCCGCCCAAGTGCAGCATGACCATCCCGATGACGTGCGCGCCCGATCCTGGCTTTCCTTTGACGCGGCATTTTCCCGGAAACTGGGCGCTGCGGGCCTGCTCGGTCTGACATTGCCGCCAGCTTATGGAGGAGCGGGACAGGACGCCTTTGCGCGCTTCGTCGTGGTAGAGGAGCTTCTGGCAGTGGGAGCCCCTGTGGCTGCGCACTGGATCGCCGATCGGCAGAGCGCGCCGCTCATCCTGCACTACGGCACCGAGGCGCAGCGGCAGGCGCATCTGCCCTCCATCTGCCGCGGCGAGAATTTCTTCTGCATCGGCATGAGCGAACCGGGATCCGGGTCGGACCTTGCAAGTGTGCGGACGCGCGCCACGCCCGACGGCGACGGGTGGATATTGAACGGCACGAAGCTGTGGACGACCAACGCCGACCACGCGCATCACATGATCGCCCTGGTGCGCACCTCAGGGGAAGCGGGGGACCGCCATCAGGGGCTGTCGCAGCTCATCATCGACCTGAAGTTGCCGGGCATCACGATACGTCCGATCGACGAAGTGACCGGCGATGCGCATTTCTGCGAGGTGCATTTTGAGGATGTCCGGTTGGGGCCGGACGCGTTGGTGGGCACGGAAGGAGACGGCTGGAAGCAGGTCACCGCGGAATTGGCCTATGAACGCAGCGGCCCCGAACGCATCTATTCCAGCGTCGTCCTGCTAGACGCCTGGATACGCCATCTGGCGAAAACCGAGCGGCTGTCGGACACTGCGCTCCGTTTGGCGGGTAAGTTCACGGCCGATTTGGCGGTTTTGCGCGAAGTGGCAATCGCCGTCACGGGCAAGCTCGTTGCGGGCGAAAGCCCCGTGTTGGAAGCATCATTGCTGAAGGATCTGGGGACCAGCCTGGAACAGGCGATCCCGACCGCCATCGCCGACGATCTGGGCAGCAGGCCGGATGAAATGGTCGATCCGTCGTTGGTCCGAACACTTTTCTTCACCAGTCAGATCGCGCCGAGCTTTTCGCTTAGGGGCGGTACCCGAGAAATATTGCGCGGGATAATCGCGCGCGGATTGGGACTACGCTGAATGTTCGCCATCGACGATATTCTTGACCCTCTGAACAAGCTGCTGGCAGACAATTGCTCTCCCGCCGTTGTGCGCGAAGTCGAAGCCGGCGGCAGTGCCGACGGGCTTTGGCACATGCTTGTCGATTCAGGTTTTCTCGACGCCTTGGTCCCGGAGGAGCAGGGGGGCGCGGGCCTTGCGCTTTCTAATATTTCGCCCTTGCTGGAGCTGGCCGGGCGCTATGTCCTGCCGCTACCGTTCTCCGAAACGATGGTGGCGCGGGCCCTGCTGGCACGCGCGAGTATCGAGAGGCCGGAGGGGCCGATAATTTTGGTTACCGCGCAATCGGCGGCCGGTGAGGGGATATTGGCGCGGGCGGTTCCCTATGGTACGGTCGCGCAATGGGCTCTGGTGGACCAGGGTGAAACCATTTCCTTACTTTCCGTTGCTGCAGCAAAGAGCGATCCTACGGGAGGCCATCACAGCCTTTCCAGCGACCTTTTCTGGCGGGGCGGTACGGAGCCGGTCGCCACGTTCGCGTGTCCAAGCGCGGGGCTGTGGTCGATGGCTGCGACGTTACGGGCATGCGAGATCGCCGGCATGGTGGAAGCGGTGCTGGACATGACCGTCCGCTACTCGGGCGAGCGCAGCCAGTTCGGCAAGACCATCTCCAAACTGCAAGCCATACAGCAGCAACTGGCCGTGGCGGCCGAGCAGGTGTTGATGGCGCAGATGGGCGCCGCGATCGGCTGTTCGGGCGGGCTCGACGGGTCCTTGACCCTGGCCGCCATTGGAAAGCACGCCGCCAGCATCAGCGCGTCCGTCGTGGCTGCAACGGCTCATGCCGTTCACGGCGCGATGGGTATGAGCGCGGAATATGATCTCCAGCTTTACACGCGGCGATTGTACGAATGGCGCTTCGCCAACGGCAGCGAGAGTTATTGGTCTGGCCTGATCGGGCAGGAGCGCGTCGCCGCCGGTGGTATGACGACCGTGGATTTTCTGAAAGATCACGCTGCAGCTATGGAAAAAATGGCATGAAGACACGCATCACCGAATTGTTGGGCATCGAATATCCGATCATTCAGGGGGGCATGATGTGGGTCGGCCGCGCTGAACTCGCGTCTGCGGTGTCCAATGCTGGCGGCCTCGGCATCCTGACGGCGCTGACCCAGCCGACGCCGGACGCATTGCGGCAGGAGATCGTGCGGTGCCGGGCGATGACCGACAAGCCCTTTGCCGTGAATCTGACAATGCTGCCTGCGACCAATCCTCCACCTTATGAGGATTATGTCCGCGCGATCATCGATTCAGACATCAAGATCGTGGAAACGGCGGGCAATAACCCCAAGGAGTTCATCGCGCTCTTCAAGGAAGCCGGCGTCAAAATCATGCATAAATGCGTGGCCGTGCGGCATGCGCTGAGCGCGCAGCGCAACGGCGTGGACGCGATCAGCATTGATGGCTTTGAATGTGCCGGCCACCCTGGCGAGGACGACATCCCCGGACTCATCCTGATTCCAGCGGCGGCAGCGGCGCTGGATATCCCGATCGTTGCATCCGGCGGCTTTGCCGACGGGCGCGGCTTGGCGGCGGCGCTGACGCTGGGCGCCGAGGGCATCAACATGGGCACGCGGTTCATGCTGACCAAGGAAGCGCCCTTGCATGACGACATCAAGAAGGCAATCGTCGCGGGATCCGAGAGGGATACCCGTCTGATCTTCCGCAAATTCCGGAACACCGCGCGCGTATTCCGCAATGCCATTTCCGAGGAAGTGGTGAAGGTGGAAAGCGAGCCGGATTCCGTTTTCGAGAATATTCGGCCGCTGGTGTCCGGGCAGCGCGGCAAAGCGGCGCTCGAAAGCGGGGAAGTGGACGGCGGCATACTGTGGGCGGGCATGTCCATCGGACTGATGAACGATATCCCAGACTGCAAGACCCTGATCGACCGGATCGTCGCCGATTGCCGCAAGAACCTTCAGCGTGCCAGCCGCTTAGCGGCCTGAGGTTTGATCGCGGGACCGAACAGAAAGGTCCAGACCTCCGGGACGAAAAGATCGAGGTTTGCCCAATCCCCGTCTCCGGGGATCAGAGCAGCGCTGAACTGATTGCGCACAACGATCTCGGTCGCCAATCCACGGCGCAAGGGTCGCTGGATCTGGGCTTCGATCCAATCGAAAACTGGAGCCATTTCCGCTTCCACGCACTCAACATAGAACCTGAAATAGGCTCTGATGTTGCGAAGCACAGAATGCGGTTCGGCCTCGAGAAAGCGGTCCGTCATCTGGGCGTCGTTGTAGACCCGCAGGAAGCGCAGCAGTGCCAAGAAAATATCGATGGGATCGACCAGACCTTCAACGGCAGCCCTGATATCTGATTTGAAGCGCGCACGCCGATGGTCGCCTACCCCGGCAAACAATTCTTCTACCGTCCTGTAATAGCGATACAAAGTTGCGCGAGCGATGCCGACATGGTTGGCCACCTCTCGCATGGTCAAGCGCTGGGCAGGGCGTTCGGATAGCAATGTCACGGTCCCGTCCAATATGCGTTCACGCATGGCGCTGTGCGTCCGCTCGCGCGAGCGCCGCTTGAACGTCACTGAGGGTACGTCTGTCATGCCAGCGCTTGTCGTCATGTCAGGATCATAGCAGTCACGGACGCACCGAAACAGGGGGGTGAGATCGCAAGCGACCGCATATTCTAAATGGAGGCCTGGGCACGGGCATTGAAGATTGTCTCATGAGAGGTGTGCCACCGCAGTGACAAAGCCTACGGAATATACCGACACGTATCGCGGAATCGCGTCGAACGGTGACATGCCGTATTGCAGATAGCGACTCACCATGCGAGCGCCTGACGATATGAGGCCGTAGCTTCTGGCGAATTGCACGAACAGATCGGGGATCACCCACTGCAATATTGTGCGCGTCAAACATTGTATTGGACCCTTTTTCAGGACTGCTGCACCGTCAGCTGGCAGGCGCGGTCAACGCGTCGGGCCGATTTTCGGGTGAAAAGCGATGACAGCGCGGTTGCTGGAACATTATAATATTCGGACCACGCGGTTCGAGGAAACGGTTCATTTCTACACGGCAGTCCTGGGTCTGAAGCGGGGGCATTACCCCGGCCGTATTTTGCCGGGCGCGTGGATTTACGACGAGAAAGATGTTCCGGTCGTCCACATTGCCGACATGAACCCGTTCGACGAAGAGTTGCTTCGCAAAGCCGATGCGCAGACGGTGGGACGGCCGGTCACCACCCTGCATGGCAGCGGAGCCATCGATCATATCGCGTTCCTTGCCGTCGATTACGTCGCGTTCTGCAGGAAGTTGGACGAGATGAGCCTCGTCTACAAGCCGCGGGATGTCCAGGACGGCCTCCGGCAAATTTATATTTTCGATCCGAATGGCATTCTGATCGAGCTCAACTTTCACGAATCCAAAGAGGGCTGACGCCATGAAATCGGACCCATTTGCTCTGAAATCGAGTGCGCCTCTTGTCGACACGTCCAAAGCGATGCCCCGGGACGGCGAAGCCGGCACACCAGTGGGATATGCGGCGCTGATTGAGCGTGCCGAAGCACTCGTTCCCCTGATTGCAGAAAATGCGGCTGAGGCCGAACGCATCGGTCGCACGCCCGACCTGGTCGTCGCGGCGATGCGGGATGCGGGCCTGTTTCGGATGGTGCGTCCCTCGGCATTTGGCGGCTATGCGCAACCGCCCGAGATTTTGTTCGACGTCTGCTCAATAGTGGCGCGTGGCTGCATGTCGACGGCCTGGGTGCTCGCCAATCTTGCCGTCCACGAACTGTATATGGCGTTATGGCCACGCCACGTCCAGGAAGAGGTGTGGAGCAATCCGGATACGCTGATCGGTTCGACCTTCGTGTTTCCGGCGGGCCGGGCGAATAAGGTGGAAGGGGGTTATATCGTCAACGGCCGCTGGCCCTTTTCGAGTGGTATCCACCCCTGCGACTGGACCATCAACGGCGCGATCGTGGCGGGCGAAGACGGCTCGCCGCCCAGTCAGCGCTATTTCCTCCTGTCCCGCGACCAGTATGACATATTGGATACTTGGCATACCGAAGCGCTGCGCGGAACGGGCAGTACGGACGTCGCCGCCACAGATGCGTTCGTGTCGGAGGACAGGACGCTAGGCTATGTCGATCTCGTACAGGGCAAGGCGCCGGGGCTCGATGTGCACAGCGAAGCCTCTGTCCGTTTCCCCTTCTCGGTCATGGGGGGGTTCGTACTGCTGTCCGCCGTCTACGGCTCGGCGCGAGGCGCTTACGAGAGGTTCGTCGAAGAAGCCAAGACGAAGATCACCAAATCGTCGGGCAAGGGCTTGGCGGCCGAGCCGACGTTCCAATCTAAGGTGGCCGAAGCCGGGGCACTGCTGGACGCTGTTGAAGCTCTCGTGCGCCGAAATTTTGCGGACATGAATGAGGTCATCGCCAAGAACGAACCTTTTACCGGACGTATGGCGTTTCGCATGCGACGTGACGCCAGTTTTTGCGCCAAGCTGACGGCGGAGGCGGCCGACCTGATATTCGCCCTCAATGGCGGATCGGCGCTCTACAAGTCCAATTCGGTCCAGCGCATGTGGCGGGACGTGCATGGCGGGGTGGCTCACATCGTTTTCCAGTGGGACGTTCATGGCGTGGCTTCCGGCAAGGTCGATCTGGGAATCCCGAGCGGCATGCCAGGCATGCTGGTTTAACCGCCCCAATGATGGAGGTTGCCATGACAAAGAAGTCCGGCGAGATTTCTCCTCGATCCGTTGCACCCCTGAACATTGACGTCGCGCAGGCGTTTCGAGGCGCGATGCGCCGTCTGGCCGCCACGGTAACGATCGTGACAGCGCGTCAGGGCGACGAATGGTTCGGCATGACCATGACGGCCGTCACCTCGCTGTCAATGGATCCGCCGACGCTTCTCATCTGCGTCAACCGAAAGACCCGCCTGCATGCGGTCCTCGCGGCGGTGGAAGGCGCGAGCTTTTGCGTCAATCTGCTGCGGCCCGGACATGAGGAGGCCGCCAGTGCCTTCGGCGGCAGCGTGGAGCCGACAGCTCGGTTTGGGATCGGCGAATGGGCCTGCGAAGACGGCGCTCCCTATCTGGTGGATGCGCAATCGAACCTGTTCTGCGACGTGACGACGGCCATCGCCTATGGCAGCCACACGATCTTCATCGGTGCGGTGCGGCAGGTTCGTCTCGAAGGTGATGTGGCGCCGCTCATCTATGGCGATGGTCGCTATCTTCCCTTTTCCTCCGATGTCGAACTGCCACACTGATGCTGTACCCTACGACGGCGGCGGAGGCGGCGCGAGACACCTTTGAGGCCGGCGGGTTGATCGGCGGCGAATGGCGCGTGCTCAAGGATATCCGGCCTGGCGAGAATCCAGCGCGGTTGTCGGATAATGTCGGACAGTTTGGCTGGGCGGACGAAGCAGACGCCCGTGCGGCGGTGGCGTCAGCGCGCGAAGCCCTGGCGCATTGGCGCGGTAGCAACCCGCAGGTTCGTTCTGACCTATTACGCAAAATCGGCGACACAATCCTAGCGTCGGCCGACACGCTGGGCACCCTGCTGGCGCGAGAGGAGGGCAAGACTTTTCCGGAAGCGAGGGGCGAAGCCATCCGCGCGGCGCAGGTGTTCCATTATTATGCCGGCGAGCCGCTTCGACATCCTGGTGCTTTCATGCCCAGCCTGCGGGAGGGTTTCAATGTCATCGTCGATTATGAACCGGTTGGGGTACTGGCGCTCATAACCCCTTGGAATTTCCCGCTTGCGACGCCGGCATGGAAAATCGCCGGCGCCATGGCTTATGGAAATACGGTGGTCCTGAAGCCTTCGGAATTCACACCCGCCGTGTCGGTCGCACTGGCCGCGATCATCCACGAGGCCGGCACGCCGGCGGGCGTCTTCAACCTGATCCCTGGCGATGGCTCCTTGCTGGGCCCGTTGCTGATCGATGAAACTGACGGGGTCAGCTTCACCGGATCGAGCGGAAACGGCCAGCGTGTGCTGGAGCGCGCAACCAAGGGCATGAAGAAGGTGCAGTTGGAACTGGGGGGCAAAAACCCCTTGCTTGTCATGGCGGATGCCGATCTGAACCTTGCGGTCGACGTCGCGTTACAGGGCGCGTTCCATCAGACCGGGCAGCGCTGCACGGCGTCAAGCCGCCTGATCGTGCAGGAGAGCATTCACGAGGAATTCGTCGCGCGGCTTTCGGCGCAGGTCGATGCGTTGCGTGTCGGCGATCCGCTGGATCCGACAACCCAGATGGGACCCGTCGCCAACGCCGCGCAGCTGCAGAAGAACCATACCTATGTTGCCGAAGCCGAACAGGCCGGCGCGCTGCGGGTAGCTGGGACCGATGGCGGGGCATTACCGCGGGGCGGACATTTCATGCGCCCTATTCTATTCGCCAACACCACAAACGCCATGACGATCAACCAGGAAGAAGTGTTCGGTCCGATCGCCGCGGTCGTCAAGGTCGGCGATCTGGATGAGGGGATCGCGACAGCCAATGACACGCAATTTGCGCTGTCGTCGGCCATCTGCACGACCAGTCTTTCCGTCGCGGAAGCTTTTCGTCGCGCGTCAAAGGCGGGCATGGTGATGGTCAACGCGCCGACGGCCGGGGTCGAATATCATGTGCCGTTCGGTGGCCGAGCACCGTCCGGCTATGGGGGGCGCGAACAGGGAACAGCCTCCGCCGAATTCTTCACGGAGATCAAGACCAGCTACATCAATCATGGATGCCGGTGAGAGACAATTAGAGGATGACCATGACCATGTGTGAAGCGCGCGCCCGCGGAGCACGCAGATCCAAGCTGCTTGTGCCCGGCGACAACTGGGAATTTATCGTGAAGTCGGCGTCGTCGGGCGCCGATATCGTTCATCTGGACCTTGAGGACGGCGTTACCGCAGCCAACAAGCAGCTCGCGCGCGACACCATCCGTCGCGCGCTGGACCAATGGCCTTGGAAAGCGGGACAGGAGGTCTGGATCCGCATCGCCCATTTCGATGAGGGAAATGCCGAACTGGACCTGACCGCTATTGTAGGGGGACGGCCGAACCTCATCTTCATGGCAAAGGCTCTCGATGAGGTCGATATGATCCGGCTGGACGGCATGGTCGCCCTAGCCGAGATACAATCGGGAATCGCGCGCGGTTCCGTAGAAATTGGCGCAGTGATCGAGCGGATAAAGGCCTTGTCGAATGTGAACGCCATTGCGAACGCTGTGCCACGTATGGGCGCGCTCGTCCTGGGCATCGTCGATCTGGCCAATGAATTTGGCTACCGCCTGACGAGCAGCCCCGGGGAGACCCCGCATACCGTCTATGCGCGCAGCCTGATCGTGCATGCCGCCCATGCCGCCGGCATTTCGGCGATCGATGCGCCGTTCATGTCCTACCGCGACCTCGATCAGTCAGAGGAGGATGCGGGCTATAGCGTCCGGCTCGGTTTCGACGGCAAATCGGCTATCTCGCCCAAACAGGTGGCGGGCATACACAGGGCCTATTCCCCCACCGAGAAGCAGATAGCCTGGGCGAAAAAGGTTATCGAAACGGCGGAAGAGGCGACGCGGCAGAACAAGGCGATATTCTCGGTCGATGGCCAGATCATCGAATTACCGCAATTTGTGCAGGCCGAGCGAATATTGGCGAGGGCGTCCTAATGGTGGATAAGCCCATTGCGCCCGATGCCGGGAAGATCGGTGAGGGAGTGCGCGCACTCATTCGACCAACGGGCGTCGCGCTCGTCGGCGTATCTGATGACCCGGGCAAAATGTCCGGCAACCCGATCCGGGTGTTGGCCGCTAGCCAATTCGAAGGACCGGTCTATCCGGTCAACCCGAAGCGGGACACGATTGGTGGCCATCGCGCCTACGCCAGTGTCGATGACATCGAGGGCAATCCCGACGTCGCTCTGATCGTCGTGCCGCGCGATGCGGTGGCGACGGCAATCGCCGCCTGCGGCCGTAAGGGAGTAAAGGCGGCGATCGTCATTTCCAGCGGCTTTGCCGAAACTGGCGAGCTCGGCGCGCAACGCCAGGCAGAACTCAAGGCGGTCGCCAAGGCAGCCGGAGTGCGGGTCGTCGGCCCCAATTGCACGGGCTATTTCAGCGCGGCGGGCAAATTGCCGCTGGGCACTTCGGCCGCCTTTCTGACCGGGCGTTATCGAGCCGGCAACATCGCTTTCATCACTCAATCGGGTGCGATCGGAACCGCGATGCTGACCCGCGCGGACGAGCGTGGCATGGGACCCAGTCTATGGTTTTCAACCGGCAACGAAATGGATCTGCAGGTGTCGGATCTCATGCTGGCCGCCGTGGAGGACGAACATAGCCGGGCCCTTATCCTGTACCTTGAAAGCATCCGCGACGTTCGGTCCTTCGGCGCCGCGTCACGGGTGGCTTTGGAGGCTGGCAAGCCGATCATCGCGCTGAAGGTCGGCCGTTCGTCGCTCGGTGCCGAGAAGGCTCAGGCACACACGGGCGCCCTCATCGGGTCGGACGGCGTTTATGACGGCTTCTTTCGTCAGAACGGCATCATTCGGGTGGACAACATCGATTCACTGTTGCCCGTTGCCGCCATATTTCAGTCGCGGCGCGACTGGGGCGGCGGCAAGGTTGGCGTGGTCAGCGTGTCGGGGGGCCTGGCCGTCTATAGCGCGGACTTGTTCGAGGAATTAGGCATACCGCTGGCCGTCCTAGCGCCCGAAACGCTGGGGAAGCTCGGTGCCACATCGGAATTCTCGACGCCTGGCAATCCCTTCGATCCGGCCGGCGCGGTCACGTCCAACCCGCAGATCATGATCGACTCCGTACAGGCCTTCCTTGAAGACCCTGACGTCGACGTCCTGGTCGTAGTCCTGCCCTTCGGCGTCCACATCCTGCGCGTCGTTCCGCCGGTCGTTGCCGAAGCCGCCAAGCGATCGGGCAAGATGATCTGTCTGGTTCGCTGGATGCCCGCCGATTATGGTCGCGAGCAGACCGACGCGCTGCGCGCGCTCGATATCCCAGTGTTCGAATCGCTCGACGAATGCGCGGCGGCTATCAAGGCGCGGACGGTTTGGGAGGCGGACCGAAAAGCCATCTTGAGTTCTCCTGCGGTTGGTTCATCGGGAGAGCTGTCGGTCTTCCCCAGCTCCGTGCCCCTTCTGGAAACCGAAACGCGCGCCTTGCTGGCCGCCTATGGCCTGCGATCACCGCGGGAAGCCGTTGCCCGGGGGGGGGGCGATGCACTCAAGGCCGCAACTGCCATCGGCTTTCCGGTCGTCATGAAGATACTGTCGCCCGACATCGCACACAAAACAGAGGCCGGCGGCGTGGTGCTGGGCGTGTCCGAAAGCGATGTGTCGGCGACATGGGACAGCATCGTCGCCAACGCCGCGGCCTATAATTCCGCAGCGCATATAGAGGGCGTTCTGGTCCAGGAAACTGCGCCGGAGGGTGTCGAGGTCATCGTCGGGGCCAAGCATGATTCGGCCTTCGGGCCGGTCGTGATGGTGGGCATGGGCGGGGTGCTGGCGGAGGCGTTGGCTAGCGTATCCATCCGCCCCATACCGCTTTCCCGCTTCGATGCCGAAAGCATGATCGACGAGGCGGGGCTTTCACCTTTGCTGGCCAGCGCTCGCCGCGGCAGGCCAAGCGATCGGGGCGCCTTGGTCGATGCGTTGCTGGCGGTATCCCGGTTGATGAACGACCATGGCGACCATATCGCGGAACTCGACGTCAATCCGTTGCGTGTGCTGCTTGAAGGCGAGGGTGTGATCGCGCTCGATGGTCTGATCGTGTCGCCAGCTGTCGAGGCCAGCAACTGATGGCAATGATCGCCGGAAAGCACGCATTCCTGGAACTGTTGCGACAGGAGGGTGTCGAGTATCTGTTCGGCAACCCGGGCACGACTGAGTTGACTCTGATGGACGCCTACGCGGTGGAGAAGAAACCGCAATATGTGCTGGCCCTTCACGAAGGGTCCGCCATGGGAATGGCGCATGGATATGCGGTGGCGACTGGTAAGCTCGCCGCCGTTAACCTACACGCAGCTCCGGGCCTCGGCAATGCGCTTGGCATGCTTTACAACGCCAAGAAAGCAGGTGCCCCTATATTGGTAACAGCGGGCCAGCATCATAACGACATCGCTCTGGCCGAACCTCTTCTGTGGGATGATCTCGCCGTCATGGCTCGACCCTATGTAAAATGGTCGACCGAAGTGCGCTCGCTGGAGGATTTGCCGAGAGCCCTGCATCGCGCCTGCAAGGTCGCGCTGACGCCGCCTATGGGCCCCGTGTTTCTGTCGTTGCCCGACAATGTCCTCAGCGACAGTGCCGACATCGACATGATGGCGCCGACGCGTGTGGGCAGTGGTCTGCGCGCCGATGCATCGGTCATCGCCCATGCGGCAGAGCTGATCGCTGCGGCAAAGGCACCGCTCATCTTCGCCGGCGATGCGGTGTCGAAGAGCTTCGCTCACCCCGAGCTCGTCGCGCTCGCTGAGCTGATCGGCGCGCCTGTCTATTGCGAAGCGATGGCGGACAGCGCGTCCTTCCCCGCGTCCCACCCGCTGTTTGCGGGGCTGGTTACCCGGCTCGGTACTGCGGTTCAGGCGCTGTCGCAACAGCATGACCTGGTCATATCGATTGGTGGCGACCTGTTCACTATGTCATTACCGACGGGCGCGGAAGCGTTCGCGCCGGGCACGCGGATCGTTCACCTGGATGTGGACCCGTGGGAATTGGGCAAGAATTTCCCCACGGAGGCCGCGCTGTTGGGCGACCCTAAGGCGACCCTGCCGGAATTGACTGCGGCCATCGCCGATCGCCAGGCCGATGGCGACCGCAAGGCGGCAAGTGAACGCCGGTCAACGATCGGTCAGGCGAGTTCCCAGCGGCGTCGTGCGGCAGTGAGCAAGGCGCAAAGCCTATACGGGGCCAGCCCAATCCAGCCCATGGCGCTGCTTCACCTTATCGGGGAAATCCTGCCCTCAAATGCGGTCGTTGTGGAGGAGATATTATCTTCCAACCCAGGATTGCGCGACCTAATCATCAGTGACGATCCGCAAAGCTACTACGGGCTTCGCGGGGGCGGCATTGGCATGGCGTTGCCGCAAGCGATCGGCGCCAAGCTGGCGATGCCCGACCGACCCGTCGTTGCCCTGTCGGGCGACGGCAGCGCTCTCTACAGCATTCAGTCTCTTTGGACGGCGATGAACCGGCGCCTAGCCATCCCGTTCCTCATCTTCAACAATCGATCCTATCGCATTCTGAAGCAGCGGACCAATGCTATCGGCGATCACGCCGCTAGGACCGGTCATTTCGAGGCGATGGATCTGATAGATCCGATGCTGGATTTTACATCCCTTGCAAAGGGGTGGGGCATGCCGGCCGTCCGCGTGGAAACCCTCCACGATGTAAGGGCGGCGCTACCGGCGGCGCTCGCCAGTGAGTTGCCGACGCTGATCGATATCGCCATCGACACGCGGCTCTGACGGGCCGTGAAGAGGAGCTTTCCCAACGCGGCTAAATTGGGCACTGCCAGATTGAACGTTCTTTCTGCTCGCCCTCAAATGAGATCGAACTCGGCTCCAGATGATGAGGATCTCTGAACAGTCATGACGAGCTCTTTCCAAAGTTCGCTACGCTTCGACGATCAGGTTGCCATCATAACTGGCGCGGGTCGCGGCCTCGGCCGCGAATACGCGCTTCTGTTGGCCGACCGTGGCGCTTTGGTGGTCGTAAACGATCTCGACGAGAGCTCGGAAGGTGGAGAGAAGGTTGGCCCCGCGGATGATGTGGTGCGAGAAATTGTTGAGAGGGGAGGGCGCGCCGTTGCGCACAGCGCGTCGGTTGCCACGCCCGAGGGCGCTGCCTCGATCGTAGAGGCGGCAGTGGCCGCGTTCGGAGGGGTCGATATCCTCATCAACAACGCCGGCTTCAATGTCCACGCGAGTTTCGCGCAAGTAGCAATCCAGGATTATCAGCACGCCCTTGATATACATTTTTTGGGTACCGTGCAGGTCACTTCGGCCGCGTGGAAAGAATTGTGCAAGCGAAATGGCCGCATCGTCAACACAATATCCGAAGGTATGCTCGGATCACCGGCGGTGATTACCTATGGCTCGGCGAAGGGCGCGGTGTTCGGATTTAGCCTTAACCTTGCCCTCGAGGCAGCTCCGCTGGGGGTCAGGGTGAATTCAATTGCGCCGCGCGCGTTTACGCGCCTATCTGAAGATTCGCTGGGGCCCAGCGCATTCGGCCTCCCCAAGGAGGCAATCGAGCAATTTAGATCGGCAATGCCGGCGCGGATGGTTGCACCGGTAGTGGCGTTCCTCGCACACGCATCTTGTCAACTGAACGGCGAAGTCCTTTGCACGGGGGGAGGGCACGTCTCACGCCTGGTGATGGTTGAATCTCGGGGTTACTCAGACTCAAATCTGACTCCTGAGGATGTCTCAGCCCATTTGACCGAAATTTTGGATATGAATGATATTATCGTTAGAGACGCGTCGTGGTCGCCTTCCTTCTGATGTGCAACGGCGTTTTCAATCCCATGTTCTAAAGTTGTTCGCTGGCAGCGTCGAACTGTTTATCGTATTCATGGATGCGCTGACCTGGCATCTTAGGTGCCCGTCCTCTAATCGCATATCACCTGATCAAGCCTTTTTATGGTATGGGTGTGTATGCCGGAAGCATGGTCGTCTTCGCGACCGATATAAGCCGACGCATGAAGGGGCATCGCGGACGATCTTTCTTATGTTTGGAGCGCATTGGCAGCCAGAAGGCCTAATGCAACGGACTCTGCGGAATAGAGCAGCCCACGTCCCCGCAGGGACAGCTGTTTACGCTCAACGCGCGGGTTAGGAACGGCTGTCAGGTCGCGACCGGGACTTTGTCGAACAACTCGTCCGATTGCAAAAATGGTATGCACGATGACGGCAAGCTTTCTGGCAGCGCGACGGTAGCGAGTTTGAAGGCGATCCGTTCACGGAGCCTCGTACCGCAAGTCCGTAAATCGCTATCAGCTCGGGCACGTATCAGGATGCCAATAGCGGCGTCGTAAAGCGGTCCGCGCAGATGTGCGTCGCCACGCCTCGAGATATGGCCATCATAATCGACTTCGCCCGATTTATAACGACGGGTCGTCAGTCCCAGCCATGCTCCGACCGATCGCGATCGCTTGAATTTTGCGGGATTTTCGGCCGCCGCGATGACGGCAGTAGCAGTTACTCCGGACGCCAACCCGAAGACCTTCAGCATTCCGCTTATCTGGTTCGAGATTTCGATGCCGATCCAGAAAAGCTTCGAACGGGCGTTGATCAAGATACGCGAGAGCATGCTGTCAAAGTCCTTGACGCAGACTTCACGGTAAAATCCCACTTCGGCCAGATGGGTCAGCCCATCGGCGTCGTCAGCGTCGGTATTGTTAGACGCCATATCGAGCGCAGCTTTTGCATGGCGGGCATCACTGCAGATCGCGGGCAGTCCTTGCGACGTGAGCGCGTGATAAAACCATACGGACAACGGACCTGTCTCAAAGACAACCTTTTCGGCGTCGGTTGCATGCTTGCGGATCAATGCAGCCAGCGCCTGGGACGGCCCGGACCGCTTATTCGGGCTTGCCTGCGACCATCCGCGTAACGACATAGGATAGAACCAGCAGGTCGTCCTGATTGAAGACCTTGACTTCGGATGCGACGATGGCGCGATTGCCCTTGCTGGTCGGCTTTATCAGAGTGACTTCGATGATCGCATGGATGGTGTCGCCCACCCTGACCGGTGCGTGCGCCTTTATGGCGACGTCCAGCAAAGCGAGGCCGACACCCTGGATGAGCGACTGGAACTGAAAACCTTCGATAATGCCGTAGGTCAACGCAGCGGGAATCAGGCGGCCCTGGATGGGACCGGCGTGCAGCGCGGACGCAGTAAACTGGGTTTCCAACATGCCGGTAACGTTGATGAAACTTACCAGGTCGGTTTCGGTGATGGTGCGCTCGTATGTACGGAACTTGTCACCCACCGAGACTTCCTGCCAATAGGGACCACGGCCAAGTTGGGTGATGGTGGTGGTATCGTTCATGCCGGTGTGCTTTCGTGTTGAGTGGGATGCCGAGGTTCGGACAGGACGGTATTGATCTCCTCCTCGGTTAATCCCGCTTCAGCCAGGATGATACGGCCATGTTCGCCGAGCCGTGGGGGAAAGTTGATGGGGAGACGCTCACCGTCGATCAGGACAGGCACACCCGTAAAGCGCACCTTGCCGATCTTCTCATCGTCCAATACTTCGAAAAAGCCGGTCTGGGCCAGATGTTCATCTTCCAGCAGATCAACGAGTTCCAGCATCGGTGCGGCCGGGATCTGAAGGCGGTTGAATATGTCAATCCACTCGGCGGTCGTCTTGGTCGCAATATGCTGGGCGGCAAGGGCATAGAGTGCATCGATATTCTGTGTTCGGCGCGAAATGCCGGTAAAACGCTCTTCGAATGCAATCTCAGGGGTTCCCACCTCGGCAAAGAAGTCCCGCCAATGCGCGTCGGTATAAGGCATGACGCAGATGTAGGAATCGATCGTCTTGTGCGGCTTGCGCGACGGCGACATAACGCGCGGATAGACTGGAGGCGCTAATGGCGGCACGAAGTGCGCGCCGTAAAAATGCTCCTGCAGGTTAAAGGCGACCATGGATTCGAACATCGGTATTTCGACATAGCTGCCCTTGCCTGACGCATCTCGCCCGCGCAGCGCAGCCAGGATCGCAATAGCGCCGATAACTCCGGTCGTCTTGTCGGCCATGATCGTCGGGAAATAGCGCGCCTCACCGCTTTGCTGGCGCATCAGCGCGGCGCTGCCGCAAAGGCCTTGGATAATATCGTCATAGGCGGGGCGGCCACCATAAGGTCCGGCCTCGGCAAAACCATGAAAGCCGGCATAGACGAGACGAGGATTGCGGGCGAGTAGCGCGTCAGGATCCAAACCCAGTTTCCTGAGCTTCTGCGGGCGCACACTGTGCATGAAAATGTCCGCAGTGTCGACGAGCTTCAACAATGCTTCCCTAGCCTCGGTACGTTTCAGATCGAGGATGATGCTGCGCTTGTTTCGGTTGGTACCCAGATATATCGCGGCCATCCCTGGTTCGTTTCCAGGGCCCGTGTTCCGCGTGGTGTCTCCTTGCGGCGCCTCCACCTTTACGATGTCGGCACCGAAATCGCCCAACCACTGGCTAGCAAATGGGCCCATCGCAACGGACGTGAGATCTATGACTTTTACGCCGGCAAGGGGCAGCATGACTTTCTCCGCGACTGGAAATAGTTGCGCGTAGCGAAGAGTGGGGCAACGGCACAATTGCCTTTTGAGCAAGTTCCATATCGGCTGTGTATTGGCAGACCTTCATGTCCCCGTGCCGTCTGCCCCCTGACAGGGCTTAGGCGGCCGATATCCCGGCGAAAACGGGGCTGTGCGCCGTGAAGCCGCCATCAACGGCGAGGGCATGACCGGTGATGAAGCTCGCTTCGTCCGAGGCCAGGAATGCCACGGCCTGGGCGACATCCATGGGCGTTCCGAGCTGTGGTGTCAGGTGATGGCTTTCAAAGAAAGCCAGGCGATCCGCCGGGAAGGCCGCTCGCAACGCTTCGCTGACCACCAAGCCGACGATCAGCGCGTTCGCGCGGATGCCGGATTTGCCATATTGGGTTGCCAGATAGCGTGTCAGCGTGATGAGCCCGCCCTTCGACGTGCCATAGGCCGTACGGTCGAGATCACCTTGGATTCCCTTGCCGGATGCTGTGTTGATGATGCTCCCGCTGCCTTGGGCGATCATTTGCGGCAGCGCATGTTTGGCTGCCAGCATCGGCCCGCGCAGATTGACCGCCATCGTGCGATCCCACAGATCGACGTCCATGTTGAGGACATCGGTATCCTGGTCAAGCACATCGCGCGAGGTGATGGCAGCGTTGTTGTGCAGGATATCCAGACGGCCGAAGGTTTCGACTGTTTCGGTTACGGCAGCGGACACGTCACTTTCCTGGGAGACGTCCAGCGACAGTGCGATGGCCTTGCCGCCAACGGACAAAATCTCATCGACCACCGCTTGCGCGGCGTCCGCCGCAAGGTCGCCCACCGCGACGGAGGCACCCTGACTTGCCAGCAAACGCGCGGTCTGGGCCCCTATGCCCGTGCCGGCACCGATTATAAGCGCGGATTTGCCCTTGAATTTCTTCATATCATTATCCCTGGATCGAGCTCAGTTATAGGGCAGTGCCAGACCGGGCCGGGGCCAGCGTGCGGCGAACAAAGTTCCGGTCGCACCGCCGGTCATCCAAGCGTCCTGCATGTCCGCGCCGCCAAAACAGATGTTGGTCATGAATGGGTCAGGAAGCGGGAAATGTTCGGTCGTGCCGTCGGGGTCGAAGATGGTAATGCCCCCGTTCAGCATGGTCGCGACCGCGACTTTACCTGAGGCCTCCACCGCAAGGCTATCCACCATTTGGAAGGCGGGCAAAGTTTGGACGATCCGAGCGGCCATGAACGGCATTGGTGGGGGCGCCGCTTCTCCAGGCGCGACAATGTCGAAGGCCCACAGGCGTCCCGCGAGAGTCTCTGACACATAAAGCGTCGTGCCGTCGGGCCCGAAGGCCACACCATTTAACCCGACGTTTCCGCCCCTCACTTTCGATATACCCGATCCATCCTGTTTGGCATAGTAGAGGCCGCCATAGGTCATGCCGGTTTCCGTCATCAGTCCGGAATCTGTAAACCAGAATCCGCCATAGCAGTCGAAGGCGATGTCGTTCGGGGCCAGCAACGGCTGGCCATCGCAGTGGGTATACAAAATATCGACCGTGCCGCTGCTCAGATCGACACGTTGGATTGAACCGGTGGGACAGTCCGGTGCCCGGCCATGGGGCATGAGCATCGGCCCCTCTTCATGCCAGAGAAAACCGCCATTGTTGCAGACGTATGCGTGACCATCCGGTCCGATCGCGGCGCCGTTAGGACCGCCGCCCAAATGCGCGACCACCTCGACGCCCCCGTCCGACGCGACGCGTGACAACGTCTGGCGCTCCATTTCGACCAGCAGGATCGATCCGTCCGGGCGCCAAATCGGACCCTCAGGAAACCGAAGGCCGGTTGCGATGACTTTGTGCTCCGACATTAGGCCAGTCTCCAGTGCATCTTCTTTCTTGTGCTATCCTCCTAAAGCAGGAGGCGTCCCGTTCAAGCAGGATGGCCAATCTCAGCCGATAGAAATTCGCTATCGAGCCAGTTGGATTGGGGATTGGACGACCGATCCTTCTCCATTTACAACTTATCCGCTATATATCCGCTGAGCCGATCCGCCGATCGGCGCATAATAAGTTATAAAGTAGAACTTGCCAGTTTTATCTATGGTAATTCTATAAGCGTGTGAGGATGTGGTGAAGATATTGTCGCTCGGGTATATCGGATTTCAGAGCCCCAAATATGAGGAGTGGTTAAGCTTCGGGCCTGACATATTTGGGTTCGGCCTGGCTCCAAGGGGAGCGGATGGCAGTGTCCGCCTGCGGATGGATGACCGTCACCATCGCGTCTCGCTGCATCCCGGAGACATCGACGAATTGAGCTACCTGGGCTGGGAGGTCGCTGGTCGCATCGAATTCGAAGAGGGTTTGCGGCACCTTGAGAAACATGGCGTAGCCTACACGGCGGCAAGCGCAGAAGATTTGGCGGATCGCCATGTGTCAGCCATGGTTCATTTCCAGGATCCTGCGGGGTTTCGCCATGAGCTCTACCATTCGCCTGAGTTTTCGCCCTGTTCGTTTGTCCCGGGCCGCCCGATCCACGGTTTTGTGGCGGAAAATCTTGGCCTGGGCCATGCAGTTTTGGCAGTGCCGGAAGTCAACGATGAGCTGCGGGCATTCGCGACCGAGGTAATGGGGTTCAAGGTGTTCGCCGGCTATCGCGCCGAAGGGCCGAATGGTGAGATACTCGGCCTTGAATTTTATCGCTGCAATCCCCGCTCACACTGCATGGCCTATATCCCCGCCAAGGGAATGCGCGGCGTTACTCATATGTGCGTGGAAGTGAGCAGCCTGGATGATGTTGGCCGCGCCTGGGATATGGTGCAGGATCGCGGCATTCCGATTAAATATTCCCTCGGCCGGCATCAGATGGATGAGATGATCTCCTTCTACGTGCGGACTCCTACTGGCTTCGAATTCGAATATGGCTGGAACGGTGAAATGCTGGACGACAGTTACATCGCCCGCAAGCCCTCCGGCGTTGCAGCATGGGGCTTGCGCCAAATGCTCGACGGTTGGGGATCAACCGTCCGTCCAATTGATCCCTCCTAAAACGCGCCCGCGCAAGCGGGCTGAATCGTACTTTCCTCTGGAGACATCGGATGCTTATCGACCTGCACGCTCATTTGCCTCATCCGGGATTTCTTGATCAGCACCCGCATTGGGGGCCGACTTATGTTCCGAGTGCCGATGGCGACGTAAATCTGCGTATCGGCAAATGGGTGCTGCATTTGGGCATACCCGAAAGGCGCCAGGCCGTGGCGGCCGGCAACATAATTTCGCGCGAAGAGACGATGCGCCAGAGAGCTGATCCGCATTTCCGACTGGCGCAAATGGATGCGGCCAAGCAGGATATCCAGGTGCTTTCGCTCCCGTCACATTACGCGATGTACTGGGCCGATAAGGAATTCGGAAAAGCCTATGCCGAAAACACAAATCGGGTCATGGAGGAGTATTGCTCAGCCGATCCCGACCGACTTAAATTCTTCGCGCATACCGCATTGCAGGATCCCAAGGTCGCGGCAGCCGAACTGGAGCATGCGGTAACGAAACGCGGCGCGGTCGGCTTGGGCATGGGCGGCGCCAATTTTGGCGGACTGGAAGTCCATGATGAGGAATTCTACCCGGTATGGGAAATGGTTTCCAAACTGGACATTCCTGTCTTCGTTCATGGGTTTAATCAATCCGTGACTTGGGGTGAAGATGCCGACAAGGAGCCTTTTGACGTTACGGCCATCGTCGGAATGCCTTATGACGAGACTCGCCTTTTCTGGTACATGATCAACGGCGGCGTGCTCGATCGCTTTCCCGATCTCAAAATCTACATCACGCACGGTGGCGGTTATGTTCCTTACCAACTGGGTCGTTTAGACATGACGAACCAGAATCTGCGCACAGCGAAGAACAAGGAGCCGCTGCGGCATTATATGAAAAATTTCTATTTCGATCCGCTGATTCATGAACTGCCGATGCGTCAGGCTGTGATCGATGTGATCGATGCCGACAATCTTCTCTACGGCAGCAATTTTGGCGGAAGCGATGCCATACGTGAGGATCTTTCGGCGCCGCTCAAGATGAGCGACGAAAACCGGGAAAAGCTTCGCTGGAAGAATGCCGCAAGGCTTCTCAAACTTGATATCAGTGCAGACACGCCCTCTCTCGTGGCCGCCTGATATGGGGGGGCAGGATAGCGTGGTTCGCAATCCTCCCCCTCCTTTTGACCAGGAGATTCAGTGACTAGCGCCCGTTGAGCGCTTCGCCGAGATAGCAGGTCGGACTGGTTCTTGGCCTTTGCTGGAAGGGATCCAGGGCTGTCGCATGATGGCGCTTTGGCAGGAAGGCCCCAGGCGCGATGCATGCGCATTGTCGGCTGGAAGGTTCTCCGTACCTCGATTGATGAACAATATGGATGTTGCGCCCCTGTGTCCGGCGCAACACTTGGCCGGGATTTCGCCGCTCGAGTACTGTGGGGCGCATATAGTCAACATCACGGTGCTATATCGGCAGTGAAGTCGTCATCTTCACGCGTCCTAGCGCGAAGCGAGAATTGACTGCGGCGACGCCGGGGAGATGGAGGAGAACCTTTTTTAGGAAGCTTTCGTAATCTTCGATGCTGCGCGTGACGATGCGCATTGTGTAATCGCTTTCGCCACTTACCGAAAAACATTCGACGATTTCCGCTTGGCTGCCGACAGCCTTTTCAAGCGCCAGAAGTGTTTCCTCATCGTGCTGTTTCAGACGAATATCCGCGAACACGTTGACCGTAAGGCCCAATGCCGTGGGATCGAGGAGCAAGGCCCGCCCCATGATAACACCATCCGCCTGCAGCTTTTTCAGCCGGCGCCAGCACGGGGTGTTCGACAGGCCGACCCGCCCGGCGAGCTCGCTCGTCGGCAAGTCCGGGTTGTCCTGGAGAATCGCAAGCATTCGACGGTCGATAATATCCACGCAAGATCCATTCTAATTTTCTACTAAAAATGCGGTCATGTTTGCGTTACATGGCATTTTTAGAGAAAAAGCGGAATAGATTTTCCAGAGGGCTCCGGGCACAATCGCGCTCGTTGTTGAGGATGCTCGAAAATGACAGATTCTCCCGCTCTTTCGCTATATGTGCCGGAGCCGCTCGCGCGGCCGGGCGAAGCACCGCGTTTCGATCATCTGAGCTTCGCGGCGGGCGCTGCCGAGGTGCGGCCGGCGGTCGATGCGCCCGAACACGAATTACGCGACATGCCTTATGGGCTGGTGCGGGTGCTCGGCGAGACCGCGAGTGCTTGGGATCCCGTTCTCGATCCCGAGATTCTGCGCCAGGGCCTGCGCGCAATGGTCCAGACACGTCTGTTCGAGGATCGACTGTTCCGCGCGCACCGGCAGGGCAAGACCAGCTTCTTTATGAAATCGACCGGCGAGGAAGCGATTGGCGTCGCCCAGTCGATGGCGCTCGGTGCTGGCGACATGTGTTTTCCCACGTATCGCGTGCAGGGTTGGCTGATCGCGCGCGGATATTCGATCGAGACGATGATCAATCAGATCTACTCGAACGAGCGCGATCCGTTGAAGGGGCGGCAACTGCCGATTCTCTATTCGGCGCGCGAATATGGCTTTTATTCGCTGTCGGGCAATGTCGGCAGCCGGTTCGGCCATGCGGTGGGCTGGGCTATGGCCTCGGCCTATCGGGGCGATCGCGGCATCGCGCTCGGCTATATCGGCGAGGGGACGACGGCAGAGGGGGATTTTCACGAGGCTTTGACCTTCGCGTCGGTCTACCGCGCGCCGGTAATCCTCGCTGTTACCAACAATCAGTGGGCGATATCGAGCTTTTCGGGGATTGCGGGCGCCGAGCGGACCACCTTTGCTGCCAAGGCGCTGGCATATGGTATCCCTGGGCTGCGGGTCGACGGCAATGATTTCCTCGCCGTCTGGGCCGCGACCTTGTGGGCGGCGGCGCGGGCGCGTGCCAATCTCGGCCCGACCTTGATTGAATTCGTAACCTACCGCGTCGCCGGCCACTCGACGAGCGACGATCCTACCAAATACCGACCCGCCGACGAAGGCTCGCACTGGCCGCTCGGCGATCCCATCGAGCGGCTCAAGGAGCATCTCGTGGCACTCGGTGAATGGTCCGGCGAACGGCACGCACAGATGGAAGCGGAACTCACCGAGGCGCTGCGCGAGGCGCAGCGCGCCGCGGAGGCGGTGGGTACGCTCGGCAAATCGAAGCCCTCGGTCGCGGAAATGTTCGAGGGTGTCTTCAAGGATCCCGACTGGCGCGTCATCGAACAGCGCCGCGAGCTGGGAATTTGAAATTATGCCCGTGATGAACATGATCCAGGCGATCAATTCGGCACTCGACGTCAAGCTCGCGCAGGATCCGGATGTCCTGGTCTTCGGCGAGGATGTCGGCTATTTCGGTGGCGTCTTCCGCGTTACCGACGGGCTTCAGGCGAAGCACGGCTTGACCCGCTGCTTCGATGCGCCGATCAGCGAGGGTGGGATCATCGCCACCGCGATCGGTATGGGCGCCTATGGCCTGCGTCCGGTTCCCGAAATACAGTTCGCCGATTACATTCTCCCTGCCTTCGACCAACTCGTCAGCGAGGCGGCTCGGCTGCGCTACCGCTCGAATGGTGAATTCTGGGCGCCGATCACCGTGCGCAGTCCCTATGGCGGCGGCATTTTCGGTGGCCAGACGCACAGCCAGAGCCCGGAGGCGATCTTCGCGCATATCACCGGCCTGAAGACCGTGATCCCATCGACGCCCTATGATGCCAAGGGCTTGCTGATCGCCGCGATCGAGGATGACGATCCGGTGATCTTCCTCGAACCCAAGCGGCTCTACAACGGCCCGTTCGACGGCCGTCACGATCAGGCGCTGAAGACTTGGATGGGCGAACCTGCGGCCGATGTGCCCGAGGGGCATTACACCGTGCCGCTGGGCAAGGCCGCGATCGTACGCTCTGGCACCGATGTGACGGTGCTGGCCTATGGCACGATGGTCCATGTCGCGAAGGCGGGCATTGAGGATGCCGGAGTGGACGCCGAACTGATCGACCTGCGTTCGATTGTCCCGCTCGATATCGATACGATCGTGGCGTCGGTCGCGAAGACCGGGCGCTGCGTCATCCTGCATGAAGCCTCCCGCTTCGGCGGCTTCGGCGGCGAACTGTCGGCGCTGGTGCAGGAGCGATGTTTCTGGGCCCTCAAAAGCCCGATCGAGCGTGTTGGCGGATGGGACACCCCGTACCCGCACGCTTTCGAATGGGACTATTTCCCGGGGCCGGCCCGTCTCGCCAAGGCTCTGGCGCGCACAATGGAGAATCGCTGATGGGCCGTTACCTGTTCCGGCTGCCCGACGTCGGCGAGGGCGTAGCCGAGGCCGAGATCGTTGTCTGGCACGTCAAACCCGGCGATGCGATCAAGGAGGACGCGAGCCTGGTCGATGTGATGACCGACAAGGCGACAGTCGATATGACGTCACCGGTCGAGGGCGTCGTCACCGCCATCCACGGCGAGATCGGAACGATGCTGCCGGTCGGCTCAGTGCTTGTCGAGCTTGAGGTCGATGGTCCGGGCAATGCGGCGGGCGAACTACCTGTCAGCGCTGCCGCGCCGCCGGCAAGTGCGCCGGTCACGCAGCCGCCGTCGCCTAAGCCGCCCGAGCCGTCAAAGCCTGCTCCGAAGCCAGTTGCGGCGTCCGTCGTCGCTCCGCCTCGGCGCCAGCCCGGCCAGGTGCCGTTCGCGGCGCCCGCGACGCGCCGGCGCGCGTTCGAGCTTGGCGTTCCGCTCCAGTTTGTCCCCGGCAGCGGACCGGGCGGACGGGTTCTGCCGGAGGATCTCGATGCGTATCTGGCCACGGGGGGGCGGCCGGCGGCACCGGACGGGCTGGTCGAGAAGACCGGCATTGACGACAGCCGCATCATAGGCCTGCGCCGCAAGATCGCCGAGAAGATGCAGGATGCCAAGCGCCGCATTCCGCACATAGCTTATGTAGAGGAATGCGACCTCACCGAATTGGAGAGCCTGCGCGCTGAGTTGAACGCCGGCCGCAAGGATGGTCAGCCCAAGCTCACGCTGCTGCCGTTCCTGATGCGCGCGCTGGTCCGCGTGCTGCCCGAATTCCCGCAGATGAACGCGCGCTATGACGATGACGAGAACGTGTTGCACAAATATGAGGGCATCCATATCGGCATCGCGACGCAGACCCCCGGCGGCCTGATGGTGCCTGTGGTCCGTCATGCCGAGGCGCGCGATATCTGGGATTGCGCACGCGAATTGTTGCGCGTGGCGGGTGCAGCGAAAGCAGGGTCGGCGACGCGCGAGGAGCTGTCCGGCTCGACGATTACGCTCACCTCGCTCGGCACGCTGGGCGGCATCGTCTCGACCCCCGTCATCAATCACCCCGAAGTCGCGATCATCGGCCCGAACAAGCTAGTCGAGCGCCCGGTGGTGCAGGGGAGTTTCGTCACGGTGCGCAAGATGATGAACCTGTCCTCCTCGTTCGATCACCGTATTGTCGATGGCTATGATGCCGCGTTGTTCATCCAACGGCTGAAGCGGCTGCTCGAACATCCCGCGCTGATCTTCATGGAGGATGCGGCATGAGCGCGATGCTGACGCCAAAGGTGCTCGTCGTCGGCGGCGGACCGGGGGGCTATGTCGCGGCAATCCGCGCAGGGCAGCTCGGGCTCGATACCGTGCTGGTCGATGGCGACCGGCTTGGCGGCACCTGCCTGATCCGTGGCTGCATCCCGTCCAAGGCGCTGATCCATGTGGCCGGCCTCTATGAGGAAATGGCCGCTGCCGCCGAGGAAAAGGGGCGTTTCGGTATCCATCTCGGCGCCAGACCCGCACTCGATTTTGCCGAGACGGTGGCGTGGAAAGAGAGTGTGGTCGATCGGCTTAGCGGCGGCGTGAGCGCGCTGCTGCGCAAGGCCAAGGTGAAGGTCGTCACAGGCTGGGCGACCTTCTCCGATGCCAAGACCTGTATCGTTGAGAGTGCGCACAGCACAGCCGCGATCCGGGCGGAACACGTCATTCTCGCAACAGGTTCGACGGCGGTCGAATTGCCCTTCCTGCCGTTCGGCGACAAGGTGATCACCTCGACCGAGGCGCTCGCGCTCGGCGAGGTGCCGAAGCGGCTGGTCGTGATCGGCGCGGGGTACATCGGCCTGGAACTCGGGATCGCCTTCGCTAAACTTGGGTCGGAGGTTTCGATTGTCGAGGCGCAGGACCGCATTCTTCCGCTCTACGATGCCAAGCTGACCGATCCCGTTCGAAACTGGCTCAACCGGCACGGCGTCACACTGCATCTCGGCGCGAGAGCGCTCGGCCTATCCGGCGACGCGCTGGAGATCGAGACGCGGGCGGGTGAACGCATGGCGCTGCCGGCGGATAAGATCCTTGTCACCGTCGGCCGCACGCCGCGCATCGGGGGCTGGGGGCTGGAGGCGATGGCGCTCGCCATGGACGGCGGCTTCGTCGCCGTCGACGACCGCTGCGCGACTTCGACCAACAACGTCTGGGCGATCGGCGATCTCGTCGGCGAACCGATGCTCGCGCACAAAGCCTCGGCCCAGGGCGAGATGGTGGCGGAAATTATCGCCGGACACAGGCGCAGGTTCGATCCGGTCGCGATTCCGGCAGTCTGTTTCACGGAGCCGGAGATCGTCTCGGTCGGCCTCGACGCGGCGGATGACAACCATGTCGTCGGTCAGTTCCCGTTGCAGGCGAACGGCCGCGCACTATCGATGGATGGGGGCAATGACGGCGGCTTCGTTCGCACCATCGCAGAAGCGGGCGGCGGCCGGATTGTAGGGATACAGGCGGTCGGCCGCCATATCTCGGAAATGGCAGGCGAGTTTGCAACGCTGATCGAGATGGGCGCTACCTTGCAAGATGTGGCGGGCATCATCCACGCCCACCCTACGCTGGGCGAAGCGACGCACGAAAGCGCGCTCAAGGCTCTGGGACGCGCGCTTCACATCTAGTCTGACGCGCATACTGATTTGAAAGGGATGCAATGGATCTTGATTTCGGGCTAGGTGAAATGGCGGACACGATCCGCGAGACGACGCGCCGCTTCGCCAGCGACAGGATCATGCCGATTGCGGCGACGGTGGATGCGGACGACTGGTTTCCGCGCGATCTCTGGCCCGAGTTTGGCGCGCTCGGCCTCCACGGAATCACCGTGGAGGAAGAATTCGGCGGCCTCGGCCTCGGCTATCTCGAGCATATCGTCGCGCAGGAAGAGGTGGCGCGGGCCTCGGCATCGATCGGCCTTTCATACGGCGCGCACTCGAACCTGTGCGTCAACCAGATCCGGCGCTGGGGCAATCCCGAGCAGAAGGCAAAATATCTGCCGGAACTGGTTTCGGGCCAGCATGTCGGGAGCCTTGCCATGTCGGAAGCGGGAGCTGGGTCAGACGTCGTCTCGATGAAGCTGCGCGCGGACAAGGTTGACGGTGGCTACCGGCTGAATGGCACCAAATTCTGGATCACCAATGCGGCCTATGCAGATACGCTCGTGGTCTATGCCAAGACCGTGCCCGATGGCGGATCGAAGGGGATCACGGCCTTCCTCATCGAGAAGGAATTCGCCGGCTTCTCGATCGGACAGAAGATCGACAAGATGGGCATGCGCGGCTCGCCGACCGCCGAATTGGTGTTCGACGACTGCTTTGTCGCCGACGAACAGGTGATGGGGCCGCTCCACGGTGGCGTAAAGGTGTTGATGTCGGGACTCGATTATGAGCGCATCGTGCTGTCGGGCATCCAACTAGGCATCATGCAGGCCTGCCTCGACGTCGTGCTGCCCTATGTTCGCGAACGCAAGCAGTTCGGGCAGCCGATCGGGAGTTTCCAGCTGATGCAGGCAAAGATCGCCGATATGTATGTCGCGCTGAACTCGTCGCGGGCCTATGCCTATGCAGTCGCACGGGCCTGTGATGCCGGCAAAACGACGCGGTTCGATGCCGCTGGCGCGATCCTGCTCGCATCCGAGAACGCAGTGATGGTCGCGGGCGAAGCCATCCAGGCGCTAGGCGGCGCAGGTTACACGAAGGACTGGCCGGTCGAACGCTTCTGGCGTGATGCGAAGTTGCTCGATATCGGCGCGGGCACCAACGAGGTGCGCCGGATGCTGATCGGCCGCGAACTGATAGCGGACGTACAGTGACGACGCGCGCGCTTGACGCTCCGCTAGACCAGCAAGGCCCATCCCTTCATCCATTCGCATAGCGGTGTGCCCATTCGCGATTCACGCCCGCGCGTCCGAAGGGATATTCGCAGCGCCTCCACGCTGAGGCCACTGACGCAGAATGCCAACGTAACGGTGCTGCTGAAGTATGACGATCAAAGATACTTTTATAGTTTGCCCTACAAGGCGCAGCTTTGATCCTCCCGCGCAGCACCGAAAAAGCATGCTCCGCTCGTTGGGCGTCGCCTTAGAAGAGCGGCTTGGCTTCATGTGAGTACCGACGCCGCTGCGCGCAAGTTGGCCGTATCGAGGCGTGCGACGCTCCGGTCCGACGAAATTGTCCGCCGCGCGAAGGGTTACTGGTTGATCTGTTCAAAGTGCTCGTCCGAAGACGACCATGCACCCGGCACGGCCCTGCGCCCAATTCTTTGCGCTGCAGCCTAGGATTGGACCGGGTCCGATCCGCTTTACTCCAGCGCTTACAATGCCATAGCGCTGGTCGATCGCAGCTCAAAGACGGGTCGCCCGACAGTTGGTCCCCTACCCGAATGCGCTTGTTATTTGAGACATTCGGCGGTATACATGACGCAAATAAGGTTTAGGAGATTGCCCATGGAAGCCGCTCTGCTGTCCGTCGCTGATCGTGATCCCACCGCCGACGAACTAATCGCGCGCGCAAATGCAATGATCCCCGTGATGCGGGAACGGGCCGACGCCTGCGAGCAGATGCGCCGCATTCCGGCGGAGACGATACAGGACTTCAAAGATGCGGGCTTCATGCGGATTTCGCAGCCCAAGCGGTTCCAGGGTTATGACCTTGGTTGCGATGTAATCACCAAGGTTGCGATGCAGATCGGGCGCGGATGTGGATCGTCCGCATGGATGGCCGGGCAATGGCCGTGCCACCAGTTCATGGTGAGCATGTACCCGATTGAGGCACAAGAAGAATATTGGGCCACTGGGCCTGACACGCTTTCGTCAACCGCTTCGGCAGTGGCGCGGCGCAATGTGGAGCCGGAACGCGGAGGCTGGCGGATCACGGACAGTCAGATGCGTTTTTCCAGCGGGTGCGACGCGGCCGAGTGGATCTTGTTTACCCTGCCAACCGGCAGCTGCCTCCTTCCCAAGGCGGATTTCGAGGTCTTGGATGATTGGCAGGTGTTGGGCCTCCGCGGCACCGGCTCAAAATCGATCGTCGTCAAAGATGCCTGGGTCCCGCCGCACCGGTTCATTCCCGGCGACGAGTTGCGCAGCGGGACGACGCCCGGATCGAAAATGTACGATAATCCTTTCCTGCACGTGCCCTATGTGGCGGTTGTCAATCTGGGCCTGATTGCCGCAATGACCGGCATGGCGCGGGGCGTTTTGGACATATTCGAGGAACGCGTAACTAAGCGCTTCGACCTGCATACGGGTAAAGCCGCATCCTACGGTTCGGGGGCGCAGCTGCGATTTGCGGAATCATCGGCCGAGGTCGATGCAGCGGAAATGTTCATCGACTTCAACTGCCGCACATTGATCGACTGGGGGAATCAAGGATATGTGCCTTCGAAGCAGGAACGCGCCCTGCTCAGGCGCAACGTCACTTACGCCGCACGTATGTGCTTGAGCGCCACGGCGCGGCTCACGTCTCAGGGTGACGCCAGCGGCATGTTCGACGGACAGGATCTCGGCCGGATGGGCCGCAACGTCCAGATGGCCGGCTTGCAGGCGGCACTGACGTGGGACGAGCCTGCACAGACCTATGCCAAGCTTCGCTGGGGAATCGAGGAAGGGATTTCTCTCCTCACTTGATTGGCCGAGCTGCCTGAGCCAGGGATCAATGCAACTTTTGCCTGGCCGACTATGACTGTGTCATTCGACGTGCGCACCTGTTCCCGGTGCTACGTTTCTATGCGCCATGGCGAAATCTGCCGAAGCGCTTTGAGCCGCACACGCCGCCGACATCCAGATAGTCGACAGCTCATCCGTTCGCGCGTACCAGCACGCCGCAGCGGCAATGGGAGGTGGAGATCACTTGTCAACGGTCGCCGCCCTCGAGGATTCCGAGTGCGCGCGGCATCTGCCCGGAGGGCAATTGCCTACGGCGCGGTCGATATTCGGCCGGGATCGGCGCGCGGCTGGACCTATGCCCATGGTTGGGCGCGATGGTCGGGCTGACGTGACATTCTCAATTGGCAAAAATTCCTGCGAGATCAATGATCTTGATCACTGATCTCGCAAGAGAGGCGGCGGCAAGTTGCCGCTGTGAGAGCGGCTCAAGTTTCAGGGATATGAATAAGCTCCTTTAACGGCACGCTCGCATCAGCGAGCCGGGCGATGTCCGGACTTGCCCCGGATTCGACTAGCTTGCGGCCCTGGACGTAATCCTTGACCATGTTGACGCAGTCGAGCGCGATGACTTTGCCGGCCTTCAAGTAAACCACCGAGAAGGAGCGCTCGTCGGGACTGCCTCGCAGTACCGTCTGGTCGTAGCCGACCGAGAGACCCGCAGTCTGCAGGCGGAGGTCATACTGGTTCGACCAGAACCAGGGGAAGGCCTTGTAGGGGTGTCCTTCGCCGAGGATCGCCTTGGCGACGCAGGCCGCTTGGTCGTTGGCGTTCTGCACCGATTCGACACGCATCACCGTGCCCCCGGCATAGTCGGCGGCGAAGGCGGCGCAGTCACCAATGGCATAGACGTCGGGCAGTGAAGTGCGGCAATATTCGTCGATGTCGACGCCATTGCTGCCCGCTGCGCCCGCGGCGATCAGCGCGCCCACAGCGGGAACGATGCCGATGCCGACGATCACCGCGTCGGCGGGAATGACCGTGCCATCGGCCAGCTTGACGCCGCGGACCCGACCGCCCTCAACCCCAGGGGCGCCGACCAGTTCCTCGACCGCCACGCCGGTGCGCAGGTCGACGCCGTGGTCGCGGTGCTCCTTCTCGTAGAAGGCCGAAAGCTCGTCGCCGGCGACGCGAGCCAGCACGCGCGGCAGGGCTTCTAGCAGCGTCACCTTGCAGCCGAGTTTGGTCAGCACCGCGGCTGCCTCGAGCCCGATATAACCACCGCCGATGACGACGATGTTCTCCACGCCGCCGTCGATCTCGCCCATCAGCTGGTCGCAGTCGGCGCGGGTGCGCACCGGGTGCAGGCCGGTAAGGTCGGAGCCCGGGCAGGAGAGGCGCCGCGGATCGCCGCCGGTCGCCCAGACGAGCTTTCCATAGCCCATGGTCTTGCCGGTCGAGAGCGCCAGTTCCTTCTTCGACGGATCGACTCCGGTAACCTCGGTATTGAGGAACAAATGGACGTCCTTTTCCCCCCAGAAGGCTGGCGGACGGATGTAGAGCCGGTCGAAGGTCTTCTCGCGGGCGAAATACTCCTTAGACAGCGGCGGCCGTTCGTACGGCGGCTCAGGCTCGCGGCCGATCAGCGCGATAGAGCCGGTGAAACCGCCCTGGCGCAAGGCGACGGCGCACTGGGCTCCGCCATGCCCTGCTCCCACGATCACGACGTCGAACATGTCTTCGTAACTCATCCCATTTTTCCTAGCTGCACAATTGCAAAAAGAGTGATCTCATTGATAATCACGGTTAAATATCGAGGATTCGAACATCAATTCGACAAGCCCAGGCTGACCTTGACCAAATCGCCAGCGATAAAGGGACCCGCTCTGGACAGGGGGGCAGGTTTCCGGCCATCATGACATAGCCAAGAAGGAGTCGCGACGCGCCAATACCCTCAGAGACAAGCCTGCCTCACCCGCACGTTGTATAGCGAGTGAGGTTGGAGCAGAGATGGTGACGAGCATCGGGCATTCCGCCAGCACCGCTTTTTCGACGAGCTCGTAGGAACAGCGCGAGGTCACCAGGCAAAATCCCTCATCCCATTCGGCACCGCTCCGCGCCATGGCGCCGATCAATTTGTCGAGCGCATTATGGCGGCCAATATCCTCGCGCACTAGCCGAACCCGTCCATTGGGGTGGCACAGCGCAGCTGCATGGACCGCGCCGGTTCTACCGTTAAGCGACTGACAGCGATCAATCTCAGCCAGCGCGGCAAAAACCGCTTCCTCACTCGCGCTGGAGCGCGCGCTGACCACCGGCAGCGGCCGCATCGCCTGCTCCAAATTCTCGATCCCGCAGAGCCCACAAGACGAATTCGACACTCTGTGCCGCACCCTTTGCATGATACTCTCGGCCGTGTTCTGCGGAACTTGAAGACGAACGAGGAGGCCACCCAACTCGGGCTGGTGGATCGCTGGATCAGGAATTGCGACACCACGCTCGATCAGCCGTTCGGAGAGAACGAACCCGGCGACAAGATCTTCGATGTGATCCGGCGTCGCCATAAGTACAGCATAGCCGATTCCGTTGAGCTCGATAGCGATCGGCACTTCTTCGGCGACGTCGCGCTCAATCGGCGAATAGACGCCATTAGGCGCAACTTTCACAAAACTGCGGCGCTGGGCGCCCGTCACTTCCGGCTCAACCAGCATCGCTAGCACCCTGCTCGATCGGCGCGGTTGAATGATCCGGCGCGCCCGGCAGTTCACGTCGCAAGATTCCCAAGGCAGCGGTCGCGATCGGGTTCAAAAGCGGATCGTTCATAGCCAGCAGTTGAGCTTTCATCCGCGGATCCCAGAATGCCGTCATGTGATCGGCGACACTGCGTGCGGCTGCGTCGAAGCCCTTCACCGCCATATTACGCGCAATTTGATTGGCCATGTAAACCAGGCGATCCGATGAGCCCGTCATTTGCTCGAGACCGTCTCGATCCGCCGGGAACGGCTGGCTTGAACACGATACGATGACTGCCAATCCGACGGGCCGTTCGAGGCCGAAACTTGCACCGCAGTAACCTTGTACTCTGGGCAATTGGTCGCCCAGTCCGAATAATCGGTCGTGATGACGTTCGCTTGCGTCGTCGGATGATGAAAGGTCGTATAAACCACGCCCGGTGCGACACGTTCCGTGACGAGCGCGCGCAGAGTTGTTTCCCCGGCACGACTCTTCAGGGTTACCCAATCACCATCGCGCAATCCGCGATTTTCAGCGTCGACCCGGTGGATTTCGAGACGATCCTCAGGATGCCAAACCACGTTTTCCGTGCGCCGAGTCTGAGCGCCGACATTGTAATGGCTGAGAATGCGACCGGTCGTCAGAAGCAGCGGAAAGCGAGGCCCCGTCTTCTCGTCCGTGGGGACATAGTCGGTCACGACAAAATGCCCCTTCCCGCGAACGAAACCGCCCATGTGCATCGTCGGGGTGCCCATCGGTGAATCGTCAGTCGCGGGCCATTGTAGCGAGCCGTGCTCATCTAGCGCCGCATATTTCACTCCGGCAAAAGTGGGCGTAAGCCTTGCGATCTCATCCATGATTTCCGATGGATGGCTGTACTTCCATTTGAGCCCCATGGCGCAGGCAATCCGCTGGACGATCTCCCAGTCGGCATAGCCGTTGAGCGGTCGCATTACCTTGCGGACGCGCTGAATCCGCCGTTCCGCGTTTGTGAAAGTGCCGTCCTTCTCCAGGAAAGTTGAGCCGGGCAGGAAGACATGTGCGTAGTTCGCGGTCTCGTTGAGGAACAGGTCCTGCACTACGACGCATTCCATCGCCGCCAGTCCGGCGGCGACATGCTGCGTGTTGGGATCCGACTGGAGGATATCCTCCCCCTGAATAAACAGTCCCTTGAAAGTCCCGTCGGTCGCGGCGTCGAGCATGTTGGGGATGCGAAGCCCGGGCTCTGGATCGAGTGCCACGCCCCAGGCATCCTCGAACAGACTCCGGGTGTTTTGGTCCGATACGTGCCGATAACCGGTGTATTCATGCGGGAATGAGCCCATGTCGCAGGCGCCCTGAACGTTATTCTGCCCGCGCAGCGGGTTTACACCTGCGCCTTCCAGACCGACATTGCCGGTCGCCATGGCAAGGTTGGCGATCGCGATAACGGTGGACGAGCCTTGACTATGCTCGGTGACGCCTAGGCCGTAGTAGATCGCCGCCCTGCCGCCGGTCGCATAGAGCCTCGCTGCCGCACGCAAATCGGCTGCCGGAACTCCGGTCAGTACCTCAATAGCTTCGGGCGATCGTTCTGATTGAGCAACGAATTCCGCCCAGTCGCTGAACTCATCCCAGTCGCATCGCTCGCGGACATAGTCCTCGTTAGCGAGACCTTCGGTGACGACGACATGCGCCATCGCTGTCAGCAGGGCAACATTAGTGCCCGGCCTCAGCGGCAGGTGGTATGCGGCTTCAACGTGCGGCGAACGGACAAGATCGATGCGCCGTGGATCGACAACGATCAGCTTCGCCCCTTGGCGCAGACGCTGCTTCATTCGGCTGGCGAACACGGGATGTCCGTCCGTGGGATTGGCGCCGATCACGAGGATCACATCTGCCTGGCTTACGCTGTCGAAATCCTGTGTGCCGGCCGATGTCCCGAAAGTCGTCTTGAGGCCATAACCGGTCGGACTGTGGCAGACGCGGGCGCAGGTATCGACGTTGTTGTTCCCAAATCCCTGCCGGATCAGCTTCTGGACGAGGTACGTCTCTTCGTTGGTGCAACGGCTGGAGGTGATCCCGCCTACCGAGCGAATGCCATAGGCCGCCTGAATGCGAGCGAATTCCGAGGCAACATAATCGATCGCCTCATCCCAGCCCACCTCGCGCCACGGCTGGTCGACGCTCCCGCGGATCATTGGCGAAAGAATGCGCTCGCGGTGGTTGGCATAACCCCAGGCGAAGCGTCCCTTGACGCAGCTATGGCCGCGATTCGCCTTGCCGTCCTTCCAGGGCACCATGCGAACTAACTGTTCGCCACGCATCTCGGCGCGGAAGGTGCAGCCCACACCGCAATAGGCGCAAGTCGTGACCACGGCACGATCGGGCGTTCCGACTTTTTCGACTTCCTTCTCGATCAGCGCAGAGGTCGGACAGGCTTGAACGCAGGATCCGCATGAAACACACTCGGACGACAGAAAATCCTGGTCCTGACTGACCGCGATATGGCTGGCGAAGCCGCGCCCGTCCACGGTCAGCGCCAGCGTCCCTTGCACTTCGTCGCAGGCCCGAACGCAGCGCGAGCAGACGATACATTTCGTCGGATCGAAGGTGAAATAGGGATTGGAGTCGTCCTTTTCGGCCGCGAGATGGTTCGCACCCTCATACCCGTAGCGCACATCGCGCAGGCCCACCGCGCCGGCGACATCCTGCAGCTCGCAATCCCCATTGGCGGAGCATGTTAGGCAATCGAGCGGGTGGTCAGAAATATAGAGTTCCATCACCCCGCGCCTGAGCTGACTCAGCCGATCTGACTGGGTCCGCACGGACATGCCTGCGGCCACCTGCGTGGTGCACGAGGCTGGAAAACCCTGCCGTCCCTCGATCTCCACAAGGCAGACGCGGCAGGAACCGAACGACTCGAGGCTATCGGTGGCACATAGCTTGGGGATCGAAGTTCCCGCGAGCGCCGCCGCGCGCATCACCGAGGTGCCCTCGGGCACCGTCACGCTAGCGCCGTCGATCAAGAGAGACACTTGCCGGCCAGCGGTCGATGCGGGCTTCGTGCCGAGGTCAGGCTCGCGGGTCCATGTCATGATGCCTACTCCATGGCCTCGCGCGCTGTCGCCGGTTCGAAATCCTCGGGAAAATGATCAAGCGCGCTCAACACCGGATAGGGTATGAATCCGCCGAGCGCACATAGAGAGCCGTGTTTCATAGTGTCGCAGAGATCGCGAAGCAGCAGGATATCTTTCTCCGGATGACGGGCGGCCCGAGACGCGTTGCGCATCTGCGGAAGCTGCGCGACGGCGTCGGCGTCGCGGATCGTACCGGCAATGATACGGTCCATCAATTCCACGCCGCGGGTCGAGCCGATGCGGCAGGGCGTGCATTTCCCGCAGCTCTCGGTCGCGCAGAACTGCATGGCGAATCGCGCCATGCGCGCCATGTCGACGGTATCGTCGAACACGGTAATCCCGGCGTGACCGATCAGCCCACCCTGCTGTGCGAAGCTTTCGTAGTCGAACGGGATATCGAACATCGACGGCGGAAAGTAGGCGCCCAGCGGTCCGCCGACCTGCACCGCGCGCACCGGCCGGCCCGAGGCAGTGCCCCCACCGATCTCGTAAACCAGCTCGCCCAGAGTCATGCCGAAGCCGATCTCGAACAGGCCGCCATTACGAATATTCCCGGCTAGCTGAACCGGAATGGTGCCGCGCGAGCGCCCGAAGCCGATTTCGGCGTAACGCTCCGCGCCTTCGGCGAGGATGAACGGCGCGGCAGCAAAGCTCAGTACGTTATTGATGACCGTAGGCATGCCGAACAAACCCTGGATCGCCGGCAATGGCGGCTTGGCCCGCACCTGCCCGCGCTTGCCCTCGATCGAATCCAGCAGCGCAGTCTCCTCGCCGCAGACATAAGCGCCCGCGCCTTCGCGTACTTCGATCGCGAACGGCGCAACGAGATGCGCTGCCCGCTTGATCGCTTCGCGCATCGTGCGAATGGCGAAAGGATATTCAGAGCGAATGTATAAATAGCCGTGGGTCCCGCCGACCGCGTGTGCAGCGATGGCCATGCCTTCGATCAGGCAATAGGGGTCGCCCTCCATCAGCATGCGGTCAGCAAAGGTACCGCTATCACCCTCATCGGCGTTGCATACGATGAACTTTTCGGGTGCCGGCGTATCCAACACGGTCTGCCACTTGACGCCCGTCGGGAAGCCTGCCCCGCCGCGGCCGCGCAGACCCGAGGCCTTCACCGCGTCGATGGTCTGTTGCGGCGATCCCTTGCGCGCCGCTTCCAGCCCGACCCAGCCGCCGTGCGCCGCATAATCTTCAAGGCTCAGGGGGTCAGTGACGCCGCAGCGCAAGAAAGTGAAGCGCTGCTGGCGCGCGAAGAATGGCAGACTGGCCACGTCGCCGACACGGTTTGGATGTGAACCGTCGAGTACAGTTGCGATCTTGTCCGGTGATACAGGACCGAACCCAATACGGCCTTCCGGCGTATCTACTTCGACCAGGGGTTCGATTGCGAATAGCCCTCGGCTGCCGGTGCGCACTACGTCCACGCCTGCTGCTGCCAGCGCAGCAGAAACCTCGTCCGCGCCGAGCGCGACTGAGGCCATGTCGCGCGACACGTAGGCTCGAACACCTATACCCAGACCTTCGGCCTGGCGAACGCGGCCTCGCGGTAACAAATCGGCGACCGATACGACCGGTGCGCATGGTTCGCCATCGACTAGCGCCGCTGGTCCTATCGCACACATGCCGAGACAGTAGACCGGCTCGACAGAGAAGCCCGCCACATCCTCCATCTGGGCCGCGACGGTTTCAGCGCCCCGCGCCTGGCAGGCTTCCGCGCGGCACAGCTTCGCGACGGTACCGCCGACCCGGGTGCTCCGGAAATCATGATAGAAGCTGACGACCCCATGCACTTCGGCACGGCTCAGATTCAGAGCGCCTGCTATGATAGGCACGGCCCCGGCAGGAACATGACCGAGCGCTTGCTGAACTGCGTGGAGAAGTGGCAACAGCGCGCCACGCTGGCCAGCATGGGCGGCCGCTATGGCCTCGATCTGCATAATCTCTTGCGGGGTCAACTCAGCCTGCACTACTATCCACCTTTGGCCTAATTTTCGGTGGTGAAGCGCGACGCGTCAAATCGACAAAATTAATGCTATAATAGCGAAAGCCTATCAACCAAAATGTCGCAGTCCCTTTGCAACACTCAAAGCTGGCCAGCATCCCGAATCCTGGGCCGTTTGGAGCTGGAAAATTCCAGTTATGATCGGATGCCGCCGATCGAAGCCATCACCTTGCCAATGAGTCCGATCGAGCCGCTCAGTACTCCCCCCGGGGCAATCCCGTCATCGCGCATCCGTCTTCAGCATTATGCATGATGCCCGACATCATCCGTTTGCTCATCCTCGATGCCTCCTTGACTACCGTGAACCAGCATCCAACGCTTCCGCCAGAGCTCATTGCATATCGCCCTCGACATTTTCGCATGATGCCCAACGGTGGCGCGCAAAAGTGGTGGTACGCGTGTCAGAATTTGCTCACCCTTACGCTGCTCGGCAATTCGCAACCATCTCTGGTCATGCAGCCTCCCATACGAGAGGGATCTCGACCGGTTGAATGGTGCCTGCGAGGTATGATTCCACCACCGCGCCCGGAGCGATGCGAAATTCGGGAATACCCGAAAGGAATTCCTCCATCCCGATTCGCATTTCGCGGCGTGCAAGATGCATGCCGATGCAGGTATGAACTCCATATCCGAAGGTTACGTGGCGCGGTTTACGGTCGAGAATCACTTCGTCAGGGTTGGGAAACTCTTCAGGATCGCGACCCGCGAGAAATGCCGGGACCATGATCTTATCGCCAGGCAGAATCTTTTGCCCGGCAATCTCAACCTCTTTGATGCATTCGCGTCTGTTGAGAATAGGAGAGTAAGCCCGCATGAGTTCGTCCAGCGCGGCAGGAATCTTTTCGGGATTTTCGCGCAGCGTTGCCTGGTGGTCGGGCCGTTCGGCCAAATGACGAAACTGGAGGCCCATATTGGTCGACACAGTATCAAGGCCACCGATGAACAGGTTGAAACAGAATCCCGTAATCTCGTCATCTGTCATGGGCCGACCCTTAACGTCTGCCTGCACCGCAAACGTGATAAGATCATCTCGGGGAGCGCGACGCCGGCTTTCACATTCTTCCGCAAGATAGGCATTTACGGCACGCGTCGCGTCGATAATCTTCGCGATATCTGGTTCGTGAAGCAGACTATGCTCCCAGCTGAGAAATTCCGCTACTCGCTCCTGCGGCAACCCCATTAGTTCGAGGAAGACGCGAATCGGGAACTCGAATGCGAAATCGTTCATGAAGTTGCACTGACCGCGCGGCGCCATTTCCCGCACGTACTCGCGGGCATACTGCCGAATCTTGCCTTCTAACAGGGCCATCTTCTTCGGTGTGAAAAGTGGATTTACCGTCGACCGCAGCACAGTGTGGAGGGGCGGGTCGACCTCGGCCGGCACCAGGAACCAACTTTCACCGCAAAGCCTGGCGAAGGGGGCCATGTCACGCACCGTGAAGTGCTCGGAGTCTGAAAACACCTTGCGGACATCCTCAGCGCGCCGCGGCACCCATGCCCCGTCCACACCGTTGATCACCTTCTCTGCCCAAAAAATCGGAGGATAATTTCTAATTTCGGGAACGAAAGAATACGGATCTGCAGTCGTCTTATGTCCAAGAATGTAGGGGAAGGGGCGCACCTGTTCTGGCGACACATGTGCGGGAAGTGCGTTCGTTGAGCTAGAGCTGATCACAGATATTCCCTCCAGGACCTCATTAAAATTACTGGTAACACGCCATGGCTTCGCCCCTATTAGAGCGGCTAGTCGTGGAGTGGCGGCTGGTATGACGGCAGATCGGCTGACACTTCGGCCACGATGGATCGCAAGATTGAAAGCGATGGGGGTGGCATAGCCGGGTTCCAGATGAGATGGCCAGCCGAGGTTATTCGGCGGGGCTTAATGGGGATGAAGCGCACCGTCTGGAAACCGCATTGCCGCATACGCGCAGGCACCAACGAAACACCGATCCCTTCCGACACAAGCGCGACGATCGTTAGCCACTGGCGTACGGCATGCCTGATGATGGGTTCGAACCCCGCTTCCAAGCATAACGAAACGATACGATCGTATAGCCGGGGAGCGCCCTCGCGACGGAATATGACAAAGCCTTCGTTGGCGACTTCTGTCAGGTCGATCTCAGCACGATCGGCAAGCCGGTGATTGGCCGCAACGCAAAACATGTAGGGTTCTTCCCGTATGAGATCACCCTTTAAACCCTCTGGAATATGCAGCGCGTCGACGAAACCTGCATCCAGTCGACCATGGATAAGGTGGTCTACCTGCTCGGGAAGACCGAATTCTCGCAAGCTTATATTTATTTCGGGCATGCGATCTTCGAAAGCAGAAACGATATCACGCAGGCCCATGTAGATCATTGAGCCGGAAAATCCAATATCGAGATTGCCCACCCGGCCTTGGGCCACTGCCTTGACGATATTCTCGGCGCGCTGCGCCTGAGCGAGGACCGCTTTGGCTTCTGGCAAGAAAGCGCGGCCAGCCGCAGTTAGTTCCACCTTCTTGTTATCGCGATCAAACAGCCGGGCACCAAAACTCTCCTCGAGTTGCTTAATATTGAAACTGAGGGGGGGTTGGGTGATTGCCAGACGTTGAGCCGCGCGTCCGAAATGAAGCTCTTCGGCCAGAACGAGGAAATATCGGACATGCCGTAGTTCCATGTGCGGACGTTCCATTTGGTCATTCTCCTTGGGCAGATTCTTGCTCTATGAGAACACCATAAGGCGAGCCGCGGAATGCTGCTATGCTCATGACCAGCCTGCTCATTCGACGGCGAAACGCAGCTCGCCCAATCCATCTATGACGCTCCGAACCTCATCGCCTGGCCGCAGATAGCGATTGGGCGTGCATTCGGGCGGAACGTAGGCTTTCCCGCCCAGTTCGGCATCCTGCCCCCATCCCGTTCCGCCCGGCGTGCCTGTAATGATTACCGTCCCTGGTTGCAAAGTCAGCACCTCCGAAAAGAAGGAGACGATACGTGCGAAGGAATTGATGAGATTGCTGGTCGAATTGTTCTGCTTGAGCTCGCCGTTTAGATATGTCCTGAGGCCCAAGTCATAAACATCCGGAATTTCATCTGCCGTGACAAGATGATCCGAAAATCGGGTCGCGCCTTCGAAATTCTTGCTGGCGCCCAGGACCATGAAATTGGATCCATCAGGCAATAGTCTGACTTGTTTGTCTCGCGCCGTCAGGTCATTAGCGACCATATAGCCGTAGACATGGTTTAAAGCCTGGTCTTCTGACACACCTCGCGGGCACCCGTTGCCCATGACGATGGCAAGTTCCGTTTCCTGGTCGATCTTGCTACCAAGGGCAGGTTCCAACTTAAAAGGCACGTCCGGCGCCGCAACTGTCAGACCCGTTTTCACGAAGAATTCCAGCTCACGCTTGGGCGCGTTCATACCGTCGCTTGCCGGTATGCGCTCTTCTAGGTGATCACGATAATTGCTGCCGGTGCCCAGCACGGCACCAGGCCGGATCGGAACATCCAGCGTTAGGTCGCGTCGCTTGGCCCACCTGCCGGGGCGTTCCTTGAGGTCGATGGCTTCGCGTATCATGGTCGCCATGTCCGGTACATCGCTTACAAACACGTCGTCGCCTTCCAGAATGCCGGCAAAACGCTCGCCGTTCAGCAGTATCGTGACCAACTTCATATATTCCTCACCTTTCTAGCGTCCGGGCTCCAGAGCACCGCTCGCCAATGTTCTCTACTCAACGCGACCGAAGCGATCCGAGCTGCGGGATGGTTATTCCGACGGGCATGCCGCTCATGGCCGCACGTAAATCTTGGCGTGTGGGCTTGCCGCCTGATCTGCCCATGCTGCAGGGCCGTCTTCAAGCGCGTAGGCAACCGTATCGACCGTCAGTTCGCCCGCAATTGCACGCGCGACGAGCCGGTAAAATGCGGCTTTTCGTTCCTCGACAGGACGGCGCCCCGTACCGACGCCATAATGTGTTCGATAGGCCAGGTCCTTTAGCGCTATCGTCATGGTGGGGCCGGCCTGGACGCCGATACTCATGATGCGGGCAAATTTGCGCGTGTTGAGTAGAGCCGCTTCGGCGGGCGTGCCATAGACGATATCCAATACGACGTCGAAGCCCTCACCTGCGACCGCGCCGAGTGAGGCAATGTCGTCTGTTGTGCCGATCTGCGCAATCTCTTGCGCCCATCCGCGTTCTCTGACCCGCTCCAGCGCAGCCATGTTGCGCGCCGCGGCGACGACCGTTCCCGCGCCCATCAGGCGCGCGAGTTGCAGAGCGATCTGTCCAAGGGGACCCGTAGCGCCCAAAATCAGAACGCGTTCACCCTGCTGGATACGCGCTTCCTCCAGGGGAATTAGCGCTCCTGTGCCCGATATCCCTAGCGCAATAGCTTGGTCGGCGGGCAGATCGTCGGGGATCGGCCAGATTTCGCGTTCGTCAACCAGCGTCGTTTCACACCAGGACCCCCATGGTCGAACGGAATGACCGAAATAGACCCGCTCGCCATTCTCCAGGTGCCCGACACCTTCGCCGCCTATGACATAGGGTCCTTCGGTTCGTGCGCCGAGAACCCCGTCGGCGCGCTGTTGATCGCTCGAATTGAGCCCGCCAGCCAAGACATTGACCCGCTTCTGGCCTGGAGCGCAGCGAGGCTCCTGGAACTGAACCAGTTCGGCGGGCAAGCCTGCTCCGGGCGTTATGACAGCGCGCATTATGCCTCCGACGCAATTCAACAATTTACATTAGCGTTGCGCCGGTTGGCCGTAGAGATTTTTTGTTGGATCGTTCGATACCGACTATTGGGGGCTGCGCCTCCGTATCGTCCGCATCTGTCTTTTCGCGCTTCACATACGGTTTCACATAAGCGGGCGGCATCAGCCCCCCATCGTGGCCTAACGCTCCAATCGGCCCACTCGCTGGGGGCAGATCACCATCAAGGACGCGATCGACAAATGTTACCTCTACGAGAGCCACGAGCCGTTTTGTACGCATATCGCCGACTTCAGAGCCAGATTGATTCGTCCTCAACCCGATCCCCCACATGCCGCGACTGAACGCCTAGATCAGCGCTCACTCTGTTCCGGTAGCGAGAACGCCACTACTGCTGTGCCAAGCTTGGTTTGAAGCGCGAGCGTACCTCCGGCGGAGATTACCACGTACTCACGACCGGCCACAGAATAGATCAATGGCGTCGCCTGCCCACCACCTGGAAGATCCGCACGCCACAATTCCCGGCCGGATCGGCTGTCAAATGCCCTCATGTATCCGTCTTTGGACGCGCCGATAAATAGCAGGCCAGTTCGTGTGACGACCGATCCGCCGTGGTTGAGCGCGCCCAGGGGAAGCGCTAAAGGCTGCGGTAGACCCAGTGGCGCGCTGCCGCGCGCTGTGCCGAATTCTTGCGTCCAAATCAGCTTGCCCGTCACAAGATCGACAGCGCTCAAATGCCCATAAGGCGGTGCGTTACAGGGTACCCCGATCGGTGAAAGCCAGAACTTTATGTCCACGCCATAGGGCGTATACTTCTGCGGCACGCCCGCTCCGACTTCAACCACATTGCCCCAATCTCCTTGCGGCTTGAAGCCCAAGCGGTCCGATTCGGCCCGCGTGACAAGTTTGAGATAGCTCGCAAATCGGTTGGAGTTGACGAAAATAACGGCATGCGCCTTGTCCACCGATACGCTACCCCAGTTTATGGCGCCGAAGGAGCTTGGATACAGGATAGACGGCGTCAAACCCGGGTGCGTGTAATCGCTGTCGTAGCGGGCCTTGCGATACTCTATGCGGCAGTAGAGCTGATCGAGGGGAGTTACACCCCACATATCCACTTCACGCAGCCGCGGACCGCGAAAGGACGGCATTCCGTTCGACAGCGGCTGCGTACGCGCTGGCCGTTCTTCCGGCACGCCCCCGCGGCTCGGCATCGGCACCTCGGTGACGGGATGGATCGGACGCCCGGTGACACGATCGAGAACGTATAGGTCGCCCTGCTTCGTCGCTTGTACCAGCGCCCTGCGGATCTGCCCGCCTATCGGAAGATCGACAAGGGTAGGCTGCGCGGGAACGTCGCGATCCCACAAGTCATGATGCACCGTCTGAAAAGACCAGCGGACCCTGCCGGTCCTCGCGTCGAGCGCCACGACCGAACTGGAGAATTGATCATCGAACGGGCGCCGCTGCGCGCCGAAGTAATCGGGCGTCGCATTGCCGGTCGGCACATACACCATCCCGAGGGATTCGTCCGCGCTCATCGGGGCCCAGGAATTTGGCGTGGCGGGCGTGTAATGCTCCCCCGCGGGCGGCAGCCCCACGCGATCCGGGCGTCCCATATCCCACGCCCAAACCAGATCGCCCGTCGTAGCGTCAAAGGCGCGTACGACGCCGGAGGGCTCACCCCAATATTGCCCGTCGGTGATCCAGCCTCCGATGACGACCTTGCCGCGCACCATCGTGGGAGCCGATGTGACCCTATAATAGCCCTTGGGCGCTGCACTCAGACCACGACGGAGGTCGACGACGCCAGCCGTACCGAAATCCGGACAGGGGCGGCCAGTGCGGGCATCCAGAGCGATGAGCTTAGCCGTTGCCGTAGCCGTCAAAATGCGTTCGGCACACTGCCCCGCGACGGCAGGATTTCGGAAATAAGCGACGCCGCGGCATACATTGCCGTGACCGCCGGAGGCGTCGTACGTCCAACGCTGCCGGCCGGTCGTCGCATCCAGGGCGAAAACCTCGTTGTTGTTATTGCAGGTGTAGAGCGAATCACCGATTTTGATCGGCGTCGCCTCGGTACCCGGGACTGTGCCCAGGTGAGCAACCCATGCCACCTTAAGCTGGCCTACATTGTCGGGCGTGATCTGATCGAGCGGAGAGTAGCGAGAACCGCTGGAATCGCCACCAAAATTTGGCCAGTCCACACCGTCGGATAATGTCGAGGATTGCGATGATGCTGACGAAAGATTGATGGTTTGCGTGGGGAAGGGGGTCGATCCTGCCTGAAAGCGGGGGTCGATATTTCTGGTGGGACCAGCAATCGCATGTGCAAGCCCGCCGATCAGGACAGCGGTCACAATCCCTAACGCCAGCAGCAGCCCCGGTCGAGGTTTCGCAAAGCGGCTTCCTAATAAGGGACGCTGTGACCAAGGTAGCAGCAGCCAAAGACCAAACAGGACCAACACCAGAAGCCGCGGCAACAATAGCCACGCTGAAAAACCAACCTCCCATATCGCCCATATGATGCTGAGCATGACCGTGGCCGCATAAAGCCACGCGCCCGACCGGCGACGGAGCAGGAGCAACAAGGCCGAAGCAATGATCAGCCCCCCTGCGCACGCATAATATACTGATCCTCCGAGGCGAGCGAGTTCCACGCCGCCAACAAGCATCGCCAACCCGACTGTTCCGAGGACAATCGAGAAAATAATCAGCGTTGCTCGCGTCCAGAGGGGCGATATGGTCCGCCCGGACGCGGTATCTTGCCGCTGCGAGACAGGAGTGGGAGTGGCCGGGGTGGGGGAGTTCAGCAAAATCGAACGAGCCTCAAATTTTGGATGTCTCTACACGGAGAACAAGCGCTTTTCGCGAGTGTTTGAGAGGCTAGATTGCTCTCCTCGAAAGCTAGCGGGCAATTTCTCGACGATGGAAGTAGCGCAAGTGCGGTTTGTGTTCTTATGGCGCTCTCGCCAGGTGTAAAGGCAGCCATGTTTCCCACCCCAATGTGGCGACGCCGTTCGATAACGCTTATTGACCTCGCGCGGTCCAACCGCCGTCAATTGGTAGAACATGACCGGTAATCATCGATGCTTCCTCGGAACAAAGCCAAACAATACCAGCAGCTTGTTCTGCGGGCGTTAAAACGCGTTTGATGGCCGGAAACACCATCATCTCGTCAACAAGCCTTTGTCCATCTTCCGGCGTCATCCTGTCGTAAGATGCCGTTATCGTGATTCCCGGCGCGATGCAGTTCACTCTCACGCCACGATCTGCATATGTCATGGCGGCGAATTTGGTTGCTCGGATAACGCCTGCCTTTCCCGCGCCGTAGGCCATGCCGCCCTGGGGAACATAGAGAAAGCCAGCTAGCGAGGTCACATTACAGATGCTGCCGCCGCCGTGTTCGATCATGTAGGCGATCTCGTGTTTCATGGACAGGAAGACGCTACGAAGCGTCAGTGCTATCGTCCATTCCCAGCCTTCGAGGCTCTGCTTATGGAATTCCGGACCAGCAGCATCGGGGTGGGCGTCACCGACGACATTAGCCGCAATGTCGAGGCCGCCCAATTCATCGACCGTTGCCTTGACCAAATCGGCCATGTCTTGTTCTCGGGTCACGTCAGCATGACGAAAACGCACGTCGGCACCCAGGTCACGCAATTTCTTCAGGACCGCCGCGCCGCGCTCCTCGTTGATGTCGCTGCACATAACTTTGGCGCCTTCACGTGCGAAGGCCTCAGCTGTCGCAGCACCGATCCCAGCCCCGCCGGCCGTAACTAGGACCACCTTATCCTGAAATCGCCCACCCATCCTTAGCTCCTATGATTATCTTGATATTTGTCTGCGTGCTGGAGCGATCCTAATTTGCAGCGTCCGCTGCCCAAAGCCCGCGGTCTGCATAGCGTGGCGCAACGTCACGGTCGCGCGGATCACCCCAGCCATCGCCCAAGGCCTTCAGCATTGCTGCAGGATAGCGGGGCGTTGGCTGCGACAAGACGCTGAGGCGTTTCACTTCCTCAGCGCTCAGGAGGAGGTCGGCGGCCGCTAGATTGGCGTCCGCTTGGTCAATGCGATTAATGCCAAGCAGTACTGTCGAAACACTAGGCTGCTGCGCAGCCCAAGCCAAGGCCACCGCGGCCGCCGGCACATTACGCTCTTGCGCGATCGCGAGCAGTTCCGACACGACCGTGCGGGCAAGCGCGTGATCGACATCGTTGAGGAGCTGGATTTTACTCAACCGGCCGCCGCTGCCTGTAGGATCGTTGTCGGAATATTTTCCCGACAATACCCCCGATGCCAAGGGGCTGTAGGCCATTATACCGACGCCAGCGTCAATGGCGGCAGGTACTATTTCATGTTCGATCTCTCGGTCGAGCAGATTATACTGATATTGACCGGTGACGAAGCGCGCCCATCCATTTTCCTTCTGAATCGCGACAGCTTTTGACGCCAGCCAAGCGGGCCAGTTGGAGAAGCCGATATAACGCGCTTTGCCTGATCGGACAATCTGGTCGAGCGCGAGAAGCGTTTCTTCGATCGGTGTGCGTGTATCGGGCAGATGGCACAAGTAGACGTCGATCCAATCCGTGCCCAGACGCTTGAGACTGCCTTCTATGCTCATGTGCAAATGACGGGCGGAGAGCCCGACATCGTTGGGCGATCGGTCGGCCCGGGACCCGCCCTTGGTGACGATTACCGTATCCGCACGACGATCGCCCAGCAGGTCGCCAAGGATGCCTTCTGATTCCCCCGAGCAATAAACGTTCGCCGTGTCGAACAGCGTGACGCCGGCATCAAGCAGTTTGTCGATAACGATGGCGGCGTCGCTCCGCGACAACCCCGCGAAGGGCATGCCGCCTTCGGTGGCGAAGGTCATGGCGCCGAAGCCCAGTTTCGACACGGCCAGGCCGCTGTATCCTAAATAAGCATATTCCATCGATCCGCTCCAAATTTGTTGTCGCTGGTGCAGGATGGCGATGGACGCAGCCAGCACACACCCACCTTTTCAGGCTTGGGATCGCAGGTGCCGTGCCGGTTTGAAAAGATATATTTTGATGCGTGCCATTCAAAAAATGGTCCGACGATCGACCGCTCTATCTTAATTCGCAATCTACGCCGCGTTTGAGATCAAGCCAGACGCGAGCGCGGTCCGGGATCGATTTTATTGCCGCTTGATCGCTTTCACGTACCGTGGCAGGCATAGCCGTCATTTGGCGGCTGAAGCCATGACACATCGCGGCGGCGATGTTGAACAGGTGCATAAAATGTTCGATGGTCACGGTTCCTGCTCGCCGAGCGGAGATTGTCTGGGCTTTTCCTTCAGCAATCCGGAAAAAGATTGCTCGATCATGACGCACGGCGGTTTCGTGCGATCCACGGCGCTTGATATTGCCGATGCGCGTTCCAGGCCAACAGTGCATGTCGGATATATCACATCGACAGGCGACTTTCGCGACTTGCCACGCGCTGATCCGCTCCCTTATCATGGCAGCGACCATTTCCGCGCGACGGCTTGCGGCGCTTACATCCCCGGCTCCGCCTTTCCCGAAATTCGCAGCGGCAGCGAAGGTCTGAACGCCGTGATCCTGGTCAGAGATCGGCGAACTCCCGTGCAGGCTTGTGCCGGGGAAGGGATCGGACTGGTCATGAGGGAAGCGGACCGCGGTCGACTGATGGCCGCAGAGGCCGGACGATCGACCTCTCGGTCATCCGGCACGAATTCACACGAAGTTAGGCTTCGAAATTGGATGAAATATGGCTCCTGATGATATTAAGCAAAATCTGCGCGGATGGCTGGGCGAGAAGTTGCATGTTGCCAACCCGGCGATTCGCAACTGGACCTTCCCGACAAATGGTTTTTCGAGCCAGACCTTCTTGCTCGATATCGCGCTGCCCGACGGGAGCATATTGCCCCTGGTAGTCCGCAATCGTCCCAACAGGTCGCTCTATCCTGACGAGGGCTTTTTCAAGCAGACGCGCGCGCTGCGGGCTTTGCGGGAAATGACGAGTGGCGTCCTTCCCGTTCCCGAAGTCCTTTGGGAGGAAGAAAGCCCCGCAATCACCGGCACGCCCTTCTACGTGATGCGACGCGTACCAGGCCGGGTACCTCCTGATTCTCCCGATTATCACGTTTCGGGATGGGTGACGGAATTGTCGGCCGATGACCGTGCGCGCATGGCGCGGTCTGGCATCGAGACGCTCGCGGATCTGCATAGAGTGCCGCTACGCCCGGAGGTGGACTTCCTTTGCGTTAACGGCAGAGATGGCTCGATCGGTGGTTACCTTGAATGGGTCGGCGCTTGGTATAACGAAACCGCCAAGCAACGGCGGGTCGTTGTTGTAGAACAGGCGATAGAGCACTTGCGATCGGCGCACTTTGACGTGGTTCCGCCGAGCATCTTGTGGGGCGATTCCAAACCAGGCAACATTATCTTCGCGGACGACCTGTCGGTCGCTGCGTTGCTCGACTGGGAAGCTGTATCGATCGGCCCCGCCGAGATCGACCTTGGCTGGTGGTTAATGTTTGAACGGCGGTGGACTTTGGAGATGGATATTCCGCTGTTGCCGGGGCTTCCTGATCGTGAACAGATCATCGCGATCTACGAAGCAAGGCTGGGCAGATCAGTGCAGAACCTTGAACTCTACGAACTGCTCGCAGCAGTCACGCTCGCAATCATCATCATCGCCGCATGCGAACGGCGGATCGCGTGGGGCGAGCTTCCACCTACGAGCGACATGGCACAGAATAACGTCGTCACCCGAATGATCGCGAACGACCTCGGCCTGCCGCCAGTAGAGGTGAACCAGGACTATTTGCGCGCCATCGCCAAGTCCGTAGCCGGAAACGCGAATCCGGATCGCTCGAATCCCTCTCTTACTGACCGCTGACGAGCCCAACCATTATGTCATGGGCGGAGATGTGCGCCGGAGGGGACCTCAGCCTCTTCTAAAGACGAAGGCGAAGCTCCTTCGTATCCCTCGGACGAGACGTAAGCGTGGCCTGAGTACCGCAGCTATGCGGCTTGGGCGACGTCTTGCTCGCTCGGATGCCAGTTCCACGGCATGAGCTCATCCCAGCGAGTAGCGGGCCAGTCGCCAGCGATCTTTTCGATGACATCGGCGATGTAGGCCTGCGGTTCGATGCCGTTGAGTTTGGCGGTCTCGATGACGGAATAGATGGCGGCAGCCCGTTCGCCACCAGCCTTCGATCCGGCAAAGATCCAGTTCTTGCGGCCGATCGCCACGGGGCGGATCGCGCGCTCGGCGATGTTGTTGTCGATCTCGGCAACGCCCTGGTCGATGTAGCGGGTGAGCGCATCCCAGCGCTTGCGGCCATAGCTGAGCGCCTTGGCCATGTTGGACTTTGGCGACAGGCGGCGCAGCGCATCGTCGATGATCGAGCGTAACTCGTTCACCTGAGGCCTGCTTCTGTCCTGCCGATGCCGGCAACGCTGGTCAGGCGGCTGACCGCGTATCTCTTCCTCGATCCGGTAGAGAACGGCGATCCGATCCAGCAGGTTACTCGACAACGGCGTCGGGCTGGTGGCGTGGTTCTCGAATATCTTGCGCCGGAAATGCGCCCAGCAGGCGACTTCCTGGATGCGGTTGCTCCTGTAGAGCTTGTCGAAGCCCGCATAGGCATCGGCCTGTAGCAACCCGGTAAAGTCCTTGAGCTCGCTTTGCGGGTGCACGCCGCTGCGATCAGGGGTGAAGCGATACCAGGCCAGCGCGGGCGTGGATGCGCCAGCGGCACGATCATCGACGACATAGGCCCAGAGCCTCGCCTGCACCGTCTTGCCCTTGCCGGGCATCAGCATCGGCACGGGCGTGTCATCGACATGGATCTTGCCGGCCTTGATCCCTTCTTCCCGGATGCGACTGACGATCGGGTCAAGCAGATGTGCGGCCTGTGCTGCCCAGCCTGCCAGCGTCGATCGGTCGATATCGAGGCCCTGTGCCGCCATCATCTCGGCCTGGCGATAGAGGGGGAGATGATGATCGAACTTGGCGACGACGACATGGGCGAGTGTGGCGAAGCTGGCCTTGCCCCGGGCAATCGCCTTTACGGGTGCCGGGGCTTGCACGATCTGCTCGCAGGATCGGCAGCTATATTTAGGACGGACGGTGCGGATGACGCGCCATTGCACCGGCGCGACATCGAGCATCTCGTCGCTGTCCTGCCCGAGCGGACGCAGGGCGCCTCCGCAGGAAGGACAGGTGCAGGTGCCTGCTTCCGGCTCGATCCGGCGTTCGGCCCGCGGCAGATGCGCCGGCAAGGCCCGGACCGGCGCCGGTCGCTCCCTCTGATCCGCCTGGACCTTGCGGATATCGGCAAGCTCCGCTTCGCCTTCCAACTCCTCAAGGGTGAGTTCGAGCTGTTCGATCTGGAGGGACAGCTTCTCCGAAGACTGGCCAAAGGTGAGCCGCCGGAGCTGGGCCAGCTGGAAACGCAAGGTATCGATCAGCGTGTCGCGGGCCGCCAGAGCTGCCTCCAACTCGGCGATGCGGGCGTGTCATCGGGCGTGCAAAATTCCCTGAAAGTGGGCTTTGAAAATTCCCTGGTTGGCGGGTTCGTCAGCCCATTTTGCCGGGGTTAACCCCGGCAAAATGGGCTTCGCCGACATCGGCCCCATCTCCGCTGTGCGGGGAGGCGGCGTCGATGGTCCGACTTGGAGAACTGATGATGATCCTGGAGCTACATCGACAGGGAGTATCGATCACCGCGATCGCCCGCCGGACGGGGCGCGATCCGAAGACCGTGCGCAAATATATCGAGCGCGGAATCGAGGCACCGGCCTATGGCCCACGAACGGTGGGGCGTCCGAGCAAGCTCGCACCGTACCTCACCTTCCTGCGAGAGCGGATCACGGCCTTCCCCGAACTCAGCGCGGCAAGGATGACGCGCGAGATCCGCGAGCTTGGCTATGTCGGCGCGTATACCGCGGTGAAGCGCTACCTCGCCGCGATCCGGCCCGAGGATGGACCCAAGCCCTACGAGGTGCGCTTCGAGACGCCGGCAGGTGTTCAGGCGCAGGTCGATTTTGCGCGGTTCGCGGTCGACTTTGCCGATGATCCCAGCACGACCCGCATCGTCTGGCTGTTCAGCCTGGTGCTGGGTCACTCGCGCTTCCTGTTCGCCCGCTATGTCCTGCACCAGGATCTGCAGACGCTGCTTCGCTGTCATATGCAGGCGTTCGAGGCGCTCGGTGGCGTGCCGATCGAAATCCTCTATGACCGCATGAAGACTGCGGTCACCGGCGAGGATGGCGACGGCCACATCATCTACAATCGGTCGCTCCTGGCGCTGGCCCGGCATTATCGCTTCCAGCCCCGCGCATGCCGGCCCTATCGGGCGAAAACCAAGGGAAAGGTCGAGCGGCCGTTCCGCTATATACGCGAGGACTTCTTCCTCGGCCGCGCCTTCCGCAACCTTGAGGATCTCAACGTGCAGCTGGCCGACTGGCTCGACACCGTCGCCAATATCCGGGTGCATGGCACCACCCAGCGCGTGGTCGCTGAGGCGTTCGCCGCGGAACAGCCCGAGCTGCAGGCGTTGCCGGATCATCGGTTCGACGCCGTGCTGAAGCTCGAGCGGCGCGTCAGCCATGACGGCTTCGTCGCGATCGGCGGCAACTATTACAGCGTGCCAGATCGGACCCGACGGGTGGTCGAGGTCCAGCAGCTTCCCGACCTGATCCGCATCCTCGACCTTGGCAACGTCGTCGCCGAACACCCGGTGCTTGAAGGTCGCAAGCAATATCGGATCGATCGCAGTCACCGGACCGGCGGAGCCGCCAAACGCAGAGCCGCCGGCTCGTCCGGGGTTACGGTCGGGAGGATCGGCGATTACGTGCCGCCGCGCTCGCTTGCCATCTATCAGGCGATCGGAGCGCAACTCGCCACGGGAGGCCGGCCATGACGCTCACCGCCGCATCCTCGCGGGTCGACAATATCCGGCGCAGCCTGGTCGGGCTCAAGATGCCACTTGCGCTCGAGATGCTCGATGCCACACTCCGCCGCATCGAGCAGGGTCAGATCGACGGCATCGAGGCGCTCGACGATCTGCTGACCGAGGAGCTGACGCTACGCGAGAACCGCCGCATCAAGGCGGCGCTACGTATGGCCCGACTGCCGATCCTCAAGACGATCGCCGGCTTCGACTTCTCGTTCCAACCTTCACTCGACCGCAACCGTATCATGGCGCTCGCCGGCCTCGACTTCATCAACCGTGCAGAGGTGGTCCACCTGCTCGGCCCGCCCGGCACGGGCAAGAGCCACCTCGCCACCGCGCTCGCGGTCGAGGCGGTGCGCGCTGGCCGCAGCGTCTACTTCATCCCGCTCGCGGACCTCGTCGCCATCCTCGCCAAGGCCGAGCGCGAAGGTACGTTGCGCGAGAAGATCCGGTTCCTGTGCCGAGCCTCGCTGCTGGTGGTCGATGAGATCGGCTATCTCCCGGTCACGCCCGGCGGCGGCAACCTGTTCTTCCAGCTCGTCAACGCCCGCTACGAAAAGGGGGCCATGATCCTCACCTCCAACCGCGGCTTCGCCGAATGGGGCGAGGTGTTCGGTGATCCCGTCGTCGCAACCGCGCTGCTCGACCGCCTTCTGCACCACGCCGTCGTCGTCCAGATCGAAGGCTCAAGCTATCGCATGCGCCAGCACGCCGACCTGCTGCCGGAAAACAATCGTGCTACCGCACACATCAACCTCCCGCCGGCGCCACGGCGTCGCGGTCGCCCACCGAAGGTCCAGCCCGATCAACAATACGGCTGATCACCGGACCCTTCGCAACCGCTCACCACCCAGGGAATTTTAAGCGCCCACTTCCGGGGAAACTTCGGTGCCCGTTGACACGGGCGTCCTTATCGACGGGGGAAGAGCCTCGATCCGACACCCTGGAATAGTATCAAAGCGGCACTGTCGATGCCAGATAAACCCACAGGAATCCGCACTTTTTAGCCCGCCAGCAGCGGCGCGGCTGTCCGTTCCGGGCGTCTCCAGTCTATGCCTTCAAGCAGCATCGAAAGCTGCGCCGAGGTCAGGCCGACCTTGCCCGTCTTCGTCACTGGCCAGACGAACCGGCCACGGTCCATCCGCTTGGAAAACAGGCATAGGCCCTGGCCATCATACCAGAGCAACTTCACCAGATCGCCACGCTTGCCCCGGAAGGCAAATAGCGCACCAGAATGCGGGCTCTGTTCCAGCACCTGCTGGGCCAGCACTGCCAGACCGTCAAAGCCCTTGCGCATGTCGGTGGCGCCACAGGCCAGATAGATCCGGGTGGAAGGTGGCAGTGGGATCATCGCGTGAGAACGGCAATGACCCGTGCCAAGGCCTCGGCATCGACACCGGCGTCCACGGTCAGCTTCACGCCCGAGGGCAGTTCGATCCCGATATGACCGCCGGGCGCCCACAGTGCCGGAACCGGGGTAGAAAACTCGACCTCCGCGAACGTGGGCAATGCTGCTGGTCTGCCACCGCCAAGCTCACCCGACATCGCCTGCCGCCGCCAGGTGTAGATCGACCCGCTGCCGATCGCGTGTCGCTTGCAGGCGTCCCCAACCGAACCCTCGGGGCCAAAGGCATCGCGCAGGATCGCCAGCTTCTGCTCCACTGTCCAGCGGCGCCGACCCGCAACGACCTCGATCCGAGTGCTCATACGACCGCTCGGATGAGCACTCATATGACTGCTCGCTGGTCCACCTTCTATCTCGTTATCCATCGCCGCTCCCTATCCGAGCGGCAATCAGCCCTTCATCCCCCAACCGCGCAAGGCGGCCTCGGCACCACGGTTACGACGAGACCTGCCTTGTCGTGCGGGCGGAAGCTGCTCTTATCAGCGCGCTCAAGAGCGCTCTTTTGCGCGCACTCAGGAGCGGTCGATGGGCCAGGTTACGGTCTATTCGCAGGTTGAACGGCGACGGCGGTCGAGTGACGACGAGCGCCTGCAGATTCTCGGCGAGGCGTTTTCGCCAGGTGCGGTGGTAACGCAGGTTGCGCGGCGGCACGATGTCTCGGCCGCGCAGATCTACACGTCGAAGCGACCGCAGAGCAGGCCACGGCGGCTTTAGCGGACCCGGTTTTCGTCGAGTCCGTCATGGTCACAGACAGGCGTCCGGCCGGTGCTGATCTGTCGCCAGTGATCGTCGTCGATCTGGCGGGTGGCCGGCGGGAGAGCATTTTCCCGTCGGCATCGCCAGCCGCGATCACGGCGGCGCTGAAGGCATAGCGGTGGTCAGCTAGTCACGGCGGTGGTGCAGCCGCTCAGGCGATGATCAGACCTGATGCTGGCGCGCGGGTGATGGTCGCGATGCGCCCGGTGGATTTTTGGAGAGGTCCCGATGCGCTGGCGGCACTCGCCGGCAATGAGTATCGTAGCAATCCATAGTCAGGCGTGAATTACCTGTTCCGAGCCAAGTGCGCCGACCGGATCAAGCTCGTCTGGTGGGATGGTACCGGGCCGTGATTAATGGTCAAGCGCCCGGAGCAGGGCCGGTTCGTGTGGCCGTCGGCAAGGGACGGGATTGTGCCGCTGACCGCCTCGCAGCTTGCCTGCCTGCTCGATTACGCATGGCAATGCCCTCCCGGCAAGGCAGAATGATTGTGAGATCGACGCTCTGGAGATTGTGGTCACGGAGCTTTCGGACCGCCTAGAAAACGCCGGCGTGTTTCTGAAGAGATGGCCTCCGGTCGGCTGACGAGCGACCAGGAGGCACCCTTTAGACTCTGGACGTAAAGCCAATTTACGAGGGAGCTCAGCTCCAGGCATCGGCGTGCAAGGCGGCCTCCCGGCCAGACTCACCGTGTACCCTTAGACGAGAACCGAATTCACGGATGCAGAGCTGCTGCTTTATCTCTCTCCCGAGGTCTGTTAACCCTGCCTGGGCTCTGCAGCCGCTGCTACATCGTCAAAAGTCAATTCTCAGGCTGCCTCCTATAAGGCGCGGAACGCCCGGGAATGCATCCGCAAAGAGCAATGGCGCACCAAAATTGGACGCTGCGACGTAATAGTGTTTGTTCGTCAGATTGCTCGCGAAAATCGCTATCGTTGCTGGCAATCGCTTGAACCCGAAACTCACCCTTGCGTCGAGCAGGCCGTAGCCCTTTTGCGACACATCTGCATAAACGGAGGAGGGGAGCCCTGGCGAAAGCGAGAAGAAGACGGTCCGCGAACGATATGAGTAGGTTGCCGAAAGCGACAAGGTTCCGGCTCGGAACGTGATAGGATAGGTGCCGGTGGCTGATCCATTGAATTTCGGGGCGTTCACGATCGGGGAGCCCACGTTGGGACCCTGAACATATTGGGGATGGGTATAGCCGGCCGAAAGATCGAGCTGGAAGGCGCCAATAAGCGCCGTAACCTCAGCCTCTCCACCCCAAATGTGGGCCTCCCCGCTGTTCGTGAGTTTAGATACGACAGTACAGTTCGGGCATCCGGGGTCAGTCGGGAGATTCACGGACAGTTGCAAATTTTTGTAGTCCGTATAGTAGGCAGCGACATTGACACGGAGCCTGCGGTCAAGGAGATCGAACTTTGCGCCAATTTCCGGGCTGAGCGCACTCTCGGGGGCCGCCGGTCCGAATTCATCGAGGGCACGCTGATTGGCCGCCGCCGCTTGCCCTATGGTAACCGTTGCGGACGGCGCGATCGCGGCTGGACCGGATTGACTGAAAGCGCCAGAGCGGAACCCTTTCGATACCTTGGCATAGACAAGAATGTCCGGGCTAGCGCGGTAGTCGATCCCGGCAGTGAAAGGCACGTAATGGTAGCGAATGCGTCGTTTGTAGGAGCAAGCGGCTTCACTGGGGCTGAAGGGTTGATTGGCAAGCTGGCAATAAGCGAACCCGCCCGTATCAAGAAACTGTGCGTGATCGATATAATTGACCTGGCGAGTATCGACGACATACCGTACGCCGCCGGTCAGCCTGAGGCCCGGCACGATTTCATAGGTGAGTTGTCCGAAGCCAGAATAAGAGCGATTGCGTACAAACGGACCGCTCACGTTCTCGGTTGGTGCAAGCGCGGTGAGGACCTGGCCATAACCAATTTGACTGGCCCGCTCGTCGAAATAATATAGTCCGGCGATGTAACTAAGCTTACCCAAATCACCATAAGCCTGAATCTCCTCGGAGAATTGCTTGGCTCTAACGGGATTGTTGACAAATTCCAAAAACTTGTATGGCGTACCATCGATATCGGCCTGGGTATCGTACACCGTGTGCGTATAAGCCGTGATCGATTTCAGCGAGACGCTATCACCGACATGAGCGATGATTGTCGCAGTCGCATTATACTGTCTTAACCTATATCTGTCATTAAGGTCGGAAAAGCTGTCATAGAAGCCCCCTTTTCCGATGTAGTTCGTCATAAGGTCGCCCGGATTGCCAGACAGCGCAGGATAGAGGGCATTAGTGGGCGGTAAGCCGGGCCCAAGTGTCGCCGCTGGATCAAAATAGCGCAGACGAGCTGGCGCCGCGTTTCCGCGTGAATCTATATAGGATCCGGTGAACAGCGCCTCAATTTCCTCTGTAGGCCGATAGCGGATGGTTCCGCGCAGATAATCCTGTTCATTAGTCGCGGTCTCCGCTCCCGTGACGCGATTTTCGCCATATCCTCCATGTCGGCTGTGCTGATAGACAATTCGCGCAACGAGTGTGTCATGCACGATTGGCAAGTTAACGACGCCCGTCAGCCCCCACGCTCCATAATTTCCGCCGGTGGCCTGAACGTAGCCCTCGAGCTTGTTGGTCGGCTTTGCGGTCGTGATGCTCACAGTGCCGCCAATCGTGTTGCGCCCGAAAAGCGTCCCTTGGGGGCCCTTGAGTACCTCAACACGCTCCATGTCGATCAACGCGGCGTTAGAGCCCGCGTTGATGGCTGTATACGCCCCATCAACATAGACGCCGATCGGCGGATCGATCGTCACATTGGGCACCAGCTGACTGACGCCGCGAATTGATATCGAGATCTCGGCCGGTGACAAAGTTTGCTGGCTGTGCATGCCCGGTACCGCCTTCGACAGGCTGATCACGTCGACGACCTGCTTTCGCTCCAGCACAGCGGTCGGAAGGGCTGTCACGGCAATTGGCACATTCTGCAGGCGCTGTTCGCGGCGTTGCGCGGTGACGATTATGTCCTGGACTTCCGCTGGCTTGGCTGATGGAACGATTGTACTCAGTGTTTGAGAGGGGATTGAGACGGACGAAGTCGACTGAGCATTACTGACCTCGTTCCCAGATTCGGACGCCTGGGCATGGGCGATGCCACCTGACCCAGCACAGGCAAAAACGCCACCGGACAGAAGAATGAGCCGGCTTATTCCCTTGTTCATCCCTATACCTCCCCCACTTGCCGGAGATATACTTATGTCTCGGCATTTAACTTTTGGCCGTTTGATCTGCCATTGCCGCGATATCGTTTCCGCTGCCGAATCATCCAATTCATTATCGATATGGCGCGATAGTTCGACGCTTAGGTTCCGACCTCGAATTGAACTTCAGACGTGAAATAGCAAAATCTATCGTGAGTTTATGGGACCACTTCCGATCAGGCGGCCTCGAATGAAATCAAGATCATGCAAATCGTGTGAAAGCCGAGCTCGGTGGCTCTGCCGTGATGTGGTGAACGACCCCTGCGCCGGCGTCGCTGTGCAATAATGTGGTCGTTGAGCCATTTAGGAGCCGATCCATGCAACAAGATATCGTGACCGTCTTTGTCGATCTGGCGGAGAAAATGTCGCAGGTCCATTCGAACGCCTAAGGGAGGGTACCGGTCGCTCGTCGCCGTATGCGATCGTCAGGCACCCTTTGTCATGGGTGCGGCCACCGCTGCGGCTCGCCTCGGTCTGGATGAACAAGGAGAGCGCTTGCTAGGGTACCCGTTCTCCTCCGCAGTCGAATGCAAAGGTCGCGTCGCCGGAGGCGACATCGAACCGTCGAAAATTCTTGGTTACCTGGTCGCTCGGAATAGCCGCACCGAGCCAAAAATGGAGACTGCCGTTCAACAAACCGGACTTGTGGCGACGCTCCTGCAGCTGTCGAGACTGTTTGGTCTGACCGATGGCTTCGACACGTCGCCGGAGCTTCTCGATCATCGCCCGCTAAAGGCTTGCCTGCCAAGCGATTATCGACAGTTCGGTGACGACCATATCTCAGGTGGCGTCAACGCGGTTTTCCAAATTGGCCACGACGTCTGGAGCGTTGGCAAAATAGAGACCAGTTGGCTGAAACTTTCCGGCGCCCTTCGCCCCTGTACTTCCGCGCTTCGACGAACGTTTGCCCTTCCTCGCGTGCGATCAACACACCAAGCATCCCGTTCCGCAAGCAAACGATCACCGATCAACGCAGCAGGTTGGCACGAAACTGCGGATTGCGGCGCCGCCATTTGGGAAGCGCTTCGCGCGCAGCGACGAGCGCCGCTGCAGCATCGCTGGCTTCGGCCCAACCAAATTCGCCGAATATGTCACGAACGTCCGACGGATTCTCGCTGCTATGGGCATCGATCCTCGACCGCCACGCGCCGGCAATATACGCGCCAGCGGTAAAGCTGCCGCTGCGGGTTTCGGGGGGGGCATTTTCCGGGTAGATTTTCTCGCGGACGTCCCGCTGCCCAGATGTACTGCTGCGGCCGTCCGCGCGGGCTAACGATGGCCGCGGTGTGAATGACCATCGCCTTTCCGAGCTAGCCCAATCAGTACATGGCCATTCATCGTCAAATACAGTTTCCGGTATAATCGATAGCTGTTGGATCTCGTCAGCTCATGCCGCGAGTGTGGAGGTCGCGTACGGCCGGGCGTAACGCGGCAGGGTAGCGACGATGACAATGGCAGGGATCAACATGCCGACCGACACCCAAAGCGCCGGACGATAAGATCCGAACTGATCGGCGATAATCCCAATGAACGCCGGCGATAGACCCGAAGCGGCAATGATGCTCGCGTATAGCGCGCCATAGACCTTGCCGACATTCTCCACCCCGAAATACCGGGTCGCAAGATAGGGGAGGATATCGAGCTCAGCACCCACGGTGAAACCGAGCAGAAGGGCGGCAGGCACGGCAAAGGCGGTGCCATCGATTGCCAGACCGGCAAGGCCCGCCGCCGTCGCAACCATACTGGCAACCAACACCCACGGCGCGAACAGCTTGTCGATCAGTAACCCCGTTCCCAGGCGTCCGCACAGCACCGCCAGGCCGGTCAGGCCCAGTACTTCGGCCGCGCGGCTCGTCGGCAGGCCCAGTTCTCCCAGCATCCGTACCATGTTCGGGACATATCCCGATGTCCCCAGTGTGCCGATGAAGAAGCCGGCAAGCAGGTGCCAGAACAAGGGGCGACGCAGCAAGGGCCAAAGTGACACGGCAACCGTCTTCGTGGCGGCCTCAACCGCCTCATCAGCGGACGCGGACAACGGCTGCTCCGATCGAACGATCAGCAAGCCCGAAGTGCCCAACAACGCAGCAATTCCTGCCAGCGCGACATAGGCCGCCCGCCAGTCATATGCTTGTATAAGGCGCGACGTGACTATCGGAATTAAGAGCGCACAAAGCCCGTTTCCCGAGACGATACACGCCAGCGCGAAACCGCGCAGCCGATCGAACCGCTCCGAAATGACTCGATTATAACCCAGCGGAGTGGTCGCAGCGCCAGCCGCGGCCAGCGCTATTTGAAGCGCAATGAAGAGCCAGACCTGCGCGGGGGCCAGCGCCAGCGCCAGCAAGACCATAGTTTCTCCCGCGATGGAGAGCGCGATGATCCTCAGCGCGCCACGCCGATCAACGATGGTGCCGACCACGGGCAGCGCCAGAGCGAGCGTGAAAGCATAGCCCATATGCGCCAGACCAAGCTGGCTGCGGGACCAGCCATAGCGGGTACCGAGTTCGGCGGTCAAAACCGAGAAACTATAAAAAACCAGCGCAGCGATACCCCCCGACACGCCTATTGTTGCCCCTGCCAATGTACGCCAGCTCCGCTTCAACTCTTCGAACGCTGCTGGCAATTGCATCTCATTCTCCTGGCTTTGAACGGTACGTCACATAAGCCGGCATAATCATCAAGTCTACTGGATGATTTTTGGTGGAACTAGACAATGCGACAAATCTGTTAAGCAATATAGATTCAATATTGCCGCACGTAAATTATGATCTTTACTTTTAATTCCTAATCGAATAACGGTCAAATGCGGTCTTGTTGAAATATTAACAGTTCACAGTCGTAAGGCATATTTTATATGAATTATAATGCCGAAGATTATCAGAGGTCCATGCAGGCGATCATCGCTGGTGAGCCCGTCGAAATGGCGGATTTCCTGTCGCACTTCGATTTTCAGAACGGCAACGTGCAATCCGGACCACCGGTGGGAAGCCGCTTGCCCGTATTCGATCTTAAGGATCAAAATGGGCGGAGGCGATGTTTCACTGACCTCACCGGCCCAAACGGCCTGTTAATTGTGTTCGTGCGCTCGGTGAACTGGTGCGGCTATTGCCGGAATCAACTTGCCGAGATTGCCGATGCCGTTAATGGACTCGCGCAACGTGGTATCAACGTAATCGCAATCGCGCCGGACGGGCCAGCGCTGGTGCGTAAGTTCGCGGAATTTGCGCAGTTGGGATACCCGATCCTCGCCGATATCGACGCCGGATTCTGTGAAATCCTTGGTATTCTCAACACGAATATCCCGGAGCAGGTAGCGTTGCAGAATCATGGGAGGATTCCATTCCCGGGGCACGTCCTGCTCGATGCGGAAGGCACGATCGTCGCGAAATTCTTTACCGACGACCTGCGGCACAGACCGAGCGCAACCACCCTTGCGTTCGAGCATCTCGGCGCTTCCGATATTGCGGGTGTGGTCATTGAGACAGCCGAACTCGAGGTTCGAATTTGGCTTTCGTCGACACGGCTTCACACGGGGCAAGAGATTGCCGTCCGCGCCGAGTTTTCGCTACGGCCAGAATGGAACCTTTATGCCAGCAGCGTCCCCGAGCCCTACGCGCCGCTCTCCCTCGAGTTTTCTGGCGAGTTGATTGGCGCGCAACATGTGAGCTTTCCGGTGCCAGAGGAGAAGAAGCTGGAAGCGCTCGGCGATGTTCTGCCGGTGTACCGGGGCGTGTTTGCGGCCGCCGGCCGCCTTCGGCTGAAGTGGAGCCCACCGGTCCATGGTAGCCGTCGCATAGCCGGGTTGAGCGAAGTGCTCGGGTCGCTGCAGACGCAGCCAGGACAGTATGAGCTGTGCGGTACGATACGCTACCAGGCTTGCTCGGGCAGCTCGTGCCTCCCGCCCCAGCGTCTTGATTTCGCGATACCGATCGAAATACTGGCGGATACCGACAAGGTCGAATCCGTCTTTCGAACCGAGATCCACGGCGAAGCTGATCAAGGCACCCAATAGCGGACTTGAATGCTGCCTTCTTCAATTTGAATTGGCCGTGTGCAGGATCCTAGCGGTAGCCCACCATGGCACTTGATCGCCTGCGGTTTCGCGAAAGCGGCTCAGTCGACGAACGACAATTACAGAAATCGGAACGACTCGTTACCGATCAAATCATAGGTCGGGTCACCGGCAGGGGGGAGATGAAATGGCAAATAATTCAAATATTAAGCGGGCGCTCAGGCTGAGTGCCGCGTTGCCTGCGCTTTTTGGGGCGACGCAGGCATTCAGCCAGACCGCTGTCCAACCCACATCGCCTGTCGCATCCGCCGAGAAAGCGGATGGACGGGACGAGATCGTCGTCACCGCGCGCCGCCGCGAGGAAAATGTCCAGCAGGTGCCCGTCGCCATCACGCTGGTGAGCGAGCAAAGTTTGCGCGCTAACAATATCGTGATGATGCAGGATCTGACTCGTGTCGCCCCGTCGCTCTCGATCACGACGACCACGCGCGGCGGCAGCACGCCTGTATACGCCCTGCGCGGCCAGCGGGCGTACAACGTCAACATTCTGACCGAGCCCGCCGTCACGGTTTATTTCGGCGAAGTCGGCCAGTCGCTTCCGACCGGTACCAATCAGTCTTTCTTCGACCTTCAATCCGTGCAGGTTCTTAAAGGTCCCCAGGGAACCTTGTTCGGCCGCAATACCACGGGCGGCGCGATCCTGATCACGCCCCGTGCGCCCAGTCATACGCTAGAGGGATATGCCCAGCTGGGACTCGGTGACTATGGCCTTCGCGATATCGAAGCGGTGATCAACCTGCCGATCGGCGACACCCTGGCGCTGCGCGTTGGAGGCAAGGCGACGAAGCGTAAAGGCTATATGCACGGGCTAAACTTCGATCAGCGGGCGAATGATATCGATGCTCAATCGTATCGCGTGTCACTACTCTGGGAGCCTTCGAATTCGGTCTCATCGACGACTATTGGCACGTATTTCCACAACAGCTCGGTGGGCAATTCGACCAAGGCATTGTTCATAGATACTCGCGGCGTCCCATCCGCGACGCTCGGCGCCGCTGCCGCGCCGGTCGCGATAGCTCGCCTCAATGCGGAGATCCTCCGTGTTCAGGCATTTGGAAAATATGAATATGAGAGTTCGCTGCCTCTATACTCCAAGGACGACGTCTACGGTATTCAGAACCTGACGAGCATCAAGCTCGGGGCAAGTTCCTTCTTTGGCGACGTCACGTTGAAGAATATCGTCGGCTATCGGGATATCCACTCGCGTTATACCAACGATACCGACGGGAACCGCCTGTCCTTCTCCGGGTTTCCCGGCGAGATTTCGGCAAAGCTGTTCTCGGAGGAATTTCAGGTCCAGGGGGAGACATCAAACCTGAATTATATTCTCGGTGGTTATTACAGCTCTTCCACATCCAATGATTACGCGGCGGCGACGCAGTTCGCGGTTGTCGCCGATATTTCACCGGCGCTGTTTCCCCTCTATTCGACCCAAGAATATAGCGCCAAGAACAAGAGCTATGCAGGCTTCGTCAATGCCGATCTCAAGCTCGATTCGCTGGCGGACGGGCTTTCGCTTTCTGCAGGCTTCCGCTTGACGCGGGATGAGCGCGGGGTGGTCTATTACAACCGGACGTCACGCGGCGTAACCGTTCCTTCCTACATTTGTAACCAAAATCGCGTTGTCACGACCATCGAAAACAAGCAGGCCTGCCGTACCCCCGCTACCGGGATGTACGAGGCCAGCTTCACCCGCGCGACGTATAACGGTGGCATCAACTTCCAGGCCAATCGCGATCTGCTAGTCTATTTCTCCTATCGTCACGGTTACAAATCCGGAGGCTTCGCACCGAACCCTCCGACGCCGCCAGTTGGTCAGGCGCTGGTTCCGATCCCTTACAAACCGGAAGGTGTCAACAGCTTCGAAATCGGCCTGAAGTCGGATTTTGCGGCCAGCGGAATGACCGGACGACTGAATCTCGCCGCATTCTACGACAAGCTGCATAACGCCCAGCGATCGATTGCTGCGCTGACCGCGGCGGGTGGCTTCACCAGCCAAATCGTCAATGCCGCTAGCGCCGATGTGAAAGGCATCGAAGTCGATTTGATGGTACGGCCGATGCGGGCGCTGACGTTCAATGTCAGCTATGCCTATGTCGATCCGACATACAAGAATTTCACAGACTCTTTCACTGTTCCAGGCGGTCGGGAAACCGTTGACGTTTCAGACAGCGTGTTCGCGAACATCGCAAGACACACACTCAACGCTTCGGTCGGCTTAGACATCATAGACGATAGCAGCCGAGGAACCCTCTCTGTCTTGGGCAGTTATTATTATCAGTCGAAGACGAACCCTGCAGAAATTAACACGGCTCATTGCGGCATCGCCGGCTTCTATAACAACTGCCTGAACCATCTCGGAGTCAATCCTGCATATGGCACGTTCAATCTACGGGCAGACTGGCGCAATGTTGCCGGGCGCGGATTAGATCTGGCCCTGTTCGTGACGAACGTCACCAACAAATTCTATTATACGGGCGGTGCCGCCGCGACGGCCGCGCTGGGCATTTACAGCAGCACGGTTGCCCCGCCGCGAATGTTCGGCGGCTCGGTGCGCGTCCCCTTCGGCTCGCGTTGATCGATATCGGGACCGGTCGCGCGGCGGCGCTCCAGTCGCCAGATTCTTCAGGGAATGACGACAGTCACAGCAGCAATCGCTCGCAGCCCGGGAGGAGCAGTAGCGGGATCCCAGAGCGGATAGGATTTGGCGCTGCGCTAACTCCGGGGCTGATCACGGGTCCGATATTGGTCGCGACCGATACAATAGCTGCTGAGTATTTGTCGTAAGATTGGCTGCAGCGATACGGCTAGGGAATTGCCCGATCCTCGCCTTGTATTGGCCCATCGGCGGGGGCACCGCTACCAATCTGCGCGACGGGCCAATGAGAGCGCGTAAGAAGCCGCAATGGAGGATGCCCATGGCTATCGAGACAGCAGAGCGCGTTCAGGCTGCGCCGACGAAGGCGACTTTCGCCGCATGGGCAACCCTCGGTGTGCTTTTGCTCTTCTACATATTGTCGTTTCTGGACCGTCAGATCCTGGCGATGATGGTCGATCCGATCCGCCGCGACTTGCAGATCGATGATTTCCGCATCAGTCTTCTCATGGGACTGTCCTTCGCGGCACTCTACACGGTCTTCGCGCTCCTCATGGGCAGTGTGGTCGATCGATATCCGCGGCGGCTCATCGTCTATGCCGGCGTGACGCTCTGGTCGATCTCGACGGCGGCGTGCGGGCTGGCCGCCGGCTTCGGCCACCTCTTCGTCGCGCGCATGGCGGTCGGGATAGGCGAGGCGACTCTCGTGCCCGCAACATATTCGATGCTCAGCGATGTCTTTCCGCGTCGCCGCCTCTCCCTTGCGCTCGCCATCTTCACGCTCGGAACCGTATTGGGCGCGGGGCTCTCCATGGTGGTTGGCGGGGGCGTGATCGCTTTGGTGTCGTCCATGCCGCCGATCGATCTACCGATCTTCGGTGCAACCCGCGCATGGCAAGTGGTATTCTTGGTAATCGGTCTATCCGGGATTCCTCTGGCACTGCTCATCTTTGCAATCGCCGAACCGAAGCGGACGGGCCTACTGATCGGTCAAGACGCAAAGGCAACCAGCTGGCGCGATGCGATTACTTTTGTCCGCTTGCGTTGGAAACTGTGGACCGCGATTTTATTAGCATTTGCGCCCTGCTCCACGCTTGCCAACGCCGTGGTCTTGTGGGGCCCGAGCTACATGGCACGCGGTTTTGGTTGGACGCCGGTGCAAATCGGAACGGCCATCGGCCTGACGGTCGCGACGGCAGGGGGTGCGGGCCAGCTTTTCAGCGGATGGTATGTTGACAAATTGCTTGCAAAGGGGCTTCCTGACGCCGCCTTCCGATATTTTGGCTGGTCTCTTACCATCTCGATTCCATCAATAGTGGTCGCCTTCCTCGTGCCCAGCCCGGCACTGATGCTGGCGCTGATCGCCATTCCCTTCCTCGTTATGTTCGGTAATGCGGGATATGTCGCAGCGGCAATCCAGATGACCACGCCCAACCAATTCCGTGGGCGAATGGGTGGCTTGTTCCTGCTCGTCGTGAGCATTCCCGGACTCGTCGTGGGGCCCTCATTAATAGCGCTGCTCTCCACAAATCTTTTCGGATCTGACAAGAGCCTGGGATATTCGATTGCGTTGTGCGCCGTGGCTTTTGTACCGCTAATGGTCTCAGGCGTTGTCCTGGGGCGACGCGCGATGTCGGAATTGATTGCCGAGGCAGCTTGACCGGCGAAGCGCTATCGGCGGTCAGCCGTTGACTTTGGAAATCGGTGCTTCGTTTCCCAACGGAGCTTAGCGTATGTCTGCGCAGGTCCGTCCCTGGTCAATGCAGCCTGCAGAGCAGCCGTTTGAACATTTCGCGCCATGCGCCCAATAGGAGCTTCGTTGATGCGGATCGCGTCCTCCACGATCGCGCGAGCGCCGATCGCATCATCAAGACGATGCCTGCGGCAGCGAAAGCGGCCGCCATCAGCAGCGTCGACGTACCCAGCATGGTCTCCCATCTCGCCCTAGGCATTCCGAAGGGGAACGGATAACCCGAAGGCCCCGGAAAGGATCACCAACGTGATCGCGTTCAAGCGACGGTTGATCGGCGGGGGGGGGGGGGGGGGGGGGGGGGTGGGGGGGGGGGGGGGGGGGGGGGGGGGGGGGGGGGGGGGGGGGGGGGGGGGGGGGGGGGGGGGGGGGGGGGGGGGGGGGGGGGGGGGGGGGGGGGGGGCG
>NZ_JAKUJY010000014.1 GCF_022664535.1 Sphingobium trunci | reverse complement strand
GAGCCCGACGAGCAGGCAAATGCGGCGGGCCTGTCCAACTTCATGCGTACGCTTGCAGGTGCCTTCGCCACCTCGCTGGTCCAGAGCGGCTGGTCGAACGCGACCCGCGCCAACCAGACCGAGCTCGCAGGCGCGATGACCAACGGCGGTCACTTGCTCGACGGCGCGGCTGCGGCCGGCGTGCCGCAAGACCTGTCGGTCCACCTGCTCGACCTGATCGTCCAAGGCCAGAGCCTAATGCTGGCGACGCTCAATATGTTCGGGATAATCGCCGTCTGCCTCGGAGCCTCGGCCGCGATCATCTGGCTCGTGCCCAAGCCGCAAGGCCCGATCGACACTAGCGGCGCGCATTGAATAGCTCGCGGTGGCAGACCGGTGGTCTGCCGCCGCCTTTGTTTCGGTCCATTTGACTGCAAGCGGACCAACCGCTCCTTAACGAATGACCGCTCTTAACGAATGAGCCAATGTCCGTGTTTGTCTGCTTTGTCGGCGGCCATTACCGGCCCGTAGCACCGGCGTGCCGGCGGCGGCAATCGCCATCGCCGCGCAAAACCGGGCTTTCCGGACACGCCCAATATGGGTCGTTCAGCGAAATTTCGATCGATCCCAATACCGACCACTGGTTCGGCTGTTCACATTCACGCAATCTGGCACGGTCCCTGGCCGTGTTTGAAAAACGATTTTGCGTCGTCGATTGCTCCGGGTTCGTACGCGCTCCAGTCAATAGCCGTTCCATCGGGCGGTTGATCAGGGCGCGATGTCCTCGCGGAAGCGATCCATCTGGTGCATTCGCTCGTGCAGGATCGTCGCGATGCCGACCGTGCCATCGGCGAACTGGCGCCAATAGATGTAATGATGCGCGTGCCGGCAGTAGAAGCCGTCCACGCCGAATTCGGCCGGCACAGCGCGCCAGACCTGATCGCGGCGCACGATGCGGTCGAAGCACCCGAAGAGCTCCCGCACATAGGTTTCCGCCTGCGCTTCGCCCCATGTGTCGCGGGTATAGACGTAAATCTCGTCGAGGCGTTGCCCGGCGATCGCCGAGACCGTGAAGTCGGTCATGTCAGCCGCGACGACGGTTGCGCGTGATCACCGCGTCCGCATCGAGCGGCGCATAGCTGGATTGGGGCGCGGCGAAAGCCCGGCTTAACTCGGCTTTGAGCCGGTCGAATTGCTCGGCTTCGGTTCGCTCCTTGTCGCGGCGGATCAGGTCGCGGACATATTCGCTGACATTCTCATAGGCACCCTGGTCGCCGACATTGGTGGCGACGAAATCGCCCAGCGCGCCGCCGATGCGGACATTGAGGGTCATGGGCTTATTCATGTGTCTCAATATAGTGGAAGAATGTGGACATGCAAGCCGCTTCGCATGGGGGCGATGCGAACTATCGATCAGTCACTCACCCGTGCAAGACTGGGACGTCTGCTCTCGCCGAAACCCTCCGCCAGCGCGTCGTGATCCATTGCGAGCACTGGACGAGTCGGAGCGTGAGCTTGACCGACGCGCCGGCCACCAAGGAGCAGATGTCGCTTACCTTCGATTTTCACCTCTCGACAGCAAACGGGCAGCTTTTCAGTCTGAGAGGTCGGAGGCAAGCCGCCGCACTGATCCTTAACGGCTATCGGACGGTCAGCTGGGGAGCAACGCCTGACTCATGAGAGGGTCGAAAATGTATAGGTTCCTTTTTCTCTGTCCTATTTGATCCCTATTTGTTCTTATGGGTCCATGAAGCGCAATCCGGATCTGATTCGTGATCTCATGCTCGCTCTTGAGAAGGAGGAAGCGGGGGAACTTTTGCGGGTGCCTGATTTGCCCGGCTACGCTCGGCACCAAGTCGATCATCATTTCAGACTGCTGGTGGAAGCTGGCCTCGCTTCCGCGGGTTATGTGTCATCCGACGGTCGACGGTGGGTTGCCGTCCGGTTGACATGGTTGGGGCATGATCAGCTCGACATGATCCGTGACCAACATGTCTGGAGGCATATGAAAGCCGCCATGAAGAAGGCCGGCTCCTGGTCGCTGGAGACGATGGGCGTCATCGCACGCGCGATCGTCATCGAGCGGCTTGATGCGCTGGGCATAGGGGTAAATCCATGAAGATGACAGACGACGATATCGCACTGGGAGCAGCCATGATGCTGCTGAGGCGGCATGGCCATCTGGCGCCCCGGAGGGTGGCGGAGCGCATCGGCGAACTGGCTCTTGCTGGAGATCGCGAAGGTATTCGGATCTGGAAACGGATAGCCTCCCGGATGGATGAGATCATCCAGCCCGGAGCCGCGCAGTAGAGCAACGGCAGGTTCAACGTCTCAGGATAAGTGGCTTGACTTCCTTCCGGCCGCGGGCAACACCGCGTCATGACCTTGGGGAAGGTCAAAAACGGGGGAATATCAATGAGATTGATCCATGTTGCGCTGGTGTGCGCGATCTCTGCGCCGACTCTGGCCGCCGCGGAGGTGACCGCGCCTGGGCCCGCTATCCTGGCCGTCGGACCTGCCGCGGGGAACGTCCTTCGCACTGGCACGGAAATCCAGCTGAAGATGGAAGAGCAGCTGACAACCGAAGGCAAGAAGCTTCGGGTCGGCCAGCACTTTCGTCTTTCGGTGATCGAGCCGGTAACCGTAGGCGGACAGATCGTCATCCCGGTAGGCTCGCCGGCAATGGGAGAAGTGACCGAGGTCCGTAACAAGGGGATGTGGGGTAAATCCGGGCACCTTACCGCCTCTCTCCTTCATGTCAGCGTCAACGGCCGCCAGATCCGACTGAGCGGCACCTTCGATGACAAGGGCGTGACCGGAACCGCGGGCGTGGTGGCTGCGGTGGCCTTCGTTCCCGTGGTCGGCTTCTTCACAACCGGGACCAGCGCGAAGGTCGCCGCAGGCTCGCAGGTCAAGGGGTTCATCGGTGAAGATGTGCCGCTGGTGTTCGCCGAGGCCGTAACTCCCCCCGCCATGGCCGTTCCTGCCGCAGCAGCCGTTTCTGCCCCCGCTACGGAACAGCCTGCTGCCTTGCCAACCGCGGCTACGAAATAATCCGCCCATTCGAAAAGGACTGAGATCATGCGTTTCATTCTGCCTGCTGCCTTGGTGGTCGCCATCGCTTCTCCCGTGCTTGCCCAGCCCGCTCCCAAGCAGCCGCTGATCCATGAGGAAGTCGGTGTACCGGTGTTTCCCTATGACATCACCGATCGGCCATATGAGGTGCTTGGCGAGGTGAAGGCTGGCGTCCGCAAGGCCACCATCTTCAGCAAATCGTCGTCGCAGGACAAGATTTACGCGGAGCTTTGGGAACGCGGAAAGAAGCTTGGAGCGGATGCCGTCATCAAGGCACAATATGGCGACGCTCACATATCCGCGTTCAGCTGGGGCAAGACAAACGCGACAGGCGTGGCGGTTCGTTTTCTTCCTGCAGGTAGCGTAGCGGCGCCGGCCGCGGCGCCGGCAACCAACTGACAACCATGTTCCGAGCGGCGCTGATCGCCTGCCTTATCGGTTCGAATGTGACGACCGCCGCTCAGGAAGCCGTCACTATAGCTCCGCAATCAGCTCCTGCGGTTGCTGTATCATCACCCCACTGGGTGCAGGGGATGGACGTGGAACTGATGGTCGTCCGAGAGGTGAACAGCCGGTCCGCGAAGGCCGGTGACCGGTTCAGGCTGCGCGTCAATGCTCCGGTCGTGTTGGACAATTTCACGGTCATTCCGGTCGGGGCCAGTGCCTGGGGGGAAGTCATCTCCGCCAGAGGGACAGGCGCGGCTGGCGGGAAGGGTCAGCTCAGCCTCCGCCTCCTGCACGTTGATACCGCTTGGGGGCCGGTGCCGCTGACCGGAACGAAAGGCGCCGAGGGCAAGGCGAACACCGGCGGCGTAATCCTAGGGGTGCTGGGTTTTGGTCTGCTGGGGCTGCTCAACAAGGGAGGCAATGCCACGTTCAAGGCAGGCGACATCATTCATGGTTATATCGCTGAAGGCGAAGTTCCCACAGCCGCACCCCTTACCGTGCCGACCGAAGCGCGCCCACTGCGTGCTGGTGACTGAGAGGAGCAGGTCCGGAAGGATGTCGCTCTGCCCGGTCCCGTCGATTGAAGGACGGCCAGTTCCAGAAACTCCACGCTCGTGGGCTTTGCTTCTGCGTTGCGCCGCAGGATGGGTGAATAGCAGGCGGCAGTACGAGCTGGAGGTTTTCCTGACGCGTCTCGTCTGTCTGGATTTGTGATCTGCCCGGCTCCCTTGCGCTCTGACGCATCGCGGTTCGGCCACCATATGATCATATCCAGGTACTGATGATCCGTTTTCGAAGCCGCATGGGTCCGGTTAGTCGGCTACGGTGCGGCGGTTCGTCCCGCGGACTCACCAAATGGACGCCGCTCCCAAACGCAGCGCTGACGGCATCGGGATTGAAGCTGGACTATGCAGATCCAACTATCGGTACTTTCTGGCGATGCCTTTGCCTGCCATGGCAAAGGCGGCGATGATGATCCAGGCGATCAGGAAATGCCCGATGAGGAACGGCCAGCCATGGCTCTCATCGTGGTTTACCCCCGCTATCAGAGCCGCACATAAGGTAATTATCGCGTACGAAGAGCGGCGGAGTCCTGACGTTTTGCGCATGCGCCCATATTCCCTCATCGCCGTCTCATGCCAGAGATCTTCATCGGGAAACACCAGAAAAAGGCGAAATAAATTTCGCGGCGGAGCGCAGCACTATAACCCATTGCATATAATCTTTCATTTTGGCTTCAAGCCCGCCATAGGGGCATGATCGCTTTGTGTCCGGGGGGGGCATGCGGATCTGGGCTTTAGTGATCGCCATGCGGGTGGCGGCTGTCATAGCCGTTGCTCATGCCTGGGAGTCTTCTGACCCGGCGGGCATGCCGCAATCAGCCGATCCCAATCTGATTGTCACCGGCGAGAAAACAAGCCGATCCCTTCATGACACCATTGCAAGCGTTGCGGTCACCCCGAGCTCCTCGATCCATGAACAGAACCTCATCTCTGCTTACGACATCCTTGATCGCGCGCCGAATCTGGTGGTTGACGGCAATCGCACCACCTTTTCCATAAGAGGCGTTGACGCCTTCAATGTCACAGGCGGTGGCGACGGTCTTGATCAAGTTTAGGCAAACAAGCCTTGGCCTCGGGTTGATACGTGATAAGGTCGAAGTATCGCCGATCAATTGCCCGCAGGCTTCGTCGACTGAGAGTGTTTCGTGCTCCCGCTTGCAAAGACGGGATGCATGCATTGCCTTACTCTCAGAACCTGCAACGTTTCCTCGACAGGCTTTCTCTTCGCTCGATCCTCACGAAGGAAGAAAGGCAAGCAATATTGAGCCTGCCCGGTCATGCCAAACAGGTCGAAGCGAACGTTGACTTCGTGGCCCTAGGAGAGACGGTCGCCCATTCCTGTCTGGTCGTTGCGGGGCTAATCGGTCGTTTCGATCAGAACACGAATGGGATCCGTCAAATCACAGCGATCCACATACCCGGAGATGTGGCTGATCTTCATTCAGTGGTACAGCCGCAGGCGACCTCCGCTCTCCAGGCGCTCTCTGTCGCGACGGTTTTGCAGATCCCCCATGCGGCGCTGAGACTGGCGACGGCACAGCATCCGGCCTTGGCTGAAATTCTGTGGCGGGACTGCATGGTGGATGCCGCAATCCTCTCGCAGTGGGTGGTAAACGTAGGGAGGCGAGAAGCAAAGGTTCGCATCGCTCATTTGCTTTGCGAAATGGCTTCAAGGCTCGGCGCGCCGACTGCTGCTAACGCCTTCTCGTTTCCATTCATGGTCACGCAGGTTCAGCTCGCGGACGCGACTGGGTTGACGGGCGTTCATGTAAATCGGGTGCTGAAGACGCTGCGAGAGGACGGCTTGGCGGACGTTCGCAGGCGCGAGGTTACAGTTCACGACTGGGAAGCTTTGGTTGCGGCGGGAGAGTTCGACCCGAACTATCTACAGGCTGATATCAGGCCAGATGAGAGATTGAGGATCGTCCAGCCCGCCTGAGTGGCTCGATTGGCTACAACGGTCCGGAGCATCGTGTTACCCAATCCTGCTCGGATCTCATCCTCATCTGATGGCTCCGCTTGGCTCGTTTTCTGGGAGCGGCGGGCTGAGACCCGCTTCTATCCAACGGGCAGAGGGCTATTCCTACCACGACCCGGCAATCCGACGCAGCAATGATCGAGGCCGGGGACGAAGATGTTCGGCGCAATGTGATTGACGTGGCGCTGGCGCCGCGCTGGCATCGCCCTTGGGGAGCATGTCATGAGGGGCAAAATGTGCGGTAGCATTATGGACTGGCGTCGAAAATGCAGGACACCGCCTGAGGCTGGCGAAACCTCATCAACTCTTCGAGGCGAAGCAGCGAGCGCATCCTAGGCTCCATGGCTGCGGAGAAGCTTCTGTCCATCGTTCGCATCATGTCGGGTGCAGGTGCATTGCCTGATGATGGAGTTTGGTCCATCGAGTGCAACCAGGCGAGGCGAGGGCGCTGATTGACAGTTTGCCGCGCTATATGAAGAGCCCATGGCTTTTCTGGAATCGCAACTATGGGCGTCGGCTAAAGTCGGTCGATTATTATTGGAAGGAATTCCAGGCCGAAGCGGGTCTTCGTGGCGTGCGCCTTCATGATCTGCGGCATACATTCGCGAGCCATGCGGCCATGAGCCAGGAAACCTTGCCCATGATCGGACGCTTGCTCGGCCATAGCGAGATTCAGTCGACCGCGCGCTATGCCCATCTTGACGATGCCTATCTGCTCGACGCTGCGGAGCAGATTGGCGCTGCCATTGAGCGGATGCTGGATTGAATCGGCAGCCGCCCGCCCAACCAAGTTGTATAGCGTAACTTGACACCGAACGGCTTTGAAGAGTAGAGGTCGATATGAAAATCAGAAACGTGATCCACAAGGGATTGCGACGGCTCATGGAGAATGACGATGAAAGCGGGTTGCAACCGGCGGTCATCGGCAAGGTCCGGCGCATACTGTCCTTCCTGCAGGATATGGAGCGGGAGGACGAACTGCGTACCGTGCCGAGCTGGAAGGCGCACCTGCTGACCGGCCACCGCAAGGGAATGTGGAGCCTGTTCGTCACCAAGAATTGGCGGATGACGTTTCGGATCGACCATGACGAGATCGAGATCATCGACCTTGATTATGAGGATTACCATTAGGAGGTGGCCATGAGTGCGATTGCAGGCATGCGCTTGAAGAACCCGGCGCATCCCGGTGGTTTCATCAAGCATGAAATCATCGAGCCGCTGGAGCTGACGGTCACGGCGGCGGCCGAAGTGTTGGGCGTGACGCGGGCGACGCTCTCGACCCTGCTCAACGAGCGTGCGAGCCTTTCGTCGGAAATGGCGCTGCGCATCGAGAAAGCGTTCGGCGTGTCGATGGACACCCTCATGCGGATGCAGAACAGCTATGACATTGCGCAGGCCCGCAAGCGTGAGGGCGAAATCAAGGTCATGCCGTTCAAGGGCAAGCCGGTGGAGCCGCATACGGGGTCTGACGCGTAACCCCTTGCTTTGCGGCGCTTCCCCCGACAGTGTGACAATGTGATGCGAACCGACCTTCATCATCTTCCGGCACCCAAGCAGCAGGAGCTGCAAGAGGTCGTGCGCATCCTGTTCGAGGAATTTGCCGCCGCTATTGGTGAGAGCACCGCGCCGTGGAAAAAGCAGGCGCGCATCCTCAAGGTCATTCTCTACGGCTCATACGCGCGCGGCGATTGGGTGGACGATCCCATAGGCGGCTACAAGTCCGACTATGACATTCTGGTCGTCGTGAATGATGAGCGACTGACGGATGTGGTGGATTATTGGGCAAGCGCCGAAGACCGGCTCATGCGCGAGGTCACGATAACGGGCAGCCTCAGTGCGCCGGTCGGCTTTATCGTTCACAGCTTCAAGGACGTGAACAAGAAGCTGGAGCAGGGGCGGCCCTTTTTCGTCGATATCGCCAAGCAGGGTGTCGCGCTATACGAGGCGGAGGGCTTTGGGCTGGCTACGCCCCAGAAGCTTCCGCCTGACAAAGCGCGGATGGAAGCTAGAGAATATTTTGATCTGTGGTTTCCCAAGGTTTTGAGCGCCGTGAGAGGTGCGGCTAGATATCTTGAGGACGGTGAGCGCAATGACGCCGCGTTCACGCTGCATCAAGCCGCTGAGCGGGCCTATCATTGCACATTGCTTGTGTTGACGCTGTATTCGCCAAAGTCTCACAAGCTCAATTTTCTGCGCGGCCATGCGGAGGAAATTGCCCCCGAACTGATTGAGGCGTGGCCGCGCGATGACAAATTCAGCCGACGTTGTTTCGAACTGTTGCGCCAGGCCTATGTGAACGCCCGCTACTCTCGTCATTACAAGGTGACGGACGAGGAATTGGACTGGCTCGGCGAGCGGGTTGCCCGCCTTCAGGAACTGGTCAAGTCTGTATGCGAACGGCGGCTCGCTGAGGGATGAAAGATTCCGCCAGCGCCGCTTGGGCGGCGGGGGTTAAGTCGCTTGGCTTTTACCGGTTGCTTCAGCCAACGCCGTTGAGATCATTGCTGCCAGGGTTTCTTCGGCGCGGGTGCGTGCGGCGGCATCCTTGCCCTCAAGATCATGTCGCAACCATTGCGGGGTACGCTCCAGTACGTGGAGAATGGTTGCGGTTATATTCTCGTCCATGGTCGCGCCTATGGCGTTATCCACCGGATCAGGCAATGGCTCATTGCCAGTGCAGTTTGCCGGAATGGTTTGTGCCTTGCCGTTGGTCCGTCTTGTTGGGGGTTCATTGCGAGTCCGGCTTAGGCTCTTGGGCTTGGACAAAAACGGCGCCTCAAAGGTGACCATCATCACCTCCCGCGCAACTTCGGGGTCATCCATGTCGAAGTCGATTCCGAGATCATGGCAGGCTTTGGCGCTGACACGACCCAATTCCTGTGCCAGAGGTATCAACGCTTCGACGGGCGGCGGCCAATTTACATATCGGTCAGGCATGAAATTCTCCCGGCTAACGAGTATGGCGAATGGTCAAATTGCACGTCTTGAGTTACCCGTCGAAGACACCGTGCCACGGCGCCAACGTCCGAGATACGCGCCCACAGGCACGATTCTCATTCCTCAGAGGATGAGCGATCCTCCCATATAGCGGGCTAATGCCTTCCAATTTTCTACCTATTGACTTCCAATTATCATATCCGGTAGTTCCAATCATCGGAGTTTGGGATTGCCATGTACGAACGATTGGCCGAGCGCCGGGTAGGTGAAGCCCTTGCAGACACCCCCGTGGTCCTCATTGTCGGTCCACGACGGGCGGGCAAGACCACGCTCGTCCGCAAAATGGGGGATGCGAGCCGGACCTACGTCACGCTCGACGACCATACTGTCCTCGAAGCGGCGCAGGCTGATCCCACCGGCTTCATCCGCGGTTTGGACCGAGCGATCATTGACGAGATTCAGCGCGCGCCCGACCTGCTCCTGGCGATCAAGAAGAGTGTAGACGAGGACTATCGACCCGGCCGCTTTCTGCTAACGGGCTCCGCTAATGTGCTGACCCTGCCGCGCGTGGCCGACAGCCTAGCCGGACGGATGGAAACGATCCGCATGCTGCCATTGGCGCGCGCTGAGATCGAGGGCAAATCACCTACATTCTTGGACCGCCTGTTCGCGGGCAACCTGCACGGCAATCGTGACGCGATCATCGGGGATGATCTTCTCCGCCTCGCGCTGCTTGGCGGTTTCCCCGAGGCGATCAGTCGCGCGAGCGAACGCCGCCGCCAAGACTGGGCGCATTCCTATCTGACGTCGGTGCTGACCCGCGATTTGAGGGACATTGCCGATATCGAGAAGCTGACGGATTTGCCGAAATTCGTGCGCTTGCTGGCCGAGCATTCGGGTCAACTGGTCAACTATTCCCAGTTCGGTGCGGCCATCAACGTCAGCCATAAAACGGGCCAACGCTATGTCGGGCTGTTGGAGCAGGTTTTCCTTGTATCAACCTTGCAGCCCTGGTTCACCAACACCCTCAAGCGCATTGCCAAGACGCCCAAGATGCATTTCCTTGACTCAGGGCTGCTTGCTGCCGTGCGAGGCCTGAGCTTCGACCGCGTGAAAGCCGATCGTGCGCTCTTTGGCTCGCTGCTCGAGAGCTTTGCCTTCTCCGAAGTCCTGAAACTCATGACCGCCAGCGACCAGCGCTTGACCCCCTATCATTTCCGCGACCCGCAAATGCGCGAAGTGGATATCGTGCTGGAGCGGGATGACGGCATGATCGCGGGCATCGAGATCAAGGCATCGGCGACGGTGAGATCGAGCGACTTGGGTGGATTGCGCACTCTGGCGGAAGCGTGCGGCGACCGCTTTGCCTATGGCGTGGTGCTGTACGACAGCGGTGAGATCGTACCCTTCGGCGACAGACTGGCGGCGGTTCCCTTATCTTCCTTGTGGGGTTGAGCGGGGCAAAGGTGATAGGTCGAAGGATTTAACCTGGGCACCTTAGGAACCGCTGGTCAGCATGATCGGTCGCGATCAGTCTTGAGCCTCCCTTGATCCCAGCAGCCTTTCCGCCTTTGACGTGACACCTGCGGCGAGACGCTGACGGATCACACCCCCTGCGGGCGCCCGTGTTGCCGCTGCGCGGCGGCCCGCGCCAGCACCCTCCAGGGGTCCCCTTACGCTGCGCTCCGGTGTGATCCGCCACCGCACGCCGCTCATTCGGTGTCACCGGCGGGAAGGCTGCCGGAACCAACGAAGGAAACAGCATATGAACGTCGTCAACCTGACCGGCCGCGTCGCCAAGGACCCCGAAATCCGCAACAACGTCACCACCCTGATCGTCGCCACCGATCGGGTGAAGCTCAAGGATGGCAAGACCTACGTCGACGAGACTACCGGCTACACCGCGAAGACGACCGAATTCCACAAGGTCACGTGCTTCAATGGTATCGGCCGAGCCGCCGCGACGCGCGCAAAAGGAGCCGTCGTCGCGATCACCGGTTCGATCCACTACTCGATCTGGGAAGACCGCGATGGCAAGACCCGTTATGGCTGCGAGATCATCGCCGACAAGATAGATTTCTTCTGAGTGATCCGGGCGGCGCAACAGCGCCGCCCGCTTGACTTTGGAGGGGCACCCAAAGGCGGGCATAACCCTGCGAGCCTAAGCGTCCTCCACATTGCTGGCCTGCCTCAGCGTCTCCCATGCATCGCGATATTTCTCCAGCCACCCAGCCGGATATTGCGTCATTTCGAGGTGGTTGTATGAGGGCAGAAATCGCCTCGTGGGACCGTCCCTGTGCGGCTTGCCGCCCTTTCCTGGACGTGCCAACCAGACTTGATGCGACGACCGCACTACCTCCGCCACGGTAGCGCTCGGCACGAGATAAACATGCGGTGTAGCGAAAGCGTCGATGCCGAAATCGACGAACGCATAGAACAGCGTCGGCGATACGATCGTCTCATGCTTGTCGCGCATATGCCAACCGCCGTCAGTCCCGATTGCCCGCCGGGTTTTGACCTGAATGGCGCACAGCCTTTCGCCGATATCGTCGGTGACGACGATATCGCACATGGGAACGCCAACGGGTGCCAGGGCGGCGATGAAGCCGCGCCGCAGGAGCGCGGACATGATGAAATGCTCGCCCGCCGCGCCGAGCAATGAAGAGGGTGAAACCATCAGATATCCTCTGGCAAAGGCGCGCCCGCATCCCGCAATGCCTTGGCCATTTTGCGGTACAGATTGGCGTGATAACGTTTGCTTTTGGGGTCGTTGCTCACGGTGCTGATGAATGCGCCAGCTGCCGCGATATGGATATGGCGGACCCGTCATTGTACCAAATTCCGCAATCCAGTTTGACCGTCTTCACCCCGTTCCCCCTGCCGCAATACCCCTCGGAATTCGTCATTATATGCACACCTGGCCGGGAACCCAAAGGCGCTACCGAGGCTCGTGGCCCGGACCGCGCAATGCGCTGCGAGGGAAGCCTGTCGGGAACCCTTGAAGGGCGACCGTTTTCGGCCGTTCATGCATGGCGCGCACAGCCCATTGAAGCGAGGAGGAGTTTGCCCCCAAGTGATGGCTATTTGCTGACGGATTGTCGTTTTTGGATCGGAACGGCCTTGCTTCTCAGGCGCCGGATGGACTATGGAATCCCCGCCGGAAGCGCGGTTTCCGGCCGGTTTTTGGCGATGTCAGGTCTCTCGCCGCACTCCAGCAATAGGGGCATTTTGCATGCACACCCCACGCACCATATGGTGCATATATGGAAAAAAGTGCAGCAAAACAGCCATTTGAGTTCCTCGATCTGCCTGCGAGTTCGGCAGCTCCCAATGGCGATTGGGTCCCCCAAAACGCCCTGCTTCCAGAGGTTTTTGACGCGGATTTGGCTATGGATGATGGCCTTGTGGTCCCCAACCGGCAAAAGTCCGGTCAGCGGGCCTATCTCGACGGCAATTTCGCGCGGCGGAAGCTGCCGCTCCGCACGACGGACTATTGCATTTGGGATACTGAATTACCGGGCTTTGGCCTGCGTGTCAGGCCGACAGGCCGCTATTATTGGTGTGTCCGCGTCAGGCATCGCGGAACCCATAAGCGCGTCTCTTTGGGGCGCACCAATGAAGTGGACGCGGAAACAGCACGGGTGAAAGCGCGGCGGTTGCTGGCGGATGTGGCGCTGGACGGTTTGCCCAAACGAGCGGTGATCAAGGCCAGTCCGACGATGGCGGACTTCGTTGCCACCTATTGGTGCGACATGATCCGGCTTTGGAAGCCGTCCACCGCAAAACGCAATCACGCGGCCTGGCGTTGGGATCTCGCACCCCATTTCGGGAAAATGCACCTAGCCGACATTGTGTCGGCGGATGTCAGGCGTTGGCGGGATGAGTGCGCGGGGAGCCGGGAGGCCAGCTACAATCGCGCTGTCCCGGTCCTTTCAGCGCTACTCGACTATGCCGAAGCGCTGCACCTGCGGCGCAAGGGCTCGAACCCTGCGCGCGGCCTGCCGCGATACAAGCGGCAGCCTTGTGAGCGCTATTTGTCGCCGCTGGAATATCGTCGGATGGGGGCGGCATTGCGAGAAGCCGAGGCGGACAATCCCGCCGAAGTCGCCATCGTTCGCCTGCTGCTCTATACCGGGGCGCGGATCAGCGAGATTCGCGATCTGCAATGGCTATGGGTGCGACCGCCGCATCTGGCGCTGCCCGACAGTAAGACCGGCCCAAAGACGATCTGGCTGAACAGGCATGCACGTGCGATCCTGGATTCGCAGCCTCGGCGGGAAGATTGCCCCTATGTTTTTCCCAACCGGGATGGCTCGGGTCCGCTGGACCCGAACAGTTGGTGGTTCACGTTCCGGCGGACCTGCGCCTTGCCGGATGTTCGCCTCCATGACCTGCGCCACAGCTTCGCTTCGACGGCCATTATGGATAATGTTCCGCTAGCGACGATCGGAGCGTTGCTCGGTCATCTTCTGCCGGAAACCACCGCCAAATATGCCCATCTCTCCGACGATGTCATTGCCGATGCGGCGCAGCGGATTTCCGGCAATCTCGCCCAGGCGATAGGGCTTCGCCCATGACCGCGCTTGCACTCAAGCAGGTGGTCCGCGAGGCATTGGCGGAGGTGGGCGTCGCATTCGACTTCACCCGCCTGCCAGGGGGTAAGGCTCGGACAACGATCTGGCTTGGCGGGCAGGGCTTTGGCATCCGCCATTATCCCTCCGGCCGCAGCGTTTATATCGTCCAGGGCCGAATGGCAGGCCGCCTGCGCACCGTCACCATCGGTCCGGCAACGGTCCTGTCCCGCCACCAGGCCACCACGGTGGCGCGGCGGGTTATCGCCTATGCGCAACTTGGCCTTGATGCGGCCGTGGAACGCAAGAGGATCAGGTTGGCGCCAACCTTTGCCGATTTCCTTGAGGAATATTGGACACGCTGGTCTCCGCGCTGGAAGCCATCCACCCTCGACACCCACAATAAATATCGCCGGCTGTATCTCGATCGTGCGTTTCCCGACCGGACTATCGATGCGCTGGATGAGGCCGATGTCGCCAGCTGGTTTTCCGACCTCAACAACCGCCTTGGTCCCGGTGGGGCGAACCGGGTGATGACGATCCTCAGCAGCATGATGAGTAGGGCTGAGGCATGGGGCTATCGGCTGGAGAACAGCAACCCTTGCAAGGCGATCCGGCTGAACCGTAAGCGGAAGTGCGATCGCTTCCTCAGCCATGCGGAGTTGCAGAGGGTCGGTGCGGTTCTCGCCAGGGTACGGGCCTGTGACGAGGCGGTCCGGCCCATCGCGGCGACCGCGATCACGCTCATGCTTCTGACGGGTTGCCGGGCCGGCGAGATCATGGACCTGCAATGGCGCGATGTTCGGGGGAACAGGCTCAAGCTCCGGGATAGCAAGACGGGGCCGCGCACGGTCTGGCTGGGGGATGAGGCGAGGGCGCTGATCGACGGCTTGCCGCGCTATATGAGGAGTCCATGGCTGTTCTGGAATCGCACATATGGTCGTCGGCTAAAGGCCGTCGATTATTATTGGAAGGAATTCCAGGCCGAAGCGGGTCTTCGTGGCGTGCGCCTTCATGATCTGCGGCATACATTCGCGAGCCATGCGGCCATGAGCCAGGAAACCTTGCCCATGATCGGACGCTTGCTCGGCCATAGCGAGATTCAGTCGACCGCGCGCTATGCCCATCTTGACGATGCCTATCTGCTCGACGCTGCGGAGCAGATTGGCGCTGCCATTGAGCGGATGCTGGATTGAATCGGCAGCCGCCCGCCCAACCAAGTTGTATAGCGTAACTTGACACCGAACGGCTTTGAAGAGTAGAGGTCGATATGAAAATCAGAAACGTGATCCACAAGGGATTGCGACGGCTCATGGAGAATGACGATGAAAGCGGGTTGCAACCGGCGGTCATCGGCAAGGTCCGGCGCATACTGTCCTTCCTGCAGGATATGGAGCGGGAGGACGAACTGCGTACCGTGCCGAGCTGGAAGGCGCACCTGCTGACCGGCCACCGCAAGGGAATGTGGAGCCTGTTCGTCACCAAGAATTGGCGGATGACGTTTCGGATCGACCATGACGAGATCGAGATCATCGACCTTGATTATGAGGATTACCATTAGGAGGTGGCCATGAGTGCGATTGCAGGCATGCGCTTGAAGAACCCGGCGCATCCCGGTGGTTTCATCAAGCATGAAATCATCGAGCCGCTGGAGCTGACGGTCACGGCGGCGGCCGAAGTGTTGGGCGTGACGCGGGCGACGCTCTCGACCCTGCTCAACGAGCGTGCGAGCCTTTCGTCGGAAATGGCGCTGCGCATCGAGAAAGCGTTCGGCGTGTCGATGGACACCCTCATGCGGATGCAGAACAGCTATGACATTGCGCAGGCCCGCAAGCGTGAGGGCGAAATCAAGGTCATGCCGTTCAAGGGCAAGCCGGTGGAGCCGCATACGGGGTCTGACGCGTAACCCCTTGCTTTGCGGCGCTTCCCCCGACAGTGTGACAATGTGATGCGAACCGACCTTCATCATCTTCCGGCACCCAAGCAGCAGGAGCTGCAAGAGGTCGTGCGCATCCTGTTCGAGGAATTTGCCGCCGCTATTGGTGAGAGCACCGCGCCGTGGAAAAAGCAGGCGCGCATCCTCAAGGTCATTCTCTACGGCTCATACGCGCGCGGCGATTGGGTGGACGATCCCATAGGCGGCTACAAGTCCGACTATGACATTCTGGTCGTCGTGAATGATGAGCGACTGACGGATGTGGTGGATTATTGGGCAAGCGCCGAAGACCGGCTCATGCGCGAGGTCACGATAACGGGCAGCCTCAGCGCGCCGGTCGGCTTCATCGTTCATTGCTTCAAGGATGTGAACAAGAAGCTGGAGCAGGGCCGGCCCTTTTTCGTCGACATCGCCAAACAGGGTATCGCGCTTTACGAAGCGGAAGGCTTTGGATTGGCTACGCCTCAGAAGCTTCCGCCGGCGGAAGCACGAGCCGAGGCGCAGGCGAATTTCGATCAGTGGTTTGAAAGCGCGAAGCCTTTCCTTCGAGGTTTCAAATATGCGTTTGCGGATGGCGACAATAACAAAGCAGCGTTCGACCTCCATCAAGCTGTGGAGCGCCTATATCACTGCACGATGCTGGTACTGGCCCTCTACTCGCCAAAGTCCCACAAGCTCAATTTCCTGCGCGGTCATGCCGAAGAAATCGCTCCCGATCTGATCGAGGCGTGGCCACGCGATGACAAGTTCAGCCGCCGTTGTTTCGAGCTGTTGCGCCAAGCCTATGTGAATGCCCGCTACTCTCCGCATTACAAGGTGACGGACGAAGAATTGCACTGGCTCGGTGAGCGAGTCTCGCGCCTCCAGGAGTTGGTCAAACTTGTTTGCGAGCGTCGGCTCGAGGGATAGGGGCGCAGCATGACGTTTGCCCTGCGGATAATTGTCCACGCATCTAGGCAGACGCCATTTTTCGCTGCTCAGGTTCAGGCCGTCAGCTATTTTGGCGGCTCTCGACCCATTCCGGTCATTTAGGCGGAAGTTTAGGCTCCCCAAGAGCGGACATTCCGCATATCCTGCGCCGCACCAAAAGCTACATACGCAAACACATATCGATCGCGGGAGCACAAGATGGCCCTTATTTGTGAGGTGGGATCGCGAAGTGTCGCTGACGTTTTAGTACATGTGGTAACATCGCGGGCAGTAGCTGACCTCCTGGTGTGCAAGGTTGAGTCTCGGGGGGTGGCGCAAGGCGACGGGCTCTGGTGTTTCGTAGAGTCTAGGGGTGTTGCATCGACGCTCGTAAACTTTGTCGGCTCGAGGAGCGTAGCCGACCTTCTAATTTGTTACGTCGGATCGCGCAGCGTTGCAGGGTGGCAGAGAGAGCACCGGTTGAAGGGTAGGCTCTAACGACCCTTCTTCGCCGCTCAGGCTACTTTTTTAGCCTTCCGATAGCGGACATAGCTTGGATGCGCGCGGGTTCACCGTCATGTCGGCTTTGTCGGACGATGCGGAACGGCAGGTTTTAGGGCGTGACTTGCGGATAGTTGCCGTAAAATACGGCTATATGCGATTGCAGGTTCGCACCTCAATCGTGGACTTGATTGAGCGTTCGGCCACAACGTCAAAGCAGATCTCCGTTTCGGGCAGGCTGTGTGCAATTTCAAGCCCAAAGAGGGTGTTAGATCGATGGTGAAGCGGAACAAATACACCGCTTTCTTTGACGTTGCCGCGCAAAAATTTTTGATCGGAAAGGGATATCAGCTCGTCACCCGCAGTTTCGGAATGCGCCGCGTGCCATGTCACCACAGTGGTTTTCTGTTATTGTGAATACTCAACTTAGGGCACTGGCGATGGATCGGTTGACGTCTTTGGATCGCAGCAAGATGATGGCGAAAGTAAGGGCGGTCGACACGAAACCCGAACGAATCGTGCGCAGTGTCGCCCACCGGATAGGGCTTCGCTTCCGCCTTCATCGTCGCGATCTGCCTGGAACACCCGATCTGGTATTTCCGCGCCACAAGCTGGTGATCTTCGTTCACGGCTGTTTTTGGCATCGGCATGAGGGATGCGCCCGGTCATCGCTCCCAAGTACGAATGTCGAATTTTGGACCTGCAAATTTAACCGCAACATGGAGCGGGATCGCGTGGCGATCGCCGCACTGGAAGCCGCCGGATGGCGGGTTGCCGTGATCTGGGAGTGCCAAACAAAGGACGCATCGACACTTACAGCCAACCTGCTCTCGCTTGTTCGGCGGACCGAGAGACCTCTCTAGCGCGTGGAGGCCGCGAGACGGAAACTCTCGACATTCGCTCGCTATATCCGCAAAAGAACGATAGGCTTAGGGGGAACCGGTTTTGGTCGCGAGCGAATTTATAGTAGGGCAAACGTTGAACAAGATGTTTGCAAGTCAGACGTGCTGAACTGCGCCGATCTGTTCGCGGGAGCTGGCGGTTTTTCCCTGGCAGCGAAGCTGGCGGGGTTTCGCTTGCGGCTCGCCATAGAAAACAATCGCAGCGCCATCGCGACCTATAGGAGAAATTTGTGTTGCGGCGAAGATGGCCCCTCTGTGTTCGACGGGGACATCTCGAAAATGTCTCCGGATGTTATTTTCGATGAGATTTTCGCGGCAGGAGAGACGTGCGATCTTCTGTTGGGAGGCCCGCCCTGCCAAGGTTTCTCCACCCATCGGATCAACAATGCGGGTGTAGCCGATCACCGCAACGATCTCATTCATACCTATTTCGAGTTCGTCAGGTCATTCAAGCCAGCGGTTTTTCTGATGGAGAATGTCCCCGGCATGCTGTGGCCACGTCACGCGGAGGCATTGAACCGCTTCTATCTGGAGGGCGCTAAAGCCGGATACGAAGTATATGAACCCGTGGTTGCGGATGCCCGCGACTATGGGGTGCCACAGCGTCGCAAGCGCGTGTTCATTCTAGGGCTGAGAAAGGGCGTCTCAGCCGAAGGACTCGAATGGCCTCCGCGACCGACCTACGGAAGCGAGGTCGCCCGGAGAACCGATCCTGACCTTCTGCCTTGGCGGTCGTGTGCGCATGCATTTGCCCCCGCGCCTCTGGACGACATCAACGATGTTCACATGAAACACGGCCAGGAACTCATCGAGGCTTTCCGGAATACGCCGGCGAACGGCGGGAGCAGGAAGGCTTCGGGAAGGCTTCTGGAATGTCATAAGGACCACGACGGTCACAACGACGTCTATGGCCGCATCGATCCGGCACAGCCTGCACCGACGATGACGACCGCCTGCATCAACCCGTCCAAGGGGCGCTTCGTTCATCCACAGCTCCATCACGGCATCACGGTGCGCCAGGCCGCGCGGATTCAGACCTTCCCCGACGACTATGTATTTATGGGCGGCCTTATGGCCGCGGGCCAGCAGGTGGGCAACGCCGTGCCCGTCGAGTTCGGGCGCTTGCTGATCCAGCATCTCCGGCCGACCATCGAGCGGGCGCGGGCAGGCGCCATTGCGACTTCCGATCTGAGCAGGGCTGCATGACGATCAGCGCGGTTGCCTTTCAAACGAAGGCGCGGACAGTCGATCATCTGGGCCGCGAGCAGATCGCGGATTGCCCGACGGCAATCTCCGAACTCTGGAAAAATGCCTTCGATGCATATGCGCGTAACGTAGAACTCAACATCTATGATGGCGAAGAGCCGGTCGCGGTAATCAACGACGACGGCCACGGCATGAACCGTTCCGAATTCGTTGGAAAATGGCTGGTCGTGGGCACTGAATCCAAAGCCACGACTGATCGCATGCCGATAGAAGACCGAAACGGACTCTATCTCCGCCCTCGACTGGGTCAGAAGGGTATCGGTCGCCTGTCTTGTGCGAACCTGGGTCCCATCCTTCTGCTCGTTTCCAAGCGGCTGCGTGATCGTTTTGTCGCAGCACTCGTGGATTGGCGGTTGTTTGAAAACCCGTTTCTGAATCTCTCGGACATCTTCATCCCGGTGACCGAGTTCGACGACAAGGAGGAGCTGTTTCAGCAGTTGCCCGGCCTCATTGCCGGTCTCGCGGAAAATCTGACGGGCAACGAGAATGACTCTGACCGAAGTCGTCGTATCCGGGAAGCCTGGTCCGCTTACGATGCCCTTTATCGTGAGGAATTAGAGCAGGGCCGCAGCAACAAGTTGATTGCGCCGTCGGCCGACGTGCTTGCCGCCATCGACGCAATCGCTTTCGAGCCCAGACATGTTGAGCAATGGCCCGTATGGAACGGCGCTTCCCAGCACGGTACCGCCTTGCTTGTGTCGCAGATCAACTATGATCTGCGGGTCGAACTGGACGAGGGTGATGCTGATTCCTCCGCGCGGGCGGCCCGAGACCGTTTTTTCGAGACGCTCAGCAGTTTCGTCGATCCATTCGTGGACCCGTCCGATCGGGATGAGGCGGTGCGCGATCTGCATTTCAACTACGCTGTCCGCGCGTGGCACGGCGGCATCCCCCGGCTCATCGTCGGTACCGAGAAACAGTTCGACCGGCGCATGCTCGACGACATGGAGCACCAGATCGTCGGCGAGGTGGATGCCGACGGTATTTTCCTAGGACGCGTCAAGGCATTTGGCCAATGGATTGCCGAGCCATGCGTGATCGAGCCGCCGCGCGATCTCGCAATTCCCAGGCGCGCCGACAGCGAAGTGGGTCCGTTCGCGCTCTATATAGCGTCGATGGAATTTAGGCGGGAGAATTCCACGCACACTCAGCCCGAGTTCCTCCGCTTTCAGGATCTCGCCGAGCGCTACTCCGGCTTCATGATCTTCCGGGACGGATTGCGGGTGCTGCCCTACGGTCGGACGGACAATGATTTCTTTGAGATTGAATCCCGACGCTCCAAAAATGCGGGCCGTGAGTTCTGGAACCACCGCCAAATGTTTGGGCGGCTGTCAATTGCTCGAGCCGAAAACCCAAACCTGAAGGACAAGGCGGGTCGCGAGGGCCTGCTCGACAATCGCGCAGCAAAGACGCTCAAGATGCTCGTCTCGCATATCCTGAGACAGTCCGCGCGCAGATACTTCGGCTCCGACTCCTCGATCAGAGATGAAGTGCTGCCGCAGGTCCGCGCGAGTAACAAGACGGAGCGCGCGAACGAGGCACGAAACAAGCTGCGCCAACGCCAACGCAAGGAATTCCGCAGCAAACTGCAGGCGAACTCGAAGGTGCTTCCGGCATTTTTGCGGGAAATGGAGGATTACGCACAAAATCTTACTATCGCGAGCGAGGTGGAAATAAGCCAAGCGCAGCAACGATTGGAGGCGTTCAAGGAGCGTGCCGCCGATCTTCGTCTACCGGGTGCGCCGAAGTCACTAGGAGCCTTGGAGGAAACATACGCCGACTATCGGGATGGCCTTCGCTCGATCAACGTTCTGCTCGCGACGATCGCCGAAGATATGGAACGGGAGATCGAGCGCATCAATCCCGCCGAGCCTCGCGTTCTCCTAGAACGCCAATTGGCTCGCCACGCGGCGCAGATCCACCACCGGATTCAGGGCTGGAAAAAGGCCATCGATGCCTTGCAGAAAGAGGAGTTCGAACGGATCCGGGAGCTGATCGCCCAGCGCAACAAGTATTTCCACGCGGAAGCAACGCCCGTTCTGGCTTTTCTCGACCGGGGTGAAATGACTTTTGGGGAGGCATCGAAGCGGTTGGAGCAATTGAGAGAGCAGATCGACAGCGAGAATGCCGAGATCTTTCTTCCCTATATAGGTGCGCTGGAGAGTCTAAAGGATAGCATTGATCTAGAGCACTTGGCGACCTTCGGAATGGAAGAACTCAGCGATCTGCGCGCCGAACTGGAACGTCTCAACAGTCTGGCCCAGCTCGGGATTGCGGTGGAGATCGTCGGGCATGAACTGCAGGCTTATGACGACATAATCGGGTCCGGCTTGAGACGGCTTCCGGAAGACGTCCGCGAAAGCAAGGCAACGAAGGATATCCAGTTCGGCTACGACGGGTTGACCGACCAATTGCGTTTCCTGTCTCCCCTTCGTCTGGCAGGGCAGAAGATTCAAAGATGGATTACCGGCGCCGAGATTGCCGAGTACCTTGCGGACTTTTTCAAACTGAACCTCGCCAAGGCCAAAATCGCCTTTGATGCCTCAGCGACCTTTCGCGCAATGCGGGTGTATGACCAGCAATCTCGCCTTTTTCCGGTATTTATCAATTTGGTGAACAACAGCATCTATTGGGTAAGCACCGCTCTCGATGATGACCGGCATATCATTTTGGACGTCATCGACGGTGAGGCAGTCATTTCGGACAGCGGACCAGGCGTAGATCCGGAGGACGTGCCGAGCCTGTTCAGCTTGTTCTTTACCAAGAAGTCCCGCGGGGGACGCGGCGTCGGTCTTTATCTCTCGCGGGCGAATCTGGCGGCGGGTGGGCACCGGATCAGATATGAACCGGCGAACACGCACATGCCGTTGAAAGGGGCAAATTTCGTGATTGCCTTCAGGGGGGCGGAGTTTGATGGCGAGTGACCACTACAGCGAATTCATAGAGGAGGCGTTCGTCAAGCCGATCAGGTCGGTATTGATCGTCGACGACGACTATCCGACTTTTGAGGAAATGCTCGACGCTCAGTTGACCCGCGACGGCGGCGGCGAGCCGGCGCGCACGAAGGCTTGGTACGAGAATCCCACGCGTATCAAAAATGTGATCGAAAGTTTCCGTACTCCGAATAGGCCGCTGTTGGTGGATATCCACGACGGCACCAACGTCGGGATCGGCGACGACGTGAAGGTGGCCGCCCATCTTCATCAATCCGACCTCCTTGTGCTCGATTATCAGTTGGACAAGGCCAAGCCCGGCGACGGGACGCGGGCGATCAAGATCATCCGCAGTCTGACGGTAAACGATCATTTCAATCTTGTTGTGGTCCATACGAGTGAAAAGCTCGATGACGTCTTCCAGTCCATTCTCATCGCGTTGATGTCCCCCTGCGATGACGCTTTGACCGACGAAGAGAACGAGCAGATCGTCAATCTTCTGGAGGACGCGGAACTCGCGTCGGAAGGTCTGACGGAACGATTGTTCGCTTCCGTCGGTCTCGACCACTATCTCCATTCGAGAGCTCAAGCGGCAACATTCCTCAGAACCATGCTCAAGGGGCAACACCCTTATGAGGCGTTCCGAGCGATTTGCGAGGAGGCCGGCTGGGCAGTCGATGTGCGGCGACTGTTGCTGCGCTACGTTTTGGCGAGAATAGAAAAACCATTCCTCGCGAATTTCAGCGATGGACCGCAGACGGCGCTTGCCTGGTCGAGCGGGGCGGTGAAGTGGATCAAGACGGATACGGTATTCGTGGCCTTCTCCAATAAGGGTGACGACGACGATCTTCTGAGCGATCTTCAAAACGCTTTGGAGGCTTGGAAGCCCCAGCCCTCCCGGCTGTTCCTGGCAAAACTCCGCGCGGAGATGGACGAATATGGGGTGACTGCACAATCATCCGCTCTCGGAAACAAGCATGCTCTCGCTCATTGGTACGATCGTCTGCTGAAAGCTGCAGGCCCGGAACGTCGATGGCTTATTGCCGAAACGGTTTCCCGACATTCGGATCAGCTTCTGAGCGGCATTCTGCCGCGGGTGGAGGCGTTTGCCACGCGCCTCGTCGATCAGGAAAGCAGTGCCGGCAATTCGACCGATTTGTGCAAAGGACATTTCGCGGTCGACCTGGGCAACGACGCGGCCAGGATCAAGGCCGAGCGTGAACACAACGCTTTCGTGTGCAGTAAACCACCGGAAGGATGGCACCTGACGACCGGTCATGTGTTCACGATGAACGGCCATTTCTGGGTCTGCCTGTCTCCGGCATGCGATATGGTGCCATCGCAACTCTCGGCCGCGCGCAAGGCGGCATTCGGCGATCGGTTGCCGTTTATGGCTGTGCGGCTCCAACCGGTCAGCGACAACAAGGTCCCGAGCGACGTCCAATCGAACCGCTTTCTCTTTCTGCCGCTAAACGGAGAGGTGAAGGCGTTTTGCTTCAATGATCCGTCGGGAGAGAGCTCGGCTCCCACTTGGCATACGCTCTACGCCGAAAAGAAGGGTATGTTGGGATCCGGCTTCACCTTCATCGCACTGAGCACCGAGATGGGCAAAACGCGCTTGATTACTCATCGCCATTCGGCGGTCATAGTCTGTCAGCTGCGCTACGAATATGCGCTCAACTTGATGCAGCGCCTCGGATCATCGCTGACGCGTATTGGTCTCGATTTCGTGCCGGTGGCGGTGAAAACCTGAGCAGGAAAAGAGCAATGGCCGGTGCAGGTACGGGTGCGGGTTAGGGAATATAGACGTTCGCTCGATGATGTCGAAAATTGGCCCTGCTTTCCTCATGAAACGGCGTAGATCGCGGGTGACGTAATCCATCGACGCCGTCGCGAGTGTCCAATCCATCAGCTTTCGAGGCGCTAATCCGAACAAGAGGTGACGGACATGTCGGTGAGTGTTCTTGCGATGGAAATTGCCTTGGCAAAGCTAACCGAGGCAGTTGTAAACGAACTCCCAAGATCTCGATGTCTCCGGCGCTGGAGCGAATTTATTCGTATGCGCGACGGCTATCGATGTGTCGATTGCCACTCTCCCCACAACCTCGCTGCACACCATATCTTCCGAAAATCGTTGTCTACTAATGCGCAGTTCGAAACAGGAAATGGAATTACACTTTGCCGCGAATGTCATCGCGATGCACACAGCGGCTTCAACGGGCGCCCAAATTTTGGCCTCCCAGTTGACGCTCAAGGTGGTGAGAAACTTCCAATGATGCGCCGATTCTATAGTATTTTGTTAGATGATGCCATCGAACGGCATTTGGAGCGCACCGAATTCTATTTTTTGAGCGAAAGCACCCTGCATTCATTCAAAGAAATGCAAGGTTATCCAGATGCCGAATTTCCCGGTTGTCCGCTGGAGCAGGCTTTCCTGATATTGGCTGAGCCAGAGCTTAAGGTTCGAAATGCTATCGCCAAAGAAAATGGTTTCTCTTTTGGTGATCAACCTTTGCTGCCTGGTGGAATACTTTTTGTTTCCCCCGATGGTAGAAGACGTATCATTAAAAGATATCAATTACGGTGGAGAAATTAGAAAGAATAATGAATTGGGAACGGCATCCATTTTTGTCTCGATGACCTGCCCCCCGCTGGTCCCGCGGTCATAACGAGAGTCTGCCGGTTTGATATTCGTGCTGCCTCACCGGCACAAGCGCGTCGGGTGTGACGCCTCCATCATGCAGGAACGCCCGACGCGCTTGTGCCGGTGTTCGGTTCGCCAGCGACGAGTGGGGCCGGACATTGTTGTAGTCGTAGCGCCATACGGCCAGCTTGCGCCTGGCGTCAGCCAGGCTGTCAAACAGCTCCTCGTTGAGCAGCTCGTCGCGCAGCGACCCATTGAACGATTCAATGAACGCATTTTGCTGCGGCTTGCCGGGGTCGATGTAGTGCCACTCGACCCGGTTTTCGCTGGCCCACTTCAGGATCGCCCGGCTGGTGAACTCGGTTCCGTTGTCGCTGACGATGCAAGCGGGTTTGCCATACAGGCGCACCAGCGTGTCCAACTCGCGGGCTATCCGATACCGGCGGTTCGAGGGTGATCTACTCCTGCTTGAGCAGTTGACCTCTGCCAGCGCCAAACAGCCCAATGCACCTGTGGCACCCGCCGCCGGCTCCGGCGCCAAGCCGAACTACAAGACGATTTCCGAACACCTGGCCGAAGCTCCACAGGAGCTCCTGGACCTCTATCACCTGATTTCCGATTTTCTACTGGCGCTGGGTGATGATGTCGAAGCGAAGACGACCGCCTATTACATTGCCTTTCGCCGCATCAAGAACTTTGCGAGCGTCGAACTGCGCAATCAGGCGCGCAAACTCCTCGTTTACGTCAAGGTCGATCCGGCCTCGATCCAGTTGGAGGAGGGCTTCACTCGCAACGTGAAATCGATCGGGCATTTCGGAACCGGCGACCTGGAAATCACGATCACGACCCTTGCCGACTTCGAGAAGGCAAAGCCTTTGCTGGAATCCTCATATAACGCATCGTGATAGTTTGAATTGCCCAGCCACCTCAAGTGAATGCGCAATTGCTTCGAACGTCGCAATGTCAGCTTCTCGTTGCAGTTGCTCCAAAGCCGACCATCGGAAATGTCCCAGGTCCATTCAAACTCGCCGGGCCGGTGCCATTCGAGCGGAACGCAGATGGACATGCGGTCATCACCATTACGTGTGTGCCGGAAGGAAAGTTGCCCCGCCGGAGCAAGCTCAACCACGGGGCGGAGTTCGGGTAGTGGCCGCGCCCAAGGGAGAAGAGAGCCGAGTATATTGTAGGCCGGGCCGGTCAAGGCGCAATGTCAACTGGCACCAATATGGATGGAATGCAGGGTCTGCCGGCCTGTCACTATGAACTCACGATAACCCGTTGGTTCGGTTCGGAATTGGAAAGCTGGATAGCGCGAGAAACCAGTGGCGTGCGACCCAAGGTTGAAATTCCCCTGGGACGCTGCTCAAGCTGCTGGTGGCAAGTCGCCTGATCTTGTGCCGGTCGTTTCGGCCAGCGCCGATGCAATCATTGTTGCCAGGGTTTCTTCGGCACGGGTGCGCGCCACTGCATCCTTGCCCTGAAGGTCATGGCGCAACCATTGCGGCGCGCGCTCCACAGCTTCTTCGATCAGCATGTCCTGGAGGACTGCGATGCGGGTTATATCACGATCGACGAGGGCGACTATGGATCACTGCCGGGGCCGATCATCGACCGCATCGTCCACACGGTTCACGGCGTCATGTCCGATGAATTCTGACTAGAGGGGAGGCGGCAACGCCTCTCTTTTTCCTATGTGGGAAATACGCCTGCATGGGGCATCGAACCCCGTGCAGGCATGCAGTTTTTGGTTTGTCATGAGCGAGCGCAGCCTCCGGATATGTGAAGATTCCGGTCCAACGCAGCCCACTTTTTTCCGCCGCGTAGAGCGCCCGACAGTTCGGTGTGTCGTGATGGCTATTTGGTCCCCAATTCGGTCTAAAGCAAGAACAGAATGGATTTCCCGCTGACGCCGGAAAGACGGGGGAGTGCGCGCTCACACGCGGGTAAGATCCTGTTAGAAAAGGGTTTTCTTGCCATGAACGACCAGTTTCTGTCCGTCCTCGAAGTGCCCAAAAACGCTGTCTATTGACAGCACACCCCACGCACCATATGGTGGGGTTAAGCTATTGAAATAGAATAATTCATCGCGCCATAATGTGCGGTGCGCACAGCACCTTTCCATTCGCCACTTCGAAAGTGTCGGATTTCCGCTACCACGGACGGTGCCGGCAGCACCGCGCAAGTTGGCGTGTGTCCTTTTCTTGTTGTGCCGACGCACCCATGCTATGGCCGACGTGCTTTCCGCATTCGCCACCAGTCTCCATCAAGGAGGCTTGGGCTTTGAGCAGAAATTATCACCCGGCAACGATCCGGCTGAACCACGCGCAATGGGCAGCAATTCGCACCCTTGCCGGCACCAACAATATGACGCCCGCCGAAGTCCTGCGGAGCGCGGTCGAGGCCTATCTCGCCAGTCATAAACAGGGCAGTCTTTCGCGGCGACGGCTAGCCCGCATCGCCGAGTTTCAGCACCTTGCCCTGGACGTCATTGTCCGCGAACAATATCCCCAGTTGAGGGAGCGCATCATCGCGGAAACCGACAAGCGCCTGGTGCAATATCATGGCGCGTAAGGATATCCGCTCCAACGGTCAGGCCGTGCCGCTGACCCATCATTCGGCGCGCGGGAAGGTGCAGCGCAACTCGGGCAATTTCACCCGCGGATCGCAGCTCCTCACTCATGAGATGCTGATGTGGTTTTCCGGGGTCAAACTGCCCATCATCCTCTGGTTCCTGCTGTTCGTCGGCGCCTGGTTCGCAATCATGTCGATCAAGCTCGATGAGCATGGCTTCCAGATGATCTGCATGAAGGTCTACGCCGAGCTATGGAACTGGCTGGACCTCAGCCCCATCAAGCGGGTCAATGTGACTTTGCCGAGCGGTCAGATGCTGCGGACGACCATGGCGGTCGTACCCCTCATACCGGAAGTCAAACAGGCCTGGGCGGTCGCGATGCGCGTGCTGTTCTGCTCGGTCCTCATCTCCCTGTTTCTCGCCGTGCCGGCCGCCATCTGGTTCATCGATATCTCGCGCCGTCGAGGCAAGACCATCCTGGAGGAACGCCACGAGCGGGGCGCCATGCTGGTGGATGTGGATCTGCTGCGTTCGGAGGTCGACCAGCATAACCATGCCGCGTTCGAAGAGGATGTCGCCGAGCTCTGTCCCGGCATGACGCCGGCGCAGGTGCTAAGGCTGTCGCTCCGGGAACGGAAGGCGAGGGGAATCCACCATCCCTATTTGCTGGCCGGCATTCCCTTTCCTCACCGGATGGAGCAGTCCCACGCCATGCTGCTTGGCACCACCGGCGCGGGAAAGACTACCCAGCTGCGAAGCCTCATCACGCAGATGCGCCAGCGCCAGGATACCGCTGTCGTGTTCGATCTGACCGGCGCCTATGTGGAGGCCTTCTACGATCCCGACCGCGACATGATCCTCAATCCCATGGACATGCGCTGTCCGGCCTGGTCGATCTTCAACGACTGCTCGACCTATAGCCATTTCACCTCGGCGGCCGTCGCCCTGATTCCGTCCGATGGCGGTTCGTCCGAACCCTTCTGGGCGCTCGCCGCACGCACCCTGTTCATCGAAATGTGCATGCGCCTCATCGAACGCGGCCAGACCAGCAACCTGGCGCTGGCCGAGAACCTCATGACCGCTGACTTGAAGCGCGTCCACCGCACCCTTGCGAACACCATCGCCGACCCGCTGACCGCGCCTGAAGCCGCCCGCATGGCCGAGTCCATTCGCGCGGTGTTCAACACCAATGCGCAGGTGCTGCGCTTCCTTCCCGACGATGGCGACCCCTTCTCGATCCGGCGGTGGATGACCGCGGACAAGGCGCCGGGATCAATTCTGTTCGTAACCTCCGACTATGACGATCTGGAGATGAACAAGCCGCTGCTGACGCTCTGGATGAACATCGCCATTAACAGCCTCATGACCCTGCCGCGCACGCGGTCGCTGCGCACATGGTTCCTGTTCGACGAGGTCGGAGCCTTGCACCGTTTGCCCGCTATCGAAAAGGGGCTGCAAACCGCGCGCAACTTTGGGGGCGCGATGATCCTTGGCCTGCACAGTTTCCAGAAGCTGGTCGAGGTCTATGGGGAGGAAGGAGCGCGCAATCTGTCGTCGCTCGCCCGCACCAAGCTCATTCTCGCGACCGGCGATATCAAGACGGCCGAGGAATGCTCGCATTATATCGGTAGCCGCGAAGTGCGGCAGATGGATGAGGCCTACAGCTATGGCTACAACCAGACCCGTGACGCCTCGACGCTCTCCGCGCGCAAGCAGGTCGAGCCCCTGGTTCTCCCCGACGATATCACCAATCTGCCCGCGCTTCACGGCTTTGTGAAATTCCCCGAGGGCTTTCCGGCCGCGCGCATCCTGCTCCGGTGGAAAGCCTATCCCAAGGTGGCCGAAGGCTTCCTCCGTCGCGCCAATGTCGAGCCCGTTCGGCCGAAGGCTGCCGAGAATTATTTCGCGGATGAGGAAGAGGAGGCGGGTGGTCGGGATGGCGCCGCGCAGGTCGCGGAAGGTGCGCGCGATCCGGCCTACAATCTCGCGAAGGAACTGGCCGCCCGCATCCTGATCGATGGGGTGGAGGAGGAACATAGCCGCACGCCAGACAGGGTAGGGGAGGGGCGTGAGGCTGGGGCGGTGGAGGCCGCGCCCGGCAATCCGGCCGTAGGTGAAACAAGAGAGGGCGCACAGGCGCCCAATGCTGGTGCTGAGCAGCCTGCTGCCCCGACTCGTGAGGGCGGCAACGATCGGGCCGATCCTCATGCCCCGCTCACGGCGCTGGTGGAGGATCGGTCGCTGGTTCAGCCGCGCCGGGATTTCTCAGGCGGTCTCGACGACGGTGCGGACATGGGCATCTGATCGATGCTTTCCGTCGCTCCGGTCCGCTCGGCCTCGGGCGCCGCCAGCTATTTCGCGCGGGACAATTATTACACCGTCGAAGGCTCGTCCGAGGTCAGCCTCTGGGCCGGGGAGGGCGCGCGCCACCTTGGTCTCACTGGCGAGGTCGGGAAGGAGGGCTTCGAGGCCATCCTCAAAGGCGAATTGCCAAGCCGCGAGAAGGTGGCGCAGGTAGAGAAGCGGCGGGCCGGTCTCGATCTCACTTTCTCCATGCCCAAGTCCGCCTCTGTCATGGCCTATGTCGCGGGCGACCGGCGTATCCTCGCCGCGAACATGACCGCAGTGCGGGCGACCATGGCATGGGTGGAGAAGAATCTCGCCCAGGGTCGCAAGGATGTCGAGGGACGGAAAGTGCCGGTCGCGACCGGCAACCTCGTCTATGCGCTGTTCGAACATGATACCAGCCGTGCGCTCGATCCGCAGGGTCACATCCATGCCGTCATCGCCAATCTGACGAAGATGCCGGACGACAAATGGCAGGCGCTCCATGCCGACAAGATCTGGAGCAACAATAGCGTGATTGGCGCCATCTACCACGCCTTCCTGCGCGCTGAGGTCGAAAAGCTTGGCTATGTCCTCGACATGAAGGGCAAGCATGGCACCTTCGAGATCGCGGGCGTGCCCAGAGCGGTGCTGGAGGTCTTCAGCCAGCGCCGCGCCACGATATTGGAGAAGGTCGCGCAGCTGGGCCTGACATCGCACAAGGCGCGGGACCATGTCACCACCAACAGCCGCGATCCCAAGCTCAATGTGGAGAATCGCCCAGCGCTTGCGCGGGACTGGAAGGACAAGGCGGAGGGCCTTGGCTTCACCGGCAAGGACCTGCTCGACGCTGCTCTCGCGCGGGCAGGCAATATTCAGGCGGAGGGTCCGCTGGAACGCGGCTATCGGGCGGTCAAGGACGCTGTCGAAAATGCCATGATTAAGCTCGGTGCGATCCTGGGGCATGACGACCCGCTTGTCGATCAGAGGATCGCGCGGATCGTGCAAACCCCGGCCGCGGGGCGCGCTCAATTGGCGGTTGCCTCGGCGGTGCGCATCCACTCGGAGCGCGAGGCGGCGTTCGAACGGCATAAGCTCGCCAAGACCGCGCTCGACCTGGGGTTGAAGGGCCTCACGATCGACCATATCGAGCAGCGGATCGGTGAGCTCCGCGACAAAGGTCTGTTGTTGCAAGGCGTGGGTCGCGCCGCCGATATGGTGACCACCCGCGAGGCGCTTCGGACCGAGGAAAAGATCCTCGCCCTCATGGAAGCGGGCAATGGCAAGGCGAACCCGATCCTCGATCCCGCCGCCGCCCCGGCCCGATTGCAGGACGCCAGCGAGCATCCCCTCAATCCCGGCCAGTTGGCATCGGCCACGCTGATCGTCGCTTCGCCCGATCGCGTGGTGTCCGTGCAGGGCGATGCCGGCGCGGGCAAGTCGACCATGCTGTCCGCCGTGGCGCGGGTGGCGGAAGCTGAGGGCCGCACGATCCTGGGCCTCGCCTTCCAGAACAAGATGGTCGCTGACATGAAGGTGGGAGCCGGCATCAAGGCGCGGACCATCGCCTCCTTCGTCCTTGCCTACCACCGGTTCGTGGATCAGCGGGAAGGCCAGGCCTATGAGGCGGCGCGTGCCAGCTTAGCCGGCGCGACCCTGCTGGTCGATGAGTCCTCCATGGTATCGTCCGATGATATGCTCAAGGTCCACCAGATCGTCGACGCGCTTGGCATCGACAAGTTGGCGCTGGTCGGCGATCGCCAGCAGCTATCGTCCATCGACGCCGGCAAGGCCTTCGCCATGATCCAGGCGGCCGGCGGCACCATGGCGCGGATGGACCAGAATGTCCGCATAGGCAAACCCGGCCAGTCGCCGACACCCCAGGAGAAGACATTGCTGGTCGTTGCCAAACTTGCCAGCCGGGGCAAGTCCAGCGAGGCGATGCGGGTGCTGGGCGACAAGGTGGTCGAGTCCGAAGCACCCGCCGAGGAAGCTGCCGATCGTTGGCTTGGCTTGTCGCCGGAGGAGCGGGCGGTCACCGCCGTGTTTGCTTCGGGTCGCGAAGCGCGGGCGCTTATCAACGAGCGCATCCAGGCTGGACTGGCGGGCGAAGGGGCGCTCAAAGGCGAAGCCATCCGCCTTCTTGTCTATGAGCGCGTCAATATGACGCGCGAGGAACTGCGATATTCCGCCAATTATCGGCGCGGTCAGACGCTGGAGGTTGGGCGCGGCGGCGCCCGTGATGTCGGTCTTGACGGTGGCCGCTATCAGGTGGCCAAGGTCCATGCCAATGGCCGCGTCGATCTACTGCGCGGTCGATCGAAGATCCGCTTCTATCCCCAGCGGCTCTCGCCCACCGAGATGCGCGATCGGCTCCAGCTTTCCGAGACGAAAATCCTCACCTTGCGCGAGGGGGACGTTATTCGCTGGACCGCCAATGACAAGTCGCGAGATTTGCTCAACGCCGCCATCGCGCGCGTGGCTGGTGTCGATGCCGGCGGCGTGACCGTCGATCTCGGCGGTGACAAGCGCCTGACGCTGCCGGTCGGCGATCCCATGCTGTCCCGGCTGGACCTCGCCTACAGCCTCAACATGCACATGGCGCAGGGGATCACCACGAACAAGGCGATCACGGTCATGTCCAGCCAGGAGCGCAACCTCTCCAACCAACGGCTGTTCAACGTTGGGGTCACCCGCGTGCGCGAGGACCTCATCATGATCGTGGACGACAAGGAGAAGCTGTCCCGCCAGCTCGATCACAATCCGGGCAACAACACCTCTTCGCTCGAAACCCTGGGCCGGCTCGATATCGACGGGAAAAAGCCGGGCGCGCCGCGCGAGACGTTCAATCCGGATCCGATCGATGATGACACTTTGCCGGGGGGAATTGATCCGTCTGGCCTGCCGCCAGATCTGCCGCCGCTGCCCTGCGGCAATGCGGCCGCGGCTGTTCCATCCAGCGGCGCGGGCCACGCGCCCGACAAGCTGGATCGCGCGGAGATCCCGCCGCCATTGCCGGAACGCAGCCTGGGTCTGGATCTGTAGTTAGGAAATGGCACCTGTGACACTTTACCGGCTTTGCGCTGCCGCGCGGTAAACTGTCATGGATGACTGTTTGTAAGGGAAGGGGCGCCACCGACCGGAATCGGCGGCGCCTGTGGGTTCAGCCGTTGAGCTGATCCTTCACGGCCTTGCCGGGCGTGAAGGTCAGCTTCTTCGACGCCGCGATCTGGATGGTCGCGCCGGTCGAGGGATTGCGTCCTTCGCGGGCCGGGCTGTCCTTCACCTTGAACTTGCCGAACCCGTTCAGCGACACTTCCTGACCCTTGGCGGCGGCATCGGCGATCGAGGAAAAGACCGCGTCGACATATTTGCGAGCGTCAGCCTTGGTGAGACCATGATCGGCGGCCAGGGCTTCGGCTAGGTCGGTGTTGTTCATCTAAATGCTTCCTCTGTTGAGAGTGTGGTGCATAGGACGGAAAATCGCCGGCTGGAAGATGGGTTCGCCCCGAAAACTCTCGCTCCCACGGTAAAGTGTCATCCATGCTTTTTGTTCGATGTGGTTGAAAAGGGGGATTCACACGGACTCAGCATGTGCTAGATTCCTGATATGTTCCATCAAGCCGATCTCTTTGAGCCATCGCGGATCGCGCCAGCAGCGCTTCGGCCGCCCGTGCGGGTTACGCTTCCGGATTTGGTGGAGCGGATATCGACCGTTTCCAGGCGCCCGCGCTATGCGCTGCTGGTCCTGAAATTGATCGCGCAGGAGGCCGACGGCAATGGCAGCGTCGGCCCTTATGTTCGAGGGGAGCAGGGAAGGGTTCCGGTACGGGACTGGTTATGTCAGGCTCTGGCGCCGCTGGCGCAGCGGGATTGCCGGCGCCGCGCCATGATCGAAACGGTCAGGGCGGGATTGGAGACCGCGGCAGGGCAGGGGGCTGATCCCCGCGACATCGAACAACGGCTCGAAGCGGAGGTCCAGTCCCGTATCCTGCGATCAGGCCGGAGCAATGTCAGCCGGGTAGTATCGGATCTTGTCCGGGCCGGGCTCCTGCATCGGCATTATCAGGGATACCGGGTCGATCATCCCAATCGGGGTGCCCAACGGGAAGCTGTTTATACAATCACGCTCGAGGTCAAACGGGCACTCCAACGCCATTGAGGGATGCTGAATGGACTCTGTCGCGGAGCGGCTCAGCCTTCGATGACATCCGTCGAACGGGCCAGATCATGTTGGGCTTCCAGCGCCTCCATTCGGGTGACATAGGCCTTCTTCGCGACAGCATACAGCGAGGGCAGGGGCCTGGCGGTCAGTCCGGCAGCGGTCAGGGCGGCGGGCAAGTGACAGCCGAGCAGCCATGCCGTGTCGAAGCGGCGCGGCTCGATATGCCATTGCCGTCCGTCCGCCGTGGTCAGCAACTGCGCCTGGGTCGCCGGGGCCTCCAGACTGGCCCTGGCGTCGATCAGGCGCTGGCAGATGGCGGGAAGCGTGGCGGTGGGGTAGGGCGCCTCCAGCAGCGTCTGGGCCATGCGCCAGGCCGGGCCGATGCGGACCAGATCGTCGGCTGCCCAGAGACCGGTTTCCTTGCGGTCGTCGAGCAGGGTGCGCGAGACGTTGAGCGTCGCCCGCGCCACCGGAACGCGATGATCCTCTGCGGCGGAGAGGGCGAAATGGAACAGGGCGGCGACAGAGAGGGGATCGTTCAGCCCTTCGCTGTGGCGCGGCGGTGGGGTACGGCCGCAAATCCAGTCCTGCAGGTCCCGGACCGACACGGGCACGCCCGCAAAGCTGGCCAGGGTCGCGGCTCCCCTGAGCCTTGTCCGGGCCAGTCAGATATCCGCTGCCGGGCTGTTATGCAGCCGCCCGTCGAGTCGCCCGAGCAGTAGCAGGGCATGATCGGGGGAGGATGAAAAATCGCGCATTTGCTAGGCATAGCGCATGGTCGTATACAACCAAAGAGGGGTGTTGGTTGTATCTGCTGTTAGGGAGCCGGATGGTGGGATGGCGGCAGATGGATGGGTTTTGTGCTTACGCTGTCTGCCTCTGATCTTATGGCACAATGATGGCGGCGCCACCAGCATGGAATGTACGGGCTGGCTTTCAGGCTGTGGCGGGCGGCCTGACGTCGGCCATGAGGAGGCGCGGAAAGGGGAGGGCGTGTTTGGCGGCTTGCCTCTCCAGGTCGCGAAGGCAGACATGGAACAAAAAGGGAAATGCCCTGATTGCCTCTCAGAAGCCCGCCAGACGCGAAAAGGGCTTCGGCATATCATAGCATGCCGAGGGCTTGTTTTGCGCTCTGTTGCGCCTCCAGCGGTGCCTAATTTTTGGGCAATCGGTGTCAGTCGACGCAGATTGGCGGAGGGCCGGTTGCGCCGTCGACAGGTCGGACGTTTCGCAGCGGCTGGGGGATGTCGGACAGGCGCCACCGTGCGTCGCTCGGATCGGTGATCTTTCAGGGGATTGGGCGCGAGGCGCGGGAGCCGACAGTTCCGTGCCGATGCTTCCGCTGGCTGGATGGACGGCGGCAGCCTTGCCGCCAGCCAAGGCGCCCTACCGGTGCCGAGATTCCAGTCCGGCTTGCCGGCCTCGCCCATTGGGACATGTTCGCCAGAAAGGCGCATCGACGTTGACGATGCCGGTGAAGGGATTGGCGGGCAGCGGCCTGTGACCCGACCGCGCAATTGCTAGCTCAAGTTACGGGCAATCATCATGCGGTCTTCATGGGTCGTGAAGAGGGTACTGGGCGGATTGACGAGCAGTTCTGAAGAGTTGAAGACTGGGTACGATCTGCTTGATGGCGGCGCGCGGTGACGCCGCCGCTGCTTGCAAAATTATCGTCCGCGCGGCGATTTGGGGTGACAGGCGCGATGGTAAAGAAAGACAATCGTTGTGGTTCGACGTCCGGATCAGTGACGGAAGACTGGCTATGATCGTGCCTTTCTCCGTCCATGTGCACTCAAATGACAGGATCGCTTACAGTCGTATAGGCGTGTCGAACTCTATGGTCCGGTTACGTCTGGCGATATCGACCGAGCCGTTTGGCAGTCTGACGGTCTAGGGCGGATAGCTTCATTCTCCGAAAATTCGAAGGGGAATATGGTCTTGCTGTTGTCGCCTGGAAATGTGGAATATACTATATTCGGTCAGAAGGCGTGGGTCTGTACTGCGATGTTGTCATCCGGCCTGGGGATCAGCCGCGCCAACTTGGCAATCTCTACTGAAGAGAGTCTGGCCACCTCGATATGCAAAGCCCCGGCCAGCCCTGTGGGCGGTCGGGGCCGAGCAGCTTGAAACGGGGTGTAGCCGTCAGCTTGCCTGCGGCTCGGGCGTCTTGGATGCGGCGGGCTTTGGAGCCGCGGCCTTGGGCGCAGCTGTTTTGGGAGCAGCAGGCTTCTTGGCCGTCTTGGCGGGGGCGGGCTTCTTTTCGCCGGTCGCGGGCTTGGCAGCCGGAGCCGCGTCCTTCTTGTCCGCTTTCTTGTCGGCCGCCGGATTGGCGATCGAAAGCCGCTTGCGCGCCGATGCCGGCTTGGCCGCGGGCTTGCTCTCGGCCGCTTTGGCCGGGCTTGCCTTGGCTTCCGCGGCCTTTGGCGCAGCAGCCTTGGCCGCTGGGGCCTTCGCGGCGGGATCGGCTTTCTCCTTCTTGGCGGCGGGCGCCTTGGTCACGGCAGGCTTGGCGGCCGGGGCCTTGGGCGCTTCGGTGGTCTTGGCAACGGGTGCCGGAGTGGCGGCCGCGACCGGCGCGGGGGCCGCCTTCTTGACGCTGACCGGCTTCTTGCCCAGGCCCAGTTTCGTGGCGACGGCGCGGCGCGCTTCCGAATAGTTGGGCGCGACCAGTGGATAGGTTTTCGGCAGACCATAGCGTTCGCGATATTCCGCAGGCGTCAGGCCATGACTTGCCAGGTGGCGCTTCAAGGTCTTGTACGGCCGGCCGTCGATCATGCTGAGGATATGTTCGGGCGAAGACAGGCTTTTGCGAACCGAAACCGCCGGCCTATAAGTCGGCGTCGCCGCTTCGGCAGGCTTAGCCGCCAGATCATCAGTCAGGGCGATGCGTGTCGTTCGAATAAGCTCGGACAGGCTTTCGCTCGTTACCGAATTGTTGGAGACGAAGGCGCTCAACAGCTGAACAGTGAGCGTCGTGATGTCAGGCTGGTTATTTTCAGACATTGGCCCCGCTACCCTTTTATGAACGACAGTAACGGTCTTTTGCGCGGTTTTGGGAGGAAAGTAAATCCGAAACACCAAAAAGAACGACACCGGACTCACCTGGGTCATGCGCTGTCCCAACTCCTGTATCGCTTTGGTACATGAGAGGCCTGCCGATGGCCCGTGACGACCGGTCTCGACTGAGGCTGTCGGAGGTTCGACGGCCGATTTGCATAAGCTCATGTCGCTGGAAACGATCCACTATTTGACTTCAGCGGGAAATATCGCTTCGAAAACTGCAGGGGCCGGTCAGTGCCGGTTCTGAAAAAAAGGCCGGTCGCGAGACCGGCCTACTGAGTTTTAGGAGAGGATGCCTGAAAGGCAGGTGCCAGATGGCGCGTTCCGGCCGGAACGGCAAATGCGAAGCCCGCCGATGCGATTGCGCCGGTTGCAACCTGATCCCCCGACCGCCCGCGCGCTGCGCTGCGCCGCTGGTTCCCTGCCCGGAAAAAATGGTGCGCGCCTGATCCATGGGACCAGACGCGCACCATGATTGACCCCGGGCTGCCGTCGGCCGGTTCGGCCGACGGCAAAAGGCTTCAGCCGTTGAGCTGATCCTTGACCGCCTTCGCCGGGGTGAAGGTCAGCTTCTTCGAAGCGGCGATCTGGATCACCGCGCCGGTCGAAGGATTGCGGCCTTCGCGCGCCGGCTGGTCCTTGACCTTGAACTTGCCGAAGCCGTTGAGCGACACTTCCTCGCCCTTCGCGGCTGCACCGGCGATCGCGGAGAAAACGCCGTCGACATATTTGCGCGCATCGGCCTTGGTCAGGCCATGATCGGCAGCCAGTGCTTCGGCGATTTCAGTGTTATTCATGATCATCTCCCTTTCGTGGACGCACGGTCTTAACCTGTCTCTTCCTGCTCAACCAGTCCTTTTGCGACCCGATTTCACCGAAAAACGGGGATAAAATGCAGCGGATTCCGGATTTCGCGACGAAAAGGGCGGGATGATGCCCCGCCTGGCGCGATTTGCAATAACATCGCCGTGGAATCACGCCTGCCCGAATGGTCGCGCTCGGCGTGGAGGCGAGGACCGGCGCGAGAGCTTGGCCAGCGATGAACAGCCTGTGCCCGGCTGCTCCCAACCCTTTCCCAATGCTTGCCGAAACAACCGACCCGGTCCCGGTTACAGGTGAAGGCATCGGCAAATTCTTCCATCCTGTTCCGATGTCATGAGGAATGAAGCATGGGGGGCGGGAACAGGTGATGTGGGCGTGGATCAGGACGGGCTGCTTTTTCCTGGCGCCGGCGCTGGCGGGTCCGCTGGCGGCGCAGGAACGCCCTGCGGCCATCGCCCCGGCGTCCGTACAGATCCCCTTGCCCGCCCCCGTTCCGACGATCGACCGCGACCGGCCCGACCGGCTGGAACCGCAGATCGCGCCGCCGCCAGCCGCCGCGCCCCAGCCGTCGATCCGGATCGCGCCCTCGGTCCCCTCCGCGGCGGCCACTCTCCTGACCCGGCTACATTATCAGGGAAGCTCCCTGCCCACGGCCCGGCTGGACGAAGCGACGGCGGCCCTTGCCGGCCGCCCGCTGACGGCCGACACATTGCAGGCGATAGCGAGGGCCCTGAGCGCGGTCTATGCGAAAAGCGACATCGCCTTCTATTCGGTTTCGATTCCCCGGCAGCTTCCTGCCGGTGGCGTGCTGACGGTGCGGCTGGTCGAGGGGCGGGGGCACGACTATCGGGTGAGCGGACTGTCGCCCAGCGCGCCTGCCGGCCTGATCGCCGCCCATATGCGGCGGCTGATGCGCGAGGCGCCGCTGCAACGCGCATTGTCCCTGCTGCGCGATATTCCGGGACTGACGGTGGACGCCCAGGTCCGCAAGCTGGCCCAGCCGGGCGATCTGCCCTTCACGCCCGAACGCTATCAATATTATTCCCTGAGCCATGGCACGCCGGTCGGCAGCAACGGCATGACGCTGACCGCGCAGGCGGCGCATATGCAGACCCGATCGCGCGACAGCCGGATCGCGGGCGAGGCGACGCTGGCGGGAATAACGCTGGCCTATCCGCTGATCCGCTCCGTCAAGAGCCAGGTGGCGCTGACGGCGTCGCTGGATGGGATCGACAGTTCCAACTATTTCCTTGATATCCGTTTCGGCGATTACAGGTCGAGGGCGGTGCGACTGGGTGCATCCTGGTCGCATGCCGATGCGACAAGCGGCTATGCCCTGTCGGCGGTCGTCAGCCGGGGGCTGAATGTTTTGGGGGCGAAGCCCTTTACCGGCTTTTCCGAGACTGGCTTCACCAAAGTCAATGTTCAGGCCGTGCTCGTCGAGCCGATAACAGGGAAACTGGCCCTGAAGACCATCGTCAAAGGTCAATATTCGAAGGACGATCTGCCGGTGACCGAACGTTTCGCGCTGGGCGGCCGGGGGGCGGGCATGGCGTTTCGCCTGGGGGACCGCCCGTTGCCGCGCGCCCCGCTGATGGCATCGGCGCCGGGATAGACGACCTGCACATCGACCCGGTCGCCGGGCCGGATCAGCCCGGCCACCGCGATTTCCGCCGTCGTGTCGATGCTGACCGCGCGCATCCCCATGGGCACGCGAATGGCGAGCTTGCTTTCCATCGCCACCGCATCGCGAGCGATCAGCGCACCCGGAACGTCCCGCGTCGCGACCTTGCCGATGATTTCGGCGGCGGTGGCCGCAGTGGGAAAGCGCGCCGGATCGCCCGCTGCGTTGCGGATCATGAGGGCGGTGACGGTCTCGCCGGTCCTGATCGGCCGAACCGCCTGCGCCAGCACGGCGGTCGGCGCGGGCGGCCGGGCCGGCGCGGCGGCGCCCTCGCTTCGTGCCATGGCAGCGGAGGCGTGGCGCAATTCCCGGATGCCCAGCGCCAGAAAAGCGCAAGCGGCGGCCAGCCCGATGGCAATGGTCAGCTTGGCTTTCAAACCCAGGCGCATAGATGATCCCCCATGGACGCCTTGCGCGAACGCAAAGCGCCTGATCCGGGGAATTCATAGCCGTGGGGCGATTGTCAGGGCATGAAAGAAGGAACCGTAACGGTGCAAAGTCCATCGGGCCGAGAATCGGGTTTTTGCGTGAAACCATCTGGCATCTTGCCGATGCCGGGCACGCAAAACCCTATCCGAAGCGGGTTGGAATGATCCGGGATGGCTCTGATAACTGCATATTGCCGGGCGAGGACTTTGCGAGTCCTCCAACAGCCTTCGCTCTATTGCAACGGGCACAGGGACGGCGAGTCCGGTCGCCGTCCCCATTGCCGCGACCATCGGCGGGGGTCCCGCGCGACCGCCGATGGCCTGCACAATCTCTCCCCTTTATGAAAGGCTGGTCGGCCTCGACTTGTCGGTCGGCCTCGACTTGTCGTAAGCGCCCAGGCCGGGCTTGTAGCTTTTATCGTCGATGAACTGCCTGATGCCTTCCTTGCGGCCTTCATTGTCGTAGCTGTTGGCGGCTTCCTGGGCGCGGACCAGGAAATCCTCGGCATTGTCGTAGGTCATCTCGCGGACGCGGCGGATGGCGTCCTTGGTGGCCTTGAGCGCGACCGGGTTCTTGGTCAGCAGCACCCTGGCGACTTCCGCGACGCGATCCTTCAATCGGGCCAGCGGCAGCGCCTCGTTGACGAAGCCCCATTCGGCCGCCTTCCGTCCATCGATATTCTCGCCCATCAGCGAATGATACATGGCGTTGCGGAAGCCGGTGAGTTCCACCGCCACCTTGGCCGCGCCGCCGCCCGGCAGGATGCCCCAGTTGATTTCGGAGAGGCCGAATTGCGCCTCTTCCGCCGCGAAGGCCAGGTCGCAGGCGAAGAGCGGGCCATAGCCGCCGCCGAAGCACCAGCCATTCACCATGGCGATGGTCGGTTTCTGATACCAGCGCAGGCGCCGCCACCAGCCGTAGCTTTCGCGCTGGGCGGCGCGCGTGCCCTTCAGGCCCTGCGCCTCGGTCTCGCGGAAATATTCCTTGAGGTCCATGCCCGCCGACCAGGCGGACCCTTCGCCGGTGAGGACGAGGACGCCGACATCGTCGCGATATTCCAGCGCGTCCAGCACCCGCATCATCTGGCGGTTGAGGCGCGGGGACATGCAGTTGCGCTTGTCGGGGCGGTTGAAGCTGACCCAGGCGATGCCGTCCTCGACGGTATAGGCCACGGTCTCGAGTTCCTGGCGATCGATGCCGTCAATGTGCAGGATGTCGGTCATGGAAAATATCTCCGAAAGAAAGGGAAGGGGAAAGGATCAGATCGGATAGTGGCCCGGCTCGGTCTCCAGCGTGATCCAGCGCAGTTCGGTGAAGCTGTCGATGCCCGCCTTGCCGCCGAACTTGCCGTAGCCGGACGCCTTGACCCCGCCGAAGGGCATCTGCGCCTCGTCATGCACGGTCGGGCCGTTGACATGGCAGATGCCGGACTGGATCCGGCGCGCGACCTTCAGCCCGCGGGCGGCGTCGCGGGTGAAGACCGACGCGGACAGGCCATAGTCGGTATCGTTGGCGAGCTGGATCGCATGGGCTTCGTCGCGCGCGTGGATGATGCCGACGACCGGGCCGAAGCTTTCGTCGCGAAACAGCTTCATTTCGGGGGTCACGCCGTCGATCACATGGGCGGGCATCAGCACGCCGTTGGCCTCGCCGCCGTTGAGCTGCGTCGCCCCCGCCGCCAGCGCATCCTCGATAAGCGAGCGGACATGGGCGACCGTCTTCCTGTCCACGACCGCGCCGAGCGGGGTGGCGCCTTCGCGCGGGTCGCCAACTGTCAGGGTGGCGACCTTGGCCTGGAACTTCGCGGCGAAGGCGTCCGCGATGGCGTCGACGACGATGATCCGCTCGGTCGACATGCAGATCTGGCCCTGGTTCATGAAGGCGCCGAAGGCCGCGGCCTTGACCGCCTCATCCAGGTCGGCGTCCTCCAGCACGATCAGGGGCGCCTTGCCGCCCAGTTCGAGGAGGGCGGGTTTCAGATTCTGCGCGCACCGCATGGCGATGATCCGGCCCACGGCGGTCGATCCGGTGAAATTGACGCGGCGCACGGCGGGATGGTCGATCATCGCGCCGACGACGTCGGCCGCGTCCTGTGGCGCGTTGGTGATAAGGTTGACGATGCCCTCGCCCAGCCCGGCTTCCACGAACGCCTCGACGATCAGGCCGTGGGTGCGCGGGCATTGTTCGGATGCCTTGAGCACCACCGTATTGCCGCAGGCGAGCGGTACGGCGATGGCGCGGGTGGCAAGGATGATCGGCGCGTTCCACGGCGCCATGGACAGCACCACGCCCGCCGGTTCGCGCACCGCCATGGCGATGCAGCCGGGCTTGTCGGAAGGAATCACCTCCCCGCCGTTCTGGGTGGTCAGGCCGGCGGCTTCCCGCACGATCGAGCTGGACAGCATCAGGTTGAAGCGCGCCCAGCCTTCGGTTGCGCCGATCTCCGCCATCATCGCGTCGACAAATTGGGTGGCCCTTGCGTCGAGCGCGTCGGCCGCCTTCATCAGCGCGGCGCGGCGGGCGTTGGGGCCGAGCGCCGACCAGGCCGGGAAAGCCGCCCGCGCGGCCTCGACGGCAGCGACGGCGTCTTCGGGCGTGGCGGCGGCCGCGCGTGTCGCCACCTCTCCAGTGACCGGATTGATCCGGTCATAGCTGGCGGCGGCGGGACGATTCCGGCCGCCGATGGACAGGGGAATTTCAGTTTCAGGCATATCCCGACTCCTTCTGATTGCTATGTAAGATAGCAATATTGATTGTTCTGGGCAATAGCATTAGAGAGGGCGGCATGACCAAGTCGCCCACGCTGGAAGCATTGCAGGCCCCTCTTGTCTCGCGGCTCGGCTATCTGCTGCGGCGTGCCTCCACCGTGATGATGGCGGATCTGGGCGAACGGCTGGCGGTGGTAGGTCTGCGCCCGGTCGAGGCGACGATCCTGATCCTGGTCGGCGCCCATCCCGGCTGCATCCAGAGCGATGTCGGCCGGGTGCTGGGGATCAAGCGCGCCAATATGGCGCCGCTGATCTCGGCCCTGGCCGCCAAGGGGCTGCTTGAAAAGTCGCCGGTCGATGGGCGCTCGCTCGCCTTGACTCTGACGCCGTCGGGGGAGGCGGCGAAGGTGGAGGCCGAAGCCGTCATGGATGCGCATGAGGCGCGCTTCGAGGCGATGCTGGCGTCGCGGGATGCCGCCAGCCTGCGTACGGCCCTGGCGCTCATCAGCTGGGACACGGCCGACGGTCAGATGGGTCCAGCCTAGGGTCAGGCCCCCACCCCCCCCCATCACAGGGGGGAGCAACATCCCCGGCAAATCCATAGAGGAAAGGCAACATCCCGGCAGGCCCGCGCCCGCCGGGGCGGAACGGAGCGGCCAGACCATAGGCCGACCGTCCATGAGGAGGGATGCATGATGTCCTTTGACGGCAAGACCGTCGTGGTGACGGGAGGGAGCAGCGGCATAGGCCGGGCGGCGGCGATCGCCTTTGCGCGGGCCGGGGCCAATGTCGTGGTCGCCGGGCGCTCGCGCGAAACCAAGGCGGGCGATTTCGGCGAGGTGGCGCATCTTTCCGTCGTCGATCTGCTGCAGGCGGAAGGGCGGCGTGCGATCTTCGTGCAGGCCGACGTGACGGTCGCCGGGGATATGAGGGCGGTTGCCGATCATGCCGTGCAGGTCTTTGGATCGGTGGATATCTGGGTCAACAATGCCGGGGTCGTTGCCCCGCCATCCCCTTTCTGGACCTATGACGACGCGGATTTCGACCGCTGTCTCGACGTCAATTGCCGGGGCCTGTGGAACGGCATGCGCGCCGCGACGCACCAGATGCTGCGGCAGGAGCGGCGCGGCGTCATCGTGAACATGCTGTCCACCGCGGCGATCCGGCCCCATGCCGGGCAGTCCGTCTATAATATTTCGAAGGCGGCGGCCGCGCAGGCGACGCGCTGCGCGGCGCTGGAACTGGGGCCGCTCGGGATTCGAGTGAACGGCGTCTGCCCGACGGTGGTGCGCACCGCCATCAGCCGGGATTTCGTGGAAAGTCCGGAATTCAGGCAGTGGTTCCGCACCGTCGCGCCGCTGGGCGAGCCGGTGGACAGCGAGGATGTGGTCGCGGCGATCCTGTTCCTGGCCGGCGATGCGGCGGCGAGGATCACCGGGATCCTGATGCCGGTCGATTCCGGCGAGGCGCTGGGACCGCCAGCGCATGAACTGAAACAGGAAATCCAGGTGGGGGCGCCAGAGGAAAAGACTTCCTTGCCGCTTCCGACTGGCAGATGAAGATGATGCGGGGAGAGAAAATGATGAAAAGGTCCATATTGTTCGCCTGTGCCAGCGGCGCCGTGCTGGCGGCGGTCCAGGCGCTGCCTGCCCATGCGCAGGATCAGCAGCGCCAACAGGCGGAGCAGGCGCCGCATTATGAGGGGGAAATCATCGTCACCGCCCAGAAACGGGCGGAAAATCTGCAGAATGTGCCGATCGCGGTGTCGGCCTTTTCACAGGAGATGTTGCAGAAACAGGGTCTGGTGGGCGGTGCCGACCTGAAGCAGTCCATCCCCAATGTCAGTTTCGGGTCGACGGGTTTCGGCAAGTTCAACTTCCAGATCCGCGGCATCGGCGCGCAGATTCAGGGCGCGGCGGTCGACAGCGGCGTCGGTATCCATGAGAATAATATTCCGCTGAACGACAGTCGTCTGGCGGCTGCCGAATTTTACGACATCGAACGGGTGGAAGTGCTGCGCGGGCCGCAGGGCACGCTGTACGGCCGCAATGCGACCGGCGGCGTCGTCAACACCATCACCGCGACGCCCAAGCATGAGTTCAGCGGCGAGGTGACGGGCGAATATGGCCGTTACGACACGCGGAAACTGCGCGGCTACATCAATATTCCGATCGGCGGCACTCTGGCCGTGCGCGCGGCAGGATCGATGATCAAGCGCGATGGCAATATCCTCAACAGCTACACGGGCAACAAGATCGATTCCAGGGACATCTGGAGCACCCGGCTGACCGCGCAATGGGACCCGTCCGACAGTTTCCGCGCGCGCGCCATGTGGGAACACTTCCGCCAGCACGACACGTCGGGCGGCAATGCCAAGATCATCTGCGCGCCCGACAGCGGGCCCACCAGCATCGGCGGCGTCAGCACCAATCCGGTCACCCAGGCGCTGCTGTCCGGCGGCTGCCTGGCCAATGCGGCGAGCAGCCCGGCCAATAACGGGACGGCGGGCAGCATGAGCCTGCTACCGGGGCTGTTCGGCTATCTGTTCGGCTTCACACCGGTCAACGCCTATGCCGGACGGACGGTCAGCACCAATCTCAACAGCGTCAATTCCGATTTCGATCCGTCGACCCGCGCGAAGAACGACCTGTTCTCGCTCGACCTGCAATGGAAGTTCAACGACGCGCTGACGCTGACCTCGCTCAGTTCCTATACCAAGGATCATTATACCATCGACATGCCGGTCGTGGCCGGTGTCGCGACGGCGACCTTCCCGGTGACGCCGCTCACCCCCGGCGGCATCTTCAACGATCCGCAGATCGGCGCCTACGACCATATGAGCGCCCGATATCATCAGGACCGCTTTTCCCGGCAATATAGCCAGGAACTGCGCATCCAGTCGAGTTTCGACGGCAAGTTCGACTTCAATCTGGGCGGCATCTATATCGACTACAAGCAGGACGGCGACCTGCTGGCGCTCAGCAACATGACGACGCTGGCCGCCGCCGTGCTGAACGCGACCCAGGGGGCGGGCATTTATATCGACCCGACCTCGCCCGGCGACGGAACGGGCCATAATTATTATGACAACCGCAGCCCCTACTGGCTGAAGTCGGGCGCCCTGTTCGGCGAGGCCTATTATCGGGCGACCGACGATCTCAAGCTGACGCTGGGCCTGCGCTACACCGATGACCGCAAGAAACAGATCGCCTATCCGGTCGTGCTGCTGACGCCGGGCGCGGGCTTCCCGGCCACGGACGAACAGCGGGTCAGCTTCAAGGAACTGACCGGCCGCTTCACCGTCGACTGGAAGCCGAAGCTGGACTTCACCGACGATACGCTGCTCTACGCGTCGGTCTCGCGCGGCTACAAGGGCGGCGGCTTCAATCCGGCGGGCGTCGCGGGGACCGGCGTGGCGTCCTCCTTCAAGCCCGAATTCGTCAATGCGCTGGAGGTCGGCACCAAGAATATGCTGGCCAACCGGCGCGTGACGCTGAACCTCACCGGCTTCTATTATGACTATAAGGGCTATCAGATCTCGAAACTGGTGAACAACACCGTCGCCAACGAGAATATCGATGCGCGGCTGTGGGGCGTCGAGTTCGAAGGCGGGGTCGAGCCGGTGGACCATCTGCGCTTCGACGCGCGGGTCGGCTATCTCAACAGCCGCATCAAGGGCGGTTCCTCCATCGACACGCTGAACCCGACGGGCGGCGACAGTTCGCTGACCGCCGTGCGCAGCATAGAGTCGGCGACCTTCAGCAACCGCTGCGTGCTGCCCACCGCCTATCTGGCGGGCGTGCAGTCGGCGATCAATGCGGGCGCGATCCCGGATCTGGCCATGGGTTCGCTCTGTTCCAGTCCGCTCGCCGTCGCGGGCATTCCCACCAATCTCGACGGCAAGCAACTGCCCTCCGCGCCGCACTGGACGGTGGCGCTGGGCGGCGAATATGATGCCGATTTCGGCGACGGCTGGTCGGGCACCTTCCGCGTCGACTATTACCGCCAGAGCAAGAGCTATGCGCGCATCTACAATGATGTCGCGGACCGGATCGATGCCTATGACAATCTGAACCTGTCCTACCGCATCGCGTCCGACGACAAGGGCATCGACCTGCTGCTCTATGCGCGCAACCTGCTGAGCCAGCAGAAGATCGTGAACATCCTGGTCCAGGGCGATACGCTGGGGGCGAGCCGGATCGTCAACGGCAAGGAACGGGCGACCTACGGCTTTGCCATCACCAAGCGGTTCTGACGGCAACGGGCCGCAGCAAGCTGCCGGTGCGCGGGTTCATCATCCCGCGCACCGGTTTTTTCATGCCCGATGTCAGCCGCCCGCCCGTTCAGGCAAGGCCCAGCATGCGCGCTCGCTTGACGGCGGACTTGCGGTCACCCGCACCCAGCTTGTGGAACAGGTTCTTGAGGTGCCATTTGATGGTTTCCTCGCCCACGCCCATGGAGAGCGCGATCTCCTTGTTGCTCATATGGCTCATCAGCCGGGCCAGCACATCCTGTTCCCTGGGCGTCAGCATATTTTCCGCCGCGCCCCGATTGGGCAGGGATGAGGGTTGCGGCGGCGGGGCGGCAGGCGCTTCGCGCTGGTCGCGGGGCGCTTCCGGGCCGGTGAATTCGGCCTTCAGCCGCCTGAGGCCGCCTGCTTCGCACAGGCTTTCCGCTTCGGTCAGGTCCAGCGCGGCCCGTTCGTCGCCCAGCCTTTCCCTCGCCTGCGCCCGCAGGAACAGGGCGCGGGCGATCTCCGCCCCTCGGTTGAGCTGCATGGCAAGGGCAAGGGCGCGCGAGGCGGATGCTTCCGCCTCCGCCGCCTTGGCCATGCCCTCATGGGACAGGACGGTCGCGCGCGCGAGTTCCGCCTGAAGCGCGCACCAGAGGCGAACCGGGGCCGGTGTTTCCGGTGACAGGGCGGCAAGCAGGGCGTCGGCCCGTTCCACTTCCTGCCGGGCGCTGAACAGCCGCCCATGGCGCGCATGCAGGCGGGCGAGGCCGAAATAGGCGGCCGCCTCCATCCGGCTGTTGCGCCGCGCCCGTCCCTCGGCCGCCAGCGAACCATATTGCACGGCTGCCTGATCCTGATGCCGCCCGTCGATCGACAGTTCCGCCAGCGTGGCGAAGGCGGCCATCACCGTTTCGGGCACGCCATGCTTTTCGATCATGTTGACGCGCAGCGACAGATGCAGGCCCGCCTCCTCCGCCCGGCCGCATTCCAGGCAGGCGATCGCCAGCATGCCCGCGATCATGGACACCACGCGATTGCGCCTGTCCATATGCTTGCTGGTGAGGTTGAAGGCGGTCCTGAGCTGGTCCGCCGCCAGTTCGACCTTGCCCTCCCAATAATAGCTCATGCCGATGAGCAGGTCGGCATAGCCCCAGGATGCCGGCACCATCATCGCCCGCTCCGCCAGCGGCGGGGCCAGGCATTGCCGCACCAGTTCGGGCTGCCCCATCAGCAGGGCGCGGTGGGCCAGGGTGACGGCATGCAGCAGGCTGGACGAGGCGTCGGCTGACGCGGGCGGCGTCGGCCAGCGGCTGGCGAATTCCTCCATCTGCATGAGGTCGTCGACATAACCGGCCGTGGCCGCGAGGATCAGGTCCGCTTCATAAAGCTGCGCCTCGGTGGAGGCGGGGGCCTGGCGGATCAGGTCGACAAGGCCGCGCGCCTCGTCCCGCCGGTTGCTCAGGGCCAGCGCCCAGCCGGTGGGCGCCCAGAAGCCGGGATGCTCGCCAATCTCGTCCGGGGAGACGCGGCCATACCATTCCAGCACCTCATTGTTGCGCCCCTGCCGCGTCATGGCGGCCAAGCTGGCCTCCGCCAGCGCCATCGCGGCGCTTTCGTCGCCGATCAGCGCCGCCTGCTGGGCGGCCTCCTCCAGCAATCCATGGTCCTGATACCAATCACGAGCGCGCAGCGCCTGTTCGTGCAGCAATGCGGGCGGCCGCAGCTTGCGGCGGGGGACCAGCACCTCCCGCGCCGAGGGATGCAGGCGCAGCCAGCCACCGGTTTCGCCATGGGTCAGCACCGGGGTCTCGGCGGCCAGGCGCTCCATCTCCTCCACGGGCGCATCCTCGCCGATCATGGCGCGGCACAGGTCGGGATGGATGGGATCGAGCTGGGCGATGTCGACCAGCATTTCGGCCGTCCGGGGCGGCAGCTTGCTGATGACGCTGTCGAGGAAATATTGGCCGAGATCGGACGAGAGCATGCCATCGAGATCGGCGGGCGAGGGCGAACGCAGCTGCGACGCGATGGCGAGGCGCACGCCCAGCGGCCATCCCTCGGTCAGGACGTGAATCCGCGCGGCGAGTTCGGCGTTGAAGTTGGTGCGCAGCGATTGCTGCACCAGTCTGATCGTCTCCTCCTCCCGCAGGCGCAGGTCGCGGGCGGTGATCCGCATGAGCGGCAGATTGCCCAGAATGTCGGGCGATGCCAGCGTCGCGGAGGGGCGGCGGCCCAGCGCGATGCGCAGGTTGGTGGGCGCATTTGCCAGCAGATAGTCGAGCGCCGCCAGTGTCGTTTCCGGGGCATGGTCGACATCGTCGATCAGCAGCAGCAGATCCTGCCCGCTGCCCGACAGATGGGCAAGCCAGGCGGTGATCGCTTCCTGCGGATCGGTGCAGCCGCCGATCCATTCGACGAAGCTGGCGGGGAAGATGGTGTAGGCCGACGCCCGCACCACCGCCTGCGACAGGGCGCGGATCAGGCGGAAGGGATCGTCGCGGGAATCGAGCGACAGCCAGATCGGCACGATCCCCGCCACCAGCGCCTCGCGATGCCATTGCGCAAGTTGGCTGGTCTTGCCGAAGCCATGCGGCGCGATGATCTCTATAAGGTCGATATCTGCCAGCCGGATGCGCTGGAGCGCGAGGTGCGGCCGGACCAGGAAGATCTGCGGCGCGCGCGGCGGGACGGTCTTGAGCGCGATGCCGCCGGACATGCCGCTGTCCTGCTTCCTGTCGTCCGCTTCCTGCATCCTCACCCCAATCCCGCTTTTCCGGCGGTATATCCGAGGGGGCAGGATAGTGGCAATCGCCCCCTTCCCATCCCCCCCGTCACAGGGGGGAGGCAAGCAGGCGCCATCCCCATACATGCTTGGAATATCGGTCGTGCCGCTCCCCGGTCGGGGCGGGGCGGGCGGGACAAGACGGCGGATGGCGAATCTGGCCCGCGGATGGAGAGGATGATGGAGCGCGACATCTTTATCGCCGGCGTCGGCATGACCCCGTTCGGGCGGCATATCGACAAGGCCGTCTGGCAGCTGGCGGGCGAAGCGGTCGACCTGGCGCTCAAGGACGCGGGCGCGGAGATGGCGCAGATCGAGCAGGCCTTTTACGGCACCGGCACGCAGCCTGCCCTGCAGGGGCAGTTCGCCATTCCCGGGCAGGTCGTCTTCACCCGTTTCGGCCTGACCGGCATTCCGGTCTACAATGTCGAAAATGCCTGCGCGACCGGCACCAGCGCCTTCCAGCTGGCGGTGCAGGCGCTGCGCGCCGGATCGTGCGACATCGCCATCGCGGTCGGCGCCGAGAAGATGAATATCGAGGACAAGGCGAGGGCGCTGGCGATGTTCGACGGCGGCTGGGACGTCAGCCGGGCGGAGGAAAATGCGGCGCTGCTGCTCGCGCTGGGCGAGGGGGTGGAAGTGCCGGAGGGCAGCGAGTCCGACCGCCCCTATAGCCGGTTCATGGCGATCTACGCCGCCATGTGCCGTTTCTGGATGAAGAATTTCGGAACGACCCAGCGGCAGATCGCCGCCGTCGCCGCGAAGAACCACAATCATTCGGTGCACAACCCGCTGGCGCAATATCGCAAGCCCTTCACCATCGAGGAGGTGCTGGCCTCCGCGCCGATCACCTATCCGCTGACGATCGCCATGTGCGGCCCGCTGACCGATGGCGGGGCGGCGGTGATCGTCTGCACCGAAAGGGGGCTGGCGAAGCTGAAGGGATCGCGCAGCCGCGCCGTTCGCGTCGCCGCGACCGCCATCGCCACCGCTGCCCCGCGCGAGGCGGCGGAATTCGACAAGGCGGTGTGCCGCCGCGCCGCGAACATCGCCTATGAGCGCGCGGGCATCGGCCCGGACGATGTGTCGGTGGTCGAGGTCCATGACGCGACCGCCATGGGCGAGATCATCGCGGCCGAATATCTGCGGCTGGTGCCGATGGGCGGCGCCGGCCCTGCGGCCGAGCGCGGCGAATTCACCGTGGGCGGGCGCGTTCCGATCAACCCTTCGGGCGGGCTGGAGTGCAAGGGGCATCCCATCGGCGCCACGGGCCTTGGACAGTTGCACGAGCTGGTGACGCAGCTTCGCGGCGAGGCCGGGCAGCGCCAGGTCGAGGGGGCGAAGGTCGCCCTGCAGGAAAATGGCGGTGGCTCGATCGGGTACGAGGAAGGCGTCGTCACCGTCAACATCCTGACGCGATAGGATTTTGCGCAATGGCAGGACATGATATCGCCTGGCCGCATCTGGAGCTTTCGGGCTTCGATGCCGGGTTCAGCGAAGAAGAACTGGCGATCCAGCAGGGCGTGCACCGCTTCGCGGCGGAGGTGATGCGGCCGATCGCGCGGGAACTGGACCGCATGGCGCCCGAGCAGGCCTATGAGCCCGGATCGCCGCTATGGGATTTCCACCGCGCGTTCGCGAAGCTGGGCATCGGGCCGGAAACCATGGCGGGCATGGAGCCGCGCGCACTGGCCCGCATGGAAAGCCTGGTCATATCCGAACTGGGCTGGGGCGATGTCGGTCTGGCCGTGTCGGCGGGCGCGGGCGAGATGCCGATCCGCGCGGCGCTGGGCAGCGGCGATCCCGAACTGATCCAGATGTGCGAGGGCAGGATCGGCTGCTGGGCCGCCACCCAGCCGGATCGCGGATCGGATGGACTGCTGCTCTATGGGGAGGAGCGCTTTCCCGGCGCGAAGGGCAATGTGGGCAATCTGGTCGCCCGTTTCGGCGCGGACGAGATCGTCATCCACGGCCAGTCGTCGGCCTGGGTTTCGAACGGTTATGTGGCGCAGGTGGCGCTGCTCGACATCGCGGCCGACTATGGCGAGGGCTTCCATGACGATCGGGGCAACGCCCATGGCTGCAACATCGTCGTGCCGCTGGACCTGCCCGGCATTTCGAAGGGCAGGCCGCTCGCCAAGCTGGGCAAGCGGGCTCTGCCGCAGGGCGAGATATTCTTCGACAATGTGAAGGTGCCGCGCCGCTGGGCGGTCGCGACCCGCGACGATTATGCGATCAAGCATGCGGGCGCCTGGGCGCAGGCGGGGACGGCGATGAGCCACGTCGCCACCGGGCTGGCGCGTGCCGCGTTCGAGCTGGCGCTGGCCTATGCGAACGAGCGCAGACAGGGCGGCGCGCTACTCGCCGACCTGCAACTGACCCAGTACCGGCTGGGGACGATGGGCGCGAAGGTCGAGGCGATCAAGGCCATGGCGCGCCACGTCGCCGAATATACCAAATGCTCGCCGCGCCCCCACCCCTATTTCACCGCGGCGGGCAAGGCCTTCTGCAACAGCGAGATGTTCGCGGTCGTGAACGAGGCCCTGCAACTGTTCGGGGGGGTCGGCCTGACCCAGGAATATCCGATCGAAAAGCTGCTGCGCGACGCGCGCGCGATGCAGATCGAGGATGGCGAGAACAACCTGCTGCTGATGCATTTCGGGTTCCTGATGACCCGGCTCAACCGTCTGGAAGGCTGGGGCCAGCCCTGACCGGACCATCGGCGCTTTATGGAGAGGATTGTCGGATGAGTGCTGAATTTCCCGTCGTGGTCTATGGCGCCAGCGGCTATACGGGCCGCCTGGTCATGGAGCATCTGCGCGACCTGGACGTGCCGTTCGTGGCCGCCGGGCGCAACCGCGAGAAGATCGAGGCGGCATGCCGGATCGTGCCGGGGATCGAGAATGCCCGCTATGAAATCTGCGAGGTCGAAAACACGGTCGAGGCCCTGACCCGGCTGTTCGCGGGCCGCAAGGTGGTGTGCAACACGGTGGGGCCGTTCATGCGCTTCGGCCCGCCGGTGGTGGAGGCCGCGCTGCAGGCGGGCATCCATTATGTCGACACGACCGGCGAGCAGCACTGGATGATATGGCTGCGCGACCATTATGGCCGGGCGTTCGCGAAGGCCGGGCTGGCGCTGATCCCGTCGACCGCCTGCATGTATGGCGTGTCGGAAATCGGCGCGCGCTATTGCCTGGAAACGCCGGGCGTCGACAGTCTGGACATGACGGAGGTGGCGCAGGCGGTGCCGACCGTCGCATCGGCCCAGACCATCCTCGATGCGGTGCGCTATTCGGCCTATTATCTCCAGGACAATGAACTGGTCCGCTATCCCGGCATCGACACCTGCGACATCGTGACGCCGTCGAACCGGGTGCTCAAGGCGTCCAATTGGGGCGGCACGTCCAACCCCATCTGGTTCGCCCGCGATGGCCGCGTGCGCAACTGCAAGATGTCGGTCGCGATGTGGAACCAGCAACTCTACAAGAAGGAGCTGGAACTGGAGCGCGCCTACAAGGTGTCGTTGCAGTGGATCCCCGACGATCATCTCTATCCGCTGCTCGACAGCATGGCGGTGGCGATCACGCCGGACACCCCGCCGCGCGAGCGGCGGCAGGTGCATCGGGCCTACGACACATGCCTCGGCACCGGCAACAATGTGATCGTGAAGACGACGATGGTTTCGACCGGCGGCTATTTCACCACGGGCCTGCTGCAGGCCTATGCCGCGCGGCGCCTGTCGGTGGAAACGCCTGCGCTCACCGGATTCCGCAGCCCCAGCGAGGTGTTCGGCCACCGCGACCTGATGGGGATGCTGCAAAGCTACGGCTATGCGGGGATCAAGGTCGAGCGGCTGGTCTGAAACCGGCGAGAGGTCCGAGAGGAGAGAGTGTCATGAACTTTGAAACCCTGAAGCTGCGCGAGGATGGCGGCGTGCTGCATGTCACGCTCGACAATCCGCCGATCAACCTCATCACCATCAAGATGATCCAGGAGCTGTTCCAGCTCTCCGGCATGCTGATGCAACGCGCGGACATCAAGGCGGTGGTGATGGACAGCGCCGACCCGGATTTCTTCATCGCCCATTTCGACATCGGCGAACTGGAAAAGTCGGCGACCGACCCGTCCAGCGCCGGACGGTATCCCGATATCAACGCGCTGCAGGCGATGGCGCTCAACTGGCAGGCGCTGCCGCAGGTGACGATCGCCAAGGTCGACGGCCGGGTGCGCGGCGGCGGGTTCGAGTTCATCCTGGCCTTCGACATGCGCTTCGCCACCCGCCGGTCGCTCCTCTGCTTCCCGGAGGCGAGCGGATATTTTCTGGCCGCGGGGGGAGGGACCACGCGCACGACGATCATGGCGGGCCATGCGCGGGCGCTGGAAATCCTGCTGAGCGCGCGCGACTTCAGCGGCGAGGAGATGGAGCGTTACGGCATCATCAACCGCGCGCTGGGCGAGGATGAGATCGACGCCTATCTCGACGATCTGCTGGGCCGGATCAATGCCCGGACGCGCGATGTGATCGCCATGCACCGCGCCGTGCAGGGCAGGCTGACGGCGCCCATGGCCGACCATTTCTTCGCCGCCCTTGCCGCCGAAAACGACGCGTTCCGCGAGGCGCTGGCGCAGGGCAAGCTCCAGGCCAGCGCCGGGCGGCACCTGCAACTGGGCCAGAATCGCGAAAACGAACTGGACCTGCCCGCGACCATCGCGCGCATCAACGCCGATCTTTCGCTCTGATCGCCAGCACGGGAAGACCCTATGTCGCTCATCGCCTTTTTCGACCGGGGAGCCAGCCTGGGCCTCGACCGCATCGCCTATGTGAAGGACGGGGAGGAGTGGAGCTTCGGCCAGGCCCGCGACGTCACCTGGCGCGTGGGGCACGGGCTGGCCGCTCTGGGTCTGGCGCCTGAGACCAAGGCGGCGGTGCTGGCGGCCAACGATCCCAAGGCATGGCTGTGCGTCCTCGCCATCTGGCGCGCCGGTTTCGCCTGGGTGCCGCTCAATCCGCGCAGCACGGCGGAGGATCATCTCCATCTGATCGAGGGGTTCGACGTGGAGCTGCTGTTCTTCCAGCAGGCCTTCGCGCCCATCGTGCAGGCGATCCGGTCGGCATGCCCGCATCTGCGCACCTTGGTATGTATCGATGGGGAGGCCGAAGGCGCGCTGACGCTGGACGATTTTTGCGCCGCCGCTCCGGCCGCGCCGCTCTCCACCCATGTGGCGGAGGACCATCTGGCGGCGATCATGCCGACCGGCGGCACCACCGGCAAGCCCAAGGGCGTGATGCTGACGCACCGCAACCTGACCGTGTCGATCGCCAATTGCGTCATCAATACGCCTTATGCTCCCGGCGAGCCGATCGTGAACCTGGCCGCCGCGCCGATGACGCACACGGCGGGGTTCCTGACGCTCTCCGCCACGGCGCGCGGCGGCAAGGTGGTGGTGATGACCAAGCCCGATCCGGTGACGCTGCTGGACTTGGTGTGCGGGGAGGGGGTGACGGAATTCTTCCTGCCGCCCACCGTCATCTACCGCCTGCTGGAGATGCCGGGGATCGAAAGCCGCGATTTTTCGCGGCTTCGCTATCTGATGTATGGCGCGGCGCCCATGGCTGTGGAAAAGCTGCGCGCCGCGCTCAGGCTGTTCGGCCCGGTGATGCATCAGGGCTATGGCCAGACCGAAGCGCCCGGATCGATCGCCTTCCTGCGTCCGGGCGACCATTATCGCGACGGACGGATTGCCGACGATCAGCGGCTTTCCTCCTGCGGCCTGCCCTCGGTGCTCAACACCACGGCCATATTGGACGATGCGGGCGTTCCGGTGCCGCAGGGGGAAACCGGCGAGATCTGCCTGCGCGGCGATATCGTGATGAAGGGATATTACAAGCAGCCGGACAAGACCGCGGAGACCATCGTCGATGGCTGGCTGCACACGGGCGACCTTGGCCATATCGATGCCGAGGGCTTTCTGCACATCACCGACCGCAAGAAGGACGTCATCATCACCGGCGGCTTCAACGTCTATCCGAGCGAGGTCGAACAACTGCTCTGGTCGCATCCGGCGGTGCTGGACTGCGCGGTGATCGGCGTGCCCGACGCGGGCTGGGGCGAGGCGGTGAAGGCCGTGGTGGAGCTGAAGCCGGGCGCCAGCGTGAGCGGCGAGGAGCTGATCGCCCTGTGTAAGGAAAGGCTGGGATCGGTGAAGGCGCCCAAGAGCGTCGATTTCATCGACACGCTGCCGCGCAGCCCGGTCGGCAAGGTGCTGAAGAAGGATATTCGCGAAACCTATTGGCGGGACGCGGGCCGCCGCATCTGAGCGGGCCGGCATTTTCCCGCTCATCCGGAAGACACAGAAAGGAAGGCAGATGACGATCAACAGGCAGTGGTTGCTGGCGCGGCGTCCCCAGGGGGATGTGCGGCCTGACGATTTCCGGCTGGCCGAAGGCGCGGTGCCGGTGCCGCAGGATGGCGACGTGCTGGTGCGCTCGCTCTTCTTCGGCTTCGATGCCAGCCAGCGTATCTGGCTGACCGATGACGGCGGCTACATGCCGCCGATCATGCCGGGCGAAGCGATGCGCTGCATGGGCATCGGCCAGGTCGTCGAATCCCGCAATCCCGACTATCGGCCCGGCGATCTGGTCGAAGGCTTCATGAGCTGGCAGGATTATTGCCTGGTGCGCGCCGACGGGCCGATGCCGCTGCGCCACCTGCCGCAGGCGGACTATCCGATTTCGTGGAATCTGGGCGTCTTCGGCGTGGGCGGCCTGACCGCCTATTTCGGCGTCGCCGATGGGCTGAAGGTGGGACCGGGCGATACGGTGGTGGTGTCCGCCGCCACGGGGGCGACGGGGTCGCTGGCGGGACAGATCGCCAGGGCGCGCGGCGCGAAGAAGGTCATCGGCATTGCCGGCGGTCCGGAAAAATGCCGGTGGATCGTCGAGCAGGCGGGCTATGACGCGGCCATCGATTACCGGAACGACGATCTGGGCGCAAAGCTCAAGGAACTGGCGCCGGAGGGAGTGAACGCCTATTTCGACAATGTCGGCGGCGACATGCTGGACGAGCTGTTCCTGCACATGGCGCCCAGGGGCCGCATCCTGATCTGCGGCGCGATGTCGTCCGGCTATACCGACGTGAAGCTGCAAGGCCCCGCCAACTACATGCGGATCTGCACCCATCAGCTGACGGTGCAGGGAATATTGCTGTTCTTCTATGCCGACCAGATTCCGCAAGGCGCGGCGCAGCTTGGCCAGTGGGTCGCGGAAGGCAGGATCCATGTCGAGGAAAACCGACAGCATGGCTTCGAGAAGGCGCCAGAACTGCTCCCGACCCTGTTCTCCGGCAAGGCGCCGGGCAAGCTGGTCCTGCACATTGCCGATCCTGTCTAGGCGAAAAGAGAGACTTGCGATGACGAACGGACGTTTTGCCGGAAAAGTTGCCTTGGTCACCGGCGCCGGAACCGGGCTGGGCGCGGCCATCGCCCGCCGGATCGCCGCCGAGGGCGGGCATCCGGTGCTGCTGGGGCGGCGCGAAGGGCCGTTGAGGGCGGTGGCTGACTCCTGCGGCGGGCTGGCCGTGCCGGGCGACACCACCAATGCCGACGATCTGGCCCGCGCGGTCGCGGCGGCCAACAGCCATTTCGGCCCGGTCGGCATATTGGTCGCCAATGCCGCGGCGGAATCGCTGGGATCGGCGGAGAGGATCGCACCCGAAGACTGGCACAGGATCCTGGCGGTGAATCTGGACGGCGCCCTGTTCGCGGCGCGCGCGGTGCTGCCGGACATGCGCCGTCTGGGCGGCGGGGCGATCGTGCTGGTGTCTTCGGTCGCGGCGCTGGCCAGCGCGCCCGCCAATGTGGCCTATAGCACGGCAAAGGCCGGGATGCTGGGCCTGGCCCGTTCCATCGCGCGCGATTTCGGGCGGGAGAATATCCGCTGCAACGCGATCTGCCCCGGCTGGATCCGCACCGAGCTGACCGAACGGATATTGGAGAATGTCGGTCCCATGATGGGCATTCCGCCCGAACAGCTCGGCGCGCAACTGGCGGGCAAGGCACCGCTCGGCCGGATGGCGGAGCCGGAGGAGATCGCTGCCGCGGTGGCCTTCCTCGCATCGGAGGATGCCTCCTTCATCACCGGATCGACGCTGGTGGCCGATGGCGGCGCGGCGGCGGTGGATGTCGGCACGCTGGCGTTCGTGGAATGAGCCGTGCCCCGGTCCCGGCGGCCGATATCGGGCCGATCGAGGCGCAACTGGCGATGCTGCCGGGACTGGACCGGCTGCGGTCGATCGTGCCTTCCTTCGCGGAAGCCAGCGGGGACACCGTCGCCGCGATATTGGGCGAAGCGGCCGCCTTCGCAGCGGAGCAGCTGGAAGGCGTCAATCAGGCGGGCGAACATATGCCGCCGCGCCTGCTGGATGGCTGCGTGCGGCTGGCGCCGGTGCATCGCGGCGTTTGGCAGAGCTATGCCAGCGCTGGCTGGATGACGCTCGACCTGCCGGTGGCGCATGGGGGACAGGGGCTGCCGTTGGTGGTCGCCATCGCCGCGCAGGAGATTTTCGATCGCCACTGCGCGGCCTTCGGGATGTTGCCGGTGCCGAGCCGGTCGGCCGCGCGGCTGATCGATGCCTTCGCGCCGGACGATCTGAAGGCGCAATGGCTGCCCAGGCTCATGTTCGGCGAATGGGGCGCGACGATCTGCATTTCGGAGGTCGGGGCCGGGTCCGATGCAGGCCGGATGCGCACCCTCGCCGTGCCCCGCGATGATGGCACATGGTCGGTCACTGGCGAGAAACAGTGGATATCCTTCGGTTCGCACGACCTGACCGAGCGGATCGGCCATTGCCTGCTGGCCCGGACCGAAGGCGCCAAGGGCCTCAGCCTCTTTCTCGTGCCGAGCGAGATCGGCGGCGCCTCCAACGGCGTTTTCGTGCGCGGGCTGGAGCGCAAGCTCGGCCTGCACAGCTCGCCGACCTGCGCCATGGGGTTCGAGGGTGCGACGGGCTTTCTGCTGGGGGAAGAAGGACGCGGGCTGCAACAGATGTTCGTGATGATCGCGAACATGCGCATGGCGGTGGGCGCCATGGGGCTGGGGATGGCGGGCGCGGCGGCGGACATTGCGCTGGCCTATGCCCGCGACCGGCGCCAGGGCGGCAACGGGCCGGAACCCGTCCCGATCATCGATCATGCCGATGTGCAGCGCATGGTGCTGGACATGCAGTCCGACGTCGAAATGGCGCGGGCGCTGATTTATGCCGCCGCCGTCGAGACCGATCTTGGCCGCCACGAAGGCGATGCGGAGCGGGGCCGGGAGAGCGCGGCGCTGGCGCAATGGCTGCTGCCGATCGTCAAGACGCTGGGCGGCGAATTGGCGTTCGACACCGCCAGCACGGCGATGCAGTTGTTGGGCGGGGCGGGCTATACTGCCGACTGGCCGGTCGAGCAATTGCTGCGCGATGCGAGGGTCCTGCCGATTTTCGAGGGGACGACCGGGATGCAGGCGATCGACCTGCTCCATCGCCGCCTCTGGAAGGAAGGCGGGGAAGGGCTGCGGATATTCGTCGGCCATTTCGACGAGGCGATCGGCAGGCTGGAGGAGATGGGTGAAAGGCATGAGGCGGGCGAGGCGAAGGTGATACTGGCCTTGCTGATCCGCACCGCCGACCGGCTGAAGCTGATGACCGCCCGTCCGCGCGAGGCGGAAGCGGGGGCGACCGCCTTTCTGGCGCTGGCGACCGACGCCGCGCTGGGATGGTCGGCGGCACGGCTGCTGGCCGTGCCCGGCGACGGCCCTGTGGAGCGGCGCCTTCGGGCGCTGGCGGGATATGGACTGGCCCGGCTGGGCGCGCGGGCGAGGCTGCATGCCGAACAGGCGCTGGCCGGTGCGGCCCGGCTGGAGGCTGTCGCCACGCTGGCATAGACGGGACAAACAAGCTCAAGCGAGAGGAATGGACAATGGGCATGGTGGACGACCTGCAGGGCAAGGTCATTCTGGTGACGGGCGGCGCGGCCGGTCTGGGCGAGGCGATCGTCCGCAAGGGCGGAGCGCTGGGCGCCCGCATGGCGGTGGTCGACCGCAACCGGGAGGCGGCCGTGGCGCTGGCGGCGCAGGTGGAGGGCGCCCGCGCCTATGCCGCCGACGTGGCGGTGCTGGTGGACATGGAACGGGTCTGTGCCGAGGTGGTCGCCGATTTCGGCCGCTTGGACGGCGCGGTCAACAATGCCGGCATCGGAGGCGAATGGGGCGATATCGTCGAATGCACGCCTGCCACTTGGGACGCGACCATCGCCGTCAACCTGACGGGTGTCTATAACAGCCTGAAGGCGCAAATTCCCCATATTCTCGCGGCAGGCGGCGGTTCCATCGTCAACATGGCGTCGATGGCGGGGCTTCTCGCCGAACCGGCGCTTCCCGCCTATATCGCGGCCAAGCATGGCGTCGTCGGGCTGACCAAGTCGGTCGCGCTCGACTTCGGCGTGCGCGGCGTCCGCTGCAACGCCGTCTGCCCGAGCTTCATCCGCACGCCCATGACCGAGGCGGGGTTGCCCGATCCCGCCTTCTGGGAAATGATCACCCAGCGGCATCCGATCAAGCGCCTCGTCACGGCGGAGGAGGTGGCGAATGCCACGATCTTTCTGTTGAGCGCTGCGAGCGGTGGAATGACCGGAAGCGTCCACCTGCTCGATGGCGGTATCGGCGTCGAGTGAGGAACGGCCTTTCGACAGGGAAGAAGAGGCGGACGCCGCGCCATAAAGGACGATATTCTCCCGGAAATGCGCGATGATGTGAGGCGCGATCGCTGCCCGGCCATCCTGTCATGCCGCTGCTCGCGCCTTACCGGCTCCGGGCGGTCAACGGCAGGTCGCGCGACGAACCGCCCACATAGACTGGGCGCGCGCCCTTGGGCTTTGTCCAGCTGCCGGTCTTTTCATCCCAATATTGCAGGCTGCGCGGCGCGACATGGATGGCCACCGGCTTGCGTTCCCCCGGTTCCAGGTGGATGCGATCGAAACCGGCGAGCGCCCGCATCGGGAAGGCGATCCCCTTGGGGGCATTGGCGGGCGCGCCGAGATAGACCTGCGCCACCTCATCCGAGGGGCGCTTTCCGGTGTTGGCGATCGTGAACCGCACCTCGAGGCCGCCGTCGGCGGCAGGCTTCACGCTGAGGCCCGAATAGGCGAAGCTGGTGTAGCTGAGGCCATGGCCAAAGCCATAGAGCGGCGCCTTGCCCTGCCGGTCGAACCAGCGATAACCGACATCCAGTCCTTCGGAATAGGTGACGACGCCGTCTTCGCGGGCGCCGCGTTCGGGATAGCGCGGGTCGGTGGCGGGATAATCCTCCAGCGCCTTGCCCCAGGTGAAGGGCAGGCGGCCCGCCGGGCTCACGCGGCCGGTCAGGATATCGACGGTCGCCTCGCCGCCCTTGTCGCCGCCCCACCACATGTTGAGCACGGCCTTCACCTTGCCCAGCCAGGGCATGGCGAGGGGATAGCTGGTGTTCAGCACCACGACGGTATTGGGATTGGCGGCGCTCACATCCTCGATCAGCCGGTTCTGTTCGGGCGTCAGGCCGAAGACCGGGCTTTGTCGCGCCCAGGCGAAGATGACGGCCTTCCTGGCCTTCGCAGCGGTCTCGACAGCATGGCGGTAATTGGCCTGCCGCTGCTCCGGCGTGACCCAGTTCAGGCGGATCTGGATCGGCGCGTGCGACGTGTCTTCGCTGGTCAGCACCTCGATACTGTGTTTGCCCGCCGTCAGTTCGACATCGCGGCGGACATTGTTGAGATTGTCCGTCGTGGAGAGCAGCGCGTCCTGCCCCGGCTGGACCGTATCGCCATGGCGGGCGCCGGTCATGCCGCTGGAGCGGCCGACCAGCTTACCGTCGATCAGCAGCTCGCCATGGGTGCCCATCATCTGGAGATAGATGCCGTAGGTGCCCGCCGACGGAATATCGATCTCGCCCTTCCAGCCTGGCTGCGCGCCCGCGGGCAGCGCACGGCCATTGCTGTCGGTAAAGTCGAGGCTGCTGTCCTGCGCCACCTTGCGGCCCTCGACATAGCGGGCCAGGCCCGGCGCGCCGCCGCTGCTGAAGCGGTCGGCGGGGACCGGTGTACCGGTCATGTCGTTCGCGACCGCATAGGCAATATGGGCGCCTGCGCGGCCGCCGGCCTCGCGCTGGAGCAGGGCGGCGACGCTGTTCTGCGTTTCGGGCAGGCCAAGCGAATGTTCGGCATTGATGCCGAGCGCCACCACCTGACCGGCGCCGGGACCGATCAGGGCCAGATCGTCCAGATCGGCCTGGCTGAGGGGCAGGGCGGCGCCTTCATTCTTCAGCAGCACGGCCGCGTCGGACGCCGTCTTGCGGATGATGCCCGCGATGCGCGGATCGACCGCCGCGCCTGTCGGCTGGTGGTTGCCCCGGTCCAGCAGGCCAAAGCGGTTCATCTCATGCACGACCCGATAGGCTGCCTGGTCGATCGCCGCCATCCGCACCGATCCGTCGGCGAGGGCGGAGGCCATGTTCTTCGGATCGGGATCGTCGGGAAACTGGCCGCGGAAGATCACCGACTTGATCGGCGCGCGCTCGCCCTTGCCCTCTTCTGGCACGGCGCGGCCAAAGACGCGGCCCAAAACGTCCATCGTCATTTTCAGCGGCTCGACGGGCGCCGTGTCATTGTCGAAATAGGAACGGGTGATGGTCAGCCAGGGGCTGCCCTTGGGCATCAGGCCCGGCATTTCCATGTCGAGGCCGGTGTTGATGTCGGTGGGCTTGTGCACCGCGCCCCAGTCCGACGTGACGAACCCCTTGAAGCCCAGCTCCTTGCGCAGGGTGGTGTCGAGCAGGTCCTCATGGGCGCAGGCATATTGGCCGTTGGTGTAGTTGTAGGCGCACATCAGCGATGAGACGCCCGCGTCGATCACGGCCTCGAACGGCGCGAGATAGACTTCGTGCAGGGTCTGCTCGTCCATGATCGTCTTGTAACCGCGCAGATCATAGCCGAGATAATGTTTGGCCTGCGCCATCACGCCCTGGCCCTGGATGCCGCGCACCTGCGCGGCGCCCATGATGCCCGACAGATAAGGGTCTTCGCCAAAGGTATTCCAGCCGCGACCGAAATGGAGGTCGCGCATGATGTTGACGAACGGCTCCAGCGCCACGTCGACGCCCAGCCGCCGGGCTTCAAGGCCGACCACCGCGCCATTCTGTTCCGCATCCTCCCGGCTGAAGGTCGCCGCCAGCGCCATGGTCGCGGGCAGGGCGACCGACGGTTCGCGGGTCAGGATGCCGGGAGGACCATCGGCAAAGCGCATGGAAGGAATGCCGAGGCGGGGAACGCCCCTCAGATAGCCTGCGGCCGCCTGGTCGGTCTTCGCGTCTTCCTGCGCCCCCCGGATCATGTCGATCTTCTCGTCCAGGGTCATCTTCGCGACGAGGTCGCGGGCACGCTGGTCGTCGCTGGTTTCGGGAAGCGGCGCGGCGGTCGGCGTGATCGTCTGGGCATGCAGCGGGGCATGGATTCCGACGGCTGCCAGAATGAAGGTGCTCGCGTGGAGCAAGACCTGCGCCCTGTGGCGATGGATCCGGAAATGCCCTCTGGCGGCACCGCGCGATTCTGTCTTCAATTCTGCCTCCGTTGATAGCCCCAGCAAAGCCAATTTAATTGAAATGTCAATTAATCTTTGGTGGCTTTGAGTAGGAAATTTCAACTTTTCCCATATCTGCTGCGGATTTTCCGTCCTGGTCCGTTATTGCCCTTTTTACGGCATTGTCGCAGCCGAATTTACCGCCACGCGGCTCGTTTTCAAAGACCAGCCAGTCGCGCGGAATCACGTTGACATGATTTCATAATAAATGAATATTCAACTAAACCAGCAGTCGCCGCTGGTCCTGTCGACGCCGGAAAGGCGGGAAGGGGGAACGGAATGGATCGCAGGGATTTTCTGGCCATGGCGATCGCCATGGCAGCCGCGGGCTATGCCACGGCGTCGGATGCCGGAGCCGCGCGCAGGCATGTGTGGGGCCTGCAGCTCTTCACCGTCGGCGCGCTGCTGGAGCAGGATTTCGAAGGCACGCTGCGACAGGTTGCCGCGCTGGGCTACAGGGAAGTGGAAACGGTCGGCAGCTTCGGCCGCGACCCGATGTGGCTGCGCGCGCAACTGGATCGTTTCGGGCTGGTCTCCCCATCGCAGCATATCGCGTCCGACGAGGTTTATGCCTCCTTCGGTGCCTGGACCCGCAAGCAGATCAGCACCGAGCAGAATCGCGAAAATTACGAGCGTGCCTTCCAGCCGGAAAAGGCGCTCGCGCTGGTCGAGGACGGGATCGGCAAGGCGAAGCTGCTGGGGCAGCATTATGTGACCTGGCCCATATTGATGCCGCGCATGCTGGCGGACCGGGCGATCCTGGATCGCTATATCGGCATCTTCAATCAGGCCGGCCGGATGTGCCGGGATGCCGGACTGACCTTTGCCTTCCACAATCATCATCGCGAATTCCAGCGTCTGGGATCGGACATGATCTATGACCTGATCCTGAAAGGGACGGACCCGGACCTTGTGAAGATGGAGCTGGATTTCTACTGGGTGACGAAGGCGGGACAGGATCCCATCCCCTATTTCGAGAATAATCCGGGCCGCTATTTCGGCTGTCATGTGAAGGATGTCGACGCCGCGGGCGAATTCGCCGTGGTCGGTACCGGGCGGCTGGACCTGCCCCGGCTGATCGGTGCCGCGCGCAAGGCCGGCGCGCGGCATTTCTTCGTCGAATATGACCGGTCGGACGACCCGATGAGCGCGATCCGCGACAGCATGGCCTATCTGCGAAAATTGCCGCAATGACCGATCGGGACCTGACGCATCGGCGCGCATGGATCGCAGTGATCCTCTGCATGGTCGCCTATATATTCTCCTTCATCGACCGGCAGATCATGGCGCTGCTGATCGGCCCGATCCAGTCCGACCTCGGCATTTCCGATACCCAGTTCGGCTTGCTGCACGGTTTTGCCTTCGCGATCTTCTATGCGACCATGGGCATTCCGATCGCCGCCCTGTCCGACCGGAAATCCCGGCCGCTGATTATCGGCATCGGTGTCGCCTTCTGGAGCCTGGCGACGGTGGCCTGCGGTTTTGCGCGCGGCTTCCTTCAGCTTTTCGTGGCAAGGGTATGCGTCGGCGCGGGCGAGGCGGCGCTTTCGCCCGCCACCTATTCGCTGATCAGCGACCTTTTCCCGAAGGAAAGGCTGGGACGGGCGGTCGCGGTCTATTCGCTCGGCTCCTTCCTGGGGGCGGGCATCGCCTTCCTGCTGGGCGGCTGGGTGATCGGGGCGGTGAGCGCGGGTGGTCCGCAATATTGGCTGGGCCTGCGCTTTGCCGCCTGGCAACTGACATTCATCATCGTGGGTGCGCCCGGCCTGCTGCTGGCGCTGGTGATGCTGGCGACGATCCGCGATCCGCGCCTTCGCGGCGGGCAGCCCGCGCCTGCGAGCGCCGTTCCTTCGGTCATGGAGGTGATGCATTTCCTGTCGCGCAACAAGGCGATCTTCCTGCCCCATATGGCGGGCTATACGCTGGCGGCGATGACGCTGTTCTCCCTGCTGTCCTGGTCCCCGGCCTATCTGATGCGCGTTTTCGCGCTGACGCCGGGCGAGAGCGGGCTGCGTCTGGGCTGGGTCGCGATCTTCGCGGCGGGCGGCGGCGTGCTGGCGAGCGGCGCGATCATGGACCGGTTGACGCGTTCGGGCGGTAGGGACGCGCCCTTCCGCACCGGCATCATCGGCGCGCTGGGCGCGGTTCCGCCGCTCGCCCTGCTTCCGTGGGCCGCCAGCGCCGGCCAGGCGACGATCCTGCTTGCCATCGCCTTCTTCTTCGCCTCCTTCCCGATGCCGCCATCCACCGCCGTCATGCAGATCGTCGCGCCGCCGTCGATGCGCTCGCGCATCTCGGCGCTTTTCCTGGGCATCAATTCGCTGATCGGCATGGGGGTCGGCAGCGCGCTGGTCGGCCTTGCCAACGACCGCTGGTTCGGCGGGCCGCAGGGAACGGGCTGCTCTCTCGCCATCGTCGCGGTGGGGGCGGCGCTGCTGGCGGCGCTGGTGTTGAGCCGTGGTCTGGCGCCCTTCCGGCGCCAACTGGAAACCGCCTGATGGCCCATTCCATCATAGAGGTCGCATGACGTCCCTGTTTCGTTGTTCCTACCGCATGCTGTTCGCCGCCACGGCGCTGGCGGGCGTATCGGCACAGGCCGCTGCCCAACCGGCCGGATCCGGCATCCGGATAGAGCGGGATCATTATGGCGTCCCTCATATCCATGCGCAGAGCCGTCCCGCCCTTTATTATGGATTGGGCTACGCCATTGGCCAAGATCGCCTCTTCCAGCTGGAGATGATGCGCCGGTCGGTCTGGGGCGAGGTTGCCGAGATATTGGGTCCGTCCTTTGTCGATTTCGACCGCGAGACGCGCCAGCGCGGCTACACCCGGGCGGAGGTCACCGCGCGTCTTGCTGCGCTGAAGCCTTCCGAAAGGGCTTTGTTCACGGCCTATGCCGATGGCCTCAACGCCTGGATCGCCAAGGGCAGGCTGCCGGCCCGGTTTACAGAGCTTGGCTTCACCCCCAGGCCCTGGACGGCCGAGGACCTGGCCCAGATCTTCATCGGCAATGTCGCGGTCCGCTTCACGGACAAGACGCAGGAACTGGACAATGCCGGACTGCTCGAGGCGCTGACGGCGCAATTTGGCGAGGCGCGGGCGCGGGCCATCTTCGACGATCTCATTCCTCTGGACGAAGACCCTGCGGCCGTCACCTCGCTGGCGGCGGGCGACTGGAAGGGCCGCAGCCTGCGCGCTCTGTCCGTGGTCGGGCAACCCCATGCGGCTGCGACCGGTCCCGGCATCGCCGCGGCGGCCGAGGGGACCGGCAGGACCGACGCGATGCTGGGCGCGAAGATGGCCTCGCTGGCGCTCAACGATCATGGCGGCAGCAATGTCTGGGTGGTGGGCAGGGCCAAGTCGGCGACCGGCTATCCGCTGCTGATGGGCGGACCGCAAATGGGCTTCACCATGCCTGGCTTCCTGTACGAGGCTGGCCTGCATGGCGGCGGCATGGACGTGGTCGGCGCGACGCCGATCGGCTTCATCCCGATCTTCTTCGGCCATAATGGCAACACGGCCTGGTCCAGCACGGTGGGCCGGGGCGACGCCGTCGACACTTTTGTCGAGCGGCTCGATCCCGCCGATCCGACCCGCTATTTCCACAAGGGCCGGTGGAAGGCGATGGCCGCGCGGACCGAGACGATCCGGGTCAGGGGCGCCGCGCCCGTCACCGCCACCTTCTATCGCACCATCCATGGGCCGGTGCTGACGGTCGATGCGAAGAATCATCGCGCCTATGCCCGTGCCCGCGCCTGGGAAGGGCATGAGCTGGACACCGAAATGGCCTGGTTCGATTCGACGCTGGCGCAGGATTTCACGGCATTCCGCAAGGCGGCGCTGCGGTCTGCGATCAGCATCAACTGGTGGTATGCCGACCGGCAAGGCAATATCGGCATGGTCTATCCGGGGCGTTTCCCGATCCGCAGCGGCGATCAGGATCCCCGCCTTCCCACTGACGGCACGGGCGCGCGCGACTGGCGCGGGTTCCTGCCCTCTTCCCAGCAACCCTACAGTCTCAACCCGTCGCGCGGCTTCTTCACCAACTGGAACCAGCAGCCGATCAAGGGATGGTATTTCCCCGATACCGGCTGGAGCTCGGTCGAACGCGCCAGATTGCTGCAGGATTTCATGCAGGCGCATGGCAGGGTTTCCCTGGCCGACATGGAAGAGCTTAATCGCGTGGCCAGCACGATGAGCCAGACGGCGGGCTTCTTCATCCCCGGCCTGATCGCAGCGATCGGGAAGGAGGCGCCGGGCGATCCGCTACTGCGGCAGGCGCGCGATATGCTGGCGGGCTGGGACCGCCGCCGCATCGATGCCGATGGCGACGGTCGCTATGACAGCCCGGCGCTCGTCATCTATGATGCCTGGCTGACGGCGATGACGGAACGGGTCTTCAGCCCCGAGATGGTGGGCAAATCCCTGGCGAAGATGCTGGGCTACAAGCGCGGCGACACTTATGATATCGGGCGCGGACCCAAATTGCTGGCGCGCATATTAGCGGGCCAGGCGGCCTCCCTGCCGGTCAGGGCGGACTATCTGGGTGGCAGGAGCGCGGCACAGGTGCAGGTGGACGTGCTGCGCGCGGTTCTGGCGAAGCTTTCGGCGGAGCGGGGCGGCGATATGGCACACTGGTCCGATCCGATCCTGTTCACCCAGTTCGCAACGGCCAACGCCCATGCCGTGCCGCAGGGCGCGAAGCAGCCTGTGATCGTGCCGCTCGCCGAACGCGGCACGCAGAATCACCTTGTGGAACTGCGTCCGGACGGAGTCGTCGGGCGCAACGTGGTCGCGCCGGGACAGGCGGAAGAGACGGGGGAGCATGTCCGCGATCAGGTCGGGCTGTTCCGGGATTTCCAATATAAGCCGATGCTCTTCACGCCCGAAGAAATCGGCCAAGCCATGGAAAAATCAGAAGTTCTGGACGATCCCTACCGGCGCTGACGGCGCCTTTCCGGACACAGGGCACGATTGCGCAAAATCCTATTGCAATGCAATAAATATAGTTGAAGATTACGATATAATGACATAAAAAAATATCAACGTTCGATCCTATAAGAAGAGCGGAAGGGGTTTTTAGCGATGAAACAGTTCATGCGTTTGAGCGGTGTCAGCCTGGCGGTGCTGGCGGGTTTTCATGTCAATGCGGTGATGGCTCAGGCCGCCGAACAGCCGTCCGGCGGTATCGACGAAATCGTCGTGACGGCGGAAAAGCGGGAAAGCTCGGTCCAGAAGACCGCGATCGCCGTCACGGCCTTCGACCAGAAGGCGCTGGAGAGAAACGGCGTCTCCACGCTGACGGACATCGCGGCGATCGCGCCGGGTGTGGGCATTTCCAAGAATTCTGCCAACGTCATCATCGCGGTGCGCGGCGTATCGAGCCAGAACACCAATGAGATCGGCGATCCGGCGATTTCGATCGCGCAGGATGGTTTCTACATCCAGAAGCCCTTCGGGTTCGGCGATTCCATGTTCGACCTGGAGCGGGTCGAGGTGCTGCGCGGTCCGCAGGGGACGCTCTACGGCCGCAACGCGACAGGCGGCGCGATCAACGTCATCACCGCCAAGCCCAAGGATGAATTTGAGGGCAAGGTCGCCGTCGGCGTCGGCAATTACGACCAGATCACGACCGAAGGCATGATCAACCTGCCGGTCACCGACAGGCTGGCCGTCCGCGCCGCCTTCACCACCAACAAGCATGACGGCTATCGGACCAACGAGGCACCGGCCCGCGCAGGCGATGACGCCGATTCCCAGTCGGTCCGCCTGCATGTCCAGTGGAAGCCGACCGATCGCCTGAAGTTCCTGCTGACCGGCCAGCTGACCAAGATTGGCGGCGTCGGTCCGACCATGTGGGGGACGCCGCTGCGCTTCAACGGCACGGCGATCGACACCAGCTATCGCCCGGACGTCGATGGCGAAGGTACGCCGCACAGCCTGCCCAACCAGTATATCGACACCACGCTGCGCACGATCCAGTGGAATGGCGAATATGATCTGGGCTTTGCCAGCCTGGTCTATCTGGGGGGCTTCCGCGATACCGACTATTCCCAGCTTCGCGACCTGGATGGCACGACCAGCAAGTCGGCCTATCTCCTGCCGACCGAGAAGGTGCATGACTGGTCGCACGAAGTCCGCCTGGTGTCGAACGGCAATGGCCGTTTCAAATGGCAGATCGGCGGCTATCTGTTCCGCGAGCAGGAGAATCTTCTCAGCCTGTTCCAGAGCTATGCAGTCGCCAATCCGCCGTCGAACATCTTCATCTTCTCCTATGATGTGAAGGCGAGATCGAAGGCCGCTTTCGGTCAGGCGAGCTATGAACTGATCGACGGCCTGAAAGCGGAATTGGGCATCCGCTATTCCGACGACTTCAAAAGTCGTGCCGGTTACAGCAATACCGGCAGCGGCAACGTGCCGCAAAACGACAGTTCGTCCAGCAACAAGACCACCTATCATGCCGGGCTGATCTATGATTACAGCCCACGCAACATGGTCTATGCCAAGTTCGATACGGGCTATAAGGCGGGCGGGTTCAACACCGTGCCGGGACAGAATACCCTGCCTTATGCGCCGGAAACCATTTCCGCCTGGGAAGTAGGGTTGAAGAACCGCTTCCTGGACAACAGGCTCCAGCTGAACCTGTCCGCCTTCCTCTACAATTACAAGGACCAGCAGGTTTCGGTGCGCGACCAGACCGTCGGCCTGTCAGCGGTGTTCAATGCGGGCAAGTCGCGCATCTGGGGCATCGAAGCGGAAACCGTCTTCCAGCCCACGGATGCGGACCGGTTCGATGGAAGCGCGGTTTTCCTGCATTCGGAATATACCCAATTGTGCGTCAGCGTGGCTGCGAACGGTAGCTGCCTTACCGACTATTCGGGCAACCGGGCGACGCAGGCGCCGCGCTGGTCGTTCAACCTGGGCTATGAACACAGCTTCCCGCTGTTTGGCGGCACGCTGACCCCGCGCGCGCAGACGCATATCGAAAGCTCATCCTTCTACGGCATCGAGAATTTCGCCTATCAGAAGCAGGACGGCTATACGCGCAGCGATCTGGTCGTGACCTTCACGCCCGAAAACAAGAAATGGAGCCTTCAGGGCTTCGTCCGGAATCTGGAGAATGTGACCGTCATCACCAGCGCCGTCGCATCCACCCGCTTTGGCACCTACAGCTACGGCATGGCGCCGCCGCGTACCTATGGCGCCAAGCTGACCTATAATTTCTGAGCAGCGGCGATCGTCGCGGCAGGACCGCCGGCATGGATATGCCGGCGGTCTTTTTCCTGCACGCAAAAACCCGGCCGGGCCAGGTCACGGTTGCGCCAAAGGAGCGGCGGTCAGCCGGCGAGGCTGCGGGTGATGGTGCGCAGCAATTTGTTGAGCGTCGAGACGTCCTTGCGGGACAGATCCTCGAACGCGCGTTCGTAGATGCGATTGGCCGCGTCCCAGGCCTTGCGCCCGGCGACGACGCCCGCGGGCGTCAACGACACCTCCGTCACCCTGCCGTCGGCGGCGCTCTGGCGGCAGTCCACCAGATTGTCGGCCTGCATGCGCTTCACGATCTTCGTCATGGTCGGCAGCTTGACGATGGCGTGATCGGCGATCTCGCTGACGCTCATCGCCTCGCGATTGCGCAGCGTCATCAAGACACGCCAGCGCGGGATATCCAGGCCAAGCGGCTTGAGCGCCAGTTCCATCTGCAACAGATAGCGGCCGGTAAAGCGGGTGAGCCAATAGAATGGCCACTCCTCCATGTTGAAGGGAGCGGCGGCGCCTGCGACTTCGGGTTCCTGTACCTCTTCAACCATTATTGATCCCTGCTTGCGGGGGCTGCTCGCCCGGCTGCTCCGGATTTTGCCCTGTCCCCAAGCCCTAACGGGAGACAGGATTGCATTCAAGCAAGAGAATGAATGAAAATTACTTGACTATTCACGTAATATGATCCAGCTTTTTCTGGACCAGCCATCGGGGGAATCGGGGATGTCTGCTATCCTGATCGAAAGCTATGAAGTATCGGGCGACGGGCCTGCCGTAGCGGTCAAGGACTGCATCGACATTGCCGGATCGCCGACATGTTGCGGTTCGCGCGCCTTTGCCGATGCTCCGCCCGCACGACGTCATGCGCAAGTGGTGCAGGCGTTGGTGGACGGCGGCTACCGGATCGTCGCCAAGGCGGGCATGCATGAACTGGCCTATGGCATGACCGGCCTCAACGACTGGACCGGCCATGTCGAAAACCCCCTTCATCCCGGACTCATTCCCGGTGGATCGTCGAGCGGCTCGGCTGCGGCGGTGGCGGCCGAGCTGGTCGATCTGGCGCTCGGCACCGACACCGGCGGTTCGGTGCGCATGCCCGCGGCCTGTTGCGGCGTCATCGGCTTCAAGCCGAGTTTCGGACGGCTCAGCCGTGCCGGTGTGACGCCCGCGGACAGCGTGCTGGATTGCGTCGGGCTTTTTGCCCGGTCCATGCCGCTGATCGAGCAGGCCATGGCGCAGATGGACCCGGCCTTCGGTCCGGCAGCCGAGCAGGCCTCGCCATCGATCGGAACCGTCCATGTCGATGCCGATGTCGAAATAGCGGGAGCGCTGTCCGCCGCGCTGGCGCCGCGGGGCGATGCTGTGCAACCCTGTGCCCTGCCTCTTCTGGAAGATGCCTTCCAGGCCGGGGTCGTTCAGATGGCGGCGGAGGCATTGGCGGCATACGGGCATCTGGTCGACAGCGGATTGCTGGGCGCCGATGTCGAGCAGAGACTGCGGAGCGCTCCCATGGTCGCGCGCCAGGATCGCCTGATATGGGCCGGGCAGGTGAAGGCCCGGTTCGTCGCCCAGGTCGATGCCTTGCTGGAGCGGTTCGACGTGCTGGCGCTGCCCACCCTGCCGGATTTCCCCCCGCGCGCCGATGCGCTGGGCGATGCCGCCGCGATCCTGCGTCTCTCGGCCTTCGTGCGGCCCTTCAACCTCAGCGGCCACCCCGCCATTTCACTGCCGCTGACGACGCCGTCGGGGCGCCCCGCCGCCCTTCAACTGGTGGCGCGCCGGGGGGATGATGCTCGGCTGTGCGCCATCGCCCGGCTCTTCGCCGGATCCGACCTGCTTTTACAACATAAGGAAAAATGCTGATGAACGCGTTGAGTGCCCTTTCCGGGCCGAGCGCCCCAGAGGATTCCGGCATCGCGCCGGTCCCCGACGAGATGATTGCATCGTTTCGGGCGCGCCGGCGGGAAATCGCGGCCCTGGGCCAGTTGCCGGCAGACATCGTCGCAGAATTGCGGCGGCTGGGTGTCTATCGGGCGCTGGTATCGACCCGCCATGGTGGCATGGAAACGTCGCCCGCCACCTTCCTCCGGCTGATCGAACGGCTGTCGGAAGCGGATGGTTCGATCGGCTGGGTGGCAAGCTTCGGCGTGTCGTCCATGTATCTTGCCTCGCTCCCCCAGGAGACCCTGGCGAAGGTCTATGCCGATGGCCCGGATGTCATCTTCGCCGGTGCGCTCTTCCCGCCGCAGGCCGCGGAGAAGGTCGAAGGAGGCCTCAAGGTTTCGGGCCGCTGGAAGTTCGGCAGCGGCGCGACCGGCGCGGACATCATCGGCGTCGGCGTCAAGGTCGATGGCGAGAAGGGCGGCCTGCCCCGCATGGCGGTCATGCCTGCCTCGTCCGTCACGATCGAGCGCAATTGGGACGTGATCGGCCTTCAGGGCACGGGCAGCCACGATCTGCTGGTCGACGGCGTGATCGTGCCGGAGGCATGGACTTTCATCCGGGGCGGTGCGCCGACCCTCGACACGCCGCTCTACCGCTATCCCTCCATGGCCTTTGCCGCCCAGGTGCTGGCGATCGTTGGCGTTGGCGTCGCCCGTGCCGCGCTGGACGAGATTACGCAAATGGCGGGCGGCCGCGCATCGATCACCGGTGCGCCCGTGCTGGCCGACCGTGCCTATGTCCAGAGCGAGATCGCCAAGGCGGAAGCGAAACTGCGCTCGGCCCGCGCCTTCTTCTACGAGGCGACCGACGATGTCTGGGCCACGCTATGCGCGGGCGATACGGCGTCGCTCAAGCAGACGGGCCTTTTGCGCCTCGCCTCCAGCCATGTCGCGCGCGCCGGTTGCGAGGTTGCCCAGACCGCCTTCATGCTGTCGGGCACGACCGGCATCTACAATGACCATCCGCTGTCGGCCTATGTCCATGATGCGATGGTCGTGGCGCAGCATGCCTTCCTGTCCGAGGGTAGCTTCGCCAGCGCCGGCCGGGTGCTGCTCGGCCTCGACAACCCGCCCGGATTTCCCTGATCGACAAGAGGATCGCATGTCATGACCGAACCAGCCGCCAAACCCCTGCGCGTCCTCTTCTGCGGCGCGGTGCTCCAGAATTTCTTCGACCTGCCCGCCGCCGAGATCGGCAGGGTGTGGGCGGCCACCGGCGCAATGCTGAAGGGCATTCGCGACCTGCCGGGCGTCACCGTGCTGGGCACTCTGGACGATGATGAAACCATGGTCGGCACGTCGCCCAACGGCTGGCCCTGGACTTTCTACATCCTGGCGGACGTACCTGACCGCACCACCGCCGTCGCTGCCTGCAACCTGTTCCGCACCATCGAGGTCGGCGAACATCGCCTCTGGAAATATATGCGCGTCGAGGCCCGGATCGGCCGGGAGCTGGTCATCCCCGCATGACCGGCGAGAGCGCCCTTGCGATCCTGAGCCGGCGGGTTGCATTGCTGGAAGCGGAGGGCGCGGTCCGGCGCGTGGTGATGGACTATTTCCGTCTGTGCGACGCGCTGGGCCCGTCGACGCCGATGGATAGTCTGGGTGGCCTGTTTGCCCGCGATGCCGTGTGGGAAGGCAAGGGGCGCTACCGCAAGGCGTTCGGGCGGCATCAGGGGCGCGAGGCCATCGTCGCGATGCTCGCCAGCTACACTGACCCGCCGCATTTCCGCATGAACGGCCATTATCTTTCGTCCGAGACGATCGATGTCTTGGACGCAGGCCATGCCACTGGCCGCTGGATGATGTTGCAGGTGTCGACCTATCGCGACGGCCGCTCCGATTTCCGCAGCGCGGCGCTCAGCATCGACTGTGTTTTCGAGGAGGGCGCATGGCGCATGTCGCGTTTCCTGACCGAAAATATCTTCTCCCGGGATGTCGGCCCCTGGAATGACGAGGCCGACATTTCCGTCCCCCATCACGACGCCGAGGAGGGCGCATGAACAGCACTGATTTCGCCGCGCTGGTAAAGGACGACCGCGTCCACACCGCGCTCTACAAGGATCCCGCCATCTTCGAGGAGGAGATGGACCGCATCTTCAACAGCACATGGGTCTGGGTCGCCCACGCCAGCGACGTGCCCGCGAAAAACAGCTTTAAGACGTCGTGGGTCGGTCGCCAGCCGGTGATCGTGACGCGCGACAGAGAGGGCAAGGTCCATGTCCTCCTCAACCGTTGCCGCCACCGTGCGGCGAGCGTCTGCGAAAAGAAGAAGGGCAAGGCCAGCGTCTTCGTCTGCCCCTATCATGGCTGGAGCTATGATGTGGACGGCAGGCTGCGCAAGGTGCCCCATGCCAAGGGGTATGACGAGGCGTTCGACACGTCGGAATTTCCGCTGATCTCGCTGCGGACGGAAGAATATCACGGGCTGATCTTCGCGACCTTCAAGCAGGATATCGAGCCGCTGGCCGACTTTCTCGGCCCGGCGAGGAAATGGATCGACCTGTTCATGAAGCAGGGCGCCGGTTTCGGGGTCAAGACGCTGGGCGAACACAGGTTCCGCTTCCCCGGCAACTGGAAGATTCAGCTCGAAAACACCACCGACGCCTATCATTTCCCGATCGTCCACAAGACCTTCCTCGACAGTCTCGACGCCGAGACGGAAAATGTCTTCGATGTGCTGGGGCAGGGCGGCTGGGTCGAGGATCTGGGCAATGGCCACAGCGTCATGGTGATGATCCCCGATCTCATCGACCTTGAAGAGAATCTGGACGCCCCGATCCCCGATCGCTTCGCGGCCCTTGCGGAGGAACTGGCCGACGAGGGCTATCCCGACGATCAGGTTCGCAGGATCGTCCGCGCGGTCGGCGGTTCGGGCTTCAACCTCAACCTCTTTCCCAATGTCGCCTGCTCGATGGCCTTCTTCCGCGTCCTGCGCCCGGTAACGGTGGACGAGACGGAGATCACGCATGTCGCGATCGGCATGGACGGCGGTCCGGTGGCGGGCAACCGGGCACGCTTGCGGCTGCACGAGCATTTCCAGGGACCGATGGGTTTCGGCACCCCCGACGATGCCGAGGGCTGGGAACGGGTCCAGCGTGGCGCGCGGGCGGGCGACGACCTCTGGATCATGCTCAACCGCGGCGTCGATGCGCCCGACGGCGTGGCCGAGGCGGGCCATAATGCCGGCGACGTCAGTGCCGAAACCGGCATGCGCGCCGCCTATCAGATGTGGAAGAGGATGATGAGCGCATGAGCATCGCCCTTGAGGAGAAAAGCGTCGTGACGGACTTGCAGACCGAAGCACCGACTTTCGAGGAAGCCGTTGCCTTCATCTGGGCGGAGGCGGACATGCTCGACCGGCTGGATTACAAGCCATGGCTGAAGCTTTGGACCGAAACGGGCAAATATATCATCCCGGTCGATCGCGACGCCGATTATGCCGACGCGCTCAACATCGTCTATGACGACCAGGAGATGCGCCAGGCGCGGGTGAAGCGGCTGCTGTCGGGCTTTTCCATGTCCTCGGCGCCCCCCGCCCGCACCGTTCGCACCGTGTCGCGCTTCGTCGTCGAGGCACGGGATGAGACATCGATCACCCTGCGCGGTGCGCAGATGCTGGCCGAGTATAAATATGAGCATATGCGCTTCCTGCCCGCCGACATGCGGTATCGCATCGTCCGGGCCGGGAATGGCTCGCTGCGCATCGACGAGAAGGTCGTGACCCTCATCAATGCCGACGATTTCCAGTTCGGCATCGGATATCTGCTGTGAGGCGGTCTGTCCTGATCACGGGCGCCTCGCAGGGGTTGGGCGCTGCGATCGCCCGCGCCTTCCATGCGGCGGGCTATCATGTCGGCGTTTCCGACATCGACGGCGCTGCCGCGCAGGCGCTGGCGCAGGAACTGGACGCGAGCGGCGGGACGGCGCTCGGCCTGACGCTCGACGTGCGCGATCAGGCCGCGTTCGAGGCGGCGCGCGACCGCCTGGTGGAGGCATGGGGATCGGTGGAGGCGCTGGTCAACAACGCCGTCGTCACCATCGTCCGCCCGGTGCTGGAGATCAGCCCGGACGAGTTCGACAAGGTGCTGGCCGTCAATCTGCGCGGCACCTTCATCGGCTGCCAGGTCTTGGGCCGTACCTTCAAGGATCAGGGCCATGGCCGCATCGTCAACATCGCCTCGCTCGCGGGGCAGAATGGCGGGACGGCGACGGGCGCGCACTATGCGGCGTCCAAGGGCGGCATCATCACCCTGACCAAGGTGTTCGCGCGCGACCTTGCCCCGTTCGGGATCACCGTAAACGCGATCGCGCCGGGGCCGCTCGATCTGCCGTCGGTGCGTGCGCTGGTGCCGGTGGACAGGCTGGAGGGCATCGTCGCCGGCATTCCCGTCCAGCATCTGGGGTCGCCCGATTTCGTGGCCTCGACCGCCGTCCATCTGGCCTCGCCCGAGGCCGCCTTCGCCAATGGTGCCGTCTGGGACATCAATGGCGGCCTGCTGATGCGGTAGGACCATGATCAATACGCAGGATTTTCGCGCCGCCATGGCGCGGCTGGGTGCGGCGGTGAACATCATCGTCACCGACGGTCCGGCGGGCCGCCACGGCATGACCGTATCGGCCGTATGCAGCGTCAGCGACAGCCCGGCCTCGCTGCTGCTGTGCGTGAACCGTTCTGCGCGGATGCACGCCATGCTGAAGGATAATGGCCGCCTGACCGTGAATGTGCTGTCCGGCACGCAGGAAGCGCTGTCTTCCATCTTCGCGAACAGGACGCTCGACATGGAAACGCGCTTCGCCATGGCGGACTGGACCATGCTGGACCATGGCGTCCCGGCACTGACCGGTGCGTTGGCGGCTTTTGGCTGCACCGTGCATTCGACGACGGAGATGGGCAGCCACAGCATATTCCTGTGCGAAGTCGAACATTTGCTGTTGGGTGGAGACGAGCCGGGACTGGTCTATTTCGATCGCCGATATCACGCGCTGCCGATGCGGGCGGTTGCCTGACATGCCGGCGGCCGGGATCGCAGCCCGCTTCGTGGCCGCCCGCCAGAATGGGCACGGCTTGGCGAGCTTTCCAGGATTGCTGCCCTCCAACCTCGACGATGCCTATGCGATCCAGCGCGCCGCCATCGCCCTTTGGCCCGACGCGATCGCCGGGTGGAAGGTCCGGCGCCTCAGCCCGGCGCTGGCCGCCCGGTTCGGCTTGGACCGTTTCGTCGGGCCGGTATTCGCCGCTTCGGTGGCGCGGCTGGACAAGGGCAAGGAGGCCGATTTCCCGGTTTTCGTCGGTGGGTCGGCAGCGTTCGAAGCCGAATATGTCATGGTCGCGCATGCGGATCAGCCATTGCAGGATGCAGGCTTCGACACCGGCCGCGCGCGCCGCCTAATCGGCACTGTCCGGATCGGCGTGGAGGTCGCCGGCAGTCCGCTCGCGGCCATGCCGGACCTCGATTCATTGGCCTCCATCGCCGATTTCGGCAACAATAACGGCCAGATCTTCGGCCCGGACATTCCACTCGCTGCGCTTGACGACCCGCGCGCCATGACCTGCTCCACCAGCATCGACGGCATTCCGGTGCGCAGCGCGTCGGCCGCCGACCTGCCGGGAGGACCGCTGGCTGCATTCGCCTTTGCCCTTGACCAGTGCGCCAGGCTTGGCTTTCCGCTCACAGCCGGGCAGTTCGTCTCGACGGGCGCGGTGACCGGAATGCACCGGGTCCGGGTGGGGCAACGCTGCACCGCGGATTTCGGCGCCTTCGGCCGGATCGCCTGCCTGACGGTGCCCATTGGCCGGACCTGACCGACTAACCCCTTGAAGTTGCAAAACCCCCAAGCGGTCCATGGACACTGTCCCTCCGTCCGGATAGCTTCCGCAAGATTGCTGGCGAGGAAGTCGATACAGGCGGTATGTCCGGCCTGACTGACAAACGACACAGGGGATAGGATGGGATGTCCGATTTGGAGAGACTTGTAAGGTTCGCTATCGTCGCCGAGGAACTGTCGTTCAGCAAGGCCGCCCGGCGACTGAGAGTGGATCAGCCCTGGCTTTCGCGGCAGATACAGCAGTTGGAAAACCAGCTTGGCCTGCAACTGTTCGTTCGCACCACCCGCAGCGTCAAGCTGACGCCGGAGGGCAAGCGGCTGCTGCCCCAGGCGCATGAACTGGCCGAGGTGGTGGACCGCTGCAAGCAGACCATGCGGATGCTGCGCCACGATCATGAGGCGGAACTGCTGGTCGGGGTCCAGCCGTCCTCTTTCTGGATTCCAGTGAAGAACAGCCTGTTCGAGAGTTTTTCCAAACGCTATCCGCGCGCGAACCTGATCATTTCGAACCATTATACGCCGCGTCTGATCTCCAAGCTGCGCAGCCATCTGATCGACGCCGCGATCCTGCCCGAACCCTTCGATTGCGCCGAATTCGAATATCTGACGATCCATGAAAGCAGGCCGGTGCTTTTCGTGCCGTCCGAACATCCGCTGGCCAGTATGGACAGTATCACCCCCGACCAGGTGGCCGGTCTGAAGATCGCGGTGACTGATCCCAAGCTCAATCCGAAGATCCATTCCACCATCTATGCGCCCTTCACCGACGCCGGTGCCGAAACCCATGTAGTGTCGGAAGGCAGCGTGGCGCTGCCCTTCTACGCCCGCACGGAAAGGCTGGCGCTGGTCAGCATCGGCTATCCCTACAGCGAGGCGCTGCCCGGCCCCGATTTTTCCGTCGTCCCGCTGTCGGATGCCTTTTCCCCGGTCCGCTACGCCCTGTGCCGGCATCGCGAAACGGAGCGCGGCCTGCTGGATCATTTCTGGAATCTGGCGCGGCAGATCACCATCGAACATGGCATCGGCCAGCCCGCCCCGCAGGAGGGGCTGGAATATGACGATGCGGCCGGGCAGGTGCAGTTATGACGATAGCACATGAATGGCCGGGCTAACGCCCTTGGTCAGCCATCGGCCGGGGGAATTAGAGCTTTCCCCAAGGAAAGGATCTTTGGATGGCAGACGTGGAACCGCAAAAGTCGCTGGATATCGACGGCAAGATCACCGACGCGGACATCGAGCGGGCGCGCAAGCAGATCGGCATTCCGCAGAAGCGGCACACGCCGACCTTCAACATGGAGGCCACCGCCGACACGATGCGCCACTTCGCGTTCGGGCTGGCGGGCGACGACAATCCCCTCTGGCACGATCCCGACTATGCGCGCGGTACGCGCTGGCGCGGCCTGATCGCCCATCCGCTCTATGTCCAGACCATGGGCATCAACGAAACCACCGAATATTCGCCTGAGGTGAAGCCGCTCTTCAAGGGGCTGTTCCGCGGCGTGGGCAAATATCTGGCTGGCACGGACTGGACCTTCTTCCGTCCTGTATTCCCCGGCGACGTCGCCTATGAGGAATATATCACCTCGGCGATCGAGGAGAAGGTGTCGAGCTTCTCCGGCGGCCGCAGCGTGATCGACAGCTATCGCTCGCTGTTCGTGGACCGGGCGGGCCTGCCCATCGCGATGCGCGAAACCTCCGCCGTCAATGCCGAGCGCCGGGGATCGAAGGAGGCGGGCAAATACAAGAATGTCGAACGGCACAGCTACACGCCCGACGACATAGCGCGCATCGATGAAATCTACGCGGCGGAGGTCATCCGCGGCGCCGAACCGCGCTGGTGGGAGGATGTCGAGCCGGGTCAGGAACTGACGCCCATCGCCAAGGGGCCGCTGACGATGGTGGACCTGATCTCGCGCCATATCGCGACCGGCATGGCGGACGGCTATGATATCGGGCCGCTGCGCTATGGATGGAAGGCGCGCCGCCGGATGCCCGCCTTCTACACCAATGACCGCTGGGGCGTGCCCCAGGTGGCGCAGCGCGTCCATTGGGACGAAAGCCGGGCACAGGATCTGGGCCTGCCGACCGGCTATGACTATGCGATCCTGCGCTTCGCCTGGCTGATCCATCTGGCGACCAACTGGATGGGGGACGATGCCTGGCTCTGGCGCTACAGCGTCGAACTGCGCCGGTTCAATTTCCTGGGCGATCTGCAGGTCTGCAAGGGCGAAGTGGTCGAGAAAGGCATAGAGGACGGCCGCCCGTTCGTGAAGCTGGCCCTGCGCGCTGAAAACCAGAATGGCGAACAGACCACGGCGGGCAGCGCGACCATCATTCTGCCCTCGCGCGAGCATGGACCGGTCGTGCTGCCGACGCCTGGTCCCGAACTGCTGAAGCGGGGCGCGGAGATGCTGACGCGCGGATTGCGCCGCTGAAAGGACAGGATGATGCGGGAGGGATATGACGGCATGCAGATGGACCCGTCCTCCTCCCCATTGCCCGGCGCGCCGCCCTGGTTCGGGGAAGCGCTGGCGAACGAGCCCGAACGGTCCGAGATAAGCGTTGCCGGAGCCTCGATCGAACTGCTGACATGGGGGCAACGGGGCAGGCCGGGGCTGCTGTTCCTGCATGGCAGCGCCGCCAATGCCGACTGGTGGAGCTTCATCGCGCCCTTCTTCGCGGCTGACTGGCGGGTTGCGGCGATTTCCTGGTCCGGCATGGGACGTTCGGACTGGCGGGACAGCTACAGCGTCGACGGCTATCTTGAGGAAGCCGTCGCCGGGGCCGAAGCCGCGGGCCTGTTCGACGCCGGGCAGCCGCCCCTGATCGTGGCCCATTCCTTCGGCGCCATGGCCGCCTTTCGCGCGGCGTGGCAATTGGGCGAGCGTCTGTCGGGCGTCATGTCGATCGACGCCACGCCGCTGCGGCCTCGCTCATCCTTCAGCGCGGACAGGTCGTTCCTGCCAGCGGAACGGCCGGTATTCCCCTTGAGAGAGGCGGCCCAATCCCGCTTCAGGCTGGCCTTTTCGGATCAGAGCGCCGATCCGTCGCTGCGCTGGCATCTGGCCTATCATGCGGTGTCGCAGATCGGTCCCGACAGATGGAGCTGGGCGCATGATCTGGACCACCGGAACAAGCTCATCCGCGATCATATCCCCAGGGTGCCCGAATGGATTTCCGGCGCCACTTGCCCGCTGGCCTTCGTGACCGGCGACCGGTCGGCGCTGGTGAGTGACGATGACATCGCCTATACCCGGTCGATCGCGCCGCCGGGCACCGCCTTCATCAAGATACTCGATTGCGGCCACCATGTGATGGCCGATCAGCCGCTCGCGCTGGTCACGACCATCCGAGCCCTGGCCGCCCGTCATTTCCGGCGCGTGGTGACATGAATGGGTGCTGATCCTGGCCAAGGCGGTTTCGACATAAATGGCGCCGATGTCCCCCATGGAATGCGCGGCGGTCTGTTCTATGCCGATCATCAAGGAAAAGCGGATCGGCGCGCGCCGAGCCCATGGAAGAGGATGGCGATGAAATCCGAGCGTTCCTGTACCCTGGCGTTTTCAATCGGGTGCAAGCGATTGGCAGGTTGCGCGTCATGAGCGGCGCCGTCGACATGCTGGGCCTTGGCGGCAAGGTGGCGCTGGTCGTCGGCGGGGGCCGGGGGCTGGGTGAGGCCAGTGCGCTGGCCCTGGCCGATGCGGGGTGTGATCTGGCGCTGGTCGACAGGGATGGCGCCGCTGCCGAGGCTGTCGCCGCCGTCGTGCGCGATCGCGGCCGGAGGGCCATAGGCATCGAGGCTGATGTTCTCGACAGCGGGGCCGTGACTGGCGTGATCGCCGCGGCGGAGGCGGCGCTTGGTCCGGTCGATATATTGGTGACGATCGTCGGCGCGTCGAAACTCTACAGTTTCCTTGAAATGAGCATGGACGATTGGGATCACGACCAGTCGATCAACCTGCGTTACTTCGTCGCCTATGCCCAGGCCGTCAGCAGATTGTGGGTCGCGCGCAAGCAGGGCGGCGCCATCATTGCCACCACGACCGGTGGCGCGCTGCGGTCCATGCCCTACCGGGCTGGCTATGGCGCGGCGAAGGCGGGGTTGATCCATCTGGTGAAGAGCGTCGCGGTCGAACTGGGCGATTTCGGCATTCGCGTGAATGCGGTCGCGCCGGGCGCGACCATGACCTCCGGCACGGTCGGATATATGGATGCCGAAGCCTTTCGGGCCGAAATCGAGAAGATACCGATGGGGCGGCTCGCCTCGCCGAAAGATGTGGCGATGGCGGTGACCTTCCTCGCTTCCGACATGGCGCGGCACATCACCGGATCGACCCTGGCGGTCGACGGCGGATCGACGGCCGCGCCGCTTTACGATCTTCGTTCATCGCGCAAGCGAACCCGCCGAAAACTGGGGGCGCTGCTCGATGTCGATCTCGAAAATATAACCGATACTCAGGAGATGTCAGGATGACCAGCAGTGCCTCGACCGTGACCGCCATGCGCACCGACAAGATCATGGCCAAGGTGGTGCGTGTCAACGATGTGTTCGACGATCCGGATGGATTGCTGAACTTCCTGTTCAACCGGGCGCCCTTCAACCTGATCTACGGCAAGGGCGGCTATGAGAAGGCGGGGGGTGCCGAGCCCTGGTTCCGCGAACATTGGATCACCGACGGGGTGGTGCAGGTTCCAGGCGCGGAGAATTATCTCCAGAACCGGAAGCTGATCGATGCCGCCAAGGAGGCGTTCGATGCCACGGTGATCCGCCCTTACGGCATGTTCTGGAACCTGTCCGGTCCGATGATCGCCGGGCGTCCCCATCTCGACACATCGCCCTATCGCGGGATCGACGATACCAAATGGCCCTTCTGGCTGCATGTGGTGATCCATAATTCGCAGCTCTTCATTCCCTGGGCGGTGCCGTCGACGACCGGGCTGATCCTGTTCTACCGTGGCAGCATTGGCGGTTTCGAATTCTGGCCCAATGGGCCGGAGGCTCCCTCCGAACAGGCGCTGCCGCCCTTCTGGAATTATGGCCTCGTCACCGACAATGAGTTCATGTTCCATCGGCCGATGGCGATCGGCAAGGCGGAGGACCATATCCTGCCCGGCACCTTCGGCGCCGAGGCGAAACTGCATCGGCATCCGGACGGCCGTCAGTGGCAGGTGATCGACGACACCGGCGTCCGCTTCGAATGGCAGCCCGAAACGGTGCGCGCCTCGCTCGTCTGGAAGGCCTTTACCTTCAAGGACCAGAAGGCGGCCGACATCTATGACGATCATAGCGACGACCTGAACTATGACATTGTGTGGCAGGTGTTCGGGGAAGATCTGAAAGCGCGCGGTTCAAGCCTCAGGATTCCGGCCGATCCGCTGAACGACCGGGAGTTCCGGGCGAAGCTGCTGGCGGAATATCCCAATCCGGGCCTTCGCTATTTCGAGGACGCCCGGCGCGGGCAGGCGGCCTGAACAGGAAAGGGCGCCCAGCATCATAGGATGCGGAGCGCCCTCATGCTCTGATCTAAAGCGCTTTCGAAACGGGCAACGCCTGAAAGCGTTCTCGATGCGCTGGCCTGTTTCGGCAGGCCAGCGCCTCCCCCCTGTCAGACTTCGATCAGCACGGCGCCGCCCTGGCCGCCGCCCGCGCACATCGCGGCGATGCCCAGCCCGCCGCCCCTGCGGCGCAGATCGTTGATGAGCGTCGCCAGCATGCGACCGCCCGAGGCCGAGATCGGATGGCCGATCGAGCAGCCGCTGCCCGAAATATTGACGATATCCTCGCTGATCTCCAGCTTCCGGCAGGCCGCCATCGGCACCGACGCGAAGGCTTCGTTGATTTCCCAGAGCGCGATGTCGGACGCCCTGCGGTTCGTGCGGGCGAGCAGCTTCTGGATCGCCTCGGTCGCAGCTAGGCCGGTATAGCGGGGATCGACGCCCTTCGCGGTCCAGCCGAGCACGCGCGCGATCGGCGACAGGCCATTCGCCTTCGCATAATCCTCGCTGGCGAGGGTCAGGGCCGATCCCGCGTCGTTGACGCCGCTGGAATTGCCCGCCGTGATGGAGAAGCCCTCGATTTCCGGATGGAGGACCTTCAGGCTGGCCAGCTTTTCCAGCGAACTGTCGCGGCGGGGATGTTCGTCCACCTCGAAGGTCACGCTGCTGCCGTCCATCTGCAGGGCCTGGACCGGCACGATCTCGTCCTTGAAACGGCCTTCGTCGATCGCGGCGACGGCGCGCTGGTGCGAACGGAGCGCCCAGCGGTCCATCTCCTCGCGCGTCAGGCCGACCGCCTGCGCCGTGTTCCAGCCGACGGTGATCGACATGTCCCGGTTGGGCGCTTCGGGCGTGTCGGGATGCGTCGGCGGCATCCAGAAATCCTCATATTCCTCGGTGCCCGGAATGCGCCAGCGCATGGCCGGGTTGGTGGAGGCGGAGGTGACGCCGCCCGCCACGACCACCCGCTCCATGCCCGCCACGATTGATCCCGCCGCGATGCCGACCGACGACAGGCTGCCCGCGCAATGCCGGTTCACCGCCATGCCGCCTGCCTGGAGGATGCCCAGCTCGACCGCCGCATGCCGGGCCAGAGCGCCGCCGCCATACATGGATTCGGCGAGGATGACGTCGTCAATCTCCTCGGACGGGACATGCGCCCTTTCCACCGCCGCCTTGACGACGGTCGCGGCCAGTATTTCGGCGCGTGTATTGGCAAGGGTTCCTTTTCTCGCCGTGCCTACCGCCGTTCTGACGGCGCTGATGATCACCGCATTTGTCATATTACCCGATCCGCTCCTGAAAAGTCATGCTGTCGCCGCAGAGTAGCCGGGCGGTGGCGGGCAGATCAATCTCCATGATCGATCCGGCGAACTGATTCCGGTTGTCGGAAGGGTTGCCGGTCGGTGCCGAAGCGGGATTTGTCCTTGCGATCACTGGACTGGGGCTGGGCCGGGATTTGCGGGCGCCGGGACTTTTATGTCATTTCGTCAGTAATCGCCTGGCAATAACATCAATTTCCGGCCTTCGCGCTCTGGTCAGCCGGCCGCCCGGGATGCAACAAGATTCGCAAACAGATGCTGGCCGTGCCCCGTGGGTCCGGCGATGAGGATGTCAGAGATGCGATTCCAGTTTTCCGACGAAGACCAGCGATTCCGGGAGGAATGTCGCGACTGGCTCGAGGACAATATCCCCAGGGAAAAGCGTCCGCTCAATGCGGTGGATGCCGTCGATTTCGACCGGGCGTGGCAGCGCCGGCTGTTCGATGCCGGATGGGCCGGGATCAACTGGCCGTCCGAATATGGCGGGCGCGGCCTGCCGATCGTTCGGCAGGTCATCTGGCTGGAGGAATATGCCCGCGCCCATGCGCCCTGGATCGGTTCCAATTTCGTCGGCATCAACCATGGCGGACCCACGCTGATCCTGAATGCCAGCGAGGAGCAGAAGGCCTGGCATCTGCCGCGCATCCTGAAGGGCGAGTCGATCTGGTGCCAGGGCTTTTCCGAGCCGGGCGCGGGGTCCGATCTGGCGGGCATCAAGACCAAGGCGCGGATCGAGGGCGACGAGCTGGTCGTCAATGGCTCCAAGATCTGGACCAGCTATGCCCAGGTCGCCGACTGGCAGGAACTGGTCCTGCGCACCGAGGAAGGGTCGCAGCGGCACAAGGGGTTGAGCTGGGTCATCTGCGACATGCGCTCGCCCGGCATCACCGTCCGGCCGATCCAGAAGATTTCCGGCCAGACCGAATTCGCGCAGGTCTTCTACGACGACGTGCGCATTCCGCTGGCCAATGTCGTTGGCGGCCTCGGCAATGGCTGGAAGGTGGCGATGTCGACGCTCAGCTTCGAGCGCGGCACCGGCTTCATCGGCGAGCAGGTGAAACTGTCGCAGGATATCGAGGAACTGCTGGACAGCGCCCGCGCGAGCGGCCGCCTGGGCGAGGCCGACATTGCCGAGCAGATCGCGCAGCTGCGGGCGGAAGTGTTCGCCCTGCGCGCCATGACCTACCGCAACATTTCCGAAGTGGCGCGGACCGGCCAGCCGGGGCCGGAGGCGTCGGTCATCCGGCTGTTCTCGTCGGACCTGCGCCAGCGCATCGAGCGTCTCGCCATCGCGCTTGCCGGAGAGACGGTGCTCGATTTCCGTTATGGCGACGACGATTTCATCACCGACTATCTGCTGGGCTTCGCCGTGACCATTGCGGGCGGCTCCGCCCAGATCCAGCGCGACATCATCGGCGAGCGCCTGCTCGGCCTGCCCAAATCGAGATAAGCCCATGGACCTGACCCCGAACGAAGATCAACTGGCGCTGCAGGGCGCGACCGCCGACTGGTGCAGCGACAATATGCCGCTGGAGCAGTGCCGGGCGCGGCCCGCAGGGACATGGCGGCAGATGGGCGAGATGGGCTGGCTGGACATGACCGGCCCGGCCATGGGGCTGGATCATGGCACGGAGGCACTGATCTTCGCCGAGCTGGGACGGTTCCTGGCACCGGTGGCGGCGCTGTCGACGGCCGTGTACCGGCGCTGGACCGGGACGGAGGGCAAGGCCGCGCTGGCGATCGCCTCGCTCCAGGCGGTGCGCGTTGCCGATCCCGATGGGGCGTCGGTGGCGCTGGGCGTGGCGGACGGGCGCGCGCTGCTGTACGGCCTGCCGGATGCGCTGGACGCGGCGCCCGGCCTCGACCTGTCCAGCCCGCTCGCGCTGCTGCCCGGCGCGGCCGCGCCGCAACCGGTGCAGGACGGCCGCGCGGCGGCCCATCTGCGCCTGCTGGCGGCCGCCTATGCGGTGGGTTGCGCCGATGCCGCGCGCGACATGGGCGCCGCCTATGCCTGCACCCGCGAGCAGTTCGACCGGCCGATCGGCTGGTTCCAGTCGATCAAGCATATCTGCGCGGACATGGCGGTGCGCGCATCGGTGGCGCGTTCGCAACTTTATTATGCGGCCAGCGCCCTGGATGCGGACGACGCCAGCGCGGACATGCACATCGCGGCGGCGAAGCGGCTGGCGGATCAGGCGGCGCTGGAGAACAGCCGCGCCAATATCCAGATCCATGGCGGCATCGGCATGACGGACGAGGCCTATCCCCATCTATGCCTCAAGCGCGCGCATCTGCTAGGCTTCGTCGCCAAGGCGGGGAGAGAAGCCCTGCTGCAATAAGAACAGGAGAAGGACGATATGGCCGAACTCATTCAATATGCGGTGCGGGAGGGGGTCGGCATCCTCACGCTGAACCGGCCGGACAAGCTGAACGCCATCAATGACGAGATGCACGAGCAACTGCATCACCAGTTCGACCGGGCGCTGGACGATCCCGACAGCCGCGCGATCCTGATCCGGGCGGAAGGGCGCGCCTTCTGCACCGGGCGGGACACGACGATGCTGGGGCATCGTGCGAAGCAGGAAAGCGACTATCATTTCGTGCTGCGCCATCAGCAGCGCAACCTCCAGACCATCGACCATCCCAAGCCCGTCGTCGCGGCGATCAACGGCTATGCGATCGGCGGCGGGTTCGAACTGGCGCTGGCGGCCGATATCCGCGTCGCCGCCGACGATGCGCAGATGGCGATCCCGGAAATCCGATATGGCATCCTGCCCGATACCGGGGCCAGCCAGTTCCTGTCGATGCTGATCGGGCCTTCGCGCACCAAGCTGATGATGCTGACCGGCCGGATGGTGGATGCGGCGACCGCGGACCGATGGGGCATGGTGGATATCGTCGTGCCGCGCGACGCGCTGGACGAGGAAGCCTTTGCCGTCGCCCGCGACATCGCGTCCCGGCCGCCGATCGCGCTGGCGATGGGCAAGCAGCTTGCCAACCACCTCTGGAACGGACGGGTGCGCGAGGGGATCGGCATGGAGTTGCTGACCCAGACCGCGCTCTTCTGGTCGGAGGATTATCAGGAAGCCCGCGCCGCGCTGCGCGAGAAGCGCAAGCCCGATTATAAGGGGCGCTAGGGACGCGTTCGCCCTCCGCTTCCTTGCGTGCAATGATCGAGGAAAAGCGGGATGCCGGGCCGGACCCGGATGACGATGAGGAAACGGACACCGCCGCGAGATATGCGCTGCAGCCAAGAGAGGAAATGAGAGGATGGATTATAAAGGAACCCGCGATGCCCCTCCGGTGGGCACGCGCATGTTGCCGGAAGGCACATTTGCCGACGATGTGGTGATCGTCACCGGCGGCGGATCGGGGATCGGCAAGGGGATCGCGATCGAATTCGGCCGGTGCGGCGCGCGCGTCGTCATATTGGGGCGCGACGCGGAGCGGCGCCAGAGCGGCATCGATGCCGTGGTCGCCGCCGGCGGGCAGGCGATCGGCGTGGAATGCGACGTGCGCCATCCCGATCAGGTCAAGGCCGCCTTCGACGCGGCGGAGGCGGCGTTCGGGCCCGTCACCATCCTGGTCAACAATGCGGCGGGCAATTTCCCCGCGGCGGCGGAGGATATCAGCTTCAACGGGTTCCGCGCCATCACCGGCATCGTGCTCGACGGCACCTTCCTGATGTCCACCGAATTCGCGCGGCGCCGGATCGCCGACGGGCGGGGCGGGGCGATCCTGAACATCGGCGCGACCTATGCCTGGACGGGCGGCCCCGGCACCGCGCCTTCGGCCGCCGCCAAGGCCGCGATCACCAATCTGACGCAGAGCTTCGCGGTCGAATGGGGGCCGCACGACATTCGCGTCAACTGCATCGCGCCCGGCCTCTATCTGCATGACGATCGCAGGCCGCATGTCCGGCTGGCGGGGGATGAGGATGTCGAGGATCATCAGCCCGCGCTGCGCACCGGGCAGGTGCATGAGCTGGGTTGGGCGGCGACCTATCTCTGCTCCGATTATGCGGCCTTCTGCTCGGGCCACACCTTCGTGCTGGACGGGGCGAACTGGCTGAGGCGGACGCTGCGCATGCCGAAGTTCGAGCCGGTGCGGAACTGGCTGCCCGAAAGGAAATGAAGGGGTGGGGGGCGATGCCGCCCCCCATGCCCTAATCCCAGGCCAGTTCCAGATGGGAGATGCCGAAGACGCCGCTGCCATGGCGCTTGACGGTGCTGCCTTCCCTGATCCGCCATTGCGGGATGCGCGACAGCCAGAGTTCCAGCGCGACCGCCAGTTCGCGGCGGGCCAGATGCGACCCGATGCAGAAATGCGGCCCGAAGGCGAAGCCGAAATGGCGGATGCCCTTGCGCTGGAAATCGACCTCCATCGGATTGTCGAATTCGCGGGGATCGAGGCTGCCGAGCGCATGGGTGATGGACACCCAGTCGCCCTTCTTCATCGTCACGCCGCCCAGTTCGATATCCTGCGTGCATTGCCGGCTGGAGGTGACGACCGAAAAGCGCCGGATCAGTTCCTCGACCGCGTGCGGGATTTCGGAGGGATTTTCGCGCAGCCATTGCTGCTGTTCGGGATGGGTGGCGAGATATTCGAAGAACCAGCCGAGCGACGAGGCCACCGTGTCCAGCCCGCCGACGAAGAAGAGGTAGAGCGCGCCGATGATTTCATCGTCGGTCCATGGCCTGCCCTCGATCTTCGAGGTGACGACCAGCGAGGCGAGGTCGTCCCTGGGATTGGCGCGCCGTTCGGCGGCGAGCGTGTCGAGATAGAGGCGGATGGACTTCGCCGCCGCCACCCGCCGCGCCATGGTCGATCCGCGCAGCAGATCCTCTTCCCAGATCAGGAAGACCGGCATCCACTGTTCCGGCAGGCCCATGAGCTGCATGAAGATGGAGATCGGGAAGGGCGTGCCGAAGGCCGACATGAATTCGCAGCCATCCTTGTCCGCCACATCGTCGATCAGGGCGTTGGCGCGCTGGATGACCCCCTCCAGCATCCGCGCCACCACGCGGGGATAGAGGATGGGATTGAGGATCTGCCGGAACGCCGTGTGCAGCGGCGGATCGATCTCCAGCGGCAGCATGTCCCAATTTTCGCCGATCAGTTGCGAAAAGCCCGATTGCCCCTTGGAGGAGAAGATTTGCGGGTTCGACATGACGAAGCGGATGTCCTGCGCCCGCGTGACGATCCAGGTGCCGTCGCGGGTGAGGCGCGCATCGGGCGCCCAGAAGACGTCGGGCCCCTCATGCGCCTTCGCCACGAAGGTGAAGGGGCATTCCTCCAGTTCCGGTCCGTAGATGTTGAAGGAACGGATCAGATGCGGGGGTACGTGGTCCGGCGCCGCCTGCGCCGGTCTGGTGCGTTCAGGTGCGGATGTCGCCATCTGCCTCGTCGTCCTCTCTTATAGGCTTATCGTCGGCGAGGATGGTTCATTATGGACCACCCTACAATCTCCCTTACTATCCCTTTGAGGGGGAATTCGCATCAATTTTTGAGAAACCGCATAATTGCCCCGCATGATTGCATGGCGATATTTGCACTCGTCAGTTAATATGATAGCGTTTCAACACAATAGGAAGGAGGTTGACCAGCGGAAAGCCCGTCCTCACCGAGAGCAAAGCTCCACCGGCCGGGCCAGTCAGGCATATCGAGTTGGTTCGTTTCAATAAAAGACTAAATTACTTTATAGGGGAGGAATGAATGTCTTTTGACAGAACCCGTTTCCTGTCGTCGTGCGCGGCGATCATGACCTGCCTTGCCACTCCGGCGCTGGCACAGTCAGAGGCTCCGCAGGAGAGCCAAGCCAATCAAGATTTCGGTTCGACCAGTGACATCATCGTCACCGCGCGCCGCGTGTCGGAAAGCCTGCAGAATGTGCCGGTGGCCATCACCGCCTTTTCCCAGGACATGCTGAACGAGCGGGCCGTCTCCAGCGCGTTCGACCTTTCCAAGTCGGTTCCCGGCCTTGTCACCAGCGCGGATTCCGGCAACGGCGCGCTACCATCCTTCGCCATTCGCGGCCGCGGCCAGTTCTTCGGCGCCGCGACGGGAAGCGTGGAGACCTATTTCGCGGACGTTCCGCTCAGCCCTCCGTTCCAGATGCCGACCCTGCCGCCCCAATATTTCGACCTGGCGTCGGTCCAGGTCCTGAAAGGACCGCAGGGCACGTTGTTCGGGCGCAATACGACCGGTGGTGCAGTCCTGTTCGTGCCCCAGACGCCCAGCGACAAGTTCGAGGGCTATGTTCGCGGGCAGCTCGGCACTTATGACAATGCCCAGCTGGAAGCAGCACTCAATCTTCCGCTTGGAGACATTGGTGCCTTGCGGCTTGCCGGATTTGCCTGGCATCGCAAGGGCTATGTGGAAACTGTTGCCGGACGCGTGGATTCGGCCGCTTCCTTTACCAACGGCGCGACCTTCAATTTCCTCACCGGGCAATTTTCCGGGCCCGGCACCGTCCTTCTCCCGCGAACGGACATCTATAATCAGGATGTGCTGGAATTTCGCGGCACGCTGCGGCTCAACCTGAGCGATTCGATCGAGAATACGACGATCCTCACCTGGCATGGCGACCGCAACAGGGCGAGCTCCCAGCTCCATCAATTGCGGACAGGGACGCAGCTCGCCGGAGCGATCGGCGCCTATTTCCCGACGCTGCTGCCCGACAATCCGCGCATTGCCGATGTCGATACGGACCTGACCCGTCCCCGTTCCAGCACCTGGGCGGCGATCAACACCACGACCTGGGAGGCGACGGACAATCTGCGCCTCAAGAATATCGTGAGCTATATCTCGGCCGAGGGCTATGGTAATAATCCGGCCGACGTCGACGGTTCGCCTTTCCCGGCAATCAACCTGGTTCGGCCGGGGCGGCCCCTGAAGAACCGCCAATTCTACGAAGAATTGCAGTTGCAGGGCAATGTCGGACCGGTCGAATATATTGTCGGCGGCAATATCGACAACACCCGCCAGCCCGGCGCCAACGACAAGATCAACGTCCCGACGCTGACCTTCGACACGGGCGGTTTCGACCATCAATATCGCCAGTCGCGCTACAGCAGCAAGTCGCTCTTCAGTTCCTTCACCTTCAAGGCGAACGATCAACTGTCCTTCACGGCCGCGGCGCGGCATACCTGGGACGATATCTCCGACCGTTCGGTCCTGGTGAACAATGCGCCCCGGTTCCTGGCGGTGGCGCCGCTCGATGCATCGGGCGAGAATTGCGTCGCATCACTGCTCCCGACGGGCGCCACCTGCCAGGTCCTGAACGGATCGCGCAAGTTCAAGGGCTGGAGCTATAATGGCGGCGTCGACTACAAGGTCACCGACGACGTTCTGCTCTATGGCGGCTATCGCCACGGGTACAAGCGCGGCGGCTTCAACGGCCGTGGCGGCACGCTGGCCGACTTCGGGCCGGAAAATGTCGATGACTTCTATGCCGGCATGAAGGCTGCCTTCCTGATCGGCGGACGGCGGTCTACCTTCAACATCGAAGGCTTCTGGGATAATTATAAGGGGGCGCAGCGGTCCTATCTCGACCTTTCGGGCGGGGCGCTGGTCACCACCATCCAGAATGCCGGAAAGACCCGCTATCGCGGCTTCGACACCGACATGGTGCTGAACCTGACCGACTGGTTCCGCCTGTCGGGCAACTATACCTTCGTCGACGCCAAATATCTGAAGTTCCAGGACGTGTCGGTCGCCGCCGCCAATGCGATCGCGCCCTTCATCCTGACGCCTTCGCAGCTTGCGGCCTATCGGGCGCTCAACCTGCAGGTGGACAATAATTACATGGCGGGGAATATTCCGGGCCAGAACAGCCGTCACAAGCTGAACATCCAGGGCCGTTTCCACCACACGCTGAATGACGGCGCGGAAATCGCCTTCATTCCGTCCATGACCTATCAGAGCAAATTCTATCTGAACGACTCCAGCTTCGTACTGCCGGCGATCGGTGCGGTGCTGTTCAACGGCGGCGTGCCGCTGAATTCGGTCGCGCAAGGGGCGAATATCGCGCCGGGCTACACGACCTTCGACATGCGGCTGGAGTTCAACAACATCGCCGACCGGTTCGACCTGTCGCTCAATGCCACCAACGTCACCAACAAACTCTATCGGGTCGGCGGCACGGGCATCTGGCAGTTCGGCGTCGACTCCGTGGCTTACGGCCCGCCGCGCATGTATTTCGTCGAAGCGCGCTATCGTTTCTGAGGCTTCGGGCTAGGGGGGGATGAGGGCTGCGGCTGTGCCGCAGCCCTTATTCCGTTCCGGAAGCCATTTTAAGGACGATCAGACATCAATCCTCTGCCGATTGCACTTTTGCAGCGCCGGGCCATCCGTGCGATCCGTCGCAGGGCAAGATAATATAAGCGTGCAGGTGATGATGTCGGTCTCGGTTCAGCAGGAAATTGTGGACACGCTGCGGCGGCTCGTGCCCGACAGGAGCGCCGCGCGCCGCGCGGCCGACGATGCCGTGCCGCTGCATCGCCCGCTCTGGACGCAACTGGCGGAGCTGGGACTGGTCGGCGTCAGCCTGCCCGAACGCTGGCAGGGGCTTGGCCTGGGGCTGGCCGAGGATTGCGCCATTGCCGAGACGCTGGGCGGAGCGGTCGCGCCCGTACCCGTCGTCAGCACCGCGCTGGCATCGCATATAGTGGCATCGGGCGAGGGGTCGGCCGCGGAGCGGGCGGCCGCGGATATCCTGTCCGGCAGCCGGATCGTCGGGGCGGGCCTTTCCACCCGGTCGGGGCTTCCCGCATTGCAGGTCGCGGACGGCAGGATCAGCGGCGAGGTGGGCGACCTGTTCGAAGGCGGGCTGCTGGATGCGGTGCTGCTGCATGGCGAAGGCCGCTGGTGGCTGGTCGACCTGGCCGGTCCCGGCGTCACGCGGACGGTGCAGCCGGGGCTGGACTTCACGCGTCCGCAGGCGCGCCTGACGCTTGAGTCCGCGCCTGCGCTGCCCGTTTCGCAGGCGCCCGCAGACGGGGTGGTGTCGCTCGCCTATGTGCTGATCGCCGCCGAGGCGCTGGGCGCCGCGCAGACGGCGCTCGACCTGACCTGCGACTATGCGCTGCAGCGGCACCAGTTCGGCCAGCCCATCGGCCGCTTCCAGGCGCTCAAGCAGAAGATGGCCGATTGCCTCCTCGCGCTGGAAGGGGCGCGCTCGGCGCTCTGGGGTGCGCTGCGATCGGTGAAGGACGGGCTGCCGGACGAGATCGCCGCGCGCCTCGCCAAGGCGGAGGCGGGCCGCGCCGCCCGTTTCGTCACGGCGGAAGCGGTGCAGATGCACGGCGCGATCGGCTGCACATGGGAGCATGATCTTCACCTGTTGATGCGGCGCGCCAAGCAGGTCGAAATCAGCCTGGGAACGCCCGACGCCCATGTCCGCCATCTGGGCGATCAGTTTCTGGCGGGACTGGCCGCGCCCAGGGCCGCGCAGGACCCCACGCAGGACCGGGCGGAGGAGAATGCCCCCGATCTGGGCTTCGTGCCGTCCGAGGAGGATGAGGCGTTCATCGCCGATTTCCGGCAGTGGCTGGACGCCCATGTCCCCGCCGAGCGGCTCGCGGAACTGCGCCGCAGCGGGATGGACGCGCGCCGCGCCTGGCAGGCGGAACTGGCCGAAGCGGGATGGACCGCGCTGCACTGGGCGAAATGGGCCGGGGGCAGGGAAGCGAGCTTCACCCAGCAGGTGCTCTATTATGCCGAGATGGCGCGGCGCGGCCTGCCGCCCCTGCCGGGCAATCGCGGCCTGATGCTGGTCGGCCCGACGCTGATCGCGCACGGATCGGAAGAGCAGCGCAAGCTGCTGGAGCCGACGCGCCGGTCGGACATATTGTGGGCCGGGGGATTTTCGGAACGGGGCGCGGGATCGGACCTGGCCTCGCTCGCCACGCGCGGCGTGATCGACGGCGATGAACTGGTCATCAACGGGCACAAGATCTGGACCAGCCAGGCGCAGATCGCCGACTGGATGTATGCGCTGATCCGCACCGATCCGTCGCGGCCCAAGCATGAGGGCATCAGCGTCGTGCTGATCCCGATGAACGCGCCGGGGGTGGAGGTTCGCCCGATCCGCCGCAACAATGGCGATTTCCATTTCAACGAGGTGTTCCTGGACGATGTGCGGGTTCCGCTGACCAATATCGTCGGACGGATGAACGACGGGTGGAACGTCAACCGCACCACCATGGTCGGCGAGCATCTGACCAATTTCCTGGGTTCGCAGGCGGCGCAGGCCGGGACCGTCGAACGGATCGCCCGGACGCTGCTGAAGCATGAGGGCCAATGGGGGCCGGACCCGGCGCTGCGCGACCGGCTGGCAAAGGCATGGGTGTCGACGCAGATCGTTCGCCTGCACGGCCTGCGCAACGTCGCCCGCTTTGCGAGCGGGGACAATCCGGGCGCGGAAACCTCCATCTCCAAGCTGGTCGGGCAGGAAACGGAGCGGGCCTTGTTCGAACTGATGATCGATGTCCAGGGCGCCGCCGGTCTGGTCGAAAGCAAGTGGACCAGGGCCTATCTCTCGACGCGGGCCTCCACCATCGGCGGGGGAACCAGCGAGATTCACCGCAACAAGCTGGCCGAACGGGTGCTGGGCATGCCCCGCGACCTGTGGGCGGACGATGACCGGGCCAGCGGCGCCGTGACGGCCGCCGCGGCGGAATAAGGGAGAGACGGAAATGACGGATATCGAACAGCATTTCCGGGCCGTCGCCGCGATCGATCCGGCCGCGACCGCCTTGTGGTACGAGGAGCGGGGCTATAGCTGGGGCGAGCTGTCGGCGGTGGCCGAAGGGGTCGGCAAGGCGCTGCGCGCGGGCGGCGTGGAGCCGGGGCAGGCCGTGTCCTGGGTGGCGCGCAACCATCCCGCCATGGTGGCGGGGGCACTGGGCCTGCTGATGGCCGGGAACTGCATCACGCCGATCAATCCGCATGTCGCGCAGGAAAAATATGCGTCCGACCTGGAAAAGTTCAACCGGCCCGCGATCCTCGCCGCGCCGCAGGACTGGACCGAAGCCGCCATCGCCGTCGCACGCAGGATCGGCGCCATCGCCTTGTCGCTGCATATCGGCGATGCCGATCCGGTCAGGATCGTCGACGGCCTCGATCGTGCCGGTCCCGGTCCGTTCGGCAATAATCCGCCCGACACGGTGCTGGAACGGATCAGCAGCGGCACCACGGGCGATCCCAAGCGCTTCCTGGTCGACCGCAAGACCTTCATGAAGGCGCTCGGCTATTCGAACAGTTCCGAACCCGGCGCGAAGCCGGACGAAGGGCCTTCGCTCAAGCGCTCCGGCACGCTGATCTTCAGCACCTTCGCCCATTCGGCGGGGCTGTGGAACACGGTGACGGCGCTCTATCAGGGGCGGCCGATCATCCTGCACGACCGCTTCACGGTCGAAGGCTGGCACCGGTCGGTCAAGCGTTTCCGTCCCAAGCTGTTGAGCCTGATGCCCGCCATGATCTCCATGGTCATGGAGGCGGACATCCCGCCCGAGGACCTGTCCTCGCTGATCGCGCTGCGCACCGGCTCCGCGCCGCTGCCGGTGGAGACGCAAAGGGCGTTCGAGGCGAAATATGGCGTGCCCATCCTGATCGACTATGGCGCGTCCGAATTCATGGGCGGCATTGCAAGCTGGTCGCTGGCCGACCGGCGGACCTTCGGCGACAGCAAGATGGGGTCGGTCGGGCGCCTGCGCCCCGACATGCAGGCGAAAGTGACGGAGCGCGGTTCCGAAACGCCCTTGCCCCCGCGCGAGAAGGGCATTCTCTGGCTCAAGACCGACCGCCATGGTCCCGACTGGGTCGCGACGACCGACCTGGCGTCGATCGACGAGGACGGCTTCCTCTATCTGCACGGCCGTGCCGACGAGGCGATCAACCGCGGCGGCTTCAAGGTGCTGCCGGAGGAGGTGGCGGACGTGCTGCGCCAGCATGAAGGCGTGCGCGAGGTCGCGGTGCTGGGCATCAAGGACAAGCGGCTGGGCGAGGTGCCGATCGCGATCATCGAGCCTTTCCCCGGCAGGCCCGCCCCGACCCCGGAGGAACTGGAGGCGTTCGGGCGCGCGCGGATGCCTGCCTATTTCGTTCCGACCGGCTATGAATATGTCGATGAAATGCCGCGGACCAATTCATTGAAGATCAGCAGGCCCGCATTGCGTACCATGTTCGCGGAAAAATATGCATTCTGACAGGCCGGACAGGCACAGGCAGGAGAGGAAAAGGAAATGACGCTGCGCGAGGAACGGATCAGCATCGGGACGCCCGATGGGGAAATGCCGGCTTTCGTCGCCACGCCGGAACGGCCGGTCGCGACCCTTGTCCTGTTGATGGACGGCATGGGGATGCGGCCCGCGCTCTACGACCAGGCGCGCCGCTATGCGCGCGACGGCTTCTACGTGGTGATGCCCAACCTCTTCTATCGTAGCGCGGGGCAGGGGCAGATCGAGAATATCACCGATCTCGACAGGATGGCGGAGCTGAACGCGGTCATCACGCCGGAGCGCTGCGCGCAGGACGTGGCGGCCTGCCTCGACGCGGCGGCGGGCGATCCGGCGGCGCCGAAGGGACCGGCAGGCATCATCGGCTATTGCATGGGTGGCAGGCTGGCGGTGACCGCCGCCCAGGCATTGCCGGATCGGATCGCGGCGGTGGCCTCGCTCCATCCGGGCTTCATGGCGACGCGTGCGGAAAATTCGCCGCATCGTCACCTAGACCGGATCAGTGCGCGCATCTATTTCGGCCTGCCTGAAACGGACCCCTATCTCAGCCCCAGCGCGATCGAGCGGTTGCGGACGGCGCTCGACGAGAACCGGATCGATTACGAGATGGAGCAGCTTCCCGGCAGCACCCATGGCTATGGCGTGCCGGGCAATGACGATTATCACGAACCGGCGGCCGAACGCGCCTATGCCAGGTCGGTCGCGCTGTTCCGGGAGAGACTGGGCGCGAAGGCGGCAGCGGGCTGAATGATCGATCTGTTCGGCCTGTCGGGCAAGGTCGCCCTGGTCGTCGGTGGCGGGCAGGGCATTGGCGCTGCCACCGCGCATCGCCTGTCGCTGGCGGGATGCGCCGTCGCCGTCGCCGATCTGGAACTGGAGCGAGCGCAAGCCGTCGTTGCCCAATTGCACGAGGCGGGCGGGCGCGCCGTCGCGTTGCAGGCGGACATTCTGGAGAGCGGCGCGGGCGAGCGGCTGATCGAGCAGAGCATCGCCGGGCTGGGTGGCTTCGACATTCTGGTCACCATCGTGGGCGCGGCGAAATTCGGCAGCGTGATCGAGGTGACCGAGGCGGAATGGGACCGGGACCAGGACCGCAACCTGCGCTATTTCTATTTCCTGTGCCAGGCCGCGGCACGCAGCTTCATCCGGCGCAAGATGCCGGGAACGATCGTCGGCATGGCGTCGGCCGGCGGGATCGGGGCGATGCCGTTCCGCTCCGCCTATGGCGCGGCCAAGGCGGCGCTGATCCACCTCGTCCGCAGCCTGTCGGTGGAACTGGGTGGATATGGTATCCGCATCAATGCCGTGGCGCCGGGCCTGACCGTCACGCCGCGCACGGCCGCGCGCATGGGCGTGGACCATGTGCAGGCCGAAATCGCCCGCATCCCGCTCGGCCGCCTCGGCACGCCTGAAGACGTCGCCAATGTGATCCTGTTCTACGCGTCGGAGCTGTCGGGCCATGTGACCGGCACGACGCTGGTCGTGGACGGCGGGGCGATAGAGGCGCCGCCCTATGATCTGGGCCCTTCGCGCGCCGCATCGGAACGGAACCGGAAGGCGCTCGGCATCGATCTGGGGCCGGGCGCGGATCACGCCTGACCGGCCGGTCCCTGGCGGGGGCCCGTTGCGTCTCATTGCACATGGATGGGCCAAATCCCGGCGCAGGTAAAAGCTGCGCCGCGAAGGACCTGCGCCGGCTCATTTCTTGGCGTTTCGTCCATTAACTCAGATCAAAGCATCGCAAAAGGCATGCAGGGAAATGGGATGGGTCAATGGGTGAAAAGAAACCGCCGAAATAACAGGCAATCCTGCCGCATGCTTCCGCGAACTACTGCCCTTGCCCGCTCGCATCCTTCCCCTCGCCGGCAATGGAGTCTTGATTTGGGTCATGTGGGACGGCCTGGCGCATTTTTGGGCTGGCTTTCTATTAACAAAGTTATAGTAAAATGGATATAAACCTAATGTAATTTCTGCCTAAGCCTTGAGGGGGGTCAATGCGTCGAGACGCTCGTAAGCTTCTCGAGAAACTGAATCGTGCGGACTTCGCCTATCGCGAGTTCGAGGATTCGTTCTCCGAGACCGAATTATGGCCGATATTTGCCGCCGTTCTGGGCGATCAGAGTGTCGTCGGCGATGATGCTGCCCCGCAGTCGTCCAGGGGAATCCCACCGATCAAGGCGGCTGCCGCACCGTCGAAACCGCAGGAGCCCGCATCGCCCCCGAATCCGATCTTCGGCAGCTACGGCATGGCCCCGGTCAGGGGTTCCGAGAAGAAGCCGGTTGATCTGCAGGAATTTTTCAGCCGCTTTTCGGAGCTGGACTGATGGCGGTGATCCTGTTTCAGTCGCCCAAGGGCGGGACCGGCTCCACCTTTCTGGCAGCGCAACTCGCCCTCCATCTGGCCGGTCGGGGATATGAGGTCAACGCCCTCGACTGCACCTTCCAGAATGCGCTCAAGATGCATTTCGGTTTCATGCCGTCCCAGCCGGTGCCGGAACTGGATGGCGTGGAAGGCGAGGCGCTGGTCGCCTTCGGCGTCAAGCTCCTGCAGGCGCATCATCACTTCCGGTCCCAGGCCTTTCTGCGCGAAGCCGAACGGCAGCTCGACCGGCTGTTCGATCCTGCGCACATATGGATCGTCGATGTCGCTTCGGAAGACCGGCCGCTGCTCGACCTGCTGACGCCGCGGTGCGCGCTGCACATCTGCGCCCTGCTGCCGACCGCCGCGTCGCTCGCCACGCTGAACCGCCTGAGCGAGACCGCGCCCGCAATGCAGCTCGACCGCACGGTCTTCGTGCTCAACCAGCTGGACGACCGGCAGAAACTGTCGCGTCACAGCCACAGCTTCGTGCGTGACCTGTTCGGCGACCAGCTGATCGCCACCGTCCGCCGCGACGAGGCGATCAACGAGGCGCTCGCCCGGTTCGAACCGATCGCCAAGAACGCACCGACGAGCGCGGCGCTGCAGGACCTGCGTTTCTTCGCGTCAGCCGTCGAGGAGCGCATCGGCCTGACCCAGGCCGTGGGAGAGGCAAACGTCACGGTTCCGGGAGACGTGTAATGCCGCTTCCTTCATTTCTGGCGCCGCGAGCCCTTCTGCGGATCGCGGTGGCCCTCTTCGTGGCCGCCGTCGTCGTGGTCGTCGTCACGGTGCCGCTCGACCTCGGTTCCCAGTGGCTGTTCGCGCTGACCACCATGGCCGGGGTGCTGCTGTTCAACCGATCCCGGAACCGGCGCGCGACGATCGCCATCGGCATGCTGTCCTTGCTGGTGTCGACCCGTTATCTTTTCTGGCGCACGACCCATACGCTGGAATTCGACAGCCTGCCTGCCGCATTGCTGGGTTCGGGCCTCTATCTGGCGGAACTCTACGCCTGGGTCATCCTGGTGCTCGGCCTGTTGCAGACGAGCTGGCCGCTCGACCGGCCGGTCGTCGAGATTGAGGGCGATCCGGAAAGCTGGCCCGTCATCGACGTCTATATTCCGACCTATAATGAGAGCCTGACGATCGTCCAGAATACGGTCTTCGCGGCCATGGACATGGATTATCCGAAGGACCGGTTCCACGTCTATATATTGGACGACGGGCGGCGGCCCGAATTCAGGGCGTTCGCACGGCAGGCCGGATGCGGATATCTGACGCGTGCGGACAATCTGCATGCGAAGGCCGGCAATCTGAACGCGGCGATGAAGAAGACGGATGGCGAGCTGATCGCCATTTTCGACTGCGACCATGTGCCGACCCGCGCCTTTCTGCAGATGACGGCGGGCTGGTTCCAGAAGGATGCGCGGCTCGCCATGCTGCAGACCCCGCACCATTTCTATTCACCCGATCCGGTCCAGCGCAACCTGGGCAATGTCAAGGAACTGCCCGGCGAAGGCGACCTGTTCTACGGGGCGGTGCAGAAGGGCAACGACCTGTGGAACGCGACCTTCTTCTGCGGGTCATGCGCCATCATCCGCCGTTCGGCGCTGGAACAGACCAACGGCTTTGCCGGGGAAACGGTGACCGAGGACGCCCATACGGCGCTCAAGCTGCAGCGCATGGGCTGGAACACCGCCTATATCGGCATCCGCCTCTCGGCCGGTCTGGCGACCGAACGCCTCGTCCTGCATGTCGGCCAGCGCATCCGGTGGGCGCGCGGCATGACCCAGATATTGCGGATCGACAATCCGCTGTTCGGGCCGGGTCTCAACTGGCACCAACGCCTTTGCTACCTGAACGCGATGCTGCATTTCCAGTTTCCCCTGCCGCGCATCGTGTTCCTGACATCGCCGCTCGCCTATCTGATCGCCGGACAGAATATCATCCACGCATCGGCGGCGCTGATCTTCGCCTATGCGCTGCCGCATCTTTTCATCTCGACCGTGTCGAGCGAGCGCATCCAGGCCGGTGACCGCCGTCCCTTCTGGGGTGAGATCTATGAGACGCTGCTGGCCTTCCATCTGGTGAAGCCGACGGTGTTCACGCTGTTCCGCCCGCGCAAGGGCAAGTTCAACGTGACCGACAAGGGCAGCCTGCTCGACCAGACCTATTTCGATTCAAGAACGGTGCGGCCGCATCTGATCACGGCCGCCCTGCTGTGCTTCGGCGTGGTCTTCGGCTTTGCAAAGCTGCTCTACCCCCATCTGTTCGACGTGCAGTTCGACACCCTGCTGCTCAACACGGCGTGGGCGGTCTTCAGCCTGCTCATCCTCATTTCCGCCATATCGGTGGCGCGCGAGCGGCGTCAGGTCCGGGAAAATATCCGCATCGCGGTGCGGATGCCGGTCACGCTCTATTTCGAGGATGGCTATGTCGTCGACGGCACGACCATCGACATATCGCTTGGCGGGCTGGCCGCCGAATTGCCCGAGGGCTTCACGCTGCAGGGCCGGTCGGTCACGGACGTGTCGCTGCCGATGGGCGACGAAACGCTCACCATTCCCGTGGACACGGTGCGCATGGACGGGGGGCGGGCCAAGCTTCGCTTCCAGCCGATCGGCATGAAACGCGCCCGCCATCTGGTGCGCGCGGTCATGGGGCGTGCCGACGCATGGCAACCGGAAGAACCGCTGGCACCCGTGCCCGGCCTTCGATCGATCAAGGATATTTTCAGCGTGGACATCGAAACCATCATCGACATCTGGCGGCTGCCGCGCCGCCGGCGGAAGGCGATGCGCGCCGTGGCCGCCGCCGCCGCCGCGGGGGCGCTGGCCTCCACCTCCACCAATGCCGCGCCCGTCGTTCCCGTCAATGCGCCCGCCGCCGTGGCGCCCGCGCCCGCCGCCGCAGGCGCGCCGCAGCGGTTGTCGCTCAAGGACCTGCAGGTCAAGAACCCGATCCGTCTGGCGGGCACGCGGGGCGAATATGGCATACCCTTCGGCCTGCGCAGCAACCAGGTCGTGACCGCCGCCTCGCTGACGCTGTCCTTCAACTTCTCGCCCTCGCTGCTGGGCGACCTCAGCCAGATCGTGGTTCTGCTGAACGGCGAAGTGGTGAGCACGCTGCCGCTGCGCCCTTCGGACGGCACCGGACAGACCGCGACCATCCCGATCAATCCGGCGCTGTTCCTGCCGGGCGACAATTCGCTGAACCTGCGCTTCATCGGCCATTACACGCGGGACTGCGAAGACCCGTTCCACAGTTCGCTCTGGGCCAATGTCAGCAATACGCGATCCGTCCTGAACCTGACGACCCAGACCCTGCCGCTGCGGCCCGACCTGGCGCGGCTTCCCGCGCCCTTCTTCGACCGGAACGACAATGTCGCGCTGAAGCTGCCCTTCATATTTGCCGGCAAGCCGACCAATGGCGAGCTGGAGGCGGCCGCCAGCACGGCATCCTGGTTCGGCGGCATGGCCAGCTATCGCGGCTATTCCTTCCGGCCGAGCTATGGGCAGATCCCGACCGGCAACGCCGTGCTGTTCACGACGCCGGGCCGCCGGATCGCCGGTATCACCGTCCCCGCGTCCGGTCCCGCCGCCACCATCGTCACCAATCCCGCGGACCACAATGGGCAACTGCTGATCGTCAGCGGCAATGACGAAAAGCAGATGAAGCAGGCGGCGGCGGCACTGGCCGTCGGCCGGGGTCTGCTGGGTGGTTCCAGCGCATCGCTCGACGGCGTGCGCCTGCCATCCTATCCGCGCTATTCGGCGCCGCGCTGGCTGCGGACCGATCGCCCGGTGCGGCTGGGCGAGATCGCCCCCCGCTATTCCCTGCAGGGCATCGGCTTGCCGCCGGGGCCGCTCAGCGCCGCTTTCCACGTGGCGCCCGACCTCTTCTTCTGGCCGCGCCAGGGCGCCCAGCTCGACCTGCGCTACCGCTATCCCTCGGCGCCATGGCTCGACAAGCAGAAGTCGCGGCTCGACCTGTCGATGAACGGCCAGTATCTGACCACGCTGCCGCTCACCGGCGAACATTGGTGGGACAAGTGGTTCGGCGGGGACAGGCCGACAGCCTATACGTCGAATGCCGACATCATCTTGCCCCGCTATGACCTGTTCGGGCAGAATTCGCTCGTCTTCGACTATAATCTGCTGGTGCAGTCGAAGCAGCGTTGCGAAGGGATGCTGCCGGACAATGTCCGCGTCGCCATACTTCCGGAAAGCTCGATCGACCTCAGCCACGCCTATCATGCGCTGCACATGCCGGACCTCGCGACCTTCGCGGGCGGCGGCTATCCGTTCACGGTGCGTCCCGACATGGCCGAAACGGTCGTGTTGCTTCCGGCCGACGCCTCGCCCGCCGTGGTCGAGACCTTCCTCAACGTCATGGGACGGTTCGGCGATGCGACCGGAGCGCCGGCGATCCGGGTGAGCGTGACCCGATCGGTCAACCAGTACCAGATGGAGGGGAAGGATATTCTGGTCATCGGGCCGGCACGCATGGCCCAGTCCGAAGCGCTCTTTTCCGGCGCGCCGGTCTTCTATCAGGACGGCCGCCTGCGCGTGACGGAGCGCACCCCGGTCGAGCGGCTGTTCGACCTGTTTTCCCCCTATGACCGCAGCGATCGCGGCACCGTCGACGGCTTCTTTGCCGGTTCCGACAGTTTCAGCGGGATCGTCGGCTTTGAATCGCCCTTCGCGGCGGGCCGCAGCGTCGTCGCCCTGCTGGCCAGCGATCCGGAGACGCTGCCCGCCATGGTCAACGGGCTCAACGACACCAAGATCAACGCGGAGGTCCAGGGCGATCTTTCCGTCGTCGACGGCGAGGGGATGACCAGCTTTGCCGTGGGCAACGGCTATTGGGTCGGTTCCCTGCCGTTCTGGATGAAGATCGCCTACTGGATGAGCCAGCGGCCCATCCTGATCGCACTGGGCGGCCTGCTGGCGGCCTTCCTCATCTCCGCGCCTGTCTATCTGCTGTTCAAGCGGCAGGAGGCCAAGCGCTTGGAAGCGGTGAAATGACCATGAAGAAGATGTTGAACAGCCTTCGGCTGCCGCTGCTCGCCCTGGCGCTGGCACCCATGGCCGCCCATGGCGAGGTGGCCGGGGTGGCGCCCCTGTTGAAGCAGGCGCGATACTGGCAATCCAAGGGGCGTGGCGATCTGGCGCGGCAGGCCTATAATCGCGTGCTGGCGATCGATCCCGGCAATGCGGAGGCCAGGCGCGGCCTTGCCGGAAGCGCGCCCGCCGCATCGCCCAGGCCGCAACAGACCGCCCCCAGGACCGCCGGTCCGGCGGCGCCGGTGGCGCAACCGGCAACCGCGCCCGCCGCGCGGGCAGCCCGGCCCGCCCGTACCGACCGGGGGGGCGACGCCCGCGCCGCAGGCTTTCGCGCGCTGGAGGCGGGGCAGCTCGACACCGCCACGGCCCGGTTCCGCACCGCGCTGAGCGCCAATGCCAACGACTCCGACGCTTTAGGGGGCCTGGGCATCGTCAAGCTGCGCAAGTCCGAATTCGCGCAGGCCCGCGACCTGCTGGCCAGAGCCTCACGCGCTGGACCGGCGGACAAATGGGCGCAGGCGCTGGCGTCGGCGCGCTTCTACGCCGATCTCGATGCGGCCCGGGTGGCGCGGGACAAGGGCGATCTGGCGGAGGCCGAGCGCCTGGGTTCGGCGCTCGTCCAGTCCGGTTTCCGCGACAAGGGGCCGGCGGTGTCGATGCTGGCCAGCGTCTATGAGCGACAGGGCCGCTATAATGAGGCGGCCGATCTCTACCGCCAACTGGGCGGCGGGGGAGCCGCTGCCCAGTCGGCGCAGGCGAGCGCGACCCGCAACGAGGCGCGGGCGGCACTGGACGCCGGTGACTCGGCGCGCGCCGAACGGCTGCTGCGCGCGGCCATGGGCAGCTCCCCGGACGATCCCTGGATCGCCTATGACCTCGCGGCGTTGCTGCGGCAGCAGGGGCGCAGCGCGGAGCAGGATGCGCTGGTCCGCCAGCTTGCCTATTCCGACAAGACGGAGCCGCTTTATGCCGCCGCGCTGATCCTCGACCAGGCGGGCCGCACGGGCGATGCGCAGGCGGTGGCCGCGCGTATTCCCGAAGGGCAGCGCACGGCCGAAATGCGCAGCTTCGTTGCCGGCCTGAACGTGTCGGCCACCATCGCCCAGGCGAAGGCCAGCGTCGCGCGCGGCGCGCAGGGGCAGGGCCTTGCCATGTTGCGGCAGGCGTCGGAAACCCGGGGACTGCCGGCCGACCGGCTGGGTGCCCTGTCGCAGGCGATGCTGGATCTGGGCGATGCGCGCGGCGCGTCGCAACTGGCGATGCAGGCGCTGGACGCGCCCGCCAGTGGGCCGGGCGCCTATGACAATGCCGTCCGCGTGCTCGCGGCGACCGGCCAGGACGGGCTGGCGACGGGCGCCGTGCAGAAAGCGTCGGCTCTTGCCGGTCCTTCCCTGTCGGGCCAGCGCGCGCTCGGCAATCTCAAGGCCACGCTGGCCGCCTCGCAGGCGGAGCGGATGCGGCAGGCGGGGCAATATGCGCCGGCTTTCGACCTGCTGCAGGCCTCATGGAACGAGGCGCCGGGGAATGAGGAAATTCTTTCCGCTCTGGCCCGGCTCTACCAATCGGGCGGCCTCAATCCGCAGGCGGCACAGACGTTCCGCATGGTGCTGGCGCAAAAACCCCAGGACCGCGACGCGATGGTGGGGCTGATCGATACGGCCGCGGCGGCGGGGGATTTCGACACCGCCCGCGCGACCGCGAGGCAGGCGATCCAGGTGCATCCGGCTGACTATCGCGTCTATATGGCGGCGGGGCGCATGGCGCAGGCGCATGGCGACGACGGCGAGGCGGCGCGCTATTTCAGGACGGCGCGGACGCTCTACATGCAGGAAACCGGAATGGCGCCGGGCGCGCCCCTGGCCAACGGCAATCCCTTCGCGGCTGCGCCCCGGTCCGCCAACCCCTTCCGTTCGACGGCGGCGCCGCAGCCGGTCAATCCCTTCGCCCTGAGCGGCAGCGGTTCGGCCATCGCGGCGGCGATGGAATTCGCGCCGCAGACCGGGGAACTGCCCGGTTCGCCGGCAAATGCCGCGTCTTATGCGCCTGCGGCGATGACAGGCCCCGGCGCATTCACGGCGGCACCCTATGGCTATGCCGGGAGCGAGGGGACAGCCGCGATTCCGGCCGATCCGGTGCTGGCCGATATCGACCGGCAATTGCAGGGCAGCGCCAATGAAAGCGGGCCGCGTGTCGATGTCGATACCGGCTATCGCGCGCGGTCGGGGGAGACCGGCCTCAGCCAGTTGCGCGAAATGACCGGCAGCGCCCAGCTTTCGGCGCCCTTCGCGGGCGGCCGGGTGGGTGCGAAGGCCACGGCCGTCGTGCTGGATTCGGGACGGCCCACCGGATCGGGCCTGGCCCGTTTCGGCACCAACGCCACGCCGGAGGCGCAGGCCATCGTCGACCAGCAGCCTGCCCAACTGACCAATGCCGACACCCAGCATGAGAGCGGCGTCGCCATCACCGCCAGCTATGTGAGCAAGCTGCTCACGCTGGAGGCGGGTGTCACGCCGCTTGGCTTCCCCAAGGAGCATATGACCGGAAAGATCGAGCTGACCCCGCGGCTTTCGGCCCATGCGACTGCCCGCATCTGGGCGGAACGCAAGCCCGTTACCGACAGCATCGTCGCCTATGCGGGGACGGACGATCCGCGCAGCGGCGCATTCTGGGGCGCGGTGATGAAGAGCGGCGGCGGCCTGTCGCTATCCTATGACAGGAACGGCAATGGCGTTTATGCCGACGGTTCCTACCATCATTATGACGGCACGGCGGTCCGCGACAATCAGAGCGTCGAAATCAATGCAGGCGGCTATCTTCGTGCCTGGCAGAATGCCCGTTCCAGCGTGACGGTGGGCTTCAACGTCAATTACCAGAATTACGACAACAACCAGAATTACTTCACCTACGGCCATGGCGGCTATTTCAGCCCGCAAAGCTTCCTGAGCGTGAACTTCCCGATCCGCTATGCATCGAGTGACGGGCCGCTCACGGTCCAGGCCAGCGTGGCGCCGGGCTATCAAAGCTATGACCAGCAGGGGGAGGCGGTCTATCCGACCGAGCCGGGCGCACAGGGCGTGCTCGACTATCTGAAATCGGTGAACAGCGATGTGCGCGCGCGCTATGACAGCCTCAGCAAGACCGGTTTCGGCCTTCAGGCAGGCGGCTCCCTTTTCTACCAGATCAGCCCGAACACGCGGCTGGGCGGGGAACTGAATATCAATACTTTCGGTCAATATAAGGAATTCCGGTCGCTGATCGGCCTCAGACAGACCCTCGGAGACAAATGATGCTGTTCGTCAAATCATTCCCCATAGCGGAAGAGGGAGAAGGCGCCTTCATCGGGCATGGTGGCGAGGCGCCGGCGCGCTTCACCAGCCTGCTGCTGGCGGAAATCGCCTCCGCCGCGTCGGCCGAACAGATGCAGGGTTTCTTCCTGTCGGTGGGCCAGCGGCTCGCCGTCACCCATCCCATCGACGGCGCCCGCGATCTGGAGAGGCTGACCCGGCATGCCAATCAAGTCTGGCATGCCTTCCATTGGGGCCATGTGCAGTTCGAAATGGACGATGAGGGCATCGATATTTTCCACCAGGGCCTGCCCGTGACGCTGGAGGGCGACCAGCAGGGGCTGTGGGCCGTGGCCGGGCCCTTGATATTGCAGGGCGCCTATGATGGCTGGTTCCGGCAGGCGGGCAGCGGCGCGCGGCTTCGCACCAGCATCCATCGGCAAGCGGACGGATGCGTCGAATTGCGTCATGGAATTTGAACGCCGCTCGGTTCTGACCGCCCTTGCCTATGCACTGACCACGGGTTGCGCTCGCGCGAAGGCGCCGGAGAGGCCGATGTTCGATATGGCCCGCTGGCTGGATTACAAGCGCAGGTTCCTCCTGCCGGAGGGCCGGATCGTCGATACCGGCAACAAGGGCGTCAGCCATAGCGAAGGCCAGGGCTATGGCATGGTGCTGGCGGTGGCCGCCAATGACGGCGCGGCTTTCGAAACCATGGCGCGCTGGACCCGCGATACCCTGCTGCGCAAGGATGTCGCCCTTCACAGCTGGCGCTTCGTTCCTGGCGAAGCCAATCCCGTTGCCGACCCCAACAACGCCACCGACGGCGACCTGCTGATCGCCTGGGCGCTGCTGCTGGCGGGGCGCCGGTGGGGCAAGGCGGACTATCTGCGGCGGTCGGCCGCGATCCGCGCCGCGGTCGAGCAAAGGCTGATCCTGAAGCGCCACGGCTTCACGCTGCTGCTGCCCGGTCTTGAGGGCTTCGTGAAGAATGACAGGGTCGTGGTGAACCCGTCCTATTATGTCTGGCCAGCGATCGATGCCTTCGCCAGGCTGGAGCCGCAAATCTGGACGCCGCTGAGTGCCGACGGGCTGGCCATGCTGAAAGCCGCCCGTTTCGGCCCGGCCGCCCTGCCTGCCGACTGGCTCGACATCAAGGGCGAGAAGATCGTCGAACCGGCGGAAGGCCGCGATCCCCTGTTCGGGTTCGAGGGCATCAGGATTCCGCTCTATTGCCTGATGAGCGGGCGGCGCGCCCAGTGCGACGCGATCGCTCGCTACTGGTCGGCGCTGGGCCGCGCGGGCAAGCCGCTGCCGGCCTGGGTCAATGTCGTGACCAATGAGACGGCGCCCTATCCGCTGTCCTATGGCGGGTCGGTCATCGCGGCCTGGCTGCTGGGCCAGCCACAGCCTGCGAACAGTGGCGACAACGACTATTATTCCGCGACCCTGGCCATGATGGGCAGCATCAGAATCTGACTCTGAACCGCGACTCGCTGAATCCTCCGCCTTCTCTGCAGCAAGATCCCTTCGATCCGGTCGGAACTGTCCCAGCACCGTCCATTCCGCGCAATGAACGGGGTTTTCCGTCAGCTCGATTCCCGCGTCACCATTTCCGGCGCGATCTGGACCGACTCCACTTCCTCGCCCGCCAGCCTCCGGCACAGCAGCTCGACCAGCAGCGCCGCGCCGCGCCGGATATCCTGGCGGACGGTGGTGAGCGGCGGATTGGACAGCCGGGCCAGCGGCACATCGTCGAAACCCACCACGGAAAGCTGGTCGGGAACGCGGATCTGCTGTTCGGCGGCGGCGGCGATGATGCTCATGGCGGTCACGTCCGACGCCGCGAACACGCCGTCCGGGCGGTGGCCCGCCGCGAAATAGTCGGCCGCGACGCGATGGCTCGCCTCCGGCGTCACATGCGCGTGGACCAGTTCGACCCGGTTCCGCGCCTCGGCGGGCAGGCCGGACAGGAAGCCTTCATAGCGGGCGGCGAATTCCGGCACCGCGATATTGCCGAAGAAGGCGAGCCTGGTCCGCCCGCGATCCAGCAGATGCCGCGCCGCCAGCACGCCGCCCGCCACATTGTCGGTGCCCACGGTCAGATAGCGGTTGTGCGGGGCGTGGGCGCCCCAGATGACCAGCGGACGATAATGGCTGGCGGTGCGGTCCAGCACCGCGCTCTGGTCGGACTGGCCGATGATGATGACGCCGTCGACGCGCCCCGCGCGGATGAAGCTGTCCAGCCAGTCCTCCCCATTGGGCAGCACGCGCGACAACAGCAGGTCGTAGCCGCGCTCGGTCAGTTCGTCGGCCAGGAAGCCCAGCATCGCCATGAAGAAGGGATCGGAGAGATGCTGGCCGCGCTCATGCCCGAGCGGCAGCAGCACCGCGATCGCGCCGGTGCGCCCCAGCCGGAGATTCTGCGCCGCGACATTGAGCTGGAAACCATGTCTGGCCGCCAGTTCCTGGATGCGGCGGCGCGTATCCTTGTTGAGCGCGCCCTTGGATGTCAGGGCGCGCGACACGGTGGAAACCGATACGCCCGCTATCCGGGCGAGGTCGGTGATGCTGCGGACTGGTTCGTCATGATGATCCGTCATGCCTGTTATCTAGAGCATCGCGCGGAAAAGTGGGAACCGGTTTTCCGCCTCCGGCGCTTCAGCTTGGGCGCGGCGCCCGCACGATCAGCGTCGCGGCGCCAGCGGCGATCATCATGACGCCGCTCAACAGCAGGATGTTGCGCGGGTCGCCGCCCAGCAGCGGGCGGTAGATGACCGGCACGATCAGCGTTTCCAGCAGCATCGGCACGACGATGAACATGTTGAAGATGCCCATGTAGACGCCAGTCCGTTCCGGCGGGATGGCGTTGGCCAGCATCACATAGGGATTGCCCATCATGCTGGCCCAGCCGATGCCGATGCCGGTCATCAGCAGGAACAGATGGACGCGATCGGCCGTGCCGGGAATGGCCAGCATCGCCGCGCCCGAGAGCGCGACGGCGGCGGCGTGCAGCCGGTGCGGTCCCACCCGGCGGCTCAAGGGCACCATGGCGAAGGCGGCCAGGCAGGCGACGGCATTGTAGAGCGCGCCTGCCTGGCCGGTCAGCAGCACCGCCTGGCGAAAGCCGCTGCTCGCCGGATCGGCGGTATCGAAGATGGCACGGGCCAGCGCGAAGCTGATGAACTGCCAATAGGCGAACATGGCGAACCATTGCAGCAGCATGGACAGCGCCAGTTGCCGCATGGCGGCGGGCATTTCCCGCACCGCCGCCGCGAAATCGCGCAGCGCCGTGCCGAAGGACAGCCGCTCGGCCCGCATACGGCTGACCTCCTCGGGCGGCAGCGGCAGTTCCGGCACGCGCAGCACCGACCAGAGGATGGTCGCGAGGGAAATGACCGCGCCGATCAGAAAGGCGATGCGGGTGACGTCGGGAATGCCGTTCGCATCGACCAGATCGGCGTCGAAACCCCACCAGACCAGCAGCGAGGGCGCGAGATAGGAAAGCGTCTGCGCGAGGCCGGTAAAGGCGCTCTGCGTCAGGAAGCCGAGCGATCGCTGGCTTTCATCCAGCCGGTCGCTGACATAGGCGCGATAGGGTTCCATGGTGATGTTGTTCGCCGCGTCGAGCATCCAGAGCAGGCTGGCCGCGAACCACAGCGCCGGGCTGTAGGGCATGAGCAGAAGCCCCAGGCTGCACAGCAGGGCGCCGATCAGGAAATAGGGGGTGCGCCGCCCCCAGCGGCTGACGGTACGGTCGCTCAAGGCTCCCACGATGGGCTGGACCAGCAGGCCGGTGACCGGCCCGGCCAGCCAGAGCAGCGGCAGATGCGCCTCGTCCGCGCCCAGATAGCGGTAGATCGGCCCCATATTGGCCTGTTGCAGGCCAAAGGAGAATTGGATGCCCAGAAAGCCGAGATTCATTTCGACGATGCGGGACAGGGGCATGGTGGGCCGTTCGACTCGATCACGCATCAATTTGCTGCCTCTCCATTGTCGCGGGCGATCCGATGACCTGCCGGCGCTGGCAGCATACAGGAGATGAATGCGATTGCAATCGTTTGCCTACATCCTCTTCTTCGGAATGGCGGCTTGGCCGTCCGGCGACGGCCTTGTTGCTGTTCCATATACGCAGGGAACCGCCCCGGAAAAGTCCGTGCCGAGCCTTGGCACATCGCGGCCAATCGTGCGGGCAAGCGGATGAAGCGAGAGCATGGTCCATTTCCATGACATGGAAAAATCATTGTTCTTACAGGAAGATAGCTCTCGATCCGCAGCCGGGGACGATGCAGGCGGCGGATATCTCCATTCCGGAAAGGAGGAACCGGCCAAGCAGTCATGTCGTAAACACAACAACAGGGGTCGTATCATGAAGAAGCCATTTTTTCCGCGCTCGTTTCCGGGCGCTTTGTTCCTGTGCCTGTCGATGCTGTGCGTCAGCGCCTGGGGTTTGACCTCCAGGGCGAGTTTCCTGCAGCCCTCCCGTTCCGAAACGTCCGCGCCGGGGGCGGCGACAGGCGGGCAGGTTCCGGACGCCGGGTCGAGCATGTCGGACTATATGCGCCCGGCGATAGAAAGCGCGTCGGCGCAGCGGCTCGCCGCCGAGACGGCCACGGCTGCATCCCTGTCATCCGCGGGCATGGGGGATTTTGCGGACTTCGACTTTGCGAACGGCACCCGATATCCGGAACAGGCGACCGCCTCGATCGGGCCGGCCACCTATCGGCCCGGCGCCACCATGGCCTATGTCCCGGTCTCGCTCGACCGGCCGACGCCGAACACCGTTATCGCCAGGGTGATGACCGAGGACGGGAACGGACTGGTGAGAGGGGTCGCGGGGGTCAATTACCAGCCGATCTACAAGTCCCTCATCTTCCGCCCCGGCGATCCGCTCACCAAGACGGTCGAGGTGCCGATCATCCTTGGCATCCCGCAGGCGGACTTCATCGTCCGCTTCGTCGAGGCACCCTGGGGCGGCAGGATGGGAACCGACCGCGCCTATGTGCAGTGCGATTTCCAGAAGGAGCCGACGCCCGCGCAAACGCAAGGCAGGGAGCCGCGCACCTTCACGCCGGGCGGCACGCTGCAGTGGAGGATGAGCCGGGATACGCTGAAATGGTCGGATGCGGGCCATGACAAGGCCTGGTCGACCAAGCTGCCGAACGGGCGCTCGCAACCGGGCAACCAGGAAACCGGCATCTATCTGGATGGCTGGGTTTACCGCGACGCCGGGATCGAGGCGCCCCTGCGCTATACGGACCAGGGACTGGTCATGCACAGCCAGAAGCTCAGGCAACCGCTCGAATGGGATGGGGTCGCCTATGATTATGGTTCGGTCGTCCTGAGCGGTCACAATACAAGGCCGGTCCAGATCGGCTATGGCCAGTATGAATTCACCGCAAAGATGCCCGACCGGCGGGGTTCCTGGCCTGCATTCTGGCTCATCTCCACGGCCGGGTGGCCACCCGAAATCGACATATATGAGGGGTTCGGCTATGAAAGCTGGTGGGATTTCGACCGCTATACCGCCAATACGCTGCACGGCGGCGCCAATATCACCCGAACCTTCCAGCAGGGCATATTCATGAACACCGACGAGGTTTATGGCATCGGCGGCTTCACCAAGGGATTTCACAGTTTCGCGGTGGATATCCAGCCGGACTATATCACCTGGTTCATAGACGGCCGGGAAACCTATCAGGCGGTCAATCCCTTCGCCGGATTCCGCTGGTATCCGATCATGGATGTCGCCGTGAAGACGACCGGCGCCTATGCCGACGGTTCGGGCGACATGATCGTCAAGGACATCAAGGTCTATTCCAACTGATGCGGCCGGTTGCGGGGAAGGGCCGTTCCGGCCCGGCCCTGAACGGCAAAGGACTCGACAGCGCGCGCGATTTTGCCCAAGTCCCCGATCATGAGTGCCAGGGTCCCGACATCGCAGCGGCTGATATATGCCGCCATCCCCCTCATCTGGCGCCATGGCTATAATGCCGTTTCGGTCGATGCCATTTGCGAGGCGGCGGCGGCGAACAAGGGCAGCTTCTACCACGCCTTCCGGTCGAAGGCGGAACTGCTGATGCGGGCGATCGATGTCGTGTGGCAAAAGGATGGCGCGGAACTCAAGGCCATCGTCGCGCAGCCGGGCAGCGGGGCCGACCGGCTGGACGCCTATCTCGACTGGTTTCTCGACAGCCAGCGTCGCCTCACCGAAGAGATGGGCTTCGTGCCCGGCCATTTCCACATGGCGATCGACATCAACGTGCCCGAGGCGGCGGCCACGGCCAATGTCCACAGGTCCGAGGCGCGCGCGCTGATGCAGGACCTGCTGAGGGCTGCGCTGGCGGAGAGGAAAGGGCCTGTCGATGCCACCGGCTGGCTGGCGGACACGATCGGCCATATCGTCAGCGGGCTGATGATCGAGGCCCGTCTGGGCAACAGCCTGGACCCCATATCGGCGCTGAAACCGACGGTGCACCGGATGCTGGACCATGTTTCATCCAGCGCCGCCTGAAAGCTCCAAGGCTTCTTGACTGATCGGTCAACTACCCCTAGGCTCGCCCGAAAGCCCAAAGAGGCGGGAGAGGAAGGACCATGGGGATCGGGCGGGAGAGGATCGTCGAGGAGGCCGTAAGCCGCACCGGACTCGACACATTCGGGGATTCCTCCTTCCTGGAGGGGCTGGACCGGCTGGTCGAGTCGATCAACGCGGATCGCGACCTGCCGCAGCAGGCGCGCACGGCCGCCGCGCAGAGGCTGACCGGCCTGCTCGAACAGCGTTTGTGTCTCTATGCCGACCGCCGGACCTATCCGGAGATCGCGGCGCAGCGGATCGAGCGCCCCCTGATCGTGATCGGCATGCCGCGGTCGGGCACGACCTTCCTGCACGCGCTGCTGGCGCAGGACCCCGCCTCGCGCAGCCCGCTCGCCTGGCAACTGGGGCAGGTGTCTCCGCCGCCAAGGCAGGAGACGTTCGAGAGCGATCCGCGCATCGCCGCGACCGATGCCGCGCAGGCCGGACTGCCGGAGGATTTCAGGATCATGCATCTGGTCGGCGCGAAATTGCCGGACGAATGCAACGCCATTTTGAACCTGGGTTTCTTCAGCCCCAATTTCGATGCGAGCTGGAATGTGCGATCCTATCTGGACTGGTTCGTGCACGCCGATGCGCAGCCTTATTATGCGCTGCACCGGCACATGCTCCAGCATCTCCAGGCCTTCACCACGGGCGAGCGCTGGGTGCTCAAGGCGCCGCCGCACATGTTCCATATCGCCGCGCTGATCCACGCCTATCCCGATGCGGCG
>NZ_JAKUJY010000013.1 GCF_022664535.1 Sphingobium trunci | reverse complement strand
CTCACCAGTTTGGCGGTGCCAATGGTGTAATCGCGCCGTTTTCCTTGATGCTGGATGCGGACGAGCCAAGACGCCCCACCACGCCGGTCAACTTTCAGGAAGAGGCCGTCACCATCCTGATAGGTGCCGGGCTTGTTCAGAAAAGCCTTCACCTCATTGGCCGTCAGTTTTCCCATGCCTCACCTCGACGGGGCATGTTCCACCACACCCCATGAAATCCACCACACTTTCCACCACGTTTTATCGCGATTGGAGGCGAACTTCAACGAACATCGGCGGCCTGAGAAAACCTTATTTTCCGCAGAAAACCGCGCCTCTCGGCGGTTGACTATGAACACTGATGAATGGGTAAATGGCGGAGCGGGAGGGATTCGAACCCTCGATACGCTTTTGACGTATACTCACTTTCCAGGCGAGCGCCTTCGACCACTCGGCCACCGCTCCGCAGGAACCCGTCGCCGCTGAAAGCGGCATTGGCCGGGTTCTTATCCCAATCGCACTGGAAGGCGGCTCCCTATCGCGGCGCGGGCGACGTGGCAAGGGGATTTACTTTCCCTCTTTCCCGATGCTTGATTGGGCCATGTCGATCCGTCCGCTCACCCTTGTGCCCGCCCTTTTCCTGGCTTCCCAGGCGCTGGCCGCCGATGCCCCGCCCAGGACTCCCTCCGCCGTCGTGGCGCAGGCGCCCGCCAGCGCGTGGCAGGCCGTCGCGCCCGACACGCTGCTGGTCATGACGGTGGAAGGCGGCAGGCGGATCGTGATCCAGCTCGCGCCGCGCTTTGCCCCGGCCCATGTCGCCAACATCCGGGCACTGGCCAAAGCGGGCTGGTGGGATGGCAAGAGCGTCTACCGGGTGCAGGACAATTATGTCGCGCAATGGGGCGACGCGACCGAGAAACTGCCTCTGCCAGCGGGGATCGCCGCCGACATCAAGCCGGACTATGCGCAGCCCTTGGCCGCTGCGGGGCAGGCCGTCATTCCCCTGCCCTATCCCGATGCCTATGCGCCCAGGACGGGTTTCGTCGACGGCTGGCCGGTGGGGATGGACGACGCGTCGATCTGGCTGCCGCATTGCTATGGCATGGTGGGCGTGGCGCGGAACCTGTCGCCCGATGCGGGAACCGGCGCGGAACTCTATGCGGTGATCGGGCAGGCGCCGCGGCAGCTCGACCGCAATATCGCCGTCGTCGGGCGCGTGATCGAGGGCATCAGCCTGCTGGCCAGCCTGCCGCGCGGATCGGGGGAGCTGGGCTTTTACACGCCCTCGGAAAAACCCCTGGCGATCGTGTCGGCGCGGATGGCGAGCGACCTGCCGGAGGCAGAGCGGCCCCGGTTCCAGGTGATGGACGTCACCTCGCAGAGCTTTGCCGACTATCTGCGGCTGCGGGCGAACCGGAAGGATGATTTCTACGACCGGCCAGCGGGCGGGGTCGAGCTGTGCAATGCGCCCGTGCCGGTGCGGATCCAGCCCTGATGGGCAAATGACGGAACAATCCCCATCTAGGATCATGGAGATCACAATGGAGAGGATGGGTCATGATCGTGGGCACCCTCAGGGAAATCAAGAATAACGAATATCGGGTCGGGCTGACTCCGGAGAGCGTGCATGAACTGACCGCCCATGGCCATCGCGTGCTGGTCGAGAGCGGCGCGGGCGAAGGGATCGGCGCGCATGACAGCCTCTATGCGCGGGCCGGGGCGGAGATCGTCGAGGAGCCTGCGGCGATATTCGCCACCGCCGGGATGATCGTGAAGGTCAAGGAGCCGCAGCCGGAGGAGCGGGCGATGCTGCGGCCGGGGCAGATACTCTACACCTATCTGCATCTGGCGCCCGACCCGGAACAGACGCGCGACCTGATGGCGTCGGGGGCGGTCTGCATCGCCTATGAGACGGTGACGGACGGCAATGGCGGGCTGCCTTTGCTCAAGCCCATGAGCCAGGTGGCCGGGCGCATGGCGATCCAGGCCGGGGCGACGGCGCTGGAAAAGGTGCATGGCGGGCGCGGCGTGCTGCTGGGCGGGGTACCGGGCGTGCTGCCCGCCAGGGTGGCGGTGATCGGCGGGGGCGTGGTCGGCTTCAACGCGGCGCAGATGGCGGCGGGGCTGGGCGCCGACGTCACCATTCTCGACCGCAGCCCGGAAGTGCTGGAGCGGCTGGGCATCTATTTCGAGGCGCGGGCCAAGACGCGCTTTTCCAACCGCGCCAATCTGGCGGAATGCGTGGCGGAGGCCGACCTGGTGATCGGGGCGGTGCTGATCCCCGGCGCGGCGGCGCCCAAGCTGGTGTCGGCCGACATGCTCAAGACCATGAAGAAGGGCGCGGTGCTGGTCGATGTCGCGATCGACCAGGGCGGCTGTTTCGAGACCAGCCATCCGACCACCCATGACGACCCCACCTACATCGTCGACGGCATCGTCCATTATTGCGTCGCCAACATGCCCGGCGCGGTGGCGCGGACCAGCACCTATGCACTCAACAATGTGACCCTGCCCCATGCGTTGCGGATCGCCGACATGGGCTGGAAGGACGCGCTCGGGGCCGACCCGCATCTGCTCGACGGGCTCAATGTGTGGGATGGGCGGATCACCTATCGCGCCGTGGCGGAGGCGTTGGGCCTGCCTTACACTCCGGCGGGGCAGGCTGTCGCAACCTGACCGGCGGGGCATGTTCCCCTTTGCGATGGGGAGGATGTATGATGCATTGGTTCGCGCATCTGCTTCATCGCCACAATGTTGCGCGGGGCTTGCGGGTTCTGCGCACTCGTTCGTCTCGCGGGATAGGGGGCCGTTGATCGCCCCTTTTCGCTCGTTTCGCCGAAGAGAGGCATGGTTTCCGTCATGGTCGATCATACAGCTTCCGCCGCCTTGCCCCCGCAAGGCATTTCCTCCAGCATGGCCCTTCGGGCACCGGCAGGGGGACAGGGTTGATGCAGGGCGACATGATGAGCTGGCTCATTCCCCTGGCCGCCATGCTGGGCGCCGGGCTGTTCGCGGGCTTTGCGGCGGGAATCTTCGGCATTGGCGGCGGCTTCGTGGTCGTGCCCGCGCTGTTCGTGGTGCTGCCGCTGCTGGGCGGCACCCATGATGCCATCGCCCATGTCGCGATCGGCACGTCGGCGGCGACGATCATCGTGACGTCGATCCGTTCGCTCCTGGCCCATGCCAAGCGCGGGGCGGTGGAATTCGAGGTGCTCAAGACATGGGCGCCGTGGATCATCCTGGGCGACGGCGCAGGCGTGCTGCTGGCGGGCCATGTCGACGGCCATATCCTGACCATGATCTTCGCGATCGGCGTGTTCCTGATGTCGCTGAACTTCCTGCTGCCCCGGGTCGGCGGCAAGGTGATCAGCGACACCATGCCATCGGGCATCGCCCGGGTCGGCATTGCCGGGGGGCTTGGCACCTTCTCCGCGCTGCTGGGCATTGGCGGCGGCACCATCGCGATCATGGTGATGACGCTGTGCGGCCGGTCGATCCACCGCGCCATCGCCACGGCTTCGGGCATCGGTACGCTGATCGCCATCCCCAGCGCGATCGGCTTCGCCCTGATCGGCCTCAAGGAAACGGGCCTGCCCTGGGGTTCGCTGGGCTATGTCAATGTGCCCGCGACGCTCGCCATCGCCTCCATGTCGATCCTGACCGCGCCGCTGGGCGTCGCCGTGGCGCACGCCATGCCCGCCGCGCCGCTCAAGAAGGTCTTCGGCGTCTATCTGGTCATCATCGCCTTCGTGATGTTCCGCAACGCCATCAAGATGTGATTTTCCTGTCCGGCCCCCTTCTCAGTCGGCGCCCTAGTCTGCGTCGGGGTTGCGGAAGTTGAGGCGCCGGGTGACGGTGTAATCCAGAAAGCCGACCAGGAAATAGCTGATCCACTGTTTGACGAGGGTCGGCAGGCTGCGCTGGGCGCGATGCGTTTCCAGCGTGACCTGCCGGCTTTCCTTTGCCCGCCGGTCGATGAAGCCGCGCATCGCGCTCGCAAATCCGGCATCCTCGACCCGCAACATGATCTCCAGGTTGAGGAACAGGCTGCGCATGTCGAAATTGGCCGAGCCGATATAGACCGCATCGTCCACCACGATCAGCTTCATGTGCAGCTTGCAGGACTGATATTCGAAAATCTCGACCCCGCGCTTGAGCAAGGGGCCATAGAGCAGCCGCGCCGCCGCGACGGTGGCGCCATTGTCGGACCGGGACGGCAGGATCAGCCGCGCGCCCTGCCGCCGCGCCGCGGTCGCGATCCGCTTCAGCATCCCCCGCCCGGGCGAGAAATAGGCCGCCACCATGTCCAGCCGCCCGGCCCGTTCCAGATCATGCTTCACCATCTGCGCCCAGGGGCTGAGGCGGCGGGTCGGGCCGCCGATCACCCAGCGCATCGGCCCGTCCGCATCATGGTGGGGCTGCCGCCAGTTGCGCACCATCCGGCGCAGCGTGCGAAAGCGCTGCCCGCGCGTCGAGACCCAGCGCCAGAGCTGGCCGTACCAGCTGGTCATCGCCTGCACCTGCGGCCCTTCGACCAGCAGGCCGAGATCATGCCAGCAATCCTCCGGCGGAACCCCGAAATAATCATCCTCGACATTGAAGCCGCCCATCAGCAGCCGCCGGTCGTCTGCGATGGCCAGCTTCTGGTGGTTGCGGATCAGATAGCGGGTGGAACGCCGCGCCCCGAAACGGCCGAAATGGCCCCCCGCCGCCACCAGGGGGTCGAAGAAATGGACCGGCGTGTCGGCCGATCCGAAGGCGTCGATCATCAGCGTGACCGCCACGCCGCGCGCCCGCGCCGCGACCAGCCGGTCGAGGATCAGCCGTCCGCTGCCGTCGCCCGCGAAGATATAATAATAAAGCTTCAGGCTGGCCTGCGCGCCGTCGATCAGCTCGACCAGCGTCTGGCGCAGCCCCGGACCCGTCTCGATCACGCGCAGTCGGTTGCCGTGCAGCGACAGGCCGATCCCGCCCTCGCCCTGATGCGCCTCTGCCTGCCGGATCGTCGCCATGTTCCGTTCATGCCCGCATTCGGGGCGGCTCGCCATGACTTTATGGGCTTTTCATTGACTCTCCACGTTCACGCTGTTAGGCGCGCATTTCACGACTTTTCATTGGTTGTTCAGGAGCGCCCGCTTGGCCCGCGTTACCGTCGAAGATTGCGTCGACAAGGTTACCAACCGTTTTGACCTCGTTCTGCTTGCCGCGCAGCGCGCCCGTGAGATTTCGGGCGGCGCCGAGCTGACTCTGGACCGCGACCGCGACAAGAATCCGGTCGTCGCCCTGCGCGAGATCGCGGAAGAAACCATCCTGCCGGTGGATCTGCATGATTCGCTCGTCGCCTCGCTGCAGAAGGTGCAGATCGATGACGACGATACGCCGGACGAGATCGGTTCGATCGCCCAGTCGGCGGAGGCGCTGCGCCTGACCGCCGCCGCCCCGCCGCGTAACCAGAATATCGGCGGCGATTACGACGGCTGATCCGGCCCGACCAGTTTGGAGAGGGAATGAGGCCCGGCCCGTGCAAGCGGGACCGGGCTTCAACTTTTCCGGATCAAGGCGGGTTGTGGCGATTACCCGGCTATCCCTCTCCGACAAGGGGAGAGGATATGAGAATGTCCGCTTTCCCCCTCTTCGTCATTCCGCCATGTCGAGAAGTCTGGTCCGCGCCCCGTCTTCACCGGCCTTGTCCGGCGCGGGAGTTGCGACCGAGTGGCGCCGGCGCGTTCGGGTCGCCGCGCTGCCCGGCCCGCCGCCCACCAGCTTCTGCAGGTCGATCATCGCGCGGGACAGGGAAATGCCGCGCGGGCCGGCGATGAAGCGCGGGTCCCAGCGCGGCCCGAATTTTTCCTTGTAGGCGCGCAGCCCCTCAAAGCCGTAGAAGCTCTCGCCATGGCGGAAGAAGAAGGCGCCCGCCTTGGCCCAGAGCGGGGACAGCCGCCGCGCTTCCAGCCCCGACAGGGGTGCAAGGCCCAGGGTGAACCAGTCATAGCCCTGGCTTCGGCCCCACAGCATCAGGTGGATGAACAGATAATCCATCGTGCCATAGGGCGTTTCCGATGCATGCCGCATCAGGTCGACCGATAGCTCGCGGTGATTGGCGGTCGCCCAGATATTGGCGAAGGCGACGATCCGCCCCTCCTGCCGCACCACGGCGCAGTCGCAGGCGGCGATATAGGCGGAGTCGAAGCGGCCGACGCTGAAGGCCTTTTCGCCATGGCCCTTGGCGGCGAGCCACTGGTCGGAGATATGTTCCAGCTCGTCCAGCAGCAGCGGCACCCGCGCGGCGGGGACGATCTCGAAGCTCGCCCCTTCCCGCACCGCGCGGCGCTCGGCATAGCGCAGCGGCCGGGCGTCGGGGCCGTCCAGCGTGAATTGATGAAGGTCGACGCGCGCCTCCTCGCCATATTTGAGGATGGCAAGACCCATGTCGATGGCCAGCGGCAGGGCATCGAGGCTGAGCTGGTAGAGCAGCAGCCTGCCCTGTTCGGCATCGGCCATTTCGCGCAACTGCCAGAGCAGCTCGGGCCATTCCTCCCGGTCGCCGACGGGGTCGCCCATCACGATCCAGCTATGCCCCTGAACCTGATACATCAGGAAGGCCCGGCCGGTGGGCGAGGTCAGGAACAGCTTGTCGCCGGTCGTCGCCAGCAAGGCGTCGGTCCGCTCCGCCAGCGCGAGCGCATCGGGGCTCGCCATGGTGGAGGGCCGGTCGGTGCGGCGCAGGGGCGTTGCAGGGCGGAACATGCGCCAGAAGGCGGCGGCGACGACCAGGATCGCGCTTGCCAGTCCGGCGCGCAGGAAGCGGGCGGCGTTGGCCTTGGGTCCGAAATGCCACCACAGGTCATTCTGATATTCGACATGCTTGTAGGCGAAGAAGCCGATCCAGAGCGACAGCCCCACCGCCACCGCCAGCGTCGCCACCCAGGCCGGGGTCAGCGCCTCGGCGGTGAAGCGGGTGCGGCGATAGAAGGCGCCGCGCGTCCATTGCAGCAGCGCGGCGATGACGATCAGCGCCGTCGCCTCCTCATAATCGAGGCCCTTGATCAGCGAGAAGACGGCGCCCGCGAGCAGCAGGCAGCGGGTCATCCAGAAGGCCGCGTCCAGCCGGCGGTAGAGACCGGAAGCGAGCAGGATCAACAGGGTTCCGACGACGCTCGCCGCGAAATGGGAGGCCTCGACGAAGGGCATGGGCAGCAGGCTGGTGACCATGTGCAGGCGTTGCGGGATGCCCGGCAGCGCGCCGGAAACCAGCAGGATGATGCCGCCCACCGCCACCAGTAGGGACAGCATCAGCGGCGCCATGCCCGACGCGGCCGACTGCGCGCCGTCGAGCACGCGGCTGACGGGGCGGCGCCAGCCATTGCCCTCATGCAGTGCGATGGCGACAACGCCCAGCAGCAGCGGGATCATATAATAGATCAGGCGATAGGCGATCAGCGCGGCGAGCAGGCTGGGCCGGTCGACATCGGGCAGGGTCGCGACGATCACCGCCTCGAAGATGCCGATGCCGCCCGGCACATGGCTGACCAGCGTGACGATGATCGCCAGCGCATAGGCCAGGAACAGCGTGGGATAGAGGGCAGGCGCGATCCCCGGCACGAGGATGAACAACGCGGCACTGGCGGCGGCGAGATCGATGGAGGCGACGCCGATCTGCGCCAGCGCCTGACCGCGCGTGGGCAGGGCAAGCGTCCAGCCGAACAGGCGCGGCGCCCGCCCCTCCCGGCCGGTGGCGGCGATCAGGCCCGCCGCCGCCAGCAGGATGATGCCGCCCACGACGCGCTGCACGGGCAGGCCCAGGCTGACGTCCATGATCGCGATGTCGGCGGGATGGACTAGCATCAGCGCGCCCGCGAGCACGAACACCCCGCCCCAGAAGGACAGGCCCGCCGAGGCGATGATGCGGGCGATGTCGCCCCCTTCCAGTCCCGCCGCCGTATAGATGCGATAGCGGGCCGACCCGCCCGTCAGCAGCGAGAGGCCGAGATTGTGGCTGAGCGTGTAGCTGCAGAAAGAGGCCAGCGCCGCCGTCCGCCAGGGCAAGGGACGGCCGACGATCCGCAGCGCCACATAGTCGTAGAAGGTGAGCGCGACATAGCTTGCGGCCGTCAGCGCCAGCGCGACGGCGAGGCGCCAGCCCGCGATCGCATGGACCGCCTGGCGGATGTCGCGCAGCCGCACCTGCGCCAGCAGGCCGTGCAGCGCCGCCAGCCCCAGCGCCGCGACGGTGAGCATGACCACGAGGGTCAGCGCACCCCTGTTCGCCCTGGCCCAGTCCTGTAGCTTCATGTCACCAGTCCCCCCTCATATGACCAGCCCCCGCAGCATCCGGTTGACCAGCAACGGCGCGTTGCGGTCGAAATGATGGCCGCCCGGCACCACCGCCACTTCCGCCAGTCCGGCGGGGATGGACGGGCAGGCGCTGTCATTTTCCTGGGTGCCCTTGACGCAGAGCATGGAAAGGCCGCGCAGCCGCGTGATCGCCGGGACCGTCGGATATTGGCGGGTCGAATCCATGTCGAACCAGCTCGACAGATGGAACTGGAAATCGGCGGACGGGCTGAGGCCCAGCATCGACATCCTCTCCACCCGCGCGCGCAACGGCGGTGGCAGGTTGCCGACGATATAGGGCAGGACGTCCGCGCCGAAACTATATCCCACCAGCAGCACCTTGCGCCGCTGCCAGTGCTGCGAATAGCCCCGGATGATGGCGGAGAGGTCGACGGCGGCTCCCCGCGGGGTGCGCTGGCTCCAGAAATAGGACAGGCTGTCCACGCCGACGACCGGAATACCCGCATGGGCGAGCTGCGCCGCCACATCCTTGTCCAGCCCGACCCAGCCGCCATCGCCCGAATAGATCACCGCCATCAGGTCGGTGCGCGGCGCGGCGGGATCGTCGACGATGGTGATGGGCAGGTCAGCGGGAAGGGCGACGCTGCCCATCATCGGGGTAAGCCAGGGCTGGACCTGCGAGAGCAATGCGGCGTCACCCTGCTCCGCCGTCCGGGACAGCAGCTTGCCGCTGCCGGTCCGGGTCACGAAGGCCGCGAGCCGCTTGTGCCTGCCGTCGGTCAGCGCGACCCAGGGCGAGGGGAGCTGATGGCTGGGGGCGAAGGCCCACCCCCGGTAGGGGCGCCGGATCGATGCGAGCTTCAGGCTGCCGGAACGGCACCAGGCGCGCGCGCCGGGCAGGATCGGGGTGAAATCGTCCGACAGCACCGCGGCATAGGCGCCGTTCGGCCCGGACGCGAGCGCGGCATAGGCCAGCGCCGCACCCTCGCCGCGCCCCAGCAGGACCGGCTTGCGATACATCGGCATGTCGAGCCGATGCTGCAGGTCGCGGGCGAGGCCGATGATGCCGTAATTGGGATTCATGCAACGCTTCGACGCGTTGAGCGCCTTCAGAAAGTCGGGGGTGGAGATCCCCGCCACCAGCGCGCCGCGCGCGGCAAGTCGGCGGGCGAAACCGGCGCTGGCATCGTCCCATCCCTCGCGGCCGGATAGGGCGATCACCACGCCCTTGGGCAAGGCGGACGGGCGGTAGACCGCGATGCTGCCCATGGGCGCGAGATCATAGCTGATTTCGCTAACCGCGCCGTCGCCCTGCGCGGGGTCGGCGGCGGCGCGCGCCGGATTGAGCGCATTGACGCCTGCCAGCAGCAGCCCGGCCCCAGCCAGCAGGCCGGGGATCAGCCAGAAGCGCAGGCGGCGGCGCAGGCGGATCATGATGCGCTTCCCGGCAACCGTTCGATCCGGGTCCATATCTGCGACTTGCAGATCAGGCCGCCCAATATGCAGCCCTTGACCCGCATCCGGCCGGACGAAAGCTGATCGATCTGGGAACTGAAGCGGCGCCCCATGTCGGGCACGAACACGGTGCCGCGCCATTGGTTCCTGCCGTCGGGGTGGTAATCCTCCAGCAATTCCGTGCCGACCAGCCGGTCTACGCCGCCGTCGCGGGCATCGGCCTGCGCCTCGCCATCGGCCCAGACCACCCAGCCGCACAGGCGATCGCCACAGGGGCCGGTGCGCACGGCGACATTATTGTGGGGGCCGAGCCAGACTCCTTCGGGCGCGCGAACGGGAACGGCCGCCGCCGCGAGCGCCGGCATGGCCGAACATAAAAGCGCCGCTGCGACCCAAAGCCTCCCCATTGCCATTTGACCGATCCTTGTCATCGAAAGGTCATGGAATAGGCCCTGTCACATTGCGGGGTGCTCTGCATTGTCTGAACTTTTGGCAATGTTCGCGGCGCGCAGCAGCGTGGCGGCCACGCCGGCCGAATCGTCATTGAGGAAATGACCGCCCGGCAGGCCCACGACGCGCACATTGTGCTGGCGCCAGCCGGGGCAGAGGCTGCCGCTTTCCTCCAGCCCATGGATGCAGAGCACCGGCGCCCAGTCGAGCGCGCGGGCGGCAGGCCCGGCCGGGCCGTCATTGCCGAAATCGAACACTCCGCCCGGCGTCGCGCGGAACAGCATCGTGTCGGCGGGCACGATCAGCGCAACCATGGCGACCCGCGAGCGGAGCGAAGGGGCGAGGCGATCCAGCCCCACCAGCAGCATGTTCGCGCCGAAGGACTGGCCGACCAGCATCAGCCTGCGCGCGCCGGGCAACGCCAGCGCGCGGCGCACCGCCTGTTCGACCAGAGCGGCGGTTTCCTCCGGCGAGCGCCTGCGGGCGAAAGCGGTCAGCGAGTTGACGCCGATCACGGGCAGGCCGCCCCTGGCCATATGCCCCGCGATCACCGGCCCCATGCCTGCGTTGAAGCCCATGTCACCGGAGAAGAACACCGCGACCGTGCCGTTCCGGTCGGCGGCGGGGGCCCGGACCAGCGTGAAGATCCGCCCGTGGGGATAACCGAGATAGCGGCAATAGACGCCCGCGCCGATCAGAAGGCAGGCCAGCAGCAGGACCAGCATGGATCTGCGTTTCAAGAGGGCAGGAAAGCTCATCGGACGCGCCGGACTCCTCAAGGCGAAACGCGCCCCGCGGCGCATTTCCAGCGTGACTCTTACAAGCGGATAATTGAACGCAAGGCTACGGATATTGCGGTGCGAGGGAATAACGGCCGGGCGAGCGGCGTATCATGCCATATGAATAAGGATACCGACTTTCGTACCAAAGCCGCCCGTCTGCCCGAATCCCGCATGGCCCTGTCGCGGGCGCTGGGCCGCCCGCTGCGGGTGGCGCTGTTCTCCGGCAATTATGACTGCGTGCGCGACGGCGCCAATCAGGCGCTCAACCGGCTGGTCGCCTATCTGCTGCAGAATGTGCGCGCGCAGGTGCGCATCTATTCGCCGACCGCGCCGCGCAAGGCCTTCGCCTCCGTCGGCGACGTCCGTTCGGTACGGTCGGTCAGCATCCCGGGCCGGCCCGAATATCGTCTGGCGTTGGGCTTCACCCGTGCCGCGCAGCGGGATTTCGATGCGTTCGCGCCGGACATCGTCCATCTCTCCGCACCCGACCTGCTGGGCCGGCAGGCGCAGAAACATGCCCGCGCGCGCGGCATTCCCGTGGTCGCCAGCCTGCACACCCGCTTCGAAACCTATCTCGATTATTACCGTCTGTCCTTCCTGCGCGGGCCGGTCGAACGCTATCTCGACCGCTTCTACGGCGATTGCGACCGCATCCTCTGCCCCACCCTGCCGATCGCGCAGGAAATGGCGGAGCGATTCGGAACGGAGCGGACGGCGATCTGGGGGCGCGGCATCGATCCGGCCTGCTTCCGTCCCGACCTGCGCGACGAGGACCTGCGCGCCAGCCTGGGCTATTCGCCCGAGGATGTCGTGCCGCTGTTCTTCGGGCGGCTGGTGCTGGAAAAGGGACTGGGCGTCTTTGCCGACACCATCGATGCCGTCCGCGCGCAGGGTCTGGACGTCAGGCCGATGATCATCGGCGACGGTCCGGCCCGCAACTGGCTGGCCCAGCGGCTGCCCAACGCCACCTTCCTGGGGCACATGTCCGGCGAGGCGCTGGGGCGCGCCGTCGCCAGCGCCGACATATTGATCAACCCCTCCGTCACCGAGGCATTCGGCAACGTCAATCTGGAAGCGATGGCATCCGGCCTGGCGATCGTGTCGGCCGATGTGCCGAGCGCAGCGACGCTGCTGGATGCCGGGCGAACCGGCCTGCTCGTGCCGCCGACGGATATCGCCGCCTATGCGGACGCCGCCGCCGGGCTGATCCGGCAGGCGGAGCGGCGCGCCGCGCTGGGCACGGCGGCGGCGGCCAGGGCGGCACGCTATCGTTGGAACGATGTGCTGGAGGATGTGGCATTGAGCTATGCCGGCGCCCTTCGGATACCGCTTGCCACCCAGCGGGCGCAGGCGGCATGAGACGGCCATGATGGACGACAGCCCGGATATCAGGGACGATCTGGCCGCGATGCGGCGCTATGCGCGGTCGCTGACGCGGGACGATCAGGACGCGGACGACGTCGTGCAGGATGCGTTGCTGCGCGCGATCGAGCGGCAGGAAACCTATCAGCCCGATCGCAATCGCCGCCGCTGGCTGCTGGCCATCGTCCACAATGTCTTCTTTTCGGCGAAGCGGCGGGAGGCGTCCGAGGCGCGGCGCAACAGCCGCTTCGCCGAGACGCTGACCGATCAGCTTGAGCCGGGGCAGGAGGAGCATGCCCGGCTGGCCGAGATCGCCCGGCAATTCGCGGCCATGCCCGAACATCATCGCGCGGTGCTGCACCTGACCGCCGTCGAGGGGTTGAGCTATCAGCAGGCGGCCGAGACGCTGGACGTGCCGGTCGGCACCGTCATGTCGCGGCTGTCGCGGGCGCGTGCCACGCTGAGGGAAAGAGAGCAGGGGCAGCGGGGGGCGGGCGGCCTCCGGCTGATAGGAGGAAGCGATGACTGATCGCGAGACCGATCTGAAGATCACCGATCTGGAAATGGACGCCTATATCGACGGCGAACTGGACCCCGAACGCCGCTTCGCGGTCGAGACGCATCTTTCCCGGCGGCCGGAACTGGCGGCGCGGGTCATGGGCGACCTCAGCACCCGCAGTGCGCTCAGGATATTGAGCCAGGACAGGCGGCCGGTCCCCGCGCATCTGCTGGCGGCGGCGAGGCGGCTGATCCCGGCGCAGAAGAGCCGCTGGCGCCGGCTGATGCCCGCGGGCCTGATGACGGGCAGCCTTGCCGCCGCGCTGACGCTGTGGGTCGTCGGGGTTCACCACCCGCCCGCCTATGTGAGCTATGCCGTCGCCTCGCACCGGATCGCGATGATGCGCGCCGACATGAATTCGCAGATCGAGGCGCCCCGCTTCGACGCGCGGGAGATTGCCGCCAATACGCGGATCGCCATGCCGCAACTGCCCGGCGACTGGCGCGTGACCGACGTGCAGCTGTTTCCGACCGACAAGGCCCCGGCCCTGATGGTGGCGGTGCGCACCGATGACGGGCAGCGCATGACCATCTTCGCCGTGCGGGAAAGGACCGGGGCGCCCGAACGCCCCGATGCCGTGCGCGAAGGCGCGCAGTCGGTCGCCTATTGGCGGCGCGGCGACATGTCCTATGCCCTGACCGGCGACCAGGAACCGGGCCTGATGGACGAGACGGCGGAGGCCCTGGCCCGGACCTGAACGGGCGGGGCATCGGCCCCGCCCCGAGGGTCAGGAAACGAAATTGCCGGCCGTGACGAAGTCGGCGAGATCCTTGCGGCCACTCGGCACCTCGCGGGCCTGCAGCGTTTCGGGCAGGATCGATTTGTCGGCGATCCTGCCGATGGCCACGGCAGCCTCGATCCGGAAGCGGTCGGGAACGGCCAGTTCGGCCCGCGCCTTGTCGAATTCGACGCCGGTCATCGCATGGCTGTGATAGCCCAGCCGCGTCGCCTGAAGGGCCAGCAGCGCCCAGGCCGCGCCCGCATCGAAGCTGTGGCTGTGGGAAGGCTTCGTCTCTTCCGATCCCGGCGCGGCGATCTGCGTGTCGGACAGGATGTAGACCAGCGCCGAGGCATTTTGCACCCAGCTCTGGTTGAAGGGCAGCAGCACGCCCAGGAAGCGCTGCCAGTCGGCGCTGTCGCGGGTGGCATAGAGGAAGCGCCACGGCTGATAGTTGAAGGCCGAGGGCGCCCAGCGCGCGGCGTCGAAGATCGTCTCCAGATCCTCCTGCGGGATGGACGAGGAATCGAAGGCGCGCGGCGACCAGCGATCGAGGAAAAGCGGCTCGACAGCGCGTGTCACGGCGCGGGCGGAAACAGTCATATAATCTCCCAGGTCATCAGGGGTTCGGATGGCGGGAAGCGCCATCGGCAAAGCTGCCGCAATATCGGAAAGGGCGGTGGGATCGGCAAGGTCCCGCGCCACCGGCCAGAGCGTAAACTCACGCCCGTTCGAGAGACATTTCGCGGGACGTTTCGGGCTGGGGAGGGTTTTGCTCGCGCAGCGGCAAGGCGTCCGGGCCGCAGTCGATCAGGATGCGTTCCGGCTCGCGCAGCAATTCGCGCTTCACGGCGCCGCTCCACCGTTCCCACGTCTGGCCGATCGCCGAGCGCCACAGCATATCGCTTCTCCTGAGCCGAATCGGGTTGCTGTCTATTTTATCGGTAGAGATTTGTCCTGCAAGCTTTGCTGCTCATCCCGCTAGAAAAGCTTGAGCTGTGCCGGAACGGCGCGCCGTTGCGCCATGGCGCGGATTCATTCCATCATGACCAATATTTCATGATCGGCTCACCCGTCCGGCAGGACGCAAGGCGTAGAGGCGGTGGCGACCAACAGGGGCAGCAATGCGACGATCATGAGCAGACCGATTTTCTTCGATCCCACCGGCCGCCGAGGGCTATGGGCCAGGCGTATCCTCGCGGGCGCGCTGATCACGATCCTGCTGGCGGCGATCGCCTTTGCGACCACGCTGGTCGCCGTGCCGTCGGAACGTGACCTCGCCCTGCCGCTGCCCCAGCCGCACGCCGCGCGCGTGTCGGGCATCTCCAACCTGCGCCGCGACATCGCCAAATGGCTGCCGCATTGGGGCAAGTCCCATGCCCAGGCCAAGCCGCTGAACGTCGGCTTCTATGTGCCGGGCGAGGAAAACAGCATCGCATCGCTGCGGCGCCATGTCGGCCAGCTCGACTGGGTGGTGCCCGCGCTGGTCAATGTGGCCGGTCGCGGCGGCCCCATCCACTTCACCACCGACCCGGCGTTCGATCGCATGATCGCTGCCATGCCCCGCCCGCCCAAGGTCCTGCCGATGGTGCAGAATCTGGGGACGGATAGCTGGAACGGCACGGGCGCGGCACGCGTGCTGCGCGATCCCGTCGCATCGCGGGCGCTGGCGGGGCAGCTCGCCGCCTATGTCGCGCGCCGTCATGAGGGGGGACTGGTCATGGACCTCGAATCGCTGCCGGACAGCGCCATGCCCGCCTATCTGCGCTTCCTGCGCACCGTGCGCGCCCAGCTTCCCGCGGGTGCCAAGCTGGCCGTCACCGTGCCGGCGGAAGACGAGGCCTGGCCGCTCGCCCGCTTCGCGGCCGTGACCGACCGCGTGATCCTGATGGCCTATGACCAGCATTGGCAGAGCAGCCAGCCCGGCCCGATCGCCGCGCAGGACTGGTTCGCGCGGCAGGCGAAGACGGCCCTGCGCGAAATCGGCGCCAACCATATCATCGTCGCGCTGGGCAGCTATGCCTATGACTGGCACGATGGCGCGACCGACGCGCTGTCGCTGGACGAGGCCTGGCTGGACGCGCATGACAGCGACGCGCCGCCGCAGTTCGATTCCGCCAGCGGCAACGCGGCCTTCGCCTATGACGAGGCCGGGCAGCGCCATCAGGTCTGGATGCTGGACGCTGCCGCGAGCTGGAACGAACTGCTGGTGCTGAAGCATCTGGGCATCCAGAGCGTCGCGCTGTGGCGGCTCGGCAGCGAGGATCCCGGCTTCTGGACCGACCTGACCGCCTGGCGTTCCGGCGGCCGTCCCAACCTCAGCCACATGGCGAGCACGCTCGACACCGATGTCGAGGGATCGGGCGAAATCCTGCGGATCACCGCCACCCCGACGCAGGGCAACCGCACCATCACGTTCGGCGCGCAGAACAGCATCGAGCATGAGACCTACGGCACGCTGCCCACGCCCTATCAGGTGCAGCGCACCGGCGGGCAGAATCCCAAGATGCTGGCACTGACCTTCGACGACGGCCCCGATCCAAGCTGGACGCCCAAGATCCTCAACATCCTGGAACAGATGCACACGCCCGCCACCTTCTTCGTCATCGGGGAAAATGCGCTGGAACATCCCGGGCTGCTGCAGCGGATCGTCGCGGACGGGGACGAGATCGGCAACCACACCTATGACCATCCCAACCTGGCCACCTGGGGGGATGAGCCCACCCAGTTGCAGCTGAACGCGACGCAGCGGCTGGTGCAGGCCTATACCGGTCGCGGCATGCGGCTGTTCCGCGCACCCTATTTCGGTGACGCCGAACCGACCACGGCGGACGAACTCGGCCCCGCGCTGGCGGCGCAGAAGCTGGGCTACACCGTCGTCGGGCTGCACGTCGATCCCAATGACTGGCAGCGGCCCGGCACCGACGCCATCGTCCATCAGGTGATCGATCAGGTGCATGACGTGGCCGACGACCGGTCGGAAAACATCATCCTGCTGCACGACGGCGGCGGCGACCGGTCGCAGACCGTCCAGGCGCTGCCCCGCATCATCGCGCAGCTTCGCGCCGAGGGCTATCGCTTCGTCCCCGTGTCGCAGCTGGCGGGCCTGCCGATGAAGGCCGCCATGCCGCCGGTCCAGGCCAGCGACCTGCTCGCCGTGCGCGTCGATGTCGGCGTGTTCGTGGTGCTGGCCGCGGTCAGCGCCCTGCTCGGCTGGATCTTCTACCTTGCCATTTCGCTGGGCCTTGCGCGCGCCGTGCTGATGACGCTGCTCGCCTGGTTCCAGGAACGGCGCGAGCGGATCGTGCCGCCGGAGCATCAGCCGACCGTCTCGGTCATCATCCCCGCCTATAATGAAGCGCGGGTGATCGAGGCGTCGGTGCGCCGCGTGCTGGCGAGCGACTATCCCGCGCTGCAACTGATCGTCGCGGACGACGGGTCGAAGGACGAAACCAGCGCCATCGTCGAGCGCGCCTTTTCCGGCGATCCGCGCGTCACGCTGCTGACCCTGGTCAATGGCGGCAAGGCGGCGGCGCTCAACCGGGCGCTCAGGGAAGCCACGGGCGAGATCGTCATCGCGCTGGACGCCGACACCCAGTTCGAACCGCAGACCATCGCCCGCCTCGCCCGCTGGTTCGCGGACCCTGCCCTGGGCGCGGTCGCGGGCGATGCGCGGGTCGGCAACCGGGTCAATCTCGTGACCCGCTGGCAGGCGGTCGAATATATCACGGCGCAGAATCTGGAGCGCCGGGCGCTCGCCGGGTTCGACGCCATCACGGTCGTGCCGGGCGCGGTCGGCGCCTGGCGCCGGGCGGCGCTGGATGCGGTCGGCGGCTATCCCGAAAACACGCTGGCGGAGGATCAGGACCTGACGATCGCGATCCAGCGGGCAGGCTGGCGCGTCACCTACGATCCCGAAGCGGTTGCCTGGACCGAAGCGCCCGAAAGCTTCAAGGCGCTCGCCAAGCAGCGCTATCGCTGGGCATTCGGCACGCTGCAATGCCTGTGGAAGCACCGCCGCATCCTGCGCGAACGGCGCCCCACCGGCCTTGCCCTGGTCGGCATGCCGCAGGCCTGGCTGTTCCAGATATTGTTCGCCGCCATCTCCCCGCTGATCGATCTGGCGCTGGTCAGCTCGATCGTCGGCACCATCGTCCGCGTGCACCAGCATGGCTGGGCGCAGACCAGCCATGACGTGTGGGTGATGGGCCTTTACTGGCTCGCCTTCACCGGCATCGACATCGCCTGCGGCTGGGTCGCCTACGCGCTCGACAACCGGGACGTGCGCTATCCCCCGCATCTGCTGGTGGCGCAGCGCTTCATCTATCGCCAGATCATGTATTGGGTGGTGGTGCGCGCCATCGCTTCGGCCATCGGCGGCTGGGTCGTGGGCTGGGGCAAGCTGGAGCGCAGCGGCCGCGTCGACGTCGCGCAGGACGACGGTTCCATTCCGTCCGGGGCATGAACAAAGCTTAACATGACTTGGCCCGCACCCCGCATCATCCTGTGCCCGACGGCAAAGGACTATCCCCCGTTCCGGATGCCGTCGGCAAGTTGAAGGAGAAGGTCCATGAAAATCCTGTTCATCCCTCTCATCGCGCTCGGCTTCGGCACGGCCGCCATGGCGCAGGCGCCCGACAGCACGCCGAAAAGCTACCCGCCCTGCTCCAAGTCGGTCACCGACGAGTGCATGAGTTCCTCTCATGCCGCGCCGATGGCGCATCACAAGGCAGCGGCCCATCATCATGCGAAGTGGGCGTCGCATCATCACGGAATGGCCCACGCCGCCAAGCCCGCCATGAAAAAGGCGGAAACCAAACCCTCCTGACCCGGAGCCGGGGAGGAAGCCCCCTCCTCCCCGCCCCCAACGCAACGGAACGATAGGCATGGGACAGCGCAATGGCGACAGGACAGCGACCGGACTGGTTCTGGCTGCCCTGGCGCTGTGCGCGCTGCTCATGAGCGGCGCCTTCTTCCTGCATCTGCGCCGCGCCATCGACAATCATATGGAAGTCGCCGCCGCCAAGGCCCGTGCCCTGCCCGGCCTGACCATGACCGATGCCGCACCGGCGGGATCGGGCGTGATCGTCACCAGCATGGAATCGGATGGAGAGGCGGCACGGCTGGGCGTCAGCGTCGGCGACGGCGTGGTCAGCCTGAACGGCACGCCGATAAGCTCGCTGGATCAAGCCAGTAGCTATCTGCTACACCATCCCCGGCAGAAAATTGCGCTGGGGTTGAAACATGCGGATCAGATGCGCGTGGTGATGCTGGACCAGCCGGAAAGGGGACAATGAGCCATAAGATTCTGGTGGTGGAGGATGACGCAGCCACCGCCGGCTATGTCGCCAAGGGCATGGGCGAGGCGGGCTTTACCGTCGACCAGGCGGACAATGGCCGGGACGGCCTGTTTCTGGCGAGCGACGGCAGCTATGGCGCGATCATCCTCGACCGGATGATGCCCGCGATGGACGGCATGGCGATGCTCAAGGCCCTGCGCGCGGCGGGGATCGAGACACCGGTCATCATCCTGTCCGCGCTGGGCACGCCGGAGGACCGGGTGGAGGGCCTGACCAACGGCGCCGACGACTATCTCGTCAAGCCCTTCGCCTTTGCCGAACTGCTGGCGCGGGTCCAACTGCTGCTGCGCCGGAGCGGCAGCGGCAGCGCGGTCGTCACCAGCCTGCGCCACGAGGATCTGGAGATGGACCTGCTTTCCCGCCGGGTGAAGCGGGGATCGCGAACCATCGACCTGCAACCGCGCGAATTCCGCCTGCTCGAATTCTTCCTGCGCCACCCCGACCAGGTGGTGACCCGCACCATGTTGCTGGAAGGCGTGTGGGATTATCATTTCGACCCCGGCACCAATGTCATCGACGTGCATGTCAGCCGCCTGCGCCGCAAGCTGGACGAGGGCGGCGACCGGCCGCTGCTGCATACGGTGCGCGGCATGGGGTATCGGCTTGGCCCGGAAAGCTAGCCGCTGGTTCGGCTTCGCCCGTTCGACCATCGGGCGGTTCGTCGGCCTTGCCTTTCTCTGCCAGTTTCTGGTGACCGGCGGCGTGTTGCTGTTCGTGCAGCAGGCCAGCCAGCGCACCGTCGTCGCGGCCGACCAGCAGGCGGTGGAGGATACGCGCGACGACCTGCTCGCCCTCTATCGCGGCGGCGGCGCCAAGGCATTGCGCGAGGAAATCGCCCGTCGCTTCCGCGGCGTGGAGGGCGAGCGCGCGGTGCTGCTGCTCACCGACCGGGATGGCCGCCCGGTCGCCGGCAATCTGGGCGCCTGGCCCGCCAGCCTGGCCGCCGACGGGCGGTGGCAGATCATGTCGCTCTACCGCGTCGGGCGCGACGAGCCGGAACCGATCGGCGTGGTCGCCAAGAGGATGAAGGGCGGCGAGCTGCTGCTGACCGGCATGGTCGTTTCCAACAGCCTGCAACTCGCCCGCATCTATGAGGAGGCGTTGAGCATCGCCTTCATCATGAGCCTGGTGCTGGCGCTGGGCATATCGATCATGCTGGGGCGCATTCTGGCGCGGCAGGTGTCCGACATCGCCGAAACCGCCAATGAAGTGGCCGTCGGCGCGCTCGACCGGCGGGTGCCGACCGACGGCAGCGGCGACGCCTTCGACCGGCTGGGCCAGTCGATCAACGCCATGCTGGAGCGGATCGACGCGCTGGTGACGCAGTTGCGGATGATGACCGACGGCCTTGCCCATGACCTCAAATCCCCCGTGACGCGCCTGCTGTCGGTGGTGGAGCAGGCGAGCAGCCAGACCCGCGACGACACCGCGCTCGACGCGCTGGAAAAGGTGCATGGGGAGGCGCAGACGCTCCGCTCCATGCTGACCACTGCCCTGCTGATCAGCCGCACCGAAGCGGGCTTCGGCGGCGACCAGCGGCGCGAGACCGACGTCGGCGCGCTGTTGCGCGATGTCGGCGAAGTCTATGGCCCGCTGGTCGAGGACAGCGGCTTCGCCCTCCACATCGCGGCGCCCGACTCCCTGCTCTTTTCCCTGCATCGCGAACTGGTCAGCCAGTCGCTCGCCAACCTCATCGAGAACGCCCTGCACTATGCCGATGGCGGCGACTGCATCGAATTGAGCGCGCGGCTGGAGCCGGACGGCAGCCTGCTGATCAGCGTCGCCGACAATGGACCCGGCATTCCGGCGGAAAATCATGCGGCGGCGCTCAAGCGCTTCGGCCGGCTCGATCCGGCGCGCGGCAAGCCGGGTTCCGGGCTGGGGCTTTCGCTGGTGGAGGCGGTGGCGCGGCTGCACCATGGCACGGTCACGCTGTCCGACAACGAACCGGGCCTGCGGATCATGTTGAGGCTGAAACGGCCGTGAGGGGACAAAGCGCATCCCGGGCGGATGGCGGAAGCGTGCAGTTCTTCCCACCGCCGCCCGGGATGACAGCCGTTGTCTTGCTTGGAGAGTATGACAACGTTGTCCCGCGCCTCTAGCGCGTCATTCCCTCATGATCAAGAGGGAATTATGTCCTCGCCATCGGGATGGGGAAAACGTTGTTTCCAGGAATCTTCCATGGCAAGAGCGCCCTATGCCAAGCATTCACGACGTCGCAGCATTGGCGCGCGTATCGATCAAGACCGTTTCCCGCGTGGTCAACAAGGCACCCAATGTCAGCGACGAACTGCGCGAGCGGGTGATGGCGGCGATCCGCCAGCTCGACTATCGGCCCAACCAGTCGGCGCGGCGGCTGGCGGGCGGACGGTCGTTCATGATCGCCTTTCTCTACAATAATCCGGCCGCCAGCTATACCGGCGGCATCCAGGCGGGCGCGGCGAATCGCTGCCGCGACCTGGGCTATCATCTGGTGGTCGAACCGGTGTCGCTTTCGGGCGAGGAAAGCCCGGAGATACTGGATCGCCTGGTCGCGGCACTGCGCCCCGACGGCGTATTCCTGGTGCCGCCGCTGTCCGACGATCCCCGGCTGCTGCAACGGCTGGCGGAACTCAAGCTGCCCTGCGCCCGGATCGCGGGGTCGGTGGTGGCGGAAAGCTTCAACATCCCCACGCCGGAGCGTGCGGCGGGCCGGATGATGGCCGATCATCTCATCGGCCTTGGCCATCGCCATATCGGCGTGATCACCCCGCCATCGGGCCACAGGGCCGCGGCGCGCCGCGTCGAGGGCTTCCGGGACGGATTGGCGGCGGCAGGCATCGTGGCCAGGGACGCGCTGTTCGTCGAGGGCAGGTTCGATTTCACGTCGGGCATTGCGGCGGGGGAAAGGCTGCTGGCGCAAACGCCGCGCCCCACCGCCATCTTTGCCACCAATGACGACATGGCGCTGGGCGTGCTGACCGTCGCTCACCGGATCGGGCTGCGCGTGCCGGAGGATCTGTCGGTCGCCGGTTTCGACAACACGCCCGCGGGCCTCACCGCCTGGCCGCCGCTGACCACCGTCAGCCAGCCGCTGGAGGCGATGGGCCGCGCCGTGGTCGACGCACTCGCCCATGGACCCGCCGATGCGCCGGAATTCCCGTTCGAACTGGTGCAGCGCGACAGCACCGGACCTGCGCCGGACTAGGGGCAACATTGCTCTCCCCCTCCCGATTGCGGGAGAGTGAGATGCCCCCCTTTTTGGCCGACCACAGCCCCGCGCCTAACCCGCATATCGGTGGGTCGGCAAACCTTTCACGCCGGGGAAGACTTCGAACAGGGCACCGTCATGCTCGCTTTCCGGCAGGCCGATGGCGGCTGAACTGACGAACATCCGGTCCAGATTTGCGCCAGCGAAGCAGATGTTGGTGATCTGCTTCGCTGGCAAGGCAATCGACCGGTCGAGCCTGCCCTCCGGCGTGAAGCGGCTGATCCGCCCGCCGCCCCAATGGGCGACCCACAGATGCCCTTGCGCATCCACGGTCATGCCGTCGGGATAGCCGTCCTCAGCCATGAAGCGGATGAAGGGCTGGCGGTCCGCCACGCCGCCATCGGCCGTCAGGGCGAAACGGTACATCTGTTGCCGCGCGGTATCGCTATGGTAGAGCCACCGGCCGCAGGGAGAAAAGGCCGGGCCGTTGGGCACGCGATAGCCGCTGTCGATCATCGCCCAGCTGCCATCGGGATCGAGCCGGTAAAGCGCACCCACATCCTGTTCCTCGGCCATGTCCATGGTGCCGCACCAGATGGCGCCGCCAGCATCCGCCTTGCCGTCATTCATCCGGCTGCCCGGCAGATGCGGTTCGGGGTCGCCGATGGCGGTCACCACCAGCGGATCGAGCGTGAAAAGCTTGAAACCGCTCTGGAAACCGCCGATGAACCCGCCCCCGGCCCACTCGGCCACCCAGCCAAGCGGTTCGGGCATGGCCCAGCGCTCAAGGCCGCCATCGCCCAGCGACAGCCGGTTGAGCGCGGGCGCGAGAATATCCACCCAATAGACCGCATTGTCCCGCGCCGACCACAAGGTGCCCTCGCCCAGCGTGTCGCGCGTGTCGCGCTCGACCTTGCGCCATTCGGCCATGCTCCGCTCCCCCTCAGCGCTGGACCGACAGGCGGTAGATCATCTGGTGATGATAGGGTTTGCCGGGGTCGACCCGCGCCGACAGGAAGCCTGGCTGGTTGGGCGCGTTGGGGAATTTCTGCGGCTCCAGCGCGATGCCGTCGCCCATGCGATAGAGATGCCCCTGCTTGCCGACCAGCGTTCCGTCGAGGAAATTGCCGGTGTAGAATTGCACGCCCGGCTCGGTGGTCAGCACGTCCAGCACCCGGCCGGAAGCCGGATCCTCCAGCCGTGCGGCCAGTTCCGGCGCCTTGGTCGCGCCCTTGTCCAGCGCGAAATTATGGTCGTAGCCATGACCGGCGACGATCTGCGGATCGCGGCCGTCGCGAATGCCGTCTGCCACCCGGCGCGGCTGACGGAAGTCGAATACCGTGCCTGCCACGGGCTTCAACTCGCCGGTCGGGATCAGATTGGCGTCGACCGGCGTATAGGCCCTGGCCGGAATCGTCAGCCTGTGCCCCTGCGCCCCCTCCGCCGATCCTTCGCCGCCCAGGTCGAAGATCGCATGGTTGGTCATGTTGACGATGGTGGGCTTGCTGGTCCTGGCGTCGAAGGCGATGCCCAGATTGCCCTGCTCGTCCAGCGTATAGGTGACGGTGGCGTCAAGCTGGCCCGGATAGCCGGAATCGCCGTCGGGGCTGGTGAGCGCCAGGACGGCCGTGGCGACCGGACCGCCCTTCAGGGACACCAGCTTCCACGCCTGCTTGTCGAAGCCCTTGTCGCCGCCGTGCAGCGAATTGACCTTGTCGTTGAGCGGCAACTGGTAGCTCTTGCCATCCAGCACGAACTTGCCCCCCGCGATGCGGTTGGCATAGCGGCCCACGGTCACGCCGAAATAATTGGGACGATCGATATAGCCCGCCAGATCGTCATAGCCCAGCAGCACGTCGGCGATCCGGCCGTTGCGGTCCGGCCCGGAGAATTTCTGGAGCGTCGCGCCATAGGTCAGGATGGTCGCCGACACGCCCCCGGCATTTTTGAGCGTGATCGCCTCGATCAGGGTGCCGTCGGCCAGCTTGCCTGCCGGTGCGCGATCGGCCTCCGCCGCCTGCGCGGAGGTGCTTGCAAGCGCCAGGAGCACGCCGTATGACAACGTTGCCAAAACTGTTTTTTTCATAAAGGCCTTTCGCATGCACTTCCTCCCGAGCGCCATTGACGCGCTATGGATGGGGATATACTCGTACATAATAATCAGGCGCAACCCTCTTCCGGCTGCGTCCTGTTTTGACTCTTCCGGAGAAGGATGAATGGCAGGACCCGTTTCCTCGACCGCCGCGCCCGCCGCGGCCTATAATCCCGGCACGCGCTACGGCCCTGCCCTGACGCTGCTTGCCAGCCTCTTCTTCATGTGGGGCTTCATCACGGTCATCAACAACACGCTGCTGCCGCATCTGCGCAGCGTGTTCGAACTCAGCTACACCCAGACGACGCTGATCGAATCGGTGTGGTTCATCGCCTATTTCTTCGCCTCCATCCCTTCGGCCAAGCTGATCGAACGGGTCGGATATCAGAAGTCGATGGTGACGGGCCTGCTGATCATGGCGGCAGGCGCGCTGGGCATGATGCTGGCCGCGTCCATCCCCTCCTATGGCGTGACGCTGGTCATGCTGTTCGTGATCGCCAGCGGCATCACCCTGCTCCAGGTGGCGGCGAACCCCTATGTCGCGGTGGTCGGCAAGCCGGAGACGGCGTCCTCGCGCCTCAATCTGGTGCAGGCGATGAACTCGGCGGGCACCATGCTCGCGCCGATGTTCGGCGCCTATCTGATCCTTGGCCGGTCCAAGGGCGGCACGGCGCAGGGCGATGTGGTACTGACGCAGGCCGAACGTCTGGCGGACGCCCATTCGGTGGTCCTGCCCTATGCGCTGGTCGCCGTGGTGCTGGTGGTGCTGGCGGTCGTCATCGCGCGCTTCCCGCTGCCGGACATGGGCGCCTCCACCTCGCGCGTCGCCAAGGAAGAGCGCAAGCAGCATTCGCTCTGGGCGCACCGCAATCTGGTGTTCGGCATCCCGGCGATCTTCATCTATCTGATCGCGGAAATCGGCGTCGCCAACCTGTTCGTGAACTTCGTCAGCCAGCCGGACATCGCCAACCTGACCCATGAACAGGCAGGCCGTTACCTGACCTTCCTGTGGGGCGGGATGATGGTCGGCCGCTTCGCCGGATCGGCGATCATGCAGCGCTTCGACGCGGGCAAGGTGCTGGCGGCCTTCTCGGTCGGCGCCTTCATCGTGATGATCACCACCGTGTTCGCCCATGGCCCGGTCGCCATGTGGTCGCTGATCCTGGTGGGCCTGTTCCACTCGATCATGTTCCCGACCATCTTCACCCTCGGCATCAAGGGCCTCGGCCCGCTGACCGAGGAAGGATCGGGCCTGCTGATCATGGCGATCGCCGGCGGCGCGCTGGTGGTGGTGCAGGGCTATCTGGCCGATCATTTCGGGTTGCAGACCAGCTTCCTGCTGACGGCGATATGCGAACTCTACATCCTGTTCTACGCGCTGTGGGGATCGAAGCCGACCCATGCGCTGCCCGACAAGCACCTGGATTGAGCATCAGCGGAGAGACGATGAAAAAGGGCCGGAGCGGATAACCCGCTCCGGCCCTTTTTTGATGGCGCAAAATTCTTCTGCCGGGCCCTCCATGGTCCCCCTCCCCATCCGCCCGTAGGGAGGACTCCGGTCCTTCACCGCGTCATCGTGCTTGCCGTATCCTCCAGCGCCAGATCGACGAGAATGCCCATCGCCTCGGCCGCGGCCGCCCCGTCGCCCGCCGCAATGGCGTCGAACACCCGCACATGGTCGGGGATCGGATTGCGCGGCAAAGCCCGCGAGCGCTGCTTGAACTGGGTCGTCCAGTTGACCGCCGCGCCGATGCTGGCCGACAGCGTCTGCAGCGCGTCATTGCCGGTGGCGTTCAAGATCGCATTGTGAAAGTCGCGGTCCGCCGCCCGTCCGATATCGGTCGCCAGCGTATGGCGGCGCATCGCGGCGAGCGCGTCCTTCATCAACCTGAGGTCGTCCCTGGTCCGCCGCTGCGCCGCCAGCCGCGCCGCCGCCGGTTCGACGATGGCGCGCAGTTCGAACAGGTCGCGCACGAACTGAATGTCCGGCTCCCCGGCAAAGGCCCAGGCCAGCACCTCGGGATCGAGCAGGTTCCAGCGCTGTCGCGGCAATACGCGCGTCCCGGCCTTGGGACGGCTTTCCACCAGGCCCTTGGCGGTCAGCACCTGGATCGCCTCGCGATAGGCGCTGCGCGACACCTCCAGTTCCTCGGCAAAGGCGATTTCGCCGGACAGGACATCCCCCGGCGCATATTGGCCGGACAAGATCGCCGTACCCAGCTTGTGCGCAATGGCGCCATGCAACCGCCGTCCGGGGCCGCGTGCGCCCCTGGCCGTCTCCGACTTGCCCTCGGCCGTCCCCTCAAGGGCGTACTTTTCCTCAGCCATTCATGCTCCTCCGACCCCACCCCTTTAGCAGTCGATCCACCGACATAAAACACATCATTGCCATCGCCGCTTGCCTGTAATATGTCGGAGTAATAAGGAGGTTCCCATCGCTGACAAAGCCCTGCCTTTCCAGTCAAGTCCCGGAGACGGCACTACGGCGCGGCTTCACGTCCGCGAAATGACTGACAATTGAACTTTCTGACGGATATTGACCAGCGCCTGCCGGGCGCGCGGGAGGAGATTTTTCATGACTTTGCGCCTGTTGCAGCACCGTGCCGATAGCGGCGCCCGCTCCGTCATCGCCGCGACCAGCGAAGGGGCGCATTTTCTTGTCGGGGTGGACAGCATCCGCACGCTGGCGCTGGACGCCATTGCCAAGGGGATTTCACTGGCGGAGGCTGTCGCCGCTGCCCCGAGGGGTGAAGCCGTCGATATCGCGGCCGAGTTCGAGGTGGGCCGCCTGCTCGCCCCGATCGATCACGAGGACAGCGCCCATATCCTGCTGACCGGCACCGGCCTCACCCATCTCGGTTCCGCTGAGGGCCGCGACAAGATGCACCGCGAAGCTGCCGCCGCCGAAGCCAACACGGACAGCATGCGCATGTTCCTGGAAGGGCTGCAAGGCGGCAAGCCCGCGCCCGGCGCCATCGGCCAGCAGCCCGAATGGTTCTACAAGGGCGACGGTTCGCAGCTTGTCGGCCCGGCCGATCCGCTGACCATGCCCGCCTTCGCGCAGGATGGCGGCGAGGAGCCGGAAATCGCGGGCATCTACCTCATCGGTCCGGATGGCCAGCCCTATCGCCTCGGCCTCGCGCTCGCCAACGAGTTCAGCGACCATGTGACCGAGCGGCACAATTATCTCTGGCTCGCCCATTCCAAGCTGCGCCAGGCGGCGCTCGGCCCGGAACTGCTGGTCGGCCCCGCGCCTGGCCATATCGAGGGCAGCAGCCGCATCCTGCGCAACGGCGAAATCCTTTGGGAAAAGCCGTTCCTGTCGGGCGAGGCCAATATGTCGCACAGTCTGGCCAACCTGGAGCATCATCATTTCAAATATGACCTGTTCCGCCGCCCCGGCGACCTGCACGTCCATTTCTTCGGCACCGCCACCCTGTCCTTCACGGATGGCGTGCAGACGCAGGAGGGCGATGTGTTCGAGATAGTCGCCGCGCCCTTTACCCTGCCCGTGCGCAACCCGTTGAAGCGCGCCGCGCCGGCCGAAGTGACGGTGCGCATCCTTTAGGACGCGGGCAGGCCCGGCGCCTTCACCATCATAGTTCAGGGAGAGAGAAGAATGATCCAGGCCCTGCGCCGCACGACTGCCGCGCTCATGCTCTGCGCCACCGCGCTTTCGGGCGCCAGCGCGCAGACGGACGGCAAGCCCACGAGCGCGACCATCCATGCCGACAGGCCCGGCCCGACCTATGACAAGGCGATCTTCACCCAGTTCGCCGAGCATCTGGGCAACGGCATCTATGGCGGCCTGTGGGTCGGCAACGACAGGTCGATCCCCAACACCAACGGTTTCCGCAACGATGTGGTCGGGGCGCTGCGCAACCTGTCGGTGCCGGTCATCCGCTGGCCCGGCGGCTGCTTCGCGGACGAATATCATTGGCGCGAGGGCATCGGTCCCAGAAAGGATCGCCCGGCCAAGGTCAACACCCATTGGGGCGGCGTGACCGAACCCAATTCGGTCGGCACCCATGAATATTTCGAACTGCTGCGGCAGGTCGGCGCCCAGGCCTATATTTCGGGCAATGTCGGCAATGGCAGTCCGCAGGAAATGGCAGAATGGGTCGAATATATCACCGCCCCGGCCGGGAGCCTCGCCGAACAGCGCGCCAGAAACGGGCATAAGGAACCCTGGGCCCTGTCCTATTTCGGCATCGGCAACGAGCTGTGGGGTTGCGGCGGCAATATGCGGGCGGAATTCGCGGCGGACGAGACCCGCCGCTACGCGACCTTCGTAAAGGCGCCGCGCGGCACCAGAATCCTGAAGATCGCCTCGGGCGCCAATGTCGACGATTATGACTGGACCGAAACGCTGATGCGGCTGGCGGCCGACAAGCTGGATGGCCTGTCGCTGCATTATTACACCGTGCCGCAGGGCGGCTGGCCGCCCAAGGCCGATCCGGTCAATTTCGACGAAAGCGGCTGGGCGGACGCGCTGGCGGGCGCCGTCCATATGGACGAGCTGATCACCAGGCACAGCGCGATCATGGACAAATATGATCCACAAAAGCGCGTCTTCCTGGCGGTCGACGAATGGGGCGCCTGGTATGCGCAGGACCCGGGCACGCATCCGGGCTTCCTGAGGCAGCAGAATACGCTGCGCGACGCGCTGATCGCTTCGATCCACCTCGACATCTTCGCCAGACATGCCGACCGCGTCCGCATGAGCGCGATCGCGCAGATGGTGAATGTGCTGCAGGCGATGATCCTGACCGACGGCAGGAAGATGGTGCTGACCCCCACCTACCATGTGTTCGAAATGTACAAGCCTTGGCAGGACGCCACCGTGCTGCCGATCGACATCGACACGCCCTGGTATCACAAGGACCGGTTCGTGATGCCCGCCGTCAGCGGTTCGGCGGTCAGGGGGAAGGACGGCAGGGTCCATGTCGGCCTCTCCAACCTCGACCCCAACCAGCCCAACACGGTCGCGGTGAAGCTGGATGGCCTCAACGCCGCCAGCGTTTCCGGCCGCGTGCTGACCGCGGCGGCGATCAATGCGCACAACACATTCGACGATCCGCAGGCGGTGAAGCCGGCCCCCTTCACCGGCGCCCAGATCGCAAATGGCATGCTGACCGTTGCGCTTCCACCCAAGTCGGTGGTGGTGCTGGAGGTTCAGTAAGCTCTTTGGAGCGGGCGGAGGGTGGAATCGCCGTCCGCTCCAATCCCCCGGGCCGGGGCGGCCGCCATCCATGTTCGTACGAAGGACTGAACCATGCATGGCCTGTTGAAGATTATGCTGACGGGTGCGGCATTCGCGGGCACCGCCGCCGCTCCGCCTCCGTCCCTTCCGGCAATGGATGTGCACCGCATCGCCGTCCAACGCTTCGGCAATGACGCGCCCTGGTATGAGGAACGCATCCCCTTCTTCGAATCCGCCGATCCCAAAATCGATGCGGTCTATTATTATCGCTGGTCCCTGTTTCGCGCGCACCAGCGGGATCTGGGCGAAGCGGGCTTCATCTCCACCGAGTTCCTCGACGATGTCGACTGGCAGCGGCATCCCTATGCCAGCCTGAACGATGCCACGGGCTTCCATCTGGCGGAGGGGCGCTGGCTCAACGACAGGCGCCTGGCCGACGATTATATCGACTTCATGTACCGGGACGGCGGCAATGACCGCCATTTCACCGATCATATGGCCGACAGCGTCTGGGGCCGCTATCTGGTCGACGGCGACCGGGAGGGCCTGCTCAGGCATCTGCCCGTCATGCGCCACATCTATCGCCTGTGGGACGACAAGTTCGATTTCGACAAGGGCCTCTATTTCATCGAGCCGTTGCTCGACGCCACCGAATATACCGTCTCCTCCATCGATGCCTCGGGCGGCAAGGACGGTTTTCGCGGCGGCGACGCATTCCGCCCTTCGATCAACAGCTACATGTTCGCCAACGCCCGCGCCCTTTCGAAAATGGCGGAAATGGCGGGCGACAGGGCCATGGCGCAGGATTATGCCGCCCGCGCCGAAGCGATCCGCCGCCATGTGCTGGACGACCTGTGGAGCGAACCGCTCACCCATTTCATCGATCGCCACCAAAGCCGCAAGAATCCGCATGTCCGTTACTGGGACCCGATCCGCAACCGGGAACTGGTCGGCTATCTGCCCTGGATGTTCGACCTGGTTCCCGACGATGCCCGCTACGCGCGGGCGTGGAGCCATCTGCTCGACCCCGCCTCGCTTGCCGGAAAGGCGGGGATGCGCACCGTCGAGGCGAACTACGAATATTATATGCGGCAGTACCGCTATCTCGGCACCGCGCCCGAATGTCAGTGGAACGGCCCTGCCTGGCCCTATCAGACGACTCAGGTACTGCTTGGCATGGCGAACCTGCTCGACCATCATGCCCAGCGCGGGCCCGTCAGCCGCAGCGACTATATGCGGCTGCTGCGCCAATATACCGCGCTTCACTACCAGGATGGCCGGCTGGATCTGGAGGAGGATTATCATCCCGAAACCGGCCGGCCGATCGTCGGCCTCGACCGCAGCCATCATTATTTCCACTCGGGCTATAATGACCTGATCCTGACCGGGCTGGTGGGCATCCGTCCGCGCGCCGACACTCTGCTGGAGGTAAACCCGCTGCTCCCCGAAGCGGGCGATCCGCAGGCTCTGGACTGGTTCCGGGTGCAGGACGTGCCCTATCATGGCCATCGCATCGCCGTGACATGGGACGCGGATGGCAGCCATTATGGGCGGGGGAAGGGCCTTTCCATCGAAGTCGACGGCAGGGAGGTCGCGCGCCGGGATAGGCTGGGCCGCCTCACCGCAACGGTCCAGCCCGTCGCCAGCCCGGCCATCGCCCGCCCGGTCGACCGTGCCGTGCAACTTGTCCGCAGCCAGTTTCCCAAGGGGTCGGCCTCCAGCAACGACGATCCTGAAAATGTCCATGACGCGATAGACGGCCGCCTCTGGTTCTTTCCCGAACTGCCCAATGGCTGGTCCTCCGCGCCCTCGCCCGCCGACCAATGGTATGCGGTCGATTTCGGGCGGCCCATTGACCTTGCCCGCGCCGAACTCGCCTTCTTCGCGGACGGCAAGGCCTTTGCCGTTCCGCGCCGCTATCGCCTGCAGGCCATGATGGGCGGCATGTGGAAGGATATCGCCACGCCTGCGGATGCGCCGGTCGCCAACGGCATCACCCGCCTTCGCTGGCCCGCCGTCCGCACCGGCAAGGTCCGCATCCTGCTGCGCCAGCCGGACGGCAAGGCCACCCGCCTCGTCGAGTTCAAGCTGTTCTCCGAATAAGTCTCATCCGCAAAGACATTGGTGCCGGCGCGGTTTTGCCTGCCAAGCTGACACTGGGCCGATATGTACGAAAGCGCCATATTGGGTATAAGCGGGTCACGCCCGCCATGGGATATTCAGGAGAGAATCGGAATGAACGCAATTTCGAAGATACGCGCCAATTACGACCAGCTGTTCATCGACGGCCGGTTCGTCGCGTCGTCGCTGGGCACCGAGCCGGTGCTCAACCCCGCGACCGGCGAGAATTTCGGCGTGGCGCCCCTGGGCGGCAAGGAAGAGGCGCTGGCGGCGCTGGCCGCCGCCCGCCGTGCGTTCGACGAGGGACCATGGCCCCAGACCGACCGCAATGACCGCGCCGACGCGATGCAGCGCCTGCTCGACAAGGTGCGCGAGCGCAAGGAAGAGGCGCTGACGCTGATGATGCTCGAAATGGGCTATACCGCGCTGCAGGCGGGCTTCCTGTTCGGCCTGGGCGAAACCCAGTGCGTCAAGGCGATCGAGATTGCGCGCAAGGATCCGACCAAGACCCTGCCCTTCCTGGTGACGCCGCGCCCCGACGGCACGAATGCGCTGGGTGGCGCGCTGGTGACGCGCGATCCCATCGGCGTCGTACTGGCGATCACGCCCTATAATGCGGGCTTCCTGCTGACGCTGCTCAAGGCGCTTCCGGCCATGGCCGCAGGCAACAGCGTGATCGTGAAGCCATCGCCCTTCACGCCGTTGCAGACCATGCTGGTCGCCGACATGGTCGCCGAGCTGGACCTTCCGCCCGGCGTCTTCAACGTCGTCACCGGCGGCGCGGATGTCGGGGCGATCCTGGGGTCCGATCCGCGCGTCGACATGGTCAGCTTTACCGGGTCGGACAAGATCGGATCGCAGATCATGATCCAGGCCGCGCCGACGCTCAAGAAATGCCATCTGGAACTGGGCGGCAAGTCGCCGCTCATCATCCGGCACGACGCCGACATGGAACGGGCGGTGATGTCCGGCATCTTCGGCTTCGTCCATCAGGCGGGCCAGGGCTGTTCCCTGACCACGCGCATGCTGGTCGACAACCGCATCCGTGGCGATTTCGTCGCCGCCCTGTCCGACGCGGTGAGCAAGCTCAAGATCGGCGATCCCTTCGCGCAGGATACGTTCATGGGGCCGTTGATCCGCGAGACGGCGCGTGAACGCACCGCCGGTTTCTGCGCCCGCGCGCTGGAGGAAGGCGCGACGCTGGTGCTCGGCGGCAAGCGGCCGGAGGGGCTGGACAAGGGCTTCTTCTTCGAACCCACCATCTTCGACAATGTGACCAATGAAAGCTATCTCGGCCAGAATGAGGTGTTCGGCCCGATCGCAGCGGTCGTGGGCTTCGACACCGATGAGGAGGCCGTGCGCCTCGCCAACCAGTCCGACTATGGGCTGGGCGGCGCGATCATCTCGCGCGATGCTGGAACGGCGCTCAAGATGGCGATGAAGGTCCGCACCGGCCAGATCAGCATCAATGGCGGTCCCGGCGGCTTCCACCCCGACACGCCCTTCGGCGGCTACAAGAAGTCGGGCCTGGGCCGCGAATGGGGCGAGGAAGGCTTCAACGAATATACCGAGATCAAGGCGATCAGCTTCCCCGCCGGCAATTGAGGGCGGGGCCTGCAAGGATCAAGACGAGGAAAGGGCGATGGTGCGCGATCGGATCGCGCACCCACTTCTCCATGGATTTCAGCGCATGATCGCGCGCTCATCCATATGATTTTCGAATGATGATGATCTTCATATCGGATTTGACCCCCTTGGCGCGCCTTCCCTAAGCTCCGACCAAGGCCGTCCCCCGCTGCCAAGGAGGGATTGCCAATCAGGAGAGGGAGGACAGCCATGGAAACAGCTGCTCGGATTCGCTTGTCCATTGGAACGGCGATGGTCCTGTTGATGCCGGTGGCGGCCTTTGCGCAGGCGGATATGCCCAGGGCCGGACAGGGCAATGGCGCGGGGGGCAATCAGGATATCATCGTCACCGCCCAGCGCCGGGAACAGCGGCTTCAGGACATACCCATCTCCATCTCGGCCTTCCGGGGCGATGCGCTGCAAAGCATGGGCATCAATTCCACGCGGGACCTGACGCTGGTGACGCCGGGCCTCAACTTCACCCAGTCCAGCTTCTCGCCCCAGCCCACGATCCGCGGCATCGGCACGCGCGGCGTCACCGCCAGCGAGGAATCGGTGGTGCCGGTCTATATCGACGGGGTATATCAGCCCTTTCTGGCATCGACGGTGTTCGACCTTTACGACATCGAGCGGATCGAGGTGCTGCGCGGCCCGCAGACGGCTCTGTACGGGCGCAATTCGACCGGTGGCGCGATCAATATCATCACCCTGTCGCCTTCCGAAACGCCGCGATTCAAGGCTTCGATCAGCTATGGCCGGTTCAACGAGGTGAATGCCAAGGCCTATGTCACCGCAGGCACCGAGACGGTGCAGGCGAGCCTGGCGCTGCTGCGTTCCTACGACGACGGCTATATCACCAATCTCAACCCGATCGGCGAAGCGAAGCTGGGCTGGTCGCGAAGCTGGTCGGTCCATGGAAAGCTGCGCTTCGTGCCGGCGGACAATCTGGAACTGATCCTGTCCGGCCTGACGATGCGGCACGAAGACACGCTGTCGACCTCTTCGCAGCCCTATAGGGGCAATACGGCGGCACGCCGCCTGTCGCCCGGGACCTATGTGCAGCCTGGCCCCTACGAGCAGACCGGGACGGGCGGCGGCCTGTTCCAGACGGACCAGAACCTGTCCCTCACCGCCAAGCTCTCGCTCGACTGGGCGGACATCACCTCGATCAGCGCCTATGACGACAGCTGGCTCTATACGCGGTCCGATGTCGATGCGAGCGCCCTCAACGTATCGTCCCTGCCGAACGACTATTTCTCCCGCTCCTTCATCCAGGAGCTGTACGCGACCTCCTCCCATTCGGGGCCGTTCAGCTGGATCGCGGGCGGAACCTATTTCTGGCGCGACAGCGGCAGCTACAGGGTGCAGGTGATAAACGGTTCCACCGTGGCCACCGACTATACCGCCAGCCAGGTGACCCGATCGCTCGCCGCCTATGCGCAGGGCAGCTATGATTTCGGCGGCGGCCTGTCGCTTATCCTCGCGGGACGCTACACCTGGGAGAAGAAGGAGCATCATTATCGCGACAATCTGTCGGGCCTGACGACGACGGGCGAGCGGACCTTTACGGATTTCAGTCCGTCGGGCACGCTGAAATATGATGTCTCGCCGACGGCGAACGTCTATGCCCGGGTGGGGAAGGGTTTCAAGAGCGGGTTGTTCGCCACGAGCACACCATCCTACAATCCGGCTACGGGCGTCAGCAACGCCGTCAATCCGGAGAAGGTGTGGCAATATGAACTGGGCACCAAATTCTCCATCGCGCGACGGATCCGCGCCAATCTTTCCGGCTTCTACACCGACTATAGCGACATTCAGGTCAGCGTGAGGCCGAACAATGTCTCCATCCTCCAGAATGCGAGCGGAGCGGAAATCTACGGCTTCGAAGGGGAGATGAATTTCGAGCCTGTCGATGGGCTGAACCTGCATCTGGGGGCGATGAAACTCTGGGGCCATTTCAAGGATTACCAGAATGCGGTCGGCCAGACGGCGCGCACCAACCTCTTCCCGTCACCCACCAACGCGCAGGTGGCCGGGTGCCCGACGCTGCCGGGCACGCCGGTCGGCGGGAACGTCACCTGCACCTTCGATGCGTCGGGGCAGACCATCACCCGCACGCCGCTGTTCACGATCAACGGCAGCATCGCCTACACCGCCCAACTCGCCAATGGCGGAGCGCTGACCTTCAACGCCAACGCCTATCATGCGGGGAAGGAATATCGCGACGCGGACAATCGCGTCACGCTGCCGGGCTATACGCTGGTGAACGGAGAGATCGGCTATCGGCTGCCCAATTCCAGGATGACGGTCAGCGCCTGGGCGCGCAACCTCTTCAACGAAGCCTATAATCTCTACATCCTCACCGGTCCCACCGCCGACACCACCCTTTATGGCCGCCCCCGGACGTTCGGCGTAAGGCTCGACATGGATTTCGGCGGATGAGCGCGGATATGAGGCCGGTTGTCCTGCCCGGCCGTCCATCCAGGTTTCACCCCGTCAGCGGCGAGTAGATCATGCAGCCAGCCCATGTCCCGCCCGTTGCGGCAATGTCCGGTCCCACGCGCGGCTTCGTGCGCGGATGGGCCATGACCATCCTGTTCCTGATCTTCTACACCGTCGCCTTCATCGACCGGCAGGTCATCACGATGATGGTGGGGCCGCTGCAAAGCCAGCTCGGGCTGACCGAATTCCAGATCAGCCTGTTGATGGGCCCCAGCTTCGGCGTCTTCTTCGCCCTGTGCGGATTGATGGTGGGCGGCATCGTCGACCGCCATTCGCGCCGCTGGATCGTGACGCTCGCGACCATCCTGTGGGGCGCGGCGACATGCATGTGCGGGCTTGCGGGCAGCTATCCCGTGATGCTGGTGGGGCGGATGGGCGTGGGCGTAGGGGAAAGCGCGCTGACGCCCTCGGCCCATTCACTCATCATCGAGCAGTTTCCCCGCGCCCGGCTGTCGACGGCACTGGCGGTCTTCTCGCTCGGCGCCGTCGTCGGCGGCGGGCTGGCGGCTGCGCTGGGCGGGACCATCGTGCATCTGGTGGCCGAAAGCGCGCCGGTGCGGCTGCCCCTGCTGGGAACGATGCAGCCCTGGCAGATGGTCTTCCTCATCATCGGCATCCCGACGATGCTGATGGCGCCGCTGGCGCTTCTGGTCCGCGAGAATGTGACCCGTCCTGCCAGCTCGGCGCAGGGCCGCGAAGCCGTGTCGGCGCGCACCTTCCTGCGTTTCTGCCGCACCAATCCGCTCCTCTTCTTCGGGTTGCCGGTCGGCTTCGGCCTGCTCAACATCATCACGTCGGCCTATCTGGGCTGGATGCCGACCTTCATGGTGCGCAGCTATGGCTGGAACATCGCGGAGGTGGGCCTCGCCTGGGGCGTGCAGCATATCGCGGCCGCCGCGCTGGGCCAGGTCGGCGGCGCGATGCTGGTCGACCGGCTCTACGCCCGCGGCATGAAGGACGCCCATGTGCGCTACCAGTGGATCGGGGTGCTGATCGGGGTGCCGCTGACCATATTGGGGCTGCTGTCGGGCAATATCTGGCTCTTCCTGGCGCTGAGTTCGGTCTATCACATACTCTGCTATCCTTTCCTGGGCTATGCGGTCGCGGCGCTGCAACTGCATACGCCGCCGGAATTGCGGGGGCGTATGTCGGCCTGGTTCATTGCCGTCATTACCATGATGGGGACGTTCATCGGCGCGCCCTTCACCGCCTGGCTCACCGAAAGCGTGTTCGTCGACAAGGCGAAGCTCGGCGCGTCGCTCATCACCGTGTCGGCCGTGGTGGCGCCGCTGGTGGTGATCGTGCTGATGGTGGTGGGACGTCATCTGCGCCGCATGGATCACCGGCAGCATGGCGCTGCCTGACCCTGCGGCGCCTGTGAGGCCCCTCCTCCCTCAGGCCGGTGCAGCCTCGAACAGCGCGCGCAACCCGTCGGTCGCCGGTTTCATCGAGGATGTGCGCGGCAGGTCCGGGACGAAGAGGAGGCGCGTCGGCACCTGATAGGCCGACAGCCGCTCGCGCGCGAAGGCGATCAGGCCCTCCTCCGTCACGGGTGCGGCATCGGCCCGCAGGATGACGGCGGCGGCGGGCACCTGGCCCAGACGCGGATCGGCAATGCCCACCACGGCCGCCTCGCGCACCGAAGGATGCTGTTCGAGCATCTTCACCACATCGTCGGGATGCACCTTGAACCCGCCCCTGATGATCGCATTGTCGGCGCGGCCGACGATGGTCATGAAGTGATCCTCGTCGATCAGGGCGCGATCCGTGGTCCGGAACCAGCGGTCGGCATCCCCCAGTTGCGCGGCCTTGAGTTCCAATATGCCGACTTCGCCCGGCGGCAGGATGGCGCCGGTTTCGGGATCGACGATGCGCGCCTCCACATCGGCATGGATGCGGCCGCAACTGTCGGGCTTCTCATGGAAATAGCGGCGGAAGTCCTTGAGCGTCCATCCCGCGACGCCTCCGATATATTCGGTCGCGCCGTAGATCTGGAGGACGGGCAGGTCATAGCGGTCGAGGAACGCCCGCACTGTCGCCGCGTCGAGCGGGGCGGTGCCCGACCGCAGCGCGACGAGGCTGGAGAGATCCTCCTTGGGCAGGTTTGCCTCCAGCACCATGCGCAGGGCGGCGGGAACGAGCGACGTCACCCTCGGCCGATGCTTGACCACGGCGTCCCGCCATTGCTGGACCGAGAATTTCTCGAACAGGACGATCCGCCGTCCGCTCAACAGCGCGGTCAGGATGGAGAAGATGCCGCCGATATGGCTGATCGGCGCGACCTGCAGGACGGTGCCCTCGCGCAGGCGCGGCGGCTCTCCGACCGTCCGGTCCTTCTCATAGACCATTGCGCCTTCGAGCGCCTTGTCGAAGGCGCGGCGGCCCAGCGGAATGCGCTTGGGCGTGCCGGTCGTGCCGCTCGTCAGCATCTCGAGCGTGACCTCGCCCGTCGAACGGGCTTCCGCATCCGTGCGTGCCTTCTCCAGCCCCTCGACCGGCAGCACCATGTTCGCGGCGGGATCGAGCCGAATGGCGGCGGCGCCCCCCTGCCGCACCGCGTCGACAATGTCCTCGGCGGCAAAGTCGTCCGCTTCGGCAACGACCGCCGACATGCGGGCGCTCGCCAGATCCGACAGCAGCTTGGCGCGCGGCAACATCGGATTGAGCACCATCAGGCAGCGGCGGGAGGAAAACAGCGCCAGCATCGCGGCGAGTTGCCAGGGCCGGTTGCGGATCAGCACGCCGACGCGCGCATCCGGCGGCACGCCCGCCTCGTCCAGCACCCGATCGACCGCCTCGACCATGGCGGCGAGTTGCCCCCAGTTGAGCCATTTCCGGTCATGTTCGATCACCGGCGCGGCCGGATCGACCTTCAGCATCTCCTTCAAATCCGTTCCGAACGGCATGTGCACATCTCCTATTCTTTTCGTCGAGGCAATGGCGCCCATGCCGGTTGCCGTGCCGAAACCATCGGCGGAAGGGGCTGGTCCGCCGCGCCTGTCTCCCGCGATCAGATCACGCCGCTCCGCCGCAATCGCGCGATCCGGTCGGCATCATAGCCGAGCAGGCGCTCCAGCACCGCATCGGTGTGCTCCCCGATGTCGGGCGGCGCTTCGTAGCGATCGACCGGCGTTTCGGACAGGCGGATCGGATTGGCGAGCATCGGCATCCGGCCATGGCGGGTGTCGACCTCGCGCCGCACGCCGCGATGGATGACCTGCGGGTCCTCGAACGTCTGGTCCAGCGTGTAGACCGGCGAACAGATGATGCCGACGGCGACCAGCGCCTCATAGATGTCGGCGAGCCGCCAGGACGCCAGGGTCTTCTCCAGCTCCGCGGTCAGGACGTCGTTGTAGACGAAACGGCTCGCGCGCGTTTCGAAGCGCGGATCGGCCAGCAGGTCCTCGCGGCCGATCACGCCGCACAGGTCGACGAACTTGTTGTTCTGGCCGGCCTGCAGATTCAGATCGCCATCCCTGCACCGGTAGACCTGCGCCGGTGCCGATCCGGCGCTGCCCGATCCCAGCCGCGCGGGCACGCGTCCGCTCATGAGATAATCGATCGCGCGGTGCGAGAGCGCCGCGATGCCCGTATCCAGCAGCGACATGTCGATATGCTGGCCGCCGCCGCCATTGACCTCCCGGTGGCGTAGCGCGACCAATATGCCGATCGTGGCGTGAAGGCCGGTGAGGATGTCGCAGATCACGACGCCGACCTTTTGCGGCGGACCGTCCGGTTCCCCCGTCATGCTCATGAGGCCGCTCATCGACTGCGAAACGCTGTCGACGGCGGGGCGGTCGGCATAGGGGCCGGTCTGTCCGAAGCCGGTGATCGAGCAATAGATGAGGTCCGGATTGATCGCCTTCAGGCTCGCATAGTCAAGGCCGTGGCGCGCCATGTCGCCGACCTTGTAATTTTCGACGCAGACATGGCTGATCCGGGCGAGGCCGCGGATGATCTCCTGCCCTTCGGGCGACTTGAAATCGACGGTGATCGATTCCTTGTTGCGATTGACGCTGATGAAATAGCCGCCGATCGGCAGTTCGCGTCCGTCCTTGCCGACGATGAAGGGCGGCCCGTAGGTGCGCATCTCGTCCCCGGCGCCGACCCGTTCCACCTTGATGACCTCGGCGCCGAAATCCGCCAGCATCTGCGTGCAGAAGGGCGCGGCGATCGTCCTGCCCAGATCGAGTATGCGGATGCCTTCCAGAACACGCGGCATCAGCAATCCGCTTCCCTGCTTGCCATAGGATTATTTTTCCTCTCCTCGATCGCCCGCGCATTCCGTTCGGCGGCGGGCGCGGATGGAGGAAATCTAGGGAAGGGGTGCATTGCCGGTCAAATGCGATATACGGGGGATCATCATTCGAGAATCATATGGCTGCTCGTATCATCGATCCGGTTCTGGCGATCAATTTCGCGCTCGTGGTCGAGGCCGGATCGATCACGGCCGGCGCGGCCATGGCCAATGTGCCGCAACCCTGGATGTCGACGCAGATGAAGAAGCTGGAACATCTGGTGGGCGAAAAGCTGCTCGACCGGTCGTCCCGGCATATGGAACTGACGGAGGCCGGGCGGCGGCTGCTCCCCTTCGCGCAGGCGTTGCTCGACGCGGATCGCGCGATGCAGGCGCATCTGGCCAAAAGCCGGGCCTCCAGCGAGCGCATGATACGGTTGGGCGCGCCGCATTACACGATCGGCGATCCCGACAGAAACCGGCTGCTGGCGCAGATGATCCGGCATCGCCCCGATCTCCATATCGACGTTCTGACCGGCCATCCTCAGGAGCTTTTCCGATGGCTGAGGTCGGGCGTGATCGATTGCGTGTTCACCGTCGTCAACGGCTATGACACGCTCCGCGATGTCCGCATCGCCCGCTTCGAACGCCGCTTCGCCTACGCACTCCTGCCGCGCGGCGATCCGTTGGCGAGCGCGCCGTCGATCCGGCTCGCCGATCTGGCGGGCCGCGACCTGGTGATCGCGCCCGATCACGCCAATGCCCGTTCGCGGCGCATATCGCTCGCCCCGTTCGAGCGGGCGGGCGTCAAATTCGTGATGGCGCCCGACGAGAACCGGCAGGTCATCGAAAGCTTCGCGGCGCAGTTGGGACTTCCCTGCCTGCGCTGGAGCTATGGCCGCGATCAGCAACGCGACCAGGGCGAACAGCGATGCCTCTTCATCGAGGAAGGGCTGACGATCGGCATGGCATTGTTCTGCCGGAGCGACGACACGCGGCTCAAGGTAAGGCATATCATGAACTGCGTTGCCGAGGTGGCGCAGCCGGAGGCGCCCGCGGCCGACATCGCCGTCCCGGACAGGCTGGGGCAGGCAGGTTAGGGGCAGGAAACCGGCCCCGCCCGGCATCCTTGGGGGCGGGAGCCTTTTCCCGGAACGCGGGATCATCCGTCACGCGGCGGGGCAGTGCGCCCCGGTCTTCACCCATGCCTCGATCAGTGCGCCGAAGCCCTCCTGCGTGCCGGGCGCGCTGGTCCGGCCCGCTCCGGGATTCCAGGCCCAGCCGACCAGATGATCGGTCTTCATATGCGTGACGATCTGGTCCAGGCTGCGTGATCCGTTGCGCCGGGGATCCTTCAACTGCGCGCAAATCCCGGGCAGGTTCAGCCCCTGCCAGGCCATTTCGACCGGGGCCAGCTGCCAATGCGCATTGCCCGGCACGCTGGCGATCCCGGCGGCGAAGGTCGGCGCATTGTCGGCGCCATGGCATGTCGCGCAGGGCAGGCCCCTGGGACCATGATTGCCGTCGGTGGCGACCATCAGTGGCACATGCTGGCGCATTTCATCCCCCTGGGTGGGGATGCGCGCGGCGGGGTGGCAGTTGAGACAGCGCGGGCTCTGGATGACCTTCCCCGCTTCGGCGAACAGGGCGGCCGATCGCTTTGCCGGGTCGCGAATGCCCTCGAAGCTCGCGACCGGGCGCAGCGGCGTGACCGGAGCGGCCGTTCCGCCCGGCCCGGTGGACCAGGCCGCACTGGCGGCGAAGACGAGCGCGGCGGCGCACAGCGCCATGGAAGACGATATCCTCATACACGTTCCACCATGGATGGAGGGAGCGGGAGTTGGTGGAGCGGCTTGCCCGTCGCCGCGAACACCGCGTTGACGATCGCGGGCGCGACGATCGACGTGCCGGGTTCGCCGACCCCGCCGGGCTCCTCCTTGCTGTCGATGATGATCACGTCGATCTTCGGCGTGTTGACCATGCGGACGACAGGATTGTCGTGGAAATTGGATTCGACGACGCGGCCGTCCCTGATCGTGATGTTCGAATAGAGCGTCGCCGTCAGGCCGAACAGCAGGCCGCCCTCAATCTGCTGCTTCACGACATTGGGATTGACCGCGATGCCGCAGTCGATCACCGCCGTCATGCGCTCCACCCGGACCTTGCCGTCAGCCATGCGCACCTGCGCCACCAGGCCCATATGGCTGCCGAAGCCGGACTGGATGGCGATGCCGCGCGTCGTGCCCGGCGGCAGCGGCGAGCCCCAGCGCGATTCCGCGGCAAGCCGGTCCAGCAGCGCCCTGATGCGCGAATGGGGCGGCAACAGGCGCCGGCGATAATCGACGGGATCCGCCCCGGCCTTCGCCGCCAGCTGATCCATCACCGTTTCGACGACAAAGCCGTTGCGCGTCTCTCCCACGCCGCGCCAGTTTCCGACCAGCAGGCCGTCGGGCGGATCGTCCCGGACATAATCGACCAGCAGGTTGGGAAACTCATAAGGTCCGCTCGCCGCATTGGTGGCGTCGATGTCGACGCCGTCCTTCCACAGCAATGACGGCAGGAACCAGAGCATGATGGGCGGCGCGACGATGCGATGGTCGAACGCCACCGGATGGCCCTGTGCGTCAAGCGCCACCTTCACGCGGCTATGGTTGTGATAGCGATAGGCGTCCTGCCGCGTGTCCTCCTCGCGGCTCCACACCACCTTGACCGGTCCCTTGACCTGACGGGCGATCATCGCCGCCTGCACGATCCATTCGGATTGCAGCCGCCGCCCGAAGCCGCCGCCGATCAGATAGCTGTTGACCTTCACCCGGTCCTCGCCCAGCCCCAGAGCCTTGGCGACCTCTATCCTCGCCCGGCCCGGCACCTGGCTTCCAACCCAGATCTCGCAGGCGCCGTCGCGCACCTCGACGGTGCAATTGAGCGGTTCCATGGCCGCATGCGCCAGCATCGGCATGCGATAATCGGCTTCGAACCTGCCCGCCGCCTCGGCGAAGGCCTTGGCGACATCGCCCTTGGCGTAGGCGGTGGCCCCCTTGCGGTCGAGCGCGGCATCGGCCTTGCTGACGAGGTCCGCGGTGGAGAGGGTGGACGAGCCGCCTTCCCAATGCGGCTCGATCATCGCCAGGCCCTTGCGGGCAGCGCCGGTATGGCGCCCGACCACCGCAACGGCGTTGGAGAGCGTCACCAGCTGGGTCACGCCGCTCACCGCCAAGGCGGGCTTCGCGTCCACGCTACCCAGTTTGCCGCCGATGACGGGACAGGCCTGGACGGCGGCATAGACCATGCCGGGCAACCGCACGTCGAGCCCGAACAAAGCCGACCCGTCCACCTTCGCCGCGGCATCGACGCGCGGCGCGCTGGTCCCGATCACCCTGAAACCGCTGGTCCTGACCGGCGGATCGGAGGGCACCGGCATGGTCGACGCCGCGAGCGCCAGAGCACCGAAGGAAGCGCGCCGCTTGCTCGGCAGGTGCACCACCTGCCCGTCTTCGAGCGCGCAATCCCCGGCATTCACACGCCATTGGCGCGCCGCCGCCTCGATCAGCATGACCCGCGCAGCCGCGGCCGCCTTGCGGATCGGCCCCCAGGAGCCACGCAGGCTGGCCGAACCGCCGGTTATCTGCTCGCCCAGGACAGGATGGGCGTAAAGCCTGTTGTCGCCTGGCGCGAGCATGGTCCTGACCGCGCCCGGCGTCACTTCCAGTTCCTCGGCCACAAGCATCGCGATCGACGTCATCGCGCCCTGGCCCATTTCGGCATAGGGCACGGTGGCGGTGATCGCGCCGTCATTGCCGATCGCCAGAATGGCATTGGGCCGGAAAGCGGTCCCCGCCGCCAGTGCCTCCCCCGGAGCGAACAGCGGAAAGCCCAGCGCCAGCCCGCCCGAGCCTGCCAGGCACACCGCCATGAAGCCGCGCCTGTCGATCGTCAGCCCCGCCATGTCAGGCCACCCCCTGCTTCGCCGCGGCGTGGATCGCCGCGCGTATCCGGGGGTAGGTGCCGCACCGGCAGATATTGCCGGACATGGCACGATCGATCGCGCCATCGTCAGGCGCCGGGTTCGCCGTGAGCAATGCGACGGCCTGCATGATCTGGCCGGTCTGGCAATAGCCGCACTGGACCACCTCGGTCTGGAGCCAGGCGTCCTGCACGGCCTTGCCGATCGGGGTTGCCCCCACGCCTTCGATGGTCAGGACATTGGCATTGCCGACCGCCGACACCGGCAAGACGCAGGACCGGCGCGGTTCATGATCGACATGCACGGTGCACGCCCCGCACAATGCGGCCCCGCAGCCGAATTTCGTCCCGGTCAGGCCGACAATATCGCGCAGGACCCACAATAATGGCGTGTCCGGTTCAGCGTCGATCTCGTGAATTTTATCATTAACTTTCAGCTTCACGGCATCCTCCATGAACTGACTCGCTAATGCTATTAACTATCCTTTAAATTGCCTGTTAATGCAAGGTTCAGGAAAATCGGTGCCCGTCCGGCTTCATGGCACCCATTTCCCCCGACTTTGCGCCGCTTTGCCTGAGCTGGATCGGAACGGCATTCGGCCCAATTCTTCCATTCATGACTTTTGCCCAATGGCGCCGTCCATCTTCGCATAGGCTGCCCCGCGCCAGGCCTCGCAATGCCAATTCCTCCTTCCGGGGATGTGCCGCCAGCCGCCGCAATGATCGCGCCATAGGGCGGTTCAACAACCTTTTACCGCCATTTTTTCATCCTTTCCGGAGGCGCGACCGGTGGGCCGGTCGGCGGCACCGGGAAGACCGCCTTGCCGTCCACGACACGCCGGATCGAGATATCCCTTCAGCCGGGAAAGATTGACAGGCATCGACCCCACCCTCTTATACCGTCCGCACATCATGGCCTTAACCGGCCGGGTGCCGGAGAGGATTATCGTCATGACCATGCCATCGCCCGACCTTTCTCCTCTGTTCCAGCCCCTGACCGTGCGGGGTCTGACACTCGCCAATCGCATCGTCATGTCGCCCATGACCCGGGAATTTGCCGAAGACGGCGTGCTGACCGATCCGGTCGACGATTATTATGGACGGCGCGCGGCGGGCGGCACGGGCCTGATCGTGACCGAAGGCACCAGCATCGATCATATCGTTTCCCATTACAGCCGGAAGGTGCCCAATTTCTACGGCGAGGCCGCGCTCGCGCGCTGGCGGCAGGTGGCCGAGCGGGTGCATGCGGAGGGCGGCCGCATCTTCCCCCAGCTCTGGCACACGGGCGTCGCGCGCCGGCGGAAGAGCACCCACAATCCCGACATCGCTTCCCAATCGCCCTCCGGCATCGGCATGGAACGTCTGGGACCGGATTCGGCCGATCCCAACGCGGTGGCGAAGCCCAGCCGCGTACCGCCCGTCGCGATGGAGATCGCCGACATCGAGGCGGTGATCCAGGCCTATGGCGAGGCGGCGGCGCAGGCGAAGGCGGCGGGTTTCGACGGCGCGGCCGTCCATGGCGCCCATGGTTATCTGCCCGACCAGTTCCTTTGGGAACGCAGCAACCGGCGCACCGACCGATATGGCGGCAGCCTTGAAAACCGCCTGCGCTTCTCGCTGGAACTGGTCGGCGAGATGCGGCGGCGCGTCGGACCGGATTATCCCATCATGTTCCGCTTTTCACAGTGGAAGGGCTGGGACTACCGGGCCAAACTGGCCCAGACTCCATCCGAACTGGAACGTCTGCTGGTGCCGCTTGCCGATGCGGGCGTCGATATTTTCGACGCATCGACGCGGCGCTTCTGGCTGCCCGAATTCGAAGGCAGTCCGCTCAATCTCGCCGGCTGGGCGAAGAAGATCACCGGCAAGACGGTCATGACGGTGGGGTCGGTCGGCCTGGAAAGCCCGCTGGGCGATCTGGGGGCAGGCAGCCGCATTTCGGTATCGGTGGAAAATCTGAGCAGGCTGATGGAGATGTTTGCGCGCGGCGACTTCGACCTGGTCGGTGTCGGCCGGGCCCTGCTCGCCAATCCCGACTGGGCCAGGCTGGTACGCGAAGGGCGGTTCGGCGATCTCAAGCCCTATAATGCCGACGCCATGGAAGGATCGCTGGAGGCCGCCTTTTAAATCCGCCATGCCCAACTGAAAGTCGTCAAGGTAACCCCATGCTGTCGGAAAGCCCCGACCAGGATGGCGATGGTCATGGTGCCGAGCCGACGCCCAGAAACCTGGAGACGGCATCGACGGTCGGGCCGGGCTGCTCCTCCATCAGCCAGTGACCGGAATTCGGCACGACCAACTCGGTTACGTTGCCGGCCGCCGAGCGCATGATCACTGCCATCGTGGCAGCCAGTGAGCGGGCGCCGCCGATGGCCAGCACCGGCATTGTCAACGGGCCGCGTGCGACAAACGCATGATTGTCGATCACGTCCTGATCGAAAGCCGCGAATTGCGAGAAGCCGGCGTGCATGCGCCCGGGTGCGGCATAGAGCGCGGCGTAATGGACCCGCGCCTTCTCGGGAAAGGCCGTGCGGCTCGCGGCGAACTCATTCCAGAAGCGATCAAGATAGATGCGCTCGCGACCGGCCACGAGTCTCTCCATGTCGGGGCCGCCGAAGCGAAAATGCCAGAGCAGAGGATTCTTGAGTATCTCGTCCCATGGGCCGACGCCGGGCACCGGAGCGTCCATCATGACGAGCCGGGTGGTGCGACCGGGATGGGCTTCGGCAAAGGCGAACGCCACCATATTCCCTATGTCGTGGCCAACGACATCCGTCCGCGCGACGTGGAGATGGTCGAGAACGCCGGCCATATCCTCCGCCTGGTTCTTTTTCGTAAAGCCGCTGGTCGCGACAGCCGACAAACCCAATCCCCGGAGGTCGGGCACAATCACAAGATGATCGCTCATGAGTCGTGTGGCGAGGGGCACCCACATGTCGCCGGTATCGCCATAGCCGTGGACCAGTAGCACGGCTGGCCCCGATCCGCCGATACGGACATGCAGGATTGTGCCGTTGGTTGCGATTTCCTGGGCCCGAAAGCCCTTGGGAAAGGCGAACTCCTGAGCGGACGCTGGCATTTCCGAAAATGTCGAGAGGAGCAACGCCAAGATCAGGCTTATCGTGCGGTACATCTCTTCTTCTCCGTTCGCCGGTGACAGTTCAAGCCGCGACCCGCCCAGAAACTGCGAATTAATATGCACGAAAGTGAAGCGATTTGGGAACGGGAAAGCCGGACTATTCCTTTCATATGGGCGGGTAACGGGCGAGCCACGATGGCGGTGCCTGATCCATGTTGGCCGGAAGCGGTCAGGCGGGTTTAAGTTTTAGAGATGACGAAGCGGACGTTCATCACTCAATGCCGAGAATAGCTCAACTGCTTAACGCTTGGTTCGGCGTTGCACGATCGTCTGGGCGAGGATGCGACGATTGATCTTCCGCTTCCAGTCCAGTTGGGCCTGCGAAAGATTGCGCTTTCGAGCGGCCTGCAGAAGGAAGCGACCTGGGCCTGGAGGAACAGAACAGCCTGCTGCCCCGCGTCGGCATGACGGAAGTCCCAAATGCGCTGCGCGAAGAGGCGGTCCCCTTCCTGTTCGAACAGGAACGCACGCGGACGCCGACGCTCGTTTCACGGGTGGACCGCGACCGCATTTTCCGCCGCCTGATCTTGCGAGCCTATGACGCCCGCTGCGCCATCACTGGCCTCAAGCTGATCAACGGTGGCGGCCGTGCCGAAGCGGAAGCAGCGCATATCCGGCCGGTCGAAGCCAATGGCCCCGACAGCGTCCAGAACGGCATAGCGCTGTCAGGCACGGTCCACTGGCTGTTCGATCGCGGCCTCGTCAGCCTGTCGGACGATCTCGACATTCTGATCTCCCGTCAGGCCAATGACCGCGACAGCATCACAGCGATGATCCACAAGACAGGCCGCGCGACGCCGCCACTGCGTCACGCTGATCGACCTCATCCGCATTTCCTGGCCTGGCACCGGGACCATGTGTTCAAGCATTGATGAGTTTTCCTCAGGTCGACACTCAGCACCTCGCTGAACCGCCATCTCTTTGTGGCAAGGGCTGGGACTTAGCTGCCGATCGCCGTCACGCCCGAGAACGTCAAGTAAGGCCGAAACTGGTCATTCGCGGATGGATAAGCAAGTGCTTACGCGCCCTCAATAAGCGCAGCTGCAATGGTGCTTCCGGGCGAGAGTGGTTCATGGCGGTGGTCATTCGCCCCCGTTCAGGAGCAGCCACATGACGATTACCCCTACCAAACCGCCGCGCAACTGGGATCCGGTGGTCAAACTGACGCACTGGAGCATCGTTGTGGCGATGCTCGCAAATGGCGTTTTCACCGAAAGTGGCTCGTGGCCGCATATCTGGGTTGGCTATGCCCTGGCCGGAATGCTGGCGCTGCGCCTGCTGTGGGGGATTGTTGGACCACGCGAAGCACGCTTTTCGGCCTTTCCCCCCAGCTTACCTCGGGCAATGGCCCATATTCGCGCGATCAAGTCCGGGCAGGCCCACGATCAGCCCTCGCACAACCCGCTGGGCGCGCTGATGGTTTATGCCATCTGGGGCACGCTCAGCATCATTGTTGCCAGTGGCATCGCCATGGCGGGCCTGCCGTCCAAGGCGGTGACACATGAGCATCATGGCGTGGAACAGGCCGCTCCGCATGAGGGCGAAGAGCGCGAAGGCGAGGAAAACCCGCTAGGCGAAACGCACGAGGCTGCCGTCAACCTGCTCTACGTGCTGATCGTGTTGCATCTGGGCGGGGTCATCTTTGAAACGCGGCGTTCTGGGCGTGGTCTGGTGCTGGCCATGTTACCCGGTCGGCGGTAAACCGATACCGTGCTACCTGCTACCCGATCTCTGGAACGCAAAGCTCTGATCTTGACGCTGGTGCTGGGCTGCCAAATGCTGGCGGCGATGTTCTTCACGCTCGATGTGGCGGGTGACATTGCCGATGCGGGGCTGGGCTGGCACCTGTCGATCGAATTGGGTGCCACGCTGGCGCTGGCCGCTGGCGTGATGGTGGGAGCCATCCATGTCCGATCCCTGATTGAACGAGCGCGGCAAGATCAGGCCCTGATCACCGCCGCGCGCGGGGCGATGGGGGCGTTGATCCGCGCGCGGTTTGCCGAATGGCGGTTGACCGCTGCCGAAGCCGATGTGGCACTGTTCGCCATCAAGGGGCTGGATGTGGCCGAGATCGCCGCCTTGCGGGGATCGGCACAGGGAACCATCCGGGCGCAACTGACGCGGATCTACGCCAAGGCAGGCACCACATCCCAGACTGGCCTGATCGCGCTGTTCATGGAGGAGTTGATCGACCCAGCCACCACGCTTGGTGAGGATGCTGCCCATGGCTGATATCGCGCTGATGCATCATCTGCTGATTGCGCTGGGCATCGGCCTGCTGATCGGTGCGGAGCGGGAGCGGCGCAAGGCCGAGCGCCCGGCCTCTGCGGGGCTGCGCTCCTTCACTATCGCCAGCCTGCTGGGTAGCGTCAGCGCGCTGACGCCGTGGGCCTGGATGAGCGGCCTTATCCTCGCCTGCATCACCGCACTTGCGCTCTTCAGCAATTGGCAACGCCGCGCTTCGGGCGACCCCGGCATCACCACGGAAATCACGCTGATCGCCACCACGCTGCTGGGTGCCCTGTCGGTCAGCGCGCCCGATCTTGCCGGCGCATCGGCGGTGCTCATCACGATCATTCTGGCCGCCCGCGAACCGCTGCACCGTTTTGTGGGGCAGATGGTTACAGCGACGGAGGTGGCCGATATACTGCTGATTGCAGGCGCGACGCTGATCATCTTGCCCATGCTTCCCGATCGCCCCATGGGGCCGTTTGCCGCACTCAATCCCCACGCCATCTGGCTGGTGGTGATCATGATCTTGGGCATTAATGCGGTGGGGCAACTGGCCACGCGGCTGCTTGGCGCGCGATTGGGTGTGCCGATGCTGGGGCTGGTGTCGGGCTTTATCTCCAGCTCGGCAACGATTGGCGCGATGGGGGCGTGGGTGCGCGCCAATCCCGCCTCTCTCTCGGCGGGGGTTGCGGCGGCGGTGCTCTCAACGGTGGCCAATTATGTGCAAATGGCGGTCGTTATCGAGGTCACCGATCACAGCGCTTTTCTGGCGACGGCCGCACCGGTAGCCGCCGCCGCGCTGGCTGCTGCTTTATCCGGCAGCTGGTTCATTGCGGCGGCATGGCGCGAGACATCCTCAGAGCCGCCCAAGTTCAGTCGCACTTTCAATGTCATGATCGCGCTGGTGTTTGCCGCGATGTTGGCTGTTATGCTGATCCTGGTGGCCGCGATGCAGGCGTGGTTCGGTACAATGGGGATGGCCGCGGCGGCGGCCATCGGTGGCGTGCTCGATGTTCACGCCGCGGTCATTTCTATCGCCACGCTGGTGAGCGAGCGAACGATCACACCCGCCGAGGCTATCGTACCGGTCCTGATCGCCTGTACCACCAGCACGATAGCGAAGATGCTGTTTTCCGCCACCGCAGGCACAAAAGCGTTTGCTGCACGGGTCATTCCGGCGCAGGCCGCCATTATCATGGCATCATGGCTCATAGGGCTTGTGGCTTTGCAGGTCCCTTAAAGCCTGACCCCCCGCGCCAGTGGGAAAACCGCGCCGTCGCCCAGTGTTCACAATCGCCGGGCAAAGCGTTATCGTGCAGCTGTGCCGCCGTCGTAGACGAGATGCGTAATGTTCCACAAGGCATTGACGCTACTGACTTTCATCCGGCGCCTCGATTCCTCGTTGGCATCGCCCGCAATGGCGTGCTTTGCACGCCTTGCGGCACGATTCCCCACGCACCCGGGTCTGACGAAAATCGGACCCGGCTGCGTCATTTTCAGAATGCCAGAAGCAGGCCCACGCGCGCGCTGGCGCGTCTATCCGCATCACCGGCTTCACCGCTCAGTGAGCCGAACAACGTCAGGCTTGAGGAGACGACAACATCCGTCCCCATCGTCGCCGTGGCGAGGACGGAAGCGCGCGAGGCGCCGGTCGCCGCAAGGCCGAGGTCCCCACCGCCAAGAGCGGCAAGCGCGAAGGGAGCGCGGCCCTCCACCTGATAGCGCATTCCGACCGTGAGGTAGGGACGCATCGCTGCGCCGTCCTGCATGCCGCCCTTGAACGTAAGGCCACCGTCGACGAAGACCGTGTGGTCGCGTTCACGTGCCACTTCGAGGACGTAGGGGCTGTCACCGCCTTCCGCCACCTGGTCGCGGATCGTGCGGATTGCGGTCAAACCGACAGCCGGTTGCACCGTCCAGCCACGACTGAGGGGCATCGCGTAGGTAAGGCTGAGATCGCCGGTCCAACCCGTCAGGTCATACGAACCCTTCGCCGAAGCGCCGAGCAGGTTGCGCCGGGTATCGGCATTGCCACCGTCGTAGGCCACTGTCGCCTTGATGCCGAGCCTGCCGTTGCTCCAGCGCCCATGGACGCCTGCGATCACGCCTTCGAATCCGGTGCGGGCGCCCAGCGAGGACAGCGTCTGCCGGCCGTTGAGATAGCCGACGAAGCCGCCGATCGACCAGTCGCTGCTGCCCCAGCCAATCCCGCCGAGGAAACCGTAACCGTTGATCCGCGCGCGCGCCGCGCCTTGTGCGCCGCCTTCAAGCGTGCGCGTATTGCCGAGCGCGCTTGCAAAGGTGAAGCCTCCGGGCGTCTCGCGGCGGGGGGCAAAGGCATCGCTGCGGCCGACATCGGCCAGTTCCAGCCCGTGCTCCACGGCGATCTGGCCGGCGGAGGCATAGGCCTCCGGTGTCAGCTGCGCGAAAGCGGTCTGGTTGGCGGTACTGGAACTGGCCGCCAGTTCCGGAACCGCTGCCATGAACGCGGCCGAAGCCCTGCCGCTGGTCATCAGGCCGTTCACATAGTCGATCGCGCCCTGAACCTGCGGCGTGAAGGACGTGTCGTTCATGAACTCGCCCAGCAGCGAAACCGTGTCGCCGTCCTGGACGAGAACGCCGAAAAGCGAGCCCGAGCGAACGATGTTGGTGAAGCTCCCGGTGATGCTGTCCGCGTCGATCAGGTCGAGTGACTGGCCGGCGTTCACGATGCCGCTGGCGTCGATCTGCAGCGTGGCGCCCGAGGCTATCGTGAGATTGCCATTGACGATTAGCTTGTCGGACACCGTGGGCGTGATCTCGAAGATCGAGACCGAAGTACCGGCCAGCGTGACATTTCCGTTGACCGTCATCGTGCCGGGCGAGGCGCCGGGGCTGAGCGTGCCGGCGACGGCGATATCGCCGTTGACGGTGCCCGCGGAACCGAAGGTTGCCCCCCGCCCCACGGTGATCGTCGGGGCCGTGATCGTCGAGCCAGCAAGCCCGATTACGCGTCCGCCGGTGAGCGCCATGCTGTCGAACGCGGCGCTGCCGCTTACGGTGGCGAGGCCGGCGCTCATGCGCAGGGTTTCGACGTCGGAGACCGTCGAGAATGCAGCCTGGCCGCCGGCGATCTCGATGCTGTCGCTACCCTCGCCGCCATAGACCGCGCCAACGAAAGTGCCGTCCGAGAGGCGGAGCTGGTCGTCACCGCCGCTCAACATCACGCCGCCCACGATCGTGCCCGTGTTGCGCAGCACGGCGGGGAAGGCATCGGCGGCCAGAATGGCCAGAGCACCCTCGCCGCTTGCCTCGATGCGGCCGTGGTTTTCGAGGTTGAACGTGGTGCCCCGCGACTGAATCGCAATGGCGTCCGTGCCCGAAGCCGTGATCGTCGCGCCTTCCGCGTTGACGATCGTGGCGGTTACCGCGCCTTGCGGCGGAGCGGAGGTGAAGCCGTAGCCGGGAACGGCAAGGCCGACGCCGACCGCGACCGCGCCCTCTCCGTGCGCGCTGATGGTGCCGCTGTTGGTGAGCGCCAGATCGGCGGGCACGCTGGCATCGGTCGATCCCCCCAGCATTTGCAGGGCCGCGCCGGCACCTTCATTGGCGATGGTGCCGCTGTTAGTCACGCTGATAGTGCCCGGCGTGCCTTCCTGAGAGGCCGCGGCATAGGCTTGCAGGCCGCCTGCGATCGTACCGGAATTCGCGACGTCGATGGCGTAGCCGGTCAGCGACGAGAAGGCACCTTCGGTTTGGCTGGCCGTTACGGTGCCGCTGTTCTCGAAGGCAATATTGCCCCAGTTCCAGACCATGAGGGGAGTATCGGCCAGCTCTGCCGAGCCGATCGTGCCGGTGTTGACCAGATGGGCCACGGAACCGCGCACGCCGCCCGCCACGGACCCGTCGTTGACGAGCGTGCCGAGCGTTTGGCCCAGGATATAGGCCTGTCCGGTATAGGCATCGCTGCCCAGGACCAGCGCACCGGAAAGGTCCATCGCGTTGACGACGGTGCCGTCGCCGGCGGCGTGCAGATCGGTGAACATGGCATCAAGGCCGGTGACCGTGGCCACCGTATCGACTCCCAGCGCCGCAACCATGGCGTCTTCGAAGCCGGAGCCGGGCGCGGCGCCGACGGCAACCGAGCCGCTGTTGGTCAGTGCGATGCCATATGTGTCACGCCCAAGGCCCGCGTCGATCGTGCCGCTTACGCCGGCGTCGGTTCCGCTCTGGAGGAACAGGTCGTTGCCGCTGCCCAGCGTCAGGTCGCCGATCAACGTTCCGCCATTGGCATAATAGGCGCTGCCGTAGCCGCCCCAGTAGCCGAGGTTGACATTGCCGAGGATGAGGCCCGCGTTGCTTACCGATCCGCCGCTCATGGAGATCGCTGTCCCGGCGCCGCCCGAGATCGTGCCGCCGGCCAGATTGGTGACTTGCGTGGCCGATGTGATCGCGGTGCCTGCAGTGCTGGCGATCGTGCCGGAATTGACGACCGTGGCCCCATAATTGCCCCAGATCGCGCTGTTCGCGGTCTGGATTGTGCCGCTATTGGTCACGCTGTAGGCGTTATAAATGCCGTAGGAAGCGCCTGGCCCGGTCTGCTCGATCGTGCCAGTGTTCACCACGGTACGGACGTTGTATGCGCCATAGCTGCCATCCAGCGTGATACGTCCGTTGTTGACCAGCGTGCTGCCGTAAGTGACGGCGGCATTGTACGAGGTTCCGCCGTTGGTCGCGGTGAAGGCGGCGTTGATCGTGCCGTCGTTCTGCAGCGTGTCGTTCGTGGTGAGGCTGACGACCCCGAAGCCGCCGCCCCAGTAGTCGTTGATCGTTCCCGAAATCGTGCCGTGGTTGACGACCGTCAGTGAGTCCGGATTAACGAGCGTCGAGTTATCGGGCCTCGCCGCCCAAACCACGCTCAAGGCGGTCTGATTGGTGGTCTGGATATTGGCGGTCAGATCCACCGTACCGGTACCGGCAAGGATCAGCGGCAGGGTCTGCAGCGCGTCTGCGGTCAGTGTCAGCTTCGCACCGTCGACCAGTTCGTATCCGGTCGTGGCGAAGGGGCCGACGGCGCCGATTACCGCGCTCGCCTCGCCCGAGGCGCGGTAGCGCAGCAAGCCACCGGTGGTGGTGACCGTGCCGTTGATGCCCGCGAACTGGCCTGGGCCGGTATTGACCAGGTCGGTCACCAGCGTATCGCCCTTGCCCAGCGTCAGATTGCCGTCGAGGACGCCGCCGGTGAGCGCGACGTAAGTGTTGCTGTTGCTGTAATAGCTGCTGTCGCGCGGAGAGACGAAGGTCACGTCTCCGTTGATCGTGCCCGCATTGAAGACCTTGGCATTGTACGTGCTGGTCGACCCGTAAGGATCCTTTCCGGTAATCGCCCAGGCGCCGCCTTCGATCACCCCGCCCGCCAGATTGTTGATCACGCCGTAATTGCCGAGACCTACTGCGGTGCCGGTGTCGCTGGTGGAGATGGTGCCGCTGTTGTTCAGGACATAGCCAATCACGGCGCCGTAAGTCGCACCTTCGATCGTGCCGCTGTTGGTGGCGATGTAGTATGTGTTGCCGTGCAGATCGACGCCGATTCCGCCGGTCGAGCGGATCGTGCCGCTGTTGGTCAGCCCTTCGCCGAACATCGAAAGCGCCGTGCCGGTGGCGGTGATCGTGCCGGAATTGATGACGTCGCCGTCGGTGTTCACGCCGTTGCCGCTGGACGTGATCGTGCCGCTGTTGGTCAGCGTGCCGTAAAATCCCATGTCGATGGCGTAAGGATAATAGCCCGAGGACACGGTCGCATCGATGGAACCGGTGTTGGTGAGGTTGGGATGGCCAGGCACGTAATAGGGCGCGACGAAGGCCTGACCCTGCGTCGTGATTGCCGCTTCGTTCACGATCGTGCCGTTGCCATCCATCTCGATCGTGCCGGGAGCGATGAAGCCATCGGCCAGCGTGAGCGAGGCGCCCTCGCCAGGAGCAAGGCGCAGATATTGGAAGCCGGTAGGCAGCGTGATCGCGCTGGAGACGGTCAGGTCCGCATCGACCGCCAGGACGAGGGAATTGGTGCCAAGGCCGGGGTCCAGCGTGCCGGTGATCCCGGTCACCAGCGTCTCGGTGCCATCGTAGCGACCATAGACGAGATCGTTACCACTGCCGAGCGAGACGTCCCCCTCGATCGTGCCCTTCGTGGAATCGATCACGCTGTAGGTATAATAGCCGTAGGCAGGCTGGGTCGCGATATCGCCGGTGATCTTGCCGCTGTTGGTTAGCGTCAGGGATCCTGCCGAAATCGCCGTGCTGCCTGCGGTGGAGATGGTTCCTCCGGCAAGGTTGTCGATCTCCAGCGCGCCGGTGCTCTGAATAGCGGTGCCGGTTCCGGCGTTGGCGATGGTACCGCTGTTGGTCAGCGGATTGAACGGCGTGGACAGATTGGCGATCGTCGATGCCGTGGAGGTGGAGCGGATCGTGCCGCTGTTGGTCCAACCCGTGGGATAGGGATTGTTGTTATAAGTGGTGGTCTGGTCGATGGCGCTAAATGCTCCTCCGTCGATCACGCCTGCGTTGTTCAACGTGCCGATCGTGCCGACGATGGCACCGATCGTGCCGCCTTGCTGGTTCTCGATGACATCGAAAGCGGCGCGTGCCGGATCGGTGGCACGCAGAGCGACGCCGTTCGTTCCCGAGATCGTGCCGGCATTAGTGACGCTGACGAGAGTAGGCGCATAGCTGGTCGTAGTCGAAGGACCGGCGGTGATACCGGTGGCGCCGGTCACCGTGGCGCCTGCCTCCACCGTCACCTGAGCCTTGGTGCCGTAATAGTCGTAGCTGTTCACCGGCACCGATCCGGACAGGACCGAAATCCCGCTCTGCGTGCCACCGTCCACATTGCCGCCCACGGTGATCGTGGCTTTGCGGGCGTAGTAGCTGCCGGAAACCGGGGCGATGTCCACGGTGATCGCCGCAGCGCCGGCGCCGGAAACGCTGGCCGAGGGCGCGACCTCCACCGTGCTGCCGTCCGTGGTGACGCGCAGACCGTCGCCATCCGTGCCGGTGCAGTTGGTGATGCTGTCGGCTACCGTCGGATCTGGGCTGCACTGCGCCCAAGCCGGTGTTGCCGATGCAGCGGCCATGGCAGCGAGGCTCGAACCGAGCACAAAGGACCAGCGACGCACCTGCGCCGTTTGTCGGTCGATCATTGTAATAATACCCCTGTATGTAGCGGCTGTTTAGCCGCCGTATTTCCACCTTGCCGAAAATAGAGGGGTAATGTCCAGTAAATCCAAAGGGATGACAGAATTTCTATAGAGTTGGGAAGCATCCGAGAGGCTCAGGGGCGGGTCCGCCTTCAACGTTCCAGTGACCCCAAGCGATCCCATGCGGATATCTGTGTTACTGAGTGCCTGACTCAGAAGTTCCTCAAACGTAGCAATAGCTTGCAATTGTGCGGGTGGGCATGCGGATGAGCCATCATAGTAGGCGTTGCGCGAACCTCGCATGAAATTAGCGGCGTCTCTTTAAGACGCGTAATTTGCTCCGCGCACCTCACCCGATCGCACGGCGGTCAGGATGGCAAAGCGAAGAGCCGGGCGGCTGAAGGATTCCCGCTCGGCCAGCTTTACCATGAAGGCCGGCACCTTGGCATAGGGCATGGCCGCAAAATGCCCCTCATTCTTGGGTTGGCGAGGAGCCCCTTGATGATCGCCCGCATCGGCGCCTCGCTTTCGCGGTAACCCGAGGCATAGGCCCAATCGAGTACGGTGCCGATCCGCTGACGGACCCGCCGCGCCGTCTCCGGCTTGGCAAGCCAGATGTCGGAGAGCAGATTGCGGATCATCGGGCCAGTGATCTCATGGACCTGGACATGGCCTATATGCGGGAACATGTAGGCATCGAGCGTCTGGAGCCATTGCTTCTCATGCTTCTCGTTGCGCCATGTCTTGCTGTGAGCTGCGATCACCCAGGCCGCAGCCCGCCGGAAGGTAGGAATTCCCTTGGCCTTGCGCCGTTCGAAGATCGGATCGAGCCCAAGCTCGACCCAAGTGCGGATTTCTCGCGCCCGCTCCCGGGCTGTCGCCAGCGAGACTTTGGACGCACTGCCCAGACCAAAGTCGCGCCGATTGCCATTCTTCTGCACCCGGGTAGACCCAACTCTTGCCGCCGCCGGGCTGGACCACAAGGAACAGGCCATCGCCATCACCGAGCCTCCCGGGGCGTGTTGCTGCCTTCACAGCGGTAGCGGAGAGCTTTCCCATGCCACCAAATCTCCCACATTCTTTCCCACATTTCCAATCGGTCACCGGTGGACCGGCAGGGATGAACGTGGTTGCGAATCACGCTGAAAGCCGCAGAAAAGCTCGGCTTTAATGATTCGGAACGGAGGTGAAAGGACAGGGTGGTGGCGGAGAGGGAGGGATTCGAACCCTCGGTACCCTCGCGGGCACGCCGCATTTCGAGTGCGGTGCATTCGACCACTCTGCCACCTCTCCGCAGAAGGTCCGGCGCGTGCCGTCCCGGTCGAGCGGCGGCCATTAGCGAATGATTTATCCCTTGCCAAGCGGCGCGAAGCATTTTTCTTGTCTCCGGCCTCAAGCATCCTAAATTGCAGCGTATGAACGACATGATTCAGATTTTCGGACAGGATATCATCGCGCCGCCCATCGTCCATGCGCGCTTCAGCATCGGCGACGTGGTGCAGCATCGCCGCTTCGGCTTTCGCGGCGTGGTCTTCGATATCGATCCGGTCTTCGCCAACACCGAGGAATGGTATCAGTCCATCCCGGAGGAGCTGCGGCCGGACAAGCATCAACCCTTTTACCATCTGCTCGCCGAGAATGGCGAAAGCAGCTATGTCGCCTATGTCAGCCAGCAGAATCTGATCGCGGACGACAGTGAGGAACCTGTCGACCATCCCGCCATATCCGGCATGTTCGGCACCTATGCAGACAGCAAATATCAGCTGCGCCCGCTCCACCGGCACTAGGGCTGGACGGGGGCGCCGTCGGGCCTGCCCCTTGGCGGCCGCCCTGTTGCTCGCGCCCGCGGGCGCTCTGCAGGCGGCAGCGCCCCCGACGCCAGCCGCGATCAAGGTGAATGCCGACCCGGCCTTCCCCTTCTCCCGCGAGATCGAGGCCTTTGCCAAGGCCAACGAGAGCGGACCGGCGATCGCTGACGCCACGCTGTTCCTGGGCAGCTCCAGCATCCGGCTATGGGATATTCCCGGCAGCTTTCCGGACATGGGAACGGTCAATCGCGGCTTTGGCGGCGCCACCACGCCCGATGTGCTGCATTATTACAAGCGCCTGCTGCCCAAGGCGAAACCCCGCTCAATCCTGGTCTATGTCGGCGAGAATGATCTGGCGGGGGGTGCCACGCCAGGAGAAGTGGCCACCAACATCCTCTCCCTGCTCAAGCAGCTCCGCACCGACTATCCCAAGGCGCATATCGCCTATCTCTCGCTGAAACCCAGCCCGATCCGCTGGACGCTCTGGCCGAAAATGGCGGCCGTCAACATGACGGTGGCGGCACGATCGCGGGTGACGGGTTTCGATTATCTGGATGTCGGCCGGGTGTTGCTGGCGGCGGACGGCCTGCCCGATGCGTCGCTGTTCCGGCCCGACGGGCTGCACATGAACCCGCGCGGCTACACGCTCTGGACCCGGCTGGTCGACGCCTGGCTGGACGCGGCCGTCGCCGCCGACCTCAAGCCTGCCTCCCCCTCCTGAGGGCGCCTCACGCACTTTCCGATTGATCCAAGCCCAAGCAACATTATTACCGGACATTGATAAAATAGCCGCAGGCAAGGGGACAGATAAGTGACAAGTGATTCGGCCAAGGCGGCCCCCATGGCGGAGCTGACGCTTCGCGGCGTCATATTGGGCGCGCTCATCACCTTGCTGTTCACGGCGGCGAACGTCTATCTGGGGCTGAAGATCGGCCTGACCTTCGCCACCTCCATCCCCGCCGCCGTCATTTCCATGGCGGTGCTGCGGCTGTTCGCCACCGGCACGATCCTGGAAAACAACATCGTCCAGACCATCGCTTCGGCGGCGGGCACGCTCTCGGCGATCATCTTCGTGCTGCCGGGGCTGGTCATCATCGGCTGGTGGCAGGGCTTTCCCTATTGGCTGTCCGCCTTCACCATCGCGCTCGGCGGCATATTGGGCGTCATGTATTCCGTGCCGCTGCGCCGCGCGCTCGTCACCGGATCGGACCTGCCCTATCCGGAGGGGGTCGCCGCCGCCGAAGTGCTGAAGGTCGGCGCCGGCTCGCGCGAAGGGCTTGAAGAGAATAAGCGCGGTCTTGCCGCCATCGTCGCCAGTTCGGTGACGGCGGCCGCCTTCTCGATCCTCGCCAAGACGAGGCTGATCGCGGAGGAAGCCGCCACCTTCTTCAAATTCGGCGCGGGCGCCTCCAGCGTCTCGACCAGCTTTTCCATGGCGCTGATCGGCGTCGGCCATCTGGTCGGCCTGTCGGTGGGCGTCGCCATGTTCGTCGGCCTGCTCATCAGCTGGGTCGGCCTTGTCCCTTATCTCACCGCCCCGCTCCCCTCCGGCGCGGACCTGTCGGAGATCGTCGGCACCACCTTCCGCATGAAGGCCCGCTTCATCGGCGCGGGCACCATCGGCGTGGCGGCGATCTGGACCCTGCTCAAGATATTGGGGCCGATCGTCGGCGGCATTCGGTCCGCCATAGCCGCCGCCAGGGTCCGCAAGGCAGGCGACGGCAGCCTGCTGGAACTGACCGAGCGCGACCTGCCGATCGGCATCGTCGGCGGCACCATCCTGGCCTCGCTCATCCCCATCGCCATCCTGCTCTGGGTCTTTGCGCAGGGCGGGCCGATCGCCGCCAATCCGGTGCCTATCATCGTCCTGACGCTGGCCTATATCCTCGTCGCGGGCATCGTCATCGCCTCGGTCTGCGGTTATATGGCGGGCCTGATCGGCGCATCGAACAGTCCGATTTCCGGCGTCGGCATCCTGGCCGTGCTGGGCGCCTCGCTGATCCTGGCGGCGATCTACGGGTCGGGCGGCGACCCAAAACAATCACAGGCCCTCATCGCCTATGCCCTGTTCGTGACCGCCATCGTCTTCGGCGTCGCGACCATCTCGAACGACAATCTCCAGGACCTGAAGACCGGCCAGCTCGTCGGCGCGACGCCGTGGAAGCAGCAGATCGCTTTGGTCCTGGGCGTGATCTTCGGCGCGCTGGTGATCCCGCCGGTGCTGGACCTGCTGAACAGCGCCTTCGGTTTTGCGGGCGCGCCAGGCGCCAAGGCCAGCGCCCTCCCCGCCCCGCAGGCCGCACTGATCTCCGCACTGGCGAAGGGCGTGCTGGGCGGCGATCTCGACTGGAACCTCATCGGCCTGGGCGCGGGGATCGGCGTCGTCATCGTCGCCATCGACGAGGCTCTGGGCAAGGCAGGCAAGCTGCGCCTGCCCCCGCTGGCCGTCGGCATGGGCATCTACCTGCCGATGGCGCTCACCCTGCTGATCCCGGTCGGCGCGGTGATCGGCCATTTCTACAACCGCTGGTCGCTGCGCCAGTCCAACCCCGAATTTGCCGAGCGCATGGGCGTGCTGATGGCGACCGGCTTCATCGTCGGCGAAAGCCTGTTCGGCGTCGCCTTTGCAGGCATCGTCGCCGCGACCGACAGCGACGCGCCGCTGGCGCTGGTGGGGGAAAATCCCTGGGCGACCATCCTCTCGGTGATCGCCTTCGCCGCGGTCATCGCCGCGCTCTACGCGCGGTTGAAGCGCTGGGCCTCCGCGCCGCTCGCCTGACATGGAAAGGGGGCGGGGGACTTGCCGGTCCCCCGCCCCCTCCCCTTCCGTCACCCAATCAGAAGTTGAAGCGGACACCGCCCGTATAGCGGCGGCCGAAGCGTTCCCATTCCATGGTCTGGGCGCTGCCGGCCCTGGTCGGGATGCCGGTCGCGGTCAGCAGGCTCGCCGGATCGGAATAGCGGCGGCCCGGCTGGTTCAGCAGGTTCGAAGCATCGAAATAGATTTCGAAATTCCTGTTGATCGCGATCCGCGCGGAGAAATCCAGTTCGTCATCCGCCGCCCAATAAGTGTCGCCGCCATCCGTCAGATCGTCGGCAATGCCGTCCAGCCAGGCGCTGCGGCGCTGATATTGCAGGCGCAGCGACAGGCCATATTTCTCATAATAGCCGCCGATATTGTAGACGAGGTCCGACGTGCCGGGCAGCCGCACCTTGCGCGCCGGGATCGCGCCGATGGCGGGCTTGGTCACCTTGCTGTCGTTGAGCGTCAGGTTCGCCGACACGCCGAACCCGCCCATCCAGCCGGGCAGGCCCAGGCTCTCGGTCCAGGGTTCCAGCTGCAGTTGCGCCGCGGCCTCCATGCCGAAGATGCGGCCGTTTCCGCCGTTGGTAATGCCGGTATAGGCATAGCTCGACCGGTCGATCCCATCGCTGTTGAGCGCATCCGAACCGAAGGTGCGGGTCTGGCGATAGAGCACATCCTCGATCCGCTTGTAGAAGGCGCCGATCATCAGATAGCCCTGCGGCCGCAGATACCATTCGAAATAGCCGTCGACGCCATAGGCGCGCTCCGGCTTCACCGACGGGTTGCCGCCCGAAATCGTCTGGTTGGTGTCGCTGACGACGACATTGGGGCGCAGTTGATCATAATCCGCGCGGGCCGCGCCGGTGTTGAACGACAGGCGCAGCTTCTTGCTATCGTCGACATCATAGTTGAGGTGCAGGCTGGGGAAGAACAGCGTCTGCTCCGCCTCTGCCGCCACGGGTCCGGTGGCGGAGCCAACCGTCGCCACGGCAATGCCCCGATTCCTGATATGCTCGACGCGGGCGCCGCCGATGACCGAACCCCAGTCATATTTCACCGTTCCCATCAGGAAACCGGCGAACACTTGCTCGCGCACATTATAGTTGTTGTCGGTCACCGGCGTGAAGGCATAGTTGGCCTGCGCCGCCTGCGAAGCCGCCCGCATCTTGTTGATATCGAAATAGCGGAAGGTGTAGCCCATCGGAATCTGGCCCAGAAAGGCCTGGTCGAGCGAGAATCGGTTATAGTCGGTCGGGATGCCGATGGTGGCGAACTGGCTGGCCGTGTTCAGGACGATGTTCTTCTCGTCCGCGATCTTGGTACGGCGGTCATATTGGAAACCCGCCTTGAAGGTCGCATCGCCGCCCAGGAATCCGGTTTCGCGCGACACCACTAGCTTGCCCGTATAGGCCTTCGTTGTGTCCACCGCGTCCAGTACGGTGAAGGAGGACAAGGGCTTGGTGAAGCTGTCGATCGCCGTCACCGCCGCCCCTGCCTGATAGCGGGTCGGGCCGCTCAGCTGGAGCGTGCGATAGAGCGTCAGGCGCGAAAGATTGGGGTCGGAAAAATCATAACCGACCGTCGGGCGCAGGGTGCGCGTGCTCGGGCTGTCCCAGCTTGCCTCGCCGACCACCGAACGGTCGTCCCGGGATTGGGTATAGTTGCCGACCCAGCTCAGCTTCCAGCCGTCGCCGAATGCATGATCGCCCGCGATGCTGTTTGTGAAGACCGACTGGCGATAGGCGCGCAGCGTCGACCGCTGGCGAATGTCGATGCCGTAGATGGTGCCCTTTTGCGGCGTGTTGCCGATGCACACATCCGCATAGCCGGTGGTGGCGGGCGTCCTGTTCACCGTGGTCGGGCAGGCGGCGCTGCTGCTGGAAAGGTCCGACTGGCGGTCGTCCAGGTCGAAGCGGTAATTGTCGCGCGCCTCGTCATCGGTGAAGATGGTGTAGACCGACCGCAGCGAGATGCTGTTGTCCGCGTCCGGCTTCCAGTCGATGCGGCCCGACACCGACCAGTTCTTGCGCGTCAGGCGGTAGAGCTTGTTCTCGGCCTCCGCCACCCAGAAACGGGTGGCGTTGCCGGGGCGCTGGTCCTGCGACACCCGCTCATAGTCATTCTCGAAATTGTCGGTGACCATGTTGCGTTCATAATAGCTGCCCGACAGCAGCACGCCGATCTCGCCCGCGCCCACTTTGAAACGGTCGGACAGCACGCCGGCGGCCTCATATTCGCGGCGGTCGCCCAGTTCGGCGACGCCGGTGCCGGCCTTGCCCGCCATGTGGAACCCGCCATAATCGAAGGCCGAACGGGTGATGACATTGACATTGCCCGCCACGGTTTCGCCCGGCATGTCCGGCGTCACCGCCTTCGACACGATGATCTGGCCCGCAATGGCCGACGGGATGGAATCGAAGCGCGCGTCGCGCCCCTCCGGGCTGACCACATTGATGCCGTCGAAGGACAGGGTAGTCCAGGTCTTGGGCGATCCGCGCAGGTTGATGTAGCGCGCCTGTCCCTGGTCGCGCTCGACGCTGATGCCGGGCAGACGGCTGGCGGCCTGGGCGATATTCTGGTCGGGCAGGCGGCCGACCGAGTCCGATGCGGCGACCGTCACCAGCGAGTCCGAATTCTTCTGGATCTCCAGCGCCGCCGCCTCGGATTCGGCGATCGGCCGCGTGCCGGTGACGACGATCTGGCCGCCTTCATCCTCGACGGCGGGGGTCTGGGCGAAGGCCGTGCCGATCTCGGCGGGCGCGGTGGTGGCAAGCAGGCACAAGGCCAGACGGCGGCGGTGACGCCGCACGGAAATGTTGGTCATCGATGTTCCCCTGTTGTCCTTCGCACCTTGCATGCGAAGGATGGAGGGGCGTTAGGGGCGCGGGCTTACAGTGCCGTGACCGACGCATTGCAGTTTCATGTCATGGATAGGTGGCTTTGTGACAGTGCCGTCATCATTCCGCCCGTCATGAAATCGTCATGCCGCCCCGCCAGCAGGGCCGCTTCGCAACAGGGGAAGAAGCAGAATGACCGACAGACCGGCAGCATGGCATTGGATGGAACAAAGGGCGCTGCTCTGTGCCCTTCCCCTTCTGGCCCTGACAGCCTGCGCGACGGGCGGGAGGGAACCTCCCGTCGCGGTCCGCATCGCCAACGCCGCCCCCGCCGTCTCCGTGACGGCGCGCGGGGAAACCGCGCCGGTCGGCACCGCCAATGCCGACGCGGCGGATGATCCCGCGATCTGGCGCAACGCTGCCGACCCCGCGCAAAGCCTGATCGTGGGCACGGACAAGAAGGCCGGGCTGTATGTCTATGGCCTGGACGGCAGGACCCGCGATTTTCTCGACGCGGGGCGGGTGAACAATGTCGACCTGCGCGATGGCGTGGCCATCAACGGCCGGAGCGGCATATTGGTGGTCGCCAGCGATCGCAACGATGTGGCCGGGGCGAAGCTCGCCCTCTTCCGTCTCGACCCGGCCAGCGCGAAGCTGACCGCGCTGGGCAAGGTCGATGGCGGCCGGGGCGAGGCCTATGGCGTCTGCCTGTATCGGGACGCCGCCACGACCTATGCCTTCATCGTCCTGAAGGACGGCACGGTGAACCAGGTCGCGCTCGACGCGTCCGGGGCCACACCCGCGGGCCATATCGTGCGCCGCATGAAGCTTGGCACCCAGTCGGAAGGCTGCGCCGTGGATGACCGTACCGGTATCCTCTATGTGGCGGAGGAGGATGTTGGTCTCTGGCGCTTCGACGCCCGCGCGACCGGCTCGACGACGCCCACCAGGATCGCTGCCGTCGATGGCAGGAACTTGGTCGCCGATGCGGAGGGCGTCGCCATCGCGCCGATCGGGGAAAGGGATGGCTATGTCCTTGTGTCCAGCCAGGGCGACAATGGCTATGCCGTCTATCGGATGAGCGACGACAGCTATGCCGGCCGCTTCCGCGTGGTGGACGGCGCGATCGGCGGGTCGGAGGAGACCGACGGCATCGATCTGATGCTGGGCGATTTCGGGCCGGACTATCCGGGCGGGCTGTTCGTGGCGCAGGACGGGCATAACGCCATGGCGGCCCAGAATTTCAAGCTGGTGGCGTGGGACGACATCGCCAGGGCGCTGGAGCGATTTCCAAGCGATCGAAATTGATCACTGGTCAGGAAATCGCGCAAAACAAAAGAATGAGAGCGGCGATCCGATGCCCAGGGATCGCAGGATGAAGGGCGGCGGATCGCTCCACCGCCCTCTTTCCATCACTTCTTGGAGAACCACTCGATCAGCGCGGGCTTCAGCCGGGCGCGCGTCTCGATCCGCGTCTTGATCGCGGCGATGGAGCGGTCCACCACCTTGCGCGATTCCGGCGTCAGATACTGGGTCGCATAGGCGTCCAGCTTCGTCACCATCGCCGGATCGGCCGAATTGCCGCCCAGCCGCGCAATCGCCTGCGACCGCGCCGACACGTCGATCATCGCCTCATATTGCGCGCGGTGCGCCAGCACATAGTCCACCGCCAGCATCGGATGTTCCGATCCCACGGCGGAGATGATCGCCGCGCTGGTGGTCTTGCCCGGCTCGTCGGTCATGGCGAGGTCCAGCGCCTTGGCCGCCAGCTTCTCGTCCTTGGCGGCGCCCAGCAACGCGAAGGTCGTGCTCTTTTCCAGGTCGGACTTCGCCCCATTGGCCATGGCGCGCAGCTTCTCCCAGGTCGCGGCATCGGCATTTTCCGCGATGATCCGCAGCCAGGCGTTGCGCAGCGGCCCGTCTAGCGCCGCCGGATTGCCCGCCAGCGCGGCAAAGCGCCTGTTCGCCTCCGCCACCACGGCCTTGTCGCCCATGCCGCCCAGTATCGAGACGAGGCTGGAGCGCAGCACCGGAATCTGCGGGCCTTCACCCGGCTTGGCGTCGAAACCCACGCCCGCCAGCACCGGGCTCAGCTTCTTCGAGGCATAGGCCGCGACCCGCGCCTGCGCCGCCTTGTCGCTTTCCAGCATGGTGTGCGCGCTGTCGAGATAGCCCGGCACTTCGGCCAGTACGGCCGGGCTGGCGTTCGCTGGCACCGCGTCCACCAGGTCGAGCGCCAGCCCCATGGGCTGATAGCCGCCCAGACCCAGTTGGAAATTGTCCGCCAGCAGGCCGATCTGGTCCATGGACGGCAATTTGGTGAAGTCCCTGGCCAGCGCCTTGACGTTCGCCTGAGGATAGAGCGAGCGGTAATAGCCGGTCTGGCCCGCATTGATGACATAGGCGCCGCAGCCCGGCAGCGTGACCTGCGCCGTGCCGTTCAGGATCAGCCGTTGCGGCGCGCCGCCGATGGTCTGCGCCATCACCGGCACATTCCATTTGAGCGGCGTCTTGTCCTTCCGGTCGCGGCTGAACTCGCCCTGCGACAGCGACAGCAGGGTCGAACCGCCCTGGCATTGGGCGCTCTCCACCTTGACGAGCGGAATGCCCGGCTGGCTGGTGAAGTCATGCGCGATGCCGACCACGCCCTTGGCGCCCGCGCCCTCGACCGCCTTCCACAGATCGTCGGTCACGGTGTTGCCATAGGCATGGCTCTTCATATAGGCGCGGATGCCCGACCGCCACGCATCCTCTCCGGCAAAGCCCTCCAGCATGGTGATGACCGCCTCACCCTTTTCATAGGTGATGTCGTCGAATGCTTGGTTCACCTCGTCGACGGTGTGGATCTTCTGCAGGATCGGGTGCGTCGTCGCCAGCGAATCCAGGCTCATCGCCCGCTCGCGGCCATTGACGCGGGACAGCAGCATTTCCCATTCCGGATTGAGCTTGTCGGTGACCTTGGTCGCCATCCAGCTTGCGAAACCCTCGTTCAGCCAGAGGTCATCCCACCAGGCCATGGTGACCAGGTCGCCGAACCACTGGTGCGCCATTTCATGCGCGACGATGGAGTAGATCACCCGCCGCGTGCTTTCGGAGGTGAAGCGCGGATCGACCAGCAGCGCGCGCTCGAAGGTGAAGATCGCGCCCCAATTCTCCATGGCGGAGAAGAACTGGCTCTGCCCCGGACCGGCGACGTTGTCGAGCTTGGGCAGCGGGAAGGGCACGCCGAAATAGTCGTTATAATAGGGCAGGATCGCCGCCGACGCATCGAGCGCAAGCTGCGCCTTGCCGGTATTGCCCTTGCCGGTGATCACCCCGACCTCGGTGGCGCCCGACATCTTGGTCGCACGCTCCAGCTCGCCCAGGCCGAAGAACAGCAGGTAGGACGACATTTTCGGGCTGGTGCCGAAGGTCACCAGCTTCTTGGCCGACCCGGCGTCGGCGCTGCTCTTGACCGGCATGTTGCTGACGGCGAGTTGATCGGCAGGCACCACCGCGCTGAGGTCGAAGGTCGCCTTGTAGCTCGGCTCGTCGAAGCTCGGCACGAAGCGGCGGGCGTCCGGGGCCTCGAACTGGGTGAAGAGGGCGCGCTTCGCCTTGCCGTCATTGTCGGTATAGTCGAGCGCGAACAGTCCGTTCGCCTGCGTGTTGATGACGCCCGCATAGTCGACGGCGAGCGTATAGCTGCCCGGCTGGATGGGCTTGCCGAAATCGAAGGTCACGGTCTGCGCGTCCGCATCGACCTTGGCGGTTCCCTTCACCGCCTTGCCCCTGGCGGGCGTCAGAGTGACCGAACTCACCGTCAGATCGGCGGCATTCAGCACCAGCGCGGGCATCGCCTGCGCCACGGTGACGTCGATCGCCGCCTTGCCGCTGAACTTCAGGTTTGCGGCATCCGGGGTGATCTGGATCGCATAATGGCTGGGCGCGGCGCCACGCGGCAACTGGGTGGTGACACCGGCCGCGGGACCGGCGGGCGCCGCCGTCTGCGCCAGCGCGGGCATGGCCATGGCAATGGGCGCGGCCGCCAGCATCAGGGGCAAGATTTTCGAAAAGGGCATGAGGTTCGCAACTCCGACACGTTGGAACGGCGCCGGGGATCAAGTCCTCGCGCCGGGATGACAGGGGGATCGCCCCTTTCGTTCCACCGGTCAAGCGGGGCGTCCCGCCGTGCATGTCGTTGGTCGAACATCATTGTTCGTTTGTCAAACAGAGCGCTGCCGTCATCCCGGCCAAGACCGGGATGGCGATGCGGGGGCGCAGGGTGCCTTATCCCCGCCCGCGATAGCCCGGCACGTCCTGCGCGGGCAGCCACAGCCCGGCGGGCGGCTCGCCCGATTGCCAGAACACATCGATGGGTATCCCCCCGCGCGGATACCAATAGCCGCCGATGCGCAGCCAGAGCGGCTGCATCTCGGTGAACAGCCGCTCGCCGATCCCGACCGTGCAGTCCTCATGGAAAGCCGCATGGTTGCGGAACGAACCCAGAAACAGCTTCAGCGACTTGGATTCGACGATCGTCGCGGCGGGCGCATAGTCGATCACCATATGCGCGAAGTCGGGCTGCCCGGTCACCGGACAGAGAGAGGTGAATTCCGGCGCGGTGAAGCGCACCAGATAGGGCTTGCCCGGCCGGGGATTGGGCACATAGTCCAGCACGGCCTCTTCGGGACGCGTGGGCAGGGCACTGGTCTGCCCCAGATGAAGCGGAGTCGGCATGTCAGTCATGGGCAGGCCATCTACGCGATTGCACGCCATATGTCATCGCCCCGCCCCTCTTGCCTTTCGTTCATTGGAGGTTCAACAGGCGCCATGCCTTGGCTGCACTTCATGGGGTCTCGCTTTTCGTTCCTGTTCGCCGCGCCGCTGCTGCTGGCCACGCCCGTCCTCGCCCAGCAGGAAAACGGCGCGGAGCCGGTGTTCAACCTGCCCCAGCACAAGCCGCAGACCGACACGAACAGGCAAGGCCCGGAGCTTGACATCTTCCGGGGGGCGCCCGCCACGGCCGTTCCGCCGCCGGTCGTGCTGCCGACGATCCAGGTGCCGCCGCCCGCCAGCCAGCCCACCGCCACCCCGGCGCCGCAGCCCGCGCCGCAGCAGCCGCAACGCCGCCCCGCACCGGCAGGAACAGCCGGCGCGTCCCAGGAGCGCCCCCTCCCGAAGAGCGAGACGCCACCCCTAGCCCCAGCGCCGGGCGAAACCGCCCCCGCGCCTGTCGAAAACCAGGCGCTTCCTCCCGCGGAAAATGCCGCCGCGCCCGCCGCGCCCGAAACCGTCCCGCTGGCACCCGCCGAAGAATCCGCCTCCCGCTGGCCATGGATTGCCGCCGCCGCTGCCGCCGCACTGGTCGGCACCTTCCTCTGGTTCCGCCGCCGCAAGCCGGAAGAATATGAGGAACCGGCCTATGAGGCCGCTCCCCAAGCCGCGCCGAAACCATCTCCGGCCCCGCGCCCCCAGCCGACCCCCGCGCCGGTCCCTCCCGCGCCCAGGCCAGAACCGGTACAACCGGCCACGGACCGCCCCTGGCTCGATCTTGCCATGGAGGTACAGGCCGCCCGCCTGACGCTGATGGGCGCGACCATCGGCTATACGCTCAGGGTGCATAATCGCGGCACCCGCCCGGCCGGGGACATCCTCATCCGCAGCCTGATCGCCAACGCCGACGCCCAGCAGCAGGCGCTGTTCGAGCATTTCTTCGCCGGGGAAACCGGCCTGCCGGTCCACTCCGCCGTCGCCATCGCCCCCGGCGAAACCCAGATATTGAGCGGCGAACTGCGCCTCGACGCGCAGCAGATCGCGGCGATCCCCATGGGCCAGCGCGCCCTGCTGATCCCGCTCATCGCGTTCGACGCGCAATATCGCTGGACCGACGAGGCGGGCGGGACGCAGGGCACCGGCCGCACCGGCCGCGTCTTCATCATCGGCGAGGAGCAGACGCCCCCGGCCGATCGCCTTTCGCCCTTCCGCCTCGACCTTGGCCCGCGCCAGTACCGCACCCCCGGCAGCCGCGCGACCGCGCTCTCGCTGGCCAGCTAAACCTCTTCCCACCCGCGTCCGGCGCTCCTAGAAAGAACGCCGGCACAAAGGGAAAGAGGCGCATGAACATATTGGTTTCAACCGACTGGCTCGCGGCAGAGCTGGGCAAGCCCGACCTGCGCATCCTCGACGCCAGCCTCTTTCTCCCCGGCACCCCGCGCGACCCGAAGGCAGAGTTCGAGGCCGCCCACATCCCCGGCGCCGCCTTTCTCGACCTGCCGACGCTGGCCGATCCGGACGATCCGCGCCCCGGCATGCTGCCCACCGACGCCTTCATGACCGAGCGCTGCCAGCAGCTTGGGGTGAACGCCGACAGCCGCATCATCGTCTATGACAACAGCCCCACCCACAGCGCCGCGCGCGGCTGGTGGATGATGCGCCTCTATGGCGTGGGAAAAGGCGCCGCCATCCTCGACGGCGGCCTCCCCAAATGGCTGGCGGAGGGCCGCCCCACGGAAAGCGGCATACCCGCGCCCGGCCGTGGCGACGCCATTGCCCGCCGCGCCCCCGGCCAGGTCCGCACCAAAGAGGATCTGCTCGCCAATCTGGAAAGGGGCACCGAACAGGTGCTCGACGCCAGGGGCGCCGCCCGCTTCACCGGCGAGGAAAAGGAGCCGCGCCCCGGCATGGCGTCCGGCCATATTCCGGGCAGCCGCAACATCCCCTCCTCTTCCTTCTTCAACGCCGACAATGGCATGAAGCAGGGCGACGACCTCCGCCGCCTCTTCCTCGACGCGGGCACCGATTTCAGCCGGCCGGTCATCACCAGTTGCGGCAGCGGCGTGACGGCGGCGATCCTGCTCGCGGGTCTCGAACTGCTCGGCAAGACCGACGTCACCCTCTATGACGGCAGCTGGTCCGAATGGGGCCTCGACCCCGCCACGCCCAAGGCGACCGGCGCGGCATGACCGACCATTCCGACAAGAAGGACCGCAAGCCCCTTACCCAACTGGCGCAGGCGGGCCGCAAGCCGGAATGGACCGGCATGCCCGGCCAGCCCGGCGGCATCGTCAATCCCCCGGTCTGGCGCGCCTCGACCATCCTCTACGATGATGTCACGCATCTGCGCGGCGCCGCCCGCAACAGCACCCATGAACGGCTCTTCTACGGCCGCAAGGGCACGCCGACGAGCTGGAGCCTCGCCGACGCGCTCACCGAAATGGAGCCGGGCGCGGAGGGCACCATGCTCTACCCGTCGGGCGTCGCCGCCATCGCCTGCGCGCTGATGGCGGTGCTGAAGCCCGGCGACCAGTTGCTGATGGTGGACAGCGCCTATGACCCCACGCGCAATTTCTGCGAGCAGATGCTGCGCCCGCTCGGCATCGAAACCCGCTATTACGACCCAACCGTCGGCGCCGGGATAGCGGACCTCATCACCCCCAACACCCGCGCCATCTTCATGGAAAGCCCCGGCAGCCTGACCTTCGAGGTTCAGGACGTCCCCGCCATCACCGCGATCGCGCGGGATAGGGGCATCGCCACGCTGATCGACAACACCTGGGCCACGCCCTTTTTCTTCCGGGCGCTGGCGCATGATGTCGACATTTCCATCCTCGCCTGCACCAAATATATCGTCGGGCACAGCGACGTGATGATGGGATCGGTGACGGCCACCCCCGCCTTCTTCCCGAAAATCCGGCAGGCCGCCTATCTGTTCGGCCAGATGACCAGCCCGGACGACGCCTGGCTGGCCGCGCGCGGCCTGCGCACGCTGGGCGTCCGCCTGAACCAGCATCAGGCAAGCGCGCTCCGCATCGCCGCATGGCTGGCCGATCAACCCGATGTCGCCCGCGTCCTTCACCCCGCCCTGCCCTCCTGCCCCGGCCATCATCTGTGGCAACGCGACTTCACCGGCTCCAGCGGGCTGTTCAGCTTCATCCTCCAGGGCGGCGACGAACAATCGCGCGCCGCGCTGATCGACGGTCTCGCCCATTTCGGCATCGGCTATAGCTGGGGCGGTTTCGAAAGCCTTGCGCTGCCGGTCGATCCGGCCCGCTACCGCAGCGCGACAGTGTGGCAGGCCGAAGGTCCGGCCGTCCGTCTCCAGATCGGGTTGGAGGACCCGGACGACCTGATCGCCGATCTCGACGCGGGCCTCGCCCGCTTCCGGGCCGCGCGCGGATGACGCCAGGCGTCACCGACCTGCTGTCGCGCCTGCCGGGCGATCCCGCCATCGTTCATCCGCTGATCGCGCTGGCACTGGCCGTCACCCTCTATCTCGTCGCAGGCGCCATCGCCCGTTTCGCCTCGCCGCGCCTGCGCCATCGGTGCCGTGCACTGGGCGAGGCGCTGGCGGGCCATATGCGGCCGATCCTGCGTCATGCGATCGCGGCCTTGCTGATGGCCCTCGCCGTCGCCTTCCGGCCCATGGCCGATTTCGCGCATCTGATCCTGAGCGCGGCGCTGGCCCTGTCGCTGTCGCTGCTGGCCATCCACCTGTTGCGCAGCCTTGCCATTCCGCGCCTGGCGGTACTGCCCATCGCCCTGCTGCTGTTCGTGATGGTGCTGTCGGGCAGCAGCGGCGGCTTCGCCCCGGTGGCCGACATGCTCGACGGGGTGGGCATCGGCCTCGGCAAGCGGCGCGTCACCCTGCTCGGCCTGGTCAGCATGGCCGCGATCGGCGTCGCGCTCTTCGCCATGGTGCGCCTTGCCAACCGCATCGTCGGGCGCAGCATCACCCGCGCCCATGGCCTGGACGCCACGCAGAAGCTGCTGGCGCAGAAGCTGGCCGGCATCGCGATCGTCGTCGCCGCCTTCTTCATCGGCGTCGACCTGCTCGGTATCGACCTGACCGCCTTCACCGTCTTTTCCGGCGCGCTGGGCCTGGCGGTCGGCTTCGGCCTGCAAAAGACGTTCGGCAATCTGATCGCCGGGATCATCCTGCTGATGGACCGGTCGATCAAGCCGGGCGACGTCATCGTCGTGGGCGACAGCTTCGGCTGGGTGAACAAGATCGGCGTGCGCGCGGTCAGCGTCATCACCCGCGACGGCAAGGAACATCTGATCCCGAACGAGAATCTGATGACGCAGGAGGTGGAGAACTGGTCCTATTCCGACCGCAATGTCCGCGTCCGCATTCCCGTCGGCATCAGCTTCGACAGCGACTTGGCGCTGGCGCAGGAACTGATGCTGCGCGCCGCGCAGGAAAGCCCCCGCGTGCTGCGCAATCCCAAGCCCAATGTCTGGCTGACCGCCTTTGGCGAGAACCGCGTCGAACATGACATATTGGTGTGGATCAGCGACCCGGAGGGCGGGGTGGGCAATGTGAAGTCCGACGTTCTCAACCGCCTCTGGCTGCTGTTCCGCGAAAACGGAATCACTATTCCCTATCCGCAGCGCGTCATTCATGCGCCGCGCGAACATACGCTACGGCAATAGCCGTTCCTTGCCTCAATTATGACAAAAATGGAGCGCCGGGGCTGATTGCGCGCCATATTCATGCCTGAATTTGTTGCAGGCCAGCAACATCAGCGAAGCAATCTACACGCGCTGGCAATAAAATCTTGTGCGCCGCAACGGGGAAAGGCATCCCTTCCTTCGTTGAGGCAATCCCATCCATCCCTTGCAGGGCGATAGAGATCGGGGACCATGACGCAGGCGGGACGATCGCAGAACAACATCAAGGGGAAACCTAAAATGCGTAAGTCCATTCTCGGCCTCTCGGCCTCCATGCTCGTCGGCGCCCTGGCTGCCGTATCGGCACCGGCCCTCGCCCAGGACGCTGCCGCCACTCCCGATCTGACCGTCACCGGCAACGCGGCCGTCGTCACCGACTATCGCTTCCGCGGCATTTCGCAGACCGACAAGCGCGTCGCGCTGCAGGGCGGCATCACCGTGACCCATTCGTCGGGCTTCTATGTCTCGACCTGGGGTTCGTCGATCGACGATTATGTCGCCAATGGCGGCGATCAGGAACTCGATCTGATCGCGGGCTATTCGAAGACCGTTAGCGGCATCACCTTCGATGGCGGCGTGCTCTATTACTATTATCCCGGTTCGCACGGCGCGAACACCGACTTCTTCGAGCCCTATGCCTCGGTCAAGGGCACGTTCGGCCCGGCGACCGCCAAGGTGACGGTCAACTATGCGCCCAAGCAGCACGCCCTGTCCTTCTCGGGCAGCGCTCCGCGTGAGGACAATGTCTATCTGGCAGGCGATCTGTCGGCCAGCATCCCCAAGACCCCGCTGGGCGTGTCCGCCCATCTGGGCCACGACTTCGGTCCCAGCTATCTGACCTTCGGCACGAAGAGCTACACCGACTGGAACATCGGCGCCACCTATACCTGGAGCCATCTGACCTTCGGCGTCAGCTATGTGGACACGAACAAGAATTTCATCGCCTCCTATGTCTCGGCGGACGGCACGGCGCGCACCACGCGCAACCTGTCGAAGGGGGGCGTCGTCGGTTCGATCACCGCGTCCTTCTGATCGCCTGACATTGTCATGAAGGGGCCGCGATCCGCACGGATCGCGGCCTTTTTCATGTACGGTCCTTTACGGGTCGCGCAAAGGATGACGGGGCCTTATAAGGTCGCCCATGCCTGGCCCCAGCCTTATCCTGATCTTCCTCGCCACGGTCGCCGCGATGGAGGGTTTCGCCTATGTCATGCACCGCTGGGTGATGCATGGTCCGGGCTGGTTCCTCCACGCCAGCCACCACCGCGCGCGCCACGGCCTCTGGGAAGCCAACGACCTCTATTTCGTGATTTTCGCCCTGCCCTCCATCCTGCTGCTGCTGGGCGGGGTGCAATGGCATTGGGGCGGCTGGGCAACGGCATGCGGCGCGGGCATCGCCGCCTATGGCGCCATCTATCTCGGCTTCCACGACATCATCGTCCATCGCCGCGTCGCGCACCGCTACGTCCCGCGCTCATCCTATATGAAGCGCATCGTCCAGGCCCATCGCCTGCATCACGCGGTCGAGAGCAAAAGGGGCTGCGTCAGCTTCGGCTTCCTCATCGCGCCGCGCCCGGAAGCATTGAAACAGGCACTGGCCCAGAATCAGGACGCCGCATTGCGCCCGGCAAAGACCGTAAAAGGCGAAACGGCGGCCTAGAGCATGATCCGATCAAGCTGAATCGGATCATGTTCCATTGGTCCTTGGTTTTCCGCATTTTCCAAGCCAGCAGGTGATGCCACCTGCTTCGAAAATGCTCTAGCGGTTCGTGAAACGGGCGGAAGACGGACGCTCCAAAATCCTCCCCATCGAAAGATGGGGAGGGGGACCATGCGCAGCATGGTGGAGGGGACAATGGGGCAGGCTCCGCCCATTTCCCTGTCCTACAGCGCGCGGGCCATGCTATGCCGCCCCAGGCTCTTTGAACCGTTCATCGCTATAGGGAAAGCGCCCCCAAGGATGCTTTTTCCATGCCGTCATCGTGTCACTTGTGTCACCCCGATCCTATCGGGCGATGCCGCTCAACGGCTCCAGCGCGCCCAGATCGCGGTGGGCAGTTCCAGCCCGCGCGCTTCCTCGCGCACGGCCAGTTCGCCCGCCTCCACCGTCCCTGGCAGATCGGCAAAGGCCTGCTTCAGCAACTCCCCGATCGCCAGCGCCGACATGCGCACGGCATAGACGGTCAGGAACAGAAACCGGCTGTCGGCATCCAGCAACTGGCGGCAATGCGCGATCAGGCCGGGCAAATCCTCCTCCAGCCGCCAGACCTCGCCATCCGGCCCACGCCCATATTTGGGCGGATCGAGCAGGATACCGTCATAGCGCCGCCCGCGCCGCACCTCGCGCGCCACGAACCTGGCGGCATCGTCGACGATCCAGCGCACCGGCCGGTCCTCCAACCCGGACAGCGCCGCATTGGCCCGCGCCTGCGCCACGGATTTCTTGGAGGCGTCGACATGAACCATCTGCGCCCCCGCCGCCGCCATCGCCAGCGTGCCGACGCCGGTATAGCCGAACAGGTTCATGACCACCGGCTCCACCTTGGCGGCGATCCGGCCCCGCATCCAGTCCCAGACCGGCGCCATGTCGGGGAAGAAGCCCAGATGGCGGAAGGGCGTGCAACTCGACTGGAAGGTGACCTCGTTCCAGTGCAGCGGCCAGCCCTCCGCGGGCACGGGCCGCTCGTAGAACCAGCGCCCACCGCCTTCCTCGTCCGAACCGGGGATGAATTCGCCGTCCGCCTTCCAATCGTCCTGCGCGGGCGCCCACATCGCCTGCGGCTCGGGGCGGATGAAGCGGAAGCGGCCATAGCGCTCCAGCTTTCGCCCATGGCCCGAATCGATCAGGCCGTAATCGGCCCAGGGTTCGCCAACAAGGGTCTGGAGCTTCACGCCTCAGCCCCTCGGCGTCGCCCGCTCCGCGACATAGGCGGTGACCGCTTCGAAGGTGCAGGGCAGCTTGGCATAGGCCTCTTCCCGCGCGAACAGGTCGCCCACGCGCGAGGGCAAGCCCGGACGGATGCCGGTGGCGCGCTCGACCGCCGTCGGGAACTTCGCCGCATGCGCCGTCGCCAGCGTGACGACCGGGATCGCGGGGTCGAGATCGACCGTCCGCGCCGCCGCCAGGCCGATCGCGCTGTGCGGATCGATCACCTGCCCCGCCGCGTCATAGGCCCAGCGCATCGCCATGGTCATGCCGTCGGCATCGACCCGCGCGGAGGTAAAGAGCTTCGATGCCCCTTCCCGCTGGGCGTTCGTGAGCCGCATCGCCCTGCTCGCCTCGAAGCCCTTCATCTGCTCGGCCAGCGCCTTGCCGTCGCGGCCGCCCGCGTCGAACAGCAGCCGCTCGAAATTGGAGCTGACCTGGATGTCCATGCTGGGCGTCGCGGTCGGCACCACCTGCCCCTGGCTGTAGTCGCCCTCGGCCAGCGCGCGATGGAGGATGTCGTTGACATTGGTCGCGACCATCAGCTTTGCCACCGGCAGGCCCATTTGCGCGGCGACATAGCCCGCGAACACGTCGCCGAAATTGCCGGTCGGCACGGAAAAGGCGATCGCCCGGTCCGGCGCGCCCAGGCGGACGCCAGCGTAGAAATAATAGACGACCTGCGCCATCAGCCGCGCCCAGTTGATGCTGTTGACCGCCGAGACATTGAAACGGCGCGAGAAGGCCGCGTCGTTGAACATGGCCTTCACCAGCGCCTGCGCATCGTCGAAGCTGCCGTCGATCGCGATATTATAGACGTTGGGCGCCAGCACCGTGGTCATCTGGCGGCGCTGGACGTCGGACACGCGGCCTTCGGGGTGCAGCATGAAGATGTCGATCTTCTCGCGGCCCGCCACGGCATCGATCGCCGCCGACCCGGTGTCGCCGGACGTCGCGCCCACGATGGTCAGATGATCGTCGCGGCGCGAGAGGAAACGCTCGAACAACTGGCCCAGCAGTTGCAGCGCCACGTCCTTGAACGCCAGCGTCGGACCATGGAACAGTTCGAGCAGCCAGTGCCGGTGATCCAGTTGCACCAGCGGCGTCACCGCATCATGGCTGAACCGGCCATAGGCGGCGGTGCACAATTCCCGCAATTCCTCTTCGCCGAGAGACCCGGCGACGAAGGGCGCCATGACCCGCACCGCCGTTTCGACATAGGACAGGCCCGAAAGCGCGCGAATATCCCCATCGGAAAAGCTCGGCCAGCTTTCCGGCAGATAGAGTCCGCCATCGGACGCCAGCCCCGCCAGCGTCACATCCTCGAACCCGAGCGCGGGCGCGCTCCCCCTGGTGCTCACATAGTGCATGATGGGGTAGCCCGGTAGCGCTGGACGCGGCTTCGGGCAAGCTTTTACATGGAATGGCTATCGCGGATCGGCAGGCGGTGATGCCCGTTTGCGCAGGGCAAGCAGGTAGATCACGACCGCCACGGCCGCAAAGAAGAACCATTGCACCGCATAGGCCAGATGATTGTTGGGCACGTCCGCCGCCCCCGGGGGAGCCAGCCGCGCCAGACCGGGCACAGCCTCTCCGGCGATCAGCATGGGCCGAAGCGGCATGGCCTTGCCGCCGATCCGCGAAAGAAGCGAGCGATGATCCGGCTCCTCGCCGATCCAGCCACTGATCTGGCCGCCCTGCCACGACGGCTTGGCGTCCGGCATCCGGGCAATTCCGGCGGCGACCAGCACCCCCGGCCCCTCGGCCCCTGTCCTGCATTCGGCGATATAGCGATAGCCGGTCGATCCGTCGGCCGCGCGCCCGGCCTCGCTGTGCCAGCGCACCACATGCAGGCAATGGACGGAGGAGCGGCGGAACAGCAGTTCCGCGGGGACGGGCGGGAAGGCGGGAAAGGCCGTCGCGGGCTTCGCCGGATTGGCCGCGACGAGCGCCAGCATCGCTTCCTTCTCGGCACGGCGCTGCAGTTGCCAGATGCCCAGGCCGATCATCACCAGCACCGCCACGCTCACGATCAGCGTGGGCCAAAGGGGAAATCGAACCTTCATGGCTCCTGATCCTGACCGGTCAGCCGCCCCTCTCGCGCCTTGTTGCGATATTCGAGGGTCAGCAACACACCCTTGGCAACACGCAGGCAAGCCATCACCGCCACGACGGTCAGGGGCGTCCACAGGACGACGTGCAGCCAGAGCGGCGGATGCACCTTGAGTTCCAGTGTCAGCGCCAATGCCACCATGACCGCGCCGACGATCAGGGTCAGGAAGGCGGCCGGCCCGTCGCCGACGTTGAACTGGCCATAGTCCAGGCCGCAGCCATGGCAGGATGACGCGAAACGCACCGGTCCCGCGAACAGCGTCGGAGCACCGCATTGCGGACATGCTCCCCGCGCGGCGGCAACCAACAGGGGCTGCGGCTTTGCGGGGACGGGATCGGTGGACGGCATGGCATCAGGCATAAAGGCCACTCCCGGAAAAGAAAACGGCCGGAACAGGTCCGGCCGTCTTGCTTGCGATCATGATCGGGCGATCAACCGCCGTGGACCGGCGCGCCCCAGCCACCCCAGACATAGATGGCGACAAAGAGGAACAGCCACACCACGTCGACGAAATGCCAGTACCAGGCGGCAGCCTCGAAGCCGAAATGCTGGCGCGGGGTGAAATGGCCCTGATGCACGCGGATCAGGTTGACGATCAGGAAGATCGTGCCGATCATCACGTGGAAACCATGGAACCCGGTCGCCATGTAGAAGGCCGAACTGTAGGGGCTATGACCGAAGGGGAAGGGCGCATGGGCATATTCATAGGCCTGGATCGACGAGAAGAGCAGGCCGAGGATGATGGTCAGCGTCAGCCCCTTCTTCAGTCCTTCGCGATCACCGTGGATCAGCGCATGGTGCGCCCAGGTGACGGTCGTGCCCGAGCAGAGCAGGATCAGCGTATTGAGCAGCGGCAGTTCGAAGGCGTTCATCACCTCGATGCCCTTTGACGGGAACAGCCCGTCGATCGGTGCCAGCTGGCTGGGGAAGAGCGAGAAGTCGAAGAAGGACCAGAACCAGCCCACGAAGAACATGACTTCCGACGCGATGAACAGGATCATGCCGTAGCGCAGGTGGAGTTGAACGACCGGCGTATGGTCGCCTGCATGTGCCTCGGCGATGACATTCGCCCACCAGCTGTACATGGTGAACAGCACGCCCGCGACGCCGATCAGGAACACCCAGCCGCCGCCTGCGGGCATGGCATCGGGATGCATCCACATGATGGCGCCCAAAGCCATGACCAGCGCCGACATCGACCCGAAAAGGGGCCAGATGCTGGGCGGAAGAATATGATAATCGTGGTTCTTGGCGCCTGCCATGACGTTTCTCATCCCCGTTCGCGTTATGATATTTGTCTAGCTTGGCTTTTTATCCTGCTCAACAGGATAGAAAGTGTAGCTCAACGTGATTTCCTGCGTGTCCTTGTTGTCGCTATCCGTCAATATCTTTGGATCGACATAGTAGATCACCGGCATCCGCACCTCCTGACCCGGTTGGAGGGTCTGTTGGGTGAAGCAGAAGCACTGGATCTTGGTGAAATAGGCGCCCGCCTGGAGAGGCGTGACGTTGAAGCTGGCGGTACCCGTAACCGGCTTGTCCGACATGTTCTTCGCCAGGAAGATGGCCATGCTGCGCGCACCGATCGTCACCGTCTGGGTGGGATGTTCGGGGCGGAACTGCCAGGGCATGCCGGGCGCCACGTTGGAATCGAAGCGAATCGACATCCGGTGGCCGGTGGCTTCCCGCACCTGCACATCACTGGCGGCCCGCTGCGTCGTGCCGCCAAAGCCGGTACGCTCGCAAAATATCCGATAAAGCGGGACCGAGGCGAAGCCCATGCCCAGCATGGCAAGGCCGACCCCCGCCATCCCGATCATGGTCCGGCGGTTGCGGCGGTCCCGATCAAAGGGGGAAGGAGGCAGACTCGCCATCAATGGCCTCCGCTGATCTTGGCGATGGTGATGGCATAGAAGAGGATGACGAGGGCACCCAGCAGCACGCCGGTCACGATGGCCCGGGACTTCTGCCGAGCGCGGACCTGGCGGTTCTCTTCAGGCGTCATGCGAACACCCACCGGTCGACGACGACCGCTCCAAACAGCAGAAAAAGATAAAGGATCGAATATTTGAACAGGCGCTTTTCCGGAGCCATGCGCGCGGGGTCGCTTTCCCGCCGCCGGAACACCTGGAAGGCGAAGAGCGCGAACAGCGCCGTGCCCAGCAAAGCCGCCGTGCCATAGATCGGCCCGGTCAGACGCAGCAGCACCGGAGCCATCGCGGCCACGGCCATGATCGCGGTATAGAACCAGATCTGGCGGCGGGTCACGACCTCGCCCGACACCACCGGCAGCATGGGAATGCCGGCAGCGGCATAATCGGTCTTCACGAACAGGGCGAGCGCCCAGAAATGCGGCGGCGTCCAGAAGAAGATCAGCATGAACAGCGCGACCGGCAGGGCGCTGATGTCGCCGGTCACCGCCGCCCAGCCAATCACGGGCGGAAATGCCCCCGCGGCGCCGCCAATGACGATATTCTGCGCCGTGCGGGGCTTGAGCCAGATGGTGTAGACGAAGACATAGAAGAGGATCGACACCGCCAGCACAGCGGCGGCCAGCCAATTGGTGGCAACGCCCATCAGCAGGACGGAGAAGAAGGACAGGCCGACGCCGAAATGCAGAGCGGACTGGCGGTCCATCCGGCCGGCGGGCAGCGGACGGTTCGCGGTCCGCTTCATTTTCGCGTCGATGTCTGCCTCATACCACTGGTTGAGCGTGGCCGCAGCCCCCGCCCCCAGCGCGATGCAGAGAATCGCGGTGAAGGCCAGAACCGGATGAAGCTGACCGGGCGCGGCGAGCAAGCCACACAGGCCGGTGAAGACGACGAGAGTCATCACCCGGGGCTTGGTGAGCGCCACGAAATCCCGCCAATGGGCGGGAATCAGGGGAGCCGAACCTTCCGACATGATCGGCGAACTTGCCATAATCTCCTCATGCAACAGCCCGGCACGATGGCCCGCGCCGGGTCTGTTCTACCTCAAAGAACTGGCGGCTCCTTACGCCAATCCGGGCATTCCGGCAAATCGGCCGGGAAACCGGGCACGCTCGCCGGAATGCCTCGCGCCGATAATCAGTCGATGACCGGCAGCGTTTCGAACTGGTGGAAGGGCGGCGGGCTGGACAGGGTCCATTCCAGCGTCGTGGCACCCTCGCCCCAGGGATTGCCCTCCGCCTTCTTGCCCGCAACGAGCGACCAGATCAGATTGACGAAGAAGATCAGCATGCCGGCGGCCATGATCTCATAACCATGGCTGGCGACCTTGTTCCAGTAGGCAAAGGCTTCCGGATAGTCGGGATAGCGGCGCGGCATGCCCGACAGGCCAAGGAAGTGCATCGGGAAGAACAGCATGTTCACGCCGACGAAGAACACCCAGAAGTGCAGATGGCCGAGGAACTCGTTATACATCCGGCCCGACATTTTCGGGAACCAGTAGTAGAAGCCCGCGAACAGGCCGAAGACCGCGCCCAGCGACAGCACATAGTGGAAGTGTGCCACGACATAATAGGTGTCGTGCAGCACGTCGTCGACGCCGCCGTTGGCCAGCACGACGCCGGTGACGCCGCCCACGGTGAACAGGAAGATGAAGCCCAGCGCCCAGACCATCGGGGTCTTGTAGCTGATCGACCCGCCCCAGATCGTCGCGATCCAGGAGAAGATCTTGATGCCGGTCGGCACCGCGATGACCATCGTCGCGGCGGTGAAATACATCTTCACATTCACGGACATGCCAGTGACGAACATATGGTGCGCCCAGACGACGAAGCCGACGACACCGATCGCGACCATCGCATAGGCCATGCCGAGGTAGCCGAACACCGGCTTGCGGCTGAAGGTCGAGACGATCTGGCTGACGATACCGAAGCCCGGCAGGATCATGATGTACACTTCGGGGTGGCCGAAGAACCAGAAGAGATGCTGGTACAGCTCCGGATCGCCACCGCCGGCGGCATCATAGAAGGTGGTGCCGAAATTGCGGTCGGTCAGCAGCATGGTGATCGCGGCTGCCAGCACGGGAAGCGCGAGCAGCAGCAGGAAGGCGGTGACCAGCACCGACCAGACGAACAGCGGCATCTTGTGCAGCGTCATGCCCGGCGCGCGCATGTTGAGGATGGTGGTGATGAAGTTGATCGCGCCCAGGATCGAGCTGGCGCCGGCAATGTGGAGCGACAGGATCGCCATGTCGACCGCCGGCCCTGCGGAACCGCTGGTCGAGAGCGGCGCATAGACCGTCCAGCCGGTACCCGCGCCGTTCCCGGTGCCGCCGGGCACGAAGGTCGAGCCGAGCAGCAGCGTGAAAGCCGGGATGAGCAGCCAGAAGCTGATATTGTTCATCCGCGGGAAGGCCATGTCCGGCGCACCGATCATGATCGGCACGAACCAGTTGCCGAAGCCGCCGATCATCGCGGGCATCACCATGAAGAAGACCATGATGAGGCCATGGGCGGTGATCAGCACGTTCCAGAGATGATAGGCCTGGTCCATCGTGGCATTGGGACCGTCGCTGAACTGCGCCCAGGTCTGGAGATACTGGATGCCCGGCTGCGCCAGTTCGGCGCGCATCAGGCCGGAAATCCCGCCACCGATGATCCCGGCGATGATCGCGAAGATCAGGTAGAGGGTGCCGATATCCTTGTGGTTGGTCGACATGAACCAGCGCTGGAAGAAGGCCGGCTTGTGGTCGGCGTCATGATGCTCATGAGCATGATCGCCGTGATGGTCTGCGGTAATCGTCGTCATCGCGTGTCAGCCCCTGAGATCAAAGCTTGGCGTTGGGAGCGGGAACGGCGGCCGGCGCGCCGGCCTCGGCCGTGGTGGCCGCACCCGCGCCCTTGGGCTTGCCACCCTGCGACAGGACCCACTGGTCGAACTGGGCCGGAGGCAGCGCCTCGATCGCGATCGGCATGAAGCCGTGGCGCGCGCCGCACAGTTCCGAACATTGGCCATAATAGACGCCGGGCTTCTCGATGGTGAAGGTCTTTTCATTGAGGCGGCCGGGAACCGCGTCCATCTTCACCCACAGCGAAGGCACGGCGAAGCTGTGGATCACGTCGGCGCCGGTGATGATGAGCTTGATCGGACGGCCGACCGGCAGCACCATGCGGTTGTCGGGGGCCAGCAGATAAGGCTCACCATTGGCTTCCGCCTTGTCCCTGGGCAGAAGGTTCGAAACGAATTCGGGAATGGCATTGTCGGGATATTCATAGCCCCAATACCATTGGTAGCCTGTCACCTTGACGGTCAGCGCATCCTTGGGCGCAGGCTTATACTGGTCGGCCAGCAGGCCGATGGAGGGTACGGCGATCACCAGCAGGATGACGACCGGCACCACCGTCCAGATCACTTCGATCACCGTGTTGTGCGAGGTCTTGGAGGGCGTCGGATTGGCGCTCTGGCGGAAGCGGATCATCACATAGAGCATCAGCGCCAGAACGAAGATCGAGATGATGGTGATGATCGGCAGCAGCATCACGTCATGCAGCCAGCGGGCGGTATGCCCGGTCGGCGAAAACTGCTTCTGAAGGGTGATCTCGCCCGGCATAGGCATGCCGATGCCCGGCGTGGGCTTCATCCGGGGCGGCGCGGCCACTTTTTCAGCCGGAGCGGCTGGGGCAGCAGCCGGAGCCGCCGCCTTGGCAGCCGAATCGGCAGCTGCAGTCTCATTTCCGGTGGCAGGCGCCGCAACCGCGGCATTCTCCTGGGCCTGTACCGGACCGTTCAGCAAAAGTGCAGGCGCGAAGGCCAACAACCCGGCGAGAACGAGCGATTTCACCTTTCTCATAGCGTCTTCTTACCCCGTAACCCCTTGGCGCCGCTGCAACGAAGACATGCGCATGAGAATACGCCTCCCCCCGCCATTTCGGTCTGCCGCGGCTTATAAGCATCGTTTTTTTATGCCTCAACCTTCCACAACCAGATTTTCTTCGCTGTTGCAACGCCTAGTTGGTCAGCCTATCTCGCTCCCCGCACGCAACAGGCACTATGGGGCGGGCAATATGGGGCACGATCAGGGCCGGGCTTGAGCAAGGCCGGCCGTGGCAGGAAAGGCATGCCGGACCGCGCCTGCGCGGACGGGATGGGCGAATGGATCGAAGAATCGAATGACCGACGAGGAAGTATTAGCGGAATTCAGGGCTGCGGGCGCGTTGCTGGAGGGACATTTCATCCTGTCCTCCGGCCGTCGCAGCGCCAATTATCTTCAGTGCGCCCGCGTGCTGATGAATGCCGAGCGCGCCGGTCGCCTGGCGCGCGCGACCGTGCAGAAGCTGCCCCGCGAATTGCGGCAGGAGATCGACCTCGTCGTCTCGCCCGCCATGGGGGGCCTTATCATCGGCCATGAGGTCGGCCGCGCGCTGGACAAGGACGCGGTGTTCCTGGAACGCCCGGAAGGCACGTTCGAACTGCGGCGCGGCTTTGCGATCACGCCGGGGCAGAAGGTGCTGATGGTCGAGGATGTCGTGACCACCGGCCTGTCCTCGCGCCAGGCGATCGAGGCGGTCGAGGCGGAGGGCGGCATCGTCGTCGCGGAAGTCGCGCTGGTCGATCGTTCGGCAGGCGAGGTGGAACTGGGAGTCCCCTTCTACCCGCTCGTCAGCATCAATTTCCCGGTCTACGACGCTGACCAGATCCCGGCCGAACTGGCGGCGATCCCCGCGATCAAGCCCGGCAGCCGGAAGCAATAGCGCCGTGCCGCATTCCCCCGTTCCGCTGCGCCTGGGCGTCAACATCGATCATGTGGCGACGATCCGCAACGCGCGCGGGGGGGCGCATCCCGATCCTGTCAAGGCCGCATTGATGGCGGTGAAGGCAGGGGCTGACGGCATCACCGCCCATCTGCGTGAGGACCGGCGCCATATTCGCGACGAGGATATCGCCACGCTGATGGCGGCGCTGACGGTGCCGCTGAACCTGGAAATGGCGGCGACGCAGGAAATGCTTGGCATCGCACTTCGGCATCGGCCGCATGCCGCCTGCATCGTGCCGGAAAAGCGTGAGGAACGCACCACCGAGGGAGGACTGGACGCCGCCGGGCAGATCGAAACGCTGCGGCCGATCGTCGGCGCCCTCAGCGAAGCGGGCGTGCGCGTCAGCCTGTTCATCGAGCCGGACGCGGCCCAGATCGAGGCGGCGATCCGCCTGAACGCCCCGGTGGTCGAATTTCACACCGGCCGCTACGCGCATGTTTCGGGAGCCGAACGCGCCGAGGAATTGCGGCGGATATCCGACGCGGCGGCGCTGGCGGCCAAGAACGGGATCGAACCCCATGCCGGGCACGGCCTGACCTTCGACAATGTCGGGCCGATCGCCGCCATCCCGCAGGTGGCCGAACTCAATATCGGCCATTTCCTGATCGGTGAGGCGATCTTCGCCGGGCTGGAGGGCAGCATCCGCGAAATGCGGCGACAGATGGATCTGGTGCGTTGATCATCGGCCTCGGCTCCGACCTGTGCAATATCGAGCGGATCCAGCATTCGCTCGACCGGTTCGGAGAGCGATTCGAGAAGCGCGTCTTCACCGAGGTCGAGCAGGCCAAGGCCGATCGCCGCCCCTTCACCAAGGCGGGCACCCTCGCCAAGCGCTTCGCCGCGAAGGAAGCCTTTTCCAAGGCCGTCGGCACCGGTTTCAACAGGGGCGTCTTCATGAAGGACATCGGCGTCGTCAACCGTCCCGGCGGAGCCCCGACGCTGGCGCTGACCGGGGGTGCGCTCGCTCGCCTCGAATCGATGGTTCCCGCCGGACATCGGCCGGTCGTTCACCTGACGCTCACCGACGATCATCCATGGGCACAGGCCTTTGTGATCATCGAAGCCCTGCCGCTATGACGATGGGGCGCCACCAGCCGGAAATCCTCCCATGACGGCAGCCGACATGACCGAGAACGACCCCACCGAACAGCCGTCCACAGCCCCGGCCGCGGAACCGCCGAAGGCGTCGGTCAACTGGTGGCATGAAGTCAAAAGCATCAGCCTGCTGATCTTGGCGGTGCTGGGCTTCCACAGCTTCATCGCCAAGCCCTTCTACATTCCCAGCGAATCGATGATGCCCGTCCTGCTGAAGGGCGACCGGCTGGTGGTGAGCAAATATCCCTATGGCTGGTCCTATGTCTCGCCCAGCTTCCATCCGCTGCCCTTCCTGAAGGGACGGATTTTCGGACGGATGCCGGAGCGGGGCGACATCGTCATCGTCTCGCCGCAGAACAAGCGCGAGGATTATATCAAGCGCGTCATCGGCCTGCCCGGCGACATACTGGATGTGCGCGGCGGCCAGGTCATATTGAACGGCGTGCCGGTGCCGCAGAAAATATTGAAGCCGATCCGTCTGCCCGTGGACGGCAACGCCCCCTGCCCGCCCATGCAGTTCCCCGGCGCGCTGGTGACGGACGCCGACGGCAAGAGTTGGTGCGAACTGCCGGTGCGGCAGGAAACGCTGCCCAATGGGAAAAGCTATGTCATCATCGACATGGGACCGAGCACGCTCGACTGGTATGGGCCGGTGCGGATTCCGGCCGACCATGTCTTCCTGATGGGCGACAATCGCGACAACAGCGCCGACAGCCGCGCGCCGCTGGAGGAAAATGGCCTTGGCGGTCCGGTCCCCTGGGAAGCCATCGGCGGACGGGCCGAATTCATCACCTTCTCTCTGGACGGTGATTCGGGCTGGAATCCGGTGAGCTGGTTCCATGCCTTCCGTGCCGGCCGGGCCGGGAACAGCCTGCGCCCAGCAAGCGTTACTCCACCGAAATAAGCTCGTCCGGAAAGGGGATAGGGGTTGAACGGCAAGCAGGTCCATATCGAGCAACCCGGCCCCAGCGAATTGCAGAGCCCGCTGGTCCAGCATGAAATCAAGCGGGCCGGGGTGTGGTTCGCGCTGGGCATAGCCATCGCCCTGCTGGTGTTACTGGCCCAACCGATCATGCTGATCATGGGCGCGCTGGTGCTGACCACCATGATGGACGGCGGCACGCGGCTGCTGGGGCGGGTGCTGCCGATCGGGCGGGGCTGGCGGCTTACCATCGTGCTGGTCGCCGCGCTCGCCTTCCTGATCTACACCTTCTATCTCACCGGATCGAGCCTGGCCGCGCAGGCGCAGGCGATGCGCACCATCGTCGAGACCCAGATCAGCCGGATCGGCGGCTGGTTGCAGCAGTTGGGCGTCACCACCACGCCGGAGGATTTCAAGAGCCTTGCCAGCCAGGCGATGAGTTCGCTCGGCCGCGTGACGGCGGCCGTCGGGACGGCGGTAGGCGCGATCACCAGCGGGGTCATGATGCTGGTGCTGGCGATCTTCATCGCGATCGAACCCAAGCTCTACGAACGGGGCGTGGCCTGGATGCTGCCGATGGACAGGCGTTCCCATTTCTATGCCATTGCGGACAAGATGGGCTGGACGCTCCGCCGCCTGATGTTCGGGCGGCTGATCGGCATGGCGGTGGAGGGCGTCGGCGTCTGGCTGCTGCTCTGGGCGGGCGGCGTGCCGATGGCGGGACTGCTGGGCATATTGACCGGCCTGTTCGCCTTCCTGCCCAATATCGGATCGATCATTTCCGGCGTGCTGATCATGCTGGTGGGGTTTTCGGCGGGCTCCCATGCGGGCCTTTATGCCCTGGGCGTCTATCTGGCGGTCCAGATCGTCGACGGCTATCTGATCGTGCCGATGGTCGCCAAGCGCGCCACCGATCTGGCGCCCGCCCTGGTCCTTGCGGCGCAGATCCTGTTAGGCGCGCTGTTCGGCATCATGGGGCTGTTCCTCGCCGACCCGATAGTCGCGATGATCAAGGTCTATCTGGAGGAACGCTCCAAAGCGCTGGAGGCCAAGGCCGACATGGCCGCGACCGTGCCCGTGAACGCGTGAGCCCGTGAACGCGTGAGAATGTGAAGGCATGAGAAAAAGGCCCGCAAGCGGGCCTTTTCCAGTTCGACTTACGTTGAAGCTGAAGCTTGATCCGAGCCAGCAGGCAATGCCACCCCACCGGCTTCGACAATGCTCTATCAGTGGCCGGACGGCGGCATCACGCCCTGCTGCTGCATCATCTGCTGCATCCGCATGATGTCCGCCTTGGACTTGAAATCATGCAGCTGGACGTCGAACACCAGCACCGAATTGGCCGGGATCGGACCCGCCGCCTGCTCGCCATAGCCAAGCTGCGGCGGAATCCACAGGCGGTACTTGCCGCCCTTCTTCATCTTCTGCAGGCCTTCGGAGAAGCCGGGAACCACGCCATCGACCGGCATGGCGGTCTGCGGGTTCTCATCGAACACCGTGCCGTTGAGCAGCGCGCCCTTATAGCCCACCAGCGCCACGTCGGCGGCCGTCGGGCTGGGACCGGTGCCTTCCTCCAGCACCTTGTACTGCAGGCCCGATTCGGTCGTCACCACGCCGTCCGCATGCCCATTGCGGGCCAGGAAGCTGGCGGGCGACGGCTCGACGCCCTGCTGCCCGGCCCAGGCCAGACCACCGGCGGCCAGCGCCACCGCGGCAATGCCGACCCAAAGGCGCGTCAGCGACCCCTTGGCGATAGGACGAAGGGGAACGGCCGTCGTGGACATGGGATGTGCCTCGCAGTTGGTGCGGGTAGATTTTGCAGCAGAAGAAAGGGCGGTCAGCCGGCCGCCCCGAAACGGCAGTCCTTACCGGACGCCGTCGCGCTCGGCGCGCTTGCGCTCCAGCTTGCGGGCGCGGCGGACGGCAGCAGCCTTTTCGCGGGCGCGCTTTTCCGACGGCTTCTCATAGTGACGGCGCAGCTTCATCTCGCGATACACGCCCTCACGCTGCAGCTTCTTCTTGAGCGCGCGCAGGGCCTGGTCGACATTGTTGTCGCGAACGATGATTTGCATAAGCCAGTCAAACTCCAGTCGAAACCGGACGGATCGCCAGGAAACAAACCCTTCCCGACGGGCCACCCGAAGAAAATAGCGGTGAGTCGTCGCAGGTCACCCTGCGCCGTGTGGGGCGCGCCCTACCAGCAGAGTCGCGCAAATTCAACCCAAAAGCCGCGCCCCTCGACATGGGGCGCGGTAAAGCGGATAGTCCCGGCATAAACCAGAAGGAGGATCGCCATGGCAACTGCCGCCAAGAACCAGATCATGTCCGCCGCTGAACGGGAGGCCCGCCTGCAACTGGCCGCCTGTTATCGCATCTTCGACCATATGGGCTGGTCCGAGATGATCTACAACCACATCACCCTCCGCGTCCCGGATGAGGAAAACGCCTTCCTGATCAATCCGTTCGGGCTTCTCTACAGCGAGGTGACGGCATCCAGCCTGGTCAAGATCGACATTGACGGCCATGTGCTCGACGGCAGCCCCTATCCGGTCAACCGCGCCGGCTTCACCCAGCACAGCGTCTTCCACCGCCATCTGCCCGATGCGCATTGCATCATCCATACCCACACCACCGCCACGATGGCGGTCAGCGCCACGCGGGAAGGGCTGCGCCCCACCAATTTCTACGCCGCCGCCTTTGCCGGGCGAATCGCCTATCATGATTTCGAAGGCGTCACGATCCGTCCGGAGGAAGGCGAAAGGCTGATCGCCCATCTCGGCCAGCGGCGGATCATGATGCTGCGCAACCATGGCACGCTGGTCATGGCGAAGACCCTGCCGCACGCCTTCATGACCCAGTGGTCGTTGCAGCGCGCCTGCGAGATCCAGGTGGCGACCGGGGCGGCCGGAACGCCGATAGAAATCAGCGAGGATGTGATCGCCATACACCAGCGCGACATCGGCGGGGTGCAGTTGCCGGTCGGCCCCGGCGTCCCCGATTTCGAGGCGATGGTGCGCAAGATCGACCGGATCGATCCGAGCTGGCGCGACTGAGCCGGACCGTCCGGACCAAAATTCCCCGCCGGGGCAAGTGCATCGCACTTGCCCATTGTCCCATATTTCAGCATCTTGGCGCCCATGCCCGCGATGCGCCCCGAACGGTCGGTCTTCCTCCTGTTGCTGGCGCTGCTCATCGTCGTGGTGGCAGTGGGCAGCACCTATTGGGCTTATACGGCGCAGCAGCGGGTCAATGGCTGGGTTCAGCACACGCTGCGGGTGGAAAACCAGCTATCGACCCTTCTGCTCCATGTGCAGGAGGCGGAGAGCAGCCAGCGCGGCTTCATGCTGACGGGCAGGGACAGTTTCCTGGGGCCTTACACCGCCTTCCGCAATGAATGGCGGGAAGAGCTGACCGCATTGCGGGCCGAGATGAGCGACAATCGCCTGCAGGCCCAATCGATCGAAACACTAGAGCAGCTGCTCGACGACCGGCTGTTCCTGATGCGCAGCGGGATCGAACGGCGGCGACAGGGCGCCATCATCGCGCCCGACGATTTCAACGCGGGCATGGTCACGATGACCAAGATCCGGGCCGTCGTCGCCGCCATGCGGGCGCGCGAGGCCCAACTGCTGAAAGGCCGGACGGCCAACGACTATCGCCTCAGCCTGCTGGTGTCCGTCGGCATGGCGGTTTCGGCGGTGCTGATCACCCTGCTGGGGGCGCTGGCGCTGCGCACCGCCTATCGCCGGGTGACGGAAGCCACGGAAAGCCAGCAGGCGTTGAGTTCGATCAACAGGAGGCTGGTCGCCGAAGGACAGGAACGGGAAGCGGCCGAGGCGCAGTTGCGCCAGATGCAGAAGATGGAATCCATCGGACAGCTCACCGGCGGCATTGCCCATGACTTCAACAATATGCTGGCCATCGTCATCGGTTCGCTCGACATGGCGCGGCGGCGGCTGGCGGCCGGTACCGATCCGCGCGTCACGAAAAGCATCGACAATGCGGCGGAGGGTGCCCAGCGCGCCGCCCAACTCACCGCACGGCTGCTGGCCTTTTCCCGGCAGCAGCCGCTCGATCCGCAGCCGACCGACGTCAACAAGCTGGTGGGCGGCATGTCGGAACTGCTGCGCCGCACGATCGGGGAGAGCATCCGGGTCGAAACCGTGCTGGCCGGTGGGCTGTGGCGGGCGAGCATCGATGCCGGCCAGCTCGAATCGGCGATCATCAACCTGTGCGTCAATTCACGCGACGCCATGCCGGCGGGCGGGCGGCTGACCATAGAGACCGCCAACGCGCATCTCGACGATGCCTATGCCGCGGGCCAGAGCGACGTCGCGCCGGGGCAATATGTCATGGTGTCGGTGACCGACAACGGAACCGGAATGCCGCCGGACGTGGTGGACCGCGCCTTCGATCCCTTCTTCACCACCAAGGGCGTGGGCAAGGGCACCGGGCTGGGACTGAGTCAGGTGTTCGGCTTCATCAAGCAATCGCGCGGCCATGTGAAAATCTATTCCGAGCCGGGCGAAGGCACGGTCATCAAAATCTATCTGCCCCGCCATTACGGCGCGGAAGCGGCAGCCGGGACGGTCGCTGCGGTCGCGACGGAACTGCCCCGCGCGCGGGAAGAGGAAATCATCCTGGTGGTCGAGGATGAAGAGCGGGTCCGCCATATGTCGGTCGATTCGCTGCGCGAGCTGGGCTACACCATCGTCCAGGCGTCGGACGGCGAACAGGCGCTGGAAATGCTGGCGATCCAGCCCCGCATCGACATGCTGTTCACCGATATCGTCATGCCGGGCATCAATGGGCGGGAACTTGCCGATCGGGCGCGAAAGACCCGCCCTGCCCTCAAGATACTCTACACCACCGGTTACACCCGCAACGCCATCGTCCATAATGGCATGCTCGATCCGGGCGTATCCTTCCTTGCCAAGCCCTTCACGCTGGACCAGCTGGCGATGAAGGTCCGCCAGGTGCTGGATGGGAACGGTGCCGACGCCTGAGCCGGTTCTGATGCAGATTATGGACAGGACGGGATTTGGAACATATCATGAACGATCATGACCGCTCTCTCCGTTCGCCAGAAGCTCGAAATCCTCGCCGACGCCGCCAAATATGATGCGTCATGCGCTTCCTCCGGCACGGTCGGAAGGGACAGTGCCTCAGGGCGCAAGGGCGGGATCGGATCGACGGAGGGCATGGGCATCTGCCATGCCTATGCGCCGGACGGACGATGCATTTCGCTGCTCAAGATCCTGCTGACCAACAGCTGCATTTTCGATTGCCACTATTGCATCAACCGGCAGTCCAGCAATGTCCGCCGCGCCCGGTTCACCGTGCGCGAAGTGGTGGAGCTGACGATCAGCTTCTACCGCCGCAACTATATTGAAGGGCTCTTCCTCTCCTCCGGCATCATCCGGTCGTCGGACTATACCATGGAGCAACTGGTCGCCGTCGCCCGCAGCCTGCGGGAAGAGCATGATTTCCGCGGCTACATCCATCTCAAGACCATTCCCGACGCAGACCCCCAACTGGCGCAACAGGCCGGGCTCTATGCCGACCGGCTGTCCATCAATGTCGAGCTGCCGACGGAAACCGGACTGAAGCGGCTCGCGCCGGAAAAGGACGGCAAGCGGATCGAAACCGCCATGGCCGGGATGCGTGCCGCGATCGAGGATGGGAGCGACGCGCGCCGCCGCTATGCCCATGCGCCGCGCTTCGCACCGGCCGGGCAATCGACCCAGATGATCATCGGCGCGGACAGGGCGGACGACCGCGCCATCATCCACCGCGCCAGCGCCCTCTATGACCGCCACCGCCTGCGGCGGGTCTATTACAGCGCCTTTTCCCCGATCCCGTCCCCCAGCAGCGTACTGCCGCTCCAGCGCCCGCCGCTGATGCGCGAGCATCGGCTGTATCAGTCCGACTGGATGATGCGCTTCTACGGCTTTTCGGCGGAGGAACTGGAAGGCGCGACCGATCCCGAAACCGGCTGCCTGCCGCTCGACATCGATCCCAAGCTGGCCTGGGCGTTGCGGCATCGCGACGCCTTCCCCGTCGACGTCAACCGCGCGCCGCGCGAAGCCTTGCTGCGGGTGCCGGGCCTGGGCGTCAAGGCGGTCGACCGCATCCTCGCCAGCCGCCGCCACCGCCGCTTGCGGCTGGACGATATCGCGCGGCTGACCCGCTCGATCGCAAAGCTGCGCCCCTTTCTGGTGGCGGGCGACTGGCGGCCCGTGCAGCTGGCCGACCGGTTGCACCTGCGTCCCACATCCCGCGCCAGCCAATTGGAGCTTTTTTGAATGAAACGAACGCATTTTGCCGTTGATCGGTGCGGCCGTTCATGTTTTCCTTTTCCGGCGCAAGGAAAGGGTCAGGTTTTTGGCGACAAAGTGGAATGGCGGCACCTCCCATCGCACGGGGCATGCCCGGCGGATGAGTACGCATCTGGCTGCCGCGCTGGTCGTTTTCTGCCTGCTTCAGATTTTCATCGTCGCCAAGATGGGCGGGTCGCTGCTGCTGCATCTGGGCATCATCATTGCGATCGGCGGCTTTGCGGTGGCGGCGCGGGGACTGGAGCGTCGCTGGGAACTGCTCGACGGCAGCGGCCTGTCCTCCCATGGCCTGGAAACGCGGTTCCGCCGCGATCTGGTGCAGCTCTGGTCGGCCAGCATCGTCGGCGGGCTGCTCTGGATTCCTGTCGCAATCATCTTTCGCGCCCTGTTCGGCTGAACCCAAAGCGGCGATCCATCGTTGTTCTTTCCTGATGAGAAGGAGCATAGCCATGGCCAAAGCCAGCATTTTCGACCGACTGAAACAGGATCATGACGCCCATCGCCAGCTTTTCGAGAAGATGGCCGATGCCGGGAACGATCCTGACCGGCTGAAAAAGCTGTTCGAACAGTTCCGGGTGGAAGTGACGGCCCATGCCGCGGCAGAGGAGGAAACGCTCTACGCCACCATGCTGGCGCGTCCGGACCTGCGTGAAGACGCCCAGCACAGCGTATCCGAACATAAGGAAATCGACGATTTTCTGGAGGAGCTGGAGGGTCTTTCCTTCAATGGGGCGGATTGGAACCGGACCTTTGCCGACATGAAGAAACGCTACCTCCATCATATCGAGGAGGAAGAGGAAGAGATGTTCCCCGATGCCGCGAAGGAATTGACCGCGCAGGAGGAAGAGAGACTCGCGGCGCTTTTCGCCGAGCGCAAACCGGCGGAACTCGAGCGGGCGGAAGCGGAGGATTAGAGAATGATGATGAGCCCCGGTCGATCCCACCGGCTGGCGCCCCGACGGATCATGTATCGCGCGCAACTGAATGGGCCGGACGATTTCGAGGGATGGCGACGCGCTGCCCGCGCCTTCGCGATCGCCGGAATCGCGCCAGCCGAAATCAACTGGCAGGTCGACGGCGATAGCGGCGATCTCTTTGCCGTCACCCCGGCCCCGGCGGCGTTGCCGCCCACGAGCGCCGCCATCTTCTCTGTCCCACGTCCCTTTGTAGAATTGGCCGAAACCGCGATCCTGCATCGCGATCCGCAACGCTTCGCCCTGCTTTATGCGCTCCTTCTTCGGGTGCGCGAACATCCGTCCAGCCTGGAGGACCGTGCCGACCCCCTGCTCCGTCGGGTGGAGGGGCTGGCCAAGGCTGTCCGGCGCGACCTGCACAAGATGCGCGCCTTCGTCCGCTTCCGCGAACTGGCCGATGCGGACGGGCCGCACTTCGTCGCCTGGTTCGAACCCGACCATCATATCGTCCGCGCCAATGCCGGTTTCTTCATGCGCCGTTTCGCCTCGATGCGCTGGTCGATCCTCACGCCGGAGATCAGCATCCACTGGGATGGCGAAACCTTGTCCGAGGGTCCCGGCGCCACCCGCGCGGATGCGGCCGTGGACGATCCGGTCGAAGAGATATGGAAGGGCTATTATGCAGCAATCTTCAATCCCGCCCGGCTCAAGGTCGGTGCCATGCTGTCCGAAATGCCGCGAAAATATTGGCGCAACCTGCCCGAAGCCACGCTCATCCCGGGGCTGGTGGCGGGGGCCCAAGCGCGCGAGGCAGCCATGATCGCGACCCCACCCAAGCCCGCCGCCCGCCAAGGGAACGCCGACGCCGCATGGCAGGCGTTGCGCGACGAGGCGACGGGCTGCACCCGTTGCCCCTTGTACCGGGACGCCACCCAGACGGTGTTCGGCGAGGGACCGGTCGACGCGCCATTGATGTTCATCGGCGAACAGCCGGGGGATCAGGAGGATCTGGCCGGGCGCCCCTTCGTCGGACCCGCTGGCCAGCTGTTCGATCAAGCGCTGGAGGAGGCCGGGATCGACCGCAGCCGCACCTATATCACCAATGCGGTCAAGCATTTCAAACATGAACGGCGCGGCAAGCGGCGCATCCACCAGACGCCGGAAACGCCCGAAATCCAGGCCTGCCGCTGGTGGCTGGAACAGGAACGGGATCTGGTCCGCCCGCGCATCATCGTGGCACTCGGCGCGACGGCCGGGCGCGCGCTGATCGGCAAGGCCGTGACGATCGGCCGGTGGCGCGGCGCACCCATTGCATTGGAGAGCGGCGCGCAGGGCTGGATCACCGTCCATCCCAGCTTCCTGCTGCGCATGCCCGACCCAAGCCGCAGGGTCGAGGAACGGGCGCGCTTCATCAGTGAACTGCGCGCCATCGGGGAACAGGTGAAGGCGCTCGCCTGAGCCTCAGATCAGACCCAGCTTCGCCAGCTCCCCCAGCATGGCGGACGGCATGGCGTCCAGATCGTTCGCCTCGCCCCCGCCCAGGTCGGGCGGCGCATCCTTCGCCTCCAGATAACGCCAGCCCTGATGGGCACGCTTGGGTTGCGCGCGCACCGATATCAGCCGGGGTTCCAGCCTGATCCAGTAGCGCCCCTGCCCGGTTTCCCGGAAGCCCAGGATCGGGCTGCGCCCCACCAGTTGATGACCATGTATCCAGTAGAGGGAGCCACCCGCCAGTTCCTCGACCCGCTTGGGCAGGTAGCGGGTGGTCAGCCGCGCCTCTTCCGCATGGCTTTCCAGCCAGGCCCGGAGCGTGGCGGGACTTTCGCTCTGGAAGGCGATCTTGGTGAGGTGTAGCGGCATCACGCGAAGATGGGCGCTTCCGCGCGGCGGTCAAGCCCGGCTACAGACCCCAGATGGTGGCTAGGCCGAGGAAGGAGAAAAAGCCCATCACGTCCGTCATGGTGGTGACGAACACCGCCGACGATACGGCCGGATCGATATTGAAGCGGTCCAGCGTCACCGGCACCAATATGCCCGCCAGCCCCGCCACGAGATTGTTGAACAGCATCGCCAGCGCGATGACGATGCCCAGATCGTGATTGCCGTAGATCAGCCCCACCGACACGCCGATCAATATGCCCAGCGCCGTGCCATTGGCGCTGGCGATGCGGAATTCGCGGACGATCTGGCGGATGGTGTTGGAACTGGTGAGCTGATTGGTGGCGAGCGCGCGCACCGCCACCGCCATGGTCTGCGTCCCGGCATTGCCGCCCATGCCCGACACGATCGGCATCAGCACCGCCAGCACGACATATTTGGAGATGGTCGACTGGAACAGCCCGACCACCGACGCCGCCAGGATCGCCGTGCCCAGGTTCACCACCAGCCAGGAGAGGCGCGTGCGCACCGTTTCCAGGATCGGCTGGTTGATGTCGCCCTCGCCCGCGCCCGACAGGCGGAGAATATCCTCGCCCGCTTCCTCGGAGATGATGTGGACGATGTCGTCCACCGTGATCATGCCGACCAGCCGCCCGCTGGCATCGACCACGGCGGCGGAGATCAGCGCATATTTCTGGAAGCGGAGCGCCACCTCCTCCTGATCCATATCGACCGGGATCAGCGTCTGTTCGCGCTTCATCAGGTCGGCCATGGCGATGCTGCGCGGGCAGGTCAGCACCCAACTCAACTGGCAGGTGCCGATCGGCTTGTGCGCTTCGTCGACGACGAAGATTTCCCAGAAATCGCTGGTAAGGTCGCGATTGTCGCGCAGATAGTCGATGACCTGCCCGACCGTCATATGCTCCGGCACCGCGACCAGGTCGCGCTGCATCAGGCGGCCTGCGGATTCCTCCGGATAGGAGAGCGCGTTTTCGATCGCCGCGCGGTCTTCGGGGTCGAGCGCGTCGAGGACGGCCTGCTGGTCGGCCTCCTCCATATCCTCGATGATGGCGACGGCGTCGTCGGTGTCGAGTTCGGCGGCGAATTCCGCCACCTGCTCGGGCCGCAGCGCATCCAGCAGGTCGTCGCGGACATAGTCGTTGAGTTCGGAAAGAACCTCTGCGCCGACCAGATCGCCCAGCGCCGCCGCCACTTCGCCGCGCCGCTCGGACGGGGTCAGTTCCAGAAGGTCGGCAATGTCCGCCGGATGCAGCGGCGACACCAGTTCCCGCGCGGTTTCGCGGTCGTCCGCCTCCACCGCGTCGAGCACGGCATCGACAAACTCGGACTTCAGCCGGTCGTCCTCGTCATGGCGCGATTCCGCCTGATCGACGACAGGTTCGTCGCTATGGTCTGCGTCCAGCCGGGGTTCGGCCGTATCGGCTCGTTCGCTCATCGCGTCCCCTACTGTCCGGTTCCTGTAGCATGTCGCTGCTTTTGCCCATGCTCGTCACAATTGCAATGCCCCAAGAAACTCATGAGGCGCTTCCATCCCCGTCCCAACACTCTATATGAACGATCTTTCCCGTTTCCCCCGCCACGAGAGGATATTTATGGCTGACGAAACCCTGACACTCACCCTCGACAGCGGCGGCGACGTCGTGATCAAGCTGCGTCCCGACCTGGCGCCCGGCCATGTCGAGCGCATCACCCAGCTCACCAAGGACGGTTTCTACGATGGCGTCGTGTTCCACCGCGTCATTCCCGGCTTCATGGCGCAGGGCGGCGATCCGACCGGCACCGGCATGGGCGGGTCGAAGCTGCCCGACCTGAAGGCCGAATTCAGCCGCGAACCGCATATTCGCGGCGTCTGCTCCATGGCCCGCGCGATGAACCCGAACAGCGCCAACAGCCAGTTCTTCATCTGCTTCGACGATGCCACCTTCCTTGACGGCCAATATACCGTCTGGGGTGAGGTGACGTCGGGCATGGAGCATGTCGACGCGCTGCCCAAGGGCGAACCGCCCAAGACCCCGGGCAAGATCCTGAAGGCGACTATTTCTTGAGCAGCCCGTCGGTGGCGGAGATGGCATTGTCCGTCTCCGCCGCCGGTTGCGCCGGCGGTTCGTAGGGACCGATCGATTCGATATGCCAGCGGCGATCCGCCTCGCTGGAACCCGGCACGTCATTGGCGCGGCGCAGCGTCACCTGCCGCAGCCGATACCAGGGCTTGCCGTTGGCCGCCAGGCGGCCATAGACCTGCACCGGCACGGTCACGAACAGCGATCCCGCTGCGCCCTCCACATTGCCGGGTGCGCCGACATTGGCATGCACCTCGCTGAAGCTGCGGAAGCGCGCGGCGAAGCGGGCATCATCCTCGGCCCCCATCGCGCTGTTGTCGTTCCACAGATCCTGCGCGTCGCCGTAGCGCTTTTCCTCCAGCAGGCCATAATAGCCCTGCACCACCTGCGCGGCGCCCTGCGCGCCCTTGGGATCGACCGCATCTTCCTCCACCACCGGCTGGGGATCGGCGGGCAGGCCGCCCGGCGTGCCGGGAGGGGGGGGCCTCAGCGGTTCCATCACCGCCTGCGCTTCCGCCCGGACGCTGTTTTCGACCTGCGTCGCATTGGCGCCATTGGCAAGATTGTTGATCGCGCTCTCCTCCCGGCCGTCGCAGGCCGCGAGCGAAATCAGGCTGAGAAACAGGGCGGCACCGGCACGAACCCGCATCAGTCGCGCTTGCCCCGCCAGCCGCCGTGGCGCGACCCGCCGCCGCCTTCGGAGCGGGCTCGCGGTGCGTTGCCGGGATTCCAGCCGGGGCGTGGAGCGGTCATATCGTGCTGTCCTCTGCCTGTGGGGGGTGAACGGTCGGCGGCGGGAGGCCGGGCAAAGCGGCCGCCATCGTCACGGCCGTCGCGGTTCCAGCGGCCGTTCCACGAACCGCGCGGCGAGCCGTTCCAGCGATTGCCGTCATCATCGCCGCGACGCGCTTCCCTGCGGCCTTCCCAATAGCGGCGCTGCCCGTCATTCCAGCGGTGGCGCTGGCCGCCGCGGCTGTACACATAATAGCCGCTGCCGGGATAATAGAAGCCGTCATACCAGCCGCTATAATAGCCCGGCCGATAATAGCCAGGGCTCCAATAACCGTCATAATAGCCGCCACCATAATAGCCGGTGCCGACGCTCACGCCGCCATAATAGCCATCGTCATAGGCGCAGCCGCCCAGAGCCAGCGCACCGGCAAGGCCGATCGCGGCCAGGAAACCATGTCCGGTCCACGTCATCGCCTTTCTCCTCATGTCCATATCCTCATCCTGCATAACGCCGGCCAGTTGAATTGGTTGTGAATGGCGGCGGCCGCAGCCCGTTTAGCTGAGGTTCAGACAAGCGCGGATCGGTTCATCCTGGCGACAGAAACCGTTGTATTTGGGTTACAAAAGGCCGCTTTGCCGGATTTTTCCGGTTCGGTTCATGCAACCTTCACCCGCCAATGGGGATTGACCGGCTATCGCCTGAGCCGCTTGCAGCAGCCTGAGCGATGCCGAAGGGTCCAAACCTGCGGCTGCATATTTTCCAACAAGTGAAGGGGAAACCCCATGAAGACTCTGCTGTTCACAGCGGCTGCCGCCGCGTCTCTGCTTCCCGTCGCCGCCCTGGCGCAGGACGGAACCGGGCAGGACGGAGGATCGCGCCGCATCGAACCCTATGTCGGCGTGATGGGCGGCATCCACAATTTCGACAGCGAAGCCAACAAGCAGGGCATTCCGCCGGTCGGCTACAAGGGCCGGATCGTGGAAGGCGTGGCGGGCGTGAACGCCAATGTCGCCGGGCCGCTGGTGCTGGGCGTCGAGGGCACCGCGAGCAAGGGCGTCAGCGGCGACATCGACTGGGAATATGGCGTGGCCGGCCGCGCCGGGATCAAGGCGGGCAAGGACAGCCTGATCTTCACCAAGGTCGGCTATAAATGGGTCAATTTCGACGCCCTCGGCCCCAACAGCCGCGACTATCATGGCATGACCTATGGCGCGGGCGTGGAACTGTCCACCGCCGACATGGGCGGATCGGCCCAGAGCAGCAATATCCGGCTGCGCGTGCAGGCCGACACCATGGGCAATTTCCACTCGATCCGGCCGATGGCGGGCGTGGTCGCGAAATTCTGATCGACCGGCTTGGGCGGGGCGCTCCCTTGGCGCGCCGCCCTTCTGTCCAAACCTCCGCTGGAGGATTGGGGTTCGGGGCGGCCATGGACTGCGGCCGTCCCGAATTCCCCGCCCCGACAGGGTCAGGGTGACATAGGTGACACGATGACGGCGTTGGAAAAGCGCCGTTTTTCCTATTTTTCCGACAGGTCAAAGAGCCAGTTCCGGTCTGGCACGAAAGGTCCGCTGTAGGACAGGGGAATTTTCGGGCGGGTTTTTGCCGATACGCTTCATCGAAAGATGGCGGCACTCCGTGGTACAGGCGGTAGGAGAGTTGCGCAGGTCGTGCATTGGCCCCTCCACCATGCTGCGCAGGGTCCCCCTCCCCATCCCTCGATGGGGAGGATATAAGGGCCTCAGCCGCTGTTTCTGAGGGCCGTCGCGATCGCGTTGATCGACAGTTCGATGCCTTCCTTGATCCGCGGGTCGTCCTCGCCGCCGCGGTGGCGCTTCATCAGTTCGACCTGGAGCAGGTTCAGCGGCTCGATATAGGGCAGGCGCAGGCGGATCGAGGTGTCGAGCTTCGGATTCTTCTCCAGCAGGCGCGACTGGCCGGTGGCGGCGAGCAGGCCGTCATGGGTCATGTCCCAGCCTTCGCGGATGCGATCGAAAATGACCTCGCCCCTGGCCTGATCCTCCACCAGCGGCAGATAATGGGCGGCGATGCCGAGATCGGACTTGGCCAGCACCATTTCGAGGTTTGCCAGCGCCGACTGGAGGAAGGACCAGTGCTGCGCCATGTCGGCCAGCAGCGCCTTGTCCTCGAAAGCGTGGAGCGCATGGCCCACGCCATACCAGCCCGGCAGCATCACCCGCGCCTGCGCCCAGCTGAACACCCAGGGGATGGCGCGCAGATCCTCGATCCGCGTGCTCTTGGTACGGCTGGCGGGGCGCGATCCGATCTTCAGGCCGGAAATCTCCTGGATCGGCGTCAACTGCCGGAAGAATTCCTTGAAGCCGTCGGTGCCGTAGACGAGGTCGCGATAGGCGGCGAAGGCGGTCTTCGACAGCTCGTCCATAGCGGCGGCGAAGCGGGCGGCGTCGCGATCCGAGATATTTTCCGGTTCGAGGCTGGCGAGCAGGGTCGCGCTGGTCGTCGCCTCCAGGTTCGTCATGGCGACGCCGCGCGTGCCGAACTTCGCGGCGATCACCTCGCCCTGTTCGGTGATGCGGATGCGGCCCTGCACCGTGCCCTTGGGCTGGGCCTGGATCGCCGCGAAGGAGGAGCCGCCGCCGCGCCCGACCGCGCCGCCGCGGCCGTGGAAAAGCTGCATCGCCGTCTTGGCGTCGGCAAAGACGGGCGCGAGCGCCTTGCTGGCCTGGAACAGCCCCCAGGTCGAGGTGATATAGCCGCCGTCCTTGTTGCTGTCGGAATAGCCGATCATCACTTCCTGATGGCCGCGTTCCCGCACCACGCCCGCAATTTCGGGCAGGCCGAAATAGGCGCCCATGATCTTGGGCGCGGCCTCCAGGTCGGCGATGGTCTCGAACAGCGGCACCGCCATGATCGCGGCCTGCGGCGCGTCGCCATTATGGCTGGCGCGCCAGAGACCCGCTTCCTTGAGGATGATGTTCACTTCCAGCAGGTCCGAGACGCTCTCCGCCTTGGAAATGATATAGTGGGTGATGCATTGCGGGCCGTAGATGCGGTGCGCCTCCGCCGCCGCCTGCACGATGGCGAGTTCGGACGCGGTCTCCTCCGAATATTCGGAGAAGCGCGTTCCGAGCGGCCGGTTGCTCGCCAGCTCGCGGCGCAGCAGGGCGATGCGGGCATATTCGTCGAGGCTCGCATAGTCGGCCTCGACCCCCGCCACCTTCAGCAGCTCGGCCACGACCCGCTGATGGACGTCGCTGTTCTGGCGCATGTCGAGGGTGGCGAGGTGGAAGCCGAACGTCTCCACCGCACGGATCAGGCGGCCGAGCGCGCCGCCAGATGCCAGCGCGCCGTTGCCTTCGCTGGCCAGGCCCTGCGCCACGGTGACGAGGTCGCGCCGCAGGTCGGCGGGGCTGGCATAGGCCTCCCCCGTCAATGCCGAGGCGCGGGCGGGCTGCTTGCCGGTGAGGGTGCGATAGGTCGCGGCGATCCGGGCATAGATGCCGGAAATGGCGCGGCGATAGGGTTCGTCCTGGCGGCTGGGCGAATGGTCGCCGCTGGCGTCGGCGAGATCGAGCACCGATTGCGGCACATGCGCCAGTTCGGTCGAGAGGGAGAGTTCCGCGCCCAGCGCGTGCAGCGCCTCCATATAATAGGTCAGCGCCGCCTCGCAGCCCCTGGCCAGCGCCAGGCGAAGCTGCGGCGCCTGCACGAAGGGATTGCCGTCGCGGTCGCCGCCGATCCAGTTGCCGACGCGCAGGAAACTCTGCGGCCGCGCGCCCAGCACCCGTTCCCACCGGGCATAGAGGGCGGGCAGGGTGGGCAGGAACACGTCGCGGAAATAGGCGAGGACATTCTCGATCTCGTCGGCAACGAACAGCTTTTCGCGGCGCAGCGGGCGGGTCTGCCAGAGCAGGGCGATCTGGCGGAAGATCGCCTCGTCGAGATTTTCGCCCTCGTCCGTTTCGGTCCGGCCCGCATCCTTGAGCAGCATCAGGTCGGCGATGCGGTTCTTGTGATCGATCATGCTCTTGCGCCGCACCTCGGTCGGGTGGGCGGTGAGGACGGGAACGATCAGCGCGTGGGAGAGCAGGTCGAGGATCGCTTCGCGGCCGATGCCGTGGGATTCGAGCTTCGCCACCGCCGAGGCGACATCGGCGCCGGGTTCGGCGGCGACGCCCTGGCGGTCCTCCGCCAGATTGGCGAGCATCGAGAAGAGCATGAAGCCGCGCACGAAGCTGAGCGTATCGTCCAGGTTGAGCGCATCGAGCCCGGTGTCGACCACATCGGCGCCATGGATGCCGCGCGCCCGGTCGACCGAGGCCGAGCGGATATATTCGGTCTGCTTGTAGATCTTCTCCCCGCCATAGGCGCGAATGACGTCACCCAGCAGGCGGCCGAGATAACGGATGTCGGGGTTCTGCGTGATCGCAGGCGCGGTGGGGGATGCAGGAGTCGCCATGATAACCGATGCTGCATCGCAACAATCGGATGGTCAAGCCACTTGCCCGACAATTTGCCGGACGGATCAGGCCGCCTTGAGCGCCGCGATCAGGCGGCCGAATTCGGATTGCAACTGCTCGGCGCGCTGGCGCACGGCCGCGCCCTGCGCCCGCGTGCCCCCCGCGGCCTGCGCCGACTTGTGCAGCGCCTCGGAAATGGCGGCGACCGCGGCGTCCGTCGCGCTGGCGTCCAGCGCCACCGAGCGGGACGCGCGCTGGATATCCTCTGCCGCGGCAAGCTGCCGGTCGGCGGCGAAGGAGGCATCGCCCAGCGCCTCGACCAGCCGGCCCAATATGCTGTCCACCGAACCGACCAGGGCGAAGGTTTCCTCCGCCGCCTGTTCTATGCCCTCGGCCCGGGCGTGGATGTCGTGGGTGGTCTGCGCGGTCTGGGCCGCCAGCGCCTTGACCTCCCCGGCGACGACCGCGAAGCCGCGGCCCGATTCGCCCGCCTTCGCCGCCTCGATCGTCGCGTTGAGCGCGAGCAGGTTGGTCTGGCCGGTGATGCGCGCGATCAGGTCCGCCGCCTCGTTCACCGATCCGAGATGGCGGCGCAGATTGTCGTTGGCGCTGCGGGCGCGGGCCGACTGGCCGCTGGCCGTTTCGGCCGATTGCCGGATACCGCTCGCCGTGCCGGTGAAGGTCCCGATCGACGCCGTCAGCGCGTCGATGGTGGCGGCGATTTCCTGCGCCGCCTCCGCCGTGTCGCGCGCGCGGCCGATGACCGCGTCGGCATGGGCGCGCTGCACCTCTATGATCTGCATCGTGTCGTCGGCGCTCTGTTCCAGCGTGGCGGCGGTTTCCAGCATCTGCCCGACCAGCGCGGCCATGGACCGTTCCAGTCCCGCCGCGATATCGCGCCGGTTGCCCTCCAGCGCCTGCTGGTGGCGGCGTTCCTCCTGCGCGACCCGGTCGGCGCCGGCGGCGAGTTCGCGATGCGCCTCCTCCGCCCGGAGCCGCGCGGCTTCCGCCTGCTGGGCCGCCTGGCGCGCCTCCCGCTCGGCCGCGCGGGCATGAAGCGCCTGATCGCGCAACACCGCGTTGACGCCGCTCAACCGGTGCGCCAGCCAGGCCGACATGGCGAGAAAGAAGATGCCGATGACCGCCATGGCGGGCAGAACCTGAAGAAAGGCGGTCCTGCCGTCGGCCGGGCTTTTCCATTCGAGCCTGCCGATGCCCTTTCCGTCGAGGCCGGTCAGCGCCATGGTCTGCCAACCGGACCTGACCGCCCCGTCCACCCAGTGCAGCGTGATATTTCCAGCCTGGCCGATGAGCCGCAATGTCCGGCCGTTGATCGGCTCCACCTTCACCAGATAGAGCGGTTCGCGCGCGGGAATGCGCTGCGCTTCCTTCCAGGGAGTGATCGCGCGCGCGGCGATGAAGGCGGGCTGGCCGGCGAAGCGGGTGAAGCCGCCCACCCCGTTCAGCGTCGCCAGGGCGGCGGCATTGTCCTGCGGCAGCCGGGCGCGCAGCCTGCGGAAATCCTCGGCCGGGAGAGCGCCGGAGAGGGACGTCCACGGCAGGGGCGCGAAATCCGTGCCGCCTTCCATCCACAGGGTCCGGCCCGCCCGGTCGATGACGAAGGTGTGCGCCCGTTCGTTGGCGAGGTTGCTATTGGCCCATTCCGCGTCGAGGCGGCCATATATCCTCTCGACCGCGTCATCCCAGCGGCCATTGCTCAGCACCATGTCGATCATGGCCGCCTTTTCCCGCTTCAGCGATGCGGCGACGACGTTGCGTCCATAGTCCTCGGCATTGCGGTCGATCTGCCGGGTGAGCAGCCAGATGGCGAGCACACTGCCCATCACCGCCAATATGATCAGCACGATCAGCGGCCCCATCGTCCCGGCGAGGCCATAGGCCGCGCCCCATCGGGCACGCGAATGCCAATATCTCTGCAATCTCCCCAACGCGACCCCCTTATGCCCTGACAAGGCGATCGCATGAATATGTTTATATTTAATGAGTGGCTCACCCTCTTGCGCCGACCGCCAGGGCTGGGCCAAAGGGTTGGAGTGACCGCCAGCATCAGCATAGGGAATGACAGCAACGGCAATGCCGTTCTGGTCGATGTCGAGGAACTGCTTGCCACCCGGCTGCTCGTCCAGGGCAATTCGGGGTCGGGCAAGTCGCATCTGCTGCGCCGCCTGCTGGAGGAAAGCGCCGCGCTGGTGCAGCAGGTGGTGATCGATCCGGAAGGCGATTTCGTCACGCTGGCCGACGAATATGGCCATGTGGTGATCGACGCGGGCGACTATAATGAGCGCGAGATCGCCAAGATGGCGATGCGCATCCGCGAGCATCGCGCCTCGGTGGTGCTCAGTCTCGAATCGCTGGAGCTGGAGGCGCAGATGAAATGCGCCGCGACCTTCCTCTCGACCCTGTTCGACGCGCCGCGCGACCATTGGTATCCGGCGCTGGTGGTGGTGGACGAGGCGCAGATGTTCGCCCCGGTGGCGGCGGGCGACGTGTCGGACGAGGCGCGGCGGCTGAGCCTCGCCGCGATGACCAACCTGATGTGCCGGGGGCGCAAGCGCGGGCTGGCGGGCGTGATCGCGACGCAGCGGCTGGCGAAGCTGGCCAAGAATGTCGCGGCGGAGGCGTCCAACTTCCTGATGGGGCGCACCTTCCTGGACATCGACATGGCGCGGGCGGCGGACCTGCTGGGCATGGAGCGGCGGCAGGCCGAGCAGATCCGCGACCTGGAGCGCGGGCGCTTTCTGGCGCTGGGGCCTGCGATCTGCCGCCGCCCGGTGGCGGTGAAGATCGGGCAGGTCAAGACCAGTACGCGCGGGGGCACGCACAAGCTGATGCCGCCGCCGGTCGCGGCGACGGAGGACTTGCAGGAATTGCTGTTCGCGGGCGCCGGCGAGGAGGAAGCGCTGCCCCCTGCCCCGGTTCGCGCCGAGCCGCCGCCGTTGCCCGCCGAGGAACTGATGCGCGCGCTGGCGGCCGCGCCTTCGGCCAAGCCCGCCGCGCCGGAGCTGGACTTCGGGCAGAATGAGCCGGTGGTGATCGCCGTGCTGGAGGAGATCGTCGCCGATCTGGGCGAGGCGCAGCCGAGCGTGCCGGCGCTGTTCCAGGATTTCGGGGTCCGCTGCCGGATGAAGGGGCTGAAGACCCCTCCCCTCGACCTGCCTGCCTTCCGCAGGCGCTTCGCCATGGCGCAGGCGGGGATGTTCGATGCCGATGATGTGCGCTGGGCCGATGCGATGAAGGCGGCCGAGCCGGTGCCGGAGGATATGCTGGCGCCCTTCCTGCTGATCGCGCGAGCGGCGATGCAGGGGTTGCCCTGCCCCGATGACGCGGCGCTGGCGCGGGCCTATGGCACCAGTTCGCCGGGGCGGGTGCGGCGGCTGATCGACTATATGGAAAAGCTGGGCGTCATCGTGGCGCGCACCGATTTCGGCGGGCGGCGGTCGATCGGCGTGCCGCAACTGGGCCTCAGCACGGCGGCGGCGGAGGGATGAGCGCTTCGGTCCTGTTCGTCTGCCTGGGCAATATCTGCCGCTCGCCGCTGGCCGAGGCGGCGCTGCGGGCAGAGGCGGCGCGGGCAGGCCTGGCGGTCGAGGTGGATTCGGCGGGGACCGGGGACTGGCATGTCGGATCGCCGCCGGACAGGCGCGCGCAGGCCGTGGCGCGGCGGCACGGGATCGACATTTCGGGCTATCGCGGGCGGCAGGTGACGGCGGAGGATTTCCGGCGGTTCGACTATGTGTTCGCGCTGGATGGCGAGAATCTGAAGAATCTGCGGCGGCTGCGGCCGTCGGACGGGACGGCGGAACTGCGGCTGCTGATGGATCTGGTGCCGGGGCGCGAGGGAAGCGGCGTGACCGATCCCTATTTCGGCGAGGATGCCGGGTTCGATGTGACGTGGGACGATGTCACCCGCGCCGCGAAGGCGATCGTGGAGCGGTTGCGGGATCCTCGTTAGCGCCGCCACCCCGCGCAGGCGGCGATGCCGATCAGGGTTGGGCCAGATGCGTTGCGATCGGCAGGCCGTCCTTCAGCGTCAGCGTGACCGGAGTGCGTTCGGCGACATCGGCCAGCCTCGCCTTCTGCTCGGCGTCCAGCCCCTCGATCGTCAGCGTGCGGTCGATGCGGCGGTCGTCCTTGCCGCCTGACAGCTTCAGCGCGACGTCGAGCGATTCCAGCGGCCAGCCCTTCTTCTCCGCATACATCCTCAACGTGATCGCGGTGCAGGCGCCCAGGCTGGCAAGCAGCAGGTCATAGGGCGCGGGACCGAGATTGCCGCCGCCCAGGCTTTCCGGCTCGTCGGCGGTGAGGGTATGGCCGCCCACCTCGATCCGGGTCCTGTAGCGGTCCTTGCCGATATGGGCGGTGCCCTGGGCCATGATGCTTACTCCGGCAGGGGGATGAAGTCGTGCTCGCCGGGGACGGGCGCGAAGCGCTGGGCCTTCCAGTCGGCCTTGGCCTGTTCCAGCCGATCGGGCGAGGAGGAGACGAAGTTCCAGAAGATATGGCGCTGTTCAGGCAAGGGTTCGCCGCCCAGCAGCATCAGCCGGGCCGGTCCCTTCGCACGCAGGACGATCTCGGCGCCCGGCTTGAAGACGATCAGTTCGTTGGTGGCGAAGCCGCCGCTCTGGCCGATCACCTCCACCTCGCCGCCGACGACATAGACGGCGCGTTCGACATGCTCGGCCTTGAGCTGGTAGCGCGCGCCGTCCTGCAACGCGATGTCGGCATAGACCATGTCGGAGAAGGTCCTGACCGGCGAGGTCAGCCCGTCGGACGTGCCGGCGATCAGCGTCAGGCTGGTGCCGTCACCCTCCATCCGGGGAATGTCGTGCGCCTTGTAATGGGCGAAAGCGGGATCGACCTCCTCATATTGCGTCGGCAGCGCCACCCAGGTCTGGAGGCCGAACAGCTTGCCGCCCGATGCGCGGACTTCGGGGCCGGTGCGTTCCGAATGCACGATGCCGCTGCCCGCCGTCATCCAGTTGACCTCGCCGGGGCGGATCGGCTGGACCGAGCCGACCGAATCCCGGTGCAGTATCTCGCCTTCCAGCAGATAGGTCACGGTGGCGAGGCCGATATGCGGGTGCGGGCGGACATCGAGGCCCTCGCCGCTGTCGAAGGTCGCCTCGCCCATCTGGTCGAAGAAGATGAAAGGGCCGACCATCCGGCGCTTTGCCGAAGGGAGTGCGCGGCGGACCTGGAAGCCGTCGCCCAGATCGCGGACCGGCGGGAGGATGACGAGATCGACGCCTTCGACGTCGGACGAGCGGATGGACATGGCGGGATTTTCCTTATCAGGCGCCGAGCAGCGCCATGGCTTCGATCTGCGCGCGGGAAAAGCCCTGCGCGGCGAGGGTGGGAATGTGGCGCTCCGCGATCCGGCGGGTGCGGCCGGATTCGCAGAGGAAATCGCGGACCGGGCGCATCTGTTCGGGCAGTGGGGCGATGGTCTTTTTCGGGCCGATCAGCGCGTCGAGCGCGTGGCCGATGCGGGAGCGGAATGCGCCGGGAGCGGCGGGTTCGCCGCAGCCGCAATCGGCGACGGCATTGAGGGCAGCCTTCACATCCTGCCATTCGGCGGGGCTGAGGCGCGGGGTGGCGATGGTCAGCATAAGTGAGGCTCCCTGTCGTTCGATGACCCCGTTTAGCGCGGAAGCGCTTGAGGGATCAGCTTGATAATATCGCTCAGACTATTCGATATTTTCGAAAAGGGCCGGATGGGATGTGCGCACCCGGCCCTGTCCCTGTCGGGCCGCTATCAGGCGGCGTCGACCATGACGATCTCGCTATCCTCGATCGCGGTCACGCGGATGACGTCGAGGTCGCTGATCGCGGCGCCGTCGCGGGCGTTGACGCGGACGTCGTCGATCCGGATCGCGCCCGTCGCCGGGACCAGATAGGCCTTGCGGTCCTTGCCGATCGGATATTCGGCGGTATCGCCCGCCTTCAGCGTGGCCGCGACCACCCGGGCGTCCGTGCGGATCGGCAGGGCGTCATTGTCATTCTCATAGCCCGAGGCCAACGTCACGAAATGGCCCGAGCGTTCGCCCCTGGGGAAGGGACGGGCGCCCCAGCCCGGCGCTTCGCCATCGCGGGTGGGGATGATCCAGATCTGGAAGATCCGGGTCGTCACATCCTCCAGATTATATTCCGAATGGCGGATGCCGGTGCCCGCGCTCATCACCTGCACGTCGCCCGCCTCGGTGCGGCCCTTGTTGCCCAGGCTGTCCTGGTGCGTGATCGCGCCTTCGCGGACATAGGTGATGATTTCCATGTCGCGATGCGGGTGCGGCGGGAAGCCGGTGTGCGGCGCGATCGTGTCGTCGTTCCAGACGCGCAGATTGCCCCAGTGCATCCGCGCCGGGTCATGATAGCCCGCGAACGAGAAATGGTGCCTGGCGTCCAGCCAGCCATGGTTGGCGCCGCCGAGGCTGTCGAAAGGACGAAGTTCGATCATGTCGTGTCTCCCGTGGGCGGTGGGGACCGCCCTGTTGGAGATGCTTCTAGACCCGCGCCGCTTTCTGGGTCAGAGAGATAAAATCTGCCAGAATGTTCGAGGAAATCGAAAAGTGAATCATCCGGGCACGCCGACCTTCGACCAGTTGCGCATCTTCCTGACCATCGTGGACACGGGCAGTTTCGCGGGCGCCGGGCGCAAGCTCAACCGGGCAGTGTCGGTCATCAGCTATGGCATCGCCAATCTGGAAGCGCAGCTAGGGCTTTCCCTGTTCGACCGGGAGGGGACGAAGAAGCCGCAACTGACCGTCGCTGGCCGGGCTTTGCTGGCGGAGGTGCGATCGATCGCGCATGGTATCGACGGGCTGCGCGCCAAGGTGAAGGGGCTGCTCGACGGGCTGGAGGCGGAGGTCAATCTGGCGGTCGACGTCATGCTGCCCGCCGAACGGCTGGGGAAGGTACTGCGGGCCTTTGCCAGGGAATTTCCCACGGTGCAGTTGCGCCTGCATGTCGAGGCTCTCGGCGCGATCACCGCCATGGTGCTGGATCGCGGCGCGGCGATCGGGCTGTCCGGGCCGCTTTCCGCGGGGGTGGAGGGGATAGAGAGCATGGGCGCGGGAGCGGTGGCGATGGTGCCGGTGGCGGCGCCCGATCATCCGCTGGGCCGCATGGAGACGATCCCGCCCGGAGCGACGCGCGACCATACCCAGCTGGTGCTGTCCGACCGGTCGCGCTTCACCGAGGGGCGGGATTTTTCCGTGAGCAGCCCCAAGACCTGGCGGCTCGCCGACCTGAGCGCCAAACATGCACTGCTGCGGGAGGGGATCGGCTGGGGCAATATGCCGCTGCCGATGATCGAGGCGGATCTGGTGGCGGGCACGCTGGTGCGGCTGGCGCTGCCGGATCATGACGGCGGCATCTACCGCTTTTCCGGGATCTGGCGGCGGGATACCCCGCCCGGCCCCGCCGCATCCTGGCTGCTGGAGCAATTTGTCGCGCTGGGGCGGGAGGATCGGGAATGTGACGGGATGGCGGATGTCTGACGGGTGAACCCCTCCCCTCGGCGAAGCTGACCAGCACGACATTCCCGGGATCCAGCGCTTCGATCACCGCCGCCCGATCATCGGCGCCATTGCCGGTGCCGGGCGGGTCCGACCGGCGATCGTGCGATGACGCGATAGCCCTCGCTCAAAAGGACCGCATCCGCTTGCATGAACGGCAGATAAATTGCCCATTCAGGCAAAGGCCAGCACGGCCGCGCCAATAGTCACGTCGAACATATCAGGGAGTTGGTCATGAGGAAGAAGATCATATTGGCTTTGGGCTTTGCAGCGACCGTCGCGGGGGCATTGCCGTCGGCCGCGCTGGCGCATGACAATGGCTATCATCGCGGCTGGTACAAGCATGACCGCTATTATGATGATGGCCCGCGTTACCGGCGCGAAGCCTATTATGACCGCCGCGGCTACCGGGGCGGCTGCCGCACCAGCGGCACCACCGGCGCGATCATCGGCGCGGGAGCCGGCGCATTGCTGGGCCGATCGGTCGATCGCCATGGCGACCGCCTGCCGGGCACGATCATCGGCGCCGGTGCGGGCGCGCTGATCGGCAAGGAGATCGACAGCAAGCACCGCTGCTGAACCGGCACGACTGCGCGCTACTATGATGCCGGCACATTCCGTACCGGCCCACTGCTATCCGACATATTTAAATTAACTGAAGATTTTATGGTGCCGGGGACGACGTCGAACTGGAGCATCAAGTAGCTGAGTTACAAGGTAATTATCTCGGTTGACATTTGACGATACCATTAAAAATACCATCAAAATTCGTTCATTTTTGGTTCGACGTTTGTTCACGCTAAGTCGCCACTTTTTTGCGACGAAGTGATTTTGCGGCTGCTGTCCGCCGATGTCGCGGAAGCATGCCCAGAAGAGCTTGATCGCTGGGCGCCTAAGCGGTTGATTTCGCAGTCAAATCATAGACTTACGAACTCACCAAGAGCATTAATAGCACGATCTGGATTCTTGGAAAAGACTGGACGTGAATGGACAGGGGCGGTTCGAGTCCTTCTAGGCAGCAGCTGGTTGGGCTAGTGTCCGAAATACACCTACAGATTTCGGACAAATTATGATTGCGTTTTGTCCGAAAAACATATACAAATTTCGGACAATGAATGAGACCGTTGATCTAAAGACTCGCATCCTGCAGCGGATTAGCGCCGGTGCGCCATGCAGCGTATGGACGGCGGCGGACTTTCTCGACCTCGCTACGCGCGATGCCATTGACAAGGCCCTCCAGCGTCTCGTCGCCGCCGGCACGCTCCGGAGGATCGACAGAGGACTATATGACAAGCCGGATTTCAACAGCCTTACCAAGGCGCCGAATCCTGCCGATCCTCGCCAAGTGGTCGAGGCGATCGCCCGTCGCGATCAGATTCGCGTCCTGGTCGACGGCATGACTGCCGCCAACGATCTTGGTCTCACCAACGCGGTCCCTGCCAAGATCGCCGTCCACACCGATTCCCGACTAAAGCCGGTCCATCTCGGCAATCTCGAAATCAGCTTCCGGCCCACGGCCGCCAGCAAACTCTTCTGGGCCGGTCGCCCGGCCATGCGGATCGTCCAGGCACTCCACTGGTTGCGCGACACTGCGGCCGACGCCGAAGAGGACCGCTCTATCCGCCATCGGCTCCAGCAGCTCCTCTGGCGCGAGCCGGATGGCGCGCGGCTACGCAAGGATCTACACGACGGCATGTCGGCATTGCCAGCCTGGATGCAGGACTATCTGAGACCCATCCTCACCGCCGAACCCAAAGCCGCATGAACCCAAATTATGATGCGATCCTGTCTGCCGATCAGGATACTCGCGCAGGCCTCTTTACCGCGACCGCGCAGCGCCTTGGCACAACGCCGCAGAATGCCGAGAAGGACTTCTGGGTCTGCTGGACGCTCGACGCACTCTTCAACGGCCTTCCCGATGGCCCGAGGCTGCTGTTCAAGGGCGGCACTTCGCTCTCAAAGGGATTTGGCCTCATCCGCCGCTTCTCCGAGGACATCGACGTCACGGTCTTCCGCGACGACCTCGGCGAAGCTGCCAGCGTCGAGGAGTTGCAGGCGTTGAGCCGGAAGAAGCGCGATGCCGCGCTCGATGCGATCAAGGCGGCCTGCGAAGCCTATATCAATGGACCACTTCTGCAGCAGCTGTCCTCAATCGCCGCAGCGACCGCCGAACGGACGGGGCTGCCCACCGATCGGTTCCGGGTCGCACCGCATGATGGTGATAGCCAGACGCTGCTAATCCTCTATCCGACTGCGACACCCGCCGACGGCTATATCGACAAGGCGGTGAAGATTGAGTCCGGCGCCAAATCCGCGCTCGATCCCAGCGCGGTCCATTCCATCCGCCCCTATGTCCACGACGACGCCCCAGACCTCGACCTGACCGTGCCGAACGTCACCATCGTCGATGCCGAGCGGACATTCTGGGACAAGGTCGTAATTCTGCACGGGCTGCGCCGCTGGTTCGATATCCGCGGCGAACTGCGCGGCGGCGGCCACCGCGTGTCGCGCCATTATTACGATATCCACATGCTCATGGCATCCGACACTGGCGAAAAGGCGTTGGCGAACCCTGCGCTCGGCGCCGATTGCGTTGCGCACGCACGCATGTTCTTCAACCGACCGGACTTCGACCTGGCATCTGCGCTAGCCCCCAGCTTCACGTTGTGTCCCGAAGGGGCGATGTATGACGATCTGCGGCGTGACTATGCAGCGATGAGAACCATGATCTTTGGCGCCGCGCCCGATTTTGACGCCGTGATCGAAAGTGTCGCAGCGCTGCAATCGAAGCTGAATGAGACGCCTTCGCGAGACTGAAGGCGTAGCGCCGAGTACATTGACCGCGAAGAACAGCCGCGGCGGCATTCGAGAGTGACCGCACCGGCCGAATCGCGTCTGATCTTGGGACAAACCCGACGCTCGGGAGCGGCGGCGGGAACGGCAGGTCCTCATCCCACACCTGCAATTCCTGAAGCACTGATGATCGATTCTCGGGATGCGCGGGATGGGCCGGTTGCGGACTGGCGGCTGTAAGACTTATGCATAGCAAAGCGGACGTTCCAACATCGGCGATCGCTTGTTCTCAGCCCGGCCGCTTAAACGATGCCACAAATCGCGGTTCGCCAGGTTTGTCGCCGACGTCCCAGTAAAGGACCATAGCCTCGTCAGCGCCGGCCAAGCGGGCGATTTCGACCGCGTTCTCCTGGCTGTGTGCCTCAATACCATAAGGTGGTACGTCATTTCCGACGCAAAGGCCGATGTCGGCCTTCGATCGAGTGCTGTTTCGCTCGCTCAACATGGCCAATGCGGCGCTCGCGATGCCGGCGGTGCGTGGAGCGACAATTTTTGACTACGGCCGGCATTGCGCGTTGTGGATCAGCGCCTTCGAAATCCTCGCGCACCATGATTCAGGGCGTAACCGGGCCGACCTTTCGGCGGTGCTCGACCTGCTGGAGAGGAAACCGCACTGGTTCCGTCAGCTCAACGCACGGCGCTATACTGTCCGCCATCGAGGAAGAACCCGGAGGACTAGCCTGGCATGCAAGCTGTACGCGCTACTCTATCAGGTCCGGAACGATTTCCTGCATGGCAATCCGGTCGATAATCGTACCTTGCTGCTCAAAGAAAGTGGTCGCTTCATCGGGCATTTCGCTCCCTTGCTCTATCGCTGCGCCCTCCGAAACTACCTCGATCTGCACTACGTGCCGCCGGCCCCGCTCGAGGATCAGCAAGCCAGGGAGGCGGCACAGCTTGCGGCACACGATTATGAGGAGCCTCAATTTGATGTTGAGCAGGCGCTACTTCTCGCTCGCGTGAGCCCGGCCGCGCATGTCATGCTTCCTCGCGCTCATCGAGTTCATCGAGATCGCCCGCGTCCGCATAGGGATCATCGTCCTCGCATGCGCGCATCATTGTCGTCGTAAGGCACGTCCGCAGAGTGCACGCCAAGGATATTATGTGCGGCGGTGTCACGCGACGATCCCTCGACGGTGGTCAGCGCCGTCGCCGGGTCGTTACCATCGCCATGCCGATAGGTCGTGGCCACCAGCCAAACCGCCTCCATTACGCCCTGCGACGCGATCGACGCGCGCCAGTCGTTCTCAGCCAGGACATAGGCCGCCGCCTGCTGCGACGCCCAGGTCAGATGGTGGCGGTTTTCGATATCTACCGACAGTTCAGCCAGCTCGGGATGCTCTGGGTCGAGCGGCTGGGGCTCTGGCACGGGCCGGAAGCGCGAATCCTCACCGCCGGTGCCCGGCTCGATCGCGAACGGATGGCGGCGGGACGGCAGCGTCCGAGGGTTGCGCGGGTCCGGCATCGTGCGGCGGGTCCAGACCGTGGTGCGGATGCCGAGCAGAGTGCCGCCTGGCACCGGGATGCGCTCGACGTCAGGGGCGCTCGGCTCGCCGATCGACTTGCGGACGGCGCTCGGGTCGACCACCGCGTTAGCGATCGCGCTGGCGGAGCCGTCGGACGCTGCCGTCCCGCCGCCATCCGTTCGCGATCGAGCCGGGCACCGGCGGTGAGGATTCGCGCTTCCGGCCCGTGCCAGAGCCCCAGCCGCTCGCGCATCTACGAGTTGATCCAGTCGGGCGATCTTGAAACCACCAAGGTCGGACGTGTGACGCTGATTCAATATCGGAGCGTGCAGGCCCTCATTGGAAACCGGAAGACAATCCCGCCCATTACAACATAGGGCGCTAGCCCGGTTCACGGACGTCGTGTCTGAGCGCCATCGAGAGGGTGTTGGTGGCGACACGCCGGCTCATCTGTCTATCTGGGCCTACCTCCGCCTGGAATTCGCCTTCACAACCTTCCCTCCGGCCTGCAAGCTATCAAGGTAGTTCGACCAGTGCCGCATCATCCTGACGCGCTCATCCCAGTGGGTTCCGCGCGCATAGGCCCGTCGGACATCATTGGATTCGACGTGAGCCAGTTGGCGCTCAATGGCGTCCGGATGCCATTTACCCATCTCATTGAGAAGCGTGCTGGCGGTGGCACGGAAACCGTGAGCAGAAACCTCCTCCTTCCCGAAACCTAGTCGGCGCAGCGCCGCGTTCAGGGTGTTGTCCGTGATCGGCCGATCGGCGGACCTGATGCTGGGAAACAGATATTTGCCCTCGCCGGTGATCGGAGCCAGTTCGGCTATCATCGCCAGTATCTGGTCGGTGAGCGGGACCTTATGAGGGCGACGCATTTTCGTCTTTTCAGCCGGTATGGTCCAGACTGCCGTTTCCAGATCGAACTCCTTCCATTCGGCCATCCGGAGTTCGCCGGGACGGGGAAACATATGCGGCAGCATCTTCAGGGCGATCCGAACCGTAGGCTGGCCTTCGTGAGCATCGATAGCGCGTAGGAGGCCGCCTAATGCCTTGGGCTCCAGTATCGCGGCGCGGTGCTGTGTTTTGGGCGTGATTAATGCTCCGCGCAAATCTGCGGAAACGTCACGTTGGGCGCGACCGGTGACGATCGCATAGCGGAAGATCGTCCCGAACGTGCTGCGGAGG
>NZ_JAKUJY010000012.1 GCF_022664535.1 Sphingobium trunci | reverse complement strand
GGCCCTCCCCAAAACGCCCGGCGCGCGGGGGCGGCCCTGTCTGGGGGGGTTTCATACCCCCCCGCCCCGCCGTAACGGCCACGGTTTTTCCCGGATTTTCCTCAAGGGATTGGGCAGCGCTGGCTTTGGCTCCCGGCGATGCCCGTCGAAGATGCTAGTCGAACAGGCCGTCCTGAATAGTGCTCGGCGGATTGAGCCCCAGATGCTTCCAGCCCGGACCATTCAGGCAACGGCCCCGTGCGGTGCGGGCGATCAGGCCAAGCTGGATGAGATAGGGTTCGATCACTTCCTCGATCGTGTCGCGCGCTTCGGACAGGCCCGCCGCCAGGGTTTCGACGCCCACCGGGCCGCCGCGATAGATGTCGGCAATCATCATCAGATAGCGCCGGTCCATCAGGTCGAGGCCGAGATGGTCGACCTCCAGCCGGGTGAGCGCGGCGTCGGCCACCTTCGCATCCACCGCCGGGGCGCCCGCGACATTGGCGAAGTCGCGCACCCGGCGCAGCAGCCGCCCGGCGATACGGGGCGTACCGCGCGAGCGGCGGGCGATCTCGACCGCGCCGTCGGAGGTGATGGCGAGATCGAGCAGGCGCGCGGCGCGCCGGACGACCAGTTCCAGCTCGTCCACGGTGTAGAATTGCAGCCGCACCGGAATGCCGAACCGGTCGCGCAGCGGCGTCGTCAGCAGCCCCTGCCGCGTGGTCGCGCCCACGAGCGTGAAAGGCGGCAGGTCGATCCGCACCGACCGGGCCGAAGGGCCTTCGCCGATCATCAGGTCCAGCGCGCGGTCCTCCATCGCGGGGTAGAGCACTTCCTCGACGGCGGGATTGAGGCGGTGAATTTCGTCCACGAACAGGACGTCGCCCTCATCCAGATTGGTGAGCAGCGCGGCAAGGTCGCCCGACTTGGCGATCACCGGGCCGGAAGTTGCGCGGAAACCCACGCCCATTTCCCGCGCGACGATCTGCGCCAGCGTGGTCTTGCCCAGGCCGGGCGGGCCGAAGAACAGCACATGATCCAGCGCTTCGCCGCGCCCCTTGGCCGCTTCGATGAAGATGCGCAGATTTTCGCGCGCGCCCTGCTGGCCGACAAATTCGGCCAGGGATTTGGGACGCAGCGCGGCGTCGGCATCCTCGACGCGGCGGGTCGAGGAGATCAGGCGTTCCTCGCTCATTTCGCCGCTTTCCGCAGGGCCAGGCGGACCAGCGCGTCAAGCGATGCGTCCTCGCCCAGTTCCTCTTCGGCGGCGGCGACGGCGCCGCTCGCCTCGGCAGGCTTGAAGCCGAGATTCTGGAGCGCGGAGATCGCATCAGCGCCATGACCGCCGGTGGGGAGCGGGACGAAGCCTGCGCCCACGCCCCCGGCGGATGCGGGCACCGCGCCGATCTTGTCCTTCAGCTCATTGGCGATGCGCTGGGCAAGCTTGGGTCCGACGCCGTTGGCACGGGCGATCATCGCCTTGTCGCCGGTCGCGACGGCGCGGTGCAGTTCGGCCGGTTCCAGCGCGGAGAGGATGGCGAGCGCGACGCGGGAGCCCACGCCCTGCACGCTGGTCAGCAGGCGGAACCATTCCCGTTCCTCGGCGCGGGCGAAACCGACGAGGCGGATCGAATCCTCCGACACCAGCATTTCGGTGTGAACGGTCACGGCTTCGCCCACCGGTCCCAGCGCGGCGAGCGTGCGGGACGACGCGCCGACCAGATAGCCGACGCCGCCCACATCGATGATGGCATGGTCCAGGCCCGTGCTGTCCAGCCGTCCCTTGAGTTTCGCGATCATGCGCCCCGCCCTTTGGTCATGATCTGTTCCTTAAGGGCGTCTCCGGCGCGGCGCCAGTCAAAAGCGATGCGGCGCGGCACCAATTGCCGTCCCGGGCGTAGTGCAGCCGAACGGAAGAGGAAAAGATGTCGATGCAGGCCGCCTTGCTGACCCAGAAGGATTTCGAATATCCCGCGATCATGCTGTCGGGCTTTGTCGATCACGGCATGTATCTGCATTTTCGCAATTGCCTGTCCTCGGCGCCGCAGCAGGGGCTGGTGGTGGTCGAGATGGCGACGCTGGGCGGCGATCCGGAGATTGCGCGGATGATGGGGGAGGATATCCGCTTTCATTCCGATCTCTACCCCGAACGGCGGCTGGTCTTCCTGGGGAAGACGGCGGTCTATTCTGCGGGTGCGACCTTCATGGGCTTTTTCGCGACCGAGAACCGCTATCTGGCGCGGGGGACCAGGCTGATGATCCACGAACGGATCATCACCCGCGACATCCATCTGGAAGGGCCGCTGTCCACCTGCATCGCATCGCTGAAGGCGGCGCTGCACGAGATCGAGGCGTCGATCGCGATCCAGAATGAGGGCTTTGCGAACCTGATCCTGGGGTCGCAGGTGTCGATGGACGATATTCTGAGGCGCGCGCCGGAAAACTGGTATCTGGAGGCGAACGAGGCGATGGCGATGGGGCTGGTCGCGGCGGTGATATAAAGCGGCTTGTCAGGCGCGCCTTTTGCTCCTTCTATGCCCGGCATGACCCGGTCCCGGATTTTCCCCTGGCGTTACGGCATGTTCCTCGCCCTGCTCGCCAGCATGGTGCCCTTCTGCCTGTGGCTGCCCTGGCATGAGGCGGTGATGGCGGGCTTCGACGTCGCCGCGCTGGCGTTCATCCTGTCGGTGTGGCCGCTGCTGGATGCCGAGCCCGACGCGATGCGGCGCAAGGCGGCGGAGAATGACGTCAACCGGCGGTTGATGCTGCTGCTGACCGGGATCGTTTCGCTGGTCATACTGGTCGCCGTGGGCGTGGCGGTCAGCCAGCATGGCGGGCCGAGCGCGACCGCCATCGCGCTGCTGCTGGGGACGCTGGCGCTGGCGTGGCTGTTCTCCAACATCGTCTATGCGATGCATTATGCGCATATCTACTATCTGGCCGGCCGCACGGGCGGCGACAGCGGCGGACTGGATTTTCCCGGCGACGGAGAGCCGGGCTATTGGGATTTCCTCTATTTCGCCTTCACGCTGGGCATGACATTCCAGACATCCGACACCGGCGTGACGAACAGGATCATGCGGCAGACGGTATTGTTCCATTGCCTGGCGGCCTTCGTGTTCAACCTGGGCATATTGGCCTTCACCATCAACGTGCTGGGCGGAAGCTGAACCCTTCGGACCTCAATCCGTCCGCATCGCTTCCGCCGCCAGCGCCTCGGCCTCCATCAGCAGCGCGTCCTCCACATCATGCTGGGCGACCTGTTCGCGGCCGATGAGGATGAGGACGGGGACGGCCAGCGGACTGACCCGGTCCAGATCGATATGCAGCATGGTGGAGGAGGCGCGGTCGATCAGGTCGCCCAGCCGCCCCACATCGGTCATGCGCGCGCGGGCGTCTGCCCAGGCGGCCTTCAGCAGCAGATGGTCGGGCTGATATTTGCGCAGCACGTCATAGATGAGGTCGGTCGAGAAAGTGACCTGCCGCCCGGTCTTGCGCTTGCCGGGATGCTGGCGCTCGATCAGGCCGGAAATCACCGCCACGTCGCGAAAGGCGCGCTTGAGCAGGCTGGATTGCTCCACCCAATCGATGAACTCATGGTCGAGAATGTCAGCCGAGAACAGGCTGGCCGGATCGGTGACGGGCTTCAGCCCATAGACGGCGAGCGCATAGTCGTTGGAAACGAAGCCCATCGGCATCAGCCCCTGCGCATCCATGCGCCGGGTCAGCAGCATGCCGAGCGACTGGTGCGCATTCCACCCCTCGAAACTGTAGCAGACGAGATAATGGCGCCCCTCATGCGGGAAGGTTTCGATGAGAAGCTGGCCGGGTTCGGGCAGAGCGGAGCGATATTTCTGCACCTCCAGCCATTCGCGGACATCTTCGGGAAAGCGCGGCCATTGATCGGGCTGGGCCAGGAAGCGGCGCACCCGGTCGGCGAGGCGCGTGGACATGGCCATGCGGGTGCCGCCCCAGCTGGGGATGCGCGCGCTTTTCGACGTGGCGCGGACGATCAGGTCGGTCGTGTCCATCCGCACCACCTCCAGCGCGGTGCCGGAGAAGAAGAAGCAGTCGCCAGGGCTGAGGGTGGCGGCGAACCCCTCCTCCACCGTGCCCAGCTTGCGGCCGTTGGCGAAGCGGACGGCGAGCGCCGGCTGGTCCACGATGATGCCCGCGTTCAGGCGATGCTGCTGGATGAAGCGCGGGTGGGAGACGCGCCATGTGCCGTCCGGATCGCGGGTCAGCCGCTTGAACCGGTCATAGGCGCGCAGCGCATAGCCGCCGCCCTCGATAAAATGGAGGACGTTGGCGAACGCCTCTTCGCCAAGGGCGCCGTAGGGGGTGGCGGAGCGGATTTCGGCCAGCAGTTCCGCCTCGCGAAAGGGGGCGGCGCAGGCAAGGCCCATGACATGCTGGGCGAGGACGTCGAGGCTGCCGGGGCGGAAATCGTCGGCGTCGCGTTCGCCCGCCTCCACGGCGTCCAGTGCGGCGCGCGCCTCGAGATATTCGAAGCGGTTGCCCGGGATGAGGATCGCTTCGCTGGGCGTGTCGAGCCGGTGATTGGCGCGGCCGATGCGCTGCAGCAGGCGCGAGCTGCCCTTGGGCGCGCCCATCTGGATCACGCAGTCGACATTGCCCCAGTCGACGCCGAGGTCGAGCGAGGCGGTGGCGACCAGCGCGCGCAGCCGGCCCGCCGCCATCGCCGCCTCCACCTTGCGGCGAGCTTCGATGGAGAGGCTGCCATGATGGATGGCGATGGGCAGGTTGGCGTCGTTCACCGACCAGAGTGACTGGAAGATGAGCTCGGCCAGCCCGCGCGTGTTGCAGAAGACGAGCGTGGTGGCGCGGCGCTCAATCTCCGCCATCACCTGTTTCGCGGCATATTTGCCCGAATGGCCCGACCAGGGGACGCGGCCTTCGGGGATGAGGATGGCGACATTGGGATCGGCGCCCTGTTCGCCGATGACAGGCGTGACGGCGCCGATGTCGCCATCCGGGGCGAGCCAGGCGCGATAGGCGTCGACATCCGCGACGGTGGCGGACAGGGCGATGCGGCGAAGGCCGGGATGGATGGCTTGCAGCCGGGACAGCGAGAGATTGAGCAGGTCGCCGCGCTTCTGGGTGGCGAAGGCGTGGACTTCGTCGACGATGACGGTCTGCAGGCCGGAGAATAGCAGGAAGCTGTCGGGGTAGCTCAAGAGCAGCGACAGGGATTCGGGCGTGGTGAGCAATATCTGCGGCGGGCGGGCGCGTTGGCGGGCCTTGCGGTCGGAGGGGGTGTCGCCGGTGCGGGTTTCGACCCGGATCGGCAGGCCCATTTGCTCGATGGGCGTGAGGAGGTTGCGGCGGACGTCGACGGCGAGCGCCTTCAACGGTGAGACATAGAGGGTGTGGAGGCCCTCTGTCGGATTTTCGATCAGGCCGGCGAGCGTCGGGAGGAAACCGGCCAGCGTCTTGCCCGCGCCGGTCGGGGCGACGAGCAGGGCGTGTTCGCCGGATCGGGCGGCGGCCAGCATGTCGAGCTGGTGGCGGCGGGGTGTCCATCCGCGCGCGGTGAACCATTGCTCCAGCGGTTCGGGTAGGCCTTGGTCCATCAGGCTGATGTAGGAAGAAGGGAGGGCGTTCGGCAAGCTGGGCCGGAATGGTAATATAAGTTTAGTCTGGAGGAATAAAATTACGCCTTGCCTCTGGCCCCCTCCCCCCTCCCCGCGTTACACTCCCCACCATCGGAGCGGCGCAGCAGATGCCGCAGAACATGCAGGAGAATCGAATGACCGGCGAAACCGAAGCCGACCTCACCGGCGTGGAACCCGCGAACAACCGCCGCCGCCCCAAGGCGCCGATCATGGAGATTGACGGGCGCAAGCTGAAGCCCGCGACGCTGATGATGGGGCATGGCTATGACCCGACCCTGTCCGAAGGCTCGCTCAAGCCGCCCATCTTTCTCACCTCCACCTTCGCGTTCGAGAGCGCGGCGGCGGGCAAGCGGCATTTCGAGGGCGTGACCGGGATCAGGCCGGGCGGGGCCGAGGGCCTCGTCTATTCGCGCTTCAACGGTCCCAATCAGGAGATTGCCGAGGATCGGCTGTCGGTGTGGGAGGAAGCCGAGGACGCGCTGCTCTTTTCCAGCGGCATGTCGGCCATTGCGACGACGCTGCTGGCGCTGGTGCAGCCGGGCGATGTGATCGTCCATTCCGCGCCGCTCTATGCCGCGACCGAATCGCTGATCGGGCGCATCCTGGGGCGTTTCGGGGTGCAATGGCTGGATTTCCCGGCCGGCGCCACCGAGGAGGAGATCGGCGCCGTGATCGAAAGGGCCAAAGGCCTGGGCCGCGTGGCGATGATCTATCTGGAAAGCCCCGCCAATCCGACCAATGTCCTGGTCGATCTGGAGGCGGTAGTTGCGCGGCGCGACTTTTACTTCGCAGGCGAAGAATATCGGCCGCCGATCGCCATCGACAACACCTTCCTGGGCCCGCTCTGGCATCATCCGCTCAGCCATGGGGCCGACCTCGTCATCTACAGCCTCACCAAATATGCGGGCGGGCATAGCGATCTGGTCGCGGGCGGGGTGCTGGGGCCGAACGGTCTCATCAACACCATCCGGCTGATGCGCAACACCATCGGCACGATCCTCGACCCGCATTCGGCCTGGATGCTGCTGCGGAGCCTTGAGACGCTGGAATTGCGGATGAGCCGGGCGGGCGAGAATGCCGCGAAGGTCTGCGCCTGGCTGAAGAACCAGCCGCAGGTGGAGAAGGTCGTCTATCTCGGCTTTCCGGAGACGGAACGGCAGGCAGACATCTACCGCCGCCATTGCAGCGGGGCCGGTTCGACCTTCTCGCTTTACCTGAAGGGCGGGGAGGCGGAGGCCTTTGCCTTCCTCGATGCGCTGAAGATCGCCAAGCTGGCGGTCAGCCTGGGCGGGACCGAGACGCTGGCGAGCCATCCCGCCGCGATGACGCATCTGTCCGTGCCCGCCGAGCGCAAGAAAGCGCTGGCGATCAGCGACAATATGGTGCGCATCTCCATCGGCTGCGAGGATGCGGACGACCTGATCGCGGACTTCGCCCAGGCCTTGCGGGCGGTCGGATGAGGGAGGCCCGCCCGCTGATCCTGGTGGCGCAGCCGCATCTGGCACCGCTGCTGGCGCTGCTCTCCGCCCGATATGACGTCATGCCGCTGTGGGAGGAAAGCGGGCGCGCGCGGCTTGCGGAGGCGGAGGTGCTGGTGACGGCGGGCGAGTTCCGGCTCGACCCGGCGATGCTGGAGGCGATGGCGGCGCTGCGGCTGATCGCCTGCTTCACCGTGGGCTATGATGGGGTCGACCTTGACTGGGCGCGGGCGCGGGGCGTCGCCGTAAGCCATGCGGGCGACGCCAATGCCGAGGATGTGGCCGATCATGCGCTGGGCCTGATCCTCGCCCATCGGCGGCAGATCGTCGTCGGCGACCGGCAGGTGCGGTCCGGCGAATGGACGGCGGGCGCGAAGATGCTCACCCGGTCGATGGCGGGGGCGCGGCTGGGGATCGTCGGCATGGGCAGCATCGGCGTGGCGCTGGCGCAGCGGGCCGAGGCGATGCGGATGCGGGTGGGCTGGTGGGGTCCGCGCGACAAGCCGGACCTGCGCTGGGCGCGGGCGGCCGGGCTGCAGGCGCTGGCGCGGGAAAGCGACGTCATGGTGATCGCGGCCAGGGCGACCGGGGAGAATCGGGGCATGATCTCGGCGGCGGTCTGCGATGCGCTGGGGCCGCAGGGCCTGCTGGTGAATGTGGCGCGGGGTCAGCTGGTGGATGAGGATGCGCTGATCGCTGCCCTGCGCGAAGGGCGGCTGGGCGGCGCGGCGCTGGATGTGTTCGAAAGCGAGCCGACGCCCGCGGAGCGCTGGGCCGACGTGCCCCATATCGTGCTGACCCCGCATACCGGTGGGGCGACGCAGGAGGCGGTGGCGAAGATGGCGCAGATGCTGCAGGCAAACCTTGCCGCGCATTTTGCGGGGGAACCGCTGGTTTCGCCCGTATCCTAATTCCAGTCGACGCGCGTCCAGCCGCGTTCCGCCGCCAGTTTCGCCAGCGGCTTGTGCGGGTTGGAGGCGAAGGGAATATCCGCAAATTCCAGCATCGGCGCGTCCGACACATGGTCCGAATAGGCGCGGATATGCGCCATGGACCGGTCGATCGCCTCGGCCGCCATCCATGCCTTGATCATGCGCAGCTTGCCGGTGTCGTAGCAATTCTCGCCCGCGATCTTCGCGCGGACATAGCGCAGGTCCTGGCTCAGATGATCGGTCGCGATCACCGCGTCGAAGCCCAGCCGCCGGGCGATCGGCTCCACATAGAGACGGTAGGACGCCGTGGCGAGGACGAGCGTATAGCCGTCCGCCCTGTCCTTCGCGATCTGGGCCAGCGCGCCGGCGCGGACATTGCGCGCCACCACCTTCGCCGCATAGCTTTCGACATGCGGCATCAGCTTCGCCCGCTCGACATTATGGCCGATCATCAGCGCCTGGTTGAGTTCCTTCAGCCGCTGGCGGGAAATCAGCTTCAGCACATAGGCCAGCATCAGCAGGATCACGCCGGGAAACAGCGCCAGACGCCACGGCGCCATGCGTTTCGCGACGTGGAGAAGGAAACCCGTATAGGTGCCCGAAAAGGTCACCGTGCGGTCCATGTCGTAGAAAGCGATCCTGTGCGTCATGCCGTGTCCGAAACTTTTTGGGGCGTCCCTTCGTTTGATCGTGCGGATGGGCCGTTTCGGCTTGCCGTGCAACCGATAATGGACCACATCTCCGCCTTGATGAACAAAGCCGCTGATCTTGCCCAGGAAATGCACGATGGCAAAGAGGTCGTCCGGCTTTCAGGCACGCTGTCCATCGCCTGTCTTCACGACCTTTCCGACAGGCTGGACGCCATTGCCGGTCCGGTCGACGCCATCGACCTGAGCGGCGTCGACCATATGGACACGATCGGCGCCTGGGTGCTGCATCGCACGATCAAGCGGCTGGATTGCAAAATCACGGGCGATCGCTGCGACGCCGAACGGCTGATCGCGGCGGTCGGCCAGCTCGACGAACCGGTCAATATCCGCCCCGACTATGTGCCGCCCTGGGAACGGGTGGTGGGCCAGATCGGCGAGGCGGTGGTCAATTCGGGGGCCACGCTGCTCGGCCTGCTCGGCTTTTTCGGCAGCACCCTGGTGGCGACATGGAACGTCATCCGCCATCCCGGCCGTTTCCGCGTCAATGCCGTGGTCCAGCGCTTCGAAGTGGTCGGCGTGTCGGCGCTGGGCATCATCGGCCTGATGAGCTTCCTGATCGGCATCGTCATCGCCCAGCAGGGTTCGGTGCAGTTGCGCCAGTTCGGCATGGAGATGCTGACGATCAATCTGGTCGGCCGCCTCACCTTCCGCGAGCTCGGCGTGCTGATGACCGCGATCATGGTCGCGGGCCGTTCCGGTTCCGCCTTCGCCGCGCAACTGGGGACGATGAAGCTGACCGAGGAGGTCGATGCCATGCGCACGATCGGCGTGTCGCCGATGGAGGCTCTGGTGCTGCCGCGCACGCTGGCCGTGGTGGTGATGATGCCGCTGCTGGGCTTCTATTCCTCGATCGTGGCGATCATCGGCGGCGGGTTCCTCTGCGCCGTGTCGCTCGACATTCCGCCCATCACCTTCGTCCAGCGGCTGCGCGAGGTGGTGCCGATCCATGACCTGTGGGTCGGCCTGATCAAGGCGCCGGTGTTCGGCGTCATCATCGCGCTGGCGGGCTGTTTCCAGGGCATGCAGGTCAAGGCCAATGCCGAGGAAGTGGGCCTTCGCACCACATCGGCCGTCGTGCAGGCGATCTTCCTGGTGATCGTGCTGGACGCCTTCTTCGCGGTGTTCTTCACCTGGGTGGGCTGGAACTGATGGCGCCCGAAGAGGAGATCAGCGCAGAGGAAGCCCGGGTCGAACAGGCGGTCGAAAAGGACGACATCGCCATTTCGGTGCGCAATCTGAAAAACAGCTTCGGCGACCAGGTGGTGCATGAGGGGCTGGACCTCGACGTGCGCAAGGGCGAGATTCTGGGCGTGGTCGGCGGCTCGGGCACCGGCAAGTCGGTGCTGATGCGCTCCATCATCGGCCTGCAGACGCCGGAGGAGGGCGAGATCCACGTCTTCGGCGAATCGATGATCGGCCGTCTGGATGACGAGGCGCTGGCGATCCGCAAGCGTTGGGGCGTGCTGTTCCAGGGGGGCGCGCTCTTCTCCACCCTGACGGTAGCCGAGAATGTCGAGGTGCCGATCCGCGAATATTATCCCAATATCGGGCCGCAACTGCGCGACGAGATCGCCGCCTACAAGATCCGCATGACCGGCCTGCCGGCCGAGGCTGGCCCCAAATATCCGGCGGAACTGTCGGGCGGCATGAAGAAGCGCGCGGGTCTGGCGCGGGCCCTGGCGCTCGACCCCGACCTGCTGTTCCTGGACGAGCCGACGGCGGGGCTGGACCCGATCGGCGCGGCGGCCTTCGACGATCAGACGCGCAAATTGCAGCAGACGCTGGGCCTCACCGTGTTCCTCATCACCCATGACCTCGACACGCTCTATTCGATCTGCGACCGGGTGGCGGTGCTGGCGGACAGGAAGGTGACGGCGGTCGGCACCATCGACGAACTGCTGGCGACCGACCATCCGTGGATTCAGGAATATTTCAACGGCCCGCGCGGGCGCGCCGCGACGGCGGCCGTCGCTCGCGAACAGGACAAGAGGCGATAGGATATGGAAACCCGCTCCAACCATGTGCTGGTCGGCACGGTCACGCTGCTGCTGCTGGCCGCGATCATGGTCGCCGCCTTCTGGTTCTCGCGCCTCTCGCAGGGCGACAATATGGAATATGACATCTTCTTCAAGCAGTCGGTGAACGGCCTCGCCAAGGGATCGAGCGTCAACTATTCGGGCGTTCCTTCCGGCCAGGTCGAGAAGATCGAGCTGTGGAAGCGCGATCCCAGCTTCGTGAAGGTGCGCATTTCCGTGAAGGAAGGAACGCCGGTATTGCGCGGCACGACCGCGACGATCTCCGGCGTCGGCTTTACCGGCGTTTCGGAGATCGTGCTGGACGGCGCCGTCAAGGGCGCGCCGCCCATCGTCTGCCCGGCGGACAATACGCTGGCCATCTGCCCCGACGGTGTGCCGGTGATCCCGACCAAGCCCGGCGCACTGGGCGAGCTGCTCAACAATGCGCCGCAACTGCTGGAACGGCTCTCGACCCTGACGGAGCGGCTGACCGAATTGCTCAACGACAAGAATCAGCAGTCGATCGCGGGCATCCTGGCCAATGTCGAGCGGATTTCCGGGTCGCTGGCGGACCGCAGCCCGGAAATCTCCGCGACGCTGGCCGAAGCGCGCGTCGCCGTGCAGCGCACCGGCATCGCCGCCGAGCAGATCGGCAAGCTGGCCGCGACGACCGATGGCCTGCTGAACGACGAGGGCCGTCCGCTGATGGCCGACCTGCGCAAGAGCGTGCAATCGGCCACGCACAGCATCGATACGCTGGACAAGACCATTGCCGAAGCCCAGCCCGGCGTCCACGCCTTCAGCAACCAGACCATGCCGGAAGTGAACCAGCTGGTGCGCGACCTGCGCGAAATGTCGCGTTCCTTCCGCGGCGTCGCCGAAAAGCTCGATCAGCAGGGCGCCGGGTCGATCGTCGGATCGCCCAAATTGCCCGATTACAAGCCATGAGAGAGGCTGCGATGATGTTCCACAAGAAACCGGGCCTCGCCCTTGTCTGCGCCCTCGCTCTGTCGGGCTGCGTCTCCTTCGGGGGCAAGCCGCCGGAACGGCTGCTGTCGTTGGATGCCGCGCAGAAGGTCCAGCCCGGCACGCTGCGCAGCGCCAGTCCGGGCACGACGATCACCATCGCCGATCCCGAAGCGCCCAAGATGCTGGACACGGTACGCGTTCCGGTTCGCACGTCGCCTACCTCGGTCGCCTATGTGACCAAGGTGCAATGGGCCGACACGCCGCGTCACCTGTTCCAGAAGCTGCTGGCGGAGACCATCGCCGCGACCAGCAACCGGATCGTGCTCGATCCCGGCCAATATTCGGCCGATGCGGGGCAGCGGCTGATGGGCGAGCTGGTCGATTTCGGCCTGGACGCGACGGGCCATCAGGCGGTCGTGACCTATGATGCGATGCTGGCGGGACCGGGCGGCGTGGCCATTGCCAAACAGCGCTTCACCGCCAGCGCGCCCGTGACCGGCAAGATCGACGCGCTGAGCGTCGGCGCGCCGCTCAACGCCGCCGCCAACAAGGTGGCCGCCGATGTGGCGGCTTGGCTGGCGGCGCAGGGGCGTTAGAAGCCGGTTCGCGCCCTCTTCCTGAGTGGGCGGATCGGGGCCGGGGTCACTCCAGGCTCTTGCCCGCCTGTTCGGTGACATCCTTGGACAGGCCCGGCTCCGCCAATATCCGTTGCAGTTCCGCCCGCATCAGGGCCGCCCGTTCCCCGTCGAAGCGCTTCCAGCGGCCGAGCGGCGGGACTAGACGGGCTGCGGTCTGAGGATTGAGCTTGTCGAGCGCGATGATGCAGTCCGCGACCAGCCGATAGCCCTTGCCCGACTTGTGATGGAACGCCCACTGGTTGCCGGCAAAGGCCCCGTAGAGCGATCGTACCCGGTTGGGATTGGCCATGGTGAAATCCCTATGCTTCCCCAGTTCCTCGACCAGATCGACCGTATCGGGATGGAAGGCGAAGGCCTGGGTCTGGAACCATTTGTCCAGCGTCAGCGCATCGTCGCGATAACGGTTGTAGAAGATGTCGAGCGCAGCTTCCCGCTCCGCGCTGGTGCCATTGGCGAGCGTCGCCAGCGCCGCCTGCCGCTCGGTCATATTGTCGGCTTCGCTGAACTGGCCGAAGGCGACGGCCGGACCGTCCGAGGCGCCTGACGCCGCGAGATAGAGCAGCGCGGTGTTGCGCAGCTTGCGCGCGCCCTTTGCCGTGGAGGAGAGCGCGAAGGCGTTGGCCCTGGTCCGGGCATGGATATCGCGCCACAGCGGCTCCAGTTCGGCGCCGATCCGTTTCTGCAAGGCATCGCGGGCGGCGTGGATCGCATCGGGATCGACCACCGCCATCTGGTCCCCCAGATAGGCCTCGCTCGGCAAGCGGATCGCTTCCGCGACGAAGGCCGGGTCGAGCAGCGGATCGGTGGCGGTGTTGCGGATCGCCGCGACCACCGCATCCTCGTCCACCGGCTGCCCGGCGATGCGGCCGACCAGCACATTGACCATCAACTGCTGCATCGCCTCATAGCGGGCGAAAGGATCGTCATCATGCGCCGACAGGAAAGCGAGATCGGCCTGGCTGCGATTGGTTCCGACGATCACCGGGGCGGAAAAGCCACGATTGATCGACAGCACCGGCGCGGTCGGCCAGTCGGCGAAGGTGAAGCTCTGCTGCGCCTGCGTCAGCATCAGCAGTTCATCGCCGCGGCTCTGGCCCGTCTCCCTGTCGAACAGGGCCATGCGCAGCGGGATCGCCATGGGCCGCTTTTCCGGCTGGCCCGGCGTCGGCGGAACCGTCTGCTCCAGCCGCAATTCGGCGATTCCGGTTTCAGGATCATGGGTCAGCAGCGCGCGGACATGGGGCGTGCCCGCCTGCTCATACCAGCGGCGGAACTGGCCAAGGTCGATCCCGCCCCCCTCCTCCATCGCGCGGACGAAATCCTCGCAGGTGGCGGCCTGCCCGTCATGGCGCTCGAAATAGAGATCGGTGCCCGCCCGGAACCGCTCCGGCCCCAGCATCAGCGCCATCATGCGGATGAGCTCCGCGCCCTTGTTATAGATGGTGGCGGTATAGAAGTTGCTGATTTCCATATAGGATTCGGGCCGCACCGGATGCGCGAGCGGGCCGGAATCCTCCTGGAACTGGGCCGCGCGCAGGATGCGGACATCCTCGATCCGCTTGACCGCGTGGCTGCCCATGTCGGCGGAGAAATTCTGATCGCGAAAGACGGTGAAGCCTTCCTTGAGGCTCAACTGGAACCAGTCGCGGCAGGTGACCCGGTTGCCCGACCAGTTGTGGAAATATTCATGCGCCACCACGCCCTCGACGCCATCATAGTCGATGTCGGTCGCGGTTTCGGGATCGGCCAGAATATAGCGTGAATTGAAGATGTTAAGGCCCTTATTCTCCATCGCGCCAAAGTTGAAATCGGCAACGGCGACGATGTTGAACACGTCCAGATCATATTCGCGGCCATAGACCCGCTCATCCCAGGCCATGCTGTTCTTCAGCGCCTGCATGGCATGGGCGGTGCGGGGCAGATCGGCTTCCTTGACCCAGATGCCAAGCTGCACTTCACGGTCGCTCATTGTGACGAAGCGGTCGGCATTGCAGGCGAGGTTCCCCGCCACCAGGGCGAAGAGATAGCAGGGCTTGGGGAAGGGGTCGCTCCAGCGCGCCCAATGGCGGCCGTTGGGAAGGTCGCCCTGCTCCACCGGGTCGCCATTGGCCAGCAGCACCGGGTACAGCGCCTTGTCCGCGCTCATCCGCACGTCATAGCGCGAGAGCACATCGGGCCGGTCGGGGAAGAAGGTGATGCGCCGAAAACCCTCCGCCTCGCATTGGGTGCAGAGCAGCCCGCCGCTGGCGTAAAGGCCCATCAGCTTGCTGTTCCCCTGCGGCGCAATCTCCACCAGCGTTTCGATGACATGCTCCGTCCCGGACAGCGGGATCAGAAGCGCACCGGCCTCCAGCGACCATTGATCCTGGGACAGGGGCTGGCCGTCGACCTTGATCTCCAGCGGGATCAGGCCGTCGCCGTCCAGCCGGATCGGGCGGTCATGCTCGCCATTGCGGCTGACCGACAGTGTCGCGCTTACCCGGGTCGCGGCCGCATCCAGATCGAAATCCAGAGCGAGGTCGGGGACCAGCCAGTCGGGCGCACGATAATCTTCGCGGCGAATGACGGCGGGAAGGGCGGCGGGGGAGGATTGCATGTCGGCCATTCCCGCAACCTAAGGATCTGGCGGGTAAAAGGCCAGTGGTGGCGCGCGGAAATGCGCACCACCCGGACGGTCAGATGCGTTCGCCAGACAGGCGCTGGCAAAGCATGTCGAGCTGGTCGAGCGTCGAATAATGCAGCGACAGGATGCCGCCACCGCCATTGCCGTAACTGATATCCACCTTCACGCCCAATATATCGGCCAGATGCTGCTCCAGCGCGGCGATATCCGCGTCATTGTCCTTGGGTGCGGCTTCGCGTCGCCGAGGCTGCGCGTCGTCGCCCTTTTTGGCCCGGCGCACCAGTTGCTCGGTGTCGCGCACCGAAAGGCCCTTCGTTTCGACCGTCCGCGCAAGGCTTTCGCAATCGGGCGCGCCGATCAGGGCGCGGGCATGGCCCATGCTCAACCTCTGCTCGATCACCTGCTGCTGCACCGGTGCAGGCAATTCGAGCAGGCGCATCAGATTCGCGACATGACTGCGCGATTTGCCGACGAGGCGGCCGAGCGCTTCCTGGCTGTGATGAAATTCCGCGATCAGCTTGCGATAGGCTTCCGCCTCTTCGATCGGGTTCAGATCCTCGCGCTGGATATTCTCGATCAGCGCGATTTCAAGCGTTTCCGCCTCGTCAAAGTCGCGGACGATGGCGGGGATGCGGTGGAGCTGCGCCCGTTGCGCGGCGCGCCAGCGCCGTTCGCCCGCAACGATCTGGAAACCGCCGCCATGGGGGCGGACGATGATCGGCTGGATCACGCCGCGCTTGGCGATGCTATCGGCCAATTCCTGGAGCGCGCCATCGTCGAAATGGCGGCGCGGCTGTTCGGGGTGAGGCTGGATCAGCGCCACCTCGATGCTCTGGATCGCCTTTGTCGAGGGCGGCGGGGCGGCATTGGCCGCCACCGGCTCTTCGCGCGCGACATCGCCCAGCAAGGCGGACAGGCCCCGGCCCAGACCCTGCGGACGCCGGGCCGGCTTCGTCAGATTCTCTTCACTCAAGCGGCAACCTCCTGACGGGGCAGGCGCGCAATCAGTTCGCGCGCCAGACGCATATAGGCTTCCGACCCCGGACAGCGAAAATCATAGATCAGCGCCGGAACACCATGGCTAGGCGCTTCGGACAGGCGAACATTGCGGGGGATGACGGTGGAAAAAACCAGGTCGCCCAGACAGGCGCGCACATCATCCGCCACCTGGTCGGTCAGGCGGTTGCGGCGGTCATACATGGTCAGCGCCACGCCCATGATCGACAGGCCGGGATTGAAACGGCCCCGGATGCGCTCGACCGTCTGGAGCAGTTGCGACAGACCCTCCAGCGCAAAAAATTCGCATTGCAGCGGCACCAACAGCGATTGGGCGGCGACCAGCGCATTGATCGTCAACAGGCCCAGCGAGGGAGGGCAGTCGATCAGGCAAATGTCCCAGCGGCCCGGCTGCGCCTCCGCCAGCACGCGCTCCAGCCTGTGAGTCCGTTCCTCATATTCGATCAGTTCGATTTCCGCGCCCGACAGGTCCTGCGTCGCGGGCACGATGTCCAGCTTGGGCACGCGGGTCGTGATGATCGCATCTTCCAGCGCGCAATTGCCGACCAGCAGATCATAGCTGGACTGGCTGCGTTCCGACTGGTTGACGCCCAGGCCGGTCGAGGCATTGCCCTGCGGGTCGAGGTCGACCAGCAGCACGCGCAGGCCCGTCGCAGCCAGGCCGGTGGCCAGATTGATCGCGGTCGTGGTCTTTCCGACGCCACCCTTCTGGTTGGCAATGGCGATTTGGATCATCCTCGGGCTTTCCTCCTGGCGGATCTGACGGCGCTTGCAACGATGATCGCGCTATCGGCATCCGTCACGCTGCGTTCCACGTGGAACACACCTTGCCATGATCGAGTCGCCGCCTCCAGTTCATTCTGCGCATTTCGTCCTTTTGGCAGCACCCAAATGGTCTTTTCTGTGGACAGATGGATCGCGGATTCGAGCAAGCGGGGCAAAGGCGCATAGGCGCGGGCGCTGATGATCGCCGCCCGTGCCGCAGGGACGGTTTCGACGCGGCCGCCAAAGACACTCGCATGGGTCAGGCCGATACGGGATAGCACGCTGTTGAGAAAATCGATCCGCTTGCGGCGGGATTCGACCATCTGCACCGGCCGGTCCGACAATATGGCCACGACGATGCCCGGCAGACCGGCGCCCGATCCCAGGTCGATCCATGCCCCGTCCCCTGCCGAGGCGGCGAGCGGCAGAAGCTGGGCAGAATCCACGATATGGCGCGCCCAGACGTGGGGGCGCGTCGATTCCGCTATCAAATTCTGCTGTTCCATCTCCTCCAGCAGGATGGCGACATAGGCTTCGAGCCGCTCCCATGTTCCACGTGAAACATCGAACTGCCGATCGAGCCAGGCCCGCGCTTCTTCTTCCGTCACGCCGCGCGCCGCCGGATATGCACGAGAAGGGCCGCCAGCGCGGCGGGCGTGATGCCGCGAATGCGACCGGCCGCCGCCAGCGTGTCGGGACGCGCCCGATCAAGCCGCTCGATCATTTCCGTGGATAGGCCACCGATGTTGGCAAAGTCGAAATCGGCGGGAATGACGACCCGCTCATTGCGGCGCAATTCGGCGATCTCCGCGTCCTGCCGTTCAAGATAAGGGGCATAATGTGCGTCCTCCAGAATCTCGGCGCACAAATCTTCCGCGACCGTCTGGAGCGACGGCGCCAGGTCGAGCAGCAAAGCCCGGTCGACTTCTGGAAAGCGCGCCCAATCGAACAGGGATCGGCGGGCGCCGTCCTGACGAACCGCCGCACCCGCGCGCGCCATTTCGGTCGCGGACATGAGACGGGCAAGCTCGACTTCCACCCTCTCCCGCTCCGCCTGCCGCGCTTCATAATGAGCCGCCCGATCCGAACCCAACAGGCCATGCTCCTGCGCCACCGGACCAAGCCGCGTACCAGCATTGTCGGCGCGAAGCCGCAAGCGATATTCCGCCCGCGCCGTCAACATGCGATAGGGTTCGGTGACGCCCTGAAGGACCAGATCGTCGATCATCACACCGATATAGCTGCTTGCCCGGTCCAGGATCAGAGCTGCCGCCCCCCTCGCCCGCGCGGCGGCATTGGCGCCCGCGACCAGCCCCTGTGCAGCGGCCTCCTCATAGCCGGTCGTACCGTTGATCTGCCCGGCGCAGAACAGGCCGGGAATGGCGCGCGTTTCCAGCGACGAGTCCAGCGCGCGCGGATCGATATGATCATATTCGACGGCATAGCCCGGCACCACGATCTCGGCCTTCTCCAGCCCCGCCATGGAGCGGATCATCGCCAGCTGGACATCGGCGGGCAAAGAGGTGCTGATGCCATTGGGATAGACCAGATGATTGTCCAGCCCTTCCGGCTCCAGGAAAATCTGATGCCCGTCGCGGTCGCCAAAACGGATCACCTTGTCCTCGATGGACGGGCAATAGCGCGGGCCGCGCCCCTCGATCGCGCCGCTGAACAGAGGCGATCGTCCCAGACCTTCACGGATGATGGCATGGGTCCGGTCGTTGGTGCGGGTGATCGCGCAGCTCAGTTGCGGCAACAGGCGCACGGGCGACAAGGCCGACATGGTCCAGCCTGCGCCGTCCGACGGCTGCTCCTCCAACTGCGCCCAATCGATGGTCCGCCCGTCGATACGCGGCGGCGTTCCCGTCTTGAGCCTGCCGATCGGCAGGTCGAGCGCGCGCAGTTGAACGCCCAGCTCGGTCGCGGCGCGCTCGCCGGTGCGGCCGCCGATGCTGGTCTCCTCGCCCCGGAACAGCTTGCCGCCCAGAAAGGTGCCGGTCGCCAGCACAACGGCCCGAGCAAGGATATGGCGGCCGTCGGCCAGACGCAGTCCGGATACTTCGCCCCGCGCCAACAGCAGTTCGACCGCCTCGCCCTCGACAATCTCCAGTCCGGTCTGGCTATCGAGCAAGCGGTGAATTTCCGCGCGATAGAGCTTCCGGTCCGCCTGTATGCGCGGCCCCTGGACCGCCGCGCCCTTGCTGCTGTTGAGCATGCGATAATGAATGGCGGCGGCATCGGCGGCGCGGGCGATCAGCCCGTCCATCGCGTCGACCTCGCGAACGAGATGGCCCTTCCCCAGCCCGCCGATCGCCGGATTGCAGGACATCGCCCCGACTGTAGCCCTTTCAAAGGTCAACAGCGCGACCGACGCGCCCTTGCGCGCCGCCGCAGAGGCTGCCTCGCAGCCCGCATGGCCGCCGCCGACCACGATCACATCATAGCTTGTCTGCATGGGAGGCCCCTTATCAGATTCGGGCCGGCCGGGTCAAAACTGTTTCAAGACTGTTCCACGTGGAACATCAGATCATTTGCCGATACAGAAGCCTGCAAACAGATGGTCCAGCATATCCTCCGTGCTGGCCTGTCCGGTCAGGGCGTCGATGGTGTTGCGGGCCTGGCGCAATTCCTCCGCCGCTATCAGCAGGTCATCCCTTCCAGCCGCCGCCCGTAGATGCTGTTCCAGCAAAGCCGCGCCGTCACGCTGGCGACGGTGGAGGGCATAATCACCCTCCCCCGGCAGCAGGCGAGCCGCACGCTCCAGCAATGTCGCGACCAGCCGTTCCATCCCCTGTCCCGTCCGGGCCGAAAGACGCAGGCCCGGCCGGTCGTCCCGATCGCGCAGGTCGGCCTGTGCCGCCACGAGGATTGCGTCTTCACGGGGCAGGTCCGCCGGATCGCCAAGCCACAGGATGATATCGGCGGCATCGAGCGCCATGCGCGCCCGGTCCATGCCGATCGCCTCGATCGCGTCGCCCACTTCGTCACGCAGACCCGCCGTGTCCGTGAAAAGAAAGGCGACGCCGCCGATGGCCGCCGGCACCTCGATCCGGTCCCGCGTGGTCCCGGCAATGTCGGAGACGATGGCGGCCTCGCGTCCGACCAGATGATTGAGCAGCGTCGACTTGCCCGCATTGGGCGGCCCGGCCAAGACCACCCTGATGCCGTCGCGAAGTCTCTCGGCCGAGGGCGCCGTCAATATGGTGGCGACGTCCCGCGCCAGCGTGAGAATCTCGCTGCTGATCCGCGCCTCTATCCCGGCGTCGGGGACGTCATCCTCATCCGAGAAATCCAGCGCCGCCTCGGTCATAGCGGACAGGCGGAGCAGCGCTTCGCGCCAGGCCTCGACCCGGCGGGAAAAATGGCCCTCCGCCATCATCAGCGCGGCGCGCCGTTGTTGCTGCGTTTCGGCGGCGAGCAGGTCCGACAGCCCCTCCACGGCGTTCAGGTCCATCCGGCCGTTGACGAAGGCGCGGCGGGTGAACTCCCCCGGTTCGGCGCGGCGCAGCCCCGGCAAGCTGCCCAAGGCGTCCTCGACCGCCGTCACGACGGCCCGCCCGCCATGGCAATGTAACTCGGCAAGATCCTCGCCGGTGACGGTTCCCGGACCCGGCAGCCAGAGGACCAACGCCCGGTCCAGGGGCGCCCCGTCGCGCGGATCGGTGAGCAGGGCCAATCCCGCCCGCCGCGCTGCGGGAATCCGTCCGGCCAGGGCCTCCAGCGCGGCACCTGCCCTTGGCCCGCTGATCCGGATGACCGCGATCCCGGCGGGCGGGGCGCCGCTGGACAAAGCGAAGATGGTGTCGGTCACGGCAGGCTGTGCGGGGAAATCGCAGTCCTAATTCTTGTCGCCATTCTTGCCCGGCATTCCGGCCAGGCCGATGTTCATCATCTGCTGGAACAGGCGCATCCCCGCATCGCCCAGCGGCGAGAAGCTCTTGAACAGGGTTTCCATCTGCTCGACATTGGCGATCCCGTCGAAACTGTCCAGCACCGTCTTCACATATTTGTCATGAATCGGTGTGACATCGGGCAGGCCGAGGAAAGCCCGGGCCTCCGCAGGGGTGCAGTCGACATCGACGCTTACCTTCATATCAGACTACCTTTTGTGGGTGCGAGCACATGCCCACCCCTCATGCCGCAACAAGGATGATAAACGCAAATTTTTTGACTCCTGCGGCGTTGCGCTGGCCAGCACAGTGGCCAATATGCTGTCGGATTTTCGAGACCGAGAAAGAGGAAAGGATTTTTCCATGGCGACATTTACATCCATATCCACGCTGGAGGGTGATGCCCAATTCGATGTCTATGTTGCCCGGCCGGAGGGGACGCCCAGGGCGGCGATCGTCGTGATCCAGGAAATTTTCGGCGTGAACGAGGGCATCCGCCGGAAATGCGACAGCTGGGCGAAGGCCGGCTATCTGGCGCTCTCGCCCGACCTGTTCTGGCGCGAAAAGCCGCATGTCGAGCTGGACCCCGACGTGCCGGAGGAATTCCAGGCCGCGATCGGACATATGCAGGAGTTCGATCAGGATCTGGGCATCCGCGATATCGAGGCGACGATCAAGGCGGCTCGCGCCGAACTGGCTGACGGCGGCAAGGTCGGCCTGGTCGGCTACTGCCTGGGCGGGCGGCTGGCCTTCATGGCGGCCTGCCGGACCGATGGCGATGCCTTTGTCGGCTATTATGGCGTGGGAATCGACGGCCTGCTGGGCGAACAGCATGCGATCGGCAAGCCGGTGCTGCTGCATGTCCCCACCGCCGACGGCTTCGTCCCGGCCGACGTCCAGCAGAAAATGCATGAAGGGCTGAAGGATAACCGCCATGTCACCCTGTATGACTATGAGGGGCTGGACCATGGCTTTGCCGCCGAAATGGGCAATCGCCGCAATGAGGAGGCCGCACAACTGGCCGACCAGCGGACCGCCGATTTCTTCGCGGCGAATCTCTGACGGGAAGGACGGATGATGGTTCAGGCTTGGCGGATGGTGGTCCGGTCCCATGGCGGGCCGGAAGTGATCGAGCGGGAGGATTTCGATCCGGGAGCGCCCGGCGAAGGCGAGCTGTTGATCGCGCAGGACGCCGTCGGCCTGAACTTCATCGACACCTATTATCGCACCGGCCTCTATCCCCTGCCCTTGCCGACCCCGCTGGGGTCCGAGGGCGCGGGCCATGTCGCGGCCGTGGGGCCGGGCGTGACCGGCTTTGCGGTAGGCGACCGGGTGGGCTGCGTCAGCGGCATGGGCAGCTACGCCACCCACCGCATCGTGCCGGCCGACCGGGCGGTCAAAATCCCCGACGGCATCAGCACCGAAGATGCCGCCGCGATGATGCTGAAGGGCATGACCGCCTGTTATCTGGCCGAAGATACCATCGCCTTGGAAGCGGGACAGGCCGCTCTGGTCCATGCAGCGGCGGGCGGCGTCGGGTCGGTGCTGGTGCCGTGGCTCCGCGACAAGGGCGTGACCGTGATCGCGCACAGCGGATCGGCGGAAAAGGCCGCGCGGGTGGAGGCGGACCATAGCCTGCACGGTCCGTTCGACACTCTGGCGGCGAGGGTGCGTGAATTGACCGGCGGCAAGGGCGTGGACGTCGTCTATGACGGCGTCGGCAAGGATAGCTGGTCCGCCTCCCTCGCCAGCCTCAAGCGGCGGGAACTGATGGTCAGTTACGGCAATGCGTCGGGGGCAGTGCCGCCGGTCAGCCTGCTGGACCTCAGCCGGGGCGGATCGCTTTACGTCACCCGCCCGACCCTGTTCGACTATATCGTCACCCAGCAGGAGCTGGATCATACCGCCCAGAGGCTGTTCGATCGCATGGCGCGCGGGGTGGTGAAGACCGTCATCGGCCAGCGCTTCGCCCTGGCGGACGCGGCGGATGCGCATCGGGCGCTGGAGGCACGCCAGACGATCGGCAGTACCGTCCTCATCCCCTGAGGATAAAGACCTGTTTTAATGGAATATTTTCGGCAGGGAGCGGGGATTGCCCCCAGCCCCGGCGACTGAGCGCCACGAACCGGCGGACGGCTGATCCCTCCGCCGGACCTCCGCCGGGCCGCGGGATCAGACGAACAGGGTCAAAATGCCCACCTGATGGTCGACGATGCCGTCATAGATCATCTTGAACGCGACATAGACGATCACGGCAAGGCCGATATAGGCGATCCAGCGGAAGCGCTCTATATATTTGGCGATGATGTTGGCGGCGATGCCCATCAGCGCCACCGACAGGATCAGGCCGATGATGAGGATGCCGGGATGATCCCGCGCCGCGCCCGCCACCGCCAGCACATTGTCAAGGCTCATGGACACGTCCGCGACGGCGACGGCCCAGGCGGCGCCCGCAAAGCTCTTGGCCGGACGCAGGCCGGAAATATCGTCATCGCTTGTTTCGGGCGTGTCCCCGCCCCTCTCCGGATGCAGTTCGCGCCACATCTTGAACGCGACCCAGAGCAGCAGCAGCCCGCCCGCCAGGATCAGGCCGACGATCTGCATGAGCTGCGTCACGACCAGCGCAAAGGCGATGCGCAGCACCAGCGCCGCGATGATGCCGATCAGGATCACCTTCCTGCGCTGCTCGGCCGGAAGGCCCGCCGCCAGCGCACCGACGACGATCGCATTGTCGCCCGCCAGCAGAACGTCGATCATCAGCACCTGGCCGAATGCAGCCAGCGCGGCAGGCGAGCCGATATTGCTGAAATCATTGACGATATGCGCCCAGATATCGGCTGGTGAGCCGGCCCCCTGGGCCGCGGCAGCGGCGGTTGCGAGTAGGTCGATCATGACGGCCTGCTATCCCCTGAAAATATGGGCCAAAATGAAGGGCCGCCAGACCGGAGTCCGACGGCCCGAAAATCGCGGCGGCGCGATGACATGGATCGGGCTTCCGGCAGAAGCACAACCCATGCAGCCGCTTACTGGTTCATCGAATCGAAGAAATCCTCGTTGGTCTTGGAATCCTTCATCTTGTCGAGCAGGAATTCCATGGCATCGACCGTGCCCATCTGCATCAGGATGCGGCGCAGCACCCACATCTTGGACAGCTTGGCCTTGTCGACCAGCAGCTCTTCCTTGCGCGTGCCCGACTTGCCGACGTCCAGCGCCGGGAAGATGCGCTTGTCCGCCACCTTGCGGTCCAGCACGATTTCCGAGTTGCCGGTGCCCTTGAACTCTTCGAAGATGACTTCGTCCATGCGGCTGCCGGTGTCGATCAGCGCGGTCGCGATGATCGAGAGCGAACCGCCCTCCTCGATATTGCGCGCGGCGCCGAAGAAGCGCTTGGGACGCTGGAGCGCGTTCGCATCCACACCGCCGGTCAGCACCTTGCCCGAGGACGGCACCACCGTGTTGTAGGCGCGGCCCAGACGGGTGATCGAGTCGAGCAGGATCACCACATCCTTCTTGTGTTCCACGAGGCGTTTGGCCTTTTCGATCACCATTTCGGCGACCTGGACGTGGCGCTGCGCCGGTTCGTCGAAGGTCGAGGAGACGACCTCGCCCTTCACGCTGCGCTGCATGTCGGTGACTTCTTCCGGACGCTCGTCGATCAGCAGGACGATCAGGAAGACTTCGGGATGGTTGTCGGTGATCGCCTTGGCGATGTTCTGGAGCAGGACGGTCTTGCCGGTGCGCGGCGGCGCGACGATCAGCGCGCGCTGGCCCTTGCCCTGCGGCGAGACGATGTCGATGACGCGGGCCGACTTGTCCTTGATCGTCGGGTCGAGCGTGTCGAGCGTCAGCTTCTGGGTCGGATAGAGCGGCGTCAGATTGTCGAAATTGACCCGGTGACGGACGACTTCCGGATCGTCGAAATTGACCGAGATGAGCTTGGTGAGCGCGAAATAGCGCTCGCCATCCTTGGGCGCGCGGATTTCGCCTTCCACCGTGTCGCCGGTGCGCAGGCCGAATTTGCGGACCTGGTTGGGCGAGACATAGATGTCGTCCGGACCGGCGAGAAAGTTCGCTTCCGGCGAGCGCAGGAAGCCGAAGCCGTCGGGCAGCACCTCGATCGTGCCCTCGCCCATGATCTGCTCGCCATTGTCGGCCTCGACCTTGAGGATCGCGAACATCAGGTCCTGCTTGCGCAGGGTCGATGCGCCTTCGACGCCCAGCTCCTCCGCCATGGTCACGAGTTCGGCAGGCGCTTTTTTCTTGAGATCCTTGAGGTGCATTCGCGTGAAGTCCGATGGGTTGAGAAAATGAGGAAGGGGGGAGGGGGGAAGATCAGGCCCGGCAGAGACTCGGGAAAGACCCGCTCCGGACGGGCGGGATAGAATGTCTGGCGTTTAGCGATCCCACCCCGTCCAAGTCAAGGCGGCTGCATGCAGGAAAGCGACAGAAAATTGCCGCCCTGCGCCCTGCCGCGAATGAAATGGGATGGGCGGAGGTCCGGCGCCCATGCTATACGGGTATAAAATATGGAGGATGAGGAGATGGCCCGACCCTGCGCCGTCCGGCGTGCCGCCCTGGGCATCGCGCTGGCGATCGCCAGCCCTCCGCTCGCCGCGCAGGACCGTCCCGCCCTCGACCCCGCCGATCCGCCCGCGGTCGTCCGCACCGTGCCCACCGCCGACGCGCGCATCACCATTCCCATCCAGATCGACGGCAAGGGGCCGTGGAACTTCGTGGTGGACACCGGATCGCAGCGCACGGTCGTGTCGCGCGAACTGGCCGAGCGGCTGGCATTGCCGCCGCGGGACCGGGTCACGGTGATCAGCATGACCGGCCGGGCGGAGGTGGAGACGGTCGCCGTGCCGCGCCTGGGCTTCGGCCGGACGGTGGTCGACGATATCGAGGCCCCGGTGCTGGAGGGCGAGAATATCGGCGCGCCCGGCCTGCTGGGACTGGACGGGCTGCACGCCAAGCGGCTGCTGCTCAATTTCCGCACCGGCCGGATGGAGATCAGCGACAGCAGGCAGGGCTGGCGCGACCCCAATGTCATCATCGTCGAAGCGCGGCGGCGCAAGGGTCAGCTCATCCTGCTCGATTCCGACGTGAACGGGACGAAGGTCAGCATCATCCTGGACACCGGCACGGCGATCAGCGTCGGCAATATGGCGCTGATGGACAGGCTCTTGCGCCGGAAGAAGGCGCCCGCGCTCAACATGGTGTCGCTGACCAGCGTGACCGGCGAGACGCTCGCCGGACAATTGGGCCTGATAGACCGGGTGCGCATGGGCCGGGTGACGCTGAAGGACATACCGGTCATGTTCGCCGATGCGCGGCCCTTTGCCGAACTGGAGCTGCAGGACAAGCCGGCGCTGCTGCTCGGCATCGACGCGCTCAAGGCGTTCGATCGGGTCGCGATCGATTTCGGGCGGGGGAAGGTCGACTTCCTGCTGCCCGATACCGGCCTGCTGGACCGGACCCGCTTTGCCGCGACGCGGCGCGCCGCAGGCTAGGGTAGGGACACCCCAGGGTCAGGACCCCAGGATCTGTGGGGATTGAGCCCAAGGCGGGCTGCAAATGACGGCTTTCTGCGCTTCCAGCGCTCACGACCTGCCGGTCGCTCCGTGCCGGTTCTCGAAATCCGCCATTTTAGCTGCGCTGGGCTTCGGCTCGCCTCACCCGGCACTGAATCCCCACACATCCTAGTGCGGCTGTTGTTGTTGCTGCTGCTGCTGCCGGTTGCGGCCCAGCACATTGTCGATCCATTGCTGGTCCAGGCGCGGCGGTTGCGGGCGATCGGCCGGATTGGGCGCGGCGTCCGGGCTGTCGCCGGACGGCTGATCCTCCTCGCCTGTCCGCTGCTGGCTACGCTCGATCGGCAGGCCGTTCTCGTCGACCATCATGCCATTGTCGGGCTGGCCATAATAGGCTTCCTCGTCCGGTTCCAATTGCCATTCGGGCAAAGTCACCTGGGTCTCGAACTGTTCCACCGGGCGATTGGCGACCGCCACCTTCATATAATCGGCAAAGGCGCGCGCGGGGGCGCGGCCGCCATAGAGGGCGGGCACCGGCCGGGCATCGTCGCGCCCGACCCAGACGCCGGTGGTGATGCCGCTGGAAAAGCCCAGGAACCAGCCATCCTTGCCGCTGTTGGTGGTGCCGGTCTTGCCCGCGACCGGGCGGCCGATCTGCGCCGCCTTGCCGGTGCCGGTGCTGACCGCCGTCTGCATGAGGTCGGTCATGCCCGCCGCCACCCAGGGGGCGACCAGCACGCGGCTGGTGTCGTCCTGATGCTCGTAGAGGACGCGCCCGTCGGCGGTGGTGACCTTGGTAATGCCATAGGGCGTGACCGCGACCCCCTTGCGCGCGACGGAGGCGAAGGCGCGGGTCATGTCGATCAGGCGGACATCCGACGTCCCCAGCACCATCGAGGGATGGGTGTTGATCGGCGTGGTGATGCCGAAGCGGCGCGCCATGTCCGCGATGGTCGGGAAACCGACCTCCACGCCCAGCTTCGCCGCCACGGTGTTGACCGAATAGGCGAAGGCGGTGCGGATATCGATGTCGCCCGAATAGCGGCCATTGCTGTTGCGCGGCTTCCATCCGTTGATGTCGACCGGGCCGTCGGTGACCCCGGTGTCGGGGGTATAGCCCGCCTCCAGCGCCGCCATGTAGACGAAGATCTTCCACGCCGAACCGGGCTGGCGCGTCGCCGTGGTGGCGCGGTTGTAATTGGAGGTCACATAATCGAGACCGCCGACCATCGCCCGTACCGCGCCGTCCCGGTCGAGCGACACCAGCGCGCCCTGCATCCCGTTCGAGACATTGGCCTGCACCGCCGCCGTCGCCGCCTTCTGCATGCCGAGGTCGATGGTGGTATAGACCTCCAGCGGCTCATTGGGTTCGTCGATCAGCGTGTCGAGCTGCGGCAGCGCCCAATCGGTGAAGTAGCGGACGCTGTTCTGCGGCGGTTCGGGCGCCATCTTCACATCCTGGAGATGCGCGTCGGCGCGCTCCGACGGGCTGATCTTGCCATTTTCCTCCATCAGTTCCAGCACCACGCCCGCGCGGCCGATGGCGGCTTCGGCATCGGCGGTGGGGGAATAGCTGGAGGGCGCCTTGACCAGCCCCGCGATGATCGCCGCTTCGGGCAGGTCCAGGCTGGTCGCGGGATGGCCGAAGAATTTGCGGCTCGCGGCATCGATGCCATAGGCGCCGCCGCCGAAATAGACCTTGTTCAGATAGAGTTCGAGGATCTGCCGCTTGGAGAATTTGCGCTCCAGCGCCAGCGCCAGAACCATTTCCCGGACCTTGCGGCCCCAGCTGTAGCTGTTGTTGAGGAAGATGTTGCGCGTCACCTGCTGGGTGATGGTGGAGGCGCCCTGCCAGCGGCGTCCGCTGCCGCGCCGTTCCATCGCCACCCAGGCGGCGCGCGCCATGCCGATGGGATCGACGCCGGGATGCAGATAATAGCGCTTGTCCTCGGTCGAGACCATGGCGTCGACCATCACGGTCGGGATCTGGTCGAAACTGAGCCAGCGGCCGAAACTCGGCCCCAGCGAGACGATGACGCTGCCGTCCGCCGCATGGACGCGGATCATCTGCCCATTGGGCGAGGATTTCAGCGATTCATAATCGGGCAGCGACTGATAGGCGATCACCACCGCCACCACGACCGCGATCGCCGCGCTCAAAAAGCCGACGAGGCCGATCTTCAGCCCCCGTACCAGCCATTTCTTCACCTTGCCTCGCGGTTCGCTCGATCGTGCCATGGTTCGCCCGGATATGCGCTAAACAGAAAGGCGGCCAGTGGAAAAGCCGTGCAGGCCGCACATGAAGTTCATGGCTGTGAAGAGAAGCGACGCTTTACCGGCGATGAACGATCATTCGCCGTCGTCGCGCGGCTTGAAATCCAGCGATGCGCTGTTCATGCAATAGCGCAGGCCGTTGATCCCCGGCCCGTCCGGGAAGACATGGCCCAGATGGCCGTCGCACTTGGCGCAGCGCACTTCGGTGCGGATCATGCCATGGCTGTTGTCGCGGATTTCGTCGACCGCGTCGATATCGACGGGCGCGGTGAAGCTGGGCCAGCCCGAACCGCTGTCATATTTTTCCTCGGCGTCGAACAGCTCGGCGCCGCAGCCCGCGCAATAATAGAGGCCATCGGCCTTGTTGCTGTTATATTTGCCGGTAAAGGCCCGCTCCGTGCCCGCTTCGCGCAGGATATGATATTGTTCGGGGGAAAGGCGCTCACGCCATTCCGCGTCGGTCAGATCCAGCTTGTCCATGCGCGGCAATATGGCGATGGCGCTGCGTCCGATCAAGCGCTTACCGCTCCCGCGCCGCCTGCCGGGCAATGGCGAGCAATTCATGGCGGACCATCAGGTCGCCCAGCCCCCTGCCCGACCGGCTGGCACGCTCGGCCTGGGCCAGACGCTGGATCACGCGGGCGATGCCGGTCGCGTCCCACAGGCGCACCTGGCGGGTGACGACGCCCTTTTCCTTCCAGAACACCGCCTTGCCCGCTGCCTCGACCGCGCCCTCCAGCCTGCCGCTCTCATCGAAATCGGCGCGGATATTGGCAAGCAGCATGGCGCGGGTCAGCAGCGGACGAAGCACCGCCGCCATCGCCGTCCCGGCTTCGGCCAGACGCCCCAATTCCCGATTCATGCCTTTGAGGTCGCCGCCCAGCACCGCGTTCACCAGGGGCGCTGCGTCGCTGTCGGGATTGTCGGCGGACAGGGCATCCAGCGCTTCGCCGGTCGCCTCGCGCGGGCGGTCGGGCGCGGCATCGAGATAGAGGATCAGCTTCTCCACCTCCCCCGCCATCAGCGTGCGATCGCCGTTGGTGAGGTCCGCGATGCGGCGGCCCAGGTCGGACGAGAGGCGCAGGCCCCCTTCCCGCGCGATGGCGACGGCGATCTGTTCGGCCTCCCGCGCGTCGGGCTGGTATGAGGCGAAGGCCATGGTCTGCTTGTGGTCGAGGACCAGCTTCAGCAGCTTCGACGTCGCCTTGAGCGCGCCCGCCGTGGCGATGACGGGATTGCCCGCCGCTTCCGCCTCCAGCAGCGCGGTCAGCGCGGGGAGCGATTCCTCGCCCATGCCGTTGACGCGGATCCAGCGCTTGTCCCCGAACATGGAGAAGGACGCCGCCTCGTCGGCCAGCCGGGCCGGATCGTCGCGCAGCGTCGAGATGTCGAGGTCGATCCGCTCCGCCTCCGGCCCCATGGCGCGTTCCAGCCGCTTGACCAGCGTGGCGCTGCCCGCCTCATCGGGACCGTAGAGCAGGAAGAAGCGGCAGTCGGCAGGCGGCGCGTCGAGCGCCTTTTCGATCTGGCCGCGATTGGCCTTCAACGCGACGAGTCCCGGCTCTGCTCCCTTTGGGCAAAGCGCGCGAGCCGGGCGACGATCTGGTCGGCGATGGTCTGCGACAGGCGTTCGAGCGCCGTGTCTTCCGCCGCGATGGTCGCATATTCGCTGGAAACGACGTCGATGCCGACGTCCGACCCGGCGGTGTCGTCGAATATCTGCGCGCCCGTGGCGCCGTCGATCAGCTGGTAGCGGGCGCGCAGGGCCCGCCGCTCGCGCGTGACGGCAGCGTCGGACCGCAGACCGAAGCCGCTGATATTGTCATCCAGCTTCACCACCAGCTTGTAGCCCGGCCCGGTGCCGCTCATCGCCGAGAGCCGGTCGTTCAGCGCATTGCGCACCAGCCAGCCGCCCTTGCCCTCGATCGGCTGCACCTCGACATGGCCGAGCGCCTGCGCGACCGCGCCATGGCTGCCCCCGCTATAGACGGGGCGCAGGCCGCAGGCGGAAAGCAGGAGGGTAAGGCCAAGCAGGGGCAATATGCGCTTCATGGATAAGCCCTTAGAGCATTCTGAAGCCGGCTGGAACAGTGGACGGCTCGCGGAATGCGGCAAACGAACGAAAATGGAAGGGCGAACGCTTCCTCCGCTCGCCCGTCCCACCCTTCCCGATCAGATGACCAGGTTCACCAGGCGATCCGGCACCACGATGATCTTCTTGGGGCTGGCGCCGTCCAGCGTCCGCGCCACATTGGGCGCGGCGAGGGCGAGGCGTTCCAGCTCGTCCCTGGGTGTGCCCTTCGGCACGGTGATGGTGTCGCGCAGCTTGCCCATGACCTGACAGGCGATGGTGACCTCATCCTCGACCAGCAGCGCCGGATCGACCGCGGGCCAGGCGGCTTCCGCCACCAGGCCAGCCTCGCCCATGTCCGCCCAGGCCTCCTCGGCCAGATGCGGGGTCATCGGCGCGACCAGCAGCGCCAGCGCGCGGATCGCCGCGCTGCGGCTGGCCGAGGGCCTGGCCTTTTCGACCGCGTTGGTCAGTTCGTAGATTTTCGCCACCGCCTTGTTGAAGGACAGCGCCTCGATATCCTTCGCCACGCCGTCGATGGTCTGGTGCAGCTTGCGGTCGAGGGCCTTGTCCTGCCCCTCGGCGGCCTTGTCGGCCTCCCCGAACAGCCTCCAGAGGCGATTGACGAAGCGCCACGATCCTTCGATGCCGGCTTCCGTCCAGAGCAGGTCGCGCTCCGGCGGGCTGTCGGACAGCATGAACCAGCGCACCGCGTCCGCGCCATATTGGGCGATGATGTCGTCGGGATCGACGACATTCTTCTTGGACTTGGACATTTTCTCGACGCGGCCGACCGTCACCGGCGCGCCGCCTTCGAGCATCACCACCTTGTCGCCCTGCCGCTCCACATCCTGCGGGGCGAGCCAGGCGCCTTCGGGCGACTTGTAGGTCTCGTGCGTCACCATGCCCTGCGTGAACAGGCCGGTGAACGGTTCGGCAAAGCCGATCTGCCCCATATGCCGGAGCGCGCGGGTCCAGAAACGGGCGTAGAGCAGGTGCAGGATCGCATGTTCCACGCCGCCGATATATTGGCCGACGGGCAGCCATTTCTCCACCGTCTCGCGGTCGAAGGGCTTATCCCTGGGCTGGCTGGCGAAACGGATGAAATACCAGCTCGAATCGGCGAAGGTATCCAGCGTGTCCGTCTCGCGCCGCGCCGGACGCCCGCATTTGGGGCAATCGACATGTTTCCAGGTCGGATGGCGATCGAGCGGATTGCCCGGAATGTCGAAGCTGACATCCTCCGGCAGCACCACGGGCAACTGGTCCTTGGGCACGCCCACCGGGCCGCAATCCTCGCAATGGATGACCGGGATCGGCGTGCCCCAGTAACGCTGGCGCGAAACGCCCCAGTCGCGCAGGCGGAACACGGTGGTGCCGGTGCCCCAGCCCCCTTCCTCGGCGCGGCGGACGATCTCGGCCTTGGCTTCCTCGACGCTCATGCCGTTGAGGAAATCAGAGTTCACCAGCCGGCCCGGCCCGACATAGGCCTCCTCGCCAATGCCCTTGTCCTCGTCGCCCTCGGCGGCGACCACGCGCTCGACGGGCAGCATATATTTGCGCGCGAAGTCGAGGTCGCGCTGGTCATGGCCGGGAACCGCCATGACGGCGCCGGTGCCATAGTCCATCAGCACGAAATTGGCGACGAACAGGGGAAGCTTGCGCCCGGTGAAGGGGTGGATCACCGACAGGCCGGTGTCGTAGCCCTTCTTCTCCTGCGTCTCGACCTCGGCGGCGGCGGTGCCGGTGTGGCGGCATTCCTCGGCAAAGGCGGCCAGCGCCGGGTCCTTCGCCTCCAGCGCGAGGGCCAGCGGATGGTCCGCCGCGATCGCCGCGAAGCTCGCGCCGAAGATGGTGTCGGGCCGGGTGGAGAAGACCTCCACCTCGCCGATGCCGTCCACCACCTGGTCCAGCTTGAAGCGGAATTGTAGGCCGACCGACTTGCCGATCCAGTTTTCCTGCATCAGCCGCACCTTTTCGGGCCACTGGTCCAGCGTCTTCAGGCCCGCCAGCAGATCGTCGGCGAACTGCGTGATCTTCAGGAACCATTGGGACAGCTTGCGCTTCTCGACCGGCGCGCCGGATCGCCAGCCCTTGCCGTCGATCACCTGCTCGTTCGCCAGCACGGTCATGTCGACCGGGTCCCAGTTGACCGCCGATTCCTTGCGATAGACCAGGCCCGCTTCCATCATGTCGAGGAACAGCGCCTGCTCATGGCCGTAATAGTCCGGCTCGCAGGTGGCGAGCTCGCGGCTCCAGTCGAGCGCGAAGCCCAGCTTCTTGAGCTGCGCCCGCATGGTCGCGATATTCTCGCGCGTCCAGCTTCCGGGGTGCACCTTCTTTTCCATCGCCGCATTTTCGGCGGGCATGCCGAAGGCGTCCCAGCCCATCGGATGCAGCACCTCATGCCCGGTCATGCGGCGGAAGCGCGCCAGCACGTCGCCCATCGAATAGTTGCGCACATGGCCGATATGGATGCGCCCGGACGGATAGGGGAACATCTCCAGCACATAGGAACGCGGGCGGTCGCTGCTGTCCGACGCCTTGAACGTCTGCTTCTCGTCCCAGACGGCCTGCCAGCGGGCGTCGGCCTCCAGCGGGTTGAAGCGCCTTTGCATTGGATGAGTCCTCAAAAATGCGTTCGGGCCGAGCTTTTCATGAAGCCCAGCCCCCTGATTCTACAACAATCGACGGAAAAGGGCTTTAGCCTGCAATCGCCATGCGGCGCAGGTCGCGGGCCTTGGTCAGGATGATCTCTTCCAGCTTCTGCACGGTCGCCGCCTGCACCGGGGCGTCGACCCACTGGCCGTTCTGGCTGACCTGGCGGCTGGCGGCGACGCGCAGCGCATCGGCGCGCAGATCCTGGTCGAGGATCGACACGGTCAGCTTCATCCGCTCGTTCGGGCTGTTCGGATTGGCGTACCAGTCGGTGACGATCACGCCGCCGTTCGAATCCGTCTGCACCATCGGCATGAAGGACAGGGTGTCGAGGCTCGCGCGCCACAGATAGGCGTTGACGCCGATCGTCGTCACCTTGGAGGCGGCCAGGTCGGCCTTCGGCCGTTCCTTCGACCCGCCCCCACAGGCGGCGAGCGGCAATAGGGCAGCCAGCAGCAGACCGGCGGTAAGAGGCGAAGAAAGGCGGCGGACCATCAATTCATGTCCCATCATTCAGGAAAACGCCTCGCTTCTATAGAGAAGCCGCGCCAATCGGCAAGGGGTTGGGCGCAAGAGTGGGGTCGGGCGCGGGAGGGGGGCATCGGGCGCCCCACGGCCCGTCGCAACGGCCCGTCGCGGGATCGGCAAGAATCCTGTGTGTTCCGTGCAACAGCCCGGACAAAAAAATGGTAGCGCTCTACCCATATCAGACTCTTGCGTGTAGAAAGACACGCAGAAAACTTTGTCGGTGGGGAAGAGATTCGTATCATGGGCCTGAAAAGGGGACATATCGCATTGGCGGGCTCGGCAATTGCCGCGGCCGGCTTCATGCTGTCTCCCGCTTTCGGCGCGGCGACCGATCTCGTGCGCCTGCGGCATGAGATACCTGTTTCGCTTGGCGCACTGGGCAGCATCTCCTCCTTCACCCCCACGACCAAGGATCCGCGTCTGGCGGCAGCCTATGCGAAGATCGCGGCTTCGGCCAGTCGTCAGAGTTTCCGCTTCACCCCGACCAGCGGTTCGATGAGCGGGCAGCGTTCCGTCACCGTGATGGTCCGCGCGGCCGATCTCAACGATGGCGCGAACGCGAAGCGCGGGCTCGATCCGATCAGCATCGCGCCGGTCGCCTTCAGCCTGAACAGCGCCCATAACTGGCGCAAGTTCGCCCTGCCCGAAGCCGTGGGCCGGAAGGAACTGGATCCGGTTCCGGTCGAAATGGCGGGCGCGCGGAATTTCTCGCTGGACAAGGATAAGGACGGCAAGGATCGCTTCAGCACCAAGGTGCTGATCGAAAGCCGCCGCGAACCGGCGGCCACCGTCCGCAATCCCAGCGCCGACAAGGATTATTCGCTGGATCTGGCGAGCTCCTATTCGCTGACCCGCAACCTGAACGTCACCGCCGGCATCCGCTACAACAACAGCTTCGCCGGGCGCCTGACGCCGATGACGGACGACCGCCAGGACGCCCAGGCCGTCTATCTGGGCACGGTCTTCAAATTCTGACCCTGCGGGAATCCCCCGGATTCCCCTGAATGAAAAATCCTCCCCATCGAGAGATGGGGAGCGGGACCATGTGCATTATGGTGGAGGGGAACCGGCACGTCTGGCGCCTTTTCCTCTTTCCACCTCCGCCATGGGCCGCCTGCCGAAATAAGTCTGTCCTACAGCCACCGGCCCGCGCTAAACCGCTCGCGGCTCTTTCAACAGTCTGGATGCAATAGGAAATCCTGCCGGAAATGGCGGATTCACACCCCTCTATCGTGTCACCTATGTCACCCGGATCCCGCCGCCAGCCTCACGCCATCCTCAACCCGACAAGGCATCGATGGCGGCCCAGCCTGATGCGCCCAGGCCTTTCAGCATCGCCCGATGCCCCCGCCGGACCCCGCCCAGCGCCATGACCGGCACCCTTGCCTGCCGCGCCAGGGCGGCGAAACGCACCCGGCCCAGCCAGGGACTGCCGGGATGGGAGCGGGTCACGAACAAGGGCGACAGGAAGACGAGGTCGGCCCCCTCCGCCCCAGCCTTCCGCATCTCCCGCGCATCATGCACGGGCATGCTGTGGAGAAGCGGATACCCTGCCCGGCGGATATCCCGCCCATGCCAGCCGTCCGCGCCCCAAGCCGCGGCCTGCCGCGCCGTGCCGCCGAGCATCAGCACCAGCCGCCGCCGCCGCGCGATCCCCGCCAGACGGTCGAACAACGCCCGCCGCTCCGGCTTGGGCGTGCGATAATGGCGCAGGACCATGCCCGCCCGCCCCTTCGGCAAGCGCGCGGCCGCTGCCAGCAACGATGCTTGCCCGACGCGCTCATCGGTCATCAGCCAGAGACCCGGCAGTTTTTTGCGGTGGCGGCCTTTCATGGCCCTGCCTATAGCAGCGCCCATGACGACCGACACCCTTGAAGCGGCCGAACGCCTCGCCGCCGTCCGCGACGCCATGGGCCGCGCCGCGCGCCTGACCGGCCGCACAGCCGACGATATCAACCTGATCGCCGTGTCCAAGACCCAAGGGGCCGACGCCATCCGCCCGCTGATCGGGGCCGGGCAAAGGGTCTTCGGCGAAAATCGCGTGCAGGAAGCCCAGGCCAAATGGCCCGCCCTGCGCGAGGAATATCCCGATCTCACGCTGCATCTGGTCGGCCAGCTTCAATCGAACAAGGCGGCCGACGCGGTGGCGCTGTTCGACACCATCCATTCGCTCGACCGCCCTTCCCTGCTGAATGCCCTGGCCAAGGCCATGGATGCGGCGGACCGGCGTATTCCCTGCCATATCCAGGTCAATATCGGCGCGGAGGAACAGAAAGGGGGCTGCGCCATTGCCGAAGTCCCGGCACTCATCAAGGCCGCGCGGGCCGCGGACATTCCCCTGCTGGGCCTGATGTGCGTGCCCCCGGCCGATATCGAACCGGCGCCCTTTTTCGCGCTGCTGGCGAAAATGGCGCGCGAGGAAGGCCTTGCGCGCCTCTCCATGGGGATGTCGGGCGATTATGAAACGGCGATCATGCTGGGCGCGACCGACATTCGCGTCGGGACCGCCCTGTTCGGCGCACGCCCGTCTCCCGCCCGCCCCCTGCCGGCGAGCGGGAGGGGCATGATCAGAAACTCCCGCGCAGGGTGATGCCGTAGGTGCGCGGTTCGGCCAGATAGGCCGAGATCAGCTGGTTCGCCATCGGCGCGCCGGGGAATTGCCCGACGGTCGACGTCGCCGGGCTGCTCGATTGCAGCGGGCTGCTGAAGGCGACCTGGGTATAATCCTGGTTGAAGATATTCTGGCCCCAGAATTCGACCGCCCAGCGCTGCTGCGGTCCGCGGATGCCGATGCGGGCATTGAACACCGCATAGCCATCCTGCCGCTTTTCCGGGAACAGGTCGGACCCGGTGTTGAAATCGCTGCTCATGCGGCCGTCGATATAGAATAGCGCCGACAGCCCGCCAGTCCCCAGATTCGGCGTCCAGGACGCGCTGACCGTCGTCACCACTTCGGGCGCCTGCGAGTTGACCGATCCGGGCAGCAGGAACAGGGCCGGGTCGAGCGGTACCGCGCCATTGCTGCTGCCGACCAGCCGGTTGGCGAACTTCGCCCGGGCATAGGTCAACCCGCCAGCGAACCGGACATTGCGCACCGGCGTCGCGGACAGTTCCAGTTCCACGCCCTGGCTGATGAGGCCTGGACCGACATCGCTGCTGGCGCAGCGCCCGCCGCCGGCCGCGATCGTGCCGGTTGTCAGCGCTCCGTCGCAGCCGTTGATATTCTGAACAACGAAGCTGGTGCCGTTGAAGGTATTGAGCTGGAAATTCTTGAACTCCTGCCGGAAGGCGGCGATGTTCGCGCTCCATTTGGGCTGGCTGTATTTCAGCCCTATTTCAAAGGCATCGACCTTCTCGGCGGCAAAGCGCAGGCTGGTCACATCCGCATTGGTGCGGGGCGCGAACACGGCCGGAACCGGGTTCACGCCGGTCGAACCGAGCTGGAAGCGATCGAGATTGTAGCCGCCCGCCTTATAGCCCTTCGAATAGCTGCCATAGACCAGCAGTTCTTCGACCGGTTTCCACGACAGGACGGCGGTGCCGGAAAATTCCCCGTCGCTGATCTTGTCATTGAGGTTGAGCGCGTTGAGACCGGTCGAACCATTCCCCAGGCAACCCAGCGTCAGGATGCCGCCCGCCAGTGCCGCTGCACTGCCCAACCGCGCATTCGTCGCAATGGCCGGCAGGCTCGATGCCTGCAAGGCCGCGCAGGTCGCGTTATTATTGTTGAAATCGGCCGAGAAACGCTTGCTTTCATGGGTGTAGCGCAAGCCCAGGGTCAGATCGAGCCGCTTGGTGATATGGATGATATTGTGGGTGAACAGCGCCCAATTCTCGCTCTTCTGATGGTAGAGCGAGGCAACGTCCCCGGTGCCCGAAGGGATAGCCGCCAGCGCGCGCAGGCCATTGCCCAGACCGGTCGAAATGGCGCCCGCCTGCAAGGCCGGAACCCCCGCGAGGATGAGGCCGCCATTGAGCTGCGCCTGCGTCCCGGCAATCAGAGCCTGTGTCGCCGTTCCATTGCCGCACGCCGCCAGCTGTCCGGCGGTCAGATTGCTGTTGACGCCTGTCCCCGCCATCAGGCGGCAGGCAGCAAAGCGGCCATAATCCGCGCCGAAACGGATATTGTCCTCCAGCGTCAGCTTTTCATTCGCATAATAGCCGCCCACCAGCCAGTCGAGGACATCGTTGAAGGCCGACCCCTGCGCCCGCAGCTCCTGGGTGAAGGTCTTGAACTGGCGATAGGTGTTGGGATCGCGATAGAGCAGGTCCGCCCCGCTATAGTCATAGTCGCCATAGTCCTGGCTCTTATAATCGCGATAGGCAGTGATGCTGGTCAGCTTGGCGCCGCCCAGGTCATAGTTGATCTCGCCCGAAACGCCCCAATCCCGCAGCTTGCTGACATAATCCCGGCCCGCCGTGATGTGCAGATCGCGATCAAAGGGATCGGCAGCGAAAATGCTGCCCTGCCCGGCCAGGATCGCGGCTATGCGGTTGAACGGCGCTGTGCTGTAGCCGCCGCCCGACAGCGGACGGCGCTCGCGCGTTTCGATATAGGCCGCGCCGCAGCAGCTTTCGTCGCGATGGGTATAATCGCCGATCAGGCGGATGGAGAGCGCATCGTTCGGCTCGAACAAGGCCTGTCCGCGCAGGAAATAGCGGTTGCGGTCATTGGTGTCGCCCACCTTGGCGCCGCTGGCGTCCACCAGATCGTAGAAACCATTACGCTTCGACCAGACGCCGTCCAGGCTGAGTGCAAGGCTGTCCGTAACCGGTCCGGTGATCCGGCCCGCAAGCCGCCAATAATCATAATTGCCGTAGGTCACCTCAGCCTTGCCGGCCAGCTTGAATTCGGGCGCCTTGCTGATGATGTTGATCAGGCCCGCCGAAGCGTTGCGGCCGAACAGCGTGCCCTGCGGTCCGCGCAACACCTCGACCCGTTCGATCTCGCCCAGTTCGTTGAGACCCGCACCGGTGCGCGAACGGTAGACGCCGTCGATGAACACCGCGACCGAGCTTTCCAGCCCAGGATTGTCGCCGACCGTGCCGATGCCGCGAATACGTGCCGACGCATTGGCTTCGGTGCCGGTGGAGGACAGAAGCAGCGACGGAGCCAACTGGTTCAGCGAACGGATATCCGTGGCACCGCTATTCTGCATCGCCTGCGCGGTTACGGCGGATACCGCGATCGGCACGTCCGACAAGGGACTGGCGCGCCGCGTCGCCGTGACAATGATGTTGACGCTCTCCGGATCGGTCGCTGCATTGCTGTCCTGCGCCCATGCGGCAGGAATGCTGCTGCCCACTGCGATCGCACCGGCAGAAATCAGCCAAAGGCTCTTTTTATGCATGATGATGCTCCCTCTCTCTTCACCCCGCATGACTTTCCGTCACGTCGATTTGTCTTGTGAAACTATCCCGACACAGCGGGTAAAGGCAAGATATCACTGATTTTCTGCGCTTTTTACTGCAGTTCGTGCCTGAATATCCATCTGTTGTTGCCTAGCAGCAACAGCTTAAATTAAGGTTTCCCTAGGGTCATTATGAACCGAGCGGGAAGCGCAGCAGCCGGTCGGCGACGGGGACCAGCGCCATGGCATCCGGGCCCATGACGCGCCGAATCTCGCCATGCCCCGCATCCAGACCCCCGGTCAGCGCGCCCAGGGCAGGCAGAATGAGCTTATTTCGGGAGCCGACGAAGCAGCGGCGGGATACGTGCCGTCCGCGCAGGGAGAGGCGCAGCTTGGGATGGAAATGACCCGATATTTCCGGCTGCTCGTCTGCAGGGTCGGCTTCGTGCCGCAACCGGATGCCCTCGACCTGCCATTCCGCGCAGCGCCGCCCGCCCGGCGTCTCGGCCATGGCGACATCGTGATTGCCGGTGATCCAGACCCAATCGAGCCGGGCGGTCAGCGCAGAAAGCCTGTCGCGCGTCCGGGCATCGAGCCGCGCGGCGCCGTCGGCGTCGTGAAAACTGTCCCCCAGCGACCAGACCGCCCGCGCACCCGTGCGTTCGACCAGCATTTCGATCATGTCGAGCGTCGCCTGGCTGTCATGCGGCGGCAAAAATTGTCCGAAACGGGCAAACCAGCTCGCTTTTTCGAAATGCAGGTCCGCCACCAGCAAGGCGCCATGCGTGGGCCAGAACAAGGCTGCCTCGGGCAATGCCAGAAACTGGTGACCTGCGAACGAAAGGGGAACCATGGCCCGGCTATGCGCCCTTGCCCCCCGGCTTTCAAGAGGGCAGCCGATGCTTTATGGGCGCGGCATGGACTCACCCTTCACCATCGCCGCGCTCTACCGCTTCACCAACTTTTCCGATCCGCAGGCGATTGCGGCCGATCTGCGGGTCATTTGCGCAGAGCTTCTGACGTGCGGCACGCTGATCGTGGCGGGGGAAGGGATCAACGGCACGGTGGCCGGCAGCGGGGCTGCGATCGCGGCGCTGGTCGCGCATATCCGCGCCCTGCCGGGTTGCGCCGATCTCGACGTCAAATATGCCGGCGCGTCCGGCGCCCCCTTTGCCCGGATGAAGGTGAAGGTGAAGCGGGAGATCGTGACCCTGGGCGCGGGCGACCTCGATCCCGCCAACCAGGCCGGCACCTATCTGGATCCTGCCCAATGGAACGAACTGATCGCCGATCCCGACACGGTCATCATCGACACGCGCAACGCCTATGAGGTGTCGGTGGGCAGCTTCGAAGGTGCGATCGATCCGGGAACGCGGTCCTTTCGCGAATTTCCCGCCTGGTTCGACGGCTTTGCCGCAGGACTGCGCGAACAGGGGCGGCGACCGCGCATCGCCATGTTCTGCACCGGCGGCATCCGTTGCGAGAAGTCGACCGCGCTGGTCCGCGAACGCGGCTTCGATGAGGTCTACCATCTTCGCGGCGGCATATTGCGCTATCTGGAGGAAATGCCTGAGGCGGAGAGCCGTTGGCAGGGCGACTGCTATGTGTTCGACGAACGGGTCGCGGTGGGCCATGGTCTGAAGCCCGGCGACTACAGCACTTGCCGCAATTGCGGCCTGCCCCATCCACGTGATGCCGCGCATGATTGCCCGGCGGATGCATCGGGCGCCTGGCCCCACAGACGTTAGACTGGCGTTTCGACCAGCTCCACGATCTCGAACGCATAGCCTTTCCAGCCGCGCATCCTGGCGCCGTCCTGCGCGGCGGTCCTCTTCTTCTTGGCTTCGGCCAGCGAGCGGGCGTGGCCCCAAAAGACCTCGGTCCTGCCATTTTCCAGCTCGGCGACGATCCGCCAATAATGGGTAAAGGGATCCGCGGTCGGCCCAATGGTCTTCACATAGCCGTCCGCCATGGTTGCCGTCAGATAGCGTTTCCTGCGGGCCATGCCTTATCCCACGAAACGATGCAGGGCCGAACCATGGACTCGCAGCCAGACGCGGGCGGGCCGGGGATCCACGCCCAATATCCTCTGATGGGCCTCATGGAAGGCCGGGCTGTGATCCATGTGCAGCAGATGGGCCAGTTCATGCGCGACGGTGGCGCGCCGCACATCGGGCGGGCAGAGGATCAGCCGCCAGCTATAGCGGATCGCCCCGCTGGAGGCGCAGCTCGCCCAACGGCTGCGCGGATCGCCGATCCCGACCGAGGCCACGATCAGGCCATTGTCTCGCGCCATGGCATGGCTTTCGGTTTCCAGCACCGCTCTGGCACGGCTCTTCAGCCAGCGCAGCACCCGCGCGCCCACCGACTCCGCCGCGCCGCCCAGCAGTAGCCGGTCGCCCTCGATACGGATCGTTCGCGATGCACCCTCGACCCAGCAGATGCGGACCTCCCGTCCTTCCAATGGAAAAACAGCGCCGTCAGCCAGCTTCACCAGCCCCGGCCGCGCCGCCATCTGGGACCGCACCCAGCCCTCATGCTCCTGCGCCCATCCCAGGGCGCGCTTCAAATTGGCGCGGACCGGCAGCGAGAGGCGCAACTCGCCGCGCGCATGGTCGAGCGACAGGCGATAGGCCTTGGCCCGCGCCGAACGGCGGACCCGCACCGGAACCGCGATGCCATCGACGACAAGGACTGTGTCGGGATCGGCCGTCATTCAGCGCAGGCCGATCCTAGAGTTCCCGGTCCACAAGATGATTCTCCCAGTCCCCGGCATCGGCCTCGGCCACCGTCCATCCCCGCACGGATTGCTGCGCGCGGTGCACGGCTTCCCGGTCCCCGCAGATCAGATAATGCCATGGCGGCAGCGGCCGGCCCTCGCCGCGCAACCGGTAGGCGCAGGTGCGCGGCAGCCAGCTGATCGTCTTCACCTTGTGCGGCGTCAGGCGCACGCAATCGGGCACGAAGCGGCGGCGTTCTTTGTAATTGGTGCACTGCCCGCTGTGCCGGTCGAGCAGGCGGCAGGCGACATTGGTGGGGTAGATATGCCCCGTATCCTCATCCTCGGCCTTGTGCAGGCAGCATTTGCCGCACCCGTCGCACAGGGCTTCCCATTCGGCGCGGTCCAGCTTGTCGAGGGGTTTTTCCCAGAAATCCAACCGTCACTTCACCCATTTTTCGAGAAATGCGGTGACCTTTTGCGGATCGCCCTCATCCTCGCCCGGCGTTCCCGGATCGTCCACCGGCACCAGCGCGACCGGCGCGCCATCCGTCCCGAAAAGATAGGGCGTCCGGCTGTGGCTGACCAGATAGCCGCTCGCCCCCTGTGCCTTTTCCTTGTTGTAGAGCACGACGAAATCCTTGGCCACCTTGGCGATCTCGTCAGGCGTGCCGGTGAGGCCGATCAGGCGGGGATGGAAGGCCGCGACGTAGCTTTTGAGGACGGCGGGCGTGTCCCGTTCCGGATCGACGCTGACGAAGATCGGCTGGACCCTGGCGGCGAGCGCGGGCTTCTCCCTCTCGAACCGGGCAAAGCCCTGCATGATGCGCTGCAGGTCGAGCGGGCAGACATCGGGGCAGAAAGTATAGCCGAAATAGACAAGCCGGTACTTGCCCTTGAAATCGTCCCAGCGGACTTTCCTGCCATCCTGATCCGTCAGGGCGAAGGGCGCGCCGATCCGCGCGCCGTGCAGATCGCCCGGCACATTCTCCTCGCCGCTTGATGCATTGCCGCCCGCGCCCATATTGCAGGCAGCCAGCAAGGCGGCGAACGGCAGGGCGAGCGAAATCAGCGCTTTGTTCATGGCGCGGCCAGCCATGCCCTGCTATGGCCCGATTTGCAAATCCCAACGGGGCTTTCGACGACTATGACGAGACGTTTTCCGGCTTTGGCCGCTTTGGCGCTGGCACTGCTGCCGGTCGCGGCGCAGGCGCAGTTTTCGGACAATTACAACTTTCTGAAGGCGGTGAAGGATGCCGACGGCCAGAAAGTGACCGACATGATCCAGAAACCGGGATCGACCGTCATCAACAGCCGCGATATCACCACGGGCGACACCGCGCTGCATCTGGTCGTGCAGCGGCGCGACAATACATGGCTGACCTTCCTGCTGGCCAAGGGCGCCAATCCGAACCTGACCGACAATAACGGCAACACGCCGTTGATGGATGCCGTGCAGGCGCGGTTCGAGGAAGGCGTGCGCAGCCTGCTCACCTATAATGCGCAGGTCGATAAGCCCAATGGCAGCGGTGAAACGCCGCTGATCCGCGCGGTGCAGTTGCGGGATGTGGGGCTGGTCCGCCTGCTGGTGGCGCAGGGCGCCAATGCCGACAAGCGCGACAGCATCGCGGGCATGTCGGCGCGGGACTATGCGCAGCGGGATTCGCGCACGCCCGGACTGGTCGAGGCCCTGAACGCGGCAAAGACCCAGGCCGCGCCCAAGGGACCGGTGCAGGGACCGACATTCTGATCCGACGGACGGAAACCGGGTGACACAAGTGACACGATGACAGCACCGGAAAGTGCGGTCTATGCCCCGATTTCCTGTTTCAAGGAGCCGTCATCCGTCTAGCGCAGACGCTGCCCTGTAGGACAGCGAAAATGCGCTGGCGATTGGCTGCCATTCGAAATCCATACCCCCGAATCGGGTCCGGGGTGACGAGAATTTCGACGGTGGGAGCCCATCTCCGGTTTTCTGTCTTCGCATCCTTTCAAGCGCAAAACCGGTTCCCACTCTTGCGCAGGATGCTCTACCATCCCAGCTCCGCGGCATGGTCCGGATCGGCAAGTGCCGTCAGCCGCCGCGCCGCGCGCCGGGCGAAGCGCAGCGTTTCCGCCTTTCGCCGCGCCGCCGCCAACGGCTCCATCGGTGCGGGGCGGACCAGTTCGGCGTCATATTGATCCGCCACGATCAAACCCGTCCGTCCCGGCCACAGCGCCTCGCTGTCGAACAGCGACAGGTCGAAGCCTGACGGCACCGCCCAGAAATAGCGGTCGCAATAATCGAAATAATCCGGCCATTTCATGTCGCCCAGCAGGTCCGCGCGGCTGCACTTGATCTCGACGATGGTGATCCGCCCCGCCCCGTCCAGCGCCATGATGTCGGCGCGGCGGCCGTTGGGCAGCGGCACTTCCAATATGCCGCTCATGTCATGGCGGAAGAACAGGCGGAGCGTACCCCGCGCCACGGCCAGCGCGGTGCCGTCAGTCAGCGGCGAACAGCTATCGGAAAGATCGGACGTCATGCGCCGATTTAGAACAAGTCGGGAACAAAAAGAAAGAGCCGATTGGAAGCTGTCCCTCCATCCGGCTCTTTCGATCCCGATCCCCGGCCTCTCGCGCTCGCGCGCGACGAAGGCTCAGCGATAAAAGACGTGATTGTCGATCGCGGCGAGCTGATGCTTGCCCCAGCCCGGCGAGACTCGGCGGGCATGGAAATACAGGGCGCCTTCCGCCTTGCTGTCCCAACTGTCGTCCACCGCGATCTGGGCGATGGCGACGGCTTCGCGCCAGCTTTCGCTGCCGGTGCGGATCGAGGGCATGCCGCCGCCGCGCACGAAGCTGAACTGGCCCGGCTGGTAGACGACGCCGCACAGGCTGCTGGCGAAGCGGCCGGACCTGGCGCGGTTGATGATGACGCGGGCAACGGCGAGCTGGCCTTCCAGGCTTTCGCCCTTGGATTCGAAATAGACGGCGCCGGCCAGGCACTTCATGTCGCCGGACACATCTTCGGGCACGCTCTGCGCATCCACGAGGGCGGCGAGATTATCCGCCTTCACATCCTCGCTGCCGGAAAGGGGAGCCAGCGGCTGCACGACTTCGCGCGGCGCGGCGAAAGTGACGGCGGGCTTCACGCCGGCCGGAGCTGCATTCAGCTCGGTGGTCCCCGGAAGGGACAGGACCGACGGAGCGGCTGGCGAAGCGCTCGACATGTCGGCCGCAGTGACCGCCGCGGTGGCGGACAGGGCAAATGCTGCGATGATCGCAGCCTTCAGACGAAAACTCATTACGGCTCAAAATCGTGCGGTTCTTGGCCGAGGACGTCAAAAAAACCCCAAAAACACCGACGTCCGGCCGCCCCCCGTCTGCGTGTTTACCGCATCCGCCCCCCATGGACGAAACCGGCAACCTGCGCGTTGAAAGCGTCGGAGGCCTGTGCCCGCGCGTGGAAAATGAGTCAACGATTAACAGATCGTTTCAGCGGCGAACCGTTCCGCATCCGCGATATCAAGCTCCACGACCCACAGATCGGGGTCCGACCGGCGCCGACGCTCTATATATTGGGCCATGGACTCCGCGCCCTTTTCCGGGTCGGGACCGCAGCGGACCAGGCTGTAGCCGCCCGCCCAGTCGGAAACGCGTTCCAGAAGGCACATTTCCCGCCCTCTTTCAAGCGCTTGAATGAGAATCACGCCGCTGATGTCGTCGCCCCTCACCAGCACTGTGGCAAAACCGCCCGCGGCCGCGCTGCGCCGCACCAGAACGCCGACCAGCATGGCGCTGGTCAGCCGGTCAGCCGGCATAGCCCGGCAGCGAGGATAGCGGGAATTGCGATCGCATGAAGGTGCCGGTGCCGCGTCCCACCTCCTCGCCTTCGCTGTCGATCAGGCTGGCCTCGGCGACATAGACGCGCCGCTTGCCGCTGATCCAGCGTCCCTCGGCCCGGATCCGGCCAGGCCCGATCGGACGGGTGAACAGCAGGTTGAAGCTGGTGGTGAGCAGGAACCGGTCGCTGACCAGGCTGTTCGCGGCGTAGAAGGCGGCATCGTCCAGCATCTTGAAATAGACGGTGCCGTGCACGGCGCCAGCGGCATGGAACTGCGTCTCGTCGACGTCGAATTGGATGATCGACCGCCCCTCTTCCGGGATGGTGAGTTCCGACCGGAACAGCCGGTTGATCGGCGCCGACAGATAGAGTTTCTCCAGCGCGCGGAAATGCGCCGCCTCGCCGCTGGGCGAAGAGGCGCTGTCAGGCCGCGTCACGCGCCCCGCCACCGGTCAGCAGGGCATGGAGCGCCGCGGTCGACTTGGCGCCGCGCAGACGGGCCACCTGCCCCTCGTCGCGCAGATAGCGCGACACCCGCGCCAGCGTCTTCAGATGCTCGGCGCCGCTGTCGACGGGCGACAGCAGGGCAAAGACGACATCCACCGGCGCTTCGTCCACCGCGTCGAACGGCACCGCCGGATCGACCAGCACGACCACGCCGCACATTTTCTGCAGGTCGGGAATCTTGGCATGGGGAATGGCGACGCCGCTGCCGAATCCGGTCGAACCCAGCTTTTCGCGTTCGGTGAGCGCCTCCGCCACCAGATCGGCGTCAAGGCCATAGGCCTGCGCGGCAAGCCCGGCAACCTTCTGAAACAACTGCTTCTTGCCGTTCACGGACAAGCCTGTGGCAAGCGCTTCGGGTGCAACGATGTCGTTGAAATGAACCATGCCAAATCCCAGCCGAGCCGCGCCCAGCTTCGGAAAATTGACGCAATGCCCGGATCTTTAAAGCCCGGCCCCATAGGCCGCCTGTCGACCAAGGTCAACCGGCGGCCGGGAAAGCCCTGTCAGCGCAGCCGGGGTTCGACCCAGCCGATGGTCCCGTCATGACGGCGATAGACCATGTTATAGGCGGCCGTGCCGGCATTGACGAACAGCAGCGCATTGGTGTTGCGCAGGTCGAGCATCATCACCGCGTCGGACACGCTGGCTTCGGGGATGTCCACGCGGGTTTCGGCCACGATCAGCGGCGCTTCGGCCGGTTCCTCCTCATCGTCGATCGAAGCGAAGATGGTGTAGCCCGCCCCGTCAAGCGCATCCAGGCCATAGCCGTTGGACCGGTTGGCTTCAGCCGCTGCCGCCTGCATGCTGCGGTCCTTCAGGCGGCGCATGTAGCGGCGAAGCTGCTTTTCGATCTTGTCGGCCGCGCCTTCGAAGGCGGGGTGCGCCTCCTGCGCCTCGCCCGCACCTTTCAGGATCAGGCCGGTCATCACATGGCAGACGATGTCGCAATGAAAGGCCCCGTGCGGCGCTGGCCGGAAGGTGACCTGGGCGGAAAGGGTTCGGGAAAAATATTTCTCGGCCATGGCCTCCAGCCGGGTGGTGACATGCTCCTTGAGAGCGTCGCCCGTGTCGACCTGATGCCCGGAAACACGAATATCCATATGCCTTCTCCTTGTTCTGCCCGGACCGCGGACGACGGTCCGGCTGGCATGGGGCCTGAAGGCAGTTGCGTCATGGTCAGATGACGGCTGTTTCAGGCCTCCTCGAGCCAGAGCGGCTTATCCAGCGTCGCGACGAACGCCGCATGCCGCTCCAGCTCCTCCGCGCTGGCCATGAAGACGCGCGCGGGACGTACAGGGCGAACCGCGACTTTGGCCGCGAGTTCCACCCCAACTTCCTGTTTTCCTTCCTCCTGTGCAAGACCAAGGCCGATCTGACGGCCGCCGGTCAGTTCGATATAGAGCTGGGCCAGCAATTCGGCGTCGAGCAGCGCGCCATGCTTGATGCGATGGCTGCGGTCGATGCCGTAGCGGGTGCAGAGCGCGTCGAGGCTGTGCTTGGCGCCGGGATGAAGCTGCCGCGCGATGGCGACGGTGTCGATCATCCGGTCCATCGACACTTCGGGCAGGCCGCAAAGCTTCAGCTCGTGATTGAGGAATCCGAAGTCGAAGCGCGCATTGTGCGCGACCAGATGGCTGTCCTCCAGAAAGGCCAGCAATTCCTCTACCCCGTGCGAAAAGAGCGGCTTGTCCCTGAGGAAGACGTCCGACAGGCCGTGAATCGCCTCCGCCGCGGCGGGCATGGCGCGCTGCGGGTTGTAATAGGCATGGAAGCTACGCCCCGTCGGCACCCGGTTCAGGAGTTCTATACACCCGATTTCGACCAGCCGATCGCCGGAGGCGGGGTCGAATCCAGTCGTTTCGGTGTCGAAAATAATCTCGCGCATCGCCCTCTTCAACGACTCTGGCCGGACACCTCTTATCGGACTCTCTTCGCGCCAAGGCAAGCGACCAAGCGGCGAACCTGGGAACGGGTCTCGGCGAAGGTGGTGCCCGTGTGGACGATATAATCCGCCCGGCGCCGCTTTTCGGCATCGGGTGTTTGCAGATGGACGATGCGGCGGAATTTCGCGGCGGTCATGCCGGGCCGGGCCAGGACTCGCTTGCGCTGTTTCCAGGCCGGGGCGGTCACGACGATCACGCCCGCCAATTTGCGGTAGCCGCGCGTCTCGAACAGCAGCGGAATGTCGAGGACGACGAATGTCCGGGACCGGTTGCGGCGCAGGAAACGCTTGCGGCTCTGCTGCACGGCGGGATGGACGATGGCCTCCAGCGCCTTCAATTCCTGCGGGTGGCCGAACACCGCGGCGCCCAGCTTCGCGCGGTCGACGCCCTGCGGTCCGGTGGTGCCGGGAAAGCGGGCCTCGATCGCGGGCAGAAGGGCACCGCCTGGCCCCTGCAGCCGGTGCACTTCGGCATCGGCATCGAACAGCGGCACCCCCTCCCGCCGCAACATCGCCGCGACGGCCGACTTGCCCATGCCGATGGAACCGGTGAGACCGTAGATTTTCATGGGCATCAGGCAGCCATCAGCAGGGCGCGCAATTCCTCGTCCCGGTCGCGCGGCGCATCGGCATCGAAGAAAATGTCGAAGGCCAGCGCCGCCTGCCCGATCAGCATCTCCAGGCCGTCGAGGGTCTTGAGCCCCCTGCCCCGCGCGTTTTTCAGCAGCTGCGTCTCCAGCGGGGCATAGACGATGTCATAGACGGTCGCGTCGGCGGGCAGCGGCGCCAGGTCGAGATCCAGCGCCGGCTGGCCCACCATGCCGAGCGAGCTGGTGTTGACCAGCAGATCGGCCGGGGGAAGCGCATCGCCCATGCCGATCACCCGGCCCTTCACACCTGCCCGGTCCAGCAACGCCTGTCCCCTGCCCGCGTCGCGCGCCATCACGCTGATGTCGGGCACGCCCAGGCTGGTGAGCGCGAACAATATCGCCCGGGCCGCGCCGCCCGCGCCGACCAGGACCGCGCTCTGCCCCTTCCACTTGTCGCGCAGGAGGGGCTGGAGGAAACCGCCCGCATCGGTGTTGGTGCCGATCAGCGGGCCGCCGGTTTCGCTGGCGATGGTGTTCATCGCCCCGATCCGTTCGCGCACGCCGCCCGGATCGTCGGTATAGTCCATCACCGCGATCTTGTGCGGAATGGTGACGTTGCACCCCAGCCAGTCGGGATCAGCCCTGCGCGCGAGGAAATAGGCGGACAGCCCCTCGGCGGTGACATGGGTCTTCCGGTATTCCGCCTCGATCCCCAGCGCATCCAGCCAGAAATTGTGGATCAGCGGCGATTTGCTGTGCGCGATCGGATCGCCGATCACTTCTGCATAGGGGAGCTTGTCGGTCATGACGCCAGAACGCCCCGCACGCGCAGAAAGTCAAGCAGAGGCAGCAGGGGCAGGCCCTGAATCGCGAACTGGCTGCCTTCGACCTTCGCGAAGAGCTGCGCCCCCGGCCCCTCGATCCGGTAACAGCCGACGCACCAGCGGCATTGATCCCAATCGCCATCCAGATAGGCGGCGATGAAGGCTTCCGACAAAGGCCGCACCGTCATCCGCACCCGTTCGATATGGCGCCAGATCGCTTCGCCGTTGAGCGCGATCACCGCCGCGCTGTGGAGATGATGCACCTTGCCGGACAGCAGGGCGAGGATGTGCCCGGCATCGGCGCGGTCGACCGCCTTGTCGATCATCGTGCCGTCTTCCAGGCTGAGAGTCTGGTCGCAGCCCAGTACCAGCCCGCCCGGCACCCGCCGCGACACGCGCAATGCCTTCAGTTCGGCCAGCGCGTCGGCCAGTTGCCGTGCATTCAGTCCGTCGGCCCGCAGCGCTTCCTTCGCGGCCTCCTCGTCGACGCCGGGCGAGAGCGCCTCGAACGGCACCTGCGCCGCCTCCAGCAGCGCCCGGCGGCTCGCGCTCTGCGATGCCAGGACGATCATATCTCTACGCTCCTTCCGCCAGCACGCGGTCGTTGAACAGGTTGATGATGGCGGCGGCCGCCTCCTCGATCGAGCGGCGGGTCATGTCGATCACCGGCCAGCCATTGTCGGCGAACATGCGCCGGGCAAAGGCCAGTTCCTCCTGCACCCTGTCGAGGTCGACATAGCTGGTTTCCGGCGCCTGGTTGAGCGACAGGAGGCGGTTGCGGCGAATCTGCACCAGCCGTTCCGGACTGACGGTCAGGCCGACCACCATCGGATGCTTGAGCGAATAGAGGCTGCGCGGCGGCGGCGACTGGATCACCAGCGGGATGTTGGCGGTCTTGTAGCCGCGATTGGCGAGATAGATGGAGGTGGGCGTCTTGGACGCGCGCGACACGCCCGCCAGCACGATATCGGCCTCCTCCCAATTTTCATGGCCGACGCCGTCATCATGGGCGATGGTGAACTGGATCGCCTCGATCCGGGCGAAATAGGCCTCGTCCAATATATGCTTGCGGCCCGGCCGGTTGCGCGTTTCCTGTCCCAATATGTTGGACAGCGCATCGGTCACGCTGTCGAGCGCGGCGACATGCGGCAGGCCCAGCGCCCGGCAGCGCGTTTCCAGGCGCCGGCGCAATTGATGATTGGACAGGGTGAACAGGACCAGCCCCGGATTGGCGGCAATCTCCTCCATGATGCGGTCGAGATGGACATCCGACCGCACCATCGGCCAGAAATGGCGCACCGCCTCGACATTCTCGAACGCGCCGATCGCCGCCTTGGCGATGTTCTCCAGCGTTTCGCCGGTCGAGTCCGAAAGGAGATGGAGATGGATGCGCGACATGGAAGAATATCTCTGTGGGGAGGCTGTGGATAAATCAAGGCATAGGTTGCGGACGAAATCAGCCCCCTGTCCCACTCCCCGATTCCGGGATTCTTTTCCACAGCCCTCCAACAGTCGAATTTTTCCATCCACAAGCTGTGGATAAGGGGGATAAGCGGTCTGACTCGGACGGGAATCTGCGCACCGATGGAGTCAAGTTGTTGGCAAATCCGGGCACAGCGCATAAACCCCGCTGCCAAGCGCCCTACTCACTCCATCATCCTTTTGAATCATAATAAGAGATAATATGACGGGACCAGATGCCGGCCTTCCCAACGGCCCAAGCCTTAAGCCGCTTCTGTCGGTCCTGAAAGGCGAGCGCCTGTCGCCGCCGCCGCTGTGGCTGATGCGCCAGGCCGGGCGTTACCTGCCCGAATATCGGGAATTGCGCGCGCGGAAGGGCGGGTTCCTGGAACTGGTCTATGACAGCGCGGCGGCGGCGGAGGTGACGCTCCAGCCGCTGCGCCGGTTCGGCTTCGACGGCGCCATCCTCTTTTCCGACATATTGATCGTGCCCTATGCCATGGGACAGGATCTCTGGTTCGAGGCGGGGGAAGGCCCGCGCCTGGCGCCGGTCCTGGCGGAAACCCCCCTGGATGCCCTCAAACCCGATTTCAGCCGCTTCGAGGCGGTCTATGAGACGGTCCGGCAGGTCAGGGCGGCGCTGGACCCGCATGTGACCTTCCTGGGCTTTGCAGGCAGCCCCTGGACCATCGCGACCTATATGGTGGCGGGGCAGGGCAGCAAGGATCAGGGCGCGGCCCGCCGCCTCGCCTACAGCCAACCCGAACGCTTCGCGGCGATCATCGATGCGATCATCGATGCGACGGTGGTCTATCTGAGCGGCCAGATCGAGGCGGGGGTGGAGGCGATCCAGCTGTTCGACAGCTGGGCGGGCAGCCTCGCGCCGCTGCAGTTCGAACGCTGGGTGATCGAACCCAACCGGCGGATCGTGGAGAAGCTGAAGGCGATCCATCCCGCCATTCCGCTGATCGGCTTTCCCAAGGGCGCGGCCGAGAAGCTGGCCGATTATGCTGCCGGCACCGGCGTCGATGCGGTGGGGGTCGATGAGAGCGTCGATCCGCACTGGGCCGACCGCGCGCTGCCGCCGGGCCTGCCGGTGCAGGGCAATCTCGACCCGCTGGCGCTGATCGCCGGGGGCAGGGCGGTGGAAGAGGCCGTGGACAATATCCGCGCCGCCTTTGCCGGGCGCCCGCATATCTTCAACCTCGGGCATGGCATATTGCCCGATACGCCGATCGCGCATGTCGAGGCGCTGATCCGCCATCTGCGTCAGCCGGAGAGCCGATGATGCCTTATCTGGGAGCCGCCTATTTGTGGGTCAAAGCCGCGCACGTCATCTTCGTGATCTTCCTGATGGCGGGGCTGTTCATGATGCCGCGCTTCTTCGTCTATCACCAGCAATGCCCGGTGGGATCGGATGAGGACAGGAAGTGGATCGAGCGGGAAAAGCGGCTGCTGAGCATCATACTCAACCCGTCGATCATTCTGGTCTGGGTCTTCGGCCTGATGCTGATGGTGGAGATCGGCGCCTGGCATTTCGGCTGGTTCCACATCAAGCTGCTCTTCGTGCTGGGCCTGTCGGGCTATCATGGCTGGATCGCGGGTTACACGAAAAAGCTCGCCAGCGGGCAACGTCCGCTTTCGGAAAGGCAGTTGCGCCTGCTCAACGAGATACCGGGAATCGCCGCCGCGGTCATCGTCATCGCGGTCATCGTCAAACCCTTCTGATCCCCATCCCCGGCGCCTGTGCCGGGCTGACGGTCAGGCGCCCCGATCGACCGCGATATTGTCGATCAGGCGCGTGCGGCCCAGCTTCGCCGCGCCCAGCAGGCGGGCCGGTCGATCCAGCACCGTCATCGGCTCCAGCGTCACCGCGTCGCACAGCGTCACATAGTCGATCGGGTCGAAACCATGCGCCGCCAGCATGGCGATCGCCTTGGCGGTCGCCGCGTCGACGGTCGCGCCCTTTTCCATCTGCCGGGCCGCCTCGCCCAGCGCGCGCGGCAGGGCCAGCGCATCCTTGCGCTCATCCCCGGTCAGATAGGCGTTGCGCGAGGACAGGGCCAGACCGTCCTCCGCCCGCTGCGTCGGCACGCCGATGATCTCGATCGGCATGTCGAGGTCGCGCACCATCTGCCGGATCACGGCGAGCTGCTGATAATCCTTCTCGCCGAAGAGCGCGACGTGGGGCTGGACCTGGTTGAACAATTTGGTCACGACGGTGGCGACGCCGTCGAAATGGCCGGGCCGCGCTGCGCCGTCCAGCCCTTCGGTCACGCCGGACAGCGAGATGTTGGTGGCATAGCCCGCAGGATACATGACCTCCACCGTGGGCGCCCAGAGAATGTCGACTCCAGCCGATTGCAGCATCTGCGCGTCCTTGGCCTCGCGCCGGGGATAGGCGTCCAGATCCTCGTTCACCCCGAACTGGCGGGGATTGACGAAGATCGACACCGCCACATGCCCCGCATGGCGGCGCGCTTCCTCCACAAGTGCCATATGCCCTTCATGCAGGGCGCCCATGGTGGGCACCAGGGCCAGCGGTTTTCCGTCGCTTTTCAACGCCGCGACGGCAGCGCGGAGGGAAGGGAGATCACGGAGGGTTTGCACGAGAAGAGTGGCTCCGATAAGGGCATCAACAGGGGTTTATCCTGCTAAGGCACGGCCGGTCCTGACGGTCAACCGACAATGCGACAATCAACGGGGTTATCAAGGTCCGATGGCGAACGCCCACACGCACCATATCGTCTTTGCCAATGAAAAAGGCGGAACGGGGAAGTCCACCACCGCCGTGCATACGGCCATCGCGCTGACGGTGCTGGGTCACAAGGTCGGCATGATCGATCTCGACCCGCGCCAGCGGACCATCACCCGCTACATGGAAAATCGCGCCGAAACCGCGCGCCGCCGCGGCATCGACCTGCCGACTCCGGATTTCGCCGTGTTCCAGGGCGACAGCGTCGGGGCGCTGGAGGAACAGGCCGCGACCCTGGCCGAGGGCAAGGATTTCCTGGTCGTCGACACGCCCGGCCGCGACGATGATTTCGCCCGCCACATGGCCGCCCGCGCCCATACGCTGGTGACGCCGATGAACGACAGCTTCGTCGATTTCGACCTGATCGGGCAGGTGGACGCCGAAACCTTCAAGGTGAAGCGGCTTTCCTTCTATTCCGAACTGATTTTCGAGGCGCGCAAGACCCGCGCCAAGGCCGATGGCGTGACGATCGACTGGGTGGTGCTGCGCAACCGCGTCCAGCATCATGACGCGCGCAACAAGAAGCGGGTGGGCGATGCGCTGGTCGAACTGTCCCGCCGCGTGGGATTCCGCGTGATTCCAGGACTTTCGGAACGCGTCATCTTCCGCGAGCTGTTCCCTTCGGGCCTCACCTTGCTGGACAAGGGGCATCTGGGCGAACTGGGCGTCAGCCATATCGCCGCCCGGCAGGAATTGCGCGAGATGGTGTCGGGCCTCGCCCTCCCCGTGCGCGACGAGGTCCAGCCGCTGGATATGCTCGGCGCGGCCTGATGGGTCTGCTTGCCCTTTTGCTGATCGGGCTGGCGGCCTGGCTGATCTGGACGGGACGGCTGCAACGCATGAGTGCAAAGGATGGCATGGCGCTGGGCGCCGCAATGGTGGGCGCGGTGATGGCGGCAAAGGGCAGGCCCATGATCGGCGCGCCGCTCCTGCTGGGGGCGACGCTGTTCTTCTTCGCCCGCAGCCAGCCCGCCGGAAAGCGCAGGAAGCGCGCGAATCCTTCGCCGGCGCCCGCATCGCAGGATATCATCGCCGCCCGCAAGCTGCTGGGCGTCGGGGCGGATGCGGACGCGCGCGCGATTCGCGCCGCGCATCGCCGCCTGATCGCCTCGGTCCATCCCGACAAGGGTGGCACCGAAGCGCTGGCGGCCCAGATCAACGCCGCGCGCGATCTGCTGATCGGGGACGCAGCGCAGCGCCATTGACGCAAGGAGAGGATGCCGTGGCCCACCGCTTTCATCCCACGCTGCTGCGCGAATATGACATGCGCGGCGTCGTGGGCGAAACGTTGGGCGAGGCGGATGCCTATGCCGTCGGGCGCGGTTTCGGCACGCTGGTCAGGCGGTCGGGCGGATCAAGGGTCGCGGTCGGCATGGACGGACGGCTGACCTCCCCCATGCTGGAAAAGGCGGTGGTCAGGGGCCTTCGCGAATCCGGCGCCGACGCCGTCCGCATCGGCATCGGCCCTACGCCCATGCTCTATTATGCCGAGGCGGTGCTGAACGTCGATGGCGGCATTCAGGTAACCGGCAGCCATAATCCCGCCGATCACAACGGCTTCAAGCTGGTATTTCAGCACCGCGCCTTTTTTGGCGAGGATATCCAGCGCCTGGCCGGCATGGCGGCGGCGGGCGACTGGACCAACGGATCGGGCGGGCAGGACAGGGTCGCCATCATGGACCGCTATGCAGCGCGGTTGGCCGAGGGGTTCGACGGCGCGGCCTGGCGCATCGGCTGGGACGCGGGCAACGGCGCGGCCGGTCCGGTCGTGGAGAAGCTGGTCAAGCTCCTGCCGGGCGAGCATCACATGCTGTTCACCCAGATAGACGGCCATTTTCCCCATCATCACCCCGATCCCACTGTCGAGGCGAATCTGGAGGAGCTGAAAAGGCTCGTCGTCTCCAACAAGCTCGATTTCGGTGTGGCTTTCGACGGCGATGGCGACCGGATCGGCGTGGTCGACGGCAAGGGACGGGTGATCTGGGGCGATCAGCTTCTGGGCATCTTCGCCGAACTGGTGCTGCAGACCTATGCCGGGGCCACGATCGTGGCGGATGTGAAGGCCAGCCAGGCCCTGTTCGACCGGATCGCGGCGCTGGGTGGCAAGCCCTGCATGTGGAAGACCGGGCATAGCCTCATCAAGTCCAAAATGAAGGAAATAGGTGCGCCGCTGGGTGGGGAGATGACCGGCCATATCGTCTTCGCGGACGATTATTATGGCTTTGATGACGGGCTTTATGCGGCGGTGCGGCTCATCCGGGGGCTGACGCGCCTGGGCCGCAGCGTGACGGCGCTGCGCGATGCCATGCCCGCCCTGGCCAATACGCCCGAGATTCGCTTCCCCGTCGACCATAGCCGCAAATTCGCGGTGATCGAGGAAGTCCGCGCCCGCCTGCACGCGGTGGGCGCCGTCGTGGATGAAACCGACGGGCTGCGGGTGACGGAACCGGCGGGCTGGTGGCTGCTGCGAGCCTCCAACACGCAGGATGCGCTGGTCGTGCGGGCGGAGGCGACCGATTCGGAATCCCTTGCCGGTTTGATGGCGGCCGTCGATTCCCACCTGGCTGATTCGGGGGTGATTCGCGCGTGATTCGGTCCAGAAAAAGACCTACAAATGACAGCGCAGGACAAAATCGTGATACCGTTATCAAAAAAATCGGGTGCCTTTCCCTTACGGAAAGCTGGGGAAATCATGACAATTGCATGAAACGCAATCGAGGGTCAGCTTTTCGCATTTGCGGGATAGGACGCTGCACCGCAAAAGGAACGGGCCTTTCAGGCATCCTCTCCTAAAACTTTCAAGCCGTCCTTCGGGGCGGCTTTTTTTTGGATTTACGTAAACGTCATTTTCGCCTGCTTGCCGTAAGGGCGAAGCATCATTTCGCCGCATTGTCGGTTGGGAATCGCGAAATTTAGGGCTTTTCGAACGATAAATTAACCATATGGCTTATAGCTGCATGGCGTTCAGGGGACCGTTTTCGGTGAGAGCCATGCCTATAGTCGAGTTCAGGAGAGGAATTGCCATGCCGTTGCGCCGTCCCATTGCCGCCAGCCTGCTGTTGAGTGCGCTGGCAGCGCCCGTCCCCGCTTTCGCAGGCGGATTTTATCTTCAGGAACAGTCGCCCATCGAGACCGGCCGCGCTCTGGCCGGTGCAGGTGCGGCGGCCGACGATCCGTCCGCCATCTATTTCAATCCCGCGGCGATCACCCAGTTGCAGGGCATCCAGACCTCGGTCGGCGGCGTGGCGCTGATGGCGTCGGCCCATCAGTCCAATCGCGGTTCCTACCGCACCATTCCCGGTTCCACGGTCCGGGTTCCGATCGCGGGCAATTCGGGCGGAGATCCGTTCGACAAGGTCATTCCAGTGCCGAGCTTCTATATCACCGGCCAGGTCAGCGACCGGCTGTGGCTGGGCGTGGGCGTGAATGCGCCTTTCGGGTTGAAGCTCGACTATGACGACGGCTTTTTCGGCCGCTACGATTCGCTCTACACCAACCTCAAAACCTATAATATCCAGTCTTCGGCGGCCTATAAGCTCAACGACCATTTCTCGGTCGGCGGCGGCGTCGACGTGCAATATGTGAAGGCGACGCTGACCAACGCCCTGCCGCAGCTTTCGCCGCTGATCGCGACCGACGGCCTGGCCGAGCTCAAGGGCCATGACTGGTCGGTCGGCTGGAATGCGGGCCTGTTCTACACCAATGGCGACACCAATGTCGGCGTTTCCTACCGTTCGGGTATCAGCCACAAGCTGACCGGAACGCAGACGGTTTCCGGGCTTCAGAGCCTGCTGGCCAGCGGCAATGGCACATTCGCCGCCACCGCGCCGCTCGACCTGCCGGATATCGTGACGGCGGGCTTCATGCACCGCCTGACGCCCAAGCTGCGGGCCTTGATCAGCGCCCGTTGGTATAACTGGTCGCGGTTCAAGGGCATTGCCGTCACCACGGCGGCAGGCACCACGAACAAGGAACTGGACTATAAGGACAGCTACAGCGTCAGCCTGGGCGGGGAATATGATGTCAGCCCGGCACTGACCCTGCGCGCGGGCACCATGTTCGACCGCTCGCCGACCAACCGGCAGCATCTGACGACCCGCGTGCCTGATGGCGACCGTGCCTGGCTGACGGCGGGGGCGACCTACAATGTCTCGCCCGCCTTCGCCCTCAACCTCAGCTACGCGCATAATTTCGTGGAAAAGGCGAATATCATCCGTCCCGACAGCTATTATCCCTTCCCCGCGACGGTGACGGCGATCACCCTGTCGCAGACCAGCGGCAATGCGGATCAGATCGCCGCATCGTTGACGGCACGCTTCTAACTTTCACGATAAATCCCTATAGGGGGCTTCATCACCGATGGAGCCCCTTCTTCATGTCCGATCATAATCCCGGCCTGCGTCCCTGGCGCGACATCGCCCGTCGCCAATGCCGACAGATCATGGTCGGGAACGTTCCGGTCGGCGGCGGCGCCCCGGTCACGGTGCAGACCATGACCAACACGCCGACCCATGACGTGAAGGCGACGATCGACCAGATCCGCCGCTGCGAGGAGGTGGGCGTCGACATCATCCGCGTCTCCTGCCCCGACGAGGAATCGACCGCGGCCTTGAAGCAGATCGTCCGCGCCGCGCGCGTGCCGATCGTCGCCGATATCCATTTCCACTATAAGCGCGCGCTGGAAGCCGCCGATGCGGGCGCGGCCTGCCTGCGCATCAATCCGGGCAATATCGGCTCGGAAGCGCGGGTGAAGGAAGTGGTCGAGGCGGCCAAGGCGAACAATTGCTCGATCCGCATCGGGGTGAATGCGGGCAGCCTGGAGAAGGACCTGCTCGAAAAATATGGCGAACCCTGTCCCGAAGCGCTGGTCGAAAGCGCGCTCGATCATATCAAGCTGCTGCAGGACCGGGATTTCCACGAATATAAGGTGGCGGTGAAGGCCAGCGACGTCTTCCTTGCGGTCGCCGCCTATATGCAGCTCGCCGAAGCGGTCGACTGCCCGCTGCACTTGGGCATCACCGAGGCGGGCGGCCTGATCGGCGGCACGGTGAAGAGCGCGATCGGCATCGGCAATCTGCTCTGGGCCGGGATCGGCGACACGATCCGCGTCTCCCTCTCCGCCGAGCCGGAGGAGGAAGTGCGGGTCGGTTATGAAATCCTGAAATCGCTCGGCATCCGCACGCGCGGCGTCAAGGTGATCTCCTGCCCCAGTTGCGCGCGGCAGGGCTTCGACGTGATCCGCACCGTCCAGGCGCTGGAGGAACGGCTCCAGCATATCCATACGCCGCTGTCGCTGTCGGTGCTGGGCTGCGTGGTGAACGGTCCCGGCGAAGCGCGCGAAACCGATATCGGCCTGACCGGCGGCGGCGCGGGCAAGCATATGGTCTATCTTTCCGGCCTCACCGACCACACGGTGCAGGATGAAGGCATGATCGACCATATCGTCCAGCTGGTCGAAGCGAAGGCGGCGGAGATCGAGACGGCGAAGCTGGAGGCGGAAACGACCGATGCCGGGAAAGCCGAGGCAGCGGAATGACCGGCGGCACGGACAGGGCGGATAATGTCGTGATGGAGCCTTCCCGCGTCCTCCGTCCCGTGACGGCGACAGGGGCATCGGCGCTGGGCGCCGGGGCGATCGGAAGCCTGGCCCTGGGGGCACTCGCGCTGGGCGCTCTGGCCATAGGCGCGCTTGCGATCGGCCGTCTGCGCGTCGGCCGGGCGCGTATCGCCCGGCTTGAAATCGGCGAGCTGGCCGTCGGGCGCCTGAGCTGGACGAACCGCGACTGACGGCGCCGATCGACCGGCCTTCCGCATCGACAGGCGATATTGATGGGCAGCGACAGCAGCGGCATGGGTGGCGCACCGGCGAGTTCCTTTCCCCTCGCATTCGCGGTCTGCTGCGTCGGCGTCGCCCTGTTTTCGGTGATGGACGCGGCGATGAAGGGGTTGAGCCTTTCGATCGGGCTGTTCAATGCGCTGTTCTGGCGCGCCGTGGCGGGAAGCCTGCTGGGCTTTGCGCTGATGGCGCTGACCCGGCAGCGCTGGCCTACCCGGGCAGTGCTGCGCCTGCACCTGCTGCGCGGGACCGTGGTGGCGGTGATGGCCAGCCTGTTCTTCTGGGCGATCATGCGGATGCCGCTGGCCGAAGCCATCGCCCTTTCCTTCATCGCGCCGCTGATCGCGCTCTATCTCGCGGCGCTGCTGCTCAAGGAAAGGATCGGGCGGCAGGCCATCGGCGCATCGCTGCTGGGGCTGGTGGGGGTGGGCGTGATCCTCTCTGGCCGGATGCGGGGCGATTATGACCTGAACGCCCTGCTGGGTGCGGGCGCGGTGCTGCTGTCGGCGATATTGTTCGCCTGGAATCTCATCCTCCAGCGGCAGCAGGCGCAGCTCGCCTCCCCGGTCGAGGTCGCCTTCTTCCAGCATATCGTGATGCTGGCGGTGTTCGTCCTGTTTGCCGCCCTGATGCGTTGGACGCCGATCCTGCCTGCCGCCCCGTCATGGCTGCTGATCCTGCTGGCCGCGACGCTTGCCTTCACGTCGCTCGCCGCGCTCGCCTGGGCCTATGCGCGGGCGGAGGCGCAACGGCTGATTCCGGTCGAATATACCGCCTTCGTCTGGGCGGCGATCATCGGCGCCCTGGTCTTTGGCGACCGCCTCACCCTGAGCACGGTCGCGGGCGCCGGGCTGATCGTCACCGGCTGCCTGGTCGCGTCGCGTGTCCGGCCGGCGCCCGCACCCCCTATCGAACCGTCCGCCGCCTGAAAGGAAAGCCATGCCCGTCACCATCCGCGATGCCGTTCCATCCGACATCGGGACGATCCACGACTTCATCCTCGCTCTTGCCGACTATGAAAAGCTGTCGCATGAGGTGAAGGCCGATCGCGAGACGCTGGACAAATATCTCTTCGGCGCCCGTCCCATGGCCGAAGTGCTGATCGCGGAACATGAGGGCCAGGCGATCGGCTTCGCGCTTTTCTTCCACAATTTCTCGACCTTCGAGGGGCGGCCCGGCCTCTATCTGGAGGATCTGTTCGTCATTCCCGAAGCACGGGGCCTGGGCGCGGGCAAGGCGCTGCTCTCCCGCCTGGCGCAACTGGCGATCGAACGGGACTGCGCGCGGCTGGAATGGTGGGTGCTGGACTGGAATGCGCCATCCATCGCCTTCTATCGCTCGCTGGGGGCGCGAGCGATGGACGAATGGACGGTGCAGCGGGTCGATGGCGAGGCGCTCAACGCCCTCGCTTCAGCGCATCCTGCAGGCTGACGCCGATCAGGACGAGGGAAAAGGCACCTAGCGCGACGAGGACGAGGGCAGGATAAAGGTCGGCGATCATGGCGAAGTCTCCTTTCGCCAGCCTTGTGCGCCGACCGGGCCGCCACCGACATAAGGGTTGTTACGGAGTCCGCGGGACGAGCCGAGGGGCCGGACTCTTGACGGGGACTCCCCGCTCGGCGCATTGTGCCGGAACGGAACATTTGGGGGACATTCGAAGCCATGGCCGTCAGCCGCGGAGCCAAACGCACGCCGGAATGGCGCGAAATGCTGAAACGCAGCCTGATCCGCAGCGGCGCGCTGATCGGGTCGATCGCGCTGTTGCTGGCGACCCTGTTCCTGGCGCTGGCGCTCCTCAGCTATCAGCCGAGCGACCCCTCGATGAACACGGTCGCGGGCGATCAGGTGCAGAATATCATGCAGCTACCCGGTGCCTGGATCGCCGATTTCCTGCTCTGGCTGCTGGGCGTGCCGGTCGCGCTGGTGCTTCCGCTGATGGCGATCACCGCGCGGCGCCTGTGGGGCGACCAGGATATGAGCGGCTGGAAGGCGCAGTTCGGCAAATGCTTCGCCGGCATCGTGCTGGTCGGCATTGCCCTGGCGCTGTTCCAGGCCAATCCGCTGGTCGGCCTGCCCGCCGGATGGGGCGGCGTCATCGCGCTGGCGACGGCCAGGGGCGTCATGAGCCTGACCGCGCAGGCTCCCGCCGCGCAGGGCTGGATCAGGGGCATATTGGTGGTGTCGACGCTGGTCGCCGGGGCGGTCTGCTGGTATCGCAGCCTGGCGCTGGAAAAGCCGATCATTGCGCTGCGGCGGCCTTCCCTCCCCCGGCTGGCCCTCCCCCGGCCCGCTTTCGCGCTGGCTGGCCCGGCGCCCGCCGGGGACGAGGAAGAGGAGGTTTTCGAACGGGTCGCGGCCCCGCGCAAGACCGTCTCCAACGAACCCAAGCCGCCCATCACCATCCAGACGCCCAAGCCCGCCCCGGTCCAGCGCTCCATGGCGCCGGTTTCGCAGGACGATCTGTTCGGCAACAGCTCCCTGCCCTCGCCCGATCTGCTGAACCCGATTCCGGCCAATCAGGCGCAGAAGATCGACAAGGCCGCCCTGGAGCGCAACGCGCGGCTGCTGGAGAGCGTGCTCGACGACTTCCATGTGAAGGGCAATATCGTCGAGGTGCGGCCCGGCCCGGTCGTCACCATGTATGAGCTGGAACCGGCGCCCGGCATCAAGGCGAGCCGGGTGATCGCGCTGGCCGACGATATCGCGCGCAACATGTCGGCGCTTTCGGCCCGCGTGGCGACGATTCCGGGGCGTACGGTAATCGGCATCGAGCTGCCCAACGCCAATCGGGAGGGTGTCTCCTTCCGCGAACTCATCACCAGCGAGCAGTTCGCGCAGGAAGCGACGCTGCCGATCATCCTGGGCAAGAATATCTCGGGCGAGCCGATCATCGCCGACCTGGCGCCCATGCCGCACCTGCTGATCGCGGGCACCACCGGTTCGGGCAAGTCGGTGGGGTTGAACGCGATGATCCTGTCGCTGCTCTACCGCATGACGCCGGACCAGCTTCGCCTCATCATGATCGATCCCAAGATGCTGGAACTGTCGACCTATGACGACATTCCGCATCTCCTTTCCCCGGTCGTCACCGAACCGGCCAAGGCGATCCGCGCCTTGAAATGGGCGGTGGAGCAGATGGAAGACCGCTATCGCATGATGGCGTCCATCTCGGTCCGCAACCTCGCCAACTACAACGAGAAGGTCCGCGCCGCGAAGGCCAAGGGCAAGCCGCTCGGCAGGCGGGTCCAGACCGGCTACGATCCCGAAACCGGCAAGCCCATATATGAGGAGGAGCAGCTCGATTTCCAGCCGCTGCCGCAGATCGTCGTGGTGGTGGACGAGCTGGCCGACCTCATGATGACGGCGGGCAAGGAAGTCGAATTCCTGATCCAGCGGCTTGCTCAAAAAGCCCGTGCGGCGGGCATCCACCTGATCCTGGCGACGCAGCGCCCCTCGGTCGACGTCATCACCGGCGTCATCAAGGCGAACCTGCCCACCCGTATCAGCTTCTTCGTCACCTCGAAGATCGACAGCCGCACCATCCTGGGCGAACAGGGCGCCGAGCAACTGCTGGGCAAGGGCGACATGCTCTATATGCATGGCGGCAAGGGCCTGATGCGCGTCCATGGGCCCTTCGTGTCGGACGATGAGGTGCGCGTGGTCGCCGATCACTGGCGCGCGCAGGGCCAGCCCGATTATATCGCCGCCGTCACCGAGGAGCCGGAAGAGGGCAGCTTCGCGCTCGACGGCGTCGATCTGGGCGACGACAGCCCCGACGCGCAGCTTTTCCGCAAGGCCTGCCAGCTCGTGTTCGAGAATCAGAAGGCGTCCACCAGTTGGCTGCAACGTCAGCTCCGCATCGGCTATAACAGCGCCGCGCGGCTGATCGAGCAGATGGAGGAGCAGGGTCTGGTCGGCCCGCCCAACCATGTCGGCCGCCGCGAGGTGCTGCGCGACGAGAATGGCAACCCGCTTTAGGGTTCGGGGATTCCATCCATCGTGTCCGACGTGCTCCTGCGAAGGCGGGAGGACCAGCACGCGCCTTGCCCCATGCTCCGGGGTATCTAAAAATTCGTTTGGCCTGATGCGAAAAAGTCACTGACCATTTCGCTATGAAACTCGATTTGGCGGGGTTGACCTTACGGCACAGGGCCTCTCGAACGATGCTCCTGCGGCGGAAATGCCTGATTTCCGGGCATGATTGCGTTTCATGCAATCGTAAACCTCTTCTTCGCATTTGCAGCGAAGCGCGATTGGGCGGAAAAGGAACCCGCCTTTCAGGCATCCTCTCCTAAAAACTTTCAGGCTGGTCTTCGGATCGGCCTTTTTTTTGTCATGGCGCCGCGCTAGAGAAAGGCCGCTCACCGCAGCGCCTAAAATATAAATCGGGAGAGGGGCCGCCGGAAGGACCGGCACTGGCGACGCGGGAGCAGAGGGGGATTGAGCGGCTTCGGCCGCTCTCCCCCTTCCCGTTTGGACCCTTCCCGTTTCCGGCCCTTTTCCTTCTCCGACCGCCCGTTGCCGTGACGGAACGAGTGGGTTCACAGCGGGTTCAAGCCCTGCCACCTATGCTCGACATCCTGAACAACTGGAGATGATTGCATGAAGCGCATCCTTGCGCCCCTCGTCCTGACACTGGCCGCCTTTCCTTTGGCGGTGCCGGTGATGCCCGCGGCCGCGCAGGCGGACCAGTCGGACCTGTCCAGGGTCAATGCCTATATCCGCGCGGTCGCGACCATGACCGCCGACTTCGCCCAGACCGACCGCAACGGCCAGACGCTGACCGGCCAGCTCACCATCAAGCAGCCGGGCAAGATCCGCTTCCAGTATCAGAAGGGCGTGCCCCTGCTGATCGTCGGCGACGGCAAGGCGCTGACCATGATCGACTATGAGGTGCGGCAGGTGCAGCGCTGGCCGATCGGCAATTCGCCGCTGGGCGCGCTGATCGATCCCAGCAAGGATCTGTCGAAATTCGGCAAGGTGATCCAGACCGGCGACCCCACCATCCTGTCCGTGCAGGCGCGCGATCCCAAGCGGCCCGAATATGGCACCATCACCATGATCTTCAAACGCGATGCCGCCAGCCCGGCGGGCCTGCAGCTTTATGGCTGGGTTGCGCTGGATTCCCAGAACAACCGGACGTCGGTGAAGCTGTCCAACCAGCGTTACGGCGTGCCGGTTGCCGATTCCGCCTTCCGCTGGACCGATCCGCGGCCGAAGGGACGCGCCGCCGGAGGGTGAACCGGGGCGGGCGCGCGACGGACCGGGAAGATTTCATTTCCGTTCATCTGAGGCTCATATCCCGGCCCCTAATAAGGACTCCACGGCGCGAGACGAAACCGGGATTTCCCCCCTGTTACCCGGAACCCCGCTCCCGCCGCAAAGCGCTTCAAGGGCGCGATCGAGGCCCCCGTTCCATGCCCCCGGAGCGGGGGCCTTTTTTGTGCCACTCGACATTCAGTTCATGCGGCCTGCAAAGTGCGATTTCCTGCGCTTCGGTGCTCACGGACATTGAGTCCGCTGCGCTCCGATGCTCGGAAATCACTCTTTTCGGCTTCGCCTGAACTGAATGTCGAGCGGCACCCATGCTGTTCTGTCGATACAGCTAATCCGCCACCCTTGCGCCGGGTGGATTCGCCCCCTAGTGGATCAGCATGGCGCAGACCCTCAGCATCGCTTCCTGGAACATCAACAGCGTTCGGGCGCGGATCGATATTGTCGAGCGGTTCCTGACCGAAGAGGCGCCCGATATCCTCTGCCTTCAGGAAACGAAGGTGGTGAACGAGATTTTCCCGACCGCCATGTTCAGGCAGTTGGGCTATGTCCATCAGGTGCTGAACGGCCAGCGGATGCATCATGGCGTGGCGATCATGTCCAGGGTGCCGATCCATGAGGACGACCGGCTCGACTGGCAGGCCAATGGCGAAGCGCGGCATGTCGGCGTGCGGCTGGACAATGGCGTGCGGATCGAGAATGTCTATGTGCCGGCGGGCGGCGACATACCCGACCGGGAGCTGAACCCGAAATTCGGACAGAAGCTCGATTTCCTCGACCGGATGATCCAATGGTCTTCGGGGCTGGAGGACAAGCCGACGATCCTGACCGGCGACTTCAACATCGCGCCGATGGAATGCGACGTGTGGAGCCACAAGCAACTGCTGAACGTGGTCAGCCACACGCCGATCGAATGCGAAATCCTGGCGCGGTTGCAGGAATCGAACAATTGGGTCGATATCGGCCGCAAATTCTTCCCGGCGCCGCAGCGGCTCTATACCTGGTGGAGCTATCGTGCGCGCGACTGGGCGGAATCGGATCGCGGGCGGCGCCTGGACCATATGTGGATGACGCAGGATGTCGCGGAAAAGGCGGTCAGCCACCGCGTGGTCGAACCCGCGCGAAGCTGGGGCAAGCCGTCCGATCATATTCCGATCATCACGGAATTCGCCTTCTGATGGGCGCGCGCTCGGCAGCCCGCGCCATCGATGCGCTGCGCCGTGGCTGGGCAGTGACGGTCAGCGCTGGTGACGGCGCGCTGCGCCTGATGGCAGTGGAGGGGGCGGACGCGGTGACGCTGGCCGCCTTCGATCCGGGGGCGGAAGCCGACATCCTGATTTCCGCCGCGCGGGCGCAGACGCTCAAGCTTGCCAACCAGATCGCGGCGGCCGATCCCGACATGCCGGTGCTGGTGGCGCGGGCGCCATGGATCGATGCCGATGTGGCGATGGCCATTGCCGATCCGGTGCTCGACCTCGCCTCGCCGCTCAAGGGGCCGTTCATGGCCAGGGCGCTGACGGCGCCGCTCGCGGCCAAGGCGGCGCTGCGGCTGGCACGGCTGGCGGGGATTCTCCCGGCCTATTTCGCGACGGCGGAGGGAGAGAGCGAGGCGCAGGTCAGCGCGGCCGATATCGACGCCTATGACGATGCCGTGCATCTCGCCATTGCGACGCGGGCGCGCCTGCCGGTGTCGGCCAGCGAGACGGCCGAGATCGTGGCCTTCCGCAGCCCCGACGAACCGCGCGAGCATGTGGCGCTGGTCGTCGGCCAGCGCACCGCCTCGCCGCCGGTCATCCGCCTGCACAGCGAATGCCTGACCGGGGACGTGCTGGGGTCGCTGAAATGCGATTGCGGGCCGCAACTGCATCAGGCGCTGCACCAGATCGCCGACGCGGAATGGGGCATATTGCTCTATCTGCGGCAGGAGGGACGCGGCATCGGCCTGGTCAACAAGCTGCGCGCCTATGCCCTTCAGGATCAGGGGTTCGACACGGTGGACGCCAATGTGCGGCTGGGTTTCGCCATCGACGCGCGCGATTTCTCGGTGGCGGCGCGGATGCTCGACCTGCTGGGCGTGCAGGAGGTGCGGCTGCTGACCAACAATCCCAACAAGGTGACCGGGCTGGAGGCCGCCGGAATCCAGGTGGTCGAGCGGCTGCCGATCATCCTGCCCGCCAATCCCCATAATGAGCGCTATCTGGCGACCAAGCGCGACCGGACCGGGCATCAGTTGTGAGCCTGATCAGCGTCGACGGCGGCACGGGGCGCCTTTCCTTCGGCGATATCGCCATGCCATGCACGATCGGGCGCGGGGGCGCCTGCGTTGCGGCGGACAAGCGGGAGGGGGACGGCTGCACCCCTTTGGGAATCTGGCCGATCCGCGCGGCGTTGTTCCGCCCCGGCAAGGTGGAACCGGCCGGCATCCGCCTGCCATGGCGCTGGCTGCGGGAGGGGGATGGCTGGTCCGACGATCCGGCCGACCCGGCCTATAACCGGCCGGTTCATCTGCCGCGTCCTTTCTCGGCGGAAAATCTGCTGCGCGCCGACGATGCCTATGACGTGATCCTGGTGCTGGGGTATAATGACGCGCCGCCGATGCCGGGGCGGGGGAGCGCGATCTTCTTCCACCTGTCCGAAGGCCGTCCCACCGCGGGTTGCGTGGCGGTGGAACGGGAAGATATGCTGCGCCTGTTGCCGTTGCTGGCGCCCGGCGACGCAATGGAGATCGTCTGAAGCAGGGTTTCGTCATTCCCCTTCGGGAATGACGATGCAGACGAGCGGTCCTTGCGCTACGCCCGCTCCAACTCCGCCACTTCGCCACCAGCCGCCTCCAGCAGGCGCCGCTCCAGCGTCTGCAATCGCGCCTTGCTCTCGATCTTTCCGGCCAGCAGGTCGGTGACGTAGAAAGTATCGACCGCGCGCTCGCCATAGGTGGCGACATGGGCGCTGTGCACCGTCACCTTCGACTGGAACAGCGCATTGGCCAGGCTGAACAGCAGCGCCGGACGGTCGCGCGCATTCACCTCGATCACGGTGAAGCGGTTCGATGCCTTGTTGTCGATCAGCACATTGGGTTCGATGCGGAAGGCTTCGGCGCGTGTGCGGGGCAGGGGGCGCGCTTCCAGCTTGGTGATCATGCGATGGCGGTTCGCCAGCGAATCCTCGATCGCCTTGCGGATGCGGGCGAGCTGGTCCGGGGCGTGGAAGGCGCCGCCCAGCGGGTCCTGCACCAGGAAATTGTCGATGGCGACCCCGTCGCGCGTCGTGTGGATGCGCGCGTCGATGATGTTGCCGCCGGCCAGATGGATGGCCCCCGCGATGCGATAGAACAGCCCCGGATGGTCGGCGGCATAGACCGTCACCAGCGTCGCCCCGCGCTGCGGATAATATTGCGCGGCGATGGAAAGGGGGGAATCGCCCGCTTCCAATATATGCTGCGCATTATGGATCAGTATGTCCTCCGGCTCGGCGATCCAGTAGCTTTCGGGCAGCCGCTTGCGCAGCTTCCCGAAATCCGCCTCGGAGAGGCCCAGCGCCTGGCGCAGCGCCTGCTGTTTGACGGCGACGCGTTCGCTGCGGCCCTTCTGCTTGTGGCCCAGGCGCAGCACTTCCTCGGCCGCCTCATAGAGATCGCCCAGCAACTGCCGCTTCCAGCTGTTCCAGACTCCCGGCCCGACGGCGCGGATGTCCACCACCGTCAGGCAGAGCAGCAGGCGCAGCCGTTCGGGGCTTTGCACCACATCGACGAAATCGAGGATGGTCTTGTAGTCGGCCAGGTCGCGCTTGAAGGCGGTGGCCGACATCAGCAGGTGATGCAGCACCAGCCAGGCCACGGTCTCGGTTTCGGCGGGCGTCAGGCCCAGGCGCGGGCAGAGATGCTCGGCCACTTCCGCGCCCAATATGCTGTGGTCGCCGCCGCGCCCCTTCGCGATGTCGTGCAGCAGCACCGCGACATAGAGAACCCGGCGGGAGATCAGCTTGCCCATCAGGTCGGTCGACAGCGGATGGTCCCCGCCCAGTTCGCCCTTCTCGATCCGGGCGAGCAGGCCGACGGCGCGGATGGTGTGCTCGTCGACGGTATAATGATGATACATGTCGAACTGCATCTGCGCGACGACGCGGCGGAAATCGGGGATGAAGCGGCCGAACACCGTCGATTCATTCATCCAGCGCAGCACCGTTTCGGGATCGCGCGGTGACGTCAGCACGTCCATGAAGGCGGCGTTGGCGCGCGGGTCGCGGCGGACTTTCGCGGTGATCAGGCTGGCGTCGCGGCTGGCCGCGCGCATGGCGCTGGGATGGATGGCGAGGCCATGCCTGTCCGCCAGCGCGAAGATTTCCAGCAGGCGGACGGGGTCCTCCTGAAAGAACCGGTCGTTGGGCAGCGCCAGCCGCCCGCGATCCAGCACGAACCCGTCCAGCTTCTTGGGCCTGCGGAAGAAGCTGGGGATATAGCGGCGCCCGCGCTCGGCCATCTGGTCGTCGAGATGGGCGAGGAACACGGCGGTCAGGTCGCCCACCGTCTTCGCGTTCAGGAAATAATAGCGCATGAAGCGCTCCACCCCCGATCGCCCGGCGCGGCCGGTGAAGTGCATGCGGGTGGCGGTTTCCAGCTGAAGGTCGAAGGTCAGCCGGTCCTCCGCCCGCCCGGTGATCATGTGCAGGTGGCAACGCACGGCCCAGAGGAAATCCTCCGCCTTCTGGAACTGGCGCAGCTCGCTTTCGGTCAGCAGGCCGACATCGACCAGCTCGGCCACCGACTTCACCCGGTTCACATATTTGCCGATCCAGAACAGCGTGTGCAGGTCGCGCAGGCCGCCCTTGCCCTCCTTGACATTGGGTTCGACGACATAGCGGCTGTCGCCCATGCGCTTGTGCCGCTCGTCGCGCTCCTCCAGCTTTTCGGTGACGAAGGCGCGGGCGGTGCCCTGCATCACCTCGGCGTCGAAGCGCCTCGCGGTGTCCTCGTACAGCGCGCGGTCGCCCCAGATGTAGCGCGCCTCCAGCAGGGCGGTGCGCACGGTCAGGTCGCTCTTCGCCATGCGCATCGTCTCGTCGACGGAACGGCTGCTATGGCCGACCTTCAGCCCCAGGTCCCACAGCGAATAAAGCATGGATTCGATCACCTGCTCGGTCCAGCCGGTCGGCTTCCAGGGGGTGATGAAGCCGATATCGACATCGCTGTGCGGCGCCATTTCGCCCCGGCCATAGCCGCCCACGGCGATCAGTACGATGCGCTCGCCGGTGCTGCGGTTGTTCGCCGGATAGAGATGGTGGGTGGTCGCGTCGTAGAGCAGGCGCAAAATCTGGTCGATCAGGAAGGCGAAGGCGGTCACCGCCTCGCGCCCGCGCGTCGGCCTTTGTTCGAGACGGCGGGCGACATCCTCGCGGCCCGCGTCCAGCGCGGCCTTCAATTCCTGCACGATCAGGCCGCGCAGCCTGATCTGGTCGCTGCCATGTTCCTGCGCCAGTGCATTGATGCGGTCGGAAATGGCGCGCCGGTCGATGATGGCGCGTCTGGACCCCAATTTCGGAAACTGCATGACCATGGGATGTATCTAGCTATCCTGCCCGGCTGCCGCCAGTTGCTTGAGGCGGTAGAGTTGGTCGAGCGCTTCGCGCGGCGAGAGCGCGTCGGCGTCGATGGCTTCCAGCGCGGCGCGGAGGGGATCGGCCTTCTCCTCCGCCTGCGCGGTGGCGGCTGCGAACAGCGGCAGGTCGTCCAGGCCCGCCGCGATCCCGCCGGTCTTGGCCTTGCCCGATTCGAGGCGGGAGAGCACGTCCTTGGCGCGCTTGAGGACCGCAGGCGGCAGCCCGGCCAGCCGCGCCACGGCCAGACCATAGCTGCGATCCGCCGGACCTTCCGTGACCTCGTGCAGCAGGACGAGGTCGCCTTTCCACTCGCGCGCCCGCACATGGTGGAGCGAGAGCGAGGAGAGCGTCTCCGCCAGCCGCGTCAGCTCATGATAGTGCGTCGCGAACAGGCAGCGGCAGCGATTGACCTCATGCACCGCCTCCACCACCGCCCAGGCCAGCGCCAGCCCGTCATAGGTGGATGTGCCGCGCCCGACCTCATCCAGGATCACGAAGCTGCGTTCGGTCGCCTGCGCCAGGATGGCGGCGGTTTCGACCATCTCGACCATGAAGGTGGATCGGCCCCTGGCCAGATTGTCCGACGCGCCGACGCGGCTGAACAGGCGGTCGACCAGCGTCAGCGTGGCCGATGCGGCGGGCACATAGCTGCCCGCCTGCGCGAGGATGACGATGATCGCATTCTGCCGCAGGAAGGTCGACTTGCCGCCCATATTGGGACCGGTGACGAGCCAGAGCCGGTCGCCGGACTCGAGGCGGCAGTCATTGGCGACGAAGGGCTGGCCCTCGCGGCGCAGGGCATCCTCGACCACCGGATGGCGGCCGCCGCTGATGTCGAGGCAGGGGCCTTCGCCGTCGTCGGGCAGGAAGTGGGGCCGTTGCCAGCCGCCTTCCGCCGCGCGCTCGGCCAGCGCCGCCGCCACGTCGAGCCGGGCGAGGGCATCGGCGGCGCGGGCGATATCGGCCTTGCGGGAGAGGGTGGCTTCGATCAGCTCCTCCAGATGCGCGGCTTCGGCGACCAGCGCATGGGCGCCCGCCTGGCTCACCCGGCTTGCCTGTTCGTGCAGGTCGACCGAATTGAAGCGCACCACCCCGGCCAGCGTCTGGCGATGGGTGAAGCCGCTGTCCGGCTGCATCAGCGGGTCGGCGGCGCGGGCGGGCACCTCGACATGATAGCCCAGCACGCCATTGTGCCGGATCTTGAGCGCGTTGATGCCGGTCTGCTCGCGATATCTGGCCTCCAGCGCGGCGATCGCGCGGCGGCCGTCGCCCGCCAGTTGGCGCAGTTCGTCCAGCGCCGGGTCATAGCCGTCCGCGATATAGCCGCCATGGGCGGTCTCGGTCGGCGGGCTGGGGACCAGGGCCCGCGACAGGCTGTCGACCAGCGCGCCATGGCCGTCGAGCGCGGGGAGAAGCCGGGCGAGCAGCAGCGGCTGGTCGGGCAGGCGGCCCAAGCGCTCTCGCAGCAGCCGCGCTTCGCCCAGCCCGTCGCGCAACTGGCCCAGGTCGCGCGGGCTGCCCCGGCCCATGGCGAGGCGGCCAAGCGCGCGCCCGATATCCGGCTGGGCGCGCAACGCCACGCGCAACTGGTCGCGCAGCATGGGATCGTCGTGGAAGAGCTGGACGAGGCCCAGCCGCGCCTCGATGGCGGCCTGATCCATCAGCGGCGCCGACAGATCCTGCGCCAGCAGGCGCGCTCCCGCACCCGTGACGGTCCGGTCCACCGCGCCGAGCAGGCTGCCCTGCCGCGAACCGCTCATGGTGGCGATGATTTCCAGACTCTCGCGCGTCGCGGCGTCGATGGCGACATGGGCGCCGCTGGTCTTGCGCGCGGGCGGGGCGAGGAAGGGCAGGGTGCCCTTGCCCGCATGGTCGAGATAGGAAAGCAGGCCCCCCATCGCCGCCAGCTCGGCACGGCCGAACTGGCCGAAGCCGTCCAGCGTGGCGACGCCGAACACGCGTTTCAGTACGGCTTCGGCCCGGCTGCTGGAAAAGGCAGCGCGGTCGAAGGGATGGGAATCGGGCAGCTCCAGATCCAGCCCGTCCGGCAGCACGATCTCGCTCGGCCGCAGGCGGGCGAGTTCGGCGGGCAGGTCGGCGGCGCGCAGCGTCAGCGTCTCGAACCGGCCGGTCGAGATGTCGGCGGCGGCCAGGCCATAGTCGCCCGCGCCACCCCCTGCGCCCTGGCCCCCGATCTGCGACAGCGCCACCAGCATATTGTCGCGGCGGCTGTCGAGCAGCGTCTCCTCGGTCAGCGTGCCCGCGGTGACATAGCGCACGATGGCGCGGGCGACGAGCGACTTGGACCCGCGCGCCTTGGCCTCCGCCGGGGTTTCGGTCTGTTCGGCGATAGCGACGCGGTGTCCCGCCTTGATCAGCCGTGCGAGATAGCTTTCCGCGCTGTGCACCGGCACGCCGCACATCGGGATCGGCACGCCGGCATGTTCGCCCCGGCTGGTCAGCGCGATGTCGAGCGTCGCGGCGGCGGCCCTGGCATCGTCGAAGAACAGCTCGAAGAAATCGCCCATGCGGTAGAAGAGCAGGCAATCCTGCGCCTCCGCCTTCAGCGACAGATATTGCGCCATCATCGGCGTGGCTTGCGCTGTGGATATGTCGATCGATTTCGCCATGGGGGAAGCGGATAGCCTGATCGCGCGGCTCAGGCCAGAGCGGGCGGGAGACGTAGGAAAATTACGCTTCTCGCACTTGCCCACAAGATATTCTTGCCGCTAGGGCCTCCCCATTGTTTCAATATATGGGTGCAGCCATGACCGAGAAGTCGAATGTGGAATTTTCCGAGCGCGAGGCGCTGTTCTTCCACTCGACCGGCCGACCCGGCAAGATCGAGATCATCGCGTCCAAGCCGATGGCGACGCAGCGGGACTTGAGCCTCGCTTATTCGCCCGGCGTCGCGGTGCCGGTCCGCGCCATCGCCGAAGACCCTGCCACCGCCTATGACTATACGGCGAAGGGCAATCTGGTCGCGGTGATCTCCAACGGCACGGCGATCCTGGGCCTGGGCAATCTCGGCGCGCTGGCGTCCAAGCCGGTGATGGAGGGCAAGGCGGTGCTGTTCAAGCGCTTCGCCGACGTCGACAGCATCGATATCGAGCTCAAGACCGAGGATGTCGACAAGTTCATCGACGCGGTCGAGCTGATGGAGCCGAGCTTCGGCGGCATCAACCTTGAGGATATCAAGGCGCCCGAATGCTTCATCATCGAACAGACGCTCAAGGAACGGATGAACATTCCGGTGTTCCACGACGATCAGCACGGCACCGCGATCATCGCGGCGGCGGGCGTCCTCAATGCGGCGATGCTGACCGGCCGGGACATGAAGTCGATGAAGGTGGTGGTGAACGGCGCGGGTGCGGCGTCCATCTCCTGCACCGAACTCATCAAGGCGCTGGGCGTGCCCCATGAGAATGTCATCATGTGCGACAGCAAGGGCGTGATCTACCAGGGCCGCACCGAGGGCATGAACCAGTGGAAGTCGGCCCATGCGGTGAAGACCGACGCCCGCACGCTCGCCGAAGCGGTCAGGGGCGCCGACGTGTTCCTGGGCCTTTCCGTCGCGGGCGCCATGTCGCAGGACATGGTGAAGTCGATGGCGGACCGGCCGATCATCTTCGCCATGGCCAATCCCGACCCGGAAATCGCCCCGCCCGACGTGCTGGCGGTGCGCCCCGACGCCATCGTCGCCACCGGCCGCTCGGACTATCCCAACCAGGTCAACAACGTCCTGGGCTTCCCCTTCATCTTCCGCGGCGCGCTCGACGTGCGGGCGACCGGGATCAACGAGCCGATGAAGCTCGCCGCCGCCAAGGCGATCGCCGAACTGGCGCGCGAACAGGTGCCGGAGGAAGTGGCCAAGGCCTATGGCCGCTCGCACAGCTTCGGCCCGGACTATATCATCCCGGCCCCCTTCGACCCGCGCCTGATGGAGGTCGTGCCCTCCGCCGTCGCGCAGGCGGCGATGGAAACCGGCGTTGCGCAACGGCCGATCCCCGACATGGCGGCCTATCGCCAGTCGCTCAAGGGGCGGCTCAACCCCACCACTTCGGTCCTCACCACCGCCTATGAAGTGGCGAAGGCCCATCCCAAGCGCGTCGTCTTCGCCGAGGCGGAGGAGGAGGTGGTGCTGCGCGCCGCGATCCAGTTCCGCAACCTTGGCTATGGCATCCCGGTGCTGGTCGGCCGCGCCCATGTGCTCGACAAGCTCAAGGAACTGGGCGTGCAGGATCCGGAGAGCTTCGAACTGCACAACAGCGTCAATTCGCCGCTGGTGCCCGACATGGTGGACCTGCTCTACAAGCGGCTCCAGCGCCGGGGCTATCTGCGCCGCGATTGCGAGCGGATGGTGAACCGGGACCGCAACATCTTCGGGTCGCTGCTGGTCAATATGGGTCATGCCGACGCGATGATCACCGGCCTGACCCGGCCCTTCGGCCAGACGCTGCGCGAGGTGAAGCGGGTGATGGACCCGGCGGCAGGCCGCACGCCCTTCGGCATCCACGTCATGGTGACGAAGGACAAGACGGTGTTCCTGGCCGACACCACGGTCAATGAACGGCCCTCCGCCAGCGAACTGGCCGACATTGCCGAGGGCACGGTCGCGGTGGCGCGGCGCATGGGGCATGACCCGCGCGTCGCCTTCCTCTCCTATTCCAATTTCGGCAATCCGCCGGGCAGCTTCCTGGAAAATATGCGCGACGCGGTGAAGCTGCTCGACGAACGGGGCGTCGATTTCGAATATGAAGGCGAAATGACCGTCGATGCCGCGCTCAACCCGACGGTGATGAAAAATTATCCGTTCAGCCGCCTGTCGGGTCCGGCCAATGTGCTGGTGATGCCGGGGCTTCAGTCGGCCAATATCTCGGCCAAGCTGCTGCGCGAACTGGGCGGCGCGACGATGATCGGGCCGATGCTGGTGGGCATGGACAAGTCGGTGCAGATCGCGACCATGTCCTCCAACGCGTCGGAACTGCTGACGCTGGCGGTGCTGGCCTCGGCGGGCGTGGCGGTCTGACCGGAGGCGGGCGTTGCGCAACTGGGCTGATTCCGCCCAGCTTTTGCTTGCCATGTTCCGCCAAAGTCGAGAAGACAGAGAGCCATGAACATGACCGCCACCTTCGACAGCTCCACCTTCCGCCGCGTCCTGGGCCATTATCCGACCGGCGTCTGCGTGGTCACGGCGGCGGGCACCGATGCTCTGCCGACCGGGATGGTGGTGGGTTCCTTCACGTCCGTTTCGCTCGATCCGCCGCTGGTGGCCTTCTTCCCGGCCAAGACGTCGCATAGCTGGCCCCTGATCGAACAGGCGGGCAAATTCTGCGTCAACATATTGGCCAGCGACCAGCAACCCCTATGCAAGCAGTTCGCGACCAGCGGCGCTGACAAATTTTCCGGCGTGTCGCACCGTGTCTCCACCAACGGGTCGCCGATCCTGGACGGGGTGGTGGCCTGGATCGACTGCCAGCTCGACGCCGTGCATGAGGCGGGCGATCATTTCATCGTGCTGGGCCGGGTGGTGGCGCTGGAGGTCGAGACGCCGGGCAAGCCGCTCCTCTTCTTCCAGGGCGGTTATGGCGAATTCGCCCATCTGAGCTGAAGCCGGGTCGGCATGCCGGACCGGCAGGTCAGAAGAAGCTGCCCGAATCCACGCCCGCCAGCGTGTTGACGCCGACGAGCTGGATGCTCTGCTCGAACGTGCCGTCGCCATTGGCGTCGTAGAAGAGCCAGCCGTCGGTCGTCCCGGCGATGAAGGTCACATGATTCACTCCGGCGGTCGCGCCCGCCGCCGCCAGCGCATCGGAAAAATTGTTGGTGGCAATGGCCGCTTCCGCATAGTCGGCCGCGGGCAGGCTGCCGTTCAGGAAATCCAGGTCGATCCGGTCGCCTTCGCTGGCCCTGAAATCCGTGATCCGGTCGTAGCTGGCGGAGTTCAGCGTCGTGTCGCCCCGGTTGAAGACGAAGATATCCGCCTCCGTCCCGCCGGTCAGCGTATCCTTGCCCGCGCCGCCGATCAGCATGTCATTGCCCGCGCCGCCCTTCAGCGTGTCGCCCGCCGCGCCGCCATCCAGCCAGTCATTGCCCGATCCGCCGTCCAGGCTGTCCATGCCGTCTTCGCCATAGAGCCGGTCGTCGCCGCCATTGCCCAGCATCGTGTCGTTGCCCGCGCCGCCCCACAGGCCGTTATTGCCGCTGTTGCCGGTGATGGTGTTGGCCAGGTCGTTGCCGGTGCCGTCGATCGCGTCGGCGCCGGTCAGCACCAGCTTCTCGACCTCGGCGCCCAGCCGGTAGCTGACGGAGGCGTTGACCTGATCGATGCCTTCGCCCGGCAGTTCTAACACCATGTCGTCATTGGCAGCATTGCCGTCGTCGGACCAGCTGTCGACGACATAGACGTCGTTGCCCAGGCCCCCGGCCATGCTGTCGGCCCCGGTGCCGCCATCCAGCGTATCATCGCCCGCTCCGCCGATCAGCATGTCGTTGCCGTCGCCGCCGAACAGCGTGTCGCTGTCGTCCCCGCCATCCAGCATGTCGGCGCCGCCATTGCCGTAGAGTATGTCCGCGCCCAGCCCGCCGGAAAGCTGGTTGGCCGCGTCATTGCCGGTGATGACGTTGGCCAGCTCGTTGCCGATGCCGTTGATCGCCGCCGCGCCGGTCAGCGTCAGCCTTTCCACCTGCGCCGCCAGCCTATAGCTGACGGAGGCATAGACCAGGTCGCTGCCGCCGCCCGCCAGTTCGATCACCTGATCGTCATTGCCGGCGAAACCGTCGTCGGAATAGGTGTCGACATAGAAGATGTCGTTGCCCGTGCCGCCGTCCATATAATCGGCGCCCGCGCCGCCATCGATGCTATCATTGCCCGCAAGGCCGTAGATCGTGTCGTTGAGTGCGGTGGTCTGATAGGCCGACACGCTGGTCGTCGGGCTGATTATGTTGTTGCCGGACGAGCCGGTGATGGTCCTGCCCGTTTCCATGACGTCGGTGATGGTGATGGAAAGCAGCTGGTCGTCGGCATAGCTGCCGTCCGTCGCGCGCACCACAAGCTGATAGACGCCGTCGCCATCGGCATCGAGCCGGTTTTCGAAATCCGGCGCGGTGATGAAGGAGAGGGCGCCGGTCACGGCATCGATGGTGAACAGCGCTGCATCCGCGCCGCCCGCAATGGCAAAGCCGGGGGTGGTGCCGTCGGCATCGGTGGCGGTGACGGTGGTGACCGCCGTCCCATTTTCTGCCATGCTGATCGCCGCCGTCGCGCCGCCGCCGTTGGAGGTGATGACCGGCGCATTGTCGTTCAGGTTGGTGACGGTGATGGCCAGCATCTGGGCAACGCTGTTGGTGCCGTCGCTGGCGCTGACGGTCACATTGTAGATGCGGTCGCCATTGCTGTCGCCGGGGGCTTCATAGTCCGGCGCGACCTTGAAACGGAGGGCGCCGGTGGTGGTATCGATGGTGAACAGCGCCGCATCCGCGCCCCCGCTGATCGTGTAGTTGAGCGGCGTGCCGTCGGCATCGCTGGCCTGCACGGTCGCGGCGATCAGGCTGTTTTCCGTCACCGACAGGGCCGTGGAAGCCGCGCCGCCATAGGATGTCAGGACCGGGACATTGTCGTTCAGGTTGGCGACCGTGACGGTCAGCGTCTGCCGGTCCATGTTGCTGCCGTCGCTCGCCTGCACGACCACGTCATAGCTGTTGTCGCGATCGGCGTCCGCCGGGCTCTCATAATCGGGTGCCGTCTTGAAGCTGAGGGCGCCGGTCGCCGCGTCGATGGCGAACAATGCCGCATCCGCGCCGCCGACGATGGAGAAGCTGATCGAAGGGCCGTCGGCGTCGGTGGCGGTGACGATGGTCACGGCCGTGGCATTTTCATTGACGGTGACGGCCGCATCGGCGCCGCCGCCATTGGAGGTGATGACCGGCGCCGCGCCATCGGGGACGTCGCGCACGGTGACGGACAGGCTTTGCGTATCCACCCCGCCATTGCCGTCATTGGCGGCGACGATCAGCTGGTAGACATTGTCCCGATCGGCATCGGCGGGACTCTCGAAATCGGGCGCGGCCAGGAAACGCACTTCGCCCGTCGCCGCGTCGATAGCGAACAGTGCCGCGTCCGCGCCGCCGACGATGGAAAATCCGATCGTCTGCCCGGCATCGGGATCGGTCGCGGTCATGATGGTGACGGCGGTGCCGTTCTCATCGATCGCCAGCGCCGCGCTCGCGCCGCCGCCGTTCGAGGTGATGACCGGCGGCGCGTTCAGCCCGGCGGACGGGGTGGTCATGTCCGCGAACTGGAAGAATTCGACGTTGCGGATGGACTTGCTGCCTTCCGGCGATCCGGCGCGCTGATCGACCGCGACATAGCTGCCGTCGGTCTGCAGGGTGAAGACATAATCCGCCCGGTTGCCCGAAAAGATGACGGTATCGATGTCGGCGCTGCCGTCGATCACGTCATTGTCCGGCCCGGCGACGATCATGTCATTGCCGCCGCCGCCATGCATATAGTCGTTGCCCGCGCCGCCATCGAGCCAGTCGTCGCCCGAATCCCCGTACATCTCGTCCCCGGCCAGCCCGCCATAGAGCCGGTCGTTGCCGGAATCCCCATGCATATAGTCGTTGCCCGACGTCAGATCGTCGTCGCCGTAGAGGATGTCGTCGCCCGCGCCGCCCGACAGGCTGTCGTCTCCCGCTCCGCCATAGAGGATGTCGTTGCCGTCGCCGCCGGTCAGCTTGTCCTTGCCGCGCCCGCCATAGAGGATGTCGTTGCCCGTGCCGCCATCCAGCGTGTCGTCGCCGGAGATGCCGTTGAAGCCGAGGTCGTCGCCATAGAGGATGTCGTCGCCGGCGCCGCCCGAAATGGTGTCGCTGCCGCGCCAGCCGAAGATGATGTCGTTGCCGCCGTCGCCCTGCAGATTGTCCTTGCCCGCGCCGCCGATGATCTGATCATTGCCCTCGCCGCCCTGGACCAGAATATCCTTGGTGTAATCGATGCCGCCAGGACCGTGGGCCGACAGGTCGATGATGTCGTCGCCATCGGCCAGCCAGAATTGCTCGATATTGTCGAAACCGCCGAAACCCCCGGAAATGGTGCCGTTATTGTAGAATATGGCGTCGTTCAGATTGGACCCGTACAATATATCGGTGCCCAGGCCGCCCAGGAACAGGTCGGTGGAAATCTGGATATTGGTGGCAGCCAGCTGATAGGCCGCGCCGCTGCCGGTCAGGATCGCCGAGTTCCAGAAAAGCTGCGCCATCACCGCATCGGGGCGTACATAGTCCAGATTGGCGAGCCGCGTGAACGCGAAGAACTGGTCCTTTTCACTACCCGCCATGATGGTCTGGCTGCCAACCACGTTGAAATAGTTCGCCATGATTTCCCCTGTCCCGCGTCCTTGTGAAAGGTCGGAATCATCTACTCCCAATCGCCGCCGGGACGGTGGGGGCATAGGGATAGAGGGGCCTCCATAGGGATTGCTCCGATGGGCTTAGCCGCAGCTTCGGTATGGATCATGGCGAGAGGGGCTATTGCTCCCGGAAGGCGCGCCACATCGTATCGGTCAGCGGATCGAACATATATTGCAGCGCCGTGCGCCGCCGCAGCGGGACCACCACTTCTACAGGCATGCCCGGCTTCATGGCGAAGTCGCCCCGCGCATGGCGCCGGATCAGCGCGATCTGGTCCGGGGCGATCCGTACCTCTCCGGCAAAATAGGCGATGCCGGTCTTTTCCTCGACGAAGCTGTCCGCCGACACCCGCGTCACCCTGCCCTCGATGATCGGCAGGCTGCGTCCCGGAAAGCCGGCGAAACGAACCTCCGCCTTCTGCCCCACGGCCAGATCGTCGACGTCATTGGGCGAAAAGCGCGCCTCGATCACCACGGCGGAATCGCGCGGCACGATGTCCATCAGCACCTGCCCGGCAGCAATCACGCCCCCGACCGTATGCACCGACAGGCCGACCACGGTTCCGCTGACCGGCGCGCGCACTTGCGTCCGGGCGAGTTCGTCCCGCGCCGCGCTCCATTTGGGCAGCACATCCCCCAGTTGCGCCTCGACGTCGCGCAGTTCGGCGGTTACCTTCTCCTGCAGATTCTGTTTCGCTTCCAGCGCCTTCAGCCGTGCCTCCCCGACCATGTTGGCGGAACTGTCCCGCGCCGCCTGCAACCGCCCGCGCTGGCCGATCAGGTCCGCCTTGGCCCGTTCCAGCGCCCGGATGCGCGTCTTGCTCACAAAGCCCTTTTCCGCGACGGTGCGCAGGCTTTCCAGTTCATCGGTGATCAGCCGCTCCTGCTCGATCACCGAAGCCACCTGTTCGCGATAGCCGACAGCCTGCGACCCCGCCTGACTTCCCTCATGCAGCGCCACGCCCCGCTGCGTGTTCAGAAGGGCCGATCGCGCCGCCATCTGCGCGCCCTGCGCCCGCATCGCCGCTTCCGCATTGGCCTTGTCATCGCCGCTCATCGCCCCGAATTCGGCGGGCCTATCGATCGCCGTGCCCGCCTGTTCCGCGCGCAGGCGCGCCCGTTGCGCGATCAGCCAGATCGCCTGGGATGCCAGCACCCGTTCCTGCGCGGCCACGGCGGGTGCGGCCAGCCGGATCAGCACGTCGCCCTGCCGCACCTTCTGCCCTTCCCGCACCGCTATGGCCGCGACGATCCCGCCGTCGCGATGCTGCACGCTTTGCCGCTGGCCCGCCACGCTCGTGCGCCCCGGCGCCAGCGCCGCCGCATCCAGCCGGGCCAAGGCCGCCCAGCCCAGAAACAGCAGGAAAAAGGCGGCCGTCACCAGCAGCCCGCCACGCACCTCCGGCCGCGGGTCGGCCGCGATCGGGGGCGGCGCAAAGGCCTCCGGCGCAGGGAGCATGAGGCGGCGTTGCGCCCGCATCAGCATCAGGCCGCGCCCGCAACGGGTGCCGGACGGGGCTTGGTCAGCGCGCCCAGCACCTGGTCGCGCGGTCCGCTCATCCGCATCCGGCCATTGTCCAGCACCAATATCCGGTCCGCCGGTCCCAGCAGCCCGGTGCGATGGGCGGTGACCATGATCGCCGCGCCGCGCGCCTTGGCCTGGGCGAGCGCGGCGATCAACTGCGCCTCCCCATCGGAATCGAGATGGGCGTTGGGTTCGTCCAGGATCAGCACGGCCGGGTCGCGGAACAGTGCGCGGGCCAGGGCGATGCGCTGCGTCTGCCCCATGGACAGCCCCATGCCGCCCCAGCCCAGCATCGTGTCATAGCCCTGCGGCAACCGCAGGATCATGTCATGCACCCCGCATTGTCGCGCCGCCGCGACCACCTCGGCGTCGATCCGGCCATCGCCGCCGGGATCGGCAAATCGCGCGATATTGTCGCGGATCGACCCGGCAAAGAGGGAGAGTTGCTGCGGCATATAGCCGACATGCACCGCCAGTGCGTCGCCGTCCCATTGCGACCGTTCCGCCCCGTCGATGCGGATTTCGCCCTCATCGCAGCGGATCGCGCCCGCCACCAGCCGCGCCAGGGTCGACTTGCCCGCGCCGCTGGGACCGATCACCGCCACCATCTCGCCCGGCGCGATCGCAAAGGACAGGGCGTTGAGGATCATCCGGCCGGAATGCAGATCCTCCACCGACACGCGCTCGACATCGACCCGCCCTTGGGGGCGCGGCAGGCCGGTCTGCGGCGCGGGACCGGACCGGCCGTCGAGCCAGGTGCCGATCTCCGCATAGGAACCGCGCGCCTGCACGACGCTGCGCCAGCTCGCCACGAGCTGGTCGACCGGCGCCACCGCCCTGCCCAGCAGGAAGGACGAGGCAAAGATCGCCCCGCCCGAAATCTGCCCGTCAATGGCCAGCAGCGCGCCCAGCCCCAGCGCCCCCGACTGCAGCGCATTGCGCAGGAAGCGGCTGATCGCCGTCCGGCTGCCGGCGGCGAAGCTGGCATTGGCCTGCCAGGCCAGCATATCCTCGCGCTCGGCCAGATGGCGGCGCACCATCGCGCCCTGCATCCCCAGCGCCCGCACCGCTTCGGCGCCCAGCATCGTCTGTTCCTGGCTGGCATAGCTGAGGTTCGCCGCCGCATTGGCCTGAAGCAGGGGGGTGCGGGTGGTCCGCTCGCCGACCCAGGTGAGCGCGACCAGCATCAACCCGCCCAGCAGCGCCAGCAGGCCGATCAGCGGGTGGATGAGCGCGCAGACGATGATGTAGATCGGCGTCCAGGGCGCATCGAACAGCGCGAACATCGCCGGTCCGGTCAGCGTCTGGCGAAGCTGGTCGCATTCGCGGATCGGCTGGCGGCTCTTGCGGCCGGTGCCGCCCTCGGGCTGCTGCGCAAGCGTCGCGGCGATCAGCCTGCGCGCCAGCCGCTGGTCCAGCCCGATGCTCGCCCGTACCAGCAGGCGCGAGCGGATATATTCCAGCAGCGCCAGCTTGGCATAGGCCAGCATCAGCACCAAAGTCAGGAATCCCAGCGTCGCTGCGCCCCGCGTGGGCACCACCCGGTCATAGACCTGGAGCATGTAGAGCGTCGGCGCCAGGAACAGCAGGTTGGCGAGCGCGCTGAACAGCGCCGCCCAGAGGAAATGCGTCCTGACCGCGCCGATCACGCCGGTCATCGTCAGGCCCCGGACGTGCGCAATTGTTCGTAGATCGCGCTCACCCTCGCGCAATGGGTGGCTTCGCTGAAGCGGCGGCGCGCATCGGCCTGCGCCGCCAGCGCCATCTCCCGGCCCATGTCCATGGCAGCCTCCCCAGCAGCCTTCCCAGCACCCTTCCCTCTGGCTCCCAGCTCTGCGCACGCCCGCGCCAGCGCGTCCGCATCGTCCGGCTCGACCAGCAGGCCGACGCCGCCCTCCAGCGCCTCGATATTGCCGCCGGACCGCGCGGCGACGATCGGCGTGCCGACCAGCATCGCCTCCACCAGCGTCCGGCCGAAGGGCTCGCCCACGGCTGGCACGACAAGCTGGTCGCAGGCGGCGATCCAGAAGGGGCCGGGCGTGCGATAGCCCATCAGCTTCACCTGACCGGCAACCCCCTTGCCCGCAATATGCTGGCGCAGCGCGGAATCCATGGCGGGCAGGCGCGCCTCGCCGAACATCACCCCCATGACCGGCCGGTCGACGAGGCCGCGCAGCCGCGCCATCATGTCGACGAACAGCAGGGGCCGCTTGCGCGGCACGAAGGCGCCGAAATAGCCGAGCAGCAGCGTGTCGGGCGTCACCCCCAGCTCCCGGATCAGCGTGTCGCGCGCCTTGGCCCGGTCGATGCTGATGCCGGTATCGAACGGGCTGTGCACCACCGATGCCTTGTCGCGCGCCGACCAGATCCCCTCGGGCGGCAGCGCGAAGGCGGATACCGCCAGCACCCGATGCGCCAGCGCGGGTGCCAGCAGGCGCAGGCCCAGCGCCCGGGGATCGCCGCGATGGTGCCAGATCAGCCTGGTCCCGGCCAGCCGGGCGGCCAGCGCCCAGTTGGCGCTGCTGCGCCCGTCATTGACATGGACGATGTCGATCCGCTGCCGCCGCAGGAAGCGGGCGCGGGGCAGGACTCCGGCCAGGGTCCGCGTGAATTTCCGCAGGGTGAAGGCCTCGCCGGGCACGAACAGGCCGTGCGCGCCGGGATCGTCCATCCGTTCCTGCCCGGCGAAAAAGCGGGCGATCATGCCGTCGGGCACCTCGGTCACGACGATCGGCCGGTACAACGCGGGGTCGAGATTCGTCATCAGTCCGCGCACCGAAATATGGCTGCCCCCGACGCTGTCCCCGGAAAAGGGGAAGCAGATGCGCAACGGGCGATTCTCCGCCGCTGCTTCGGCCTGGAAACGGGGCGCCAGCGCGTTCATCCCGCCTTCCCGTCGATCAGGTCGCGGGACCGCTGGTCCAGAAACTGGTCGAGATTGGCGATCCCGTTCCCGTCCGCGTCGCCCCAGGGATCGGCCTTGCGCGGATTGGTGCCGTGCTGCGCCTCCCAGCGGTCGTCCATGCCGTCGCCGTCCGCATCGGGATAGGGCGTGCCGGGCAGCGGATCGTCGATCATCCCCGGCTGCCTGACGATATGGCCCTTGCGCTCTCGAATCTGGCTGACGATGCGGCGGTCGAACGGATCGCGCGGAAAGGCGCCCGCATCGCCCAGCACCATCTCATAGGCATCCGTTGCGGGCTGGGCCGCGACGGTCGGGGGGCAGGGCGGCCGGTCGACCTCCGCATCCTTCAGCAGGGGGGAAAGATGGACGAAATCCCCATCGAACCGGTTGTCGGCCAGATAGACTTTCGCGAGCCCCTTGGACCCCATGACGTTCCGCGCGACGCCGACCGTGTCGGGCCGGGTGTTCCTCCCCGCGATGAAGCTGTTGCCGATCAGCGAAACCGGTACGCCACCGAAACTTTCCCAGATTTCGGCGAATTCCGACTGGCCGTTATAGAGGATGTTGTTCACTACCTCCGCGCAGGAACCGGGCGGGAAGTTGAGGTCCGGGTTGCGGTCGCCATTATGCGCGCAGATATTGCCGATGAAGCTCAGATGCTGCGGTCCCTTGGGATCGCTGGCGAGCAGCGCGCATTTGTCGTGACGTGGAATCCCCTCGGCGAAGATGCTGTTGCTGATCGTGATCCAGTCATTGTCGCCATAGCCGTTGATCAGCTCGTCCCGCGCCCAGCTCGCGCTGACATGGTCGACGATCACCTGCCGGCTGTTCATGATGGTGAAGCTGTCCTCCGACCCGCGATGCGCACCGATCCTGTCGTTGCGCACGCGGATATGGCGGATAACGACGTCGTGCGTGTTCTTGACCACGATCGGGGTGCGGCCGTTCTCGCCGCCCGCATGGGCGATGACGATGCCGTCGCCCGGCGCGCTCTGTCCGGCAATGGTCAGGAAGGGATTGTGGATGATCGGCGGCGGCGCGGTGAAGCGGATGATGCCGCTCACCCGGAAGATGCAGACGCGCGGTCCCGACGCTTCGATGCAGGCGCGCAGGGACCCGGGGCCGCTGTCCGCCAGCGTGTCGACGGCGATGATGCGCCCGCCGCGCCCGCCGCTGGCTGCGGCGCCATAGCCCACCGCGCCGGGAAAGGCGGGCTCGCCCTTGACCGGCTGCGCCGCCGCCTGCGATTCGGTGCCCGCGCCGGAGCAGCCCGCCATCGCCACGGACAGGCACAGGGCCAGCAACAGGCGCCTCATGCCACGTCTCCGCTGCGCAGCGGATAATCATAGCGGTGCAGCATCGGCGCGCACATGGCAGTGAAGATCCACCGCTTCCATCCGGGCATTTCCCGCTTCCACTTGTCGTCGCTGCGCAGGACGATCGATTTCTGCATCCGGTGGCGGCTGCCTGCGACCTGGTGCTGCGGTTCGAAGGGGACGGCGCCGGTCGCGGCGTCATGGGGCCGTTCCCCCACCAGCGCGACGATCCGGCCGATGGTGCCGCGCGGATCGTCGATGAAATCCTCATACCGCACGCGGATGCTGCGGTCGGGGCCGACCCGGCGACACAGCCATTCGGCCGCCAGATTGACCATCGACCAGCGCAGCGCAGTGTAGAGCAGCGGCTTGGGCCGCAATTCGCGCTGCACGCCCTTTTCGACGCTGCGCCTGTGTCCCTTCAGCAGCGACCAGGCGACGCCGCGCCCGTCGCGCACCACATGGACGACATGCAGGTCGATGCCCGGCATCGCCGCCAGCGCGAAGGCGCGGCCCGGCAGTTTGGAACTGTCCACCAGGATCGGCCGTCCCGACACCAGCGTCATGCCGCGCAGCAATTTCAGCGTGCGCCGCGCATGGCTCCGCCATCCGGGCAGCCGCAGCAGCCTGCCCGGCGCCAGCAGCCCCTCGGTCAGCGCCTGCGCCCGGCGATAGCCCGCCAGAAAGCCGTCCGGCTCTCCCTGCATCCAGCGGGTGACGATCGCCTTCCAGGCCGGACAGTCGTGGACCCGCGCTCCGCAGGCGCAATATTCGCCATTGTCCCAGACATGCCGCGCCAGCGTCGCGACCTCGCCCGCGCCCATGATCGCGGGATGTTCGCCCAGCGCGATGTCCAGCAGGGTCGTGCCGCTGCGCCCATAGCCCGCGACATAGATCAGCTTGATCGCGCCCTGGTCCGCAGCCGGGGAGGAGGTGCGGCTTTCCCGTGGGGCCATGGTCGTTTCATCGGCATTGCGCCGGGGCAGGATGGCATCCGTCACCGAATCGTCCTTTTCGCGGAGGGCGCCCCTGCCGTCTTCCGGCGGCGCGCCGGTGCAGGCATTTATCCCGTCGGACAGATGGCCGATCAACGGATCACACGGCTGATATCCCGGCAAATTCGGATAGGTCCGGCTGCCCTTTATGCCCCGCCGCCTGTCCCGAATGTCCTTTGCGCCGGGGTGGGAGGGAGGGGCAATGTGCCGCTCCAGCCCATCAGCCCTGCCCACTGGCCCAGCGGAGGGGAAGCCGATCGTGACCGCCATGACCAGCCCTGCTCCGTTTACCGGTCCGGCGGTTCATCGCGCGAGCGCGAGCCCTGCCGGAGCGGCGCGGGGACAGGAGCATGTCTGGGACCGGATCGCCCGCTACTGCCTGCTCGCCGCGATCTTCCTGTCGGGATGGAGCCTGCTGCGCGTCGGCCAGATCAATCTCACCTTCTCCGACGTCTTCTTTCTCCTCAGCTTCGCCATATCGGGCGCGCGCGGCCATTTGAGCGCCACCCCCTTCCGGTCGCTCACTCCCTTCTGGCTGACGGGCCTGGTGATGATGCTGGGCGGCCTGTTCGTGGGATCGGTGGTCAATGGCGATCCGCTGCGCTGGGTGAACATCGCCCTGCAATATACGGTGGCCTTCCTCTTCATTCCGGTGCTGCTGATGCAGCAGGGCGAAAGGATCACGCGCATCGCGCCGCTGGTCTTCGTGCTGGGAACCGCCCTGTCGGAAACCATCGGCATCATCGCGACCTTCTTCCTCACCTTCCATGACACGGTCCACTGGCTGGGCGACGGCTTTATCACCGGCAACGACCGGCTGGGGGCGATGGCGGGGCAACCCAATCCCAATGGCGCGGTGGTCGCCTTTTCCCTGCCGATGCTGCTGTTTTCGGTGCGCCAGCACATGCTGTCCGGCCTGGCCGGGCTTTGCTGCCTGATCCTGCTGCTCTGGGGGCTGATGCTGAGCGCGTCCTTCACCGGATTTTCCGCCTCGCTGCTCGCCATCTTCACCGCGATGCTGCTGATGGGCATGCGCTATATCTTTCGCCTGGGTCTGGCCGCTGCCGTCGCCGCCAGCCTGTTCTTCGCCTCCGGCGCGCCCCTGCCCAAGGCGTTTCAGGAACGGGTCGGCAATGCGGTGGAAAGCGGCGACCTCAATCAGGCGGGCACCTTCATCAACCGTGCCCAGCTGATCGAGGAAGCCTGGGGCTTTGCCGAGGACAATATGCTGATCGGCATGGGCGTCGACCGCTATCGGGAAATCAGCGCCTACGACAATCCGGTCCACAATCTCTATCTGCTGATCTGGAACGAGGGCGGGTCGGTCGCCTTTTGCGGGCTGATGATCCTGCTTGTGCTGCTCTGCCTGCTGGCGGTGAGCGGACTGCGCCTCCATCGCGATCGGGGTGCGATGGCGGGGGCGGTGCTGTTGGTCTTCCTGATCTACACCATGTCCTATCCGCACATGTATTCGCGCATGTGGGTGATGCCGGTCATGGTGGCGCTGGCCACCCTCTATGGGCCGCGGCGGAACGGGAAGGCAGAGGGCGCCCGGCTGATCTACGCCCGTCCGGCAGGCCCGCTGCAGCCTTCGCCGCCTTCCCCGCTTATGCATCCGAAGGGTTAGCACCTATGCGCAGCCCGCCGTCCCGATGCGCTTTTGCTCTGGCGCGGCGCAGACATCAATATTTGGAATGATTTGGGGAAGGGCCTCCTGCCAGGCCCTGTTCACACGCCCCTGCGATCCGACGGGAGACTATCATGGCGTCTGCACAGCTGACACTGATCGACGGCGCGGTTCGGCCGGGCGGCGGGGAAAAGCAGCAGGACCTGTCCTTCGAACTGCAACAGATGACGGCCCGCCAGATCTGGTTTCTGTTGTGCCGGCATATCAAGCTGGTGGCGACGATCGTCATCGCCTGCGTGGTCGTGGTGCTGGCCGTTCAGTTGCAACTGCCTAACCGTTACGAGGCGACCGCGACCGTTCAGGTGGAACTCAACGATTCCACCGGTTCGAACCAGGCCGATGCCACCCGCAACCAGCAGCGCGTCGCCAACGAGGCGCGCATGTACCGTTCGCAGGCGCTGGCGGAACAGGTGGTGCGCGACCTTGATCTGAACCGCAACCCGACCTTCACCCATAATGTCCCGATGACGGTGCAGCAGGCGGCTGTGCAACTGACCAAGAATACCCGCGTGGTCAGTTCCACCGACTCCGACTTCATCGATATCACCGTCCAGTCGCGCAAGGCGGAACTGTCCGCGCGCGTCGCCAATCGTTTCGTCGACAGCCTGCAAAAGCTGCGGTCGCAGCGGCGGCAGAACTGGCGCGATGGTCTCAGCACCGCGCTGGACAAGGAAACCGGCCGCCTGGCTTATGAAGTGGAGGTGGCCGAGCGGGCCGTCGCCGATTTTCGCCGCGACCATCTGATGCCGATGGGGGCGGGCAGCGCGGAGGATTATCAGCAGATGAACCGCATCGCGGTGGAGGCCGCCTCGACCGCCGCGATTAGCAGCGCGATGCAGGCGCAGGCCGCCGGGGTCGGCCGCGCCGCTGCCATGCGCACCGTCGCCGGTGCGACCTCGCCTGCGCTCGACAATCTCCAGAAGCAATATGACGACCTGGTCCGCCAACGCTCCGAAATCTCGGTGCAGATGGGCGCCAACCATCCCCAGATGCAGGCGCTTTCGGCCCAGATCGCGCAGGTCGGCAACGCGCTGGTCCAGGAACGGGCAGCGGTCATCAACACGCAGCAGACGAAGAATGACACGGATGCCGGGCGCGAACGGGCCATGGCCCTGGCGGAGGCCAGCGCCGCGTCCGCGCGCGCGGGCCAGCTTCAGGCAAGGCTCAATGCGATGAGCGGCGCGGCCTTCCGCAACAATGCCAATCTGGTCGATCTGTCGATCCTTGAACGGCGGGCGGAAGTGGCGCGGCAGGCCTATCTGACCACGGCCGGGCGTGCCCAGACGGTGCAGTCCGAACTCCAGACCACGGGCGTCAACTCGACCATGGTGTCGGCCGCCGCCGTGCCGCTCTATCCGGTCGCGCCCGCGCCCAAGAAAATGGCGCTGGCGGCCTTCGTCGGTTCGTCGGTGCTCGCTTTCCTGATCGTGCTGGGCATCGAGATGTTCGACAATCGCCTGCGCAGCGGGGAGCAGCTACGCCGCCTCTTCGGCCTGCGGACGCTGGCGATGTTGCCCAGGCTGGAGGATTCGATCGGCGCCACCATCGAGGAAAATCCGGTCATCACCCAGCCGCAATCGCTGTTCACCGAGGTCGCGCGCAACCTGGCGAGCGAAATCGGCGAATTACCGCATGACGGTGCCCTTGACGGAGGCAGCCAGCGCGTTCTGGTGACGTCGCCCCTGCCCGGCGACGGCAAGTCCAGCGTGGCGCTGACGCTGGCCGCCGCTGCCGCCTCCATGGGGCGGCGCGCGATCGTCGTCGACCTTGACCTGCGGCGTCCCGGCCCCAGCATCCTGCGTTCGATCCAGGACAGTTCCAACACGCCCGACCTGATCGAGGTGCTGACCCATGCGGAGGAAAGCCGCAGGCTCATTCCCCAGATCGAACCGCATCTGGAGCATGATGCGGCCGAAGGAGCGGCCCCCACGGCGCTGATGCCGGTGGTGCTCAGCACGCGCGAACAGATTCGCAACCCCGCCGCCGTGGTGCAGGGCTGGCAGGTCGGACGGCTGCTCGATGATCTGCGCGATCGCTTCGACCTGGTCGTCATCAATGCCCCCGCCATCCTTGCCGTGCGCGACGCGCGAACGCTGTCCAGCCTGGCGGATTCGACCGTCATGGTCGTGCGTTGGGGCCATACCACGGTCGAACAGCTCCGCGCCTCGCTCCAGATGGTCAACAACCAGGTAGTGGGCGCGGTATTCAACCAGGTCGATTATGAAGATCATGCCCGGCGCGGCTATGGCGACGCGGTCCAGTTCTACATGGGATCGGCCGCCTATTATTCCGACAGTTTCCCCGTTCAGCAGGGCTGGTTGAGGCGGGTGCGCCACGTCTTCACGCGCAAGGCCGCGTGAGCACGCTGCCACCCCCACGTCAAAGTGCCGCGCATCCCACTTGTTTCGAAAGCCTGATGGTGGAAAAGGATGCCCGTCTGAGCTTGCTGATCATCGATGGCAGTCCGCTGCGGCGGGCCTGCATCGCGGTCGCGCTCGATACCCCGGACAGCCGAATCCTGCCGCAGACCGGCCTGGATCCATCGGATGGCGTTCAGGCGCCCGACATCATCCTGTTCCAGACGGGCGATTCCGATGCGGAGAGCACGGCCCTTCCGCTTCAGATCGGCGAGGCAGGTCGGGTCTGGCCGCATGTCCCGATTCTCGTGATCGCGGACCATGGCAATGAAGCGCTGATGACGGCGGCGGTCATGGCTGGTGCGCAGGGGCTGTTGCGATCGAGCACCAGCGTCGAGACGATGCAGCGCGCATTGCTGCTGTTGAAGGACGGTCTGGCCGTCTACCCGGCCGCCTTCGCGTCGGCGATGCAGGCGCGGTTCGGTTCCACCCGGCCGGAGGGCACTGATGAACGGATCGCCCTGGCGGTCGACAAGTTCAAACTGCTCACCAAGCGGCAGCGCGACGTGCTGCGGCTGCTGGCGCAGGGTGCCTCCAACAAGGATATCGCCCAGCGCCTCGACATCAGCGAGAGCACCGTCAAGGTCCATGTGCGCGCGATCATGGCGGTCAATGGCGCCGCCAATCGTACCCAGATCGTCGCGCATCTGCTGAAAGGCGGAGACGTCGACGATTGAACCAAGGGGGTCTTCGGCACGGAAGCCGAAGACCCTTTCCCCATGAATGCGTGGTGGAGAGGATCAGTGGGCGCCGGCTGCTACCGGCCTGATGCGTGCCCGGCGAAGCCAGCTTACGTCCAGCAGCCCGGCCGTCACCACGCCCAGCAGGACATGCGCCATATTGCCGCCGATCGGGCCGTAGCGCGGCACGGCATAGGCCGCGACCGCCACGAACAGCGCCGTGCCGAATCCGGAGATCGCCAGCACCTTCCAGCTCTGGTTCATCGCCAGCATCGCCGATCGGGACGGCGCGGCGTGCAGCATCAGCATCACCGCCACCAGCTGCGTCAGCAGCAGGACATAGGTTTGTGCATAGGCCTCGCCCGGCCCCACCCGGATCAGCAGCGGCCCGAACAGCCAGGCGCCCGCCAGCATGGCGAAACCGACCGCCGCCAGGGCCATCTGCACCTGCAGCGTCGCCGCTCGGAAGTTGCGGATATTGCCGTTGGCCCACATCCGCGCGACATCGGGATAGACCACGGCCTGCACCTGTGCACCGACCTGGGCCGCCACCTTGGCGATCCGCTTGGCGAGATAATAGACCGCAGCGGCCGAGCTTCCGGCCACTGCCCCCACGAACAGCGAATCCGCTTCGGTGGTGATGACGCGCAGCGTCAACGACAGGTTGGTCGAACAGGCGAAGCCGAAAAAGCCGGGAAAGTCGCGGACAAGTCCCCGAAGCCGGGCACGCAGCGGATTGGGTATCCCCATTTGCCTGAGCGCCCGGAAGCCGACCCAGAAGACCGCCACCGACCCCAGCGCCTGCGACACCGTCCAGGCGACCATGAAGCCGATCACCCCCGCATGGTTCACCATGCAGATGAAGGCGAGCAGGATGCGCAGCACATTGCCCGCAACCTGCGCATAGGCCAGCATCTTGAACTGGCCCGACAGCCGCAAGGCCGCGGTAGGCACACCGGCAATATTGAACAGCGTCGCGACCGAATAGATCGCCACCAGTTCCACATGCAGGGGTTTCAGGCCGAAGAGTGGCCCGAACAACAGGGCCAGCCCGATGGCGCTGAAGGCCGCCAGCGCGGCGGCACCCATATCCAGCATCAGGCCGTAGCAATAGAGCCGTTGCAGGCGTCGCGGCGAACCTTGCGCCTCTTCCTGGACGGCGAACCGGATCAGGGGCTGCCAGGATTCGAAGCGCAAAATCCGCTCGACCACGCGATTATAGGAAAGGACCAGCACCATGACGCCATAGGTGGCTGGTCCCAGGGATCGGGCGGCCATCGCCACGCTGACCAGCATGATCAGCGCGTTCAGGAAATTGCCCGAAAGCAGGTGTCCCACCGCGACCAGCCGACCGCGCGTTCCCTTGATCAGGAAAGCGCCGAACCGGCTGCGCAACATCTGGGCGGCGCGTGCGGTCAGCACGTCCCTGTTCCATCTGACATGATGATCCCTCTTTTGCTTGTCGCGCGTCCGCAGGCGGTCAGCCGTTCGAGCCAGGCTGAAAGCGTTGTCGGGCGGTCGGGGATCAGACGCGGAGTGCGACCATTTCCATGGCCGGCAGTTGCGCGGGGTGCGGGATGCTGACGGGCAGCTCCGGTTCGACTTCGGTCACGCGGCCGCGCATCCCGTGATTGGCCGCCCAGATCGCCGCCTGCGTCCGGTTCTTGACGCGCAGCTTGCGCAGCACGGCCTTCACATGCACCTTCACCGTGGCTTCACTGATATCCATGCGCTTGGAGATGACCTTGTTCGGGCATCCCATGATCAGCCAGCGAAGGATCTCCAGCTCGCGATCCGACAGGCAGGCAGCATCCACCGGCCGTTCGACCTCCAGCGCATCGGTCAGGCTCGGGCGCGATTGCAGCTCATCGGCCAGTTGCGGCGGGAGGACGCGTTCACCCATGGCCACCAGCCGCAACGTCGCGACCAAGCGGTCACAGGAGATTTCCTTGACGATATAGGCGAGCGCACCGATCCGGAACGCCTTCAGCATGATCTGGAAATCGAACCGGTCGGACAGGAGAACCAGATAGGAGCAGGGAAAGCGCTTTTGCAGAAGCGACAGCGTCTCGACGTCCATCGCTTCGGTTCCATCGTCGATCAGAAGAAGGGACGGCCCATTATCTTCGGGCACTTCATCTTGCTGAACTATTGCTGCAATATTGGAATATTGAGTCACGCGGAAATCCCGCTCCGTCAGAATACGGCTCAACCCCTCTCGGACGATTGCATTACCGCACAACAGACGCACATTGACTGGATATGACATTGGGTGGTCCCCTCATGATCTCTTCTACTTCCGTAAGCAGGCCCCAAACGGAGTGTAGAAGACCAGTAATTAAATGCCTGTAGTGCGACCCTTTCTTTTTTTTCAATAACTTATGAGTAGCATATTTGTGCCGTCAGAGTCCCGGAGTCCACAACAGAAATTTCGGGTAACCGCAATGAACCGTTAACAACTTGTTAAGATGGCGAATTTTCTCCGTAAGCTTTAGTGGTTGTTGCGACGCGGCAGACATCGTTACCACTTTGGTAGTATATGAATTCGCTTAAGCCAGTGAAAAGGCTCGTTCGCAGAAAATAAAAATGATTCGGTAGAGTTATAACCTAAGTTAATTAATTTGCCGGATAAGAACAAATGCTTCCGCAGCGCAGCGATAGGCAGTTGCTCCCCTCAGCGTCGCCAGGGCACGAACGGCCTCGATCGAGCGCTCGTCTGGATGGGGTTTGACCTGGCTGCGGAAGGCCTGGAAGGCCGTGATCTTCCGTTCGATCGTCTCGCTGATGTCGACGAACATGTTGGGGCTGAAGGCGGGCGTGACGCCCGGCGCCAGCCAATTGGTTTCCGACAGGGTCTCATAAGCCAGAACGGAGGCGGGACCGCGGCTTGTCCTTGGCCGGGCATAGACCAGTGCGGCATTGAACACGATCTGATGGTCCATGTGGATGTCGCCGATGAAGGGAATCAGAAGCACATCGGGGTCGATCCGCGACAGGGCGGCTGACAGCGCATGGTTGAGATCGCTGCGTTTCACCTGGTCCAGTCCGGCAGCGGGAAAATCAAGAAACTGAGTGCTGGTTACGCCAATAATATTATGGGCTCCTATACTTTCTTCATGAACCTGGCAGACCAGTTCTTCATCGAACAGGGGCGGCTGACCACGCGTGACGATGATGACATGGACTTCTGCGCCTGCTGCGGCCGCGCGGGCCATGGTGCCGCCGCAGCCCAATATCTCGTCATCCGGATGCGGCGCCACGACGGCGATCCGGCGCGCGTTGAAGGGCGCTGACATTGGTTATTCCCCCAGCATGGCATGAAGCCGCGGCGGCTTTTCCGGGCCGCTCCATTGCGTGATTGTGAGCGCCGTGTTCCGGCCGCACATCACCGTGAAATTTTCGGGCGTCCGCAGGATCACCTGGCCCGGCAGGGCGGCGTGGCGGCCGCCCATGTCCGATGATATGCCTCCCCAGATGCGCAAGTCCGCATCGTTCATCCGGGTAAAGGCGCCGGGATAGGGATGGCCCACGGCCCGGATCAGGCGGAGCACATCGCCCGCCGGTCGCCGCCAGTCGATCATCCCGTCCTTCGCTGTCCGCCGCGCCGCCCATGTCGCGCAGTTCTCATCCTGCGCCGATCGCGGCAGTTGCCCGGCGGCGAGCCGGTCGAGGGTGCGATCCAGCATCACTGCCAGCGCCCGCATATGCTTGGCATAGAGGGAGGCGGCCGTTTCCATGGGGGCGACATGGAAATATTGCTGGTCGGCAATGTCGCCGGTATCGGTGCCCTCATCGATCCAGAACAGCGATCCGGCGGTGATCGGCTCGCCCTGCAGGATGGTCCAGGGGATCGCTGCCCGTCCGCGCAGGCGGGGGAGGGCGGCGGGGTGATAGCCGATGATCCGGTCGGGGAAAAGTTCACGGAAGGCCGCCCCGCAAATCTGCGACCAGCCCATGACGAACGCCATGTCGGCACCGGCCCGCGCCATCGCCGCCAACGCATCGTCCCGGTTGATATTGTCGACATGGATGACTGGGCAGCCCCGTGCCCGTGCCGCCGGTTCCAGATCGACAAAGTCCGAATGACGCCCGGCAAAGGCAGGATCGAGCGTGACGACCGCCGCCATCTCCCAGCCCGGATGCCGCACGATCGCATCGAAGGCGACAGCGGCGGTTTCAACGGCCCCAATGAGGAGGGCGCGCTTCGTCGACATGCCAGTTGATCCTTTTTTCCCCGGCAACCACCACCAGCAGGGTGCGGGCCATGATCTGCGCGTCGAGCCATGCAGTGCGATTGCGCACATACCAGAGGTCGAAGCGCAGCTTTTCTTCAACGGTCAGCAGCGTGTTGCCGCTGACCTGCGCCAACCCCGTCAGTCCCGGCCGCACCCGTCCGCGTTCGATGCCATCCTCGCGCATCGCGCCGATGGTCTGCGGCAGCAGGGGGCGTGGACCCACAAAGTCCATGTCTCCGCGCGCTATGTTCAGAAGTTCGGGCAATTCGTCGAGCCGCGAGCGGCGCAGGAACCGCCCCAGCGCCGTCACTCGCTGCGCGTCAAGCAGCGGCGTGCCTTGCGCGTCATGAATGTCCCGCATGGTGCGGAACTTGATCATCGGAAAGATGAGCCCGCCTTGCCCGCTGCGCTGCTGACGGAACAATATCGGCCGCCCCATGCCCAGAAGGACAAGGCCGGACAGCAGCGCGAGCAGCGGCAAGAGCAGGACGAGCAGCGCCAGCGCCACCAGTCCGGCCGGTCGAAGGCGAGCCGTCATGGGCGGCCCGCCATCAGCAGGGACGCGCGAGGGGACAGGACCGGCGCCGCTGCCGGGCCGTTCCCCTGCAACTGCATGACGTCGAGCAGCAGCCCGTTCACCTTGTTCACATCGTAGATGTCGATGGCCGTCTGGCGCGCGGACCGCGCCATGGCCCTTACCTGTATCGGGTCGCCGATCATCCGCTCCATTGCCGCCGCCAGCGCCGGGGTATCGCGTGGTGGCACCAGCAGGCCATTCACGCCGTCGCGGATCGGCTCGCGGCAGCCGGGCATGTCGGTGGTGATCACCGGTCTTCCGGTTGCCAGCGCCTCCAGGATCGTGCGCGGCAGCCCCTCGCGATAGAAGGACGGCAGGACGAAGACATGGGCCGACGCCAGGAAAGGCCGCACGTCGCGCGTTTCGGGCAGGAATTCGATCAGCCCTGCCGCGCGCCATTGTTCCAGGTCGGCGCTGGTATAGCCGGTCGGATTTTCGCTTTCCGGCCGGGTCAGCAGCAGGAAGCGCACATCGGGATATCTTTGCCGGATGATCCGCGCCGCCTCGACATATTCGCCCACGCCCTTGTCGCGCATCAACCGGCCCATCATCAGGAAGGTGAAGGGACCGTCGGGCAGGGGATGTTCGGCAAAATGCCGGATGTCGATGCCGGATCCCGGTACTTGCAGGACCGGCTGGCCCGGCGCGACGATACCGCTTTCCAGCATCAGGCGATGATCGTCGCCATTGAAGACGAAGATGCAGCCAGCCCTGCGCACCGCTGCCCGATAAAGGTGCGATACGATGGTGCGCAGCCATGGGCGCCCATCCGCCTCTTCGCTGAAAACATAGCCAAGGCCGCTCATGATCGCGAACAGCCGCGGGCGGCCAAGCAACCGGGTTGCCAGCCCGCCATAGATGATCGGCTTTTGCGTATAGGCGATGACGACATCCGGCCGCTCCTTCCGCAACAGGCGGATATAATGGAGCAGCGTGCGGGCGTCGCGCAGCGGATTGGTGCCTGTGCGCGCCATCGGCGTCCGTTGGAAACGGACGCCCAGCGCAGCTAGCCGGGCCGATATTTCGGGATCCTCATCAGGCGCGCAGGCGATGACCTCATGCCCTTCCGCGACCATCCGGGCGATCAGTGCGCCGCGAAAATTGATCAGCGACCAGGCGAGGCTGGAGAGGATCACGACTTTCACTGGCCCATCATCCTCCCGTTTCGCTGCCGGGCAGGGGGTAGCACAGACGCCCCGGCACCCGGCGGGTGCATCGGTAGATTACCCCTTTGAGGCAGAAGCGGACCCTCCGCACCCCGTCCGCCCCGTCCGTCCGCCTCGCTTGGGACGGCGATATAGCCCCAATGGGATGTCATCCGCTTCGGTCGGGCGCGGCATGGGATAAAGGATGATGGCTGATCGACCGATTACGGCGAACCGCCTGTTTCTATAGCTTTACGGTCACCGGCGGTTGCGTGGCCGGGTGAAGACGGTTCCCCGGGGCCGTTCCCCCCGCACCCTCCACGCGACCGCCGGACCATGTATCGGAGACATCGGAATGCCGAACATCGCGCCGGCCAGAGGGGACGCAGCAATGTTGGATGCGCCGCCGCCGCCCGCAACCCTGTGGCAGCGTCTGGAGGGGGACGCCCGCGCCTTTGCCGCGCAGAATCCGACCCGTTTCTGGGCGATCCGGCTGGCGATCATCCTGATGCTCGACGCGCTGATCATGCTGGGCGGTTTTGTGCTGTCGCGCCTGATCCTGTCGGACCTGACCATGCCGCAGACGCTGCATGAACCCTGGTTCACCGCCCTGTTCATCGGCGCCAACCTGACCGCGCTGTTCGCGATCGGCACCTATCGGCACAGCTGGCGTTTCGTGTCGATCGGCGACGCCCTGCCGCTGGCCGTCAGCCTGCTGGTGAGCAGCTGGCTCATCTGGATGATCACCGCCGGACTGCTGGTGCCGCAGAAAATGTATCGTGGGCCGATGACGGTCTTCCTGACCGTCGATGTGCCGCTGACCGTCGTCGCCCTGCTGGCGGCGCGGGTTGCCCGGCGCGCTTTCTTCCAGCGGGTTCGCGCCGCCCGGCTGCGCCGTTCGGTCCGGGCGCGGCGCCGGATCCTGCTGCTGGGTGAGCTGGACTGGGCGCGGGTGATGGCGGACCTGGTTCCCACCGATGCCCATAGCGGGCTGGAGATTGTCGGTGTCATTTCCTTCGACGGGCATGACCGGCGGCTGCATGTCGGTGGGCTGCCGATATTGGGATCGCCCGATATGCTGCCGCGGATCGTCGCCGATCTGGACCGGGCCGGAAAGCGCCCGGTCAGCCTGGTGGTGCAGGAAAGCAGCGAACGGCTCGACCGGCAGCAGATCTTGCGCATCGCGGCGCTGGCGGAGCAGGAAAATCTGGTCGTATCCCGCTTCCGCAATCCCTGGACCAGCGCGCAACCGCCGAACGGCGACCGCATGGCGATCGAGAAGATGCCGCTGGCCGAACTGCTGGGACGCCCGGAAATCACCGTCCAGCACAGCTATCTGGAACGCGTCGTCACCGGCGCGCGGATCATGGTGACGGGGGCAGGGGGGACCATAGGCGGCGAACTGGTGCGCCAACTGGCCCATTATGCCCCGGCGGAGATCGTGCTGCTCGATCACAGCGAATATAATCTCTACGCGATCGAGATGGAGGCGCGGGAGAAATTCCCCCATGTCCGCTTCCACGCCGAACTCTGCTCGATCCGCCAGCGCCCGGCGCTGTGGCAGGTGTTCGAACGGCGGCGGCCGGAGATCGTCTTCCACGCCGCCGCGCTCAAACATGTACCGATGGTGGAGGCCAATCCCTGCGCCGGGGTGCACACCAATGTGCTGGGCACGCGCAATGTCGCCGATGCGGTCTGCGAATTCGAAGCCAGGGCGATGATCCAGGTATCGACCGACAAGGCGGTCAATCCCGTCGGGCTGATGGGCGCGACCAAGCGGCTGGGCGAGCTTTACTGCCAGGCGCTCGACCTGATCGGCAGTTGCGATCCGGACAGCCCACGCTTCCTGACGGTCCGGTTCGGCAATGTCCTGGGGTCGAGCGGGTCGCTGATCCCGCTGTTCCAGCATCAGCTTGCCACCGGCAAGCCGCTGACCGTCACCCATCCGGATATAGAGCGCTTCTTCATGACGGTGCAGGAGGCGGTGCTGCTGATCCTCCAGAGCAGCGCCCGCGCGCTGGAGACGGATTCGGAACGCGGCACCATCTTCGTGCTCGACATGGGCGAGCCGGTGAAGATCGTCGAGATCGCCCGTCGCGTCATCCGCATGGCGGGGCTGCGGCCGGAGATCGACGTGCCGATCAAGTTCATCGGTCTGCGCCCCGGCGAAAAGCTGTTCGAGGAGCTGTTCGATACCACCGAGGACAAGATCGAAAGCGCCATCCCCGGCATTTTCGAGGCCATGCCCTCGCCCATTCCGCTGGAAATGCTGGTGGAGGGTTTCGGCCAGCTCGCCCGGCTGATCGCGGCGGGGGACGCGGACGAGCTGGTCAGGCTGACCCATGAGATGGTCGCCGCCTCCGCCAGTTCGCGCTGGGCCGAGATATTGCGGCGGCTGGCGGCGGAAAGCAGCGATACGCTCTTCATGATGCCGCGCCCGGCGGAAAGCTCCGCCGCGCTGCCGTCCTCGCAGACCCATCTCCCCCGCGATGTCGCCTGATCCCGCCGGAGTCACTCCATGATGCAAGCCGCTCCTGCCCCATCCGCGATCCAGCTTCGCCTCAGTCCGCTCGACCATCCCGAATTGCGCTGGCCGCAGCATGAGGCGGATGAAATTGCGGCGGTGGTGCGCATATTGGAAACCGGGCGGGTCAATTCGATGATCCATGGCGAACAGACCCGCGCGTTCGAAGCGGAATTCGCGGCCTTTTGCGCTGTTCCCCATGCGATAGCGGTCAGCAACGGCACGGTGGCGCTGGAACTGGCGCTGCGCGCGCTGGGGGTCGGGCCGGGCGACGAGGTGATCCTGCCCGCGCGCAGCTTCTTCGCCAGCGCGGCCTGCATCGTGGCCGTCGGCGCCGTGCCGGTCTTTGCCGATATCGATCCGCTCAGCAATGGCATCGACCCCGCCTCGGTCCGCCGGATGCTTGGGCCGCGCAGCCGGGCGATCCTCTGCGTCCATCTGGCGGGCTGGCCCTGCGCCATGGCCGAATTGCGGGCGCTGGCCGACGAAAAGGGGTTGTGGCTGGTCGAGGATTGCGCGCAGGCGCATGGCGCGACCCTGCATGGCCGCCCGCTCGGCAGCTTCGGCGACGCTGCCGCTTTTTCCTTCTGCACCGACAAGATCATGTCGACCGGGGGCGAGGGGGGCATGGTCCTGCTGCGGGATGAAGCGCATTGGAAGCGCGCCTGGGCCTATAAGGACCATGGCAAGAATCCGGACAAATTCTTCACTTCGGCGGCAGGCAGCGGTTTTCGCTATCTGCACGACAGTTTCGGCAGCAACTGGCGCATGACCGAAATGCAGGCCGCCATCGGCCGGCTGCAACTCGCGCGGCTGCCCGTCATGCTGGCCCGGCGCCGCAGCAATGCGCAGACGCTGATGGACCTGCTCGGCCATGATCCCGCGGTGGAGGTTCCGCCCGTTCCAGGCTCTGTGGGACATGCTTTCTACCGCCTCTATGTCACCATTGCCGCCGACCGGCTTGGCGAGATGGGGACGGGGCCGATCATCGAGCGGATGGTGCGCATGGGCATGCCGGTCGGCATCGGTTCCTGCGCCGACATGACGCGCGAGGCCGCCTTTGCCGGGCTGGATGTGCGCCGTGACGCCGATCTGCCGGTCGCGCAGGATCTGGGCCGCCGCAGCATTGCCTTCCCGGTCGATCATCTGCTCGATGAAAGCGACATGCACCGGCTCGCCAACGGCCTCCGGATTGCGATGGCGGAACCGTAAGGCTGATCGAGGGGACTATCGGATGAGCAACGACCGCCTGCCGCATTTCGTCATCATCGGTGCCGTCAAGGGCGCAACCACCTGGATTCACAACCAGCTTCGGGACAATCCTGCAGTGTATCTGCCCGCGCCGGAGCCGCATTTCTTCAGCCAGGACCATCATCTCGGTCTCGACCATTATCGCCGCTTCTTCGACGGGGCGCGGCCGGAGCAGATGCTGGGAGAGAAATCCGCCGACTATCTCGCCCATCCGCAGGCCGCTGCCCGGCTGGCGGCCGCCCTGCCCCGGGCGCAGCTGGTGGTGCAGCTGCGCAATCCGGTCGATCGCGCCTATTCCGATTACAAGATGCTGTTCCGGCGCGGCACGGTGACGCAGGGACCGGAAGCCTATCTGGATGGCCGCCCCTGCGACCAGCCCCGTTTCCTGGAGGATGGGCTTTACGCCCGGCATCTGCGCCGCTGGCGGGAGCATTTCGACGCGGATCAGATCAAGGCGATCCTGTTCGAGGATGTGAAGGTCGCGCCCGAAGCCACGGTGGCGCTGGTGAACGATCATATCGGCGCGCCATGCCATTATTCGGAAGCGGTCGGTTCCGATCCGCGCAACGACAGCAGCGAACGGTTCCTGCCGTTGCCGGTCCGCACCGCGCTCGCGCCGCTGAAGCAAGCGGCCCGTCCGCTGCGCGGCCATCCCATGTTCGAAAAGGTGCGCGGCCTGTTCGCCCGCCAGATCGCTTATCCGCCGCTCCCGGCATCGCTCCGTCGGCGCATGGTCGACTATTATGCACGCGATATCGAGGATCTGGAAAATCTGATCGGCCGCGACCTCAGCCACTGGAGGCAGGACCGGCGATTGGCCGCCTGAGGGGCGGGGAGGGGACTCTCCTTCGAATCATCCCGAAAGCGGTGGTCCCTCGCTCCTTTTTGCCCGCGTCCGACCCGTTATTGCCCGCCCCTGAATCAGCCGAAGGGCTTAAACTTTCGCTCATCCATTCAAGAGGGGAAGCAGATGCGCAACCGGCTTTACCATGGTGTTTGCCTTGGCCTTTTCGCCCTGTCGGCAGCCTGTTCGAGCGGGCTTTCCGGCCTTTCCAGCCTGCCTCCGGCGCCCACGGTCGCCTATCGTCTCGGGTCGGGTGACGAGGTGCGGGTAACGATCCCCGGCCTCAATGCCACGGACCCCGGCAACAGCAGCTATGTGATCAACGACCGGGGGCAAATTTCCCTGCCGGTCCTGGGCGATGTCGACGCCGGCGGCAAGACGGTGCCCGAATTGCAGTCCAGCATCGCCCGGCAACTGACGCAGCGGCAATTGCTGAACGCCCCCACCGTCAGCGTCCAGCCGGTCAGGCTGCGTCCCTTCTACGTGCTGGGCGAGGTGAAGAGTCCGGGCGAATATCAGTATCGCGCGGGCATGTCGGTGCTGGCCGCGGTCTCGGTGGCGGGCGGCTACACCTTCCGGGCGGAACAGGGCAGCGTCGCCATCACCCGCATGGTCGATGGCCGCCAGGTCGTCGGGCGCGCGGGCGAGCGCGACATGATCCAGCCGGGCGACACCGTGCGCATCTACGAAAAGTGGTTTTGATGCACCGGACCGTTTCGGGCGGCGCGGCCGCCGTGCTGATGCTCGGTCTTGGCGCCCTGCCGCTGTCGGTGGCGCGCGCGCAGGACCTGCAATCGCCCACGACCGCGCTCGATGCGCCGGAAGCGCTGTTCGTGCCGACCCCGCTGACGCTCGGCAGCGCGACGGTCGAAATCGGCGGGGCCGCGCGGCTTGAATATGACAGCAATATCTATGCGCAGGCCTTTGGCGAGAAGGACGATTTCCGCCTGCTCTTCCGGCCCTATGCCGAACTGAACCGCAAGGGCGGCGCGGTCGCGATCAACGCACGCGCCGAGGGGGATTTCCGCAAATATTTCCGGTATGACAGCGAAGATGCCATTGGCGGCAAGGTCACCGCCGGGCTGAACTGGACCCCATCCGCATCGGACAGGCTGGGGGCCGCCGCGAGCTGGCAACATATCATCGAGGATCGCGGCGAGCCGGAGGGCAATACGCTGCCCTCCATCGGCCCGCGCGAATTGAATGCGCTGGACGGGGACATTTCCTACATCCATCAGGGCGCGCATATCGGTTTCATGCTGCGCGCTTCGGCGTCGCATTTCCGCTACAGCAAGGCGATCGACGCCAATCGCGACCTCGACAATGTGGGCGCGCTGGCCCGCGTGATGCTGCGCGTCTCGCCGCTGATGAACGGCTTTGTCGAAGGGTTCGCGTCCCGACGGGATTTTCGCCAGACGCCGCAGGCAGGGGAACTCAACCGCGATTCGCGCACTTATGGCGGCCGGGCCGGCATCGCCATCGATCCGGGCGGGACTTTGCGGGGCGAGGCGGCGGTCGGTGTCTATCGCTTCGATCCCAGGGACAGCCGCATCGCGCCGCGCACCCGCATGTCGGCGGAAATCGGCCTCACATACGCGCCCCGGCCGCGAACGGCGATCACGCTGGACGGCTTTGTCGGCAATGTCGCGACCTATCGGGCGGGCGTACAATCGCGTGAGGACATGCGGTTTCGCCTGGGCGTTCAACAGGAAATCCGCCACAATCTGCGGGGCGAGCTGGGCCTGGTCTATCGCCGAAGCAAATATTTCGGCACCAGCCTGACCGAGAAAATCTACGGCATCACCGGCGAGCTGGAATATGCGCTCAATCGCCGCGTCGCCCTGGCGGCCAATGCGCGCTGGTCCAAACGCGACAGCACCGGTGCGCTGGACGATTATGACCGCACCCGCGTCGGGCTGGAATTGCGTGTGCATTATTGACCCGCCGCTCCCTGCCCCAAACTGAAACGGCACCACCCAAAGAGGCAAAGCCTAACCCCTTCGCGCAATGGACTTGGGCCTGACCGGCGAGGACACTGAGCGCCATAACTGCGTGTTTATACAGGATTCCGCCGCATGCTGGTAAGAGCATCCAGGCCGCCGTCGGTTGCGTTTGTCCTTCCTGGACTTGGCGCGGGCGGGTCGGAACATATCGTCAGCCTGCTGTGCAACCATCTCGCGGTACAGGGCTGGAACGTAACCCTGATCGCATTCGAAGATCCATCGGTCGTGCCCTATTATCCCCATCATCCCGATGTGCGGATCATCCGCCTGGGCATGAAGGCGCGCCGCCGCGCGGCCGTGTCCGGCACCATCGCCATGATAAGGCGGCAAGGCCTGCTCAAGGACGCGCTGAAACGGCTGCGCCCGGAACTGGTCGTCAGCTTCCTGACGCGCACCAACGTCCTGGCGGTCATGGCCGCCCGTTCGCTGGGCATCCCGATCATCGTCTCGGAACGCAACAACCCTGCCTTGCAGGGCGTTGGGCCGGTGTGGGGCCGGCTGCGGCTGATGACCTACCCGCGCGCCGTGGGGCTGATCACCATGACGCAGGGCGCGATGGACTGGTTCACCGCCGCCATGGAGGTGAGGGGGTGGGTGATCCCCAATCCCGTGCCGCCTGCCATAACCGCGGCGGAGCGGCGGCCGGCCGGGCGGACGATCGGCGCCGTGGGGCGGTTGGTGCCGCAAAAGGGCTTCGACCGGCTATTGTCGGCCTTTGCCCTTGCGGCGGCGCAAATTCCCGACTGGAAGCTGGTGATCTGGGGCGAGGGACCGGAGCGTGAGGCGCTGGAGCGCCAGCGTGACCGGCTGGGGCTGGCCGATCGGGTCAGCCTGCCCGGTGTCACGAAAAAGCCGGGGGAATGGATCGCGCAATCCGACCTGTTCATATTGTCGTCCCGCTTCGAAGGCTGGGGGATCGTCGTGGGGGAAGCGATGGGGGCCGGGTTGCCCGTGATTTCCTTCGATTGCCAGTGGGGACCGGCGGAAATGATCGAGCATGATCGCAGCGGCCTGCTGGTACCCAACGGCGATGTCGATGCGCTGGGGCGGGCTATCGTCGCGCTTTGCACCGACGAGCCGCGCCGGGCCGCACTGGGAAGCAGGGCGCGGGCACGCATGGCGCAATTCGGTCATGATCAGGTTCTGGCCCGCTGGCAGTCGGTCATCACCCATGTTCTGGATCATCATCGGGTGAGGGCAGGATCATGAACATGATGTCGCTGAAGGGCTTTGCGCGGGCGATGCGGCGGCGCTTGCGGGACGAACCGCATCTGCGCCTTGCCGCAGCGCGGGCCGATGCCTTTCTGGTATCCTATCCCAAAAGCGGGCGCACCTGGCTGCGTTATCTGCTCTCCTGCTATTTTGCGGAAAGCGCACGGTTGGGTTTCGAACCGGACCTCACCAGCACCTTTCGCGTGCTGCCCAATTTCGACCGTGACCGGGTGCGCGGCATCGACGCTTTTGTCGGGCGCGGCAGCAAAGCCGATCTGCCGCTGATCCTGGTCAGCCATCTGCCCTATCGCGACCGGCTGTTCCTGGACCGGCCGGTCCTGTTCCTCGTCCGTGATCCCCGCGATGTGATCGTATCGGCCTATTTCCATGCGACGCGTCACAAGAGGAGTTTTGCGGGGGACGTCGCGGCTTTCCTCGACGAGCCGAAATATGGGCTGGCGGCGCTGACGCGTTATCTGAACGGCTGGGCGGAGGGGCTTTCCAGGCGGCCGCATCATCTGATCAGCTATGAAACTATGCTGGCGGAACCGGAGGTGACCGTGGCGGGCATCCTCTGTTTTCTGGGCGTGCAGCCGCAGCCCGACACGCTGATGCGCGCCATCGCCGCGGCGCAGTTCGACCGCATGCGCGACAAGGAGCGCGACGGCGGCATCCCGGGCCATGACTATGACCGCAATGACGATCAGAGCATGCGGATGCGCAGCGGCAAGGCGGGCGGCTTCGCAGAGTGGTTGAGTGCCGATCAGGCCGATCTGGTGCTGACGCGTTGCCGCGCTTCATTGTCGCCCCGCGCGCTCAGGCTGTTGGCGGCCACCGGCGTCGACCTGTAGTCATGCGCATCTGTTCGATCATCACCAGTTTCACGTCGGGCGGCGCGGAGATGCTGGTCTGCGATCTGGCGGAGGCATTCGCCGCCGATGGTCATGAAACGACGGTGTTCGCCCTCAGCGACGCCGTGCAGGTCGGCAATCCCACCGATACGGAAATGGCGATGATGGCGCGCGTCCGGCAAAGCGGTGCAACGGCCATGTCGCTGTCGCTGGCCCATCGCAACAATTGGATCGGCGGAACGCTGGCCCTGCGCCGGGCGCTGCGGACGACAAGGCCGGACGTGATCCACACGCATACCGCCCGCGCCTTGCCGCTGATCGCGCTCGCCATGCCGCGCGTCCCGGTGGCGCTCACCCATCATAACAGCCGCCTGTCTTTTCCACCTTCGGCTTTCCATCTCTTCAACCGGATCGTCGATGCCTATGTGGCGATCAGCGATCAATGCCGGACGATGTTGCAAGCTCATGGGCGCCAGCCGGTCCGCCTGATCCTCAATGCCGCCCATCCCCGTTTTCAGGCGGATCGGCCGCGTCTGAAGCCCGCCCATGACCCGCTGATCCTGGCCGTCGGGACAGTGTCGGAGCAGAAGGATTATCCGACCCTCCTGGGCGCGGCCCAGCCTGTGGTGGATGCTCTGGCCGCGCAGGGCCGGAAAGCGCGAATCTGCATCGCGGGCGGTGGGCCTGATCTTGCGCGGCTTCAGAGCCGGGTGGCGGGGCAGCCGGTCGAACTGCTGGGCGCGCGAGGCGATGTCGACATGTTGATGCGGCAGGCCGATCTGTTCGTGAACTGCTCCTTGTGGGAGGGCTTTCCCATCTCCATGATCGAAGCTTTGACGAGCGGATTGCCCATCGTCGCGACGCAGGTGGCGGGCAATCGGGAAATGATCGTGCCTGGGGTGAACGGCCAGCTTGTCCCGCCCTCCAACCCTGCCGCGCTTGCTCACGCCATGGTCGATATATTGAGCGATGAGACAGGCTATGCTGCCCTCTCGCGGGGCGCGCTGGAGACAGCCGGCCGCTTTTCGATCGAAAGCTGCGCCAACGCCCATCTCCGGCTTTATGAAGAACTGCGCGCTGTTCGTCATCGCCATGGCCTGAACCATGGCATGGCACCAGCCGAATGACCACCGGCGGCGATTATGGATATACCCGCCTTGCACCGGCAGTCGGGCGGATTTTCATGATAATCCTGACGCCTGTCCGGTTTGGAAAGGTGCCATGCGCATAGCGGCCCTGACAGATATTCACGCGGCGAGCGATCCGCTGCAGCTCGCCCTGACCGCCGCGCGCCGTGAGGGCTTCGACGCCATGCTGATCATGGGCGACCTGCTGACCTATGGGGTGCAGCCGCTGGAGACGCTGGAACTGGTGCAGGGCGCGGTGGCGCGCGACGGGGCGATCCTGATCGAGGGCAACCATGACCTGCTCTATCAATCCTCCCCCCTGGCAGCCGCCTATCACGCGGGCCTGCCCGACTGGCTGCGCGAGAGCGTGGACTGGACCGCGGCGCATATCCCGGCGAACAGCATGAGCGCGTTCGACTGGCGGGAAAGCTGGTCGGCCGGAACGCTGTTCGCGGCCCATGCCAACCCCTTCGCCTTTGGCGACTGGCGTTATATCCGGTCGGCCGAGGACGCGGAGGAAGCCGCCGACAGCCTTGCGGGGCAAGGCTTTCTGTACGGCCTGTTCGGCCATGTCCATCGGCAACGCCGCTATGATTGTGCGGCGGCCACCATCTTCACCCTCGCCTCGCTTGGCCAGCCCCGGGACGATGGGGACCGGACGCCGAAATGGGCGATGGTTGAAATCAGGGGAGATTTTGTGAACGTCGAGATCCGCAATATCGATTTCGATCCGGAGGATCAGATGCATGCCATCCGCGGCACGACCTTGTCCGCCGCCACGCAGGAACGGCTCTGCCGCTATTTCGCATGAAGATACTGGTCACCGGCGCCGGCGCCCTTCTGGGGCAGGGCATCATCAGGTCGCTGCGGCAATCGACGCTGGATTGCACCCTGATCGCCGCAGACCCCAGTCCGTTGTCTGCGGGCCTCTATTGGGCGGACCGGGCCTATCGCCTGCCCTTTGCCGATGACCCGGCCTTTGGCGACCGCATCCACCAGTTGCTGGATCGGGAGCGGCCCGATGCCGTGCTGGTGGGGACGGACGTGGAATTGCCGTGGTTCGCCGCGCAGCGCCCGCGGCTGGAGGCGCTGTTCCATACCCATGTGCTCGTCAGCGATCCGCGTGTGGTCGCCATAGCCGACGACAAGCTGGAAACCGCGCGTTTCTTTGAGGATGTCGGCCTGCCCCATCCAGCCTCGGCCGCTTCCGGGGATGAGGCGGCGGTCACCGCGCTGGTGGAAGGGGTGGGCTTCCCCCTGATCGTCAAGCCGCGCATAGGCGCACGGTCGGTCGGCGTTTCGCTGGTGCGCGACCGGGCGGAACTGGCGCAGGCGCTGGAGGGACGGCAGGGACTGGTCATTCAGCAATGCGCGGGCGAGGCGGATCGGGAATATACCGCCAGCGTGCTCTATTTCGATAGCGAGGCGCAGGCGTCGATCGTGATGCGCCGCGACCTGCGTGACGGCAACACGTACCGTGCCTATACGGGCGACTATCCGGAACTGAATGCGCAGGTGCGTCTGCTGGGCGATGCCCTGAAGCCTCATGGCCCGGCCAATTTCCAGTTCCGCGTCGATGCCGATGGCACGCCCCGCGTTTTCGAGATCAATGCCCGCTTTTCCGGTACCACCCCGCTCCGCGCCCTGGCCGGGTTCAACGAGGTCGAGATGTGCGTGCGCAAGCTGCTGTACGGCACGCCGATCGTCCAGCCGCCGATCCGGTGCGGTGTCATTCTGCGCCATATGGACGAGATGTTCGTGCCGCGGGACAGGATCGATGCCGTGCCATGAGGGCGGCCCCTCTAATGGCTTTGACCGGCGGGTCCGGTTTCATCGGCCGTCATTTTGCCGATGGGTTGCGCCGTCATGGCTACCGCATCCGTCATCTTGCCCGTCGCCGTCCTCCCGACGGCGATCCGCAGGACGAATGGTTGCCCTTCGATCTTGGCGCCGCCGATGATGCGGGGTCGAGTCTGTCGGGCTGTGCCGCGCTGATTCATGTCGCGGCGCATATCCCTGCCCGGCATGACGATCCTGAAGAGGCTTCCCATTGCCTGCGCATCAATGCCCTGGGCACACTGCATCTGGCCGATGCGGCGGCGCGCGCAGGGGTCGGCCGCATCATCCAGACATGCGGCGCCAACGCCTATGCCCCGTCGATGGAGCCGCCGGATGAGCAGGCCGCCCTGTTTCCCCCCAGCAGGGGCTATTATCTCGGTTCGAAGATTTTGCAGGAAATCTATGCCTTGGAACGTTGCAAGGGGAGCGGCGTGATGCTGCAGACCATGCGGATCGCGTCCCCCTATGGACCGGGGCAGCAAGCCGGGGCGATCGCGGCGATGGCGCGGGCCGCGATGCGGGGAGGGCCGATCCAGGTCAGTGGGCAGGGTCTGTTCGGGGCGGATTTCGTCCATGTCGACGACATCGTGCAGGCGCTGCTCCTGCTGCTGGAAGACGGGCAACAGGGCGCCTTCAATGTCGGCAGCGGCATGCGGACGACGATCGCTGCATTGTCGGGCCGCATTTCCGCCCTGACCGGCGCGCGCGTGGTTCACGAGCCCATCGACGGGCGAGAGGAGGATAGCGGCTTTTCCGCGCTGAATATCGATCGGCTGCGTGCCTTGGGATACCGGCCGATGGCGCTGGACAGTGGCCTCCGATCCCTTTTTGTCCAGAGTGCGCTATGTTAGATTAGACGCAGGCCGCGCGGGCCAATTTCTTGTCTCTCGGATCATCCAAAGCGGAAAACCGGTTTCCACTTTTTCGCACGATGCTTCAGCTACCGTTGGGGCCGCCGGTGTTGCTGCCGTTGTTGCCGCCCATGCCGCCGGCGCCGACCGCGCCGATATTGCCGAAAATCTCGTCGAACAGGCTGCGATGGCGGCCGAGAGTCGGGGTCTTGTCGCCCGACGGCGAAATGCGCGCGACCTGTTCCAGCCCCATGCGGTCGACCGCGACGACATTGCCCGCCGCATCGAATTTCACGTGCAGGACCGTCTGCGACACCGGCTTGGGATTGGAAAAGGCAAGCGCGCGCATGTCGCGCGACACATAATACCAGTCCTGGTCGCCGAACTGCGCGACGAAGCTGGGGCGGCCCAGCGTGCCTTCCACCGATGCGCGGTTGTCGATGCCCGGCTGGACCGAATCGACCAGCAGCTTGTCGACCTGATAGCCCTGATGGGTGCGGATGCGGGTGCAGCCCGACGCGCCCAGAAGCAGCGCGCAGAGCCCTGCCGCAAGCAAGATCCGCCCGCTGCGGGATTGGCGGCTGAACTGGCGCATCAACTTCTCCTGCGGGGATCGCCCCGGACCTTGGCCGAAAAACAAAGCCGCCATTGCATCGGGCGGCTGGGCGATCAATATGGAAATGCGCGGGCCTCGGCAAGGGGCCGCCGCTCGGTTCAGCCAGGAAACAGTTTCGTCATGCCCAGCATCTTCCAGCGTCTGTTCGCTCCCAGCGATCCCAGGGATGCGATGCGCCCCCTTTACAACGCCATCGTTGCGGAGGGACGCCAGCCCCATTGGTATGTGGAAGGGCAGGTGCCGGACACGATCGACGGCCGGTTCGACATGATCGTCGCGGTCCTGGCGCAGGCTCTGATCCGGCTGGAGGCACTGGGCGCGGCGCAGGAAAGCGTCTGGCTGACCGAGCTGTTCGTCGACGATATGGACGGCCAGTTGCGGCAGGAAGGGATTGGCGACGTCGTCGTCGGCAAGCATATCGGCCGGATGGTGAGCGCACTGGGCGGGCGATTGGCGGCCTATCGCGCGGCTTTGGCCGGTGAGACCGAACTCGCCGAGGCCCTGCTCCGCAATCTCTACCGCGGGCAGGCTCCATCCGCCGAAGCGCTGACCCATGTCGAATCGCATTTGCGATCGCGCTGGGTCCGGCTCGGCTGCCTCAGCCGGGATGCCTTGATCGCCGGAGACCTTGGATGACCGAAACGCCCGAATTTTCCCGGCCGGTCCGCGTGGACCAGCTCGCCCGCCATGCGCAGCCGGTGACGATCACCGCCGACCCCGCCGAACGGGCAGCGCTGGCCAAACGGTTTCATCTGCTCGCGCTGGACCGGCTGGAAGCGGATTATGCGTTGAGCGAGGAGAATGGCGCCATTCTCGCGCGTGGACGGGTGCGGGCCGATCTGGCCCAGCCCTGCGTGGCCACGGGCCTTCCGGTCCCGGAAGCGGTCGACACCGACTTCCTCCTCCGCTTCGTCAAGGAAGGCGAGGGCCAGGCCGAAGGCGACGAGCTGGAACTGGATGCCGAGGATTGCGACATCATCGGCTTTGACGGCCTGGTGCTCGACATGGGGGAGGCGGTGGCGGAAACCGTCGCGCTGGCGATGACGCCCTATCCCCGCTCGCCGGAGGCCGACAACGTCCTGCGCGAAGCGGGCGTGTTGAGCGAGGAACAGGCCAGCCCCTTTGCCGCCCTGTTGTCGCTCAAGGACAAGGGATGAGGCTGTGGCAGGCCGGACCGGCTCTTGCCTTCTTGTGCACTGCTCTTCCGGCGCCTGGCGCTGAACCCACTTCCCTGATCGGGGAGCGGCGCGCCCGCACCGAATGGGCGAAGGCGGAAAATCGAAAATCCTGCGCGCCGGTCGCCCTTGCCGCCTCCGGCGATCCGGAAGGAACGCCCCGCGCCGCTGCTTTCGGCGGCGGCTGGGCGGTCGCTTTCGACCTGCCGGGCCTGCGCAGCGCCTATGGCTTCGCGGGCACTGGCCTGTTGCCCGGCGACGGGGATGGCGGCCAGGCGGATGCCCAGGTCCAGCGGCGCAGGCTGGCCAGCCAATGGCCCTATTTCCGGGAACTTTCCCATCTGCCCACACCCTCCTTCGCGGGCTACGGCCAGGAAGGGGCGGAAGCCTATCCCGCCGACAATCCGGCTGGCGCGGGCCTTCATTCGCTCGCTTATCTGCGGATCGGCGGCCAGCGCTGCACCTATAATGTGTGGAGCCGGATCAGCCGGGCGCATCTTGAATGGATGCTCGACAATCTGCGGCTTCTGCGCCGGCGATAAGCCTGCCCGTTTCCTTCCCGTCCCGCACTGTGCCATAGGCGGATCATGGACGCCCCGCCGCGCAAGATCATCCATATCGACATGGATGCCTTTTATGCGTCGGTCGAGCAGCGCGACGACCCCAGCCTGCGTGGCAAGCCGCTGGCGGTGGGCGGCGGCGGACCACGCGGCGTCGTCGCCACGGCCAGCTATGAAGCGCGCAAATTCGGCGTCCGTTCCGCCATGCCGGGCGCGCGGGCCAGGCGGCTATGTCCCGACCTGCTGTTCGTGCGGCCCCGGTTCGAAGTCTATCGCGCCGTATCGGCCCATGTGCGCGAGATATTTTCGCGCTTTACCGACATCGTCCAGCCGCTTTCGCTCGACGAAGCCTATCTCGACGTCACGGTGAACAAGATGAGCCTCACCTCCGCCACCCGCATCGCCGAGGATATCCGTCGCCTGATCCGCGAAGAAACCGGCCTCACGGCTTCGGCGGGGGTTTCCTATAACAAGCTGATCGCCAAGCTCGCCTCCGACCAGAACAAGCCCGACGGCATCTGCGTCGTCCGGCCGGAGGAGGGCGCCGCCTTCATCGCGAAAATGCCGGTGCGGCGCATCCATGGGATCGGCCCGGTCACGGCCGGACGGATGCAGGCGCTGGGCATCGAGACCGGCGCGGACCTGCGCGCCTGCGATCTTGCCTTCCTCCAGCATCATTTCGGCAGCGCAGCGCAATATTATTATGGCGCGTCGCGGGGGCTGGACGACCGCCCGGTCCATGAGCGGCAGGAACGTAAATCGGTGAGCGTCGAGGATACGTTCTTCGACGATCTCAGCAGCGAAGAGGCGCTGATACCGGAAATGGACCGGATCGCGGAAAATCTCTGGAGCCGGATCGAAAGAAGCGGCGCCTATGGCCGCACCGTGGTGCTGAAGATCAAATTCGCCGACTTCCGGATCATCACCCGGTCGAAAAGCTTCGGCGCGCCGGTGCGGTCCGCCGGATTGCTGATGGAAACGGGCCGCGCCCTGTTGCGCGCCCAATTGCCGTTACGCATGGGTGCCCGGCTGTTGGGCCTTGGCGTCCACAATCTCGATCATGAGGAACAGGATGGAGAGGCAGGCGAACAACTCCGCCTCTCGCTGTGAAGATCAGAAGGGCAGCCAGTTCCGCTTTTCGGTGAACTTCATATAGCCGGCATTGATGCCCAGCCGGTATCCGACGCCCAGCCGGATCGGGATGAGCACCACGCTGCCCCAGCGCAGATAGCTGGCGGTGAAGCCGCCCACCAGATAGGCGGTGCCCTCCGCCGCCGGAAAGCGGTGATACAGATCCTGTGTGTCATAGAGATTATAGACCAGAACGAAGGTATTGGCCGCATTGCCGCCCACGTCGAAGCCGATGGAGGGACCGGTCCAGTAAACCTCGCGCTTGCCCTCGATCTTGTGGTTCAACGTCCCCGACCCATAGCGCAGACCGACGACGAACGCGCCGGAAGCCTCCCGCCCGGCAATATAGGCATTGGGGCGGCCCTGATCCTTCAGGATCTTCTCGATGATTCCGGCCAGCCCCTCCGCGCCCTTGCCGAACACGCCCTCGGCCGCCCCGATCAGGTCGTCCTGCTGATAGGAATCGCCGGGAGAAAGGGCGGCAGGCGGCGAATTGGCCGAGACCGGCGCGCCGGTCGCGGTCGCCCCCGTATTGGCCGGCGGCGTATTGGGAGCCGTCCCGCTGGCGGCTGGAGCTGATGGAGCCGACGAAACGCTGTTGTCGACGCCGGGTTCGGTCGGTGCGCTGTTTGGCTGCGGCGCCGGTGCCAGATCGGAATCGATCGCCGTGTTCGGATCGACCGTGCGCACCTGCGCCTGCGCCGCGACCGGCGCCAGCGTCATTCCGGCCAGAGCGGCCGCCAGCGCCCCGGCGCGCGCCATGCGGCTGGATACCCGCCCCACTATCCCGATCATGCCCGATACTCCCGAAAAGGCCCGCCTTAGATGATCCGTCGGATTATCGGCCATCAAGCTGAAACGACAATGAACGAACGGCGACCCGAGTCGATTCCGCGCCAGTCCGAATCCGATATTCGAAATGGACGCCATTTTTCGTGATCAAGGACCGTTGCCATGGGCGAAAGCCGTCGCTATAGGCCGACACCTAGCCACTGCTCACCTTTCCGGTGGGCAAATTCGTGCGGAGACGTGGGTGAGTGGCTGAAACCAGCGGTTTGCTAAACCGTCGTAGCCTTAAGGGGCTACCGAGGGTTCGAATCCCTCCGTCTCCGCCACCTTTCCATCCTCTCACAACCGGGCCAATCTCTGAAAGTCCCACATTTCTGCGGCTTTCAGGGTGATTCGGGTCTCCTGCGATTTACCGCCTTCCATCGGCAACCGATTGGATTTGTGGTAAGATTTGTGGGAGATTTTGAGCATGGGAAAGCTCTCGGCAACGGCCGTCAAAGCCGCAACGCGACCCGGCCGGCTAGGTGACGGCGATGGTCTCTTCCTGCTCGTGCAGCCGGGCGGAACGAAAAGTTGGGTCTGCCGCGTGCAGAAGAACGGCAACCGCCGCGACTTCGGGCTGGGCAGTGCTTCGAAAATATCGCTGGCGCGGGCGCGGGAACGTGCACGACAAATCCGGACATGGATGGAGATGGGCCTCGATCCGCTGTTCGAACGTCGCAAGGCGCAAGGGGTGCCGAGCTTCAGGGAGGCTACCGCAAAGGTTCTGGCCGCTCGTCGCAAGACATGGCGGAACGAGAAACATGAAGGCCAGTGGCTTCAGACCCTCAAAGCCTATGCCTTTCCGCACATCGGCGATGTACGGGTCAGCGAGATCACAGGACCCATGATCCGCAACGCCCTTGCCGAAATCTGGCTGACGAAGCCAGAGACGGCTCGACGCGTGAGGCAGCGGATCGGCACTGTTCTCGATTGGGCCTATGCCTCGGGTTATCGGGAGAGCGAGGCTCCCATGCGGGCGATCACGAAGGGCTTGCCCAAGCAGCCCAAGAAGGACGGCCATTTCGCTGCCATGCCTTATGCCAAGGTGCCTCGGTTCGTCCTCAAGCTTCGGGAACGCGAATCATTCAGTCGTCTGGCGCTGGAGTTTGCGATCTTTACGGCTGCCCGTTCGGGCGAGGTGCGAGGGGCTAGCTGGGGTGAGATCGATTTGGAAGAAAAGCTCTGGACCATTCCCCAGGAACGAATGAAAGCCCATCGGGAGTACGTAGTTCCACTTTGTCCGCGCGCTATCCGCATCGTCGAGCGATGTGCCGAACTGCGTATCGGCGATTGCCCCCTCATCTTTCCCGGCATGCGCGGAAACCAGCCGATGTCAGACATGACTCTGACCAAGCTCATCAAGGAAATGAAAGAACCTTACACGGCCCACGGGTTCCGATCGGCATTCCGGGACTGGGTCAGTTAGGAAACCGACTATCAGGGCGAAATTGCTGAAGCGGCGCTCGCACATGTCGTCAAGGACAAGACCGAGGCGGCATATCGCCGAGGTAACCTCCTCGAGAAGCGCCGCAGCCTCATGACAGACTGGGCAAAGTTCATCGGTAGCTGACTCATCTTGCTGCAGAAAGAACGGCACCGCTTCTCTATCTTGGCGGAGCATTCCAAGATGATGAACCGACCAGTGTCACGTCACCTTCTAGGTCACTTGACGCCTTCGCGATTGAAGCGCTCTAACCAGAATAGGCTAGGGGGCGGCATGGCGCGTGGCGAAAATCAGGTGAATGTCTATCTGACGGTCGAGGAGCACGCGGCCTTTCGTTTATATGCAAATAAGTTCCTGCTCGACGCCGCGGCTTTGCTCGCATTACTCTTTGCACGCGAGCTGCGAGTCGGTCGGCTCCGCCAGCTCATATCTAGGGATGCGCCGCCCGATGATCCCAGGAAAGCCAAGGTCACCGCGCGTCTCAATGAGCGCGATCGGGCCGCACTCATGACGCTGGCGCAGAGCCAGGGCTTGAAGCTTTCCCAGCTCGGCGGCGTTCTCGTGCGAGCTGAGCTCGCGGAAAGCTGGCTCGCGCACGTCTGTACGACTCGATTCGAGTCGTGAAGCCTGAATTTATATGTTAACCTTGGTGGAATAACCGGGGGGCGTGACGGAGATGACGATGCAGACGCATGCGATGGCTGTTCGATTGTCGAAGTTCAAGGTCGGTGACCTTGCGCTCAAGTCGGCGCTTGAGCTCGAACGCGCACGCGCTGGCGTCGATTATGACAAGTCGCAGCTGACCGAGCTCGCCGATGCGTTGCGCGTCTCGGCCGGAGAGGACGAAAATGCTGGCTCCGTCGCTTACATGCGACCAGGCTATTTCGAGCCGTTCGAGCGTGTCTATCGTTCGAGCCATGCCATCGAGCCGAAATCTTCTGACGATATTCGCAAGTTTGTGATCGCTGCTATAAAGGATATCGACACCGCGGCGAACAAGAAGATCGATGAGAAGCTTTTGACCAAGCTTGTCGATTTCTGCCTCGAGCTCAACAGAGAGTTCGTTCGTCAGCCAACGGAGAACAGGGGTGGAAGACGACCGCGCAGCGTCGCAATTGAGGCTCTCGTCGGCTAGGCGCCGGATCGACGCCTTCATCGAGCAGATCGACATACTCTCGGCGTCGAGCTTCCCACATGATGATGGCGAAGCCGCACTCGCCGCGATTCGGCACGATTGCGTCAAGCTGCGCAAGGATCTCAACCTGCCGGCCGGCATCCGGAAAGATGTGGTTGATCAGCTATGTCTCGCGCTTCTCGATAAGGTCGATGACTATACAAGCATATTGGGCTTCATCCTGCGCTCGACCAACGTCCGCAATCCCTTCGAGCTGCACTATATCGTCAAGGATCTCATCCGCCGCGTGATTGGTGACGACGTGAGCCTGCTCATCTCGTCGGAATGGTCCTACACGCCCTTCACCTATCCCATGAGTATCGATCAGTTGCCGACGTCGATCCTCATCGGCACGCCCGCACCCGAGGCGGGCAATCCCCTCCTCATTCCCCTAGCCGGACACGAAGTGGGGCATTCGGCGTGGCGAACCTTCGGATGCGCGCCGCATTATGCCGCCGATGTCAGTGCCGCCGTCACCCGGCAGATCGATACGACGCGAGCAGGCAAGGATCTGCTCGCAACGTCGCCGCTGGGGCCTCTAGACAGCGAGCGCGTCATCGACCGCTGTGCCGGCCACGTCATGCGCCAGATCGAAGAGGTCTTCTGCGATCTCCTTGGCCTCTTCCTCTTCGGCCACGCCTTCATCGCGTCGTTCGACTATCTTCTCGGCCCCGGCGCGGGGCGCCGCTATGATCTCGATTATCCGAGCGACCAGCAGCGCATGGCCATATTGCTCGATGCCGCATCTCCCAGTGGTGATGGGCTCGCTATCGCCTACGACCCCGCTATGACCGATCGCTGGACGAGCGCGGTCGCAAGTCCTGAAGTGAAAAATGAAGCCGAGATCATCGACGCCGCTACCGCTGAAATGGTGCCGCGCGTTCGGGACGAACTTTTCGCACGATTACGGGCCAAGGCGTTGGAGCCACCTAGACAGGCGGTGATCAAGAATGTCCTCGCCTCCTTCGAGCGGGGCGAACCGCATTCCGATCGCGTAGAACTGGGCGAAATCGTTTCGGCTGGCTGGCTCCGCCTGCGCGCGCTCGACACCACAGTCTTCTTTGGCAAAGATGATCGCGCGCGCGAGTCCGAACGGACGAAAAGCTACAAGGTTCTCGCCGATCTCGTACTCAAAACCATCGAGGTCGCCGAATATCATGACAGGATAGCGGGCCATGCTTAATGCCGAGGATATTTGCGCTCGTCTTGGCCTCGAGCCCGGCGACCCCGATCGCTTATCAATCGTGCCACGACCTGATGAAAGTGCCTTGAAATCCCGGGGCGGCACATCGGTCGACCTTCGCCTGGGCCGCTGGTTCAGATCATTCAAGCCGTCCAAATCGAGCGAGGCGAAGCTCTGGCTCGAGCCCGAGCCGTTGTTCATGCAACCTGCGGACACTCTGCCGCCAGACGCTCAGCGCGCCACGCCCGGTCGCGATGCGATGCGCACAAGCGAGCATTTCGTGCGGTTCGGCAAGAACTTCGTCCTGCATCCCGGCCGCTTCGTTCTGGGCGTGACGATGGAGTGGCTGACCTTGCCTCAGACCCTCTCGGGCTATGTATCCGGCAAATCCTCACTCGGCCGTCATGGCCTCGTGATCGAGACCGCCGCCGGGCTGCACCCAGGCTTTTCGGGCTGCCTGACGCTCGAGCTCGCGAACGTCGGGGAAGTTCCGGTAGCAATCTCGCCGGGCATGGAAATCTGTCAGATCTTCCTGCACGAAATCGCGGCGCGCGAAAGCGACAGCGTCGGCACCTTTTCGGGCCAGCGCAAGCCCGCCATATCGCTTCCTAAGCAGGACAGGATATTCGACTTGCTGCGCGGAGCGCATCGCTGACGCTTGTCCCCGTAAGCTGAGCTAATCCAGACAGAAATAGAGAAAATTCCGCTGGCCATTATTTGAAAGGCTGGCAATCTCCAATGCATCAGCAGGAGCGGCGATGCCTCCTGACTGTTTCGGGGGGAATATCGTGGGTCGAACGAGATCAACGCTGCTGCGCGCAATGCCCATCATTGACGGTGGCAACGGATGAGCGACCCCGTCGCAGCCCCTTTTGCGGACGAGGTGCTGGGCGAAAGCCAGCCCATCGATGGTGTCGGCCTCTGCCTATCGGGCGGCGGCTATCGTGCGATGCTCTTCCATGTCGGCGCGCTCCGTCGTTTGCTCGAGACGGGCAAGCTCTTCGAGTTGACGCGCGTTTCCAGTGTCTCGGGCGGTTCGATCACCGCAGCCGTGCTGGCGCTCGCCTGGAATGATCTCAGAAACGGCGGCATGAAGGCCTTCGATGCTCAAGTGGTGAGGCCGTTGCGGGGCCTTGCAAGCGTCACCATCGACGACCGTTCGATCATCGGCGGCATCCTCCTTCCCGGCAGCATCGCGCAATATGTCGCCAACGCCTACGCCAAGCACCTTTTTGGCGAGCGTACGCTTCAGGACCTTCCCGAAAACCCCCGCTTCATCATAAACGCGACCAATCTCGAAACTGGTTC
>NZ_JAKUJY010000011.1 GCF_022664535.1 Sphingobium trunci | reverse complement strand
CTATGGCGACAATGCGCAGGCGACCGATCTGGCGACCGGCATCCGGGCGGCCGTGACCGATGCCTCGCAGGTCATTGTGGTGCCAGGTAGCGGGGTGGACGCACCTATCGCAGGCGGTATCGAGGCGGCGGCCGCAGCAGCCCATGACGCCGATGTCGTGCTTCTTGCCATTGGAGAACCGCAAACCCTGTCGGGCGAATCGCATTCCCGTGCAGACATCACCGTCCCGGCGGCCCAAATGGCGCTCGCGCGGGCGGTCGCGGCTGTTGGCAAGCCGTTGGTCGTCGTGCTGAAGAACGGACGCGCGTTGGCGCTGGAGCAGCCGATTATCGACGCGCCCGCCATTCTCGTGACATGGTTTTTGGGCACGGAATCCGGATCGGCCATTGCCGACATCCTGTTTGGCGCGGCCAGTCCCTCCGCTCGCTTGCCTGTCTCCTTTCCTTTTGCGACGGGCCAGGAGCCTTATCATTACGATCACAAGCCGACAGGGCGGCCCAACCCGCCGGGTCCGATCGAACCGTTCAAAACACATTTTGAGGGTATGCCGAACGCCGCCCGCTTTGCTTTCGGTCATGGGCTGACATATGGGAAGATCGACTATTCGGGGCTGGAAATGGATGATGCCCGGCTTGGCTGGGACAAGTCGCTGACGGTGGCGGCCGTGATCGGCAATCGTGGTACGCGCGATGCGGAAGAGGTGGTGCAGCTCTACATTCGCGACATGGCGGCCAGCGTCACCCGTCCGGTGCGGGAACTCAAGGCTTTCCAGAAGATATGGGTGCCCGCCGGCGGCAAAACGCGCGTGACCTTTTCCATCAGCCGCGGCGACCTGCTGTTTATCGGGCAGCAATTGAAACCGGTGGTGGAGCCGGGTCAGTTTGAATTGTGGATTGCCCCCTCGGCGCAAGCGGAAGGGTTAAAGGGCGTTTTCACGCTGATGCGGGACTGAGGTTCGCCAGGCAGAGTCTGCGTCGAGCGCCAGGGCGATCGCGCCGAGCGGTCCTGCCTTGGCGCCTAGCTCGGGTGCTCGCACTATCCGTTCGATGCTGTTCGCGCTGACGAAGGGCAGGTAGCCTGCCAGTTGCACCACCACCTGTGCCCGAACCCGCTCCATCAACTCCGGCCGCGCCATAGCCACGCCACCGCCGATCAGGACCATGCGGACGGATGTCATCAGCAGGATCGAACAGACGAACTGGGCCAGTTCGTGCACGACATAGGCCCAGCGCGGATCATCCGGGGATATCCGGTCGCCGGGCATGCCGAAGCGGGCCGCCAGCGCGGGGCCGGACACCAGCCCTTCTATGCAGTCGCTGTGAAAGGGACATATGCCGCCAAAATCGTCTCCGACCGCACGGGATACTCGGATATGGCCAATTTCTGGGTGCATGGCGCCATGCAACGGGCGGCCATTGACAATGAAACCGCCGCCCACACCCGTACCGACGGTAATGTAGCAGAGGCTATCGGCGGCCTCTTGAACGCCGGCTCCCCAGCGCATCTCGGCCAGCGCGGCGCCGTTCACATCGGTATCGATCAGGACGGCGCACGGCAGTTCCGCGGACAAGGCACCCCCTATGTTCGCCCCGCTCCAGCTTTGCTTGGGTGTCGGCAGCATATGGCCATACGTCCTGCTGCCGGGACACAGATCCAGCGGGCCGAAGGACGCGATGCCGAGTGCCAGGAAAGGCTCCGCCGCGAACCATCGCCGAAGTAACGCCGATGCCCGTTTCAATGTGGTGTCCGGGTCGGTTGTCGGCAGCGTCTCTTCCCGCAGGATATGGCGGTTGCGGGCGAGCAGGACGATTGTCTTGGTCCCGCCCATTTCGACACCCGCGACCAGGGAATCAGCCTTTGGCACGGCCATTCTCCAGCAGGGCGCGATCCTGATTCAGCGCCAGATGAAGGAAAGGCGCGAAGCAGCCGCCGAAACGGCGGTCCGGTCCCGTTCCCCAATTGTCGATGAAGCTGGTGACCGAAAGGTCGGGAAGGACCATCCAGCTATAGGCCTGGGCGGGGGAAGATGCGGGGTTGGCGAAGACGAGGCCGCTGCCGTTGAGCATCCGCCAGCCGCCATCGGGCCGTTCGGAAACCGCACCATAAAGCCCCGTTGGCCCTGTGGGGCCGGCGGGATCGAAGACATGTCGCTGGGTTGACCAGAACAAATAATAGAGGCCCCCATGAATGACGACATGTGGACGTTCCAACTCGTTGTTGAGACCGTCCGCCGACAATGAAGGTGGCTGTGTCCGCCAGTCGTCCGGCCTGTCCGGCGCCGCCGTTGCGATCCCGATTACACCGTTGAACGCCGATGCCGACCCTGCCTGCGATCCGGCAAAATATAGATAATGGGCGCCGCTGGCGGGATCACGGAAATAGAAGGGGTCGCGAAATGCCTTGATCGTGCCGATGGCTCCACCTTCGGTCGTCGGCATATAATGGAGCCGGTCGATCGCGACCACCTCCTTCAGGTCGCGCCAGCTCTCGCAATGGCCTGCCGGTGTGAGCGTCGCCTTTGCGGAAAACATCCTTTGCTCGAAGCTGGTCTCGGCCTCGCCGCGACGACCGGCAGCGGTGAAATAAAGTGTGATGCTATCGTCATGCGGGTCATGGACGGCCGAGCCGGACCATTCACGGCTGCCGGGCGAAAAACCGTCGGGCATTGCAGGTCCCAGATGATGCCAACCATGATCCTCGCGCCGGAACAGGTGAATGCGCGCATGACCGTGCCGCTCGTCCGGGTTGGGAAAATGTGGCGCGGCCAGTGCCATCCATATCTCGGCTCCATCCGGTAGCGTGACAGGCTTGCCGTCGCGCTGCTGCACCGGCCAGGCGTCCCAAATGTCGATGCCGGGAGCGGCTGAGACGACATCATCTTCTCCGATCGGTGGCGATTGGTCATAATCCGGCACAATGTCGCTCACATGTGCCGCGGTCCATAAGGAATTAAGTGCCATATTTTGATCCAGAAAAAAGGAGCGTTGCCGATCGTGCAGCCCCGGCAACGCTCCCATCCCGCGCGTCGGGATCTGAAAAAGCTGTTCAAACCAGTATGGAAATCCACTCAGACTGCATGCCGAGAGCCGAGTTTAATCGCATCCCCTATCCGTAACCGGCCGGAGCGAGATCATGATCATGGCGAGGTTCATCGCCTGGTGCCTTTTCCGGTTCGCCTCCCGCATCATCTTCTCTGTGGCCTCCACCATCGGTGCCTTCTATGCATTATCATAGCTGCAAACGTTTGCAATAGCTTTTTGCAAATGTTTGCGCCGGGGTTGCGAAATAGCTCGGATCAACTGGATTCGCGCACGATCAGCGCAGTCCGCATGGCTCCCATGCCAAGCGATCATTCACGGCAACGCTGAACATCGCGTCACAGGCGTTGCTCAAACGGACGGGAGTATCAGGGGCAGGGGTCCGGAATATCGCGATGCACGGCTTCGATTGCCGCCAACACCGTTTCGGGCAGCTGGATGTCGATGCTGGCGATGTCGGCCTTCAACTGGTCCAGCGACGTCGCACCGATGATGGTCGAGGTAACGAAGGCGCGGCTGTTTACATAGGCCAGTGCGAGTTGCGCAGGATCCAGCCCATGGGCATGGGCGATCGCGACATAGCGCGCGCTGGCGAGTGCCTGTCCCGGCAAGTCGTAGCGGACGAACTGCCGAGCGACATCGCGGCGGGAGCCGGCAGGAACGACGCCGCCCAGATATTTGCCCGACAGATTTCCTCCGGCGAGCGGCGAATAAGCGAGCAGGCTGACCCCTTCCCGCAGGGCAAACTCGCTGAGGCCGGTCTCAAACATGCGGTTCAGCAGGCTGTAGGCATTCTGGATGGACGCGATGCGGGGTAGTCCCTTTTCGCGGGCAAGGCGGAGATATTCGGACACGCCCCAGGGCGTTTCGTTGGAAACGCCAGCATGGCGGATCTTTCCCGCCTTGACCAGACCGGCCAGCGCGTCGAGCGTTTCCTCGATCGGGACCGTTTCGGCGGTGTCGCTGATCTGCGACAGACCGCGCGCGCCGAAGGACGGTACGATCCGATCCGGCCAGTGCACCTGGTAGAGATCGATATAATCCGTGCGCAGCCGCGTCAGGCTATCGTCGATCGCCAGTTCGATGTTGCGGCGGTCCAGACGGTTGTTGCCGCCGCGAAATTCGCGGACGGGGTCGCGCGACGGTCCGGCTATCTTTGTCGCCAGGATGATGTCGTCGCGTTTGCCGCGGCGGGCCAACCAGCTGCCGATATATTCCTCGGTCTTCCCCTGCGTCTCGCGACTGACCGGCGTAACCGGATACGCTTCCGCCGTGTCGATGAAATTGACCCCTTGGGCGATCGCATAGTCCAGCTGCTCATGAGCCTGCGCCTCGCTATTCTGTGAACCCCAGGTCATCGTGCCCAGGCAGATGAGGCTGACCTGAATGTCCGTCCGCCCCAATGTCCGATAATGCATGAAATCTCTCTCTGGCCGAAGATGCGCATGAATAGCGTCAAACGAACGCCTGCAAAGCCGTCGGCCGCCCGCTTGAGAAAATCTCAACCAACTATGAGCCGATAGGAACGGCCTTCGTCAAGCCAGGACCGAGCTCAGGCAACCCGGCCGGTCGGCCGGTTCCATTCCTTCCAGGAAATGGGGCTTTCACGCGCCGCTTCCCGGTTTGCGCCGGAAACAGCGTTGCAATGCCCGGCTCGCGCGCATGCAAGCGGAATGCCTGGGAATCCATGCCAAATGGTGGACCGGGACGGGATCGCTGGAGACCGCGCCGAAGCGGCCGGGCTTCCACCCCGCCGTTGATCAGGGACGGCTTGGCGGCACCGGGCTGCTGTGCTGTAGTCCCGCCATGTCCAGATCTGTCCTTGCCGCCCTCACGTCCGCCCTGCTGGCCTCCGCGGCCATCGCGCAGACGTCTCCACCCGCGCCGCCCGCGCCGGTCGATGCCGTCGATCCGTTCATCGGCACGGCGGGTGAAGGTCACACCTTCCCTGGCGCGGTCGCGCCTTTCGGGATGGTGCAGCTTTCGCCCGACACGCTCGTCGGCCCCGCGCGCAAAAGCTATAACTGGGCCGCGGGATACCGGCATGAGGACCCGACGATCCTGGGCTTTTCCCACACCCATTTTTCGGGGGCGGGGCATAGCGATCTGGGCGACTTCCTGGTCATGCCGGTCAGCGGCGATGCCGTTTCGCTGGAGGCGGGCGATGCAGCAAAGCCGGGTTCGGGTTATCGGTCACGCAAGGCGAACGAGGTAGCGTCGCCGGGCTATTATGCCGTGACGCTCACCGATCCGGGCGTCCGGGCCGAGATGACCGCGGGGACGCGCGTCGGTGTGCATCGCTATGGCTTTCCGGCGGGCAAGGCGGTGCATCTGGTTCTCGACATGCGTTCGATCATCTACGACTATCCCGGCAAGATTCTCTGGTCGTCGCTACGTATCCGACCCGACGGCACGATCACCGGCATGCGCGAGGTGCGTGGCTGGGCCGCGCCCCGCCGGCTCTTCTTCGCGATGCGCTTCTCCGCGCCGATGACAGGCCACAAATTTGTCAGCACCGAAGGCGATATCGGCTATCGCGGCTTCAAGGGGCCGGGGCGAGGCCCGGAGACGCTGGATGCGATCGCCGGGCGGGCGCTGGTCGCCAGCCTGGACTTCGGCGTGCTCGCCCGGCCGCTGGAGGTGAAGGTCGCGCTGTCGGGCGTGGACGAGGACAGCGCGATCGCAAATCTCGTTGCCGAACCTGGCGATTTCGATGCCATCCGCGCGAGGACGCGCGCGGCATGGGCCGATGCGCTGGGGAGGGTGGAGATCGCTGCGCCAGCCCCTGCGCGCAGAAACATCTACACCGCCCTCTATCACAGCCTGATGGCGCCCGGCATCTGGGCCGATGCCGACGGGCGCTGGCGCGGACCGGACGATCAGGTCCATGAAGGGGCGCACGACGGCACGTCCTTCACCTTTCATTCCACCTTTTCCCTGTGGGACACGTTCCGCGCCGAGCATCCGCTGCTGACGCTGATCCAGCCGGCCGCGAAGAACGCGGATTTCGTCAACTCGCTGCTCGCCAGCCAGCGCACCAGCCCCTTCGGCATCCTGCCCGTCTGGCAGTTTGCGGGGAAGGAAACATGGACGATGATCGGCTATCATGCGGTGCCGGTGATCGCGGATGCGTGCCTCAAGGGGCTGCCCGGCATAGACTGCCGCGATGCGCTCAAGGCCATGGTCGCGAGCGCGGACTATCGCCCCTATGGCGGACTCGGCGATTATATGACGCTGGGTTACGTCCCGATCGACCGGGAGCCGGAGGCCGCATCCAAAACGGTCGAATATGCTTATGACGACTGGACCATTGCCCAGTTGGCGCGCAAGCTGGGCGATGCAGCGACCGCGGAAGGGTTCGAGAAGCGCGCCGCAAACTGGCGCAACAGCTTCGACACGAAGACAGGCTTCCTGCGGGCGCGGCTTGCCAACGGCAGCTTCCGCACGCCGTTCGATCCCGCCGCAATCAACTATGGCAGCGACTATACCGAAGGAAATGCCTGGCAATATAGCTGGTTCGTTCCCCAGGATCAGGAGGGGCTGTTCCGCCTGATGGGGGGCGATGCGAAGGCGGTGGCGAAGCTCGACGCCATGTTCAGCTTCGACAATTCGAAGATCGACTATAGCCATGCCGAGGACATTGCAGGGCTGATCGGACAATATATCCATGGCAATGAACCCAGCCACCATGTCGCCTATCTCTACGCCTATGCTGGCATGCCTTGGCGCACGCAGGAGCGACTGAAGCAGATTGTCGACAGCCAGTATAAGCCCACCCCCGACGGGCTGGCGGGGAATGACGACCTGGGCCAGATGTCCGCCTGGCTGGTGTTCACCTCTCTCGGTTTCTATCCCGTGGCGCCGGGCAGCGGCGAATATGTCATCGGGCGGCCGTTCGTGGACCGCGCCGTGCTGAACGTCAACGGCAAGCGCTTCACGGTGGTAGCGGAGGGCCTTTCGGACACGAACCGCTATGTCGGCCGGGTGATGCTGAACGGCAAGGCGCTCGAACGCAGCTTCGTGCGCGATGAGGAAATCCGGGCGGGCGGCGAATTGCGCTTCACGATGCAGGCAACGCCGAACAAGAGGTGGGCAACCGGCGTTCAGGCGCGGCCGTTTTCGATGTCAGGACACGACAGTCGGTGAGCGGGCACTGCGGGCGGATGGGACCGGCTGCCGGCGCCGGCTTCTGCCGAATGTAATGGTGAATGGGTGATGACCGGATCGCGCCTGTATGCGCGTCCACCAACATGGTGCGACGAGTAGAAGGGGGACCGCTGGTTCGGGGCCATGTGCCCAGAGCGTCAACGGCTACCCCTTGACGACAAGGGGTAGCCGTGGTCGGACCGGTGGCGACGGTTCAGAACTTCCTGCCGACCTTGATGCCGAAATATTGCGGCTTGACCGGATAGATGCGGTAGAATTGTCCCGATGTCGTGGGCGCGGTGAAGACGTTGTGACTGAGCGAACCGCGTTCATCGAAGGCGTTCTGGATGAACAGTTCCACCGAGGTGCCATTTTTGCTGCCGCCGATGGCGAAGTCCGCCGTCGTGAAGCCGCCGCTATTGCCGACTGTCGCATTGTCTTCGACGCTCAGGAAGCTTGTACTGCTTGACTGGCGCAACACGCTGCCCTGCATGAAGGCATTGACGTCGCCCAGCGCGAATTCATACCGGGCAGTGCCGGTGATCTTGATGCGCGGCTGGACCGGTAGGCGAGTGCCCTTGGGCGCAGCGATGTTTCCGGTCGAGCAGTCTGGATTGCCGTCGGTGCCGATCGCGCAGAAATCCGTACTGAGTGCGGCGTTGTTATAGGCGCCTGAAACCGACAGGGTCAGCCCGGAGAGCGGGATCGCCTGGATATCGGCCTCGACGCCATAAACCCGAGCGTTGCCAGCATTGTAGATGTTGGTCACGCCGCCGCTGCCGACCAGGACCAGCGCATATTGGAGATCTTTCCATCGCTCGTAATAGACTGCGCCGTTGAAGCGCAGTCGGCGATTCAGCCAGGACGTCTTCCAGCCCAGTTCGAAATTGTCCAGAGTATCGGGACCATAGGGCTTGACGCTGGCGCGGCGATTATTGCCACCCGGCCTGAACCCTGTCGAATATGTGGCATAGACCATGTGGTCCGGATCGATCTGCCAGGTGAGATTGATCTTGTGCGTCTCGCCTGATCCCGTGGCCTTCTTGCCCGAACCAGCACTGCCCGTGTCGAGATTGGTGCATGCGTCGAGCGTGGCCATCGGCACGGTGCAGCCATCGGGTGCGTTGAAAGAGAAGCCGGAATAGCCGTTCAGCGTATTCCTGTAGATGAAACCGCGAACGCCGCCGGTGAGCGTCAATGACGGGGTGATGTCATAGGACGCCTGGGCGAACATGGCATAATCGCGGTCAACGATCCTGGCGCGCGTCAGGAAGATCGAATCGCCGTAGACGGTGGTCCCGTTCCACCAGTCGGTCGTCACATTGCCGGATATGCCCGGGACATAATAGCTCAGCGTCGAGAGGTTGGTCTGACGCTGGTAGAACAGGCCTGCGGTCATACGGAAAGGTTTGTTGGCCGGCGAATTGACGCGCAACTCATGCGTCTGCTTGGTGAGATTCTGGCTGCCAGAGAAATATTGGGTCGGGTTGATGTCGTTGCCTGCGGCGTCCTTGAAATAGGCGGTATTGGACTCCGGATAGAGCGCGTCATAGGCCACGGTGTAATAGCTGTAGTCGGCCGCGGTGCGAATTTTGCGATCCATGTAGCCGCCCGAATAGAGCAGATCCCAATCGCCGACCTTGCCCTGCACGGTCAGCGCGGCCTGATACCACTCGTCCTTGTTGAATTCGGGTGCGAAATCATGGACCTCCAGGTCGCCGGCGTTCGGGTCATAGAGGAACGACCCGTGAGATTTCTGGTATTGGCCGATCAGTTGCGGCGTGATCGTCCAGTCGTCATCAAGATCGATGCCAAGCGCGACGCGACCGCCATATGTGTCGACGTCGTTGAAATTGTTTTTCACGAAGGCCGAGTTGTTGGCCACATAGGGACTGGCCACATAGGTGCCGGTTCCGTCGTCATGCCAACGCTGGTAAGTGCGCGACTTGGGCGTGTTGTCGATATAGCCGCCTTCATGATCGTACCAGCCCACGGCGCGCAGGGCCATGCGATCGTTCAGCGGAATGTTGACATAGCCTTCGACGCTGCCGCTGGCATCGCCCTTGCCGAACTTGCCGCCCTGAAGGTCGATCGAGCCTGAAAATTTGCTGGGGTCCGGCTTGTTCGTGATGATGCGCAGCGTGCCTGATAGCGAACTGGCGCCGTAGAGCGTGCCCTGCGGGCCGGACAGTGCCTCGACACGCGCCACGTCGTAAATATGGACGTCCAGCAGCGCCCCGATGGTCGTTACCGGAGTTTCGTCGAGATAAACGCCGCTGGTCGGCAGTGCGCCGAACGGCAGGCCGTCACCGCCCGATGTGATGCCGCGGAAAAAGAGCTGGCTTTGCCCAGGGCCGAACGACTGAAACGACACGCTGGGCAACTGCTTGGCATAGTCGTCGAACGCCTGGACCTGATGCTGTTCCAGATTGGCCGAACTGAGCGCCTGCAGGCTGATGGGCACCCGCTGGATGCTTTCGTTGCGCTTCTGGGCAGTTACGACGATGTCGCTTCCCTGAGATACCGGCCCTGCGTCGGGCAGGGCCGTTTGCGGGGCATCTTCGGCATGGGCCGACGCGGCAATGAGCATCGCGCAGGAAGTAGATGCAAGCAGCAGGCTTCGGCGTGGATGTCTGGCATTCCTTTTCATGTGGCGCTCCCTGAAGGATTATTGTTGGAGATTATCTTGTTGGACTGGGCATAAGTGGCGGGCAGCGGACCCAGCGCTTCGCGCAGCGGCTCCATCCAGCGCTCGAAACGCTGCCACTGATCGAGGCCTTGCCGGAACACGGGCTGGCGCACCTGCTGCGAACTCGGCGTGCGGACGGTGCGATCGTTCAGCCAGAAGTTGAGGCAGGCAGGTTCGAATTCGACTTCCAGATGCGCCAGCAGAGCGCGCACCTGGCCTTCGGTGTCGGCAACCATATGCTCGTAGATGACGCGGTGGACCCGGCCCGGCCTGGCCCGGTCGAAAGCATCCATCAAGGCGGCGTAGTCGCTATAATAGCGGCCGAGATCGCCAAGGTCGTAGGAAAACTCCTGACCCCTGGCGAAATGCTGTTTGTAGGCGGACCAGCCGACCGCCATCGGGTGGCGGCGTGCATCGATGATCCGGGCGTGCGGCAGAATTGCATCGATCAGCGCCACGTGCATCCAGTTATTGGGCATCTTGTCGATGAAGAAACGGCTGTCGCTCCGGCGGTAGGGTCTCGTGCGCTCCATATATTCCCGGCCCAGCGCGGCGCGCTCTTCGACGTTCAGCCTGGCGATCAGTTCGGGTAGGGAGAGCCCTTCCGCTTCGGCGCGACCGGCCAGCCGTTCGCCGATCATCATCATCTCGGGCAACTCGCTCGTGCCCTCGATCAGGCTGTGACTGGAAAGAATCTGCTCGACCAGCGTCGACCCCGATCGGGGTAGGCCGATGATGAAGATCGGGCCTTCTTCCGGACAGCCGCCCTTGCCTGAAGGCATGGCACCCTGGTCGAGGGCGCGGATCATGGCGCCGCTTTGAGCGGAGATGGCGCTGGCATCATAGCCGAGCTGCGCGTGGCGGAGGCGGTTGCCCTGCTGGTAGTGGGCAAAAGCCTCCGCATCCCTGCGGCCGTCTTCATAGGCCTTGCCGAGCGCGAAATGAAGGTGCAGCCGGTCGGTCTCGTCGGCATCGCCAAGCGCCGCTTCCATCGCGGCGGTCTCGTCGGGCGCAAAGGCAAAAGTCTTCAGATTTGCCAGGCTCCACCACGCCTCGCCGAAGCCGGGTTCCAGCGCGATGGCGCGGCGATAGGCGCGGATCGCTTCCTCCACCCGGCCTATGGCCTTCAGCACATGACCATAGCTCATCCAGCCCTTGGCGCTGTCCGGCCACCGCGCCAGTGTCGCGCCGTAAAGGGTCGCGGCTTCATCCTGACGGCCGAGGCGCACCAGCAATCCCGCCTTGAGCATGGCAACCGAAGGATTGTCGGGAGCGGCGCGGATGAGCCGGTCCACCTCCGCCAAGGCGGGCTCGAAGCGGTTCATGCGCTGCAGGGTGCGCGCCAGCATTTCGCGCGCGGGCGCAAAGCCGGGAGCCAGATCAAGCGCACGGCCCAGCAGCCGCAGGGCGTCATCATAGCGGCCGAGCCGTATCGCCAGCATGGCCATGAGCCGAATGGCGGCGATGCTCGTCGGCCGTTCGCGCAGCAGCGCACGCAGCATCCGTTCCGACGTGCCCAATTCGCCGCGCTCGAAGGCCAGGGTGGCGGCCATGATCGCCCGATCTCCGGCAGCGGCGACGACGCTCGCCAGATAGGCACTTTCAGCGTCCGCCGCGTTGCCAGCGGCGCGCGCATGATCGCCTCGCGCTTCCCAGGCGGCAGCGCCGGGCTGTATGGGTGAGGGGCCATGGCTCAGGCCGTTTTGCGCGATGCGGACGGGACCATTAGCCATAGCCATTCGCCGGTCAGGCAGTGCCAGTGATAAACGGATATGGGAACGTCATATCAACGCGTCTCCGCCGCTTGTGGCCGTGCGAGCTTCGGTGTAGATATGTCTATACATAATTATATTGCAGTGCAAGAGATTGTTTCAGGAAAATGATGCGGCGCTCGCCGCCAGGACGTTCTAAAGATGCCGCCGATTTGCATCGCGGCCTGGAAACCACGAAAAGGGCGCTTGCCCGGAAAGATCGCGCGATACGATCATGACTGACACTTGTATTTCCATAGGCCCGGCATTGGATTGGCGCGCGGTGGCGCGCGTCGCGGAGGGCGGTCGCATCGTTTTGGACGGCGCGGCTGCCCACAGGATCGCCGCAGGGCGGGCCGTCGTGGAGTCCATCGTCGCTGCTGGCATTCCAGCCTATGGCGTGAACACGGGTGTGGGCGCTCTGGTCAGCCAGGCCGTGGACCCTGAGCAGCAGCGTGCGCTTTCACGCAATCTGGTGATGAGCCATGCTTGCGGCGTTGGACATGCCTTGCCGGACGAGGCGGTGCGGGCGATTATCGCGGCGCAGGTCAACAATCTCGCGCATGGCCGTTCGGGCGTCCGGCTGGAACTGGTGCAAGCCCTCGTCGGGCTGATCACGCATAATTGCGTGCCGATCGTACCGGCGGGGGGCTCGGTCGGCTATCTCACGCATATGGCGCATATCGGTCTTGTCGTCATCGGCGATGGCGAGGCGCGGGTTGGCGGGCGCCAAATATGTGGGGCGGAGGCGCTCGCGGCCGTGGGGCTTGCGCCACTGGAGCTCGAAACCAAGGAAGGACTGAGCCTGCTCAACGGCGCCCCTTGCGCGACCGGAATGGCCTGTCTGGCGCTGGCCCAGGCCAGCCGTCTGGTCACTGCCGCCGATACGGTGGCAAGCCTTTCCATGGAGGCGCTGGGCGTGCAGCGCGCGGCCTTCGATGCGGAGGTGCTGGCACTGCGCAATTCGCCGGGCATCGCCGTATCGGGGGCGGCGATTCGCCGATGGCTCGCGGACAGCCGCCACCTGGCCAAGGGCGGACGGCTGCAGGACGCGCTTAGCCTTCGCGCCACGCCGCAAGTGCATGGCGCGGTTCGCGACATGCTCGACCAGACGGGCGAAGTCGTCGATCGCGAATTACGCTCGGTCACCGACAATCCGGCGGTTTCGGGTACGCCGCAAGCGCCTGTCGTCTCCTCGCAGGCGCATGCGGTGGCGGCAGGGCTTGCCATGGCGCTCGACGCCACCGCGATCGCGGTGGCTCATCTGGGTATGGTGGCCGAGCGCCGCCTGGACCGGCTGGTGAATCCCCTCGTAAGTGGCCTGCCGCCGTTTCTGTCGAGCGATCCGGGGGTGACGACGGGCTATATGATCGCCCAGTATAGCGGCGCTGCGCTGGTGGCGGAAAACCGGCGGCTTTGCACGCCCGCCAGCCTTGACGGCGGCGTCACCTCAGCGCTGCAGGAGGACTATCTCGCGCATCCGACGGCGGCGGCGCTGAAACTGCTGACGGTGATCAGCAACGTCGAAAGGATCATGGGCATCGAACTGATAGCCGCAACCGAGGCGCACGACCTCGGCGTGGCGCCCGCACGGCGTGCGCCCGGCACGGCGCTGATTCATGCTGCCGTCAGAGAGAAAATCGGCCGCTATGCCGATGACCGTCCACTGGCCGCTATCATGGATGCCGGCGCCGAACTGGTGCGGCGGGGCCTGCCGGCGCAACCTGCCGCCTGAGGCACGTCAATGCGCCAGAAAGGCACGGAATGCTTCACTGGCATCCGGGCCGAACATCCTGACTGGCGATCCGCTCGATTCCACCAGGCCATCGCGCAGATGCACGATCCGGGTGGAAACGTCGCGTGCGAAGGCCATTTCGTGCGTGACGATAATCATCGTGCATCCCTCGTCCGCCAGTGATCGCATCAGGTCCAGCACCTCGCGCACCCGTTCGGGATCGAGCGCGGAAGTCGGCTCGTCGAACAGGATCAGCCGGGGGTCGGTGGCGAGCGCGCGGGCGATGGCCACGCGCTGCTGCTGTCCGCCGGACATCTGCATGGGATAATGTCTCTCATGTCCGGCCATGCCGACGCGGGCCAGCAGCGCGCGGGCGCGATCGTGCGCCTCGGCGCGGGGCACGCCGTGCACCTGGACCGGCGCTTCCATGACGTTTTCGAGCGCCGTCATATGCGACCAGAGGTTGAAGTTCTGGAACACCATCGCACTTCGCGACCGCAGCGCGCACAGCGCCTTGCGATCGGTGATCGTTGCCCGGCCGCGCTTGTCGCGTCCCAGCGGCGCGCGTTGCCCCGCGATCTCGATCTCGCCCTCGTCGGGCAGTTCGAGCAGGTTGAGGCATCGCAGGAACGTGCTCTTTCCCGAACCGCTGCCGCCCAGGATGCAGATGACATCGCCCTCTCGGGCTTCCAGCGAGACGTCCCTCAGCACAGGTCGAGCCCCGAAGCTTTTGGCAACATGGGAAGCCCTGAGCACAAGGTCTGGCATTACATGGTCTCCAGTTGGGGGATCGCCTCGTCACGTCGGTCGACCTGCAGCCAGGCCTCGACCCGGCCAAGGAGGAAGGCCACTACGGCGTTGAGCGCGAGGTAGAAGGCGGCCGCGACACAGAATACGTCCAGCGTGCGGTAACTGTGTGCGATCACCTGCTGGGCCACGCCGGTGATGTCCAGCACGGTGATGGTGCTCGCCAGCGAGGTCGACTTGACCATCATGATCAGTTCATTGCCGTAGGATGGCAGCGCGATACGGGCGAGCGCGGGAATGACGATCCGCCGCACCATGGTGCGATTGTTCATCCCGCAGGCCCGCGCCGCTTCGATCTGTCCGGGCGGGATCGCGGCTAGCGCACCGCGCAGAACTTCTCCGATATAGGCGGAACAGCAGCAGATCATCGCGAAGCAAGCGCAGAACAGCGGATCGCGAAAGCCGATCCACAACAGACTGTGCCGGACCCACGGAATCGTTGCGAAGCCATAGTAGACCATCGCGATCTGCAGCAGCAGCGGCGTGCCCCGGAACAGAAAGGTCCAGCCGCGCTGGAACAGGCGCAGCGGCAGCCACGGCGAGACCGAGAAAGCGACGAGCACGGCCGCGAGCACCGTCGCTCCCAGCGCGGAGGCGGCGAAGATGCCCAGCGTCACCGGCACGGCCCAGGCGATCTGGCTGGCGGTTTCGAGCAGGAAGGAGATGTGATCGCCCATGATCAGCGTCTGCTCCATCGATGGCCGCGCCGTTCCAGCCAACTGAACACAAGCCCACTCAAGGACGTCAGAACCAGGTATAGGATGATCGCGGCACTGAAAAACAGCAGGGGCTGGCGCGTCGATCCGGCGGCGACCAGGCTGGTGCGCATCAGTTCGGCCATGCCGGTCACTGAAATCAGCGCCGAATCCTTGAGATTGAACTGCCACACATTGCCCATCGCCGGCAGGATGTTGCGCAGGATCTGGGGCAACAATATGCGCCGGAAACCCAGCCAGGGCCCCAGACCCGCCGCCTGTGCCGCCTCCCACTGGCCGGGCGCGATGGCATTCAGGCCGCCGCGGAATATTTCGGCCTGATAGGCGCCTGAAACCAGCCCGACGGCCAGGCTGCCGGTCAGGAACGGCGGTGGCGAACCGGGATCCGGCAGGTTCAGCGCGGCGCAGAATGCGGCGAGCAGCGCGGGTGCGCTGAAATAGAGCAGCAGAATCACCAGAAGTTCCGGCACGCCGCGCAGGACCACCCCGTAGATCGCCACAAGCCGACCGATCGGCATCGGCCCGCGCGCGCGGGCCCAGGCCAGCAGCGCGCCCCAGATCGTGCCGATAGCCATCGAAGTGGCGGCGATGGCGATGGTCAGCACGCCGCCATCGAACAGGGCCTTGCCCCAACCGTCCGGTCCCAGTCCCAACAGCGCCAGATTCATGGCTGGGCATCTCCCGCAGGTGGCCGGGCATCCATGTCGAACCATTTGAGGTCGAGGCGGTGGATGGTCCCATCGGCCAGCGCCGCGCCAATCGCCGCGTCGAACCGTGCCTTCAGGGCATGATCGTCCGGGCGTAGCGCCAGCGCCTCTCCCTTGCCCATGTCGCCGCCGATCACTTCGGGCCCGACCATCCGCAGCGCGGCGCCCTCATGGGTTGCCAGCAGCGGACCCATATAGGCCGCGTCCTCCAGCGCTACGTCCAGTCGGCCATTGAGCAGATCGAGATCGCGCTCGCCCATGGTGTGGTAATATTTGATGGTCACCACATTCTTGAGATAGCGGTTGATGAAGAGGTCGTAGGCCCCCGAAATCTCGACACCGATGACCTTCCCGCGCAAAGCGTCGCGCAGGCGTGCGATCGCTGCATTGACGGCGGGTGAGGACTTGTCGAAGTTCAGCACAAGGCCGCGATCGGGCATGTTCGCCAGCACGCCATCCCTGGCGCCGACGAAGATGCCGGTGGTCTGCGCGTAGGGACGGGTAAATGCCACCACTTCACGGCGGCTCGGGGTGATCTGCACCGAATCAGCGATCAGGTCGATCTTGCGGGCGTGGAGAGCGCCGATCATGCCGTCCCAGTCCATCGCCACCATCTGGCAGCGCAGGCCGGCACGGCCGCAAAGGTTGCGTATCAACTCTGGCTCGAAACCGTCAAGCGTGCCGTCGGCCCGCGTGAAGTTCCAGGGCGGATAGGCGCCTTCGGTGCCGATGGTGATGACCGGCCGGCTGTCCAGCAGGGTCGCGGCTGAACGTGGCGCGGGGCGGAGCATGACCCATGCTGCCGCCAGCGCAACGGCAAGCGGCGGCAGTGCCAGACCGACCGTGCGCCAGCGCATCAGAGGCGCTTGTCCATGCCGGGAAAAGGCATTCGAATGACTGTGCCGCTGCTTCGCATGCCTGCTTTCCCACCGTTACGACCAGGAAGGTGCCATAGTGACACCGGCCTGTAAATATGTATAGACATAAATGCCATTCAGTCATGGAGTCCGCGTCCGATGGGGCCAGAGGTGCTGCCCGTTCCTTCCGACGAAGTGCTGCCACGCGGCTGCGAGACGGTGATCGTCGGCGGCGGCGTGATTGGCGTTACGGCGGCGCTGTTCCTGGCCGAACGCGGCCACGACGTGGTGCTGGTCGAAAAGGGGTGCATCGCAGGTGAGCAATCCAGTCGCAACTGGGGCTGGTGCCGACAGGGGCGGCGCGACCCGCGCGAATTCGATCTGATCCGCGAGAGCCTGCACTTATGGCGCGGCATGAATGCCCGCGTGGGTGGCGATACGGGCTTTGCCACTTGCGGCACTTTCTTCGCGGCTCGGGACGACAGCACGGCCGAGCGCTATCGCTGGTGGGTAAAGGAAGCGGCGCAGGCGGGCATCCATGCGGAAATGGCGGGCGCGGCCACGATCCGCGCCCTGCTTCCGGGCGACACCGCGCCGCCGCCTGCGGCACTCCACTGCGCCAGCGACGGCAGGGCGGAACCGCAGCGCGCGGTGCCGCTGATGGCCATGGCGGCGCGCAAACGGGGGGCGCGGATCTTCACGGGCTGCGCGGCACGCGGGATCGAGACGGGCGGCGGCCGCGTCCTGACGGTGGTGACGGAACGGGGGGCCATCGCCTGTAACAATGTGGTCGTCGCTGGTGGCGCATGGACCCGGTTGCTGCTGCGCGATCTGGGCATCGACATTCCGCAGCTTCAGGTCCGGGCGACCGTTGCACGGACGCAGGCGTTGGCTGGCGGGCCAGAATGCTGCTTCTGGGACAATGTCATCGGTCTGCGCAAGCGCGCGGACGGGGGTTACACGCTGGCCAACGGTCTGGCCAATGTCGCGCCGGTCACGCCGGATTCCTTTCGTTTCTTCCGGGAATATTGGCCTTTGCTGGCAATGGAATGGCGCCATCTGCGCCTGCGGCCCGACCCGCGCCTGCTGACCGGCTGGACTCGTGGCCCGGTCCCGCTCGACCGGCCTTCGCCCTATGAGGCGTGCCGGGTGCTCGACCCCAAGCCCGATCTCCGCTTCGTCCGGGCCAGCCTGGCGGAATTGCGCCGCCGCTTTCCTGCGCTGGCCAAGGCGCGGCTGGAGCAGGTCTGGGCGGGCATGATCGATGCCATGCCGGATACCGTGCCGGTCATTTCGCCGGTGCCGGGTCTCTCCGGCCTGATCGTCGCCACGGGCTTTTCCGGGCATGGTTTCGGCATCGGGCCAGGCGCGGGCTGGCTCGTGGCCGATCTGTTGTGCGGGGCACGGCCGCTGGTCGATCCCGCCCCGTTTCGCATCGGCCGCTATACCGACGGCTCCAATCCGCGCCCGCTGTTCGGGGTGTGACGGAATCCCGGCGTCAGGCCGGGCGATCTAGAGCGATTTCCAGTCAGATGGCATCATCTGACGGTTCAGAAATCGCGGCAAATCAAAAGAATAGAGCGACAAGGACCAGCCGGGCGATATCGGTGCCCGCTGTCACAGTGCAGCACAGGCCGCCGTCGGTCATCACCGCGTCCAGGGGCGCAAGAACGCGGTCTTCGCCCGATGTCACAATCGTCAGGCCGTCCAGCGCGATCAGGACGACGACCCCCGCATGGTCCGGTTCCAGCGAAGTTCCCGGCCTGGCAAGGACCCGTTCGACCGTCGCGCGCGCCTTGCCGCGCCGGACCATGACGTTAAGGTCTCGCACCGGCCCGTCCAGCGGTGCACCGGAAACGGGCGCGTCCGCCGCGAAGGCGAAAGGTCGGCTGCGGTCGTCCAGAATGACCGGGGCGGCCTGTGCCTCGAAGGCCAGGGCCAGTTCGCCCTCGATCACGGTCAGCACCCGGTCCACCCCGTCGAAGCGCGAGAATGGTCCCGCTTCGGCGACTTCGGCGATACTGATTCGCCAGTCGAAGTCTTCCATGCCGGCACCGGGCGGGAAGGCGACGACTTCGCTGGTGACGCCGCCTCCATTCTTCCAGCGCTGGGGACGGCGGTCGGCCGCCCTCAGCACGGCGATCGCGCTCATCCGAGGATGCCGGGCAGGTCCAGGCCCTTTTCGCGAGCGCAATCGAGGGCGATCTCATAGCCCGCATCGGCATGGCGCATGACGCCCGTGGCGGGATCGTTCCACAGCACGCGTTCCAGCCGCGCCGCCGCGTCGGGCGTGCCGTCGGCGACGATGACCATGCCCGAATGCTGCGAATAGCCCATGCCGACGCCGCCACCATGATGCAGCGATACCCAGGTCGCGCCGCTGGCCGTATTGAGCAGGGCATTGAGCAGCGGCCAGTCGGACACGGCGTCCGATCCGTCCTTCATCGCCTCGGTCTCGCGGTTGGGGCTGGCGACCGAGCCGGAATCGAGATGGTCGCGGCCGATCACGACCGGAGCCTTGAGCTCTCCCGAAGCGACCATCGCGTTGAAGGCGAGGCCCAGCCGGTGGCGGTCGCCCAGGCCCACCCAGCAGATGCGCGCGGGCAGGCCCTGGAAATGGATGCGCTCGCGCGCCATGTCGAGCCAGCGGTGCAGGTGCGGATCGTCCGGAATCAGTTCCTTGACCTTCGCGTCGGTCCGGTAGATGTCCTCCGGATCGCCCGACAGCGCGGCCCAGCGGAACGGCCCGATGCCCCGGCAGAATAGCGGGCGGATATAGGCGGGCACGAAGCCGGGGAACGCGAAGGCATCGCTCACGTCTTCATCGAAGGCCATCTGGCGGATATTGTTGCCATAGTCGGTGGTCGGCACGCCCATTTTCTGGAAATCGAGCATGGCCTGCACATGCACGGCCATGCTGGCCTTGGCGGCCCTGCTGACGGCATCGGGCTCCCGCTCGCGCCGGTCCATCCATTCGGCGACGCTCCAGCCGATGGGGAGATAGCCGTTGACCGGATCGTGCGCGCTCGTCTGGTCGGTCAGCAGGTCCGGCCTGATGCCACGCCGGACCATTTCCGGCAGGATTTCGGCGGCATTGCCGAGCAGGCCGACGGAAATGACCTTTTTCGCGGCGCAGGCCTCTTCGATCATGGCCATCGCCTCGTCGAGCGTTTCGGCGGCATGATCCAGATAGCCGGTACGCAGGCGCATCTCGATGCGGCTGCGCTGGCATTCGATGGCCAGGCAGGCGGCGCCCGCCATCACGCTGGCCAGCGGCTGCGCGCCGCCCATGCCGCCAAGTCCGGCGGTCAGCAGCCACCTGCCCGAAAGGTCGCCGCCATAATGCTGGCGGCCCATCTCGACGAAGGTTTCATAGGTGCCCTGAACGATGCCCTGGCTGCCGATGTAGATCCATGAACCGGCCGTCATCTGGCCGTACATGGCCAGACCCTTCCGATCGAGTTCGTTGAAATGTTCCCAGGTCGCCCACCTGGGTACAAGGTTGGAGTTTGCGATCAATACGCGCGGAGCGTCTGCGTGGGTGCGAAACACGCCCACGGGCTTGCCCGACTGGACCAGTAGCGTCTGGTCCGCCTCCAGCCGTTCCAGCACCTCGACGATCCTGTCGTAGCTCTTCCAGTCGCGCGCGGCGCGACCGATGCCGCCATATACTACCAGCTCCTCGGGGCGCTCGGCGACGTCGGGGTGCAGATTGTTCATCAGCATCCGGAGCGGCGCCTCGGTCAGCCAGCTCTTCGCGCTCAGTTCAGTGCCGATCAAGGGCTTCGTAACCCGGCTGTTGTCGATACGGGGATTGTCGATCGTGATCATGGCTGTCCTTCCGCAAAGTCGAGGCGTGTAGAGAAAATGTCGCGCAGGACGACTTGCAGGGGCGAGGCCAAGACCGGGTTGAATGCACTGTCGCTTCCCTCTGCCGTCAACAGGCGGGCGTCGGTCCACATCGTATCAAGGTGCAAGGCCGGCGCCGGGTTCATGACCACATCATTGCATCGATGGGCAATTATGTATAGACATTTATTGCTGTTCTGTCGCTGCCTGGGGGAACGCCATGCCTCCCGCCATGGCCGCGCTGCATTTCCGGGCCGCCTTGCCGGCCGACGTCTGGATATCCGCGGCGAGGTCCAGTGGGATCGATTGTGTCTGGCGGCGCGCGGGAAGGGGCGTTAGCAGGGACGCCATCATACGCGCGAAGACATTCTGGCGCGTTATCACCGCATTATACCAGGGTTGTTCTGATGACCTCTTTGCCGCTGCATGAGCGTATTCGAACCGATATCGAGTCACGCATTCTTTCCGGAGAGCTCAAGCCCGGCGACAAGATACCGTCGGAAAAGGAATTGATGAGCCGGTACGGCTGCGCGCGGATGACCGTGAACAAGGCCTTGTCGGCTTTGAACGCCGCTGGCCTGCTAGACCGGCGCAAGCGTGCCGGCTCCTACGTCGCGCGCCCGCGCACGGTGGCCATGATGCTCGACGTGCCCGACTTGCCGACCGAACTGGCACGGCGTGGACAGATCTACGGCTTCCGGCTCCTGGACCGCCGCATTTCCGACACCCGTCGGTGGCGGGAGATCGGCAAGAAGATCGGGTGCGAAGGCCGCGTTCTCGTCACCCACGGTGTTCATTTCGCCGACGATGTTCCCGTCGCCTATGAAGAACGACTTGTCAGCCTTGCAGCCGTGCCGGAAATCGAATCGCAGGACTTTGCCAACGAGCCTCCTGGTTCGTGGCTGCTGCGCCACATTCCCTGGACGGAAGCAGAAAATTGCATCGGCGCCACCGGCGCCAATGCCGTAACCGCGCGGGCACTGAAAGTCTCGATCGGCACTCCCTGCCTGAGCGTCGAACGACGCACTTGGCGCGCGGCCGAATGCATTACCTTCGTGCGGCAGTTATACATCGCAGGTAGCTACGAGTTGATAGCGCGCTTCGGTTCGACCGGGAGAGGTTGAGATCCCTGTGCATGTCCGGGCGGCGACGCAGCAGAATGGCTTATGAGTGCGGCGCTGCGATCATGCAGGGGAACTCATAACCGCCGTCCCGCCCTTTCCTTTAAGCTCTGGAAAATATCGGGAGTTTCGGATGAGAATTGCTGCTGTTCTGGGCGCGGGCCTGACCATGGCGCTGTTGGCCGCCTCTCCCTTGTCTGGCGCCCGCGCGCCGCGCGTCTCGGTCGCCACCCTCGATCAGCTTCGTCAGCCTTTACCCCTGCCCTATGATGCGAATGCGGATGCGGATCGTCAAATCGCGGCGGCCAGGGCGCGGGCAAAGGCTGCGGGCAAGAAGCTGTTGATCGATCTGGGCGGCAACTGGTGTCCCGATTGCCGCGTACTCGCCGGCATCTTCGCCTTGCCGGAGGTGGAGGCCTTTCTGCGGCGCCATTATGTGGTCGTCACCGTGGATATCGGCCGCTTCGACAAGAACCAGCAGATTCCGCGGCGATATGGGATAGAGAGGCTGAAAGGCGTTCCGGCCGTTCTGGTGGTCGATCCGAACAGCGACCGCCTGCTGAATGACGGTCATCTGTTCGCTTTGGCCGATGCACGCCACATGACGCCGCAGGCGCTGGCGGACTGGCTGGCGCAATGGGTCTGACCAGGCGGATCGCCTATTGCCCTGTCTGGTCGCGATGATAGCCTTGTCGGGCGATTCTCCATGGAGGCCAGGCCATGACCATCGACGAACGACTGAATGCCTTGAAGCGTGGAATGAAGGCGGCGCTGAATGACGATGTCCGCTATGCCGTGGCGGAAAAGATCCGCGACCTTGGCTATATTGATTTTCAGGACTTCTTCCGCGCACGCCCCGTTCCGGCGCATGTGGACGTGGTCGAGCAGGCGCTCGGGCTGCGCTGATACCGGCGGCTTGCGAGGCTGGGGGCGCTGCTGATGGCGTCGATCGGGGTCGATGGAACAGGGTTCGCGCCAACGGCGACGCGCGCGTTGGAAATCCTGCTGGGCGATCGCTTCACGACGGCCCGCGCGGTGCGCGACCAATATGGGCGCGGCGAATCCTATCCGCATCTGCTATCCCCCGACGCGGCGGCCTTTCCCGTTTCGACGGAGGAGGTGGGCAGGATTGCCGCCATATGTCACGCCCATCGCATCCCGATGGTACCGAGCGGGGCGGGCACCTCGCTGGAAGGTCACATCACCGCGCCGCTGGGCGGTCTCGGCATCAACCTGTCCCGGATGGATCGCATCGTGGCGGTCAACGAGGCGGATCTGGACTGCGTGGTCGAAGCGGGCGTGACGCGCGAGCAGCTCAACCAGCATCTGCGCGCCTCCGGGCTCTTCTTCCCGATTGATCCCGGGGCGAATGCCAGCCTTGGCGGCATGGCCTCCACCCGGGCGTCGGGCACCAATGCCGTGCGTTATGGCACGATGGCGCATAATGTGCTGGGCCTGACCGTAATCCAGCCTGACGGGAGGATGATCCGCACTGGCGGCCGGGCGCGCAAATCCGCCGCGGGTTATGATCTCACCCGCCTTTATGTAGGGTCGGAGGGAACGCTGGGAATCATTACCGAGGTCCGGCTCCGGCTTTATGGCATGGCCGAGACCATGGTGGCGGCGACCTGCGCCTTCGACACGCTGGCAGGGGCGGTGGAAAGCGTCATCCAACTGGTCCAGATCGGCGTCCCGGTAGCACGGGTGGAATTGCTGGACGACGCGCAGGTGAGGGCGTGCAACCTTTATTCGGGTCTGGCGATGCCGGAAAAGCCCCACCTCTTCTTTGAGTTTCACGGGAGCAAACTGGCGACGCAGGAACAGGCGGAAACGGCCCAGGCGATCGCCAGCGAGCATGGCGGGTCGGGCTTTGAATGGGCAGTGGCGACGGAAGATCGCAATCGCCTGTGGAAGGCGCGGCACAATGCCTATTTCGCGTCGGTCGCGTTGCGGCCGGGGGCGGAGGTCTGGACCTCCGACGTCTGCGTTCCCGTCTCTCACCTGGCCGATGCGGTGCTGGCGGTGCGCGCCGACATCGACCGTAACGGCCTTGTGGCGCCCATCGTCGGCCATGTGGGCGATGGTAATTTCCACGTCCTCTTCGCGATCGACCCGGCCGATCCGTCCGAGCGGGATCGGGCCGAAACAGTCTATGCCGCGATGATCGATCGGGCGATCGCGGTTGGTGGCAGTTGTACCGGGGAACATGGTATCGGCATGGTCAAGCGCAAGCATCTGATAGCCGAACATGGTGCGGATGCGGTGGAGACCATGCGCCTTCTCAAGCAGGCGCTCGATCCGCTGGCTCTCATGAACCCTGGCAAGATATTTCTCTGAGCCGATATTGGGACTTTTGTTCCGAAAGTTCTGTATATATACTTCGGTATAGAACATTTGATTATGTTCGCTTGCCAATTGTTAATTATTTTTAATGATAACCCTTGATTCAAAGCCTACCAATTTTTCCGGATTCATGTGATCACTATAAAGCTGAGTCCGGATAAACTGAAAGAGCCGGAGTCGTTCTGCAGAGGGCCGGGACGGCATCCCTGCAGGCATGAAACCGGTCTTTTGGATTGTCCGTGATGTCCACCAAGGCAAATATCATGCTGTAATGTTCAGTGTGAAATTTCCTTCGCGGCATTAGTGGAAACATGGCTCATTCCATATCAAATCGATCCCGGTCGTTTGGTTATAAATAAAAAATCATATCTGCCGTTCCAATGGCAGGCCGGTCGCAAGCTTATGATGTGCATTTTCATGTTCATAAGTTTGGGGAAGTGCCATGTACATTGGACACGCGATCACACTGGACGGTTCTCTCAACGACTGGCTCAGCTCTGACAGGATAGATGACGGCAGTGTTGCCGGATACCAGGTCTATTCCACGGTCAATAATGGGGATTTCGTCTTTGCCCTGAGCTCTCCAGTGGCGATGGGCGCCGGCACGACCATCTGGCTCAATACGGATGGAAAGGCGTCCACCGGCTTCCAGGTCTTCGGAGCACCCACCGGTGCCGAATATAATATCAGCGTCGATGCGAACGGCCAACTCAGCCTCTATACGGGCGCGCAGGCGCAAACCCTGGTGCAGGCCAATTTGCAGGAAGTCTGGTCCGCCGACAGGACGGTGGTGGAATTCCGCCTGCCAGCCTCGCTGGTGGGCAATCCCCAAGTCATGTACACCGCCTATGACTTCAACAATCAGACATATCTGCCGACCAATTATTTTTCGGGACAGGAATTCGCCGTTTTCAACGCGAGCACGGCCCCGTCCGCTTCGACACAGCGCATCGGCATCGTCTATTCGGCCACGACCGCGGCCAATTATTTCAGCACGACGGCCTATTCCCAGCTTTTCATGTCGGCGCAGGAACAGGCGCAGCAGGCCGGCGTCGCCTATGACATATTGACGGAATCCGACCTGACCAACCTCAGCAAGCTGGCGCAGTACAAGGCGCTGGTTTTCCCTGATTTTCGCAATGTTCAGGCGTCCCAGGTGGAGTCCATCACCCACACATTGCAGGCCGCGAGCAAGCTTTACGGCGTCAGCCTGATCGCCTCTGGCGAGTTCATGACGGACGATGCCAATAATCAGCCGCTGACGGGCGATCCCTATCTCCAGATGAAGACGCTGTTCGATGCGACGCGCGTGACCGGCGGCACCGGCAATGTCACGATCACGGCGACGGACCCCAACCAGACGGTTCTGACCGGCTATGGCAATGGACAACTGATCAACAGCTATACCAATGTGGGCTGGAACGCCTTTGCCAGCGTCAGCGGCACCGGACAGCAGATCGCCACCGAAACCATCAACGGCACCAGCTATGCGGCGGCGCTCGCGACCCAGACCGGGGCGCGCAATGTGCTGTTTTCCAGCGACGGCGTCATGGCGGACGCCAATATGCTGCAAAAGGCGATCGATTATGCGGTCAACGGCACCGGCATGTCGGTGGGCCTGCACCTGACGCGCGACAGGGGCATCGTCGCCGCGCGCGTCGACATGGACCAGAGCCAGGAAGTCGCCGACGTCAGCCCCGGCAACGGCCAACCGGGCATCTACGACAAGCTGGTGCCGATATTGAGCCAATGGAAGGCCCAATATGATTTCGTCGGCACTTTCTTCGTCAACATCGGCAATAATCCGCCCGACCAAAAGACGAACTGGAACGTCTCGCTGCCCTATTACAAGGCGATCGCCGCGATGGGCAGCGAGATCGGCAACCACAGCTATACCCATCCGGAAGATACCAATACGCTGACGGCTTCCCAGCTTCAGTTCGAATTCGGCCAGAGTACGGCGTTGCTCAACCAGAAACTGGCGACCGTCGGCGTCGGCCCGATCCAGGGCATCGCGGTGCCCGGCGCGCCGGAAACATTGGCTACCGCCGAAGCGATCATGCAATATGCGCCCAGCTATTTGACCGGCGGCTATGCGGGCCAGGGAGCGGGCTATCCCAATGCGTTCGGTTATCTGACGCCAGCCGATCAGAGCAAAGTCTATTTCGCGCCCAATACCGTTTTCGATTTCACGCTGATCGAATTCCAGAAATTGACGGTTGCCCAGGCGGAGGCGGAATGGGCAGCGGAATATAACAAGCTCATCACCAATGCGGGCACGCCCGTGATCGTGTGGCCCTGGCATGATTATGGCGCGGCGGCGTGGGACACGAGCGGAACCGGCCAGCCCAGCCCCTATACGACGGACATGTACACGCAATGGATCGCCCGGTCGGCCAATGACGGCATGGAATTCGCCACGATGGGCGACCTGGCGCAGCGGATCACCGCGCTGAATGCGGCGAATGTGACGCAATCGGTCAATGGCAACATCATCACCGCCACCGTCACCGGCAGCAATCTCGGCAATCTTTCGCTCGACGTCGACCGGCAGGGATCGTTGGTGATCCAGAAGGTCAATGGCTGGTACGCCTATGACAGCAGCAAGGTGTTCATGCCCCAGAATGGCGGCATCTTTACGATCACCATGGGCGCGGCGCCGGACGATGTGACACACATTACCGAACTGCCGATGCGCGCCGTGCTGATGAGTCTCGCCGGGGACGGCCATAATCTCAGCTTCTCGGTGCAGGGCGAAGGGGATGTGGTCGTCGATCTCGCCTCTACGGACATGAACGGTGTCGTCGTCAGCGGCGCCAGCGTCGTCAGCCAGGTCGGCGACGTCATGACCCTGGACCTTGGCGCCAACGGGCTGCACAATGTGACGCTGACCTATTCGCATGGCCTGGCCATCACGTCCAATGGCGGCGGCGACAGCGCCGCGATTGCCGTGCCGGAAAACAGCACTGCCGTCACGACGGTCACCGCGGTCGATACCGTTGCCAACGCCGTTCTGTCCTATTCCATCACGGGCGGCGCGGATGGGGCCAAATTCGCCATCGACAGCCATAGCGGCGTCCTGACCTTCCTTGCGGCGCCCAATTATGAAGCGCCGACCGATGTGGGCACGAACAATGTCTATGACGTGATCGTGGCGGCTTCCGACGGGACCGCGACCGACAGCCAGGCGATCGCGGTGACGGTCACCAATGTCAATGAGCCACCGGTCATCACGTCCAACGGCGGGGGAGCGACGGCGCAGATCCAGATGAACGAGAATCTGAGCAGCGTCACCACCGTCAAGGCGACGGACCCGGATGCGGGGGATCATGTCGTCTATTCCATCGGCAGCTCCCCTGATGGAGCTCTTTTCTCCATCGATGCCGCAACCGGCGCGCTCGCCTTCATTACGCCGCCGGACTATGAGAATCCGACCGACTCCAATCACGATAATGTCTATCAGCTGCGGGTCTACGCCACCGATGCGTCCGGCCTTCAGGATTACCAGGATATCTCGGTTTCGATCCTGAATGTGAAAGGCATCACCCTCACCGCCGGCAAGTACGGCTCCACCCTCACCGGAACGAACGAGGAGGATGTGTTGAAAGGGGGCGCGGGGGTCGACACGATCAACGGACTGGGCGGCAACGACCTGATTACCGGGGGAGGCTCCGGCGATATTCTGACCGGCGGACTGGGCGCCGACAGCTTCATCTACAATGCCATCAGCGACAGCACGCCAAGGGCGATGGACCTCATCACGGATTTCCAGGACGGCATCGACAGGATCAACCTGTCAGCCGTCGATGCCAATTCCACATTGCGCGGCTTGCAGCACTTTACCTTTATCGACCAGGCGAACTTCACCGCTCCGGGACAGCTTCATTTCCATAGCGACGGCATCAACACGTTCATCGAAGGGAACACCGACAGCAATCCGCTCACCACCGAATTCAGGATCGAACTCCTGGGGGTCCATATGTTGAGCGCGAGCGACTTCATTCTTTAGGACGTAAATTCATGAAGGGCGCGTTCGCGTTTCTGGAGCAAGAAGACGACCCCCCTGTGAGGGTTTTTTGAATATCCGTATGATCCTTTGCTCCGTTTCCTGCTGGGCATCTTTGGCCAAATCCGCAGGGCGCAGCCGGGACATGAGCAATCAAGGCAAGGGTTGGCGCAAATATCTGGTCAAACGGACAAGCTCTGCAGCCGTCCGCTCGCCAAGTGCCAGATCACATTCTGAGCCACAGGAAGCGCAAGCGCCTCATTCTTCGGCAGACCAAGATATTCCCCTCTTATGATCCTGCTCAACAGGCCATGCGAAATGACAACCACTCTTCCCTCAATTTCGGAAAGCCAGCTTCGTACACGGTTGACGACGGCGTCATATGATTCGCCATCGGGAGAACGGAAAAACCAGTCGAACGCCGATGTGCCATCAAGCAGGCCCGGCCAACCCTCCTCGATGTCGATCTCCGTCAGTCCGTTCCATGAACCGATGGAAACTTCCTGCAACCGGGTGTCCCAGCGCGTCTGCGGGTAGGTGGCGAACGATGTCACGTGCAAGCATGTCTCGCGGGCGCGACCCAACGGACTGGCATATACCGCATCTGCATATGGGATCAGGCTGGCCAGTCGCCGCCCTGCGGCCTTGGCCTGCTCAATGCCTCTCGCCGTCAAGGCGGAGTCCAATAGGCCCTGGAAACGTCCGCTGGCATTCCATTCCGTCTCGCCATGCCTCAGCAAGTAGATTTGCGGGCGACTGTCTCGCATGACATGTTGTCGTGGCGTCGCGGCATAATATTTGACCGGCATGCCATTCACCGGGTGGAGGTCGTCCCCCAGAAATCTCAATCCTCGCGCTTCGTAGAAGCGCTGTGCCCTCCGGTTGTGTGCAGGGGTGCGCAAGGTGAAGCCGGCAGGCATCTCTGCCATGACAGAAGCGAGCAGCGCGCTGCCAATGCCGCGCCCTCGGCTGTGGGGTGCGGTGAAGAGCTGGTCCAATATGCCCCGGGTGGGAATGATGGCTGCAAAGCCCAGGATATGCGATTCATCGCTCGCGACGGAGACATTCCATCCATTCCGCACTTGCTGCCTGATTCTTTCAAGCAAAGCCTCGACGGATGGAAGATCGGTCACACCGCCATCCATCATGCGCGCGCTTTCGTGCCACAACGAAGCAAGTTCGGGATATTCTGCGGCATTGACGGGGCGGATCTTCATGGCTTCCCACTTTGAAGCGGGCCATTGTCGTCATCCCACGGCACAATGGTCAACTCCGGCCAGAAAGCCCGCCAACGCGCGACTTTCGCTTCGTAAATGCTGCGCGTGATCTGGGCCTTGTTCGGGCGCACTGTGCAACCCAGCATGTCAGCCAAGCCAAAAGGCGCGAATATCTCCAGACCCGCTGGAGAAGGCCGGACCGCGACAGCCCCGGCCGTCGTGGGAAAGGTCGCTATCGCTTGCTCCACAGACATATATGGAGGGATTTCATAACCGAATTTATCCGCATACCACAGATGAACACGCGCTTCGTTCTTGGCATCTATCCACACGGGCAAGCCGGGGACGAGGGAGCGGACGCGCTGTGCCAGCATTTCTTCGCGTCTCGCCGAAAGGTCGCTATCGTCGAAATAGACAAGATCGATGTCGACCAAGCCATGGTCAGCCGGAAACCCATAGCTGGCATTCCATACTGTCTGAGCGATGGCGCTGCCCGACACCCAGCAGTTGGGCAAGGCAATGGAAGACCAGCGGTTCAGAACAAGATGCAGGATCGGGCTGCGCCGGATAATGGAAGTCAGATAATGGCTGCTTGTCATGCGGGGTGGATCACATCATTGCGGTAGGCACCGTCCCGCAGGACTGGGGCGGCACTGCTGCAACCCAGGTCGAGCGCCAATGCCACGTCCTCACAATAGCCTTCATCGATAAGCTCGCGACCGGAAATGGATTGCTGAACCAGATCGTGGAGGGAAGGGATAGCAGTTCGGAAGGCATCCCGTGCCAACCGGGCTTCCGAAGACATGGGCATATGCAGGGAGTCCAATATCGCGCCGGCTCCCAGCCAATCCTCTATTGCGGGACGAAGACTGCCATCGGGCCATCTCTCTCCAGCAGGAACGACAGCGACATCGCCATCGCCTGCTAGGAGACGAGCATGTTTCGCCACGGCCTTCGCATTACGCAGACATCCTGCCATCACCTGGGTATTGCCACCTGCGAGGGATATTCGCGAGCCATTGGGCGACGGAAGCATGAGCCGGGTGTCCGGCGGGAGCGCGGCAAGAGTCCTGGGCGAGAGGCTGAACTGTCCCCCACCGGCTTGTCGCGGCGCTGCCAGTTGAGCTTGTGCTTTCTCAGCCGCCGCTTGTGCTGCCGCACGATCACCCGACGGGAATGGCAGGATCGCCGCGCCCTGGTTTACCGCAATGTCTACGGCGGTTGAGAAAGACAGCACATCAACGATCACGAGCACAGCCACCCGCTCTCGCATCGTCTCGACTCCCATCAATCCCCATTCACAATGCGCGAATGCCATAGCGGCTACTTCGCCACGATCAGGCGGAGCGGACCGTCGAACTCGGCTTGCGTCCGGAAATGACCGAAGCGCGCATCCCAGACACCATTCTCCAGATCACGCTCCAACGTTGCGACGAATCTCTCCACGACTTCCGGCTCGACGAAGCTCCAGCCGGAACAGGCTGAACGCGCACCTGCATCCAGCAGCATTTCTGGTCGCCCATAATAGGCTTCGTTAAACCCGTCCCGGCAGTCCAGCGGAATGGGTACCGGCCTTATGTCGACATCGCCGCCCAATGCAGCGGCGATACGGTCCAGGGCGGGATAACGCGCTCCTTCGATGGCAATCACCTCCGGCGCATATTCATGGAGCCAGAATCGATCGAGTGCGGCGGGATCGCAACTCAGTATCACCACTGTTCCCCGCGTTACCCGTCGCATCTCGGCGAGACCTTGAGCAAGATCGGACCATTGATGGACGGTGAAAGTCGCCATGCTGGCGTCGAAATGGCCATCGGGGAAAGGCAGCATTTCCGCCACCGCATCTATCGCGACCGGTAAATGGGTTGGACGTTGCTTGCGCATGGAGGCAGAAGGCTCCACGGCGGTGACGTCGCGATCCAGCGGTTCATAGGAACCCGCGCCCGCGCCGACGTTGAGAACAGAGCGCGCATCTTCCAAAGCCCCCACGATGCGCGCGGCAATTCTGGGATCGGGCTGGCGATAGCTTGGATAGGGGAAGGCGATCCCGCTATAATCGACATCGCCCGCACTTCCGTCCGGATGGCGGTCGCTCATGGCTGATGTTCAACCAATCGGGCAATGATGGCACGTTGGCGGTCTCCGGTAATGCCAACGACCTCATCGAGATAGCGCGCAACCGATCCGGCGCGCGCGGCGATCACATCAAACGCGGCGTCCAGATATTCAGCTTCCACCTCGATCGCGGCGCGAACGGCGGCGGGATCGACCGGCCTGCCAGCTTCCTCTCGCATGGCTTCGGCAACGGCCGCACCGTGGGTTTCATAGTTCCAATGGCGATTTGTGAGCAGATAGTCGTGCACCATGTCCTCGCGAGGCACGCCCAATAGAGCATGGGTCAAGGCTATCACGATACCGGTCCGATCCTTGCCGCCGGAGCAATGCACCAGAAGCGGGCCGCGACCCTCCGCAAGCGCCGAGAAATAGCGCGAGAACAGGCCGATATGCCGCTCCTCGAAAGGCACGGAGCGATAGAAAGCGAGAATATAGTCGCGAACAGCAGCGGCACTTGGCTCAACCGAGCGAAGGAATGTTACCCAAGGGTCTGCGTGGCCACCGACGTCGCTGGAAATCGCTTCGCATTTCGCCGCCCACGCGCCGGTCGGAAAGGCATGGCGTTCCGCGCCGCGCCGCAGGTCCACAATCGTCTGGAAGTCAATCCTGCCCAGAATAGCTTCGTCTTCCCTCGTCGCGGCCGTCAGGCGCCCGGAGCGGAACAGCAGGTTCCGGCGCAACGTACCTGCCGCTGTCCTGTATCCGCCCGCATCCCGGAAATTATGAACCCCGCTCAACATCGCTTACCTTCCTCTGCCCGTCTCTACCGCAGGCACGATATCGGGACAGTTGAGTTTTGCTGAAGTCGACCCCCATCCATTCAATATCGGTCTTTGTCCGAGCCGTGGCGGCGGCATGGTTCAGAAGCGCGCCGACACGCGGCCATAATAAAAGCCGCCACTGAGGCCGAAGGGCGCGAAACTGCCATAGGCGCCTGAACCGTCCGCCGCGATCGTGCCGTTGCGGTCGGGATAGGTGTCGAACAGATTGTTCGCCCCGACCGACAGCGTCACGCGTTCGCTCACGTCATAGCCGATGTCGAGGTCAGCAATCCACTTTGCGCCGAAGCGCCGGTCGCCGGTCGCGACATTGCTCGATTCCACATAGCTGCCATAGCGGGTCGCGCGGGCGAGTATGTGAAGGCGCTCAAGCGACCAGTCGCTCGTCAGCACCAGCTTGGTCCGGGGTGTCGCGGCGACAAGGTCGCGCTGCGCCTGGCGCCCGAACAGGGTGACGTTGAGTGAGGCGAGCTGGGCTGGGTTGTCGATGACTTTGGTGATCCTGGTCTTGTTGTAGCTGAAGGCCGCGTTCAGCCGGAAACTTCCGGCCGCGGCGGTGCGCAGCATATATTCGGCGACGGCGTCGACACCCCTTGTCCTCGTGTCGATGGCGTTGGTGAAGAATTGGGCGCTGTCGACACCCGTGATCCCGTTGGCGAGCAGAATGGCGCGAATGGCGGAGCCGCCATTGGATGAGGTGCCAAGGAACTCCGTCTTTACGATCCGGTCGTCGACGTTGATCTGGTAGGCGTCGACCGTCAGCCGGACGCCGCCCCGTTCGAAAGCCAGCCCCGCAGTGTAGTTGAGCGATTTTTCCGGCTTGAGCGGGGTGGCGCCCAGCGCAAGCGCGGCAACGCTGTTGACAGGCAGGAATTTGGACGTGGTATTGACCCGGTTGTTGCCGATGACGGTCACGGTGTTCTGCGTCGTGGAAAAGCCGGTCTGCGCGAGCGAGGGCGCGCGGAAGCCCGTGTTGATGCCACCGCGCAGGGCCAGGCCGGGCAATATTTCGTACCGGGTCGAGAATTTGCCCGACACCGTGTTGCCGGCGCTGTCGTCATAATGTTCGAACCGTCCGGCGACGCCCACGTACCAGCCTTTGACGATGTCGGCCGACAGGTCGACATAGGCCGCCAGATTGTTGCGGCTGAGCGATGTGGCGTCGGCCGGCGAGGTGCCGGTGAAGGATACCAGGCCCGGTGACGGCGCCCGGCCGCCATAGGCATTGCCGAAAGCGGTGCCGTCCGAGGGAATGACATAACCCCCGTCGCGATAGCTGTCCGGCTCGCCCGCGCGGTTCTGGAACCGTTCCCAGCGATGCTCGAAGCCGATCGCCACGTCGAGCGGCTTTGCAAAGCCCATATCGTAGCTGCGCGTCAGTTCCAGATTGTTGACCCACAGATCCTGGATCTGCTTGCCCATGAAGAAGCTGGTCTTGCTGGACGGCCCGATCGACGGGTTGAGCGTTCCCACCGCGCCCAGCCAGACATCGTCCCGGCCATAAGTGGTGGAAAGATCGAAAGACCACCCCGCGCCCAGCGCACCGCGCAATCCGGCCGCCGCCTGTCCGTCCCATTCCTTGATTCGCCGCCGCGCCTGAAAGCCGGACGGGTAGATTTGCGGCAAGGCGGTGAGGCCCGAAACATTGGCCTGTCCGCCATAGCCGGTGGTCGCGGGAAAGACGGCCCCGCGATTGTCGTCGATATCGCGATAGCTGAGCGTCGAGAAACTATAGACCGTCAACCCCTCTCCCACGGGCAGTTCAGTGTTGACCGATCCGTTGATGATCTTGTCCCGATTGGATCGGCCATAGCCGCCCGCGATCAGATGGTTGGCGGTTGCCTCGCGCGGATCGGGCGCGCCGTTCACGAAGGGGTAGATGTAGGGCACCGGCTCGGCCGAACTGTCGGCGCGGTCGTGATATTTCCCTTCGATCGCCACGCGGATGAAGCCGTCGCCGCCGATGCGCGTACCATAGCTGAGGCCCTGCTGGACCAGGGCGCCACCCTTTTCATAAAGCTGGCCCGCGGTCGTCGAGAACTCGCCGCCTTCCGGCGCGTCGTCGAGCAGAATGTTGATGACCCCCGAAATCGCGTCCGATCCATATTGGGCCGCCGCCCCGTCGCGCAGCACCTCTATGCGGCCGACGGCATTGGTGGGGATAAGGTCGATGTCCACCGGGGTGGAGCCGCCCGAGATGCGCGAAAGATTGTTGATGAGCGCCGTCGTATGCCGCCGCTTGCCGTTGACCAGCACCAGCAGATAGTCGCCCGAAAGGCCCCGGATGGATATGGGCCGCACGCTTGCGGAAGTGCCGCCGCCGCCGAGCGCGGGCATGGTGAGCGAGGGAATGATGTTCCCCAATATCTCCTTGAGGCCGGATCGTCCCGTGGAGCCGAGTTCCCGGGGGCTGATGACGTCGATCGGCACCGGGCTGTCGGCGACCGTCCGTCCCTCCCCCTTGCGCGTGCCGGTGACGACGATCGTCGATCCGCTCCGGCCATCGTCGGCGCCCGACGCCGCCTCGCCCGCGTCCTGTGCGAAAGCTGTGGGTATGAGCGCTGCGCCCAGCAATGCGGCTACGCCCGCGGCAGGCAGGTTTTTCATGATGGTCCCCTATGATGTTGTGGTGGAGCGGCGCCCGATTCCGGATCGCCGCGTGACGGACAGCCGGAGCGCGCCAGCCTGGAAAGGTCAGCTTCTCCCGGCGAAGGTCGTCGCATTGAAGGACGGGTCGTAACCCGCGCGAATGTCCGGCAGCGCCGGGATGATGTTGGCACGGCGATAGCGCGCGAAAATCTCCGCCTGCTCGGCGATCAACGCGTCGTTGATGGGCAGGGCCGAGCCGAGATAGGCCGAGATGGAGAAGCGCGCGACCTTGAGCGGAAGCCCGGTGTCCTTCGCCAGCGTCTGCGCGAAGCCGTCGGGGTGCGCGATCGCCCAGCGTCGCGCCCGGTTCAGCCGCGCCAGGAAGTCGCTCAACATCTCCCGCTTGTCCGTGATGGCGGTATCCGACGCGGCGAAGAAGCCAAGGCCGGTCGGCAGGCCGCTCCCGTCGGCCAGCACCCGATCTCCATTTTCGATGACGGCGATGCCGACATAGCTGCCCCATGTCGACCAGGCGTCGATCGATCCGCTTTCCAGCGCCGCCTTGGCTTCTGCGTTGTTGAGGTAGGACCAGTGAATATCCGATGCCGCCAGTCCCGCTTTCTCGATCAGGCGGAGCGCCAGATCCTGCCCTGCCGAACCGCGCACCGTCGCCAGCTTCTTGCCCTTGAGGTCGGCAAGCCTGTGGATGGGCGATCCCTTGGCCACGATGATGGCCGATGCGCGGCCGATATTGGCGCCTTCCGGGCGGTAGGCGAACACGGCCTTGATCTTCGCGCCACCGGCATAGGCGAAGGCGAAGGGCGCGCCGCCGACACCGCCGACGTCGATGGCGTTTGCCGCCAGCGCTTCGAGCAGCGGGGAGGCAGCCGGAAATTGACCCCATTCGATCCGGTAGGGAAGATTGTCGAGCTCGCCGGCGGCCTGCATCAAGGCCCGCGCCCCTCCGCGCTGATCGCCGACCTTGAGGACGCGCTCATCCTGTGGCTTGGCTCCGCTACGCAGGGCGATCGCGATGCCGATCAGGATCAACGCCGCCACGAAGGCCGCCAGCAGCCAGGGCAGGGACTTGCGCCGCGAAACAGGAGGGGAGGTCATTCCATTTCCAGACGTGGTTGGCCAGTGCCCGGCCCTCTTGCGAACCGGGCACGGCAGGCATCACAGGTCGGTGTAGAGCGGTTCGTCCGCAATCAGGATGCGTTCGAGTACCCGCGGGAAATCACCGTAATTCCTGACGGCGTAATGGACCGCGGCGCGATTGTCCCAGAAAGCGACCGAATGGGGCCGCCAGGAAAAGCGGACCTGGAATTCGGGCCGTTTATACTGGCGCAGGATTTCATCCAGCAACGCGCGGCTTTCCGACAGTTCCACACCCAATATCTGCGGCTTTTGCGTCAGATTGACCCAGAGGATCTTCTGCCCCGTCTCGCGATGGGTCCGCACGACCGGATGGGCGACGATCGGATAGTCATGGCCGGCGCCGACCAGCGCATCGCGGAAATCATGGGTGACATGGAGCCCTTCGAGCCGCGCCTTCACCTCGTCGGACAAGCCCTCATAGGCCAGATTGGCATCGACCCAGATGGTGTCTCCCCCGACATCGGGCAGGGTGACCGCGCGCAGGACGGCGCCCCAGGTCGGCACCAGGCGCCAGCTCGTATCGCTATGATAGCCGTCCCCGGCCTTCACATCGCGATGGACACGCTGTTCATATTTGGCGGCGTCGGCAGCCGCGATCTTGTGGATCGGGGATATTTTCGGGTCATGCGTGGTGCTGGGGTGCGTGTAGAGCGGGCCGAATTCGGCGGCGAAGGCGGCGTGCTGGTCGTTGGTAAGCGGCTGGTCGCGAAAGAATATGACCTTGTATCGCAACACGGCGGCGCGGATGGCGTCACGTTGTTCGGGCGAAATCGGCTTGCTCAGATCGACGCCCTCGATCTCCGCTCCGATGGTGGGCTGCAGGGGACGAATGCCGATGACCTGATCGGCATCGCCGAGACTTTGTGCGGCGGCTTTGGACATAACATCACCTCTCATCTAGCATGATGGATCATGCGAGAGAGAGGTTATGGATTAAAATCGCTCGCGGTTATGATGATCGGACCATCCCGCTTTGAATATCCAAATAATATTGCCCATGCTCATCGATGAGAAATATTCATGCCTTAACGGCATGAGGCAAATAAGAGCAGGCTATCTGCCATTTCGGAAGCAGGAATGAACGGATCGGCGGATTCCGGTCAGCTTCTGTAAATCGGATGCGCCATAGGAAGCGTCAATGGTCGTCGGTTCCGTCACCCCTGCCGCGGTCGCGCTCAACCGTTTCGGGCTTGGAGCGCGACCAGGCGATTCCGTGACGGGGGACCCGCAGCGCTATCTGCTGGCCCAGTTCGAGCGTTATGATCCGGCGCCTGCTGCGTTCATGCAATTGCCCGAGGCCGGCCTTCTCGTGCAGAACTACCAGGCCGAACAGCGCGCCATGCGCCAGGCGGCACCCCCTCCAACCGACGGAAAGGATGGCGCCACGCCGGCACGTACGCCTGAGCAGCAGGCCGCGCGCAGGGATTATGTGCAGGAGGTTCGCGGCTTGTACCGCCAGGCGGTTCAGGCCCGCACGCTCAGCGCGCTGGCGACGGAAGCGCCCTTTGTCGAACGGATGGTCCATTTCTGGTCGAATCATTTCTGCGTCTCGGCCGACAATCCCCAGGTCACCGCCTTTGCCGGAGCCTTCGAGCGCGATGCGATCCGCCCGCATGTGCTTGGCCGGTTCGAGGACATGCTGTTCGCGGTCGAACAACATCCCGCGATGCTCGTCTATCTCAACCAGAGCCAGTCGATCGGTCCCGACAGTCCCGCCGGACAGCGCGCCGCCGGCAATGGCAAGACCCGCGGCCTCAACGAGAATCTGGCCCGCGAGATCATGGAATTGCACACGCTCGGGGTACGATCGGGCTACAGCCAGGCCGACGTCACCGAATTTGCGAAGGCCCTGACCGGCTGGTCCGTCGATGGCCTGGGCCTCCGGGGAACGCGGGAGGGCGATGACAGCGTCGGCTTCCTGTTCCGCGCGCAGGCGCACGAACCCGGCGCGCGAACCATTCTGGGCAAGCGCTACCATCAGCCGGGCGCCGAGCAGGCCCGCGCCGCCCTCACGGATTTCGCCCATGCGCCGCAGACCGCGCGCCACGTCGCGACCAAGCTTGCCCGGCATTTTGCCGGTGACAATCCGCCGCCCGCTCTGATCGATCGGCTTGCAGGCAGTTTCGCGCAATCGCGGGGCGACCTCAGGGCACTCTATGCGACCCTGATCGCAAGCCCCGAAACCTGGTCGCCGCAGCCGCTCAAGTTCAAGACGCCGTGGGAATGGACGGTTTCGGCGCTGCGCGGGATCGGCCTGGAAGATCCCGGAACGATCCAGGTGCAGGGCATCCAGCAGCAACTCGGACAGCCGGTCTGGAAGCCGGGATCGCCTGCCGGATGGGACGATCTCGCCGCCAGCTGGGCTGCGCCCGACGCGCTGCTGCGCCGGGTCGAGATCGCGCAGCGCTTCGCGGCCCAGCGTGCGTCCAGCCTGGATGCTCGGGCTCTTGGCCCCCGGATCCTCCCCGGATCGCTGTCGGCGGCAACGGCACAGCAGGTCGCCCGCGCCGAAAGCCCGGCGGTGGCGCTCGCCCTGCTGCTCGTCTCACCCGATTTCCTCAGGAGGTAGCCATGGACCGAACCCCGGTTGCACGTCGCCGCTTTCTCACCCTGTCGGCAGCCGGTGCGGGATCGTTGCTGGTTGCGCCGCATATGGCGTTCGCCACCGTTCCGACCGATCGCCGCTTCGTCTTCATCATCCAGCGGGGCGCGGCCGACGGTCTCAACATTGTCGTGCCCTATGCCGATCCCGGCTACGCCCGGCTGCGCGGCGCGCTGGCGATCGATCCGGCCGCTGCGATCAAGCTGGATGGCCAGTTCGCGCTTCATCCCGCGCTCGTCCGGCTGGGGGAGATGTATCGTGAGAACCAGGCGCTCTTCGTTCACGCCGTCGCTTCCCCCTATCGCGACCGCTCCCATTTCGACGGGCAGAACATGCTCGAAACCGGCGGCCTGCAACCCTATGCGGTGCGCGACGGCTGGATGAACCGCCTCGTCGGCTTGATGCCCCATGCCGGGGATCAGGCGATCGCTTTGGCCGCGACGGTGCCGCCTGCGCTCCGGGGACCGGTCTCGGTCGAATCCTACATGCCATCGGCCCTGCCCGCGCCCTCGGACGACCTGATCGAGCGGGTCGGCACGCTCTACGCCGCAGACTCGCAGCTGCATCCTCTGTGGGCGGCAGCGCTCGATGCGAAGGCCGCCGCGGACCGTTCGGCGACCAAATCCGACCCGGCAGGGCTTGGTCACCTCGCCGCCGCCTTCCTCACCAAGCCGGAAGGCCCGCGGATCGCCATGCTCGAAACATCGGGCTGGGATACGCACACCGCCCAGGAGGGCAGGCTGGCCAGCCAGTTGAAGGGCCTGGACTTGTTGCTCGCCGCGCTGAAGGAGGGAATGGGGGCGGCATGGGCCAGCACCACCGTGCTGATCGCCACGGAGTTCGGCCGCACCGCCGCGGCCAACGGCACGGGGGGCACCGATCATGGCACCGGTGCTGTGGCAATGCTGGTGGGCGGGGCCGTGAGAGGCGGACGCATCGTCGCCGAATGGCCCGGCCTTGCGCCATCGCAGCTATATGAGAGCCGCGACCTCAGGCCGACGCTGGAGCTCGACTCGCTGATCGCCGGTACGGCGGCGGCCAGTCTGGGATTGGACCCGGAACAGGTTTCCCGGACCTTGTTCCGCGACAGGGTTGTAAGGCCGCTCACCGGGTTGGTCGCCTGAAGCGGCGCCATGCACGGCCGCCCTGTCACCGAAGCGCCGGAGGGGGCGATTACAAGCGGATTTCCCTGCCAACACCCAGCGCCTCCAGGAACCGGCGGTCGTGGCTGACGACCAGGAGCGCGCCGTCATAGGCGCGCAGTGCCTGCTCGATCAGTTCGATCGATTCCAGGTCGAGATGATTGGTCGGCTCGTCCAGCATCAGCAGTTGCGGTGTGGGCTGGGCTGACAGCAGGCAGGCCAGACCGGCGCGCAGGCATTCTCCACCGCTGATGGTCCGCGTGAGCCTGTCTGCCCCCACATTGCGGAAGGCGAAGCGGGCAAGAGCGGCTCGTGCCGCATTGTCATCGAGCGCCGGATTGAAGCGCCGCATATTGTCGATCAGCGTCGCGTCGCGGTCCAGCAGGGCAACGCTTTGATCGAGAAACGCACTCGGCCCGGATCGGGCCACGCTGCCGGACGTGGGAACGGCGAGTCCGGCGGCCAGCCGCAGGACCGTCGTCTTGCCCGCGCCATTGCGTCCCGTCACCGCCACGCGTTCCGGCCCCTGCAACTCGAACGAGAGACGGTCGATCACCGTGCGTTCGCCCGCACTCCAGGACACGGCATCGAAAGAGAGAAGCCGCCGATGCGACGAGAGTCCGCAGGAGGGGATGGCGATGTTGAGCGGCGTAGCGATCTCCACCTGTGCCCGCGCAGCAGCCAGTGAGGCAATGCTGGCCTCAAGCCGCTGCTCCACCAGCATCTGGCCGCGTCCGCCGCTATTCTCCGCTCGTTCCCGCTGCCTCCCCATCAGGATTTTCGGCGCGCTGCCGCTTGCGGCATAGGCCTGGCCCGAACGGTCCCGGCGCGCCTGGCGCTCGCGCACGTCTTGCGCCTGGCGCCGCGCTGCCCGCATCTGTCGCCCGGCGCTCTCCAGCTCCGCCTCCGATCGCGCCCTGGCGGCATCGCGCTGCGCGACCCAGGAAGACCAGCCGCCGCCATGAATTGCGACCGCGACAGGCGAAAGCGAGACGATCCGGTCCATCTGCTCCAGCAGCATCCGGTCATGGCTGACGACCAGCGCCCCGCCGCGCCAACCGGCCAGCAAGGCGGCGATCGCCGCCCGGCCGTCCTCGTCCAGATTGTTGGTGGGCTCGTCCAGCAGCAGCAGGTTCGGCGGATCGATCAGCAGACCCGCGATCGCGATGCGGGTCCGCTCGCCGCCGCTGAAACTCGCCAGCGGCCGTTCCGGGTCGATGGGGCGCAGGCCGGCGGATGCCAGCGCCTCTTCGAGCCGCTGCGGCAGGGACCAATCCGCCTCCGCAAAGTCCGCTTCGCTTCCCTTGCCCGCCTCGATCCGGCGCGGCAAGGCAAGCGGTTCGGCAACGCCCAGCAGCTTGGCCGCGGTTTCGCGGCCGGGCTCCAGCATCTGATGGAGGACGCCGACCGTGCCGTTGAGCGAAATGCTGCCGGACCGCGGCGCTATCTCACCCAGGATCGCCCGCAGCAGCGATGATTTTCCCGCGCCGTTCCGGCCGACAAGGCCAATGCATTCGCACCCGACATGGAGCGACAGGCCGGAAAACAACGGGCGACCGGAAGGCGCGGCAAGGGCCACGGCGTGGAGGGTAAGGAAAGAGGACATGGGGGTACCGGAAACAACTGATGACGCGGGCGAATTCAGCGCGTCTTCCGGTCCATTCCATCCTCCTGCAGTCTGTCTGGCGTCATCGCCGGACGTGCCTGATCTACCTTCTCCACGCGCGACTTGCAAATACGAATTGCCGGCCTTTTCTGCTCCCCATGATGGCTTTCCGGCGGCCGGATCGCACGGAGGAATGGCGGCGGCAGGTCCTTTGATGTCTCCAGCTAATCACAGGCCGCGACAATCATATTGGTATTTTCCCCGCCATGGGTCCATCCCTGCGCCAGGCACGGTGACACAGCCCGGCAAAAGGATGGAACAGAGAGGATGATGACGCAGGCAGCCGCCCCCGCCGGACTCGAAGCCGGGCAGATCGATGCAAGACTGGCCCGCTATTACGCGCATCTCGACTGGACCAAGGTCGCGCCTGTCGAACCGACGATCCCGGCGCTGCTGGCCTACGGCACCGCGCATCATGGAGATCGGGACCTTTTGGTGCGGGACGACGACCGTATCACCTATGCGCAGGCGGATGCGCGGTCGGCTTCCCTTGCCGCGCGCCTGCTGCGGCACGGCATCGGACGCGGCAGCCGGGTCGCCATGCTGATGCCGGACGGGGTCGATTTCCTGGTGACCTGGCTGGCGGTCACTCGGATCGGCGCGCTCGCCGCACCGCTCAGCACGCTGGCCGCGCCTCCGGAACTGGCGAAACTGCTGCGCATGGGCGGCGCGCCGTTGCTGATCGCCAGCGACAGGGTCCGCAATGTGAACCTGATCGCGCGGATCGCCGAGGCGCTGGCGCTGGACGGGACCGACAAGGGCGTGGCGAGCGAACGCGCGCCCCATCTGCGTCATATCTGGTTGTGGCACGGCGAAGCACCCTGGGCGGAGCCTGTGCGGGACCGGCCCCAAATGCCCCAACCCTTGGTCGCCGCGGCCGAGCGCGAGGTGTGCCCCGCCGATCCGGTCACCATCGTCTATACGTCGGGATCGACCGCCGATCCCAAGGGCGTGCTGCACAGCCACGGCAATTTCCTGCGCTCCTCGCGGCGCTGGGCGGCGTCCATGCCCTTCCACGCCGAAGACCGGCTGTTCGCGGATTCTCCCATGTTCTGGGTGGGCGGGCTGATCACGACGCTGCTGGCCATGATGCACGTCGGCGGAACGCTGGTGGGCACGGCGGAAAGGGGGAGCAGGCTGGTCGACATGATCGAACAGGAGAGGTGCACGATCGTCCATGTCTGGCCGTTCCTGGGGCGGCAGATCGCTGCCGATCCCCATTTGGCGAACCGCGATTTCAGCGCCATCCACTCCGGCTCGGTACCCGAACTCCTCGCTTTCCCGCCGCCTCCCGATGCCGCGCCGTTCGGTTATGCGATGGGCATGACGGAAAGCGCGGGGCCGCACAGCAGCCACATCCTCACGAGCGATCCCGATCATCGAGGCGCGATGGGCCTTGGCGCGCCGGGAATGGAACATCGCATCGTCGACCCGGAGACCGGGCGCGTGCTGGCGGAGGGCGAGCGGGGCGAGCTTCATCTGCGCGGCGATACGCTGATGCTGGGCTATGAAGGGCGCGAGCGCCATGAGGTGTTCGACCGCGACGGCTGGTTCGCGACCGGTGACATCTGCACCATCCGCGACGGCCATCTGTTCTTCCACGGCCGCCGCAGCGCGATGATCAAGACTTCAGGCGCCAATGTCGCCCCGGCGGAGGTGGAACAGGCCCTGCTGGCGCTGGACGGCGTCGCGGAGGCGCATGTGCTGGGCCTGCCGGACGTGGAACGCGGCGAGATCGTCGGCGCGCTGATCGTGGCGGAGCAGGATAGGGAGATCGACATTCCCGCGTTGCTTGGCGAACTGCGCCACCAGATCGCCTCCTACAAGGTGCCGCGCAAGCTGAAGGTCGTGACGGCCGTCCCCACCACCGCCACCAACAAGCTCGACCGGCGCGCGGCCACCGCCCTGCTCATGGCGTCATAGGATGGTGGTGCGGCGCATGCCCCCGCCGGAGTTCGCATTCGTGGGTCATGTCCGGTGCCATGCGGCTGATGACCCCGGAGATCATGGCCGCCGGGCATCGCGAGCCTGTAGCGCGTCCGCAGTGAACCCGGCGAGAGAGGAGAGGCAATGCAGGAAAGAACGATAGATGTCGCGGTCGGCGAGGGGGTGATGACGACCTTCATCACTCATCCGGACCGCGAAGGCCCTCATCCCCTCGTGCTATTCCAGATGGACGCGGCGGGTATCCGGGAAGAATTGCGCGACATGGCGCGCCGGCTGGCGACGTCGGGCTATTATGTGATGCTCCCCAACCTCTTTCACCGCAGCGGCGTGCTGGAGATACCCGATGCGGGCATGGACGAGATGGCGGCGTTGCTGGCGGCGGTGAACAGGGCGGGCGTTCTGGAGGACTGCGCCGCGCTGCTCGCCGTGGCGGAAGGCGATGATGCGGCGGATTGCCGAAGGATCGGCACGGTCGGCTATTGCATGACGGGCCAATATGCGGTGCAACTCGCCGCCGCCTGGCCGGACCGGGTGGCGGCCGCCGCATCCTTTCACGGCGTCGCGCTGGCGACGGACGCGCCGGACAGCCCGCACCGCGTCATGCGCCGCGCCACGGCCGAATTCTATTTCGGCCATGCCGAGCTGGACGGCCATGCCCCGATGGAGATGGCGCTGGCCGTCCGTGACGCGATCGCGACGGACGGCATCCAGGGCGAGATGGAAATCTATCCGGGGCTCGACCATGGCTTCGTCTTTCCGGAGCGCAAGGCCGGCCTCGGGGCGCCGAGACCCCCCTATGACCGCGACGGCGATCTGCGCCATTGGGAAAGGTTGATTGCCCTGTTCCGGCGCACGATCGGATGACGGACAGATTCTTCCGCCCGCCGCACCTGCGCTGACCCCTCGCCACCATCGCGACGACGGGCGGCGATCAGCGTCGCATCTTCACATGCCAGTTGATGTTGAACCGCCATCCACCGTCAGCTCCGGCGTAAGGCCTCTCGATCACCCTTGCGCCCTCAAGTCCCAGCGAGGCATGGGGATTATAGGAGATCCTGAGGCCACCGCCGGCGGATGCCAGCCCATAATCGGCGGCTGCCAGGCTCAATCGTTCCTTCACATGGATCTTTGCGCCATCGACGAAGCCATAGAGTTCGCTGCCCTTGAACTTTTCCGGCAGGTTCGGCCGGAGCGCCAGTTCGAACGATCCCGCCATGCCCCGGTCGCCGCTCAACAGGGCCGTGTCGAAGGCCCGGCCAAATTCCGGTCCGCCAATGGCAAGGCGCTCGTTACCCGAAAGCCTGTCGCCGCTATATTGTCCCATCAGACGCAAACGGCCGACGAAGCGCTTGCCCAGCATGCGGTCATAGCCCGCCCGCCCCGTCCATTTCGTGAAGATCCGGTCGGTAAAGCCCTCCGTGCCACGGGCGCCGAAAATATCGAGGCCCCGGCTGAGCGTGGCGGATGCGTTGAGCACGCTTTTCCGGCCGATCATGCCATAGCCTATGGCGGCGCGCGCGGTGCGGATATGGTCCGACGAAAGCACCGCGCCCAACAAGGCCGCGTCGCTGTTCAACCCGTCCAGCCCGGCACTGACGGTCAGATTCTTCTTGTAGCTGCGGATCACCGGATAGCTGAGGGTCAGCCCCAGCGTCTGCGCGTCGCCCGTTACCGGATAATTTTTCAGCTGGGTGCGCAAGGTGGAAGCGGAAAGGCCCAGCACCAATCCATCCGAACCCAGCGGCGTCTGATGGCTGAAGCCGAAATAGCGATAGCGTTTGAAATCGAGGGCGCTCAGAAAGACCAGGTCGGTGCGGTCGCCGTCGCGCAGCAAGCTGTTCCCCTGCGCGCTCGCGCGAAACTGGCCGCTGCCCAGGCCGTTCTGGCGCCGGTTGTCGATCCCCATGCTGAAATCGGTCTTCTTGCGGCTGGGGGTGATCGACAGCCTGACGCCGCCCGGGCGGGCACCGCGCAGCAGGGCCACGTCGACCTTCGCGCCTGGAATGTCGCGCATGAGCGACAGATAGCGTTCCAGCGCCCGGCGGGAGAGCGGCTTTTCCGCGCGCAGTCTTTCAGCATAGGCGCGTATGAGCGGACTGGCGCCTTGGGGATAGACGATCTCCTCGACAAAGCCTTCGGCCAGAAGGACCCTGACATGGCCGTCCGAGAGACGCTGTTGGGGAATGGCCACGGTGTAGAGCGCGATCCCGCTCTTTCCATAAGCGGTCGCTATCGCCTTGGCCAAGGCCGTCAGCGTCGCGCGCGATGCCGGTTTCCCCAGAAAATGGCGGGCCGCGTCCGCCACGGCTTCGGGCGCTTCCACGCCCTCGAAATTGACGCTTTTGATCTGGACGGCCGCCGCATCGGCATCGACGGCGATGGCCTGTTCGGGCGTGGATGGAACGGTGGCATGGTCCGGGGGAGCGGCGGGGGGCGGTTCGGTCTGCTGATCGATCAGCGGGGGCGCCAGAGTGGCGGGCGGTTGCACGGCCAGCAACAGCGGCAGCGCGGCGGCGGTCGAGATCATGGCGGAAGGTTTCCGGGGAGGAGGGGGCGCCGGATACGCCCCCGGGAGCGCGCCCCGCGCCCCGGGGGGTACGGATCAGCGGTTGAGGTTGAGCGCGCCGCCGACCGTGTTGAGCGTGCCGGTGACGGTGTTGGTAACCGTTCCCGTGACCGGCGCCAGTACGCCGCCGGGGCTCACCGCCGCGCCAGCGCCCGCCTCCGCGGTGCCGCCCGCGCCTGCTCCCGCGGCGACGCCGATCGGACCCAGCGCCGTCGACGTCACATTTTCCACAGCGGGGGTCGCGCCCGCGACGAGATTGCCCGCCGTACCGACGACGGAGCTGACCGTCGATGTGACCGGCGCGAGCGCGCCGCCACTCACCCCACCGGCCCCGCCGGGCAGCACATTCGCGTTGATGAGCGCCGGATCGCCATTGCCGATCAACGAATTGCCCCCGAGCGCCACATTGAGCAGATTGCTGGCGATGCCCCCGGTCGGAGAGGTGATGTTGGTGATGCGGACATCGGCCACGCCGTTTACGGTCGCCAGCGCGGTATTGCCTGCATTGAGTACACCGGCCGAAGCCAGCGTGCCGGTGGGTTGCGTATCGCCCAGCACGCCCAGGCCGATGGCGCCGCTCGTCCCGTCAAGACCGGTCGTCACCGTCCGCCCTCCGACATCGATGGACAACACGTCCCCGACCACGCCCTGCGCGCCCTGAAGCAGCAGGGTGCGCCCCTGTCCGGCATCCACCAGCACGGTTCCGGCATCATCCAATATGCGGGTGATGGTGCCCGTCACAGGCTGCGTGATCGGAAGAGCGGTCGCGACGGGGGTCGTCACATTGCCCTGGGCGTCGGATACTGCGAGCACGGCATTTCCCGCTGTCGTGAGAACGGGCGAGAGCTGGCCGAGCGCCCCGGATGCGCCCGACGAACCGCCGCCCGACCCGCCGCCCGATCCCGAACCCGCGCCGCCTCCGGAACCGCTGCCTGAACCGCCGCTGCCCGAGCCCCCTGTGCCCGAGCCGCCGCCCGTCTCGCTTCCCGTGCCGCCGCTTTGTCCCCCGGACCCGCCGCCGCTTCCCGCACCGGGCGACCCGACGCTGGCAAAACGCGCGCCGCCGGTGCTTTCGCAGGCGCTCAACATGAGGGAGGCGGCGGAGCAGGCCGTCACCGCCAGAATGGCCGCAAGGGATGATTTCCGATCAGCAAATATCATGGACTTTCTCCTAAAATGCCTGCGTGCTCAGGTCGCAGGCAGCGGAAAGCCACGCGAATGGTGTCGATATTGGGGAGGCGCGCGAAACAGGCCAGAACAATATGGCGGCAAGGGCGACCGGCGCGCGTCACTTCAACCTCGGCTCCTTCGGTAGCCCCGCTACCTTGCGATCAAGGCCGGAGGCTTTGCGTCCCGGCGTCGCCGCCGGTTTGCCTTTGTCTGGATCGGGGATCCTCTGGCGGTAACAATCCAGATGAGAATTGGTTCTCCCAATTCTTCGATGAAAACAGAAAATCATGCTTAATTCATAAATAGTTAGATTTGGGTACAAGGCTTGATGCCGCGTGGGCGGCGGCATCGCCCGTTCGATGGAGCAGAATGGAACATCGTCTGGGGGTTCGCGCCCGATCCCTTTTTTGACGGCCCGCCCTTGACCGGGCACGAGGCCGACCACATCTGGCGGTCTTCTGGGCGCGATTGGAGCCAATGTCATTATCCACCTGATTTTCGCGCTCCCCTCCATCCTTGTCATCACGCGCTTCCTTTGGCCCCTGCCGTGGCCGGTCGCGATCAAGCTGGCAATCGCGCTGGGGCTGCTTATCGCGTCGCAATTCCAATATTGGAGCAAGCTGTCGTCGGGGTCGATCTTTGCCCCGGAGTTTCCACGCCCGATCGTCCTTCTCTTCAACTGGGCCAGCGGCGCGATCCTGTTTCTGGCGTTGATTCAATTGCTCGCCGATGCGGCGATGCTCCTCATATGGCTCCTATCCGGAAACCCGGCCATCATGCCGGTCGATCTGCGCTATGGCCTAGCCGCCGGCGCCGCGCTCCTCGCCACCCTCGCGGTGTATAACGCCACGCGCATTCCCGGGCTGAAGGCGATCGAGATCGGCATTGAAGGACTGCCGCCGCAATGGGATGGCTATACGCTGGTGCAATTGACCGACCTGCATGTCAGCCGCCTGTTCTCCGCTGCCTGGACACGCGCCGTCGTGGATCGCGTCAACGCTCTTGACGTGGACCTGATCGTGATCACCGGGGATGTCATCGACGGCAGCCTCGCCATGCGCCGCGCGGACGTCGAGCCTCTGCGCGACCTGCGCGCGCGCGATGGCGTCCATATGAGCCCGGGCAACCACGAATATTTCCTGGGTTACAAGCAATGGATGCAGCATTTCGCGGGAATGGGCATGCATGTGCTGGAGAACAGGCATGCGATTCTGGAGCGCGCGGGCGAACGCATGGTCATCGCCGGCGTCACGGACAGGACCGCGCGGGCGACGGGCATGCCCCAGCCGGATCTGGCCGCGGCCGTCGCTGGCGCACCGGCGGCGGTGCCGGTGCTCCTTCTGGACCATCAGCCCGGATCGGCACGCAATTCGGCCGCGCACGGCATTGCGCTCCAGCTTTCCGGTCACACGCATGGGGGGATGATGCCCGGCCTCGACCGCCTGGTTGCGCGGGGAAACGGCGGATTTGTGTCAGGTGCCTACGATGTCGATGGCATGACGCTCTACGTGAACAACGGCACGGGAATCTGGCCGGGTTTCGCGCTCCGGCTCGGTCGCCCCGCCGAACTGACCCGGATCACGCTCCGCGCGAGGGGCGGGGGGCGCAATGCCAGCTCGCCGGTAGGCTCCCAGCCAAAAACCAACGAACCGGCCCTGTCGCGCGGCGGGATGCCATGATCCTGGCATCGGCCGATGAAAGGGGACTCGCCTTCGCGCCCGGCCGGGGTTAGTCTCCATCCGTTCGCCCCTCTCCCGGCGATCCCATGTCAGGGCATGTATGGCGGTAGAGATTGAGCGCAAATTCCTGGTCGTGGATGATGGTTGGCGGCGGACGGCCGATGGCGGGCGCGTCCTTCGCCAGGCCTATGTCACGCACGACCCCCGTGCCAGCGTCCGGGTCCGCCTCTCCGATGACCGGGCCTGGCTCACATTGAAGAGCGGGCGGGCCGGCATCGTCCGGGACGAGTTCGAATATGAGATCTCGCTCGCCGATGCGGAAGACATGCTAGACAGGCTGTGCACCGGGCCGGTGATCGAAAAGACGCGCTATCGCGTTCCGCACGGGGGCCGGATCTGGGAGGTCGATGTCTTCGCAGGCCGGGCCAACGGACTGGTCCTTGCCGAAATCGAACTGCGTGCGCCGGATGAAGCCTTCGACCTGCCCGACTGGGTGGGCAGGGAAGTGACCGCCGATCCCCGCTTCCGCAATTCGGCCATCGCCCTGGTGTCGATGCCCGACCTCGTCGCCTGAGCCGCCGGGCGGAAGATCAGGGGGCGGAGAGGGCCGCAAGCAGTCCGGTCACGCCAGGGCGCCCATTCAGCTTGCGGCGAATGTGACGGCCTCGATCTTGTTGCCGTCCGGATCGCGAACGAAGGCGGCATAATAATGGGCGTCATATTCCGGTCTCAGGCCGGGCGGGCCGTCGTCCACGCCGCCATGGGCCATCGCCGCCCGGAAGAAGGCATCGACCGCCGCCCGCTTTTCCACCTCGAACGCCACATGCACCCCGTTGCCGGAAGAAGCCGCGCCCCCGTCCGCCGGAAGATTGAGGCTGAACGCAGTGATGCCCGCGCCATATCCCACCGCGTCCGCGACGTCGTACGTCCGTCCCATGCCCAGTTCGCGCATCACCGGGTCATAGAAGGCGCGTGCCCGATCCAGGTCGGACGTTCCGAGCGAAACATGGTGCAGCATCCTGCACGAATGTGCGCAGGCGGTCGAAAGTTCCCAGTCCCAATAGGGAGACCTAAACCTCTTCCCCCGGCACCACCGAAAAGCCGCCGCCCCGCGCGACGGCGCGCGCCCATGCCGGACGTGCATGGATGCCCTCGACGAACGCCGCCAGCCGCGGCCGGTTGGCGGCCAATCCCATACGCACCGCGATTTCCGCCGGATAGCTCATCATCACGTCCACGCCGGTCAGGGATTCGCCGACGAAGAATCCCGCCGGGCCGATCTGCGCCTCCAGATAGTCGAGCGTCTGCTCCACCTGCGTGGCGAAGCGCGCCGCGGCGGGCGCTGCCGCCTCCCCCAATGCGCCGAGGGTGAAACGAAGCATGATGGGAGGCATGACCGATCCCTCCGCCAGATGCATCAGTTCCAGATGGCGCGCGCCGCCGGGCGTGCCCTCCGCCGGCAGGAAGCGGCCCTTGCCTTGGGTTTCGCACAGATATTGCACGATCGCGCCCGATTCCGCGAGGATGATGTCCCCATCCTCGATCACCGGAGCCTTGCCCAGCGGATGCGCCGCCTCCAGTTCCGGCGGCGCGAAAAAGGTGACGGGATCGCGGCGGTGGATGCGTAGGTCGTAATCGACCCCCAATTCCTCCAGCAGCCAGAGGATACGGTGCGAGCGGCTGTTGTTGAGATGGTGCAGGACCAGCGTCATGGCGGATTCCGATCGGATTGCAGGTTCAGGACGGCCGGAACGGCGCGGGTCTGCGGCTGGCCGGACCGCGAACGCCGCCCCAGTTGGGATATTCGCGTGGCAGGGGGCAGGCGGCGGCAAGCTGCTGCAGGTCCTCGGCGGACAGTTCGACCTGCGTCGCGGCAAGATTGTCGTCCAGCTGCTCCAGCCGCGTCGCCCCCACGATCACGCTCGACACCTGCGCCTGGTGGAGCAGCCAGGCGAGCGCGACGGCGGCGACGCTGCATCCGCGCTCCTGCGCCATCGGCCGCATCGCCGCCAGCGCCGCGTCCAGTCGCGCGGGCTCGACCGGCGGAAAATTCAGCCGCGCCCGGCGGCCCTGCTCGCTCGTGCCGTCATATTTGCCCGACAGCAGCCCGCCCGCCAGCGGCGACCAGACCAGCAGGCCCAGCCCCTCTTCCTGCGCCATCGGCACGATTTCGCGTTCGACATCGCGTCCGGCCACGCTGTAATAGGCCTGCACCGTTTCGAATGTGGACCAGCCCTTGGCCCGCGCCACGCCCTGCGCCCTGGCGATGCGCCAGGCGGGCCAGTTGGACACGCCGATATAGCGGACCTTGCCCGCGCGCACCACGTCGTCCAGCGCACGCAGCGTCTCTTCCAGCGGCGTGTCGGCGTCTTCCGCATGCAGCTGGTAGAGGTCGATATGGTCGGTGCCCAGCCGCTTCAGGCTGGCGTCCACCTGGTCCAGTATGTGATGGCGCGAAATGCCCCGGTCGTTCGGCCCCGTGCCCATGTCGCGGCAGACCTTCGTCGCCAGTACCACGTCGATCCGGCGCGTGCCGGTCTGCCGCAGCGCCTCCGCCAATATCTCCTCCGAACGCCCGCCATGATAGGCATTGGCCGTGTCGAAGAAATTGACACCGGCCTCCAGCGCGCGGGCCGTCATCGCGGTCGCGGCCTCCTGCGTCAGCGACCCCATCACCTGCCACTGGCTGGCCTCGCCGCCGCCGAAGGTCATGGTGCCAAGGCAGATTTCCGAGACATAGAGTCCGGTCGAACCCAGCCGATTATATTTCATGTCGCATCCTCCGTTGCGCTTGTCGTCATTCCATCATGGATCGGGCCATCCAGGATCAGGCCGCCCAGGATCAGCCGCACGATTCCGGGCAATGCCGCGCGGAAGCCCGCCAGCGTCGCATCCGTCGCATGTTTCGCGCCATAGGCCGCGAACAGCAGCACCCGCGCCACCTCCTGCGGGGAACGGCCGACGGCGGGGGGACGAAGCTCCCCGGCGTCCTCGGCGCGCTCGATCATCCGCGCCAGCCGGCGACCGAGCTGCCGCGCCGATTCGTCGACCGGCAGGGCGATCTCCTGCACCGCGACCGTCCGCAATTCCTCGATATGCGCCGTATTCTCGAACCATTCGAGCGTCGTGCCATAGGCGGCGTCGATCAGGGCGATCACCCGCGCCTCGACCGGCGCGTCCATCGCCTCGGCGGCGGCGCAGCGTTCCTCCTGAAAGCGCTGGAACCGCGCGATCATCTCGCGGAACATCTCCTCCTTGCCGGAAAAATGCAGGTAGAGCGTGGCCTTGGCGACGCCTGCCTCACGTGCGATATCGTCCACCGACGTGCGGCGATAGCCATATCGCACGAAGAGGGCGCGCGTGGCGGCAATGATCTGGTCCGCCCTGGAGGAAGCGGGCACAAGGGGCGCGGTAACTGCCATGAAGCGACATTAGCATGAAAGGCATATGGACCGAAACAACCAAATCGGTATAGATGGTCTATACCCGTGAGCATTTTCGAAACAGGTGGCATCACCTGCCGGCACGGAAATGCGGAAAACAAGGACAGATAGAGCGTGATCCGATTCAACCGGATCGGATCATGCCCCAGAGTTTTAGCAGGAGGATCACCCATGCGCGCTGCCGTCTTCTCTTCCGCGACACGCAAGCTTGCGGTGACCGAGGTCGCCGATCCGGTGCCGGGCGAGGGGCAGGTCGTCATCAAGGTCCACCGTTGCGGCATTTGCGGCAGCGACCTGCACATGGCCGAGGATCATCGCTTTCGCTTCGACGATGGGGCGATTCCCGGGCATGAAGTGTCCGGGGAGGTCGTCGCGCTCGGCCCCGGCGTGGAACGGGTGAGGGTAGGCGATCATGTCGCCGTGATGCCGTTCCTCAGTTGCGGGCAATGCCTCGCCTGCCTCGGCGGCGATCCCATGGGGTGCCGGCGGGCCACCATCTTCGGATCGGGCGGGGCGACGGGCGGCTATGCGGAATATCTGCTGACCAATGATCTGTGGTGCGTCGGTCTGCCCCGTTCGCTGAGTTTCGAGGACGGCGCCCTTATCGAACCCATGGCGGTGTCGCTTCGCGCCGCGCGGGTTTCGGGCATCAGGACGGGCGACAGGGTGCTGGTGCTGGGCGCGGGCGCGATCGGCCTTGCCGCCGCCTACTGGGCCAGGCGGGCGGGCGCGGGCAGCATCGCGGTCAGCGCCACGTCGCGGCGGCGCGAGTCGATGGCGATGGCGATCGGCGCCGACACCTTCCTCGTTCCGGAGGAAGGCCGACGCCTGTCCCAGCAGGCCACCGAAGCGCTGGGCGGACCGGCGGACATCGTCTTCGAATGCGCGGGCATGCCCGGATCGCTCGACCAGGCGGTTTCGGCGGTGCGCCGCAAGGGCGCGGTCGTGGCGCCGGGCTTCTGCTGGTCGCCCGACCAGTTTTCCCCGATGAAGGCGGCGATGAAGGAAGCGACGATCACCTTCACCAACGTCTATGACACGCGCGAATTCGAAATAGCGGTCAAATCCTTCGATCAGGGCCATGTGGAACCCCGCGCGATGGTGACCAAGGTGGTCGATCTCGACAGCGCGCCCGAAGCCTTCGAGGAACTGCGCGGCCGCAACGAGCAGTGCAAGGTCCAGATCAGCCCCTTCTGACCGGGACGGGGATGGGTGGCTGAACCGCCTCCCGGATTTTCTCGCCTTTATGGGACCGGCGAATCGGCCTAGGCCGTTCCCATCGAGCCGGCGCTGCGAAAAGCCTTTCGAACCTGCGACGAAATGGTCCACAAGCAGCCGCATGGGGGACGAGGAAGGATAGAGATATTTCGGACCGGATTGCGCCCAGAATCGGGGTTGAACGCCTGCCCGTCACGATTGCGAAGGAACTGGGCCGGTCGATCGTATCCGGGCAGATGGCGCCGGGGACATTGCTGGGCGGCGAGGTCGAGGCCAGCCGCCACTATGGCGTGTCGCGCACCGTTTACCGGGAGGCGGTGCGGATCCTGGGCGCAAAAGGCCTGGTCGATGCGCGGCCGCGCTTCGGCACGCGCATTTCGGACCCGTCGAAATGGGAATTGCTGGACACCGATGTCCTGTCCTGGATCTTTTCCGACACGCCGGACCCCGCGCTGATCGCGGGCATCTTCGAACTGCGCCGGATCATCGAACCGGCGGCCGCGGCCCTGGCCGCCACGCGCAGGACATTCACCCAGCTCGGCATGATGGAGACGGCGCTCGGCAGCATGGAGGCGCTGACCCTGGCGACGGAAGCGGGACGGGCGGCCGATGCCCGCTTCCATTCGACGATGATCGACGCATGCGGAAATCCGTTCCTCTCATCCCTGAGCGAAGGCATCTGCGCGGCCGTAAGCCTGGCCACGATCTTCCGCCTCCAACAGGCGGCCGCGACGCGCGATCCGGTGCCCGATCACTGGCGGGTCTTTCGGGCGATCGCGGCCAGCGACGCCGACGCAGCGCGCGAAGCGATGCTGGCGCTGATCGACAATACGCTCATGGATACCACGATGGTTTCGGCGCGCAGTTCCAGGGGTGTCGCGCCCGCGGAATGAGCACCACGCCCTCGCCAGGGAAGCTTCTTCAATTCTTGTCATACAAAAATCTTGATAACTTAGACAAAATAATTGTATCGAGCATGCGACGACCGGAGTGGTAGCGATGCGCAGGAAGATATTGGTGACCCGGCTGTGGCCGCAGTCCGTGCTGGAAAAGATGGCCCAACTGCATGACATGACGTTCGACCCTGCGGACCGCCCGCTCGAACCCACGGAGATCGCGCAGGCCATGCGGGATTTCGACATTCTCTGCCCCACCATCACGGACCGGATCACCGCCGGCATGTTTTCGGTGGACGGCCTCAGGGTGCGCATGATCGCGAATTTCGGCGCCGGCCATGAGCATATCGACCTGGAAGCGGCGAAGGCCGCGGGCGTGACCGTCACCAACACGCCCGATGTCCTCACCCAGTCGACGGCCGAACTGGGCATCCTGCTGATGCTGATGGCGGCGCGGCGGGCCGGTGAGGGCGAACGGCAATTGCGGGCGCGCGGCTGGCCCGGCTGGCATCCGACCCATATGATGGGCCGCAGCCTGCATGGCGCCCATCTGGGGCTGATCGGCTATGGACGGATCGCTCAGGCGACCGCGCGAATGGCCAGTGACCTGTGGGACATGAAGATCAGCTATCATTCCCGCCGCCCGGTTCCCGATGGCTCCGATCCCCTCCATGCGACCTATGTCGAATCCCTGCCGATGCTGCTCCGGAGCGTGGATGTCCTGTCGCTGCAATGTCCCGGCGGTCCGGCGACCCATCATCTTCTGAACGCGGAGATGATCGCCCTGCTCAAGCGGGATGCCATCCTCATCAATACGGCGAGAGGGTCGGTGGTCGATGAAGCCGCCCTTGCCGACGCCCTTGGCGAAGGACGGCTGGCGGGGGCTGGGCTGGACGTCTATGAACGCGAGCCTGCGGTGCATCCGGGCCTCAGGGCGCTCGATAATGTCGTGCTGCTGCCCCATCTCGGCAGCGCCACGATCGAGACGCGCACGGCCATGGGATTGCGCGCGCTGGCCAATATCGATGCCTTCGTCTCCGGCCGGGAGCCGGCCGACCGTGTCGCCTGAACAGCCGGCCGGTGCTCATCCCGGCGACCTGATCGCCGGTTTCATCGACCGGCGCATCGCCATGAGCCCGCAGGCGCGGCAAGGCCCGGTCATTGCCGGCCTGTGCGGCGCGCAGGGCATAGGCAAATCGACGATCTCGCGCCGGCTCGTGGGGGAACTGGCCGCCAGGGGATATCGCGCTCTGGTGATCGGGCTCGATGACCTCTATCTGCCAAGGCGCGCGCGGGAGGAACTGGCCGCAACGGTGCATCCGCTGCTCCGGATTCGCGGCGTGCCGGGCACGCACGATGTCGGGCTCGGCCTGTCGCTGCTGCAGGCTGCGGCCGCGGGCGATCCGATCGCGCTGCCCCTCTTCGACAAGGCGACGGACGACCGCCTTCCGCGCGAGCGCTGGAAGATCGCCGAACCCCGGCCCGACATCATCCTGCTGGAGGGCTGGTGTGTCGGCGCCCTGCCGCAGGCGCCAGCGGACCTGCGGGAACCCGTCAACGCGCTGGAACGGCGGGAGGACCCGGACGGGACATGGCGGCATTTCGTCAACGACCAGCTCGCCGGACCCTATCAGCGATTGTTCGGTACACTCGACATGCTGATCCTCCTCGCCGCTCCCGATTTCGAGATCGTCGCCACCTGGCGCGGCCAGCAGGAGCAGCAACTGCTCGATGAAGTCGGCAGCGGCGGCCATGCCCCCCATGTCATGAACCAGGCGGAGATCGCGCGGTTCGTTCTGCATTATGAGCGGATTACGCGGCACATCCTGGCGGAAATGCCCGAAAGGGCCGATCTGGTCCTGCGGCTGGACCGGGACCGGCAGGTGATCGGGATCGAACAACGGCCCTGAAATCGCTTCCAGCCCGACCCCACCAACCGCGCGTGATCAGCGAGTTCCGCCCCCGTCAGGCGTCGACGGAAATGACCCCGCGCCGGATCTGGTCCAGCTCGATACTTTCGAACAGCGCCTGGAAATTGCCGTTGCCAAAACCCTCATTGCCCTTGCGCTGGATGATCTCGAAAAAGATCGGCCCGAACATATTTTCGGTGAAGATCTGGAGCAGAATGCCCTCATCCCCGACATTGCCGTCGATCAGGATGCGATTCTTCCTCAGCCGCTCCAGATCCTCGCCATGGCCGGGCACGCGCTTGTCGACCAATTCATAATAGGTCTCGATCGTGTCCTGCAACTTCACGCCGCGCGCGCGCAGCTTCTCCACCGTCTCGTAGATATTGCCGGTGGTCAGCGCCAGATGCTGGATACCCTCGCCATGATATTGGCGGATGAATTCCTCGATCTGGCTCTTGTCGTCCTGGCTTTCGTTCAGCGGGATACGGATGGCATGGTCGGGCGCGATCATCGCCTGGCTGAACAGGCCGGTCGCCTGCCCCTTGATGTCGAAATATTTCTGCTCCTCGAAACGGAAGAGCGTGCGGTAGAATTCGCTCCACACCCGCATCTGCCCGCGCCGGACATTGTGGGTGAGGTGGTCAAGCAGATCCAGCCCGACATTGGTCTTCGCCTCCGCCTCGCGCCAGCCGGGAAACTCCGCCCAGTCGGCATAGAGATCCTCGCCATCCTGGATGAAATAGAGATAGGAGCCGCCAATCCCCTGGATGACGGTGTCGTCCTCCTCGGTCCTCTTGGCGCCATGGTCCAGCGCCCAGCGCATCGCGGCTTCGGGATCGGCCACGCGGAACGCCATGGCGCTCGCCGAAGGACCATGCTCGCCCCGGAACGCCGCCACCCGCCCGGCATCGTCGCGGTTCAGCATCAGGTTGATGCGGCCCTGCTTGTAGCGGGTGATGTTCTTGGTCGGATGCCGGTGCGACGCCACAAAGCCCAATTGTTCGAACTGCGCGCCCATGGCTTCGGGATCGGGGGATGTGAATTCGACGAACTCGAAACCGTTGAGGCCCAGCGGATTATTGTCAGCCATGAAAGCGATCCTCTTCAATATTATCGACAGGGCGCGAAAACCGTGACGTCAGCATGCCAGCTTCGCCCGCGCATAGTCCTGCGTGCCGCGATGATAGATGCGGTCCTCCGGCAGCACCGCGTCGGGCGCCAGATCGCTTGACTGTTCCAGTTCGCGGTAAACAGGTCCGAAATCCGCGTCGGAAGTCTTGCGCAACAGATCCTCGAAACTGTCGATGACGAAATAGCTCTGCTGATAGTCATCGATGCGATATTCCGTCCGCATCAGCCGCTTGAGATCGAAGCCGATCCGGTTGGGCGAAGCATCGTCCAGCGCGAATAGCGACTCCCCATAGGAAGAGACGATGCCCGCCCCATAAAGCCGGAAGCCATCGTCCCGCCGCATCAGCCCGAACTCCACCGTATACCAGTAAAGCCGCGCCAGATGGTCGATCGCGCCCATATGATCGGCGCGCAGCCCGCCCTCGCCATAGGCCTGCATGTAATCGGCAAAGGCCGGGTCGGTCAGCAGCGGCACATGGCCGAACACATCGTGGAACACGTCCGGCTCCTGCAGATAGTCGATCTGTTCGGGCCTGCGGATGAAACGCCCGGCAACGAAGCGCCGGTTGGCGAGATGATCGAAAAACACCCGGTCGGGCACCAGCCCCGGCACCGCCACCACCTGCCATCCGGTCGCCTTCATCAGCCGGTCGGACAGTTCGGCAAAGTCGGGGATGCCGGGCCGGGTCATGCGGAGGATATCCAGCCCCTGCAGAAATTCCGGCACCACCCGGCCCGGCAGCATCGCCGCCTGCCGCTCGAACAGCCGGTCCCACATCGCATGTTCCGCCGGGCCATAGGCAGCCCAGTCCTGCGGAACCGTCCAGTCCGCAGCCGCGCCGTCGGGCAATGTCAGTTCCGCATGGGCCATGGAAAGCCTTATCGCACGCCCGGGCGGAAAACGGGTTTCAATATCGCGCCATTACCCCCTGTTCGTGAAACAGCCTCATCATGTCATGCGATAATATGAAACAGCCTCACCCGATGATGCCCGGCAGGTCCAGCCCCTTCTCCCGCGCGCAGTCCCGCGCGATGTCGTAACCCGCATCGGCATGGCGCATCACGCCGGTGGCGGGGTCGTTCCACAGCACCCGCTCCAGCCGCCGCGCCGCCGCCTCGCTGCCGTCCGCGACGATCACCATGCCACTATGCTGCGAATAGCCCATGCCGACGCCCCCGCCATGATGCAGCGACACCCATGTCGCGCCCGAAGCGGTATTGAGCAGCGCGTTGAGCAAGGGCCAGTCGGACACGGCATCGCTGCCGTCCTTCATCGCCTCCGTCTCGCGATTGGGGGAGGCGACGGAACCGCTGTCCAGATGATCGCGCCCGATCACCACCGGCGCCTTCAGTTCGCCCTTCGCCACCATTTCGTTGAAGGCCAGCCCCAGCCGGTGCCGGTCGCCCAGCCCGACCCAGCAGATCCGTGCCGGCAGCCCCTGAAAATGTATCTTCTCGCGCGCCATGTCGAGCCAGTGATGAAGATGCGCGTCGTCCGGCAGCAACTCCTTCACCCTGGCATCGGTGCGATAGATATCCTCCGGATCGCCCGACAGCGCCGCCCAGCGGAACGGCCCGACGCCCCGGCAGAAAAGCGGCCGGATATAGGCGGGCACGAAGCCCGGAAAGTCGAAGGCGTTTTCGACCCCCTCATCCTTCGCCATCTGCCGGATATTATTGCCATAGTCGGTGGTCGGCACGCCCGCCGCCTGAAAATCCAGCATCGCGCGTACATGCACCGCCATGCTGGCCTTCGCGGCCTTCGCGACCGCTTCGGGCTCCCGCTCGCGCCGCTCCGTCCACTCGGCGACGGTCCAGCCGATGGGCAGATAGCCGTTCACCGGATCATGCGCGCTGGTCTGGTCCGTCAGCAGGTCCGGCCGCACCCCGCGCCGGTACAGTTCCGGCACAATCTCCGCCGCATTGCCCAGCAGGCCCACCGAAACCGGCTTCCGCTCGGCGCAACTCTCCTCGATCACCGCCAGAGCCTCCTCGATCGAGGAGGCCGCCACATCCAGATAGCCGGTGCGCAACCGCATCTCGATCCGGCTCGGCTGACATTCGATGGCGAGGCAGGACGCCCCCGCCATCACCGCCGCCAGCGGCTGTGCCCCGCCCATGCCGCCCAGCCCTGCGGTCAGCAGCCATTTGCCCGAAAGGTCGCCGCCATGATGCTGCCGCCCCATCTCGACGAACGTTTCATAGGTGCCCTGCACGATGCCCTGGGTGCCGATATAGATCCACGACCCCGCCGTCATCTGCCCGTACATGGCGAGCCCGCGCTTATCGAGTTCGTTGAAATGGTCCCAGGTCGCCCAATGCGGCACCAGGTTGCTGTTGGCGATCAGCACGCGCGGCGCGTCCGCATGGGTGCGAAACACGCCGACGGGCTTGCCCGACTGGACCAGCAGCGTCTGGTCGTCCTCCAGCCGCTTCAGCGTCTCGACGATCCGGTCATAGCTTTCCCAGTCCCGCGCCGCCCGCCCGATCCCGCCATAGACGACCAGCTCCTCCGGCCGCTCGGCCACGTCGGGGTGCAGATTGTTCATCAGCATGCGCAGCGGCGCCTCGGTCAGCCAGCTTTTCGCGCTGAGTTCCGTGCCGGTCGCGGGACGGATGATGCGGCTATTGTCGATACGGGTCATGGAATTTCCTTTCTTCGTCCCTCCCGCGGACGGCATGGGCAGGGGCAGGGGCAGGGGCAGGGGCAGGGGGTGGAGGCGAGCGCCGCGAACATCTGTCCCGGCCGTTCAGCCGCCATCCTCCGCAAACCCGATGCAGCACTCCAGAATCTCGCGAAGCACGGCCACCGTCGCCGCCGCCCGCCCGGCATCGAATTCCGGCGGCCAATTTTCCTCATCGGGCACGTCCGGTTCGTCCAGATAGCCGCGCATCGCCAATTCCATCTGGATCGCATGCACGCCCTTGTCCGGCTCGCCATAGTTGCGCGTCGTCCAGCCGCCCTTGAAGCGCCCGTTCAGCACATGGCTCGGTCCAGTGCGGGCGCAGATCGCCTGCACCGCCGCCGCCAGGGCAGGGGCGCAGCTGACGCCACCGAAAGTGCCGATATTGAACAGCGGCAGTTCGCCGTCGAACAGGCGGGGCACATGGCTGCGGATCGAATGGGCGTCATACAGCACCACCCGTTCATGCCGCACGCGCAGCCGCGCAATCTCCCCGGTCAGTGCCGCATGATAGGGCACGAACCAGCGCTGCGTGCGCCGCGCGATCTCGGCTTCGTCCGGCCCCGGACCCGCATAGAGCTGCTCCCCGTCGAAGGTCGTGGTCGGGCAAAGCTCCGTCGTCGCCATCCCCGGGTAAAGGGATGCGCCGGACGGATCGCGGTTCACATCGATGACGCTGCGGGAGATGCCGGTGCGCACGACGGTCGCGCCCGACAGACGGGCAAAGCCGTACAGCCGGTCCACCCACCAGTCCGCATCGCGCCGCGCCAGCCAGGCGGATCGAAAGCCGCCTTCGGCATCGGCCAGTTCGGTCCCCGTATGCGGCATCGCCACGATCAGCGGCGCCTCGCCCGGAATGACCTCCAGCCAGCTCATGACAGCACGCCCGGCAGGGCCAGCCCCGCCGCCTCGATCACCGCGCCCGACCGGACCAGCCGGTTGGCCGCCTCCATGTCGGGATGGAAATGCCGGTCCTCCTCCAGATGCGGAACGTCGGCCCGCAGCCGCGCCCTGACCCGCTCCAGCGCTTCGGAAGAGGTCAGCGGCGCATGGAAATCGCACCCCTGCGCCGCCGCCAGATATTCGATGCCGACGACCGCCTCGGCATTGGCGACCATCTCCGCCAGCCGCCGCGCGCCATGGGCCGCCATCGACACATGATCCTCCTGATTGGCGGAGGTCGGGATGGAATCGACGCTGGCGGGAAAGGCGCGCTGCTTGTTTTCGCTCACCAGCGCCGCCGCCGTCACCTGCGGGATCATGAAACCGCTGTTGAGGCCGGGCCGAGGCGTCAGGAAGGCGGGCAGACCCGACAGCGCCGGATCGACCAGCATGGCGATGCGCCGCTCGGCGATCGATCCGATCTCGCACACCGCCATGGCGATCATGTCGGCGGCGAAGGCCACCGGCTCGGCATGGAAATTGCCGCCCGACAAGGCCTCGTCGGTATCGGCAAAGATCAGCGGATTGTCCGAAACCCCATCGGCCTCCGTCTCCAGCATCGCGGCGGCCGATCGCATCACGTCCAGCGCCGCGCCCATCACCTGCGGCTGGCAGCGCAGGCAATAGGGGTCCTGCACGCGAGGGTCATGCTCCTTGTGCGAGGCGCGGATGGCCGACCCCGCCATCAGGCTGGCCAGCGCCTCTCCCACGGCGATCTGCCCGGCATGGCGCCGCAGCCTGTGGATGCGCGGATCGAAGGGGGCGTCGGTGCCCTTGGCCGCCTCGGTGGAGAGCGCGCCCGTCACCAGCGCCGTGCGGAACAGCCGGTCCGCCCCGAACAATCCCGCCAGCGCATTGGCGGTCGAAAACTGCGTGCCGTTGAGCAGCGCCAGCCCTTCCTTGGGGCCCAGCTCCACCGGCGCCAGCCCCGCCTGCGCCAGCGCGTCCATGGCGGGCAGGCGCTTTTCACCCACGGATATTGCGCCGACGCCGATCATCGCCGCCGTCATATGCGCCAGCGGGGCAAGGTCCCCGCTCGCGCCCACGGAGCCTTGCGCCGGCACCACCGGCGTCAGCCCCCGCGCCAGCATCGCCTCCAGCAGCGCCACCGTCTGCGGCCGGATGCCCGAGGCCCCCTGCGCCAGGCTGGCAAGCTTCAGCGCCATCATCAGCCGCACCACCGGCACCGGCGAGGGCGTTCCCGTCCCCGCCGCATGACTGAGCACGATATTGCGCTGGAGCGTCGCCAGATCCTCGTCGCCGATCCTGACGCTCGCCAGCTTTCCAAAGCCGGTGTTGATGCCATAGACCGGCTCGTGCCGCGCCAGGATGCGCTCGACCGCCGCCGCGCCCGCCGCGATGCGCGGCGCCGACGCCGGGTCCAGCTTGACCGCCGCGCCCTCGTAAATCGTCCGCCATTGCTCCAGCGAAACCGCGCCCGGAACGAGCGTCACCTGCATCATGATCCTCTCCACACACGTGCATGGAGCGGGTTCAGCCCCATGCGATACACCAGCTGCGCGGGCCGCTCGATGTCCCAGATGGCAAGGTCGCAACGCTTGCCGGCCTCCAGCGTGCCCACCCGGTCCTGCAGCCCCAGCGCCCGCGCCGCATGGCGGGTGACGCCCGCCAGACATTCCTCCACCGTCAGCCCGAACAGCGTCGCGCCCATGTTCATCGCCAGCAGCAGCGAGGTCAGCGGCGACGTCCCCGGATTGCAGTCGGTCGCCAGCGCCATCGGCACGCCCGCCCGGCGCAGCGCCTCGATCGGCGGAACCTTCGTATCGCGCATGAAGTAGAAGGCGCCCGGCAACAGCACCGCCGCCGTGCCCGCGCCCGCCATGGCGGCGACGCCCGCCTCGTCCAGATGCTCCAGATGATCGGCCGACAGCGCCCCGAACCGCGCCGCCAGTGCCGCCCCATGCAGGTTGGACAATTGCTCGGCATGCAGCTTGACCGGCAGCCCCGATCTTTTGGCCGCCACGAACAGCCGCTCGATCTGCGCAGGCGAAAAGCCGATCCCCTCGCAAAAGCCGTCCACCGCATCGGCCAGCGAAGCGACCCGCGGCAGGACCTCCCCGATCAGATGGTCGATATAGCCGTCCGCATCGCCCGCAAATTCCGGCGGCAGCGCATGGGCACCCAGAAAGCTGGTGGCGACGGACACCGGCCGTTCTCCGCCCAGCCGCCGCGCCGCGCGCAGCATCTTGACTTCATTCTCCAGGTCCAGCCCATAGCCCGATTTCACCTCGACCGTGGTGACGCCCTCGGCGATCAGCGCGTCCAGCCGGGGCAGGGCGGCCGCAACCAGTTCCTCCTCGCTCGCCGCCCGCGTCGCCCGCATGGTGGAGACGATCCCGCCGCCCGCCCGCGCGATCTCCTCATAGCTGGCGCCCGCCAGCCGCATCTCGAACTCGGCCGCCCGATCGCCGCCATGGACCAGATGGGTGTGGCAATCGATCAGCCCCGGCGTGATCCAGCGCCCGGCGCAGTCGATCACTTGCTCCGCATCGGGCGCCTCCGCCATCGGCCCCACATAGGCGATCACGCCCCCGCGCATGCCGATCGCGCCGCGCTCGATCAGGTCCAGCCCCGTCCCCAGCCCCGTCCCCAGCCCCGTCCAGAGCCGCGCATCGGTCCATAATCTCTCGCAGCGCTCGCGCATCGTCATTTCCCTCTGGCGCCGACTCAATAATGTATATACTTAAATGACCCATCCGACCATTGTCCAGAGGAAGGGCGAAATGGCGCTCTGGTTCCAACAAGCCCTGCTGCCCGACGGCTGGCACGATCATGTCCGCATCACCCTGTCGGGCGGCCTGGTTGCCGACGTCGTTCCCGGAGTTGCCCCCCAACCCGGCGACGAACGCCACGGCCCTGCCTTTCCGGGCCTGCCCAATGTCCACAGCCACGCCTTCCAGCGCGGCATGGCGGGCCTCGCGGAACAGGCGGGAGAGGGCAGCGACAGCTTCTGGACCTGGCGCGAGGTGATGTACCGCTTCGTCGACCGCCTCGACCCGGAGGGCCTCCACGCCATCGCCGCGCTCGCCTATGCCGAAATGCTGGAAAGCGGCTTCACCAGCGTGGGGGAGTTCCATTATCTCCACCACGCGCCCGACGGCACGTCCTATGCCGACCCCGCCGCCATGGCGCAGGCCATCGTACAGGCGGCCGAGGATACGGGCATCGCCCTGACGCTGCTCCCCGTCTTCTACGCCCATGCGGGCTTCGGCGGCGCGGCGCCCGCCCACGGCCAGCGCCGTTTCCTCCACAGCCCGGACAGCTTCGCCCGTTTGCTGGAAGCCCTGTCCACCCTTGAGGGCCTGACCCTGGGCATCGCCCCCCACAGCCTGCGCGCCGTCACACCCCAGCAGCTGGCCGCCATCACCGCGCTCGCGCCCGATGCTCCCGTCCATATCCATATCGCCGAGCAGATCCCGGAGGTCGAAGCCTGCCTCGCCTGGAGCGGCCAGCGTCCGGTCGAATGGCTGATGGACCATGCCGAAGTCGATCCGCGCTGGTGCCTGGTCCACGCCACCCATGTCACCCCCGCGGAGTGCGGCGCCATCGCCCGAAGTGGCGCCACCGTTGGCCTCTGTCCCATCACCGAAGCCAATCTGGGCGACGGCCTCTTCCCCGCCCGCGCGTTTCTGGCCCAGGGCGGCCGGATCGGCATCGGCTCGGACTCGAATGTTCAGATCGACGCAGCGGCCGAACTGCGCCTGCTCGAATATGGCCAGCGCCTCACGCACCATGGCCGCAACCTGCTGGCTTCGGCGCCGGGCCGGTCCACTGGCGCCAGCCTCACCCTGGCGGCGCAGCAGGGCGCCCGCGCGCTTGGCCAGGCCCCGGCGCAACTCGCCCCCGGCGCCCCTGCCGACATCGTCACGCTGCGGTCCGATCATCCCGCGATCGCGGCCCGCTCCGGCGATCGCCTGCTCGACGGCTGGATCTTCGCGGGCGCGCGGATCGATAGCGTCTGGCGCGGCGGCCGGAAGCGCGTTAGCGCGGGCGTCCACCACGCCCGCCCGCAGATCGAGGCGCGCTATGTCCCATTGCTGAAAGCCCTGCTCGATTGACCCGCCCGCCCGAAAGCACCGCACTCCACAACCGCATCCGCCGCGACATGGAAAGCCGCATCATGTCGGGGCAATGGCGCCCCGGAGAGCGCATTCCGACCGAACAGGAATGGATGGAAAGCTATGGCTGCTCGCGCATGACCGTGAACAAGGCGCTGCGCGCGCTGGTCCAGTCGGGCCTGCTCGAAAGCCGCAAGCGCGCGGGCACCTTCGTCGCCGCTCCCCGCTTCCACCGCGCCGCGCTGGAAATCCCCGACATCCGCGCCGAGGTGGAAGGGCAGGGGCTTGCCTATCGCCTCGAACTCATCGGCCGCGACCGCCGCAAGGCCACGGCGGAAGACAAGGTGCTGCTGCGCGTCTCAAGCGGCGAACTGCTGGCCCTGGAGTGCCGCCATTTCGCGCGCGACCTGCCCTATGCGCTGGAACATCGCCTGATCAACCTCGCCGCCGTTCCGGAGGCGGCGACAGTGGATTTCTCCGCCGAACCGCCCGGTTCCTGGCTGCTCGGCCATGTCCCCTGGACCGAAGCGGAACATCGCATCACCGCCGTCAACGCCGATCCTGCCATGGCGAAAGGCCTTGGCATCTCCGAAAACGCCGCCTGCGTTGCGCTGGAACGCTGGACGTGGCGGGGGAACGAACGCATCACCTATGCGCGCCAGCTCTACCCTGGCGACCGCTACGCGCTGGTCGCGCATTTCCACGCCTGACGCCTGACTTGCGCTCGCGCGCGCAATCGCTAAATTGCACCGATAGTATGATTTTATCTGCCGTTACAGCGATGTGGAGGAGGCGATGGCCGCCGTTCGAAAGACTATAACCCTTACCGAACAGCAGGATGCGTGGATCGCTGCGCAGATCGCGGCGGGCCATTACACGAATGACAGCGAGGCGATCCGCGACCTGATCCGGCGCGAACAGGAACGCAGCTTCGAGGTCGAGACGATTCGCCAGGCGCTGATCGAGGGCGAGTTGAGTGGCGAACCGGAAGCTTTTGATTTTGCCGCCTTCAAGCAGCGCAAAATCGCCCGGCATGGCTGAATTTCGTCTCAGCCCGAGAGCCCAACGCGACATTGAAGGAATATTCGATTATACGGTGAAACATTGGGGCCTGCCTCAGGCGCTCCGCTATATCGACCTGATCGAAGCGGCTTGCGCCAGCCTTGCCGCAGCGCCGCGGCAAGCGCAGGATTGTTCTATCATCCGCCCGGGTTATCATCGCCGCGGTGTAGAGTTGCACAACATCTATTTTCGCCAGACCCGCTATGGGATCGCCGTCATTCGCATCCTGCATCAACGCATGGATCCCGGCCGTCATCTCTGAGACCAGGTCAACGGTTAGCCGGCAGTGGGCAGAAATTTTCAGGCGGAATAACGGTGTTGGGACGTTGGCCGTCAAAACACCGTCATCTTCGCGAAGACGAGGATCCATCTCCGGCCATCCCGAAGTTTCGCCGTCGAGGGGATGGGTTACCGCCTTTGAGGGAGTGACGAAAGCCGGCGGTTATTCATGAAGGCGTGCTTGAACGGAATGGGCCGGAAAGAGCATGATAGAGCTTCTGCGGACAGATCAAGGCACTGACCGCATCGGCGATCAGCGCCGTAGCGAACAGTGGCAGAATCATCGTGCGGTCGGCCGTCATTTCCATCATGATGATGACGGCGGTCATGGGCGCGCGCACGACCCCGGTGAAATACCCGACCATGCCGAGCAGGATTATGGCCCCAGCCGGATCGTGCGGAAACAGGATCGAGATTGACTGCCCCAGCCCGGCTCCGACCGACAGGGACGGCGCGAATATGCCGCCCGGCGCGCCGCTTAGCGCCGTCGCCAGCGTCGCGATGAATTTGGCCGGTCCGAAACTCAAGGATGAGCCATGCCCCGCCAGAAGATGCTTGCTGGTATCGTAACCGGTGCCCCAACTTAACCCGCCAGTGAACCAGCCGGTTGCCGCCACGATGAGCCCGCATCCCGCCGCGAACAGCACCGGGCGTTTCCGGGCAGGGGCGAGCCACGGATGATCCGGCCGTGAAAATGCCATGAGCGTGCGCGCAAAAAGGCCCCCCAACAGGCCTCCTGCGATCCCGGCCAGAGGGGAGAAAAGCAGCATGGCGGCGATGGGCAAGGCCCCGTTCACAGCGCCGAAATAGACATAGTCGCCGGAAATGCCGAGGCTCACCAGCCCCGCGATCATCACCGTTGCCATGACCAGCACGGCGACGCGCTGTTCAAAGGCGGAAGCCAGTTCCTCGATGGCGAAAGCAACGCCCGCAAGCGGGGTGTTGAACGCTGCGGCAACGCCGGCCGCACCCCCGGCAATGATGATTCCGGCTGATACGGGAACGCGCAGCCAGCGATGGACGGCAACCATCAGCGCGGCGCTGATTTGCACCGTGGGTCCTTCGCGTCCCACCGAACCGCCGGCAAGAAGCATCGCGATCGTTCCGGCCAGCTTGGCCCAGGCCGTTCGGATCGACAGCAAATCTCCCTGGGCGCTGCTCTCCGGCTTATGGCTGGCGGCCATCACCTGGGGAATGCCGGACCCACGGGCTGCGGGAAAGAACCGTCGCGTCAGGAACGTGACGGCGGCAAATGTGAGAGGCGTGATGACAAACGGGGCCGAGGGAAAAGCTGCAACGAACCGCGAAAAGAGTTGCTGAGCGACATCGCCCATCCGGGCAAAGGAGATGGCAACCAGCCCCAGGGCGACAGCACCGGCAAAGGCGGCGGAGCGGGTGTGCAATGCGGCCACATGCTTGCGTGTCAAACGGTTCAACGACGGCATAAGGGAGCCTTAGAGCATCGTGCCCAAAAGTGGGAACCGGTTTTGCGCTTGAAACGATGCGAAGACAAAAAATAGAGCGCGCGACTTGCGTCCGATTTAACGCGGCGCGCTCTAGTCCACGGCCAGCCGGCTTGGCAACCACATGATCCCCGGGGGTTGACGACTTATCCTCTGGAATTCCGCCCCTGCTGGTTCAAAATCGATGTCGCAACGCCTGGAGTCGCTCCCCTCCAGACCGTCCCTAACCGGCCGCCATCTGCGTCATCGACGCATAGTCCGTCTTCCCGGTTCCCAGCAGCGGCAACGCATCCAGCACCCTGATCTCCCTCGGCAACGCCAGTTCGGTCACGCCATTGGCCTTGCCCCATGCCGCCAGCGCCGCCGCCTTGGCATCCCTCGCGGTCGTGAACAGCACCAGTTGCTCGCCCTTGCGTGCGTCGGGCCGCGTCACCACCGCATGTTCCGCCTCCGGCCAGACCGCCGAGGCATAGCCTTCCACCGCGGGCAGGGAGATCATCTCGCCCCCGATCTTGGCAAAGCGCTTCGCTCGCCCCCGGATCGTGACGAAACCCTGATCGTCGATGGTCACGATGTCGCCGGTGTCATGCCAGCCCCCCTCGGGCGGTTGCAGCACACCGGGCGCATCGGCCTTCATATAGCCCGCCATGATGTTCGGCCCACGGATGGAGAGCCGCCCGCCCTCGCTGATGCCCGGCACGTCGTCCAGCCGCGCCTCGATCCCCGGCAGCAGCAGCCCGACCGAACCGGCGCGGAAATGCATCGGCGTGTTGACCGCGATCACCGGCCCCGCCTCGGTCGCGCCATAGCCCTCCAGGATGCGCAGCCCGAACTTCTCGGCATAGATTTTCCGCGTCTCGTCCCGCACCCGCTCGGCGCCCGCGAAGATGTAGCGCAGCGAATAAAAGTCATAGCCATGCGCCATCCGCGCATAGCCGGACAGGAAGGTATCGGTCCCGAACAGGATCGTCGCATTGGCATCATAGGCCAAAGCAGGCACGATCCGGTAATGCAGCGGGCTGGGATAGAGCAAAGTCCTCACCCCATGAAAGATCGGCAGCAACGTGCCTCCGGTCAGCCCGAAACTGTGGAACACCGGCAGCGCGTTCAGCACCACGTCGGAGGAATTGAAATCGATCCGCGCCGCCAGCTGGCGACAGTTGGACAGCAGGTTGCGATGGCTCAGCACCACGCCCTTGGGCAGCCCCTCCGACCCGCTGGTGAAGAGAATGACCGCCGCATCATCGGGCGAAATCTTCAGCCGCTTGTGCGCCCGCCCGGCAAAGCGGCTTGTTACCAGCCCGCGCAATTTCGCGCCCATGCCGATCCCCGCCGCCACATCCTCCAACCAGAGAAAGCCGATCCCCTCGGCCTCCAGCCCCGCCACGACATCGCCGAGTTTGCCCTGATCGACAAAGGCGCGCGCGGTGATGATCGTCCGGATCTGCGCGGCGGCGCACGCCGCCTTCAGATTGGCCAGCCCGGCGGTGAAGTTCAGCATCGCGGGCACGCGCCCGCCCGCCTGCAAGGCAAAGAAGGCCACGGCCACCCCCGCCACATTGGGCAGCAGCACGCCGACCGCTTCCCCCTGCCGTGTCGAGCGGTTCAAGGCCCGGCCCAGCACCAGCGCGCCCGTCACCAGCCGCCCATAGCTCAAAGGCTCGCGCTTCACATCCTCGACGATCGGCGCATCGCGGCCATGGACATGGCCTGCCTCCAGCAGCGCCTCGAACAGGGTGCGATCCGTGTCCGACGTGGCGAACATCATCTGGCTCATTTCGTCATAGAGCCGCCGTCCGGCAATCGCCCGCCGCGCCCGCGCCGTCATCTCGCCCTCTATGGTGAAGCGGCGCGGTGGCAATACGGTGAGCGTGATCTTGGGGAAGCGCCGCAGCCTGACCTTGCCCTTGAGGCGCGAGAAGGGCGTGAACTGCGCCCCGTCGATCCGGACCGGGATGATCGGCGCATCGGCCTTGTCCGCAACCATGCCGGGGCCGTCAAATACCTTCATCAGCGCGCCGGTGACCGTGATCCGCCCTTCCGGGAAGATCACCAGGGTCCGCCCCTCGCGCACCGCCTTCACCATCGCCTTGGCCGCCAGCGGATTGGTGGGATCGACCGGAAAGGCATCGAACAGCGCCAGAAAAGGCTTCACCCACCAGGCCTTCGCGATGCGCGTATGCACGGCGAAGGTCGGCTTGCCCGGCAGGAAGGCGGCGAGCAGCAGCCCGTCCAGGAAGGAGACATGGTTGACCACGACCACCGCCGGTTCGCCGGCGGCGGGCATATTCTCCGGTCCCATGACCTCGACCCGGTAGCAGAGCCGCAGCAACCCGCGCACGATCGCCTTGATGACGGTTTCCGGCAGCAGCCAGCAACTGATCAGCGCCACCGCCAGCGTCGCAAAGCCCATCGCCCCGATCACGCCTGGCACGCTCGTCCCGCGCGCCAGCATCGCCGTCACCGCGCCCACCAGCAGCACGGCGACCGCGGCATTGACGATATTGTTGGCGGCGATGGTGCGCGACCGTTCCTCGCGCGGGCTGTGGGTCTGGAGGATGGCATAGAGCGGCACGACGAACATGCCGCCCGCAAAGGCGATGCCGAACAGATCGACCATGATGCGCATGCTCCCCGGCGACCCGGCGAACTGCGCGATCCCGGACCCCTGATGCACCGGTACATAGGAACTGGTCGACAGCCACAGGTCGATCATGAAGCCCGCCAGCGCCAGCGCCGAAACCGGCACGAAGCGCGCCGACACCGCGCCGCCGAGCAGCCGGTTGACCAGCATCGCCCCGAACGCCACGCTGATCGAGAAGATCAGCAGGAAGAGGGTCGCGACCTCCTGCTTCGCCTTCAGCACGCCGCTCACCAGCGGCGCGAATTCGGCGAGCAGCACCGCGCCCACGGCGAAGAACCAGCTTATCCCCAGGATCGACAGCCACACGCCCCGTCCATGCCGCGCCGCCTTCAGGATCGCCCAGGTGCTCTTCAGCACATTGCGCTCGATCCGAAGGCCCGGCACCACCGTGGGCGCGGGCGGCACGGCAAGGCTGACCAGGAAGCCCAGCGTCGCAAGGCCGACGGCGACCAGCCCCGCTTCCCATGGCGGAATGACGCCCGCCAGCAACTGCCCGCTCAGGATCGCAAGGAAGGTGCCCGCCTCGATCAGCCCGGTCCCGCCCATGATCTCGTGCGCGCCCAGATGCTGCGGCAGGATCGAGAATTTGACCGGCCCGAAGATCGTCGAATGCAGCCCCATCAGGAACAGGCAGGACAGCAGCAGCGGCACCGATTGCAGCCAGAATCCGGTGACGGCGAGGGTCATGATGACGACCTCCGCCGCCTTGACCACGCGCACCAGCTTCGCCTTGTCCCACGCGTCGGCCAGCTGTCCCGCCAGCGCGGAGAAGAGGAAATAGGGCAGGATGAACAGCCCCGTGGCGATGGTCGCCAGCATCTCCGCCTTGTTGGGCTGCGCATGATAGAGGCCGAAATTGGCGAGGAACAGCAGCGCGAACTTCAACAGATTGTCGTTGAACGCGCCCAGGAACTGCACCACGAACAGCGGTGCGAAACGGCGTTTACTCAGCAAAGACAGATCAGGTGCGGACATTTTCTTACCCCCGTCCTTCACGCATTATGCGGCAATTGTAGCTCAGTCGTTAACCGGATCGCGCAGCACGCGATTATAAAGCCAGCCGATCCCGATCAGGCTGAAGCCCAAGGCAAGGAACGACCCGATCCGCAGCAGCCCGGAAAGGCCCGAAGCGTCGAGCAGGAACACCTTGGCCACCGCTGCCAGCATCAGCAGCAGGGACGCAATGCGCCAGTCCCGTGCCTGTGTGCGGATGCCCCAGAGCAGGAACCCGATCGCCAGCCCGAGCGCGAGCACGGAGCGCAAGATATCCTCGGCCTGGGAGACGCCCGGCACCGTCAGCACCGGTCCCACGAACATCTGCCGCAGGCTCGCCAGCGCAAACAGCGCGATCAGCACCATCCGCGCGATATCGGCGGGCCGCCGCATCCAACGCCATTCCGGCACGATCCTCTCGACCAGCCAAAGCGCGCCCAAAGCCAAGGCAAAGGCAGGCAGCAGCAGATTCGCCAAAGGCAACGCACCCACCGCCTGCGGATACCAGAGCGGATCATGCAGCAGCACGGAATAGACCAGCAAATGCCCAAGGCCGAGGAGTATCAACGCCGCTCCCGCAAGCGGGAGGGGTCGAGGGAGGGCATGCCGGGCCTTTCGCCAGACCGCAAATCCGGCCCCGATCAGCAGCCCTTCCCAAAGCGTCCTCTCGGCAAAGGCCAGCCGCGTCACGTCCCCAACATTCGCCAGTCCGAAGACCTGCTTATAGGCTATATGCACCCCAACCCCGCCCAGCATTGCGGCCAGTCCCCAGCCAAGCCGCCGTGCCCAAGGCCCCACCACGCCCCCGGCCCGCCACAGGGCCACCGCCAGCAACCCGGAAGGCACCGCCAGCCGCCGCCCGCTTTCGCCCAGCGGAGGCAAATCCTGCACCAGCATCGGCTCCCCGACCAGCGACAGCAGCGCATGGGCCAGCCAGACCGCCAGCGGCCACACCGCCCAAAACCCCACCAGCGCCGCTCCCACGCCAAGCCCCGCCAGCATTCGTCCGGCTTCGAGGCGCCCGGCATCCAGCCTTCTGGCACCCTCCGCCACCAGCGCCAGCATCAGGGCCGCCCCCACCGGCATCCAGATCGGCGGAACGACCTGCGCCATCGCCCCATAGCCCAGCAGCACCGCCGCGCCCTGCGCCACGATCCGCCCTTCCGCGAACGCCGCCCGCCAGGCGAACAGCCCCGCCATCGCCGCCACCGCGACCCAGCGCAGCGGCATTCCCGCCGCCGCCTCGCCCCAAAGCCGCACGACATCGTCCGACCCGGCCACCGCCACCAGCGCCGCAAAGGCAAAGCCCCAGCCGCTCCATTCGACCCGCCGGTCCCCGGCCTTTTCCGCCAGCATCAGCAGGCCCGCCGCCACGGCCGCGATCACCGCTGCCAGGGCCCAGCCCGCCAGCCCCAGCGCCCCGGCCGCCACCAGCAATAATCCCACCGCCGTCGCCAGCGTCACGAAGCGTGCATCCTCCCGCGGCTTGCGCCACCCCAGTGCCAGCGCCACCCCGGGCAAGGCCGCCGCGCCCAGCGCCAGCCCCGCAAATCCCTGATCCAGCCCCGCCCGGTAAAAGTGCAGGAAAGCCACGGCAAAGCCGCCCAGCGCCAGCCCGGCGACCTGCCCCGCCTCGATCAGTCCGCCGCCAGCACGCCACAGCCGCCGCAGCGCCGTCCCGCCATAGATCGCGACCATGCCCGCCAGAACCAGCGCGAACCGCCCCATCTCCGGATCGGGCCAAATCCCGGCCAGCAACAGCGCCACGGCCAGTCCGACCGCCGCCAGCGGCCGCAGGCCCGCCTCACGCCCCAGCCAGACCAAAGCGACGGAAAGCAGCCCGAACAGCCCCCAATGCAGCAAGGCAAAGCCGCCGGTCGCGACCAGCGCCGCCATCTGCCCCGCCGCGACCACCGCAGCGCCGGTCCGCGGAAGCACGGCCCGCGCGCCCGAAAAGGCGAGCAGAGGCAGCGCCACGCCCAGCATCAGCACCAGCAGCCCGACCGACAGCGAAGACGCCCGGTCCAGCGCCCCCATGGCCAGCAGCACGATGCCCCATCCCGCGCCGCCGACCAGCGCGCTGACGCCCAGCCACATCCAGCGCTGCGTCCGCGACAGCGCGCACAGCCCGCCGACCGCCAGCGCCAGATAGCAACTGAGCAGCGGCACATTGGGCTGCCCCGCCTCGACCAGCGCGGGCGCGGCCAGGCCGCCGACCAGCCCCAGCAGCGCACTGGGCGCCCCGAAGCGCAGCGACAGCCCCATGGCCAGCGCCGTCACCCCGGCCAGCCCGGCAAAGGCCGTCACCGGTCCCACCAGCCCGTAAAGCCCATGCGCCGCCAATATGCTGAAATAAAGCGTCGCCAGCCCCGCCCCGGCGAGCGCCTGCCGCACCCGGAAGTCGCGCACCCGCTCCTCCTGCCGCAGCGCGAACTCCGCCCCGCCGATCAGCGCTCCGCCGAAGAGCAGCCCCAGCACGACCCGCACCAGCGGCGAGAGCAATCCCGCGTCGATCGAATATTTGACCAGCAGCACGCCCGCGACGGCCAGCGTCACGCCGCCCGCCCAGATCGGCAAACGCCGCCCGAACAGCTCCTCAAAGCCGAAGGAAGGCCGGGCGGGTTCGGCCGGGGGAGGGGTGGGTTCCGCCACCATTTCGACAGGGGCTTGCGCGACCGGCTCAACCGGTGCCGGGGGAGAGGCTTCGACGGTTTCCGCCGTCCGCACCACCGCCCGCGCAGCCTGTGGCACCCGCTTTTCACCACCGTCTTCCCCGCGCAGGCGGCGATCCATCTCCCGCAAGTCACCAGAGGCGGAACGGTCGGGATATGGCTCTCCACCCGCGCCGGAACGGCGGGCATCTGGAACGGCCGCCGCATCCTCCAGCAATGCCAGCCGCATTTCCGCGATCTTCAACCGCTTGCGCATGTCGAAGATCAGTACCCCGAAAACCAGCAGAACCAGCATCACAAACATGAGTCGCGCCCCTGAATCCCTGCGAACCATGCCATGGCTAGCGTAAAATTACACAGTGTTCAATAAATTTATTAGACAGCGTTCAATTCTTTCGTTATCGCTCTCCCCATGGGAAGACGCTCCGACCACAGCCGCGAGGAACTGGCCGCGATGATCGTGGCGCAGGGCCACCGCCACATGGCGGAGGTCGGCTTCGCCCGTTTCTCCTCGCGGGAAGTGGCCAAGCGGATCGGCTATTCGGTCGGCACGCTCTACAATGTGTTCGGCAGCTACGACCGGCTGGTCGTCGCGATCAACACGCGCACCTTCGACCTCTGGGCCGCCTTTCTGGAGGCGCGCCTCGCCGGCAATCCGAAGGACCGGATCGCCGCGCTGGTGGAGGGCTATTTCGCCTTCGCCCGCGACAATCTCAACATCTGGATGGCAATCTACGACCATCGCCTGCCGCTGGGCGTCCCCATGCCGGAGGATTATGCGGCGCAGCGGGCGGGCCTCACCGAAGTCGTCGTGCGTGAAGTCGCCGCCGTCCTCCCGCCCGAAGCCGCGACCATCGCGCCGCGCCTCGCCCGTTCGCTGGTGGCCACGGTCCACGGCCATTGCACCTTCGCCCTCAACGGCAGCTTCGCCCTTCTGGGGGAGACCGACCCGCTCGAAATGGCCATCGCCCGCGTCAAGGAAAGCTTGAGGGCCGCCGGGGCAAGGCTGTAGAAGGGACATGGGCACCATGGGATAGAGGCGGTGGCGGTCGACAAGAATTTCGCCATCCATTTCCCTTGCTCGACCGGCTGTCGAAAGCGCGACGCGGCCTGACCGATATGCTATAGTCGGGGCGCCCATCAGAAGGGGGACTCGATCCATGGTCTACTGGAATCTCAAGGGCCGGGAATTCGCCAACTGCAATTGCGAATATGGCTGCAACTGCCAGTTTGGCGGCCTGCCCGACAAGGGGCATTGCCAGGCGGCGGTCGGCATCGCCATCGATGAAGGCCGTCATGGCGACACCGATCTTTCGGGCCTCAACATTGCCGGCGTCTTCCGCTGGCCGGGGCCGATCCACGAAGGGCAGGGCGAATGCGTGGCCTTCGTCGACGAACGGGCGACGGATGCGCAGCGTCAGGCCCTGCTGACCATCATGACCGGCGGCGACACCGATCCCTTCGCGACGGTGTTCGCGGTGTTCGCCTCTACCATCACGACCATGCATGAGCCTGTCTTCACCCAAGTCGATTTCGACGTGGACGTGGAGGGCCGCAAGGGGCGGCTGCGCATTCCCGGCCATCTGGAAATGGACGGCGAACCGATCCGCAGCCCAGTCAACGGCGCCGAAGTCCGCGCCCAGATCCGCCTGCCCGACGGCTTCGAATATGAAGTGGCGGAAGTCGGCTCCGGCGCCAGCCGCGCCATCGCGCCGATGCAGCTCGCCCACCAGGCGAGCTACGGCCAGTTCGCTTATCTCCATCTCGACAGCCACGGCGTCGTCAGGGGCTGATGCTGGAGCCGCTGCTCGCGCGCCATCGCCTGTGGTCCATGGCTGCGCTGGCGGCGTTGGTGCTGCTTGCCTGGGGCTGGCTGCTGCTGGGCGCGGGCATGGGGATGGCGCCCGTGGCCTCGCTGGGACCGGCGGGCATCGGTCCGGCCGGCTCGTCAGGCGACATGATGGCGCTGATGATGCTGACCGCCGGGCCGTGGACGGCGGGGCAGTTCGCGGTGACGCTTGCCATGTGGTGGGTGATGATGGTGGCGATGATGCTGCCCTCCGCCGCGCCGACCATCCTGCTCTACGCCCGCGCCATGGGCCATCGCGACGCGGCGCAGCGCCCCGCGACGGAAAGCTTCCTGCTCGGCTATCTGCTCGTCTGGGCCCTCTTTTCCCTGCTGGCGACGGTCGTGCAATGGCGCCTCAGCATGGCCGCCATGCTGTCCCCCATGGCGATGGCGACGCCCAGCCGCTCCCTGTCCGCCGCCCTGCTGATCGCGGCGGGCGCCTATCAGGTCAGCCCGCTGAAGGACGCCTGCCTGCGCCAGTGCCGCAACCCGGCCCGGTTCCTCAGCCGTCACTACAGGCCGGGCGCGATGGGCGCGCTGCGCATGGGGATGATCCACGGCGCCTGGTGCGTGGGCTGCTGCTGGATGCTGATGGCGCTGCTGTTCGCGGGCGGCATCATGAACCTCGTCTGGATCGCGCTGCTGACGCTGCTGGTGGCGATGGAAAAGCTGCTGCCCTGGGGACGCGGCACCTCCGTGGTGGCGGGCCTCGCCTGCATCGCGGGCGGCGGCATCATCCTGCTCCAGTAGGGGTCCGGGAGACCGCTGCCGTGACGCTTGCCGAGATCATGGCGGACAGCGGCCATAACAGCATCGACAGCACAATGGTCCGCGCCCCCGTTATCCCGTCCTCCTTTCACCTTGTCACTCAGGGCATCAACAATCGTTTCATGTTAATCGTCTCTATCGAAAACGATGTGCTGCATGGCCTTGCAAAGACGATATAGGCCGGGCATTGCACAGCGTCACCGCGCAATGGACGCCATGCTGGTTTACGTCGCGATTGATCCCGAGAATCCGACAGGAATAGCATGAATCGTGACAACGCTTCGTCAAGGCGGTCTTCTGCCATGCGGATTGACATCAGCGATGACCGGCAAACCAGGACCGCCGAGACAAACCACCTGCCCATAGAAACGGTGGATGTCGCGGATATTCCGGGCGGTGGCCAATTGCATCTGCTCAAATGCGGCAAGGAATTTTCCATCCAGTTCGGCCGCGACGAGTTGATGGGAAGTCAGGACCATGTGTCGGAAATGGCGCTGGCCACCCTGACCGGCGAGCGGTTGGGCAGGAAGGACGGGCATGTCCTGATCGGTGGGCTGGGCATGGGCTTCACCCTGGATGCGGTGCTGACCTCCTGGGCTGCGGAGGCGGTTGTGACCGTCGCGGAGCTGGTTCCCCAGATCGTCGTCTGGGCCAAGGGGCCGTTGGCGCATCTGTTCAAGGGAAATCTCGCCGATCCCCGCGTCAGCCTTCGCCTGCTGGATGTCCATGATGTCATCGCGGAGACGCCAGATCGCTTCGACGCCATTCTGCTGGATGTCGATAATGGGCCGGACGGCTTCATCACGCCGTTGAACGACCGGCTTTATTCCCATGACGGTCTCCTGGCAGCCTACACTGCCCTGAAGCCGGGCGGGCTTCTGTCCGTCTGGTCATCCTATGCCGACGATTGTTTTGCGGGCAGGCTTGAGGCGTCCGGCTTCGAAGTCGACGAGATCATCCTGCCGGCCTATATAGGCAGCACGGAGCGCTGGCATAATATCTGGTTCGCGGCCAAGCCGGCCCAGTCCACCCCTCTATTGGACGTGGAGTGACGCCTTCTCCTCCCGGCGCAGCACGGCCATGATCTTGGCGTAGGCGCGAGCCTGTTCTTCATGTTTCCTTTTCTCGACCAGACAGATTGCGAGATCGGCCTGATTCAGGGCAGCCCGTCTGCGGCGATCAAGATAGTTGAACCTGTCCATGACTATTTCCGATGCAGAGGGGGGGACCATTGCCGGGCCATGTGCGATGCGGATCGCGTTACGGCGCCTTCGATCAGCTTGTCCTTCATCAATATGCGGAAGGCATCGGCATCCCTGGGGTCCAGCATCACGACCCTTGCGCCCCCGGAAACCAGCGCTTCCAGCGCGGATATCCGGAATGCGTGCTTGTCGCATGCGGCCTTGATGATATCTGGCGTGGCCCACACATTGACGACCCTGCTCATGCGGCGCCGCCTTCCACGTTGAACGGAAAGGGATTGAAGGAAACAAAGCCATCGGCATTCTCGGAGCGATAGGGGTGCGGGTGATTGCGGATGCGGCTGGCATATTCCTGGGCTAGCCGTTTATGGGCACGGCATGCTGCGGGACTATGGGCGATCCGGGCACGCAGCAATTCCTCTTGCTCGCGCTTCAGCAGATAATTCAGGTCTTCCATGGAAATGCTCCTCGGCTGGCAAGCGGGAGCACGATGGTCTCTCTGTCACGGCGAATGCTTGCGGCAAATTTCGCGCAATAATCGCTTAATAGCATGGATGACCCTTCCCGTCTCGCTGGAAAAATAGGAAGATTTCAGAAAATTCTGTTCGGTTCGCATGAGGACTGCTACGTCCGGTTATCGGCTCTTCCTTTCGCACGATCCGACAGAGAGACTTGGTGCTCCCGCACATAGGGAAGCATAATATGCCGGAAGATCATCTCTCTTTTCAGCTATTGCTGACCGCATCTGTGATAGTGCTGATTTTTCTTGGCTGGCGCATCTTTGGACGCGGTGGTTGAACCGGCATATATTGCACGGCAGATGCGCCCGCGGTTCCAGACTCGAAGGCCTGTGACGACCCGGCCCCAATCCCCCCAATCACTCTCCCGGATTCAACAGAACTGGCTTGCCGCCAATGAACGGCGGCTGCTCAACTGGCTGTGCCACCGGATGCCGCCGTGGATAACGCCGGATCGGCTGATGGCGACAGGCATGGTGGGCGCGGTCACGATCTTCGCCGGATATGTCGCCAGCAATATCGCTTCAATCGACCTCGACGGCGGCAATTTCATGTCCGGAACGCTCCGAACTCTCGGTTGAACTTCCAAAGCACTCGATCAGCATTTCGGTAAGGACCCGAATCTTACGCGACGGATGCTGCCCTGGAGGGCGGACGACATAGATCCCGTGTTCCGGAATTGGATAAAGCGGCATGACTGGCACAAGCGCGCCCGAGTCCAGATGCTCTTTGGTCAGGCCGTTAGGGAGCGCTGCGATCCCGATCCCGGCCAGCGCTGCCGCAACGAGGGCGACGCCGTTGTCGGCCTTGAACCGCCCCTGAGGCCGCATCGTGATGACCTTGTCGCCGACCGTGGCGAGCCAAGTCTCGGTTCCCTGCATCAGCGCCTGATGGGTCACGAGTTCCTCGGGCGTTTCCGGTGATCCGTATCTCTCAATATAGGCCGGCGAAGCGACATACTGGCCGACAAGCGGACCAATCCTTCTTGCGATCAGGTTGGAGTCGGGCAGCATGCCGACGCGGATCGCGCAATCATACCCTTCCGCGATCAGGTCGACGAACCGGTCCGTATAGCATGAGTGGATATGCAGCTCCGGATGGCGCGCGGCCATTTCAGCGAGAACAGGCGCGAAGTGCGTCGGTCCGAACGACAGGGGCGCCGCGACGCGCAGACGCCCTCTCAGCTCGCCTGCCGGCAGAACAGTCTCCTTGGCGAGATCGATCTCGGCGACCGCACGCGCGGCATATTCCCGGAATGTCGCCCCGGCTTCGGTAAGCGCAGCCCCCCGCGTGCTGCGGGCGAGAAGCTGGACACTGAGTTCCGCCTCAAGCCGAACGAGCCGCCGGCTGACCATCGACTTGGATATGCCGAGCCGACGCGCGGCGGACGTCACGCCACCGGCGTCGGCGACTTCGACGAACGTCCGCAAGTCTTCAATTTCCATTCAGCGTTCCTCTTTGTGCGACACAGCACATCGTCCAGCGACGCTACCGCGCCGGAAAGGGGAATGGCAACATTCGAACTGGGAACGTCGTCTCGATCGATGTCCCACAGATCTACGAACATTTTCAGAGGAAAGAACCGCCATGACATTCCGCAACGGCCTCGACTCGCTTCTTCGCCCCGAGGACTCGGTGCTCGTCCTGATCGACCACCAGCCTTATCAGCTTGCAAATCTGAACAGCCACGATCCGCAGGCTGTCGTCAACCTCACGACCGCGCTGGCGAAGCTGGCAAAGGCCTTCAATGTTCCGACCATTCTCACCAGCGTGATCGCGGCTCGCGGTGGCCTCCTTTTCAAGCAGATCACCGACGTGTTCCCCGGTCAGGAGGTCATAGACCGGACCTGGGTGAACACCTGGCAGGACGAGAAGGTCGTCGACGCGGTCAAAGCGACCGGCCGCAAGCAGCTGATCATCGCCGGCCTCTGGACCGAGGTCTGCGTCGCGATGCCGGTTATACAGGCCGCCGGCGAAGGCTGGGACGTGACGGTGATCACCGACGCGTCGGGCGGTATCTCGAAGGAGTCCCACGAAGTAGCCGTTCAGCGCATGATCGCGGCCGGCGCGAACCCGATGACCGTGATGGCGCTGGCCGGCGAATGGCAGCGCGACTGGGCCCGCACCGATCATGTCGAAGAACTGACCGAGATCCTCATTGATCATTTCGGGGGCAGCGGCATCGCTTATCTGTGGGAGCAGCAGCTTCTCAAGACCCCCGTCGAGACCGACGCGGGCTGATTCCGATGGTGGGCGAGCATCGACGCGCTGCGAAAGACCGGCAGCGCGTCGATGCTCGCCACCTCCCTGCTTGCGCCGAATAATTTCTCTCAAAGAACTCTGTTGCAGTTCGCCCATGGCCAAGCAAGAGGATCATCCTTGACGGTTGCTTTTCCAATGGTAGCGCGGCGCGGACTGCGCGCGCCGTTTGCTGCAGGACACTTAGCCGGGCGCGAGTCGCACTATGACACGGCGATAGCTTCGCATGGCCAGATGAGCATCGTCCCTGGCTTCGACGATCAGATGGAGCAGAATCGGTGCCTTCACTGCCGGCGCCGTCAGGACGATTTGTCGATCAGTACATTGTTCGATCAAAAGATTTGGAACCCTTGCCGTGCTGACCGAAGTCGTGCTTGGCTCCTTATACTGCCAGCATGACAGGCTGATAGTGTCTCCATCCGGATCGCGCGTTCCCGACAAGTCGAGCTTGAGTTTCTGCCCAGCGATCATGTCGCGTGCAATCGGAGCCATTCCTCGGTCTCTATCGATGCGGATTATCGGTGGATGGTTCGCATCCTTATATCGAGAGGCAAGCGACCATTGTATGCGCGCTGCGAAATCGCCTTGATAGGCATCGCGCCAGCGCCAAATGCTGGCCTGGGCTTCGCTGTGCAAGCGCCCATCTTGGCCCATCGCGGTGTCCGTTACATCCGTCCATATATCCTGTCCGGCACCAAGCCTGCCGTATCGCCCTCCCCAGCTGCCGAAATCAGGTGCTTCGGGAACGCCGAGACCGTTGGGAATGAGATAAAGAAACGCCGGCGTATCACCTTCCATGATGAAGGCGGGAAGCGGATAAAGTGATCCCAGCGGTCCCTTGATGATATTCTGTGTCAGCCATTCCTTGGACACCAGTCGCGAATTCGGACCGCCCTCAAATTTGTAAAATGCCTCGCCTGAGATTCCGGTCCAGGTAGCGCGCTCATAGTGATTGAAGGCGTGAAGACTGGTGATCCAGAACAATTTGGGGAACGTCTGACGCAGCCAGGGGCCACTGTCGTCCTGATCCGAGATCGAGTAGACCCGCAGTCGCGCGACGAAATTCGCAACCTCTTGGGGTGAACGGTCGTGCGACACGCGCCACAGTGCCTGCGCCAGAACATTGGCTCCTCCCCAGATCGAAATCCATAACGGGCGATCATCGCTCGCCTTATCCGCAGCAGCGATGATCGCGCGCGACCCGTCGCTGTCATGGCCTTCACCGACTGCGGCCATGCCATAGCGAGGCTCGCCAGACGAGATCCTCGAAAGCAGGCTCTCCATCGAAGGATATCCAGGAGAATGAACTCTGAGATTGGGAAGCACGGCGCCATAGGCTCGCACGCGTTCCTCGATCTTTTCCGGATGTACCGCGTCGCGCATCCAAATGGATGTAGAGGCGATAAGACCCTGGATATCGAGCGAGTCTGCGTAGAGCAGGAGGCGCACGAGCGAAGCCTCATCGTCCGGTTCGTTTGCAATGTCGGTAATGACGATCAGGCGAGGACGGATATCGTAGCGCGGAAAATCCTCTGTCTGCCCTGTCAATGCGGCAGTCGGTGCCTGGGGTTGGGCGGCCTGAGCGAGATATCCGGGCAACGGAGTGAAAAGCGCAAACAGGCTACAGGCGGAGAGGATATGGGATAGTTTCATGAGGATATCATTTTACCGATCTGTGCCCTCGCGAAATCGTCCTCGTGCTGGAACGAAATTTGACGGCAGTTTTCAATCGAAGCTGCTTTGATGACAGTCCACAGGGCTGGTGGATCGGAATGCATGGGGAAAGTGACCATTGTCGGCGAAAGGTGCGTATCTAGGGCCTTGACCCTGGCGGCGTGGTGAAATCGGGGATAAAGCAAAATGGGAGGAATATGGCTGCATGGTCCGGGCCATGGTGAAGCATCGGGTCGGATGGGAGAGGAAAAAAATGTCCAAGCAAGCCTCTTCGGTCGCGTGGATTCTCTCGCGAAATTAATTGAATTGTCAACTTAAATCCGAACCAGGGACTTCTTTGCAATTAAGCGACGGGGATCAGGAATCCCACCGCGAAGCGCTCCTTGCGGCGCAGGACGATCCGGCGCAGCCTGATCACTGGCGCGCCATTTGGGACATAGTGGAAAAAATTCTGCTGTGGCCATGCCCTGCGGCAGAACTAGGTCGTGGACCGCCCTGGAACGCCATTCACCGCCGACACCCATCCATCCAAGCCCGAATGGCCTCATTTGGCCCGGCAAGGGCTCTTGCCCGGTGCACCAGGCTGCCTGATGCTGGCCCAGGGCCGCGCGCAACGGATGAGTGCCGACGGCTCCTCGCCTTCACTTTATTTTCTCAATGTGGGCGACGACGATTGGCAAGCAGGGGATATTCGAGACAGAGATCACGACAAACGAAAGGAGAATTGAATGCGTTCGCCCGTAGCCTTACTCGCCGCGCTACTTTGTGCCGCTGCCGCCCCAGCTACAGCGCAATCCTACAGCGTCACCGGCTCGATCGCCGGCCCCGACGGCCCCTGGGACTATGCCCAGGTCGATCCGGCCGGAGCCCACCTGTACGTCGCGCGCGGTGAAGCGGTTACGGTGGTCGATCTGGCTTCGGGCACCGTCTCCTCGATCGGCTCGATCCAGCGTGGCCATGCCGCCGTTCCGCTCTCCGGCGGGCGCCTGCTGGTTACGAGCGGTACCGATGGTACGGTCCGGTTCCTCAATGCTGCAGACGGTCGTGAATTGGCGAAGCTTGCGGTGGGCAAGAAGCCCGATGCAGCGATCCTGGATCACAATGGACACGCCTATGTGATGAATGCCGATAGCGGAACCGTCTCGGTTATCGATACGACGGCCATGAAGGTCATGCGCACCATCCAGGTCAAGGAAGCGCTGGAATATGGGGCGATCGACGGAACCACCCTTTTTATCAACAACGAGGATGCTGGCGAGATCGACACGGTTGACCTCGCCAAGGCCGTTGCCGGCAAGCCGATCGCGCTGCCAGGCTGCGAAGCGCCGAGCGGGCTCGCGCTTGACGCCTCGCATCACCGGCTGATCAGCGCCTGTGCCAACGGCAAGGCCGCGATTGTGGATGCAAGGGCTCGCAAACTGACTGCGCTGGTGGATATTGGTGTCGGACCGGATGCGGTCATCCTCGATGCGATGCGCAACCTCGCCTTCATTCCCGCCGGCAAGGATGGCCTGCTCGACATCTTCTCCCTCGCCTCGCCGACCAAAGTCGAGCATGTGGGCCGTGTCACGACCCAGCCCGGCGCGCGTACCGGCGCACTCGATCCCAAAACGGGTATCATCTACCTGCCGACCGCCAAGTTCGGTCCGCCGACGCAACCCGGCGGCCGGCCGGTAGCCGTCCCCGGTTCGTTTCACATCCTTGTGGTGAAGCCATCCTGATCCGCACGGCACTGCGATTTTTCGAGCGACGGCCGCAGGTTGGCCTGGTCGTCGCCTTGGGATGGCTCGCGCTCATGCTTCTCGCCATTTTCAGCCTCGCCCCGGAGGTGGCTGAGGGGATCTGACGGGTTTGGATTCCGGACTTCTGCAAGCGATCAAGAAGGGGGATCTGTCGCGCTTCGTCGAAGAGGCTGTGAATCGCGAGATTCTGCGGGAAATGGTGCGCGATGTGCAAGCGCGAAACGCCCAAGCCGACCCGGACATGCTGGAACGCCTGATCGAGGATGAACTGGCCGAAGCCCGTTCCACCTTCTGGACGTCGGATAGACACTGATCCGTGCGCGTCATTCTCGATACCAATGAACTGTTGAGCGGAATCATCTCGCCAGGGCATTCCGGCACTGCTGCTTGAAGCGTGGCTTGACCGGCGATTCACGCTCACGTCCGCTCCCGCTTGAACGCGGGTGAAGCGCGCAACTGTCGCCGCGAGAAGGATCGCAAGCCGCGCATAGTCGCCATCTTCATCCGTATTTCTGCACCGCCTTCACCATCAATCCCCATGGGAAATCGCCCCGGAATCCGCCTTTCCACACCCCTCCATCGTGTCATCTATGTCACGCGGATGCCGTGCTCAGTGCGCCAGCAACAGCGGCACGTGCACGGCGCGCAGCATCGTCCGCGTCACGCCGCCGAACACCAGTTCGCGCAACCGGCTGTGGCCAAAGGCGCCCATCACCATCCAGTCGGGCTTCAACACCCCGATCGCCGCCTGCAACGCCGCCTCGACGGTGCGGCCGTCCTGCGGCCAGATGTGGAGCTGCGACTTGATGCCGTGGCGGGCGAGATATTCCGGCGCGTCGGTGGCGGGGAAGGGATATTTCCCGGCTTCCTCCACCGTCACCACATGCACCTCTTCCGTCAGCCTGAGCAACGGCGTGGCAAGGCGCAGCGCCGCCGAAGCCTCCTGCGATCCTTCCCATGCGACCACCGCCCGCCCGGTCACGGCAAAGGCGCGGGCCTCCTGCGGAATGGCCAGCACCGGAACCCGCCCGCCCAGCGCCAGATCGGCGGCCAGATGCAGCGGATCGCCCAATTGCCTGCGCTGCCCCGACGGCAGGGTGACGATCATCCCGTCCGTCAGGGTGGAGGCGGACAGCAGCCCATGGATGACGTCGCCCTCGACATGGCGCCAGTCCCAGCTCACATCCTCGCGGCGCAGCCGCTCCTCCACCCGCCTGCGCGCCTTTTCGTCGATATCGTAAAGCTCCGCCATCATCGCCGGGGCCATGGACGCGCCGCCATAGACATCGGCGACCACGAAATCGGGCGCGGCGGTGACCTGCACGCAATGGATATGCGCGCCCGACGACCGCGCAAGATCGCAGGCCGCCTGCAACCGGCTTTCCGCGCCATGGTCTTCATGGATGTGCAGCAGGACCGATTTCATCGTCCACCTCCCGGCCAGCATCCCCCCGGGTCAGTCCCCCTTATACCCCTCTTCGCGGCAAAATCCGACCGAAAATCGCTTCATACCAGCCGGTTGGTGCGCACCAGCTCGCGATACCAGTCGGCGCTCAGTTTGGGCGTGCGGCGGCCGGTCCTGAAGTCGACATGGTGGATGCCGAACAGCTTGGTATAGCCGTCCTCCCACTCGAAATTGTCCATCAGGCTCCAGACGAAATAGCCCTTCACCGGCAGACCTTCGCGGGTGGCGCGCTGCAGATGGCCGATATAGTTGCGCAGGAACATGACCCGATCCGTGTCATAAACCTTGCCGTCCACCGCTTGCCTGTCATCGGCCGAACAGCCATTTTCGGAGATGTAGAGCGCCTTGGGCTGCCAGTTCTCGCTGATGGCGCGAATGCCCCAATAGATTACTTCGGGCGTGACATAGAGCCAGGGAGAGGGCATGCGCGGCGCCTGTCCCGGATGCGGCAATATGCTGTAGCCCGAAGGCGCGGCGGCATCGGCCCGCACCATGTTGCCGGTGTAGACATTGACCGACAGGAAATCGATCGGGCTGCCGATCGCCTTCATGTCGCCTGGCCTGACCGTCGGTGCGTCCTTGCCTTGCGCGGTCAGATAGGAATCCAGATATCGGCCCTCCATGATCGCGGTGAGGAACATGGCATTTTCCTCGCGCACCGCCTTCCGGACCGCCTCGACATGTTCGGCGGTCTCGATCGCGGGGACATAGAGGCTGGGATTGTCGGCCAGGCCCACCAAAGTCCCAGCCCTCGCATGGGCGCGCACCGCCTGGACGCCCAGCCCATGGGCCAGCACGCCATGGTGGCGAATCTGGTTCACCTGACCCATCGGCAGTCTGAGGCCCGGCGCCTTGCCGCCGGTCATGTAGCTCAGGTCGGTGAAACAGCGCAGCTCGTTGACCGTCATGAAATGCCGGACCCGATCGCTGAGGCGGCCCGCCATATATCCGGCATAGTCGGCAAAGGCATAGGCGGTGTCCCGGTTCTGCCAGCCGCCCGGCAGCGCGTTCGGCAAGTCCCAGTGGAACAGGGTGGCGTGTGGCGCGATCCCGGCAGCAAGCAGGCCGTCGACCAGCCGGTTGTAATAATCGACGCCCTTGGGGTTGGGCTTGCCCTTGCCGTCGGGAAAGATGCGCGACCAGGCGATCGAGAAACGATAGGCCTTGACGCCCAGCGCCTTGAGGAGCGCGATGTCCTCCGGGTAGCGATGATAGCTGTCGCAGGCGACATCGCCGGTATCGCCATTGGCGACCTTGCCCGGCATGTGGGAGAAAACGTCCCAGTTGGTAAGGCCGCGGCCATCCTCCTTGACCCCGCCCTCGATCTGGTAGGCGGCGGTGGCGCAGCCCCAGAGGAAGCCGGGCGGGAAGGAGAGGGCGTCCGGCGTGGCGCCCTGTCCCGTTTCCGCAAGGACAGGGACTGGAGGCGTCGTGGCCCCCAGCGCGGCGGCGCCCAGTGCGGCGGTACCCAGGCCCAGACCCAGTTCGCGGCGGTTGATACCCGTCATTTCCTCTTCTCCCTATTGGCCGACGATCTGCACCAGCCCGGTAATCGCCTGTCCGGTGGGCAGCCTGGTCCTGCTCGTCAGCGTCCTGGCCTTGTCGTTCCAGATCAGCTCCGCCTTGGTCCCGCCCTTGCGATAGGCATTGGTGGTGCCATCATCGTCATAGAGGGTGAAGTGCGCATCGGCACCAGGATAGACGCGGATGCTTTCCAGCGGCTGTTTCTCGGCAGTGCTTTTCACCTGCATGCCGACGGGGACGATCGATCCGGCCTTCACGAACAGTGGCATGCGGGCGATCGGCGCATCGATCTCGATCGTCTGGCCGCCTTCATGGCGCTGATTGGTCCAATAATCATACCAGGCCGTCCCGGCGGGCAGATAGACGTTGCGTTTCGTCTGGCCCTGCTCCGTCACCGGCGCGACGAGGAAGGCGGGGCCGAACATATATTGGTCGCCGATGTCCGCGACCTTTGGATCGTTCGGGAAATCCATGAAAAGCGCCCGCATGAAGGGCGCGCCGCTATCATATGTCTGCCGTCCCAATGCATAGATATAGGGGATCAGCGCATAGCGCAGCCGCAGCCAGTCGGCCAGGATCGGCTCCGCCGCCTTCCCATATTCCCACAGTGCCGTCCCCGGCCGCTGACCGTGGATGCGCAGCGTCGGGGTGAACACGCTATATTGGAACCAGCGCACGAACAGTTCGGGATAATCGGTATAGTCCGCCCCCATCGCCGTCGCGCCCGCCGGATCGACCAGGACCGGACGCTCTGCCTTCGGACCTTTCGGCCATTGCCAGCCACCAACGTCGCTGCCCCAATAGGCCAGGCCCGAAGCGGTGAAATTGAGACCGGTCGGCACCTGCCGCCGCAGCGCTTCCCAGGTCGAGTGCACGTCCGACGACCAGAACAGGCCGCCATAGCGCTGCGATCCCAGATAGGCCGCACGGGCAAGGATCATGTTGCGGAAACCGGGCCGGTCGCGCTCCGACCCTTCGGCCACGCCGCCTGTATGCAGCAACGGGAAGAGGTTGTGATAACGGTCGCCCGATCCCCTGGCATAGAAATAACCGTCGGGGATCAGGTCCGGCTCGGTTTCGTCCAGCCAGAACCAGTCGAAGCCCTGAGAGGCGATATTGTCGCGGATCTTGCCCCAGAACCACTCGCGCGCCTCCGGGTTGGTGCTGTCGATCAGCGCGCCGGCGCGGTCGAACCGCATCGGCAGACCGTCGATCGGGTTTCCTTCCTTGTCGTGCAGGAACCAGCCCTTAGCCGCCAGCATGTCGAAATAGCGCGATTCCCGCTCGAAGCGCGGCCAGACGCTGATGATCGATCGCATCCCCATCGATTTCAGCCTGTCGTTCATCCCCTTGGGATCGGGGAAATAGGTGCGGTCGATGTCGAGCTGACCCATCCGGGTCCAGTAGAACCAGTCGAGCACCATCACATCGAGCGGCAGACCCCGCTGGCGATAGCCCTGCGCAATGTCGAGCAGTTCCTTCTCGCTCTCATAGCGGGCCTTGCTCTGGATCAGGCCGAAACCCGCCTTGGGCGGCAGCGGCGTTTGCCCGGTGAGTTTCGCATAGCCCGCATAAAGCTCGTCCGTGGTCTTGCCGGCGATGAGGAAGAAGGAGACGCGCTCCCCCACCTGGCTTTGCCAGCGGGTCATGCCGTGCAAGCCGGGCCAGACAAGCGTGCGGGCTGGATTGTCCCAGACGATGCCATAGCCCTTGTTCGTCACCATGAAGGGCACGCAGACCGTCTCGCCCGCAGGCGCGTCATAATGATGCTGGCAGTCGATCTGCCTGCCGCGCAGATCCAGATGGCCCTCCTGATTCTGACCCAGCCCATAATAATGTTCGTCCGCCGGAGACGCGAAACTGGCGCCGACCTTGAAGGTCTTTTCGCCATTCACCGTCACCGGCGCCATTTCCCAGCCGGTCATCTTCATCAGCATATTGCCGTCGCCGTCGCGAACGGAGAGGCTGACCGGCGGCAGCGAGGACGCGAAATAGCGCTCCATCTGGGTGGGTGCCTTCGGCCATGGCTTGGCATCGACGGTCAGCGACAGGGCAGGGGAGGCGAATATGTCCCCGCCCGCATCCGTGCGGTGGGTCCAGCCCGTCGCGTCCGCCTTCGCATCAGGGCCGTCCCCCGGCGGCGCGTCTGCCAGCGCAGCGTCGAGCGCGATGGTGACGCGCACGATATTGGGGGCATAGGGTTCGATCGCGACCCGGCTGCCATGACGGTCGAGCAGCGCCATCGGCGCCGCCAGCGCCGGGCTTGCGAGGTAGGATGCCCCCAGCGCGATCCCTATGAAGCTCTTTGCGATCATCCCTGTTCTTCCTTGCACAGACGAGGCCTATGTTGCCGGTGCGGACGGTGGGCCCGCCACCCAGCAGTGTCATGCGCGCGATCTTGCCGTTTGCGCGGCCGTGCACCAGTGAGCGAATAGTCGTAGATGACTGCCGATTACGGCCTGAAACCGACCGGCACGCCGGTCTGACTGGATGGCATGATGGGATGCTACGGCTAGGGTTAATTGATTTTACATCTTCCATGGGAAAGCGCACATTTCTCTCCGTCGCAGGCGGACAGGGGGAAAGTCCATGGGGCGAGGGACAGGATTGATCGCCAGACTGGCAGCGGACCGTTCGGGCGTTGCGGCGGCTGAATATGCGCTTCTGCTTGGCCTGCTGATCGGATCGGTTGTGATCGGTGCCTGGGCGCTGGGCCAATCGATCAGCAATGCCATGGACGACAGCGCCGCGCTTTTCGCAAGCTATTCGGGCAGCGCCACGCCAGGTTCCTCCTCCTCTTCGGGCCCGAGCAGCGGTTCATCGGCCGCGGGCGGGAGTGGTTCCTCACCCACTTCTCCCGGCAATTCGGGCAATGCACCCGGCCAGAATGGCACCACCCCAGGTCAATCCGGCGCTACACCTGCCAATGGTAGCGCCCCGCCCGGACAATCCGGCGCCACTCCGGGCCAAAGCAAGAAGAACAACTGAGCGCCGCCGCCGCCATGATTTCGCCCTGCGACGGGGCTTGCGCAAGGCTTTGGGCCGGTGCAGCAGGATGGGCAGATGATCATGATGAAGCGGCTGGACGGAAACCAGGGCCCGCAATGAGAGGAGCGAATCGATGTCGGCGATATTCCTGCCGCGGGCTATGCGTATCGGCGCCGGGGCCATCGAGGAGCTTCCCGCAGCGCTGATGCAACTGGGTCTGTCGGCTCCCGCCATCCTGACGGACGGATTTCTCGCGGGTAACGGCGCGCTCGAACGGCTGCGATCGATATTGTCCGGCGCGGGCATCGCTGCTCGCGCTTATTCCGATGTGATTTCCGACCCGACCGTCGCTTCGGTGGATGCGGCGGTCGCCTTCGTGACGGCGGGCGATCATGACTGCGTCATTGGTTTCGGCGGCGGCAGTTCGATCGATACGGCCAAGGCGGCGGCCGTGCTCGCGACGCATGGCGGACCGATGCGCGCGCTCAAGGCGCCGCATGAGGAGAACAGGCCGGGCCTTCCGATCGTCGCGATCCCAACGACGGCCGGTACGGGATCGGAAGCGACGCGATTCACGATCATCACCGATGAGGCTAATGACGAGAAGATGCTGTGCGCCGGTCTCGCCTATCTGCCGGTGCTGGCGATCGTCGATTATGAGCTGACCCTGAGCAAGCCTGCCCGGCTCACCGCCGACACCGGGATCGATGCACTGACCCACGCCATCGAAGCCTATGTGTCGCAACGTGCCAACCCCTTTTCGGACGGTATGGCGATTGCCGCGATGCGTGCCATCTGGCCGCATTTGCGAAGGGCGTGCGACGATCCGGGAGATCGCATCGCGCGTGAGGCGATGATGGCCGGATCGCTTCAGGCAGGGATCGCCTTTTCCAACGCGTCCGTCGCGCTTGTCCATGGCATGAGCCGCCCGATCGGCGCCCATTTTCACGTCGCCCACGGTCTGTCCAATGCGATGCTGCTCCCGGTCGTGACCGCCTGGTCGGCGCCCGCCGCGCTCCCCCGCTATGCCGATTGCGCCCGCGCCATGGGGGTGGCGGAGCCGGGCGAGGGCGATCAGTCCGCCGTGGGGAGGCTGATCGAGGGACTGCGCGACATCAATCGCGACCTGTCCGTGCCCACCCCGAAGAGCTATGGCATCGATGAGGCGCGCTGGCAGGCGCTGCTGCCGCTGATGGCCGAACAGGCGCTGGCATCCGGCTCGCCTGGCAACAATCCGCGCATTCCCGACGCCGCCACGATCGAGGCCCTTTACCGGCAGGCCTGGGCCTGAAACCCGGGCTTCATCATGGGTCCCCGGGAACCGGCAGCGTCGCCGCCGGACCGCCCGATCCCTGTCCTACAAGGAAGGATTTTCCTTCCCCCCACCAATCATCTCGTGGATCTTGTCGGCCAGCGCGTCCAGCGCGAAGGGCTTGGTGATCATGCTCATGTTGGTGCCCAGAAATTCGGCGCGAATGGCGGCATTTTCGGCATAGCCGGTCACGAACAGGATGGGGAGCTGCGGCCGGTGTTCCCGCGCCACTTCCGCGAGCTGGCGCCCGTTCATCCCCGGCAGGCCGACATCGGACACCATCAGGTCGATCGGGCGGGGGCTTTTAAGGATCGGTATGGCTTCCGCCGCTTCGCTGGCCTCGACCGCCGCATAGCCCAGTTCCTGCAGAACCTCACCGACCAGCAGCCGGACCGAGGGATCGTCCTCGACGACCAGCACCGATTGCCCATGGCCTTCTATCAGCACGGATGGAGCCTCGGTCCGTCCGTCCGGAACCCCGTCACTCATGGGCAGCAATATCTCGACGCAGGTGCCTTGTCCGGGGCTGCTGTGAATGCGCACCTGTCCGCCGGACTGGCGGGCGAAGCCGTAGACCATCGACAGGCCCAGGCCCGTGCCCTGACCGATCGGCTTGGTGGTGAAGAAAGGTTCGAACACCTTTTCCAGCACATCCGCCGACATGCCGACGCCCGTGTCGGCGACGGATATCATCACGTAAAGGCCCGGCACCATGTCGGTCTTGCCGCCCGCCTGCGCCTCGTCGACGTCCGCGGTGCCGACCCTCACGGTCAACTTGCCGCCGTCGGGCATGGCGTCCCGTGCGTTGATCGCCAGGTTCAGGATCGCGCTTTCCAGTTGGTGCGCGTCCACCACGGCATGGGGGTCGCCACGACAGGGCATGATCTCCAGCCGGATATTCTCGTTGATCGTCCGCAGCAGCAGGTCTTCGAGTGAACGGGTCAGGGCATTGATATCCGTGGCCTTCGCATCGAGCGATTGCCGGCGGGAGAAAGCGAGCAGCCGCGCGGTCAGCGCCGCGGCGCGCTGGGCGGAGGTCGATGCCGCCTCGATGAAGCGATCCAGATCGTCCGTCCGGCCCGACGCGATCCGGCGCTTGATGATGTCGATGCCGCCAATGACACCCGTCAGCATATTGTTGAAGTCGTGGGCGATACCCCCCGTCAACTGACCGACAGCTTCCATCTTCTGGCTCTGCCGCAGCGCCGCTTCGGCGCTCGCCCGGCTTGCCATCTCCTGCTCCAGAGCCTCCGTCCGCTCCTTCACCTTCTGCTCGAGCGTCTGGTTGAGGCGCTGGGCGGTCTGGATCAGCCGCGCATTTTCGATGGCCGTTGCCGCCTGCGCCGCCAGCCCGACCGCCAGCCGCTCCGAACGCGCATCGAACATGCCCGGCTCGGCATGGCCGAAGAACAGGCCGCCAATGACTTCGCCACTGCGCGAGATGACGGGCACGGCCAGATAGCTGACGACGGGCAGATGTCCCTTGGGCATGCCATGATGCATGGAGTGCCTGCCATAGCGCGGATCTTCCCGCACATTGTCGGACCGGACCGGTCCCTCGCCAGCGAAGGTCGGACTGAAAAGCGCGGTCTTCCGCGGCATCGGGAAGTCCTTGAAGGCTTCGATCGGGGCACCCGACAGGCTGTAGAGCAGATAGCTTTCGTCGTCCTCGTCGATGCGATTGTAGAAGAAAGCGCCGATTTCCGCGGAAGTCAGCTCCCTGCCTGCGTCGACGACAGCCTGCACCAGCGCGTCGAGATCAAGCTCGGCCGCAACGCGTTGCCCGGTGCGGTTCAGGATTTCCAGCGCCATGCTCTCCTCGCGCAGCGCGGCTTCCGACGCGGCGAGCGCGGCCTGGCCAAGCTTGCGCTCGGAAATGTCGATGGTGGTGCCGATAAATCGCCGGGCTTCGCCATTCTCGAATACGGCGCCGCCGCGCGCGGCGATCCAGCGCTCGATCCCGTCCTCCAGGCCGATCGTGCGATATTCGATATCGAACAGGCCGCTGCCCAAGGGATCGAGCGCGGCGCTGACGGCGTCGGCCGCCATCTCGCGGTCATCGGGATGAAGCCCGGCGAGGAAGCTGTCTTCGTAACTCACCTCGGCATCGGGCGGCAGGCCGAACATGGCCTTGCAGCGATCGTCCCAGCTCAGAATGCCTGTGGTCAGATCCCAGTCCCAGGTGCCGATATTGGCCGCCGTCGTGGCCAGTCTCAACCGGCTTTCGCTCGCCGCCAGTTCATGGAGGCGATCGCGCATCTGGAATTGCTTGCGGCGTGCGCGAAGGGCGGAGGAAACGGCGCTGAGGAGCGATGCCACGCCCAGCGGCCGTTCCAGCACCACGATATTGCGCATCAGGTCGAGCAGCCGGTCCTGCACCGGCACGCCCGCCGGCATCCGCGTCGACCGCTGCGCCTTCAGCAGGATGAAGGGGATGTCCGACCAGCCCGGCTGGGCGTCCAGCGCCACACTGAGCGGGCACAGATCGCCGATCAGCGCTTCCTCGGTGATCAGGACGGCGCCGACGGGTTCGCCCAACGCATCCGCCACCGCCGCGACATTCGCGCAGATGGCGCTGTCATGACCGTGATTCGCAAGCAGATCGGCCACGCTGTTCGCATCGCGCCCGAACGGCGCGCAGATCAGAACGCGTTGCCCTTCGGCCTCACTTGCCATCGTTCCGGTCTTCCATCAGTGGCGAAGCCGCACCTGTATATTCCGGCGTTCCCGTCAATATCCCCCTGAACGCCCAAAGGGGATCGCCCACCCGCACGCCGTCCCGGTCCACGCGGAATTCGCGGATGGCATCCTCATGTTCGCCGCTGCGGTTCTTGAGGACGGAAATCGCCTTGCGGATGCGGCCTCCCGCCTCGAAAAAGCGCAGCAGCACGACAGTATCGGCGACATAGGACACGTCGAGATTGGCCGTCATGTTGCCCACCAGCCCGATCTGCGGATTGATCAGGAAGGTCAGGACCCCCTGGCGGCTGAGATAGGAGAGCAGCTCATGCATCTGGAGCAGGAGTTGCTGTTCCTGCGGCATGGCCGCCATATAGCCGTTGAGGCTGTCGATCACGAGCATGCGGACGCCGCGTTGTTCCACCTCATGGCGAACGCGGGCGGCAAATTCTCCGGGAGAGATTTCGGCGGGATCGATCTGCTGGATTTCCAGCAGGCCTTTTTCGACATGGTTGTCCAGCGGCAGGTTGAACGCCTGGGCGCGGGTCAGAAGGGTGTCGACCCGTTCGTCAAATTCGAAGATGGTGCAAGGCTCGCCCCGCTCGCAGGCGGCATGGAGATATTGCAGGGCCAGGGTGGTCTTGCCCGATCCGGAGGGGCCCGTGACCAGCATGTTGGTTCCGCGCAGCGGACCGCCCCCGAAAAGGGCGTCGAGCTGAGGAACGCCGCTGGGCACCGCCTCGCCACGGAACAGGCTTGGATGGTCGGCCGCGATCAGCCGGGGGAAGATGTCCACGCCGCCTTTGCGGATGTTGAGGTCGTGATAGCCCGCCGTGAAATCCACGCCGCGCAGTTTCTGGACCTGCATCCGCCGCCGGGCGGCACCGAAATCGAGCGTCAACCGTTCCAGGGTAATGACGCCGTGGCACAGGCTGTGCAGATGCGCGTCGCGGGCATCGGCGGTGCCGGTCATGTCGTCGATCAGGAGCACCGTCGTCTCCCGGCCTGAAAAAAACTGCTTCAGGGCCAGTACCTGCCTCCGGTAACGGAGCGGGTCCTGGGCCAGGAGGCGCATTTCGGACAGGCTGTCAAAGACGATGCGTGCCGGCTTCGTCCGCTCGACCTCGTTCTGAATCAGCCTGATGGTCTCGCCCAATTCCATCTCCCAGGGATGGATGATCGACTGGTCACGCCCGTCGCCAAGGATGGCGTCCACGGCTTCCAGTTCAAAGACCTGGAATCCCTCCAGCGTCCAGTCGTGCGAATGGGCAACGACACGCAACTCCTCGCGCGTTTCCGACAGGGTGATGTACAGAACAGCTTCCCCGCGCCGGACGCCTTCGCGCAGGAACTGGAGCGCCAGCGTCGTCTTGCCCGAACCCGGCGCACCCTCGACAAGATAGAGCCGATTGGCGGGCAGGCCGCCCTTGAGGATCCTGTCCAATCCGTCATTGCCGGTGGAGATGATCTTGAGCTCGTCCATGTCAGGCCCTCTTCATTGCCGCTGGACCTTAGCGGGCTGCGATCCGCAGCGATACAAGGAGAATTTTGCTTTGGATCAAGAAAATAGAAGCCGGATCGGCGCGTTACAGCCCTTCCGCCTCCACCCAATGCGCACCCGTTATTTCGCGGGCCAGGGCCCAGACCTGTCGCCGGATATCAGGCACCGCGACGATTTCCCAATGCGCGCCGCGCGTCATCGGGCCGACCACGAACAGCCGTTGCTGGGCCGACCCGTTGCGGGCGATCGCATGGCACTGGCGATCAACGTCGATGCCGATCGACAGCGGATCGGGACGAATGTCGCCGCGCTCCGTCAGTCTCTTCAGCAGCGGATCCCTGGCGCCGCGCAAATCGCCCAGAGGGCCGGTGCAGTTGATGACCCTGGCCACGGAGAGTTGCTCCGTCCGGCCTTCCCCGCGGCGGCGCAGATGGACGGTCAACCCCCGGCCGTCCGGATCGGCCTTCGTCACCTTGGCCGCATATATCCTCAACCGTTCTTCCGCCTGCATCGCGGCCAGCCGGTCGGCTACCTGCGGCGCGATCCGGTGGCGATGCACATCCCAATAGGGCCGCAGATGGCGCAGGAAGCGGCGCCGCTCCTCCGCGCTGGCGGCCCGCCACATATCCTGGGTGAAGGGGCGCAGCGCGTCCACGGCATTGCGCCAGCCCACGTCCTTGCTGCGGGTGCGGAGGGCGCGGACCAGCGCGGAAAGCGGGCCTTGCGGACGGTCGCCGCCGGGCGGACAGGCGGTTGCCGGACCATGGCTGTGCGGCGCGAGACCGCGCCGCGAGAGGGCGATGATGGGGCCGCGAAACCCGGCTCCATCCAGGCTGAGGGCGCAGTCCACGGCGGTGAGGCCGGTGCCCAGCAACAGAATCCGGTCATCGGCCTTCAAATCTTGCGCGATGTCGGCCGCCCAGGGATCGTTGATATAAGCAGGACCGCCAAGACCGGCGAAGGCGGGCAGGTCATGGGGCGGCAGGTTCCCCGGCGCAAGGGCGGCGACATCGCTGGTCACGATCGTCCCGGAGCGCAGCGCGATCCGCACGCCATCGTCGAGCGTCTGCAGATCTACAGCCTCGTCCGCCAGCACGGTCAACCGGTCCCTGGCCAGTGCGCGCACCTCATCCAGCATCGCGCACAGATAGGCGCCATAACCGCGCCGGGTCGCGAAGCTTCCCTCCTGTCCCAGCCGGGCGGACGCCAGCCAGTCGGCGAAATGGCGAGGCTGGTCGGGCAGGGCGCTCATATTGGCGGCCCGAACATTCAGGATATGTCCGGCCTGCGCCGCGCCATAGGCCAGGCCGCGCCCAAGCCGGTCGGCATGGCGTTCGACCATCGTCACCCTGAGCGCGCCATGGCGCAGCAGGTTGATCGCCAGCAGGGTGCCGCTGAATCCTCCGCCGATGATGGCGGCATGGTCAACCTTCAGCATGGATCAAGCATTTCCCATGGTCAGCCCCGGCTTGGATCAGGTCCCTATCTCTACAGTGGCAATAGATAAAGACCTGATCCCGCGCAACGGCTGTCGCGGCTGAAGCTCCACCCGTTGGGGGCTGCCCCTAGTCTATGGCGAGCATCACGACCGACTTCGCCGGCAGATCGACCTTCACCGTGCCGTTGACGACATTCCCGCGGAAGGGGCGCGGCACGACCGTGTCCGGTTTGTCGAACGAGTTGACGCTGTTGACCTTCGCGGCGGTGAGCATTTGCCCGGCGGCATTTCTGACGCGGACGCCGGGCAGTTTCAGCTCCATCGCGGCGGCGCGGTTCGGGTCGAGATTGACCAGCGAGATCCATAATTTGCCCGTCGTGTCGCGTGCCGCGACGGCATCCACCCGCGGCATGCGGATGTCGCCAAACTGATATTGGCCCGCATCGTAGGACAGGGGCACGAAGGTCGCATCCTGGAACGGCAGGTACATTTTATGGACATAATAAGTGGGGGTGAGGACCATCTTCTCCTTGTCGGTCAGGATCATCGCCTGCAGGACGTTGACCATCTGCGCGATATTGGCACCGCGCACCCGATCCGCATGGCGGGCGAAGATGTTGAAGTTGAGCGCCGCGACGATGGCATCGCGCAGGGAATTCTGCTGTTGCAGGAAGCCCTCCGGGCTGCCCGGCAGCTTGGCATACCAGGTGCCCCATTCGTCGATGATGAGCGGCACTTTCCTGTCGGGATCATATTTGTCCATGATCGCTGAGTGCATGGCGATCAGATCGTCCATGCGCAGCGTCGCCTTCGTGATCTCGGCATATTCCTTCTCACCGAAATTCACGCTGTCATAGGTGGCGGGGAATTTGATCACCGTATAGCTGTGCATCGAGAGGCCTTCGATGCTCCAGGTCCAGTCGCGTTCCTTCCACGCCTTCATCACTGCTTCGGTGTAGCGCGTGTCCTTGTCGTCCGGGCCGACGGCGATCCGGCGCATCGCCTGCGGATTGCCGTCACCCTGCTGCGCGGGATTATAGTTGCGGGTGAAACGGCCAAAGCGCTTCAGTTCATCGACATAGGTTTCAGGCCGCATGGACCCGCCACAGCCCCAGCTTTCATTGCCGATCCCCAGAAAACCGATCTTCCACGGTTCCTTCTGGCCATTGGCGGCTCGCTCCTGCCCGGCCGTGTTGCGGGTGTCGGCGGTCATATAGGCGACCCAGTCCGCCGCCTCCTGATAGGTGCCTGAACCCACATTCACCGATACATAGGCCTCGGCGCCGATCTGATTGGCGAAGTCGAAAAATTCATGGGTGCCGAAGGCATTGTCCTCGATCGACCCGCCCCAGTTCGCGTTGACCGTGACGCGCCGCTTCTTCGGATCGCCGATGCCGTCCCGCCAATGATATTCGTCGGCGAAACAGCCGCCCGGCCAGCGCACATTGGGCACCTTGATGGCCTTGAGCGCAGCAACCACGTCGCTGCGGATGCCCCGGACGTTGGGGATGGGGGAATCCTTTCCGACCCAGACACCGCCATAGATGCCGGTTCCCAGATGTTCCGCGAACTGGCCGAAGATGTGGCGATCGATGACAGGACCCTTTTTGCCGGTCTCCACCGTCACGGGGATCGTGCTGTCCTGCGCCGCCGCCGGACCCAGAGTTGCCGCCGCCATCAACGCGCCCAGAAATAGAGACCGAAATTTCATGATTTTTCCCTTTGTGATCCTGCCCTGTCCCGATGGGGTGGCATGCCCCTCATTGTCCGGCCGCTTCGTCCCAGCGGAAGACGGTTCCGTCCTTCCGGTCGGGCCGTGCGCCCGGCCAGTCCGCCGAATAGGGCTCCCCCGTCGATGGGTCCAAGCCGACATAGCGGTTGGTCCGGAGCGAGAGCAGCATGAACTGGTGTCGCAGCATGTCCTGCCACTGGAACAGGCTGTCCTTGCTTTCGGTCTTCATGATCCGCACGTCGGCGGGCAATCCTTCGCCCACCACGGTGAGGAAGCCGCCGCCGTCCATCGCCTCCAATGCGACCTGGCCCAGCCCCCGGTCATGCACACGGAACTGGATGCCCGCGCCCTGTTCCTGCTTCGAACCCCTGGCCGCAAAGTGCAGCATGCCATGGGGATTGGCCCACATCGCCAGATCATTGGCCAGGTTGCGCATGACCACCACCTTGCCCGCCGGGATGTTCTTCGACCGGTCGGCCAGCGGTTCGTCGAGGGTGAAGCGGTCGAAATCGGCATGGCCGCCCGCGCGGCCCTGCTCATTATAGGCGAACAGGGCGTAACGCACACCCTGGAAGGTCTTGAGCTGATAGGCGAGGCGCAGATCCCCGCCGATGGGCATGAAGGTCCGGCCATCGATGCTGTAGCTGAAGCGCGCGATCTCGTTGTCATAGTCGCCCGCGACGCGCAGATGCACCACCGGCCCTGGCAGCGGCTCCTCGACCGTGCGGTTGGCCAGTTCGTCGTAGAAGCGCAGGCGATAAGCGCCACCGTCCCGCACCACGCCCAGCCAATAATAAGGAATGTTGAGCAGGCCCAGGCCCGCGACATCGCCTGCCTGCAATCCCCTTGCGTCCAAGGTGGCGGTCGCGATCGACTCCGGTCCCACCACCCGCTGCGTCAGGCTGTTGCGCGCCAGCAGGAAGTGGGGCGCTGCCAGCGTATGCAGCCGCAACATGCCGTGCCGTTCGCCTAGCGACCATTTGCCCTCGACCGGGACATGGTTCCATTGCCATATCGGCTGCAGCTTCGGCCCGGCAAAATCATCGTCCCGCCGCCATGTCGGCTCGGGCTGTTGCGATACGCCCGTCGCAGGCTTGATCCAGGTTCGCGGGCTGCGGCCCAGATTGCCCTTCAGTCCGAAATAGGGCCAGCCATCGACCCATGTCACAGGCGAGAGGAAGGTGGTTCGGCCCATGGACTTGACGTCCATCATCGAAAATCCCCACCAGTCCCCGTTGGGCAGGCTCACCAGGCCCCCCTGGTGCAGCGGCACCGCGCCGAAATCATTGTCGCCCCATGGGCGGCTGACCTCGATCTTGTCGCCAGGCCTCGGCAGCGGCGATCCGATGCCGTTCCTGGGTGCCCACCAGCCGCGCTGCGTGCCCATCGTCTCGCGGGCGCTGATCATCCGCGTTTCATAGGGGCCATAGGGGCTGTCCGCCCGTGCGGCCTGCATCCGTCCGACCGGCGCGAAGTTGGCGCTGATGATATAATATCTGCCGTCTATCTTGTAGAAATGATGACCTTCCCCCATCGCATTGCCCTTGGGGATGATGACGCGGTCGCTCCCCTCGACATAGCCGCTCAAGTCCGGTTTGATTTCGATCAGGCGTACCTCGTCATAGCCGTGCACCGCGAAGATGCGCCCGTCATCGTCGAACAGCACGCCCAGGTCGTAGATCTTGCCGCCCAGATTGTGATGCGCCCATGGTCCCGCCGGGTGGGTCGCGGTGAAGACCTGAAGCCCGTAGCCGTTGATGTTGGAGAAGATGTAGAAGGTGCCGTTATGATAGCGGATGGCCGGCGCCCATATTCCCGCGCCATAGCTTTCCTTGCCGTCCTCCAGCCGGTATTCCGGTCCCATATCGATCCGGTCGAACGCATATCCCAGCAGTTTCCAGTTCACCAGATCGCGCGAATGCAGCACCGGCAGCCCCGGCATGACGTGCATGGTCGTGCCCGTCATGTAATAATCGTCACCAACGCGGATGATGTCGGGGTCTGAAAACTCGTCATAGAAGATCGGATTGGTGAAAGTGCCGTTGCCATTGTCCGCCGTCCAGCTCCTGCTGGCCGGGGAAGCGGCGACGGTATGGGTCGCAGGGGCGTGAGCCGGTTTTGCAGGCAAGGCTGCGGTCAGCACGACACCGGCCAGAACCGCCATAACCCATCTGCTGCCCACCCTTGTCCTCCCTTGCCCCTGCCGCGCGGATGAACGGCATCAACCGGTCACGACTCCGGCTATAGGGAATATACTCCGACAAAATCAATTCGAAGTGGAATTTGTGAAAGTTTTTTGTCTGACTTATCCAGCGGCGGATCGGCTTTCGCTGGAATATTTGTGACGCTCCTTCATCAACCGCGCGCGGGCCTGTTCGATCTCATGCACCTCGGTCACGGCCAGCATGGTGTCCATCACGCGGCTCAGATGATCGCGCATCACTGCCCGGGCGCCCTCCCCGTCCTTTCGCTTGAGCGCATCCAGGATGCGGCGGTGCTCCTCGATCACCGGTCCGATCTTCGCTTCGTGCGCCTTTTGCGCGAGCAGCTGATATTGCGGCGACCGCTCCCGCGCCTGCCAGAGCTGGTTCACCACGTCGATGATGACGCTGTTCCCCGTGGCTTCCGCTATGCCCAGGTGGAAATCCCTATCCGCAGCTTCGGCGGAATCGAAGTCGGTTCCGGCGTGCATGACCCGCAATATGGCCTCCAGATCGCGGATCTGGGCATCGGTGATCCGTGCGGCCGCCAGCGCGCAGGCTTCCCCTTCGATGGCGCGCCGCGCGTCGAGATGTTCGAACGGCCCTACATCCGTGGCGCTCCGCACGCCATTGCGCGGGACATGGGATACGACATAGACGCCCGCGCCCTTGCGCACCTCGACGAAGCCGTCAAGTTCCAGCGCGATGATCGCCTCGCGCACCGTGGGGCGTGACACCTCGAAGGATGTCGCCAGCTCGCGTTCGGAGGGAAGGCGTCCGCCGATCCTGTATTCACCGGAACTGATCCGGCCTGCGAGTGAGGCGGCAACCTTTTCATAAAGGCGGGTTCTGGGGTCGTCCATGGCGATGCAGCCTATCTTGCGAGAGGTACCACGACAATCCCGTCGATTGGTCTTACTTGACTGGCCTGACCAATTATGTCAGGGGAGCCATCATAATTTGACTGACAAATTCCAGTCGGACGGCGAGGCCAGTGTCAGTCACTGCTCTGACAAATCGAGGAGGGAGAAAGAGGATGCAACGTTCCACTCTGCGCAAGGCGCACATTATCGGCGCTGTGCTGCTCGCCGGTTGCGCTTGGCCCGCCCTGGCGCAGGATGCCCAGACAGTATCGCCACAGGCCGTACCGCCGCAGGCCGATCCGAGCGTCAACGATATCGTCGTCACCGGCTATCGCGCGTCGCTTCAGAATTCGACCAACGCCAAGCGCGATGCGGTGGGCTTCACTGACTCCATCTTCGCGCAGGACATCGGCAAGTTCCCGGACACCAACATTGCCGAGTCGTTCAATCGCATTCCGGGTATCACGATCAGCCGCGACGTGAACGGCGAGGGCGTCAATGTCGCCATCCGCGGCCTTGGGTCGAATTTCACCAATGTCACGCTGAACGGCGCGCCGATCGCCGTCTCGTCATCGGGCGCGACGGATGCCCAGGGCACTGACCGCTCGGTCGATCTCAGCTTCTTCCCGACCGATCTCTTCACCAAGCTGACAGTGAACAAGAGCTACACCGCCAATCTGCTGGAAGGGGGCGCGGCCGGCAATATCGACATGCGCTCGGCCCGTCCGTTCGACCATGCGGGCACGCGCTTCACCTACAATCTTCAGGGAACCAAGCAGAGCGGCGTCGACCGAATCGGCGCGCGCGGATCCGCGATTTTCAGCACGACCAACGACACGATGGGCATATTGGTCGGGGTTTCGGGCCAGCGCCTGTTCACCGACAATCGCGGTTATGAAACAATTGGTTATACCAATCCGGCCCTGACCGCGGCGCAGTGCGGCGCGACCTCCGGCTGCAACGCGACAGGCGGCGGCAACTGGACCATTCCCGCCACGGTCCCAGCCGGCGCGGGCGCGGGCACGGTCGCTGGCCAGACCATCGACCGCGCCTGGCTGCTCGCCCATAATCCGGGTGCGACCATCCAGCAGATCGACAATGGCATCCTTCCGCGCCTGGGCCGTTTTTCGGCGCAATATGGCCGCCGCGACCGCATCAACGCCATTGCCAGCGCCGAATGGCGCCCGACCGACGAGATGCATTTCTACATCGACGGTCTGTACGGCTACAAGAAGAACGATCTGACGCGTGAGAATATCGCGTGGATCGTACGCAACGGCCAGGTCATTCCCACCAACACCACCTATGACCGGGAAGATTGCTCGGCCGGATGCGTGGTCACCGGCGGCACCTATGCCAATTCCCAGTTCTTCCTGGAATATCGGCCGCTGACGGAAACCACCCGCCTGTTCAGCATCAATCCCGGCATGGACTGGGAATTGGGGGATAAGCTCAAACTCTCCCTCCAGGCCAATTATACCCGCAGCACCTTCCATCGCGAAGTGCCCACCGCCGGTCCCGTGACCGCGATGGGAACGGGTGTCACCGTCGATTACACCTATAATCCCAATGGCGCGCCGACGATCGCGTCGAGCGTCGATCTGAACGATCCCAACAATTTCGTGTGGAATGGCGGCCGCGTCAATATTTCGGACGAACGGCGCCTCAACAAGACCAAGGGCATTCGCGGTTCGCTGAACTGGGGCGACGAGAATCTGGGCATCCAGTTCGGCGGCAATTATGACGATGTCAGCCGCCGGATTCGCGGTTTCGACAACAGCCAGGCGTGGCAGAACGCCGTGTGCGGCGGCAATCCCAACGTCTTCCTGCCCAATCCCAACAGCCAGCCGATCTGCGTCGGCGACGCCTCTGTGACGGCGGGTTCGCCCGGCTATCCCAATTATCCGGGCTACGGTACCGGCTACACCGCTGGCCAGAGCGGTCCCATCACCTATGGCGGATCGCTGATCCCGGTGGGACAGTTGCCCAATTTCCTGATGCCGGGCCGTGCGGGCTTCGTCACCGTCGACTGGAACCGGTTCAAGCAGGCGTCCAACTATAATTATTTCCACGACAATGCGCCGGAGTCGGGCGGCTCCAACACCGGTGCCAGTGGCGGCCTGATCCGCGAAAAGTCCTGGGCCACCTATCTGATGGTGTCGGGCAAGCAGCAGATCGGCGACAATGACCTGCGCTTCAACGCGGGCGTTCGCTATGTGAGGACCGACCAGACGATCGAGGGGCGCGTGACCCTGCCTGATCCGCGCAATACGCCAGCCGGGGGTGGGACACTGCCTGACGGGTCGCGTTATCCCAGCGTCGTCAACATCGTCCAGACCTCGAACAGCTACGACAAATGGCTTCCGGCTGCGACCCTGGCCTATGATCTGGGAGGCAATGCGGTCGTCCGTGCCGCCTATTCCAAGACCATGACCAGGCCGGACCCGGCTGCGCAACTTCCCGGCGTCGGCTTCGGCGATCCATCAGCGGCTACCGCGACGATCGGCAATCCCGCGCTTAACCCCTATTTCTCCAACAATCTGGACTTCGGCGTGGAGCTTTACACGGGACGCGAGGGCCTGATTTCGGTCAATGCCTTCCGCAAGTCGCTGACGGGCTTCACCACCAACCAGATCACGACCCAGCCATTTTCCTATCTGGCGCAATATGGGATCACCTACGACTCGCTCAATCCGACGCAGCAGCAGGCGATCAACCTGCGCGGCGGCCCAAGCGTGGCGACCGTCCAGGTCCAGTCGCAGGTGAACGTTCCCAACAAGCTGACCGTCAACGGGCTTGAATTCCAGTGGGTCCAGCCGCTCGATTTCCTGACCGACCGTTTCGGCGTGCGAGGCTTCGGCTTCAACGCCAACGCGACCATCGTCGATCAGCGCAGCGACGGTCCGGCGGTGGCGTTCGGCGTCGCGCCCTTTACCTACAATGTCATCGGCTATTATGAGAATGGCGGCGTCAACCTGCGGGTATCCACCACCTTCCGCGAAGGTTCGCAGAGCAGCGGCCCCAACCAGAATGGTATCCCGGCGGCCGCCCTCTACACCGACGATTATCAGCAGTGGGATTTCTCCTCCAGCCTCGATCTCGAAAAGATCTTCGGCTGGAAGAATGCTCCCCAACTGACGCTGGACATTCAGAACTTCACCAATTCGAAACTGCGCAGCTACTTCCAGTTCGAAGGGGCGACCTTCACCGAGTATAAGCCCGGCATCCAGTATCTGGTCGGCTTGCGCGGAAGCTTCTGATAATTTGAAAATGGGGAGGGCGGTATGCGCCGCCTTCCCCTTCATCCGGGACGGTGGCGGCCAAGGTCCGTTCGGCTCCTTCCCAAATAATCGGGACTGTTTATGCTGTCACGTCGTACGCTTTTGTCCGGGTCTCTGGCCGCGGCGCTGGCCGCCAGTCCGCTGCGGGCGGCGGTGCGTTTCGACGCCAGGGCCGGAGGTTTCGAGCTGGCGGGGAAAGGGGGAAACATCCCCCTCTTCGTCGATGATGGCGACTTTCCCGGCGTGCTGCGGGCCGCGCGGGACCTGGCGGCGGATATCGGCCGGGTGACGGGTGCCGATGCGAAGCTGTCCGCCACGCCCGACCGTCCACGCATGGTGTTGATCGGCACGCTCGGCAAAAGCCCGGTCATCGACCGCCTGGCCCAAACCGGCGCCATAGATGTCGCGCCGATCCGCGGCAAATGGGAAAGCTACACGCTCCAGACCGTTCGCAACCCCATGCCCGGCGTCCGGGAAGCCCTGGTCATAGCGGGCAGCGACAAGCGGGGCACCATCTATGGCATCTACGATCTGTCGCAGAATATCGGGGTGTCGCCCTGGTATTGGTGGGCCGACGTGCCGGTGGTGAAGCGCCAGTCGCTGCGCCTGTCCTACGGCCGGTATTTTCAGGGCGAACCGGCGGTCAGATATCGCGGCATCTTCCTCAACAATGAAGCGCCGTGCCTGTCGGCGTGGACGGCGGAGAAGTTCGGCGGCATGAATTCGGCCTTCTACACGAAGGTCTTCGAACTGCTGCTGCGGCTGCGCGCCAACTATCTCTGGCCCGCCATGTGGAACAATGCCTTTAACGAGGATGATCCGAAGAACGGGCCGCTGGCGGACGAATATGGCATCGTCATGGGCACGTCCCACCATGAACCGATGAACCGCGCGCACCGGGAATGGACCTCGCGCCGGCCAGGCAATGGCGAATGGAACTATCTCACCAATCGCCCGGCGGTGCAGCAATTCTTCCGTGAAGGGGCGCGGCGCAGCAAGGACCGGGAATTGCTGGTGACAATGGGCATGCGCGGCGACGGTGACGTGGCTTTGCAGGGAACCGGCGGGATTCGATCCGACGTCGAACTGCTCGAAACCATCATCACCGACCAGCGCCGCATCCTGCAGGAAGAAACCGGCAAGCGGATCGAGGATATTCCGCAAGTGTGGGTCCTCTTCACGGAGGTGCAGAAATATTATGACGCGGGCCTCAAATTGCCCGAAGACGTCACGCTCATGTTTTCCGACGACAATGTCGGCTATATCCGCCGCCTGCCTACGCCGCAGGAACGGGCCACGCGCACCGGCGGTTTCGGCGTCTACCATCATATGGACATGAACGGCGGACCCTATAGCTACAAGTGGATCAACACCAACCCCTTCCCGAAAATCTGGGAGCAGATGAACCTGGCGCTCGAATATGGCGCCGACCGCATCTGGATCAGCAATATCGGCGACCTCAAGCCGCTGGAGCTGCCGATCGAATTCTTCCTTGCCATGGCATGGGACCCGAAGGCGGTTTCGAAGGACCGGATTGCCGAATGGACGCGGCTATGGGCGGAACGGGAGTTCGGCCCGGCCCATGCGGCGGAGATCGCGTCGCTCGTGTCCCGCTACGCCAAATATAATGCCTGGCGCAAACCGGAGCAGCTTCGCCCGGACACCTATAGCCTGGAAAATTTCCGCGAAGCCGAACGCATCGTCGCCCTTTGGCAGGCATTGCGCACCCGCGCCGAGGCCATCAACGAAGCATTGCCGGAAACCTGCCGCGCCGCTTATTATCAGCTTGTGCTCCATCCCATTCGCGGTTGCTGCAACCTCACGGAAATGCTGGTCGCCGCCGCGCGCAACAAGCGGTTCGCCCAGCAGGGGCGGGCCAGCACCAATGATGAAGCGGCCGAGGTGAAGCGGCTGTTCGCGCAGGCGCACCAGATCCGCGACACCTATAATCATGATCTGTCGGGCGGCAAATGGAACCACCTGATGGACCAGAGCTATATCGGCTATTTCGACTGGTATCAGCCCAATCAGGATATCGCCCCGCCGGTGTCGCAACTGGACCTGAAGGACGGCGCGTCGTTCGGCGTCGCGATAGAGGGCGCGACCCAGGCCTGGCCGGGCTATTATCAGCCGCCCATCCTTCCGCCGTTCGACAGCCTGCGCCGCCAGCGCAGTTGGGTCGAGGTCTTTCCGCGCGGCACGCGGCCGGTCGCCGCGCGGGTGTCGGCCAGCGACCCATGGATCGTGTTGACCGAAACCGCCGCCTTTTCCACTGGCAAGGGCGATCGGCGCTACTGGGTGGACATCGACTGGAGCAAGGTTCCCGAAGGCAGGTCCAGGGGATCGATCCGGATCAGCGACGGCACGGTCAACGTCAGCGACGGCGTGGTTTCGCCCAGCATAAGCGTGTCGGTAAATGTCGTGAAAGCGTCGGCGGCTCAGGCTCGCGCCGCGAAGGGACGCTGGGGCAGTCTGACAGGCGCCTTCTCCATCCCCGCCCACGGCTTCGAACGCAATGTCCCGGCAGGCGATGTGCGGTGGGATAGGATCCCCGATTATGGCCGGGTCGATGCGGCGATGTCGATCTTCCCGGTCGATGCGCCCTCCATCGCCGATCCGGCGAAGGCACCGCGCCTCGACTATCCGATTTTCGTCGGGGAAGCGGGTGATTGGACCTTCGACCTCGTCACCGCGCCGACGCTGAACGTCAATCCCGCGCATCGATTGTCGCTGGCGCTCTGGATCGACGATGAAAAGCCGCAGATCGTGACCGTCTTCACCCCGGAAAAGCGGGAATCGGAGGAGTTTCTCGGCGCGGCCCACGGCCAGGATTCCCGCACCGACATGCGGATCATGCGGTTCAGGCTGCCGATCGCGGAGCCGGGCAACCACAGCCTGCACGTCGCCATGGTCGATCCGACCATCGTCGTCGAAACCATCATCGCCTACCGGGACAAGCTGCCCGCCAGCTATTTCGGCCCGCCCGCCGTCAGGATCGGCGAAGCGTCGGCCTGAAGAGACATCACAGGGGTTAAAAGCCAATGACCATGGTATCGCCGCTTCGCCGCCCGAAAAATCGCCCTGGCAAGGGGCTGGGCTGGGCAGGCATGTTCGCGGTGGCGATGCTCGCACTGCTTGCCCCGGCCATGCCCGCATCGTCGCAGGAAGCGGCCAGGGTGTCGGCGGTGATCAACCTCGACAAGCCGGGAACGAAGATCGACCGTAACATCTATGGCCAGTTCGCCGAGCATCTGGGGCGCGGCATCTATGAGGGGATATGGGTCGGCCCCGGCAGCCGCATTCCCAATGTCAGGGGCTATCGCAAGGATGTGCTGGACGCTCTGCGGAAAATCCATGTGCCCGTCGTCCGCTGGCCTGGCGGATGCTTCAGCGAGGTCTATGACTGGCGCGACGGCATCGGGCCGCGATCCCGGCGCCCGGTACGCACCCGGATGAACTGGGACGATGTGACCGACAGCAACCAGTTCGGCACGCATGAATTTCTGGACTTCATGGAACTGCTGGGCGCGGACGCCTATGTGTCCGGCAATGTCGGATCGATGTCGCCGCGCGACATGCAGCTATGGCTTGAATATATGACGGCCGACAACGATTCCACGCTGGCGAAGGAACGGCGGAAGAATGGCCGGGCGAAGCCCTGGACGATCAAATATTTCGGCATCGGCAACGAAACCTGGGGCTGCGGCGGCAATATGCTTCCCGCTTATGCCGCCGACGTGAACGCTCGCTATTCCGCATTCGTGAAGGCGCCCGGATCAATGGGCATGATCCGGGTCGCGAGTGGCGCGAGCGTGCAGGGCGGCGGTGACTATGAGGCCTTTACCGAAGCGATGATGAAGCATCCCGGCGAGACCGAGGCTTTGAGCTTCCATTATTATGCCATGCCGATGGGGCGCCCGAAGAGCGAGGCGACCGGCTTTTCCGAAGCGGAATGGGCCGATGTACTGGACCTTGCGCGAAAGATGGACCCGCTCCTGTCGCAGGTCGAAGCGATCATGGACAAATATGATGCGGGACGGAAGATGGCGCTGTTCGTCGACGAATGGGGCGCCTGGTACAAGCTGGACCGCAATGCGGGGCCGGGAGAGCATCATTTCCAGCAGAACACGCTGCGCGACGCGATGGTCGCCGCCCTGACGCTGGACATCTTCCACCGGCACACCGATCGGGTGAAGATGGCGAATATCGCGCAGATGGTGAATGTCCTCCAGGCGATGATCCTGACCCAGGGCGACAGGATGGTCCTGACCCCTACCTATCATGTGTTCGATCTCTACCAGCCGTTCATGGATGCCACACCCTATCCGGCGCTCGTCGCGACGCCCGATTATGTCAACGGCGCGATCCGCATGCCGATGATCGACATGTCGGCGGCACGCGGCAAGGACGGCGGGCTCTATGTTGCGATCGTGAATACCGATCCCGGCAAGCCCGCCCGGGTGGACACCAACCTCACCGGCCGCGCGTCGGGCCAGATCCTGACGGCTCCGGCGATGGACACCGCCAACACTATGGCTGCGCCTGAAGCGGTCCGTCCCCAACCCTTCAGCGGCCGTCAGGAAGGCGGACGCCTGGTTTTCGACATGCCGTCCAAGTCGATCGCCGTCGTCAGGATAGATTAGGTCGTCGATCAGCCCGGCTGGCTGTCGCAGAGCTGCCGGCCGATCCGGGCGAGGGCGGGGAAATGGCTCGCGCGGGCCTGCGCCTCCGCCGAACTGGCGGTACCCCGGATCACCCGGCCCTTGATGCCGTGGAAGATCGCGGCAAGGCGGAAGATGTTGAAGATGAGATAGAAGCCATAGTCGGGAATGGCGGGGCGGCCGGTCCGGCGGCAATAGTCGGCGACATAGGCTTCCTCCGGCGGGATATTCAGCGCCGCCAGATCCTCGCCAGCCAGCCCCGCCACGATCTCGCCCGGAATATGGTACATCATCGAATGATAGGCGAAGTCGGCCAGCGGATGGCCCAGCGTCGACAATTCCCAGTCGAGCACCGCGATCACCCTTGGCTCGGTAGGGTGGAAGATCATGTTGTCGATGCGGAAATCGCCGTGGACGATCCGACTTTCGTCGGTGGGCAGTTCCCGCGACCGCAGCCATGCGATCAGCGAGTCCATGTCATCGTTTCGCCCGGCAGCCTCATCCTCCTCATATTGTTTCGACCAGCGGGCGATCTGCCGCTCGAAATAATTGCCCGGCCGCCCATAATCGGACAGGCCGACATCGGCAGGGTCGATCGCATGCAGCGCCGCGATCGTCGCGTTCATCGCATCGAAATAGGCGGGCCGCTCCGCCGCCGCGATATCCGGCAATGCGAGGTTCCAGAATATCCGGCCGTCGACCTTCTCCATGACATAGAAGGGGCTGCCGATCACGCCATCGTCTTCGCACAGGCCAAAGATGCGCGGCACCGGAAAGCCCGCCGAACCCAGAGCGGCCATCACCCGAGCCTCGCGGTCGACGGCGTGCGCGCCCTTCAGCAGCACGCCGGGCGGCTTGCGGCGCAGCACATAGGAACGGCCGGGGGCCACCAGCAAATAGGTCGGGTTGGACTGGCCGCCGGAAAACTGCCGCAGGGAAAGGGGGCCGGAAAAGCCCTCGACATGGTCCTGCAACCAATTGCCCAGCCGCGCCTCGTCCAGTTCGAAACCGGCCCGGACCGGCATCGTGCCGTCGCTGCCGGTCATATCGCGGCCAGCCCGTGCGCATGTTCGCGCTTGATCTTCTTGGCGAGCGACCATTTGTGCACCTCGGTCGGACCATCATAGATGCGAAAGGCCCGTATGTCGCGAAACACCTTCTCGACGATCGTGTCGCCCGAAACCCCCGAACCGCCCATCACCTGCACGCAGCGGTCGGCGACGCGCATCAGCGCCTCCGACACGGCGACCTTCGCCATGGAGCTTTCCGCCGTGCCGAGCGATCCGCCATCCAATATGTCGGCGCACCAGTCGATCATCAGTTCGGCCTGCTTGAGGTCGATGAGATTTTCGGCCAGCATGAAGCCCACCCCTTCATGGTCGACCAGCGCCTTGCCGAAGGCCTGACGCGAACAGGCATAGGCACTTGCGATTTCATGTGAGCGCAACGCCGCACCCCACCAGCGCATGCAGTGGGAAAGGCGCGCTGGACTGAGCCGCACCTGTGCATATTGAAAGCCCTTGCCGGCTTCCCCCAGAAGCTGGCTGTCGGACACGCGAAGATTGTCGATCGCCACCAGCGAATGGCCGCCCGGCATGGAATTGTCGATCGTATCGAGCACGCGCTCGATCCGGATCGCGGGGTGCGGCAGGTCGACCAGGAACAGGCAAGCGCCACCGGTTCCGTCGGTGGCGTCCGACTTCGCCATGACGATGCCCACTTTAGCGCCCTGCGCGCCGGTGATGAAGGTCTTGCGCCCGTTGATGACCCATTCGCCGCCTTCGCGCCGGCAGGTGGTTTGCATCATCGAAGGATCGGAGCCCGCGCCGCCGTCGGCCGCCGGTTCGGTCATGAAGAAGGCGGAACGCGCCTCGCCCCGCACCAAAGGCGCCAGGAAGCGCGCCTTCTGCTCGGCGGTCGCGACCTTGCCCAGCAGATACATATTGCCCTCGTCGGGGGCCATGGTGTTGACCGCGACCGGCCCCAGCGGCGAGAGGCCCGACTTTTTGAGCACCATCGCCGTTTCGCGCTGGTTCAGATGCGATCCATCCGCCAGGATGTGCGGCGTCATCACGCCCGCCTCGCGCGCCAAGGCCCGCAATTCGGCGACCATCTCCTCGCTGGGGCCATGAGAGCCGCATCGCGGATCGCGTTCATAGCCGCTTACCACGTCGCGGACGAAACGCTCGACCTTGTCGGCGATCGCCGCCGCCCTGTCCTTACCGACCCCCTCATCGCCCGCCATGGTCATTCCTCATCCGCCTTGATCATTGGTCGCTTCGGACTTTTTCTCCGGATTCGCTTTCATCCGCTGTGCGACCGAGCTATAGTGTAGGACAGGATTGTAGAACAATCAACCGTATAACGGGGCAGTGACATTGGTGGTTCATCAGCAGGCGGATGCCGACGAAGAACATGGGGCGGCGGGCGCGTCTGAGCGGGTCTATCGCGGGATCATGCAGGATCTGGAGGCGCATCGCATGGTGCCGGGCCAGCGGCTGGTGGAAACGGAACTCGCGCTTCGCTTCGGGGTCGGGCGCAACGCGGTGCGGGAGGCGATCCAGCGTCTCGCGGTGCGGGGTGTCGTCGACCCCAGCCGTTTCAGGTCGCCCTCGATTCGCCAGCTCGACCTCGCCGAGACGAATGAAATACTGGATGTCGCGGCGGCCATGACGGGGCTGGCCGCCCGGCTGGCCGCGATCGCCTATTCCGCCGCGCGCGACCGGGCGGCGCTGGATGCCGCCATGGCGATGCTGGCGGAGATCGGTCCCCAGACCGAACCGGGAGAGTTCAGCCGGGCGCGCAGGCATTTCTATCGCGCGATCCTGGCGATCGGCGGAAACCGCGAATTGCAACGGCTGTTCCCGGCGATCGGGATGCACATCATCTATTCGCAATTCCAATCGCCCCGGCTGCAACAGGTCCGCATGGCCGATTACCGGGCGATCTACGACGCCATCGTGGCGCGCGACGGCGACGCCGCCGAACGCGCGGCGCGTGGCCATGTCGACCATGTCCGGTCGCTGCTTGGCTGACGGCTATTTCCGGCCGTTGCTCGACCAGCGGGCGGACAGGGGCACCGGCTTCCACAGACGTGGACCCATGGCGGTCAGCGCGGCCCCCGACGTCGCGCTCAGGAACAGCAGCGCCCCCAGCAGATATTGTCCAACGCTCATGCCCGCCGCAGGATGCTCCATCACCATCCGGTGCAGGATATTCTCCTCCGGCCAGGCGGAGGCCAGCAACATCAGGCCCGCGATCCGCAGACCCGTCTTCGCGATCCAATGGTCATACCAGCCTGTCATGACGGCTTCCTCCATCCGGGAGGACGCTCAATTACGCATCAGGGCATAGCTTATCGAGAGCGAGATGCCGTGTTTTCCGTTGAAATCGCATAGGATTCGACGGATTTTTCAGGCAATCCTATGCGAATCCTATGCCGATCGCACAAAGCAGCACTGGAAAAGCTATGCGGCTCTGTGCAATGGGCGGGGCCGATAACAGCGGGTAACTGGCAGATGACGGATCAGACGGGCGATGGGGCGGGCCATGGCCGTCCGCAGGACAAATTGCCGGTCCTTGCCCTGGGGGCGCTGGGGGTCGTGTTCGGCGACATCGGCACCTCGCCGCTCTACGCCCTCAAGGAAAGCTTCGTCGGCCACCATCCGCTCGCGGTCGATCCGGCCCATATCTATGGCGTGCTGTCGCTGATCTTCTGGACGATGACGCTGATCGTCACGGTCAAATATGTGTTCATCGTCATGCGCGCCGACAATCATGGCGAGGGCGGCAGCATGGCGCTGCTCGCGCTGATCTCGCGCAGGCCGGGCACGAGCCGGTGGACGCCGTGGATCGCGATACTGGGCGTGCTCGCCTCGGCCCTCTTCTACGGCGACGCGATCATCACCCCAGCCATTTCGGTGCTGTCGGCGGTGGAGGGGCTGGAGGTGGTGAACGACGGCTTCGCGCCCTTCGTCCTGCCCATCGCCATCGTCATCCTGATCGGCCTGTTCCTGATCCAGAAACATGGCACGGCGCGCGTCGGCGCCATGTTCGGGCCGGTCATGGCGGTCTATTTCCTGGTGCTGGCGGCGCTGGGGCTGGGGAACATCGCCCGCCATCCTGAAATCATCGGCATCGTCAATCCGGTCTGGGGGCTGCGCTTCTTCCTGCTCGACCCGAAGCTGGCTTTCCTGGCCCTAGGGTCGGTGGTGCTGGCGGTGACGGGGGCCGAGGCGCTCTATGCCGATATGGGCCATTTCGGGCGCAAGGCGATCAGCATCGCCTGGCTCTATGCCGCGCTGCCCTGCCTGCTGCTCAACTATATGGGGCAGGGCGCGTTGCTGCTGGACCAGCCCCAAGCGGCGGAAAACCCCTTCTTCCTGCTCGCGCCGCAATGGGCGCGGCTGCCGCTGGTCATGCTGGCCACGGTGGCGACGATCATCGCCAGCCAGGCCGTGATTTCCGGCGCTTTCTCGGTGACGCAGCAGGCGGTGCAGCTCGGTTTCCTCCCCCGCCTCAAGATCGCCCATACCAGCGCGGCTGCCGCGGGGCAGATCTATGTGCCGTTGGTCAACTGGGCGCTGCTGCTGTTCGTCGTGCTGCTGGTGCTGGGCTTCCAGTCGTCCAGCAATCTGGCGGCCGCCTATGGCATCGCGGTCACCGGAACGATGGTCATCACCGCCTGCATGCTGGGCGTGCTGACCTTCAGCGTGTGGCGCTGGCCGCCGCTGGTGGCCGGGGGGGTGACGGGCCTGTTCCTGGCCGTTGACGGCGTCTATTTCCTGTCCAACGCCACCAAGATTCCCGACGGCGGCTGGTTCCCGCTGCTGGTCGCGGCACTGGTGTTCGTGGTGCTGACCACCTGGTCCACCGGCCGCAGGATCATGAATTTCTACCTGATGGACGGCGCGATGGACGTGGGACTGTTCATCCAGTCCGTCGCGAAGTCGCTGAAGCGCGTGCCGGGCACCGCCATCTTCCTCAATTCCCGGATAGAGGGCGTGCCGCCCGCGCTGCTGCACAATGTGAAGCATAACAAGATCCTGCACGAGCGGATCATCATCCTGACCGTGAAGACCGAGGCCGTGCCGCACCTTCCCCTGCACGGCCGGGCGGAGGTGGATGACCTGGGCTCCGGCTTCTACCGCGTCGTGCTGCGCCACGGCTTCATGGAGGAGGTCGACCTGCCTGCCGCGATGAAGGCGGTCAGCGGCTGTGGCGGGCCGATCAATATCAGCGACACCAGCTATTTCCTCAGCCGCCAGACGCTGATCCCGTCGGAAAAGCCCGGCATGGCGATCTGGCGCGAAAAGCTGTTCGCCTGGATGATGCGCAATGCGGTGACGCCGATGGATTTCTTCAAGCTGCCGACCAACCGCGTGGTCGAACTGGGGTCGCAGGTCGAAATCTGACCGTTACGCCTCCCCCTCCCGCAGCCGGTATCCGATCCCCAGCTCATTGCCGATGATCCGGGGCCGCTGCGGATCATCCTCCAGCTTCTGGCGCAGGGTGCGGATCAGCACGCGCAGATATTCGACATGATGCTCATGCTCATGCGGCCAGACATGGGCCATGATCTGCTGGTGGGTGATGACGCGGCCGGGATATCGGGCAAGCCGCGCCAGCACGGCATATTCCTTGGGGGTGAGGTGGATTTCCTGCCCGTTCTTGGTCACGATCCGCGCCATCAGGTCGATCGTCACGTCGCCCGCGCGCACGGCGGTCGCGCCGCCATCCCTGGTCATCCGGTTGCGCAGCGCCACGCGCACGCGCGCCAGCAGTTCTTCAGTATCGAAGGGCTTGGTCAGATAATCGTCCGCCCCCAGATCCAGCGCCGCCACCTTCTGCTCGGTCGCCTCGCGCGCCGATATGACGATCAGGCTAGCGTCGCATTGCCGCTTGATGAGCGGCACCAGCTCCAGCCCGTCCCGGTCGGGCAGGCCCAGATCCAGCAGCACGACATCCGGCCGCTCCTGCCCCATCATGTCCAGCGCCGCGCGGGCATCGGCGGCCTCCATCGTCGCATAATCGGCGCGGGTCAGCGCGGCGTGGATCAGGCGGCGGATCTGCGGCTCGTCGTCGATGATCAGCGCCTTGTGGCGGGTGGTCATGCCCTTGTCCCTCCTGTCGGGTCCGTCATGTCAGCCTTCTCATATCAGCCCCTCTTCAGGCAGGGGGGAAAGGATCAGCGCCTGCGGGAAGCTCAGGGTGAAACGGGCGCCCGCGGGATCATCATGGTTGGTTGCGGCGATGCCAAGGCCCATCGCGTCGGCAAAGCCCTTGACGATGGCAAGGCCAAGGCCGGTGCCATGCTTGGCCCGGTCCGACCCCTCCACCCGCGTGAAGGTGTCGAAGATGCGCGCCTCGCTGCCCGGCGGGATGCCCGGTCCCTGATCGATCACCGACAAGGCGATGGCGTCGGGCAGCCGCTCGCCCCGTATGGTGACGGCCGTGCCGGGATCGGCATAGCGTCCCGCATTGTCGAGCAGGTTGATGAGGATGTGGTGCAGCAATGTCGGATCGACCCGCACCAGCGGAATGTCGGGCACGATATCGACGCGTACCTCATGCCCGGCGAGCGACTGGCGGGTGTCGTGCACCGCCCCGGCGACCGCGTCGAACAGGTCGGTCGGCTCGGTCTTCAGCGGCAGCGCGCCCGCTTCCACCCGCGCCATGTCGAGCAGATTGGCGACGAAGCGCTTGAGCCGATCCGCCTCCGCCTCGACCGTGTCGGCCAGTTCGCTGGCCGGAACCGGCAATGGCTGCCGCTTGAGTTCATGCACGGCGGAAATGATGGTGGTGAGCGGCGTGCGCAGATCATGGCTGACCGAGGAGAGTAGGGCGGAGCGCAGCCGGTCGCGCTCGCGGACCTGCCGGGCGTCCAGCATCTCCTCCTCCAGCGCCATGCGGTCGAAGGCGATGGCGGCCTGATCGAGCAGGCTCATCAGCAATGGCAGCTGATCGGACCGCAGCGGTTCCCCCGCGTCCTCGCGGGCGAGGCCCAGCACCCCCAGCACGCCACGGCCCGGCCTTCCCCGCGTGGTGCGCAACGGATGGAACAGCCAGTCCGATGCCGTCAGGGTAGAGGAACCGCGCCCGGCGGGCTGGTCATTGTCCATCGCCCATTGCGCGGCGGCCCGCTCGATATGCTCCAGCCGGTCCTCCGGCGGCACGGCGGCGCGCAGTTGCGGGCCGTCGGAGGAAGGGAGCAGCAGCACGGTGCGCACGTCGAACAGGCGGCTGACCTCCCCGCAGATCGCCTGCATCAGTTCTTCCTGGGTGGCGGCGGCGTTCAGTTGGCGGGAAAAGCCCGCCAGTGCCGCATTCTGCCGGGCGCTGCGATGGGCCATGTCCGCCTGCGCGCGGACGCGGGCGGCGAACTGGCTGGTGACGATGGCGACGCCCAGCAGCACGAGGATGCTGATGACATTTTCCGGATTGCTGACGGTCAGCGTGCCGGTCGGCGGCAGGAAGAAGAAATTATAGGCAAGGCTGGAAAGCAGCCCTGAAAACAGCCCGGCGCGCAGGCCGAAACTGGCGGCGGCGAACATCACCGGCACCAGATAGAGCAGCGCGATATTGCCGAGCGCGATGCTCTGGACCGCGAGCCGCCCGATCGCCGTCATCAGCGCGATCATCAGCGTCGACCAGACATAGTCGGTGGGCTTGCCCCAGGGACCGGCCCGCAGCGCGGCGGTGGCGGGGCGTGGCGGCGCCGTCTCGTCATTGGGCAGGACATGGATCGCCACGTCGCCCATGCCCCGGACCAGCCGGTCGACGACAGAGCCATGGCGCAGTTCGAACCACCAGGACCGCGATGCCTTGCCGATGACGATCTGCGTCGCGCGGGCGTCGGTGGCGTAAAGCCGCAGCCCCTCCACCACGGTCGGCGCCGGGATGGTCGCGGTGACGGCGCCCAGCCGGGATGCGAGCGCCATGGTGTCTGCCAGTTGGGCGCGCTCTTCGGCGGAAAAATGCAGGCTGCGCTGGGTTTCGATATGCACCGCCGTCCATGGCGCCTTCAGCGCATCGGCCAGCCGCTTGGCGGCGCGGACCAGGCCCTGCGCGCTCGGCAGTTCGCTGATGGCGACCAGCACCCGCTCGCCTGCGGCGAAACTGCCCGCCAGCGCATGGGCACGGACATAATCCAGCATCTGCGCGTCGACCGCCTGCGCCGCCCGGCGCAGCGCCATTTCGCGCAGGGCCGTCAGGTTGGACTTGGAGAAGAAATGGTTGAGCGCCCGGCTGGCCTCGGCCGGAATATAGACCTTCCCTTCCTTCAGCCGCTCGATCAGTTCGTCCGGCGGGATATCGACCACCTCGATCTCGGCATTTTCCAGCACCGAATCCGGCACCGTCTCGCGCACGCGGACGCGGGTGAAGGAGGCGACGACATCGTTCAGGCTCTCGACATGCTGGATATTGACGGTCGAAAACACGTCGATCCCCGCGTCGAGCAGCTCTTCTATGTCCTGATAACGCTTGGGATGGCGGCTGCCCGGCGCGTTCGTGTGGGCCAGCTCATCGACCAGCACCAGTTGCGGACGGCGGGCGAGGATGGCGTCGATGTCCATTTCGCTCAGGACATGACCCTGATGCTCGACGGTACGGCGGGGAACGACCTCATGGCCATGAAGCAGCGCCTCGGTCTCGCGGCGGCCATGGGTCTCGACCACGCCGACCACCACGTCGATGCCGGCCTTGCGCCGCTGCATGCCGCCGGTCAGCATTTCATAGGTCTTGCCGACGCCGGGCGCCGCGCCCAGGAAGATCTTGAGACGGCCGCGGCCTTCCTGCGCGGCTGCGCGCAGAAAGGCTTCGGGATCGCGGCGGTCCGGCTCGTTCATCGGCTCTGATTAGCGCTAATCCGGTCCAGCCGTCGATTGATTTCCAGCACATTGACGCGGGGTTCGCCGATGAAGCCCAACAGGGGCCGTTCGATGCTGTCGTCGATGAGCTTGCGGACCGTGGCAGGCGCCAGACCGCGCGCGCTGGCGACCCGGTCGGCCTGATAATAGGCTGCATCGGGGCTGATATGCGGGTCGAGTCCCGATGCGGAGGCCGTGACCAGATCGGAGGGAATGGGGCGGCCGGGCGACGTCGCGCCGGTCTTGATGTCCTGCGCGACCCGATCGGCGAGCGCCTTGCTCGCCGGGCCGAGATTGGAGCCGGAGGAGGCCATGCCGTCATAGCCCTTGCCCGCCGCCGACGGGCGGGGGTGGAAATAACGGGCGCTGGTGAAGCTCTGGCCGATCAGGGCGGAGCCGATGGTCCGGCCGTCCTGTTCGATCAGGCTGCCATTGGCCTGATGCGGGAACAGCGCCTGGCCGATACCGGTCAGCGCCAGCGGATAGGCGATGCCCAGCAGCAGCGCGAACAGCAGCGTCATGACGATCGCCGGGCGGAACGAGGATTTGATGTCGATGAACATGGAATTATCTCCTCAGGCCAGGCTCAGGCCATTGACGGCCAGGTCGATGATCTTGATCCCCACGAAAGGCGCGACCAGCCCTCCTGCGCCGTAAATGGCCAGGTTGCGCGCCAGCAGCGGCCCGGCGCCGATCGGCCGGTATGTGACCCCGCGCAGCGCCAGCGGCACGAGGCAGGGGATGATCAGCGCGTTGAAGATGATCGCCGAAAGGATCGCGCTTTGCGGGCTGGCGAGACCCATGATGTTGAGGATCCCCAGCCCCGGATAGAGCGCCACGAACATGGCCGGGATGATCGCGAAATATTTGGCGACGTCGTTCGCGACCGAAAAGGTGGTGAGCGCGCCGCGCGTCATCAGCAACTGCTTGCCCAGGCCCACCACCTCGATCAGCTTGGTGGGGTCGCTGTCGAGGTCGACCATGTTGCCCGCCTCCCGCGCCGCCTGCGTGCCGGTGTTCATCGCCACGCCGACATCGGCCTGGGCAAGGGCGGGCGCGTCGTTGGTGCCGTCGCCGCACATGGCGACCAGCCGCCCGCCTTCCTGTTCCTTGCGGATCAGGGCCAGCTTGTCCTCCGGCGTCGCCTCGGCGAGGAAATCGTCCACCCCCGCCTCGGCCGCGATGGAGGCGGCGGTCAGCGGATTGTCGCCGGTGATCATCACCGTGCGGATTCCCATGGTGCGCAGTTCGCCGAAACGCTCGCGTATGCCCGCCTTGACGATATCCTTGAGGAAGATCGCGCCCAGCAGCCTGCCGTCCTTCGCCACGGCCAGCGGCGTGCCGCCCGCGCGGGCGATCTCGTCCGTGATGCGCCGGATTTCGTCGCCGGCCGCCGCTTGGGGCGCGGCTGTTCCTTCGGTCAGGGCCTTCAGGACGGAATCCACCGCGCCCTTGATGATCCGCATGCCGTCCGTCTCCACGCCGGAAATGCGGGTCTGGGCGGTGAAGGCGATGATCCGGGCGCCTTCGGTCAGGGCGGCCGCCTGGTCGATCTTCTCGCGGGCGAGGGTCACGATGGACCGGCCTTCGGGCGTTTCGTCCGCTAGGCTGGCCAGCAGCGCGGCTTCGGCCAGATCGGCGGACCTGACCCCGGTAAGCGGGCGGAATTCGGTGGCCTGCCGGTCGCCCACGGTGATGGTGCCGGTCTTGTCGAGCAGCAGCACATCAATGTCGCCCGCCGCCTCGACCGCGCGGCCCGATTTGGCAAGGACGTTGAACCGCACCAGCCGGTCCATGCCCGCTATGCCGATCGCGGACAGCAACGCGGCGATGGTGGTGGGGATCAGGGTGATCAGCAGCGCTGCCAGGATCGCGACCGGGATCGACCCGCCCGCATAGCTGGCAAAGCCGGGGATGGTGCCGACCGCGATCAGGAAGATGATGGTGAGGCCCACCAGCAGCAGGGTCAGCGCGATTTCATTGGGCGTCTTCTGCCGTTCCGCTCCCTCGACCAGCTCAATCATGCGGTCGAGGAAGCCCTGGCCGGGATTGACGGTCACCCGCACGCGGATTTCGTCGGACAGGACGCGGGTGCCCGCCGTCACGGCGGAACGGTCGCCCCCCGCCTCGCGGATGACGGGCGCGCTCTCGCCGGTGATCGCCGCTTCGTTGACCGACGCGACGCCGGCCACGACTTCGCCGTCCGCCGGGATCAGCTCGCCGGCCTGGACCAGCACGATATCGCCCTGTCGGAGCAGGCTGGCGGGAATGGTTTCGCTGCTGTCGCCCCGCATGCGACGGGCGGTGAGGTCCGCCTTGGCCGCGCGCAGGGATGCGGCCTGCGCCTTGCCGCGCCCCTCGGCCAGCGCCTCGGCGAAGGTACCGAACAGGACCGTCAGCCACAGCCAGACAACAAGCTGCAACTTGAAGCCGATGCCAAGCCTGTCCTGGCCGATCCCCAGCAAGACCGTCAACAACAGCGCAACGACCGCCGTCGTGAACATCACGGGATTGTGGATGAGCTTCGTGGGATTGAGCTTGCTGACGGCATCCCGGCAGGCGGGAAGGATAAGCTCTGCGGTGAAGATGGATTTCTCGGCGGATCGGGCCATCGGGATGATCCTTAAAAGAGTTGGCCATGGATCATCGCGAGATGATCGGCGATGGGACCAAGGGCGAGGCTGGGCAGGAAGGTAAGGCCGCCGACTACAGCCACGATGCCGACCAGCAGCCCGGTCCAGAGCGGTCCGGTGGTGGGGAAGCTGCCCGCCGTTTCGGGCGTATATTTCTTGGCAGCGAGGCTCCCTGCGATCGCCAGCATCGGCACGATGATGAAGAAGCGGCCGATCCACATCGCGACGCCCAGCATGGCGTCATAGAAGGGCGTGTTCGCGGTCAGGCCCGCAAAGGCCGAACCATTGTTCCCCACGGCCGATGTGAAGGCGTAGAGTATCTCCGAAAAGCCGTGCGGCCCCTTGTTGAGCGGCCCGGCCAGCCCTGCGGGCAGGACCGAGGCGATCGCCGAAAAGCCAAGGATGATGAGTGGCAGCACGGCAATGGCGAGGACGGCGAGCTTGACCTCGCGGCTCTCGATCTTCTTGCCCACATATTCCGGGGTGCGGCCGACCATCAGCCCGGCGACGAACACGGCGAAGATGGCGAACAGCAGGAAGCCATAGATGCCCGCGCCCACGCCGCCGACGACCACTTCACCCAGCTGGATGTTGATGAGCGGGATCATGCCGCCCAGAGCGGTGAAGCTGTCATGCATGGCATTGACGGCGCCGCAGCTCGCCGCCGTGGTGACGACCGAGAACAGTGCCGAGGCGGCGATGCCGAAGCGCACCTCCTTGCCCTCCATATTGCCGCCCGCGACGCCCAGATGATGGAGGATGGGATTGCCCGCGGCCTCCTGCCAGTAGGTGACGGTGACGCCGACCAGGAAGATGGTCAGCATCGCGGCCAGGATCGCCCAGCCCTGTCGGACGTTGCCGACCGCCTTGCCGAAGGTCCAGGTCAGGCCGAAGCCGATGACGAAGATCGACAGCATCTGCACGAAATCGGTGAGCGCGGTCGGATTTTCGAAGGGATGGGCGCTGTTGGCGTTGAAAAAGCCGCCGCCGTTGGTGCCCAGCATCTTGATCGCTTCCTGGCTGGCGACCGGGCCGAGCGCGAGTGTCTGCCTCGCACCCTCCAGCGTGGTGACGCCGACCGATTGGGCGAGCGTCTGCGGCACGCCGCTGGCGATCAGGAACAGCGCATAGAGGATGCAGGCGGGCAGCAGCAGATAGAGCGTCACCCGTGTCATGTCGGCCCAGAAATTGCCGATGGTCTGGCTACCGCGCCGGGCAAAGCCCCGGAACAGTGCAAAGGCCAGCGCAATGCCCGTGGAGGCGGAGAGGAAATTGTGGATCACAAGGCCGAGCATCTGGGCGAGGTTCGACAATGTCGATTCCCCGGCATAGCTTTGCCAGTTGGTGTTGGTGGTGAAGCTGATCGCCGTGTTGAACGCCAGATGCTCGCTGGTCCCGGCAAATCCCAGTGGATTGAACGGCAGCATGTCCTGGAGCCGCAGCACGGCATAGGTGAGCAGCAGCAGGACCGTATTGAAGATCAGCATATGGACGGCGTAGCGCCGCCATCCCTGCTCCTCGTCCGGGTCTATGCCCGAAAGGCGATAGAAGCCCCGCTCGACCGGGCCGAGCAGCGCATGGAGCGGGGTTCTGCGCCCCTCATACAGCGCGAACAGCCAGAGCCCGACGGGCTTGGTCAGCGCGAGTAGGATGCCGGTAAAGGCGAGGATGAGCATCCATCCCTGCAATGTCATGAGTTCGCCTCCCCTGTCAGAAGCGTTCGGGGCGCGCGAGCACGGTCACCAGATAGACAAGAAGACCGATGGCGGTCAGTGCCGCCAGCCAGAGGTCGATGGTCATGGCAATCGACTCCCTCAAGCCCTTGCGCACAGCGCGGCATAGCCGAGCGTCGCTGCCAGCAAGCCCAGGATCACGCCGATCCAGATGATGTCCTGCATGAAACACACTCCCGCAGGCGAGCATGTCGCGCGGGATGCGGGACCGAATCGTCTGCCGCCCGTCAATTAGTGCGTCACGCCGTTTGAATTCGAGAGAGCGGCATCAGGCGAGCCATAGTGTTTCCATATGAATTGCCCGCTTTTCATCCCCATCCCGCGAAAAATCGCGCAAGTCACAGAATTATGTGAACCTTTTTCAGGCTTTCAGGCACTAACAGCCAGAACGCACCGAGAGACAAGGTAAAGCCGAACCGATGAACGACACGCGTGCCCGCATCAATGCCATCGGGTGCGCCGTACCCGCGCAGGAGATGCATGCCTCCTTTGTCCGATGGGCGATCGGTCAGCTGGATGACGCGCGGGAACGGCAGCTTTTCACGCGGATGGCGGAGCGTTCGGGCATCGGCCGCCGCTGGTGCGTATTGCCACTGACCGCGGAAGGCGGCTCACCGGTCGATCCGGGCGGCTTCTATGCCGGCGCCATGCCGCCCACCTCGCTGCGCATGCGCCATTATGCGCATCATGCGCCGGGCCTCTGCATGGAGGCGATCGGGCAGTTGGGGGAGCAGGTCGCGATCGACCGGATCAGCCATCTGGTGGTGGCGAGCTGCACCGGTTTCATCGCACCGGGCATCGACCAGATCATCGCCCGGCGGTTGGGGCTGGAGGGCGTCGAGCGAACGCTGGTGGGCTTCATGGGCTGCTATGCGGCGGTGGCGGCGCTGCGGACGGCGCGCCATATCGTCCGATCCGAACCGGCGGCGCGGGTGTTGGTCGTGACGGTCGAACTGTCCTCGCTGCATTTCCAGCCGGAAAGACAGATTGAGCGATTGCTGATGATGCTGCAATTCGGCGATGGCGCGGCAGCGGCGCTGGTCACGGCGGAAGACCGGGGCGTCGTTCTCGGTCAGCCCTTTTCGCTCAATCTGGAGGATTCGGCGGACCTCATCCGCTGGGACATTGGCGACAGCGGCTTTGTCATGCACCTGTCGGGGGAAGTGCCGGGCCGTATCCAGGCGGCGCTGGGCGAGGGAGCGGTCCGGCGGCGCATATTGGGATCGGACGATCCGGCCGCGGTCGATGGTTGGGCGGTTCATGCCGGGGGCCGGTCCATCCTCGATGCGGTCGAACATGGGCTGGGGCTGGGGGAAGCGGCGCTGGCGGCTTCCCGAAGCGTGCTGGCGCGGTTCGGCAACATGTCCTCCGCCACGCTGATGTTCATCCTGCGCGACATGCTGGCCGACGCGACGCGGAACGTGCGGCGCGGCGTGGCGCTGGCATTCGGGCCGGGGCTGGCGGCGGAGGGGTTCCGGTTCGAAGGCGTGCTGTGATGTCGCGCCTGCCCGCATTGATCGTTGGCGGCGGACCGGCGGGCGCAGCCGCCGCGATCACGCTCGCACGGGCGGGCGTCGCGCCGCATCTGGTCGAACGCCATGCTCTGCCGCATGACAGCGTTTGCGGCGGCTTCCTGGGCTGGGATGCGCTGGCGGCGCTGCGCGATCTGGGGGTCGATGCCTTTGCCCTGGGTGGACGGCCGATCGAACGGCTGCGATTGCTCGCGGGCGAGCGCAGCGTGGAGCTCCCCCTGCCGCAGCGCGCGGCGGGACTGTCGCGCCGGTTGCTGGATGAGGCGCTGATCGGCCGGGCGCAGATGATGGGCGCCATCGTCACCCGTGGCCGCACGGTGAGGGCGGCCGATCCGCTGCGCCGATCCCTGCGCTTCGACGATGGCGAGGAGATGGCGGGCGAGGCCCTGTTCCTGGCGACCGGCAAACATGAACTGCGGGGGCTGGCGCGCAGCCTGAAGGGGCGTGGGGAGGCGCCCGCCGTCGGCCTTCGCGCCGTGATACCGGGCAGCGACGACCTGGATGGCGTGATCGAGATGCACCTGTTCGACGGCGGCTATGCGGGCCTTCTGGTGCAGGAGGACGGAACCGCCAATCTGTGCCTCTCGGTCGCGCGGGAACGGCTGGGCGCGGCGGGCGGCGTGGCCGCGCTGATGCGCGACATCATGAAGCAGGCGCCGCGTCTTGCCGGACGCATGGGAGGAGAGGTTCCGGCCCATTTCGATGCGATCGCCGGCGTGCCCTATGGCTGGCGGGCGGCGGCGGGCCAGCCGGGCATTTTCCGCATCGGGGACCAGGGCGCGGTGATCGCCTCGCTCGCCGGCGACGGCATCGCCATCGCCCTTGCCAGCGGGACGGGCGCGGCGCAGGCCTTTCTCGCCGGAGGGGCGCAGGCAGCGGTCGAATGGCAGGGCCGGTGGCACCGCCGCAGCCGCTGGCCGGTCGTCGTCGCGGAAGCCCTGCGCCACGGCGCGGCGCGGCCGGGCATGCGCGACGGGCTGATGCGCCTGCTGCAATGGATGCCGGGGCTGGGCGCGCAGGCGGCGCTGCTCACCCGCATATCCGCTCCACGCAGAGACGGAAGGCGAAGCGGCGCACGATCCTCACCTGGTCGGGGCTGATGCCTGCCTGCGGCAACAGGGCCGCCCAGTCGCCGGGGCGGAAGGAGCGGGCGATGGAAAGCTGCCCGTCCTCCCGCACGATCCGGTGGACGCGCAGCAGCCGGGCCAGGATGGGAAAGCCCCAATGGGCAAAGCCATGACGGTGCAGGTCGCAGATCAGCCAGCCCCTGCGCGCATGGCCCTCCATATGGCGCAGGAAGGTCATGAGCTGCGCGTCCGTCATGTGATGGGTCACCTGACTGGAGATGATGAAGTCGAAGGCCTCCGGCTGGTCGAGATAGTCTCCCGTGCGATAGTCGATCGCCAGGTCCGGCGGGGTCGCGGCGCGCGCCGCCGCGAGGCTTTTCTCATTGAGGTCGACGCCGATCAGCTCCGCCTTGATCCCCCGGCGCCTTGCCCAGCGGGCCACGGCGCGCAGCACATCGCCATCGCCGAAGCCCACATCCAGCAGGCGGAAATGCCGGGCCTGGCCGATCGCACGATTGAGGAAGGCGATGGTCGGCCAAGCCGTGAAGGTCCAGCGATTGACCCGCGCCAGATCGTGCAGCACGCGCGCATAGACGGCGGGGTCCAGATCCGGCGCATCCATCTGTTCTTCCTGGCGCGAACGGATCGAGAGGTCGGCCATGATGCGCTCCTTGGCTGTTTCCCACTTCTATATCCTACCCCCCATTCCCGCATAAAGAGGTGACGTCATGGGATTTTCCTCTGCCCTGCTGCTGCTGGCCGCGGCCTTTCCCGCGACAACCATAGAGGGAAGCTGGCTGACGGACGACCAGAAGGGCGTGGTCCAGATCGCACCGTGCGGCACCCATATGTGCGGCCGGATCGCGCGGGTGCTCGACAAGGGGCCGAATGTGCCGGCGACCGACGTCAACAATCCCGATCCCAGGCTGCGGCGGCAACCGATCGTCGGCTTGCAGACCCTGTGGGGTTTCACGCGCGACGGATCGGTCTGGAAGGGAGGGCGGGCCTATGACCCGAAGTCGGGACAATCCTATCGCTCGACGCTGGAACTCTATCCCGACGGGGCGCTCAAGGTGACGGGCTGCGTTCTCTTCCTCTGTCAGTCGCGCCGCTGGACCCGCATCCGTTAAAAAATGCCGCGTCTCATGCTTTTGCATCTGCCCGCTTGCTCTATGCACTCGCAAAATGCGGGGCAAAGTCTCACATTGGCGCCATGACGATATCGACCCTTCCCGCCGCCCAGCCCACCATGGCGAACCGCCGCCTGCCCGATCCGGTGCGGGCGGTGATCTTCGACATGGACGGAACGCTGCTGGATACGGAGGCAGAGCATCGCCGCACCATGGCGCAGGCGGCGCAAGCGCTGGGCTGGCCCTTTTCGGACGAAGTGCAACTCGCCATGGTCGGTATCCATCGCGATGCGAACCGCATCATGCTGATGGAGCGTTTCGGCGCCGATTTCCCGCTGGAACAATTTTATGCCGATGCAGACCGGCTGTTCGAGGCGGCGTTGGAGGCCGCCATCCCGATGCGGCCCGGCGTCGAGCCCGTGCTGGACCAACTGGCGGCGGCAGGCATTCCCATGGCGATCGCGACCTCGACCGAGGCGCCCTACGCCCAGCGGCGACTGGAGAAGGCGGGCCTGCTGGACTATTTCGACGCGATCGTGACCCGCAACGATGTTGACCGGCCCAAGCCGCATCCCGAACCCTATCTGCTCGCGGCCCGGCGGCTGGGCGTAGCGGTCGGCGACGCGGTGGCGGTGGAGGACAGCTATGCGGGCGTCCGGTCCGCCGCGGCATCCGGCATGGCGACCGTGATGGTGCCCAATCTCCTGCCGCCGACACAGGCGGAGCTGGATCTTGTGGCGGTGGTTTTGCCGAGCCTGCACGAACTGGCCGCGCTGGTCCTGCCTCCGCCCGAGGGCTGACATCAGGCGCAATGAACGGGTTCTGACCCCAGACGTTCGTCCCGCACCATAGCCTCTTCGTCGCAAAGCCCGTTGCATTGCTCGGGCTCTTGGAATTGGGGAGCCGATGTGGGACAGCGAGGGTCTGGATTGCCAAAAGGGAAATGCGGGACGCTCGCCATGCCGTTGCCGGGTCATTTGAAGACAAAGCCCGTCCTGCGGGGCTGGGCCTTCGCGGCGGCGGGCGTCGCACTGTCGGTTGCATCGGCGCAGGCGGCCGATCCTGCGCCCTTCGAGCTGGGTGGGCCGGGGCTGAAGATCATGGTGACGCGGGGCCAGGAAACCCTGCCCATCGCCCAGGTACCCAGCCTGGCCGAGGGCGACAAGCTGGCCGTCAGGGCCGATCTGCCCGAGGATCAGGGCGCGAAATATCTGCTCATGTCCACCTTCCTGCGCGGCGCGACCAATCCGCCGCCCAAGGACTGGATCAAGGCGGCCGAAAGCTGGAAGAAGAAGGCGAGGGATAACAGTCTGGCGCTGACCGTGCCCAAGGGCGCCCGGCAGATGACGCTGTTCATGGTTCCGGAGACGGGCGGCGCCGCGGGCACGATCACCGATGCCGTGCGCGGCAAGCCGGGCGAGTTCATCCGGGCGACGCAGGAACTCAATCAGGCCTCGCTCGACCGGTCGCGGCTGGACGCCTTCATGGCGGCGATCCGGGCGCAGGAAAACACCCATCCCGAATTTCTCCGCTCGGTCGCACCGGCGCTGGCGCGCAGCCTGTCGATGAAGCTGAATGAGGAATGCCTGTCCAAGGTGGTGGAGCTTCAAGCCAGTTGTCTGCTGGAAAATCGCGAAACGCTGGTACTGGCCGATGTGCACAGCAGTTCCATCGCCGAAACGCTGACCGGCGCCCCCACCGACCTCGCGCTGCAACTCAGTTCCACGCGGGAGGCGGGCTATGGCTTCTACAGCCCCTATATCGGCGTGGTGCGCGACCTGGCGAAGATTTTCGGCGCATTCAGCAACCCGGAATTCGACTATCTGCCCACGCTGACGATCCGGCGCGACGATTCCGCCTCCCTGCTGCTCAACAAGGCGCCGTCCTTCAAAAAGCCCAAATCCGTGCTGGTGATCGGCATGCCCGCGATCGAGGCGGACAGCCCGCCGCGCCTGCGCAGCGCAGCCGACGGTCCGATCTGCGCCGCCCGGCCGGGGATCGTGCTGCCGGTCGAGGGTGCGCCGCTCATCTATTCGACAGCCTATGCGCGGAACATGAAGCTGGCGCTGACCGCTGCCAGTGGCGAGACCGTCGAACTGCCGGTCGATGCGCGCGCCGACCGGGGCGGCTATGTGGTGCGCAGCGGCGATCCCCTGCCGGCGGCCTTCAAGGGCACGGTGAAGGGACATCTTTACGGCCATTGGGGTTTCGATCGGTTCGAGGGGCCGGATTTCACCCTGCAACTGCCCGGTGATGCGGCATGGAAGGTGGCGGGCGATGAGCCTGCCCTGGTGGCCGGGCGCGACAATATATTGACCCTGACCGGCGAAGCACCTGCCTGTGTCGAGGGCGTGACCCTGCGGCAGGGCGACGGGCCGGCGCAGTCGCTGGGCTGGAAGGTGCAGGGCACGGACACGCTGGCCTTGACCCTGCCGCTTGGCGAACGCAGGCCGGGCGATATCCGGGTAGAGATCAAATATCAGGGGATTCCGACGCCGTCCGTCCTGTCGCTCAAGGCCTATGCACAGGCGAGCAGGCTGGATGCGCTCAGCCTTCACGCCGGTGACCATGTGGCGCAACTGTCCGGCCAGCGGCTGGACCAGGTGGCGAGCGTCGAACTGGCGGGGATGACCTTCGAGCCCGGCGGACTCTTGCGCGACGGATCGGTGGACCGGCTGCAATTGGCGACCAAGGGTGAGGCCGCGCCGCTGAAGGCCGGCGATCAGGCGACGGCGCGAGTCAGGCTGAAGGACGGGCGGACGGTCAATCTGTCCATGACCGTCGATCAGGCCCGGCCGCGTGTGACCTTATTGAACAAGAGCATCACGCCGGGCACGGTGCGGGACGGGCGGCCGCTGATCGTCTCCGGGGCCGATCTGTTGCCTGATGACGGGCGGCTGGTCTTTTCGGTAAGAGCGGATGCGGGCGCGCAGCTGCGGGCCGACGATGTGCTGGAAGTCGCCCCGGCCGATGGCGGCAAGGCGGTTCGGCTGGGAAGCGGCACGGGCCTGCGCCTGTCGGGGCCGGACGTCGCGGTGGCGAGCCTGGATTCCGTCGCCTTGGCCCCGTCTGCCGGTCCCCTGCGCTTCCGGCTGGTGCGGGGCGGGGAGGCGAGCGATTGGCAACCTCTGGTGACGCTGGCACGGCTGCCCCATATCGAAGGGGTCGAGTGTGAGGCGGCCGACTGCACGATCAGGGGGAGGGATCTTTTCCTGATCGATGCCGTGGCGGCCGCGCCCGGCTTTGAAAAGCCGGTGACGGTGGCGCAGGGCTTTACCGGTTCCAGTCTTTCGGTTCCGGTGCCTGGTGATGGCAAGCTCTATATCCGGCTGCGCGATGCGCGCGATGCGCCGGTCATATTGGAAACGAAGGTCGCGGGCTGATCGTCCATATCGACGGAAAAAGCTACGGCTTCCGCATGGGCCGATATGTGTCCGATAGCTGTTGAATCATCCAAATAATCGGTTGCTCTTCCCATGGCTGCCCCGACGGCCGCGCGACACTATGGCGCGCAAAGCTTATCTTGCCGGAGGGGAAGTCATGAAGACGCAGGTGGCGATTGTGGGTGCGGGACCGGCTGGCCTTTTGCTGGGCCATCTGCTGCGCGCGGAGGGCATCGAAACCGTCATCGTCGAGCGGGCGGCGCCTGATTATGTGCTCGGCCGTATCCGGGCCGGTGTGCTGGAGCGCACCACCACCGATCTGATGAATCGTCTGGGGCTGGGCGCGCGCATGCACGCGGAAGGCCTGCCGCATGACGGCTTCCATCTGGCCGATGGCGAACGGCTGATCCGCATCGACATCGCTGCGCTCACTGGCCGGCATGTCATGGTCTACGGCCAGACCGAAATCACCCGCGACCTGATGGAAGCAGCGCCGCAGCGTGGGCTGGAAATCGTCTATGAGGCGTCGGACGTCGCCTTGTTCGATATCGACGGCGATGCGCCCTGTCTCACCTATCGGAAGGACGGCGCGACGCATCGCATCGATGCGGATTTCATCTGCGGCTGCGATGGCTATCACGGTCCCTCGCGGCGGGCGATCCCGGCCAAGGTGGCGACGGCCTATGAGAAGCTCTATCCCTTCGGCTGGCTCGGCATCCTCGCCGATGTGCCGCCTTGCAACCATGAACTGATCTACGCCAATCATGAGCGCGGCTTCGCACTGGCCTCGATGCGCTCGGCCTCGCGCAGCCGCTACTATATTCAGGTGCCGCTGGACGAGAAGGTCGAGGACTGGCCTGATGACCGCCTGTGGGACGAACTGGCGATCCGCCTCGGCCCCGATGCCGCCGCGCATATCATTCGCGGCCCGGCGCTGGAAAAGTCGATCGCGCCGCTGCGCAGTTTCGTGTTCGAGCCGATGCGCCACGGCCGCCTGATGCTGGCGGGCGACAGCGCGCATATCGTGCCGCCGACGGGGGCCAAGGGCCTCAATCTCGCCGCCTCGGACGTGCATTACCTCTCCGACGCGCTGATCCGCTACTATAAGAGCCATGACAATGACGCGATTGCCGGTTATTCGGACAAGGCGCTGGCCCGCGTCTGGAAGTCCGAACGCTTTTCCTGGCAACTAACCAGGCTGATGCACCGCTTTCCGGAAAATGATGCGTTCGATCGCCGGATGCAGGTCGCCGATCTGGAATATATCGCGTCCTCGGTCGCGGCGCAGACCTCGATCGCGGAAAATTATGTAGGATTGCCGCTCTGATATGACTTTGCCCACCCGGAAGCTTGGACCCTACACTGTTTCGGCCATTGGCCTGGGCTGCATGAATCTGAGCCATGCCTATCTCCCCCGGCCGGAGCCGGAGCAGGCGGAAAGGCTGCTGCTCCATGCCCTGGATGCGGGGGTCACATTCTTCGATACGGCGGCGCTTTACGGCTTTGGCGCCAATGAGGAACTGGTCGGGCGGACGCTGATGCATCGCCGCGCCGAATTCACCCTGGCGAGCAAATGCGTGCTGGGCGAGATTGACGGCAAGCGTGGACTGGACGGTTCTCCTGAAGCGATCGCGCGGGTGCTGGAGGATTCGCTCCGGCGCCTGAGGACCGATCATATCGATCTTTACTATCTCCACCGGCTCGACCCCAAGGTGCCGATCGAGGAGTCTGTCGGTGCCCTGTCGCGCGCGGTCGAGGCGGGCAGGATCGGTGCGATCGGCCTTTCGGAAATGTCGGCGGCGACCATGCGCCGTGCCCATGGGGTCCATCCGATCACCGCGATGCAGACCGAATATTCGCCCTGGACCCGCAATGCCGAAGTGGCGGTGCTGGATGCCTGCGCGGAACTGGGCGTGGGCTTCGTCGCCTTTTCGCCGCTGGCCCGCGGGCTGCTGGCGGGCAATGTGGGACCGCAGGGCGTGCCGCAGGGTGATATCCGTGGCTCGATGCCCCGGTTCCAACCGCCGCATCTGGAGGCGAACCTCGCTCTGGCAGGGCAACTCAAGCGGCTTGCCGATCAGGCGGGCTGCACGGCCGCCCAGCTTTGCCTCGGCTGGCTGCTATCGCGGCGGGATTTCGTGATCCCGATTCCCGGGACGACCAGCATCGCCCATCTGGACGAGGATCTGGCGACGCTCTCGCTCCACCTCTCCGATGATCTGTTTGCGGCGATGGACGCGATCTTCACCTTGGAGGCGGTGTCCGGCCCCCGCTATCCCAAGGAGGCGCAGGCCCAGATCGACACGGAAACCTGGGCCGGTGAACCGCTGGCCTGAAGGGAGAGGGGGAGCGTCAACTCTCCTTTTCCGTTGGTTTTCAGAAAAATGATAAGCCCGTGATTTTTCCTGTTGACCGACTCATCCGACGCGCCTAGATGCCACTCCACCGACGCGGTGAGCGCCACTGGTTCTCGCTTCGATCGGTCGCCAATATCAAGGACGACCAAGTCCTCGCACGAAAGTTCGAGGATAGTTGGTTGTCCGCTTCTGATTTTGGTCGGCTCTTTGACATTGTAGGTAAAGATGAAGGGACATGTGGGCGGCGGCCCCGGGTTCTGACGGCTTCTAGGCGTCGGC
>NZ_JAKUJY010000010.1 GCF_022664535.1 Sphingobium trunci | reverse complement strand
GTATCGCTTCTTCTGCCCGCCCGCTTGGTGCTCGAAGGCAAGATCCTTGGTAGCGCGGTGCGTCAGCATGCAGTGCCTGCGGCCGAAACCACATGCCGCCTTCGACCTTTTACGGTTCGCCGGGTTCACGGCTTTGAGGCTCTACTGCGAACCGGTGAGACGCTGAAGATCATCAGCGCGAAAACGGCCGCATCCTTCGACGCCGATCTCGTTCTCCTCGTGCCGGATGCCAAGACACCCAAAGATATCAAGGCGGCCTTGCTGCGCGGCGACGGGCGCTGGGTAGGCTCCAAGCCGATCGAGCCCGCGACGCTCAGCGCACAGGACATGGCAGAGCGTCTTGCCGACGTACTGCTATCTTGGGACGGCGCCTTTCATCTGCGCGAAGGGCGCCCGGCCGCCGATGGCAAACCCGCTTGTGCAGGACTGCGCCGCCCGCAGATCGGCGCGCTTCACGCAGCGCTCGCCCATGCCACCCGGTCAACCGACCCCGCGACCATCGTCATGCCGACGGGCACGGGCAAAACCGAGACTATGCTGGCGCTGAACGCCCGCCAGCGCTTCGACCGTTTGTTGGTTGTTGTCCCGACCGATGCGCTGCGCGAACAGATCGCCGCCAAGTTCGAGACGTTCGGCGTACTAAAGAGGCAAGCCTGCCTCGATGAGAAAGCGCAATTTCCCGTCGTGATGCGGCTCGCGCATATCCCTGCATCAATCGCCGAGGTCGATCAGATCTTCGACAGCGCCAACGTCGTCGTTACTACCATGCACATTGCCGGGCGCGCGGAGGCGTCGGTGCAGGATCATATGGCCGAGCGCTCTTCCGCGCTGTTCATCGACGAGGCGCATCATATCGGGGCGCGAACTTGGAAGGCCTTTCGCGGCCTCTTCGTCGAACGCAATCCGCCCATCCCGGTCGTTCAGTTCACCGCCACCCCGTTTCGCGAGGACGGTGGCCGCGTCGATGGCGAGTTCATCTACACCTATCCGCTGAGGAAGGCGCAGGCGGAGGGCTATTTCAAGCCAATCCGCTTCGAGGCTGTGTTCGGTCTCGACCAACCCGATGCTGACCAAGCCATCATCGATAAGCTTGGCGACGTGCTTGCCTCCGATCTGAAAGCAGGCCTCAACCATCTGGCGATGGCCCGCTGCAACACGATCGAGCGAGCCAAGCAGCTCCACAACCTCTACGCGGCCGCCTATCCCAACTATCGACCTGTGATCGTCCACAGCCAGCAATCTCTAAAGGAACGACGCACCAATCTGGCGGCGCTGCGCAGCTTCGAGAGCAGGATCATCGTTTGCGTCGATATGCTGGGCGAAGGCTTCGATTTGCCCGAGCTGAAGATCGCGGCCCTTCATGATCATCACAAAAGCGTTGCCGTCACGATCCAGTTCGTCGGCCGCTTTACGCGCCAGGATCCCACCCTTGGTGACGCCACCGTGATCGCCAACACTGGCGTCGATGATGTCGATCGGTCGCTGGCCAAGCTATATGCCGAGGACGCCGACTGGAATGCGCTGGTCGAGGCGCTCAGCTCCGCCAAGATCGAACGCCAGGTGCGCCGCGCCGAGATGTTCAAGGGGTTCTCCGGCGACCTGAGCGACATCCCGCTTCAAACCCTTGAGCCGAAGATGAACGCGGTGCTCTACCGGACATCATGCGAAGCGTGGGATCCCTTCGCCACCGAGGAACTCTATAACCCCGGCACCTATCTCGGCATGAAGCTCAATCAGCATAAGCGGGTCGCGATATTCGTCACCCGCGCCGAGGAGCAGGCCCGCTGGACCTCGGCCCAACAGGCGGTCAATGTCACCTGGGATCTGCATATGATGCACTGGGATCAGACCACTGGCCTTCTCTACATCAGCAGTTCGGCCAAGGGGCCATTCGACCGGCTCGCCAAAGCGGTCTGCGGCGATACGACGCGCCGCGTCGAAGGCGAGGAAGTGTTTCGCAGCCTGCACGGTTTCAAGCGCCTCATCCTACGCAATTTGGGCCTTACCCATCATCAGGGGCGCGGGGTGCGCTATTCGATGTATATGGGCGTGGACGTGGCGGATGGCCTCGACAGCGCCAAATCCCAGTCGCGTATCAAGAACAACATCTTCGCGACCGGCTTCCTCGACGGTATGCCCGCCTCGCGCGGCTGTTCGGCAAAGGGCAAATTCTGGTCGAGCGCGAAGGTTCATGATCTGACCGACTGGATGGACTGGTGCCAGGATGTCGGCCGCACGGTGAACGATCCCAGTATCACCACCGACGGCGTGTTCAAAAGCGCGATGCGCCCACGCCAGATCAGCCAGCGACCGGACGTGCCACCCGTCGCAATCCATTGGCCAGAGACGTTGATCACGCAGATCGAGGAGAGGATCGAGATCTCGTTTGGTGATGAGGCAGTCACGTTTGCCGAATGTGACATCGAGCTGCTCGATAACGCCCGTACCGGACCGCTGCGCTTCGCCGTGCGCAGCGATGACCATTCAGCCGAGTTCGAGATTGTCTTCAGCGACGGACATGCCCGCTATCCTCAGCGCGCCGGCCCCAAGGCCACTATCAAGGTCGGTGGCAAGGTTCAGACCCTCTCGGAATCCTTCGGCGAGGACTCGCCCCAGATCGATTTCGGCGATGGCTCGCTGCTCATCTACAGTCATCTCTACACCTTGCCCGAGGGCGAGACGATCGAACCCTATCCGGCTGAGCGAATCGAGGTCTGGGACTGGTCGAAGGCCAACATCCGAGTGGAATCGCAAGGCACCGGAAAACGTGCGGACTCTGTCCAGCGTAGCGTCATCGAGATGCTCTTGGCCGACCCTGATCCATATGACGTCATCTTCGACGACGACGGCAAGGGCGAGATCGCAGACGTGGTGGCGTTGCGGATCACAGACAGCGTGGTGTCCGTGACCTTGTACCACTGCAAATACTCAGGGGCCGATACTCCGGGGGCAAGGCTTGGCGACCTCTATGAAGTGTGCGGCCAGGCGCAGAAGTCGGCCCGGTGGCGAGATCGGCCCGGCCGTATGCTCCAGCACATGCTGAGGCGCGAAAAGATGCGACGGGATCGCGGTGATAGCTCGAGGATCGAGCGGGGTTCGGCCGCCGGGATCAAGAAACTGAAGGTTGGCTGGCAGGACCATCGCTTCGAGTTCGACGTCCGTATCGTCCAGCCCGGCCTTTCGCGAAAGGCCATCGGTGAAGAGGGCTTGCATCTGCTCGCTGGGGTCGAGACTTATCTTCTGGAAACCCGCGCTATGCGATTGAAGGTCATCGGCAGTGAATGATGCCGGCGCGCGCCGGATATCCTAGCTGCAAAACGACGGCCGCCCTTGTGGTTGCGAGCGGTCAAGTGACATAGAAGCGAGCCATGCAGCAAATCTGTCTATCCCACCTCGGCACCTCCAAGAGCGTCCGAATTGTGGCTCATTCCGGTGATTACCCGGTGCTTACTTTATCCAAAAATGGATGCAGAGAAACGACATACTCTGATTTTATATCAACATGATATGGAGGATTCACTGCTAAGGTCTGGTATTTCCGCTGGAGGCGCAGATAGGCGCAGGGGAGCGAGGAAAGGTCGTTGCGGCGGCAATCGGGCGGCAATCTAATCCGCCCGCAACGCACCCATGACGGACATATCCGCAATCCCTCCGCGCCCGCCCGGCTCCATCAGACGCAATCTCACTATGCGCCCGCGCACCGGCCGGGTGTCGATTTCGCAAAGCGGGCCGGGGCAATCCTCCTGCGCCGCGAGCCTTTGCCACCGGCCGTCGGCATCCTGCATCTCGGCGACGAAGCCATGGGTTCCGGCCTGCGGGAAGAGAATGCGCAGCTTGCGCACCTCGACGAAGCGCTCCAGGTCGATCTGCAGCCAGGGCTGCGGGTCGTCGTCCCGCGCCAGCCAGAAGGTCGCAGGGTCGCCATCATTGCCCAGGCGCGAGGGATGGCCCGGCTGGGCCGAACTGGCATCGGTGGGGTTGTCGGTGCCGAAGCGCTGTACCGTCTGTTCCCCGGCAGCGCCGGCATCGCCAAGGCTGGGCGGCCTGTAGGGACGGTCGGCGGCCAACGCCGTCTTGCCAGGCACGAAAGCCGGGCCGTCCAGCGTGCGCACCGCGATCACGGCGTCGCGCAGACCCGGCGAGCTCGCACGGATGCGACTGGTGCCTTTCTGCCAGCTCCGCATCGCGATCGCGGCCTGGCCATCCCGAATGGCGATATCGCCGTCGGGCGCGAAATCGATCGTGCGGCCGGTTGGCAATTCCCCCGGACCGGACTCGATCGTCAGCCGTACCGGTGGACTGTTGCTGAGCGGCCTGCCCGCCGCGTCGACCACAGTGACGACGAGCTGCACGTCATCGGTTCCGTCCGCCCGCGCGATCACCGGCGCGCTGGAGCCGAGCCGGAGTGCGGCGGGCGTCCCCGGCCGGGGCCATGCCGGCGGCGCGATGCCGCGATAGGCCTGGCGATACCAGTACCACTGCCGCTTGGGCAGGCGGAAATAATCGACGATGCCCATCGAGCCGAACTGCCGCCCGGCAATGGAGCCATGGTCGAAACCCGCCCAGATCGCCTCGCCCGAACGCCAGGGCAGGCGCCACGATCCCGGCACGGCGGGGTCCGCGCCCGGCGTCCCGGGCAGGTCGCCCCAGCCCGGCTCGAACCTGCCCGGACGGTCGGCGGCGGTCGATCCATATTCCGCGACGAAATTGGCTATGCCGGGATCGGGGAAAAGCCTGGCGCCATCGCCATTGTAGCCGGCGATGTCGCCGATCCTGTCGAGATCGCCGCGCTGCGCTCCACTGACCGCGGCCGGACGCGACGGATCGAGCGCCCTTGCCAGCGCGACCTCCTCCTTCAATAACCGCCGCACTTCGGGCAGCGTCCCGCCCGAAGTGAAGAACACCTCATTGTCCATGCTCCAGGCGATGATGGACGGGCTGTTGCGGTTGATGCGGATCATCTCGGCAAGCTGTTGCCTGACGCTGGCGTCGAAGGCGGCGCGATGCTCCGGCTCGACCGGATAGGCCGAAGCCGCCCAGGGGCTTTTGAAGCCCGCCGTACCCCAGAAGGGCGCCTCGGAAAGGAACAGCATGCCGACCCGGTCGGCCGTCTCGGCGAAATGCGGATCGTGCGGATAGTGCGAGCCGCGAATGAAGTCGAACCCCGCATCTTTCAGCATCCGCACGTCGCGCTCGATCGCGCGGTTGGTGACGGCATCGCCCCACCCCGCCTGGTCCTGATGGGCGTTGGCACCCCGGAAGTAGCGATGCCTGCCGTTGAGGAAGAAGCCCCGGTCCGCCGTCCATTCGAACCACCGGAAGCCGAAAAATGTCTCGTAACGGTCCCTTTCCCTGCCGCCGACGATCAGGCGGGTGATAGCCCGGTAGAGGACGGGCGTTTCCGGGCTCCACAGGCGCGGACGGGCAATGGCGGCAGACCGCTGCACGGCGTTGACCGTCCTGCCGGGCGGCACGGAGAGGCGGCTGTCGGGCAGAGTGGCGACGGTCCGGCCGCGATCGTCGACGATATGCGTCCGCACCGTCACCAGCGCCAATGCCGCGCCGTCATTGCGGACTTCGGTCGCCGCCTCGACCTTGCCCGAGGCATCCGAAAGTTCGGGCGTCGTCACGAACGTGCCGGTCCAGGGGACATGCACCGCATCGGTCGCGACCAGCCACAGGTCGCGATAGAGGCCGCCGCTGAACAGATGCTCGCCCGCCCGCGGCGCCAGCGTCGCGTCCCAGCGATTGTTCACCCGCACGGCGACGACATTGCGCCCCGGCCGGACAGCCTTCGTGATATCGACGGGGAAGCCGGTATAGCCGCCACGATGTCGCGCCAGCCGCACGCCGTTCACGAAGACCTCCGCATCCTGGAACGCTCCCTCGAACTCCAGCGAGAGGCTGCGACCGGCGGGCAGCGCCGGGAGATCGAAGCTCTTGCGATACCAGCCATAGCCGACCGGGAAGGAGGGCGACTGGAAATAGGGCAGGCTGAAGCTGTGCGGCAAGCCGACCGATTGCCATCCCGCATCGTCGTAGCCGGGGGCCTGGGCACCCGTGACATCCGCCAATATGAAGCGCCAGCCAGCGTTGAAATTCAGCCGGGTCCGCATCTGCCGCGAAAGCAGTGCCGGTGGCGACGGCTCCGCATGCCGGGCCAGAACCGGAACCGGCGGCAGGGCGATGAGCAGGAGAGCGCCGAAAAGCCGACAGAGACGACCGCCGGTATCATTCGCATGGTGCCCCTCGGCAGGCGGGCGCCGCGCCAGGATGGAAGTCATTTCAGCTCGTCCTCCCTTCATCATCCTGTGCCGGCCTGCTTTGCCGTTCGCTCCGGCGATGTCCTTCGGTCCGGAGTCAGGTAGCGCTACCATAGTTCGGGAGGGCGGGGTCAACAACGGCAAAAGCCGGGCGACGGCCGCGCCGGGGTATTTGCAATCCGGAAAAGGGCGATGGCGGGCGGAGACCGGCCGGGCGGCTTTGCGGCGCAGGCCGATGAAAAGCCCTTATTTCATGCCGGATCGCGCTGGCGGCTCCGGATCATGGATGACTGGAGCCAGAGGCCGTTCGACAGGAGCCAGGCGATCAGCACAGCGACGAACAGCCGGTTGGTTATGCCATAGGGTGCGCCCCTGTGCAGCGTCAGATACTGGGCGACGAACGCGGCCAGCAAAAGCCCGGCCAAAGCCAGCGCGGCGCTTCGATGCGCGCGCCAGCGGGGCTCCAGCGCATAGCTCAACGCCAGACACAGGGTGGAAAGCAGGACGCTGACGATATTCACCAGGAAGCTTATCGCGTGAATATCCCCCGTCCGCGTCGATGGCGCGGTTTCGAGGTCGGTCGGATAAAGTGCGGTCACGATGAGGCCCGCGAACGCGACGACCAGAAGCGCCGCGCCGATCCGGCCCGGCCATGATGCCGGCCCATCCCGGAACAGCCCGATCGCGAGCGCCAGGCAACCTGTGGCCAGAGAGACAAAGGCGCTCGTCATGATCCAGCCGAACCGTCCGACCGCATAATCGCTGATCATATGATCGACGATCGTATAATCCGGCCGGAGCAGATGCATCAGCGACAGGGCGGCTGCGAAGTAGAGGAAGAACCCCGTCGCCGCTCTTGGCCAGATGGTGGACCGATCATGCTGCAGATCATCGCTGGACCCCGCCACTTGCGTCCTCCCTTGGATCGTCATGGGCAGCTTAGATCATGAACCCAAGTCTGCAAACGGGATCATGCGAGGCAACCGGCCAGGCTCGACGCCGAATTCGGGTTTCGATCCACCGGAATCCCCTTTACAGGCGGTATTCGCGCAGGGGCCTTTCGCTACCAAAAGGGTCCCGACCCATTCATTGCACCCTCCCGGAGTGAAGTTGTGAGCCCCCCTTTGTTGATCCTCGATGGCGGTACCGGCCGCGAATTGGCGCGTATCGGTGCGCCCTTCCGGCAGCCTGAATGGTCGGCCCTGTCGCTGATCGAAGCGCCCGAATATGTCAGCCGAGTGCATCAGGCCTATGTTGCCGCCGGGGCCGATGTCATCACCACCAACTCCTATGCGGTGGTGCCCTTTCATATCGGCCATGAATGTTTTTCCGCACGGGGCCTGGAATTGGCGCGATTGGCGGGACGATTGGCGCGCGAGGTGGCGGACGGCGCGGGGCGAAGGGTGCGCGTGGCCGGTTCGCTGCCGCCCGTCTGCGGTTCCTACCGCCCGGACCTGATCGATCTGGATCAGGCGCGGTCGGTGCTGGCGGTCCTGGTGGAAGCGCTGGAGCCCCATGTCGACCATTGGCAGGCGGAAACGCTTTCGGCGGTGGCCGAAGCCCGGCTGGTGGCGGAACTGGTCGCGGAAACGGCCAAGCCGCTCTGGCTCAGTTTCACGCTGGAAGACGAGATAGCTGATGGGCCCGCCCGCCTGCGTTCCGGCGAAAGCGTGACCGGCGCGGCGGAGGAAGCCCGCGCCCTGGGGGCGGAGGCGCTGCTGTTCAATTGCAGCCAGCCCGAGGTCATGGCCGCTGCCGTGAGGGCCGCCCGCCTCGTGCTGGGCGACGATGCGCGAATTGGCGTCTACGCCAACGCCTTCCCCCCGATGACGGCCGACGCCGAGGCGAATTCCGGCCTGGACGACATCCGCGCGGACCTCAGCCCGGCGGGCTATTCCGCCTTTGCCGCGGCCTGGCAGGCCGAAGGTGCGTCGGTGATCGGCGGCTGCTGCGGCATCGGGCCGGAACATATAGCGGAGTTGGCCAGGCTGCGGCGTTGATCGTCCCGCTGACCCCATGCGGCGCACCGGTGAAGCCGCGCCAGGGATGGCGCTCCCGCAGCCGATCCACCGCTTTCCACGCATGGACGCTTCGAAGGCTGAACGGCCTCTGGATTTCTGGACGCCTTCGATCCCGGTTGCGGGGACCGGAGGCGGCAAATGCGGATCGTAGCATCTTGAAACTGAATTGAGGCTTCCTATTTTACAACTGTCCCGGTGCTCCCTCCCCCCTTGAGCCGGGACACCTTCTTGACGGCCCCGGCGTTCCCTTGCGCCGGGGCTGATTTTTATGCCTCGCCTGTTCCTGAAAAACCTGCCCCTGAAAAACCTGTCCCTGGAAAAAGGCAACGGCGCGGCGAGCCGGTGCCCGCCGCGCCGTGATGATCCGGCATCTCTGCCGCGCCCCTCCCCCCGGACGGACGCGGACGGGACGCTCAGTTCGCCTTGCTCAGATCCACCTTCTCGACCCATTCGGGATAGAAGGTCGGCTCCCGGTTCGACCAGCCGACGGCGGTCGCCGCCGCTTCGCTGATCGACTGGAGCAGCGACCGGCGCTTTTCCGGATGGAGATGCGGCAGGCTGGCCGCAGCGCAGAAGGCGCCCGGCAGCCACGGCCGCGCCCCTGCCCCCAGCAGCCGCTCGTAGAGAAAGCGATAGGCCGAGAAACTGCCCAGCCGGTCCTGGCCGAGATCGAAGGCCGACACCGTCACCAGCGGCGCCATGAACGGCTCCATCTGGTCGAGGCCGCTATCGTCGGGGACCATCGCCTTGATTTCCTCCAGCCGCCCGTAGATCCGTGCCTGCGCGCGGATGCTGGCTTCCTCCACCATGTCGCGCGACCACAGCTTCATCGCATCGCGCCGGTGAAGGCCGATATCCAGCGATCTTCGGATATAGCGTTGCGTAGCGGCCGGGAAGCTGGCGAATTCACGCAATTCCGCCAGGGTGATGGCTCCGTCCGCAGGTCTTGCACTCGTGCCCATGCTCATGCCCTCCGACTTCAAGTCGTAAGCAGATCATGCGCCCAATATGGTTTCTACAAGATTAAGCGCCGGACCTGCCGACATGCACAAGGAATCATGTTTCTTTGTGCGGTGCAACATGTAATTTTTGTGAATGCGCCAAATGGTTATGCGGCGCATCCCCGAAAGCCGCGTCAGCCGCCCCATTGCGTGCGCAGCGTGACGCCGATGGTGCGCGGTTCGCTGGGCGTGCCGACGATCAGTCCGCTGTTGCCCGCCTGCACGGTCACATTCTGCATATAGTCCTTGTTCAGCAGGTTGCGCGCGAACACCGCCACTTCCCAGCGGGGCGTGCGATAACCGAGGCTGCCGTTGACCAGCGTATAGCCGCTGATGATGGTGTAGGCCGACCCGATGGCGTCCCCGAAAATGCGGGTGCGCGTGACGGCGTCGGCGCGCAGCACGAACTCGCCGTCCTGCGACCCCAGCGCCAGCGGCAGATGATATTCGCCGCCCGCAGAGCCGACCCATTTGGGCAGCCCCGGCAGCCCTTGTCCCGACAGGTCGCATTGCGCCGTGCCGGTGCCGGTCCGCTCGATCGGGCAGGGGCCCTTGGGATAGCTGGCATATTTGCCGTCCGAATAGGCGCCCGACGCCCGCAGCGTCAGCCGCGCGCCCAGGCGCGCCGCCGCCTCGAACTCGACGCCCTTCACCGTCACCTTGGGAATGTTGGCAAGATAGCTGCGCAAGGCCACGGTCGCGCTGTTGTCGACGATATTGGCCTGAAAATCCTTCACATCGATATGATAGGCATCGACGTCGAAGGTCAGTGCATCGCCCAGCAGCCGCGTCTTGAAGCCCGCTTCCCAGGTGGTGTTCGTTTCCGGCCGGACGACCGCGGTGGTCAGCACCGCCTGCCCCGACCCGTTGACCGGCAGGCCCGACATGTTGATGCCGCCCGACTTCTGCCCCTTCGCGGAGCTGGCATAGGCCATGATCCCATCGGTCAGGTCGTAGGCGAGATTGATCCGGCCCGACGCGCTGCCATCGCCGTCATGCGCGCTGTAGCTTTGCGCCCGCAGGATCGATTGCTGGTCCGCCTGCAGCGCCGCGGTGGGCGCCACCCCGCCAAAGGTCCGCACGTCGTAGACGCCGTCCTTCTCCTCATAGGTGTAGCGGAGGCCGCCCGTCAGCGCGAGCCGTTCCACCGGCCGCCAGGTCACTTCGCCGAAAATGCCGTAGCTTTCCGACCTGAAATCGGTTCGCCCGTCGGTCTGATAGCCGTCGAGCAGCGCGGACGTCCGGGTGGGGCTGGCGGGCAGCAGCCAGTAGGTCGCCAACGGCCCGTAGATGCTGATGGGATGGCCGACGATCTTCTGGTGGAAATAATATAGCCCCGCCACATATTCGATCGGTCCCGGCGTGTTGGAGCCGATGCGGAATTCCTGGCTGAACTGGTCCTGCCGCGACGGGATATGCTGCGTCGTCTGGATGTGCAGCCCGGTATAGTCGCGGTCGTTGGCCGCGTCCCAGTTCCAGAAGCGCCAGGCGCTGATCGAGGTCAGCATGGTTCCGCCCAGCTTCCATTCGGCCGTCGCCGAAACCCCGCCCTCGTTGGTGTCGACGCCCAGCGGCGCGTCGTTGTCGGTCACGCGGTCGTAGGGATTGGTGCTGGGGGGCGCATAGGCGCCGCCGGGCGCATTGGCGGCGAGTGCGGCGTAGCGCTGCGCGGCGGGCTTGAGCGTCGGCGCCACCCGCACAAAGACCTGCGCGCAGCAATTATTGCTGAAGTTGGACCAGTCGCCGATCAGCCGCAGCGAGAAATCCGGGCTGGGCTGGAACAGCAATTGTCCCCGGATCGCGTCATTATGGATGTTGTTCTGATGCTCCTGCCGCGCGACGTTCCAGATATAGCCATCCTGCCGCGTCACCGAGCCGGACAGGCGGAAGGCCAGCACATCCCCGGCGATCGGCCCGGTCAACGCCGCCTTCGCCTGCACGAAATTCCGGCTGCCGTAGGACAGTTCGCCCTCCCCGCCCCAATCGAAGGCAGGCTTCCTGCTGGTGATGCTGATCGCGCCCGCGGTCGTGTTCTTGCCGAACAACGTGCCCTGCGGCCCGCGCAAGACCTCGACCCGATCGATGTCGGTGAAGTCGAACGCCGCCGTCGCCGCCCGCGCATGATAGACGCCGTCGACATAGAAGCCGACGCCCGGCTCCAGCCCGTCATTGGCCTGGCTGACGGCGACGACGCTCGATCCCAGCCCGCGAATGGTGAAGGCGGTGTTGCGCGGATTGGCCGAACTATAGTTGAGCGCCGGCACCAGCTGGCTCAGTTGATTGATGTTGACCGTATAGGTCCGCCGCAAATCCTCCCCGCCCACGACGTTGAGCGACGCCGGAACCTTCTGCGCATCCTCCTCCCGCAGCCGCGCGGTGACGATGATCGGCCCCTCTCCATTATCCGTGGCGGCAGGCGCCTGCGCCATGACGACGGACGGAAACGCCGCCGGAACAAGAATGGCCGCCAGCAAGCCACGCGAACCCGTTTTCATCCAAAGCCCCCTTTCGATTTCGGGGCGGGGTACACGCGATCCAGGCGATTCGCTATATATATTCGTATATAGCCTCATTCCGCTGGATGGGCCTTCACCCGCCCCCCGCCCATCCGCAAGGGTTCCGGGGCATGCTCCCCGGTCGATATCGATGGGTCAGCGGCCCGCCAGGGCGCGGGCGTTGGCCAGATAGGTGCGGCCGATGCGGATTTCGGTGTCGTCGGTCAGGCAGGCCGACCAGACGCCGCTGCCGTCATGGCGCAGCCGGGCGATATGGCCGCGCCGCACGATATGGGAACGGTGCAGGCGTACGAACTGCTGCGGGTCGAGCCGGTTTTCCAGCGAACTGATCGTCTGGTGCAGCAAATAGCTGTTCTGGCCGACATGCAGGCGCATATAGTCGCGCTCCGCCTCGATCCGGTCGATCTGCGCGGCGCCGATGCGGATCAGCTCCGACCGGTGGGGAACCCAGAATTCCTCCGCCCATTCGGATGCCGGCTGGGCCGTCGTGGCGGCTGACGGGGCGCGGCTGCCCAGCGCCTGTTCGACCCGGTCGATGGCGCGGGAGAGGCGCTCATGCGCCACCGGTTTCAGCAGATAGTCGACCGCCGCGAGATCGAACGCCTCGACCGCGAAACCCTCGAACGCGGTCACGAAGATCACCGCCGGACAGATGCCCATGCGCGAGGTCGCCCGCGCCACCCCGATGCCGTCGAGCAGGGGCATGGCGATGTCGAGCATGACCAGGTCCGGCTCCAGCCCTTCGATCAGCCGCAGCGCCGCTTCGCCGTCGCTGGCGGTGCCGACCAGGGCGATGCGCGGCTCGCGGGCGCACAGCATCTGGAGCCGTTCGACCGCCAGGGGCTCATCGTCGACGATCAGGGTGCGGATGGTCATTCAGCAGCTCCGCCGGATGATGGGCAGGGTGAGGCGCACGGCGAAACCCCCGCCGGGGCGCGGGCCGTAGTCGATCCGGCCCTGGTCGCCGAAACGGGCGGTCAGGCGGTCGCGCACATTGGCGAGCCCGATGCCGCTGCCCGCGTCGGAACCCTTGGGCGGCTGGTTGCCATTGTCGCTGACGCTGAGGTGGAGCAGCCCATCCTCCTCCTGCGCGGCGATGATGATCGTCACCGGCTTCGAGGTGCGCGACACGCCATATTTGATCGCATTTTCGACCAGCGGTTGCAGGATCAGGCCGGGCACGCAGGCATTGAGCAGCCGGTCGGGTATCTGGACGCTGGTGGACAGGCGATCGGGGAAGCGGACCGCCTCTATATCCAGATAGAGTTTCTGGAGATGCACCTCCTCCTCCAGCGACACATCGTCCAGCGGATCGCCGGTCAGGCTGGTGCGGTAGAAGTTGGAGAGGGAAAGGATCATCTGCTCCGCTTCGTCGCGCCGGTCCTTCATCACCAGCGAGGACAGGGAATTGAGCGTGTTGAACAGGAAATGCGGGTTCACCTGATAGCGCAGCGAACGCAGTTCCGCCTGCTGCGCGGCGCGTTCCAGCCGGTCGGCGCGGCGTTCGACGCGATGCGCCTCGCTGGCATAGCTGAGGGCCAGATAGAGGCTGGCCCAGGCGGCGAGGAAGAAATAGCGGCTGATCGCGTCCTCGACGATCTGCATCAGGGCGAAACCCTGTTCGCTGGCATATTTCTGATAGTCGGCGTCGGGGAAGAGGGATGCCGGGTCGTAGATGTTGAAGACGTAGAAATTGGCCGCCGCCGTCGCCAGCGCGAAGGGAATGGCGAGGGTGAAGGCGGCACCGATGCGGCCGATCAGCGGCTTGCGGTCGAAACGGCGCAGGCAGAGATAGAAGACCCATGTGACCACGATGCCGATCACCGTCACCACCGCCCGGCGCGCGGCCATCGCCCCCTGCGCCTCGAACCCCATGATCGAGGCGCGCAGCGTGATCAGCACCGCATAGAAGAACCAGAAGCCGAGTATCGAATAGAGCGCGACCGTCGGCGGCACACCTGGCTCGCCGTCTTCATTTCTTATGTCCATGCGTTCAGTCTAGGGCATGGACGGCGCCCTGTCGCCCCTTGGCGGCGATGCTGGTCGAAGGCTTTGCGATGTTGGTCGATCAGGGTTGGTCGATCAGGCGCCGGTCCCGGAACCCGCCCCCCGTGCCGCCCGTTGTCCGATGAAAAGGAGAGCGAGATGAACGACAAGACCGATATCCGGCCCAACAGCCGCGAGGAAGTGAACGACAAGCGCCCGACCGATGCGCAGGACCATGCCGTGACGCAGGAGGAGAAGCTGGAGGAAGGGCTGAAGGATTCGATGGATGCTTCCGATCCGCCGGCCGCGACCAAACCGGGCGACCATGGCGATCCCGTGCCCTCTTCCGGTTTCAAGGAGGATGAGGACTGAATAGACGGGCTGGCGAATCATGATATGATCGGGGGCGGACAGCGGCTTGAGGGCCGCCTGCCCGCAGGTGAGAGGAGCTATAGCCTATGCCGACTTCCGCCACTCCCGCGATCGAACGCATTGCCCGCGTGCTGGCCGGGCGCCAGCTCAGCCTGAATGGCGAAGGCGATGACCCGCACGCGGCGAGCGCAGTCGATGCCAGCTGGAAGAACCATGTCGACGATGCCTATGCGATCCTGCACACGCTGCGCGAACCCGATGCGGAGATGGCCCAGGCGGGCGACGTGGCGGTCTGGCGCAGCATGATCGGGGCGGTGCTGGAGCGCCGGGCGGGCTGAACCGCCATGCTGCATTGGCCCGCAGCGGTCGCCGTGGCATAAGCGGCGGCATGAGCGGGCCAGTGCTGAAGATCAAGATCCAGATTTATTGCGGCGAGGAAATCGCCATGGGACCGGGCAAGGCCGACCTGCTGGATGCGATCGCCAGTGAAGGTTCCATTTCCGCGGCGGGGCGCAAGCTGAAGATGAGCTACCGGCGCTGCTGGATGCTCGTGGACGTGATGAACCGCTGCTGGGTGCAGCCGCTGGTGATCACGTCCAGCGAGGGCGCGCGGCTTACCGAATTCGGCGGGACGATCCTGGCGCGCTATCGGGCGATGCAGGCCGCGGCATCCGGCGTGGCGGATGCCGCGCACTGGCCAGACCTGGCGGCGGCGCTGCGGCTCGAGCCGCTGGCGGCGCAGGGAGAAGAGACGGCGCGGTGACCGGGCTGCCGAGCGGCGGCCCGAAGCCCGTCACTCGACCGTGACGGACTTGGCGAGGTTCCTGGGCTGGTCGACGTCGGTGCCCTTGGCGACGGCGACATGATAGGCCAGCAACTGCACCGGCACGGCATAGACCATCGGCGCGATCAGCGGATGGACCTTGGGCATGGTGATGGTCGCCATGCAGCCTTCACCGGCCGCCTGCACCCCGTCATAGTCGGAGATCAGCACCACCTTGCCGCCGCGCGCCTGCACTTCCTGCATGTTGCTGACGGTCTTTTCGAACAAGGGCCCGCTGGGCGCCAGGACGATCACCGGCACCTTGTCGTCGATCAACGCGATCGGGCCATGCTTCATCTCGCCCGCGGCATAGCCCTCGGCATGGATATAGCTGATCTCCTTGAGCTTGAGCGCGCCTTCCAGCGCCAGCGGATAGTCCGGCCCGCGCCCCAGATAGAGCACGTCGCGCGCGCCCGCGATCAGATGCGCCATCGCCTCGATCGATTCGTCATAGGCGAGCGCGCCGTTGAGCGCGGCGGGCGCCTCCGCCAGATGGCGCACCAGTTCCTTTTCGGCCTTCGCGTCCAGCCGTCCCTTGGCGCGGGCGAGATTGGCGGCGAAGGCGGCGAGCACCGCCAGCTGGCAGGTAAAGGCCTTGGTCGAGGCCACGCCGATTTCAGGCCCGGCCAGCGTCGGCAGCAGCAGGTCGGCCTCGCGCGCCATGGTGCTGGTGGGCACATTGACGACGGCGGCGATCTTCTGCCCCTCGGCGCGGGCATGGCGCAGCGCAGCCAGCGTGTCGGCGGTCTCGCCCGACTGGCTGATGACGATCATCAGGCCGCCCTCCTCCATCACCGGGGCGCGATAACGGAATTCGCTGGCCACATCGATGTCGACGGGCACGCGGGCGAACTGTTCGAACCAATATTTGGCGACCATCCCGGCATAATAGCTGGTGCCGCACGCCACGATCGTCACGCGGCGGATCGCGCCCAGGTCGAAATCGGGGATCGGCAGCGACACCTGATCCTCCATCCGGCGCAGATAGGAACGCAGCGTCTGCGCCACGACCACCGGCTGCTCGTAAATCTCCTTGAGCATATAGTGACGGTGATTGCCCTTGGAGATCAGTTCGCCGGTCACGCCGGAGATGGTGACGGGGCGCTCGACGGGATTGTTGTCCCGGTCGAAAATCTCCGCGCCGTCGCGGGTGATGACGACCCAGTCGCCTTCCTCCAGATAGGCGATGCGCTGGGTCAGCGGCGCCAGCGCCAGGGCGTCGGAACCCAGATAGGTCTCCCCGTCGCCATAGCCCACCACCAGCGGCGAGCCGAGCCGCGCGCCGATCAGAATGTCGGGATGGCTGCGGAACAGGATCGCCAGCGCGAAGGCGCCGTGCAGGCGCGGCAGCACCTGCTGGACGGCCTCCTTGGGGCTGGCGCCCTGCTCCACCAGTTCGCTCACCAGATGGGCGACGACCTCGGTGTCGGTCTGGCTGTCGAAGATGCGGCCCCGCGCCATCAGTTCCTCGCGCAGCGGCTTGAAATTCTCGATGATGCCGTTGTGGACCAGCGCCACTTCCTTCGTGGCGTGGGGATGGGCGTTGCTGGTCGTGGGCGCGCCATGGGTCGCCCAGCGGGTGTGCGCGATGCCGGTCGTGCCGGGCAGCGGCGCCTTTTCCAGTTCCTTCACCAGATTGACGAGCTTGCCCTCGGCGCGGCGCCGGTCGATCGCGCCTTCATGGACGGTGGCGACGCCGGCACTGTCATAACCGCGATATTCGAGACGCTTGAGACCTTCGACGAGCCGCTCCGCCACGTCGTCCTTGCCGATGATTCCGATGATACCGCACATGGATGTCGAGCCTCAATGTCATGAAAATCAATAGTGAAGACGCCTATGCCATGTTCCCGCCGACCGCGACAGGGGCAAGGCCTATCGTGGATGAATTGTAATCAGCCAGACATCCGGCGGCGCGAGCATCCGGATCGGCAGGCCGCTGGTGCCGAGCCCCGCCGAAACCACCAGGGTTTTCGCGCCGTCCCGGTAGATGCCGCAGGCGTAGCGCGTCTTGTAGCGGGACGGCACGTAGACGATTCCGGCGAAAGGCAACGCCACCTGCCCGCAATGCGTGTGGCCCACCAGCGTCAGTATCGGCCGGTCCGGCAGCATGGGGAATATGTCCGGCCCGTGCGACAGCATCACCGGCGCGCCGCCCAGCGCCTCCATCGCGGCGAGCGTCCGGGGAATATCGGGCTTTCCGGTATGGATGTCGCGCAGGCCGCCCACGGCGAGAGGCCCCCGCCGCACCGCCTGATTGTCGAGCAGCTCTATGCCGATGCGGGCGAAAAGCTGATGCCATTGGCGGCGGCCGATCATCGCATGTTTGCGGTCGTCATGATTGCCGAGTATCGCGACCACGCCCAGCGGCGCGCGCAGGGCCGCGAAGGGGGCGATGCTGTGTTCCGCATCATAGGTCGCCCCGCCCTTGTCATCGCCCATATAATCGCCGCCGAGCGCGATCAGGTCCGGCTTCAGCCCGTTCACCAGTGCGGCGATCCGCGCCATCCGCTCCGGGCTGTTGTCCGGGCCGGACAAATGGCTGTCGGTCAGCAGCGCGACCGTCATCGGGCGGCGGGGCGCGTCCGGCGGAAAAGGCAGGGCAATCTCCATATGGCGGACGACGGGCATCGCCCGCGCATTGGCCATCAGCCACAGCACGAAGGCCGACGAAAGGAGCGGGATCAGCAGCAGCACTGCCAGCCAGCGCCGCCGACGCAGAAAGCCTGTCATGCGAAATCCGTCATTGACCAGCTTTGCGTGCCTGCATCCTGGCGCGGAAGCGCGCCGCCCAGCCGGGCTTGCCCTCCTGCGCCGGGCGGACGAGGCAGAGCGCATCGGCCTCCACCTCCCGCGTGACCACGCTGCCCGCCGCGACGATCGCGCCGTCGCCGATCTTCACGGGCGCGACCAGGGCGCTGTTCGACCCGATGAAGGCGCCCGCGCCGATCTCCGTCCTGTATTTGAAGAAACCGTCATAATTGCAGGTGATGGTGCCCGCGCCGATATTGGCGCCCGCGCCTATGCTGGCGTCGCCGATATAGGAAAGGTGATTGGCCTTCGCGCCTTCGCCCAGCTCAGCCTTCTTGACCTCGACGAAATTGCCGACCTTGGCCTTGACGCCGATCTTCGCGCCGGGGCGCAGCCGGGCATAGGGGCCGATTTCCGCGCCCTTGCCGATCGCCGCACCCTCCAGATGGGAGAAGGCATGGATCGTCACGTCATCCGCCACCGTCACGCCGGGGGCGAAGACGACATGCGGTTCGATCACCACGTCGCGTCCCAGCACCGTGTCATGGGCGAAGAACACCGTTTCCGGCGCGATCAGCGTCGCGCCGTCGCGCATCGCCTCGGCCCGGCGGCGGTCCTGCCAGACGGCCTCCACCCCGGCCAGTTCCGCGCGGCTGTTGACGCCCGCCACTTCCCACGCCTCCGCCTCGATCACCGCGCTCCGGGCGCCGGGCAGCATGACGATGTCGGGCAGATAATATTCGCCCGCCGCATTGTCGTTGCCGATCTGGTCGAGCAGCACGAACAGGTCGGTCGAGCGCACCGCCATCAAGCCCGAATTGCACAGCGTCACCGCCCGCTCCTCCGCGTCGGCGTCCTTATATTCGACCATCTTCCCGATCACGCCCTGACCGTCGGAGATGATGCGGCCATAGGCGGCGGCATCCTCCGGCCGGAAGCCCAGCACCACGGCGCGCGGCTCGTCGCCCCGATTCAGCCGCTCCAGCATGCCCCGCATGGTTTCCGTCCGCACCAGCGGCACGTCGCCATAGAGGATGAGGACGTCCCCGGCGAATCCGGCCAGCGCATCATGCGCCTGCGCCACGGCATGGCCGGTGCCATGCTGCTGTTCCTGCACCGCGATGACGGCGCCGCTGCCCTCGACCGCCTTTTCCACCTGCTCCCGGCCCGCGCCGACGACCACGACCTGCCGCTCCGGCTTCAGTTCCGCCACGCTGGCGAGCAGATGCAGCAGCATCGGCCGGCCCGCGATCGGGTGCAGAACCTTGTGCTTGGCGGATTTCATGCGCGTGCCCTGCCCGGCGGCAAGGATCACGACGGCGAGGGGACGGCTGGCAGTCACGGGGCATCCTTCACAAGAGAGGCCAGGAATCTGAGCGCTCTCTGCCATGTTTGACTTGCCATTGCCACTGCGCAGGCGGCATGAGCCGGTCATGGCATCCATCCCCTTCGATATCGTCGGCTTCGACCTTGACGGCACCCTGCTCGACACCAGCGGCGACCTGGCCGCCGCCGTCAACTACGCCATCGCGACCGACGGGCGCCCGCCCTTCCCCATCGAATCGATCCATCCCTTCATCGGCAAGGGCGCGAAGGCGATGCTGGAACGCGCCCTCGACGCTTCCGGAGGCTATGACGAGGCGACACTGGCCCGCCTGCTCCCGATCCTGCTCGATTATTATGAGCAGAACCTGGCCATCCATTCCCTGCCCTATCCCGGCCTGATCGCCGCCATGGATGCGCTGCAGGCGGCGGGCGTGAAGCTTGCCATCTGCACCAACAAGGCGGAGCGCTTCACCATTCCCCTGCTTCACCAGATCGGCCTGTCGGATCGTTTCGCCAGCGTCGTGGGCGGCGACACGGTCGGCATCGCCAAGCCCGATCCCGCGCCGATCCACGCCATGATCGAGCGCGCGGGCGGCGGACGCACCATCTTCCTGGGCGATACGATCAACGACATTGCCGGCGCGCGCAACGCGGGCATCCCCAGCGTCGCGGTCAGCTTCGGCTTCCTCGACGGTCCGGTGGAAAAGCTGGAGGCGGACGCGATCATCCACCATTTCGACGAATTGGTGCCGCTGCTGGCGCGCTGGCCCGCATGACGCTGCGCCTGGAACGCGACGGCGCCGTCGCCACGCTGCTGATCGACCGGGCCGGACGGCATAATGCCATGGCGCAGGCGATGTGGGAATTGCTGCCCCGGCTGGTCGGGGAAGCCATGGCCGATGACGCCGTGCGCGTGCTCATCCTGACATCGGCCACGCCGGGGCTGTTCTGCGCGGGCGCGGACATCCATGAATTTGCCGGTCATGCTGGCGAGGAGGAGTGGCGCATCGCCAATCAGGCGGCGATCCGGTCGACCCAATATGCGCTCGCGCACGCCGAAAAGCCGGTCATCGCGGCGATCGACGGCGATGCGATCGGCGGCGGATGCGGCCTTGCCATCGCCTGCGACCTGAGGATCGCGTCACCCAGGGCGCGGCTGGGCATCACGCCGGCCCGGCTGGGCATCGTCTATTCGCTGTTCGACACCCGGCTGCTGGTCGATCTGGTCGGCCCGGCGCGGGCCAAGCGCATCCTGTTCACCGGGGCTTTGCACGGCGCGGACGAGGCGCTCGCCATCGGCCTGATCGACGAGATCGCCGCCGACCCAGTCGATGCGGCGAAGGCCATGGCGAAGGTGATGGCGGCCAATGCGCAACATTCGATCCGATCGTCCAAGGCGATCATCCGGCGGATCCTGGACGGTCAGGCCGATGACGATCCGACCACGCTCGCCCTGTTCCGCGATGCCTTCACCCTCCCCGATTTCCAGGAGGGGGTTCAGGCGTTCCGGGAGAAGAGGCGGCCCGATTTTTAGAGCATCGTTTTGCGCCTGGAAGGATAGGAAACCCAAAAGGGGAGCGCGCGACCTGCGGCCGAATGAACGCGGCGCGTTCTGGCGGAAATCGTTTCGGGGGCGCGATACATCCATTTCGGATCAACATCTTATCCGATCCGGAAATGTTTATTAAGGATGAGCCGATAGGCGGTTTCGGTGCGGATGCCGCTCTGAACGGCATGTTTTTCGGTCAATGAAGGAACAGGCAGACCAGCGTGGGGGAAAATTTCGCCTTCTTCCTGCCCATCATGATGGCCAGCTTCGGCATAGTGTTCGGCGTCGTCTGGAGCTGGCGCGTGCGGGCGGCCGGATATTGGAGCGCCGCCTTCTTCTGCATCGCGGGCGGCTTTACCATCCCCGTCGCCTTCGCGGCCTTGCCGAGCGCGATCTGGGGGTTCGTGGCCGACCTGCTGTTCGCCAGCGGATTCCTGCTGTTCAGCCAGGCGCTGCTGGAACGCTGGCGGCCGTCCTGGCTGCTGGCGGTGCGCGTGGCGATCTGGGGCCTGTCGCTGCTGCTGTGCGCCGTCGCCATCGCCCTCGACGATCTGCCGCTTGAACTCATCTCATCCGATTTCGGCTGCTTCCTGCTGATCGCGCTGCCGCTGATCGCGGGCAAGGACAGGCTCGGCAACTGGGCCGACCGCGTCCTGTTCAGTGCCGTCGCGCTGGTGGCGCTCGACAATCTGATCCGGGGCAGCACCGTTCCGCTGACCCTGTCCGGCGGCGATTTTCAGGACAGCGCCTATGCCTTCCTGATGCAGGCGCTCGCCTGCGTGTTCGGCCTGTTCCTTGCCCTCGCGGCTCTGGCGGCCAATATGCTGGACCTTCTGGCCCGCTATCAACGCGATGCGCTGCACGATCCGCTGTCCGGCCTGCTGAACCGTAGAGGTTTCGATGAAGCGCTGGCGCAACGCACGCGCAGGGGAACGGCGGAAGGCAGCCTGATCGTCTGCGACATCGACCATTTCAAGTCGGTCAACGATGAATATGGCCATGCGCTGGGCGATCGGGTGATCGTGGCGCTCGCCCGCATCCTGACCCGCTTCGCGCCGCCCAGCGCCGTCACCGCGCGCTTCGGCGGCGAGGAGTTCGTGCTGTTCCTGCCCGACATGAACGCGGCGCGGGCGGCGGGCATCGCCAATGATATTCGCGAAAGCCTTGCGCTGGAGGTTGCCGATCATCTGGGCCTGGCCCGGCCGTTGACCGCCAGCTTTGGCCTTTCGACCCTTCAGCGTGGGGACGTGTCGATCGACGAGGCGATGGCGCGGGCCGACGCGGCACTCTACGAAGCCAAGGCGCGCGGGCGCAACCGGCTGTGCGTCAGGCGCGCGCTGTCCACGCCCGATGCACCCCCCGCGCCCGACCCGCGATCGCACGCCTTTCGCGGCTAGAGCGGTTTTCGGTGCATTGCGGTGCCGGCCCTCGCATGAAAAAGGCCGCCCCGAAAGGCGGCCTCCTCATGGGTTGCCCGACAGGGAGCCGGTCACATATGGATCGGTTTGCCGGTGACCGCCATGGCCGCTTCCTTGATCGCTTCGCTATGCGTGGGATGGGCGTGGCAGGTATAGGCGATATCCTCGCTGGACGCGCCGAATTCCATCGCCTGCGCCGCCTGCGCGATCATCGTGCCCGCGACCGTCGCGATGATCCAGACGCCCAGCACCTTGTCGGTTTCGGCGTCGGCGATGATCTTCACGAAGCCGTCCGGCTCATGATTGGTCTTGGCCCGGCTGTTCGCCAGCATCGGGAACTTGCCGACCTTGATCGCGCCCTTTTCCCTGGCGGCTTCCTCGGTGAGGCCCACGCCCGCGATTTCGGGCTTGGTGTAGACCACCGAGGGGATCACATCATGGTTCACGATGCCGGTCAGGCCCGCGATATTCTCCGCCACAGCAATGCCTTCATCCTCGGCCTTGTGCGCGAGCATCGGGCCGGGAATGACGTCGCCGATCGCCCAGACGCCCGGAACCCTGGTCGCGAAGTCGTGATCGGTTTCGATCTGGCCCCGCGCGTTCAGTTCCAGACCGATCTTGTCGAGGCCCAGCCCTTCGGTGTTGGGACGGCGACCGATCGACACGAGGACGACGTCGGCCTCGATCTTCTCGGCAGCGCCACCGGCGGCGGGTTCGACGGTCAGGGTGACGCCCTTCTTGCCGACTTCCGCGCCCGTGACCTTGGTGCCGAGCCTATATTCGAAGCCCTGCTTCTTGAAGATCTTGTTCGCTTCCTTGCGGACTTCGCCGTCCATGCCGGGCAGGATCTGGTCGAGATATTCGACCACCGTGACCTTGGCACCGACACGCCGCCACACCGAACCCAGTTCCAGGCCGATGACACCGCCGCCGACCACGACCAGATGGCCCGGAACCTTGTCCAGCTCCAGCGCGCCGGTCGAATCGACGATCCTGCCGCCCGCATTGTCGACCTGAACGCCCGGAAGCGGGGTGACCGACGAACCGGTGGCGATGACGATATTCTTCGCCGTCACCGTCTTGCCCGCCACCTCCACGGTGTTGGCGCCGGTGAAGGTCGCCAGGCCCTTCAGCCAGTCGACCTTGTTCTTCTTGAACAGGAATTCGACGCCGCCGGTCAGGCCCTTCACCGCGTCCTTGCGCTGGCCCTGCATGGTGTCGAGGTCCAGGCTCATCTTGTCGATCCTGACGCCCAGCTTGGCGAGCGCGCCGTTCGCCGCTTCCTCATAGAGTTCGGAGGCATGCAGCAGCGCCTTGGACGGGATGCAGCCGACATTGAGGCAGGTGCCGCCCAGCGTCTCGCGGCTTTCGGCGCAGGCGGTCTTGAGGCCCAGCTGCGCCGCGCGGATCGCCGCCACATAGCCGCCGGGACCGGCACCGATTACCAGAACGTCATAGTCGAATTCAGCCATCGTCTTATCCTCTGGCTAGGGCATTTTCGAAGCAGGGAGCATGATCTGCGCGCTCCGGGAAAATGCGGAAAACAAAAGACAGGCCGGGCATGATCCGATCCCGTTCGACCGGATCATGCCCAGCGATCTTACAGGTCGATCAGCAGGCGGGTCGGATCCTCGATCGCGTTCTTCACCGCGACGAGGAAGGTCACCGCCTCGCGACCGTCGATCAGGCGATGGTCATAGCTGAGGGCGAGATACATCATCGGACGGATGACGATCTGGCCGTCGCGGACGACCGGGCGATCCTCGATCCGGTGCAGGCCGAGCACAGCCGACTGCGGCGGATTGATGATCGGGCTGGACAGCAGCGAACCGAACACGCCGCCATTGGAGATGGTGAAGGTGCCGCCCTTCATGTCTTCCATGGTCAGCGTGCCTTCCTTGGCCTTCTTGCCGAAGCTGCCGATGGTCTTTTCGATCTCTGCAACGCTGAGGGATTCCGCGTTGCGGATCACCGGCACGACCAAACCGTTCGGCGCGGACACGGCGACCGAGATGTCGGCGAAATCGTTATAGACGATCTCGTCACCCTCGATCTGCGCGTTGACGCCAGGAATGTCCCGCAGCGCCATGCAGACCGCCTTGGTGAAGAAGCCCATGAAGCCCAGGCGAACGCCGTGCTTCTTCTCGAACAGATCCTTGTATTTCGCGCGCGCCTCGATGACGTTGGTCATGTCGACGTCATTGTAGGTGGTGAGCAGCGCGGCGTTGTTCTGCGCTTCCTTCAGCCGCTTCGCGACGGTCTGGCGCAGGCGGGTCATCTTGACGCGTTCCTGCGCGCGGCTTGGGCCCGAAACCGAAGTAACCGCGGGCGCGGCGGCGGCCGGAGCCGAAGCGGCGGCCCTGGCCGTGCCGGCGGCGACGGCGGCCAGCACGTCGTCCTTGGTCAGGCGGCCATCCTTGCCGGTGCCTTTGATCTTGCTGGGGTCAAGGCCATGTTCCAGCACCAGGCGGCGCACGGCGGGCGAAAGGGTCAGGTTGCCACCCTCTTCCTCGTCCGAAGCGACAGGCGCCGAAGGCACGGGCGCCGAAGCGGCCGGAGCGGGGGCAGCGGCTTCCGCCTTGGCGGCGGGCGCAGCGGCGGGAGCAGCCGCTGCGGCTGCGCCAGCATTCACATAGGCCAGCAGCGCGCCGACCTCGACCGTGTCGCCTTCCTTGGCGACGATATCGCCCAGCACGCCCGCAACCGGGGCGGGCACGTCGACCGCGACCTTGTCGGTTTCCAGGGACACGATGGGCTCATCGGCCTTCACCGCTTCGCCGGGCTTCTTGAGCCACTGGCCGACGGTTGCTTCGGTAACGGATTCGCCCAGCGTGGGGACTTTGACTTCGGTGGCCATGAGCTTGTTCAGCCTTTCTTCTGGCGACGGATTTCTTCACGGACGCTGTGACCCAGCGCATCGGCGACGAGGGCGCCCTGTTCGGCGACATGGCGCTTGGCAAGGCCCGTCGCGGGCGACGCCGAAGCCTTGCGACCGGCATAGCGGGCGCGCATCGGCGCCTTGCCGGCCGAGGCAAGCGCTTCCTCGATATAGGGCTCAACGAAGAACCAGGCGCCATTGTTGCGCGGTTCTTCCTGACACCAGACCACTTCCTCCAGCTTCGTCATGCGCGAGATGCGCGTGGCGAGGGCCTCGGTCGCGAACGGATAGATCTGTTCGATGCGAACGATCTGCACGTCGTTGTCGCCAGCCGCGTCGCGGGCCTCCATCAGGTCGTAGAAGACCTTGCCGGAGCACAGGATGAGGCGGCGGGTGTCCTTGTCGGCCGCGCCATTGGGGTCCGACAGGATACGCTTGAAATGCGTTTCGCCCAGGAAATCCTCAGCCTTGCTGACCGCCAGCTTGTGACGCAGCAGCGACTTGGGCGCCATGATGATCAGCGGCTTGCGGAAGGGCCGCAGCATCTGGCGGCGCAGGACGTGGAAATAATTGGCCGGGGTCGTGATGTTCGCGACCTGGATATTCCCCTCCGCGCAGAGCTGGAGGTAACGCTCCAGGCGGGCCGAACTATGTTCCGGACCCTGCCCCTCATAGCCGTGCGGCAGCAGGCAGACCAGGCCGTTGGAGCGCAGCCACTTGGTTTCCGACGAGGCGATATACTGGTCGAAGATGATCTGCGCGCCGTTGGCGAAGTCGCCGAACTGGGCTTCCCAGAGCACCAGGCTCTTGGGATCGGCCAGCGCGAAGCCATATTCGAAGCCCAGCACGCCATATTCGGAGAGCGGCGAATCCAGCACCTCGAACCGCCCGTGCGGCACGGTCGAAAGCGGGATATATTTGTTCTCCGTATTCTGGTCGGTCCAGACGGCATGGCGCTGGCTGAAGGTGCCGCGCCCGGAATCCTGGCCCGACAGGCGCACGCCATAGCCTTCCGACAGGAGCGAACCGAAGGCCAGCGCCTCGCCGGTCGCCCAGTCGAAATTCTCGCCGGTCTTGAACATCTCCGCCTTGGCGTCGATCACGCGGTTCAGCGTCTTGTGGACGGCGAGCCCCTCCGGAATCGTCGTCAGCGTCTTGCCCAGGCTGTCGAAAAGCTTCTGGCTGATCGCGGAATCGACGCTCTGGCGGCTGGTTTCCGCATCGGCGGGCTTGTGCAGGCCCGACCAGCGGCCGGCGAACCAGTCGGCCTTGTTGGGCTTGTAGCTCTTGGCCGCCTCGAACTCGTCCTCCAGATGGTTGACGAAATCGCCTGTGGCCTGGTTGACGAAATCATCGTCGACCACGCCCTCGGCCTTCAGGCGCGCCGAATAGACGTCGCTGACCGGCGGATGCTGGCGGATCTTGGCGTACATCTGCGGCTGGGTGAAGGACGGCTCGTCGCCTTCATTATGGCCGAAGCGGCGATAGCACCACATGTCGATGACGATATCGCGGTGGAAGGTCTGGCGATATTCCATCGCCAGCTTGCACGCGAAGGTCACCGCTTCCGGATCGTCGCCATTGACGTGCAGGATCGGCGCCTGGACGCCCTTCGCCACATCGCTCGGATAGGGCGAGCCGCGCGAGAATTGCGGGCTGGTGGTAAAGCCGATCTGGTTGTTGACGATGAAGTGGATGCAGCCGCCGGTATTGTAGCCCGGCACGCCCGAGAAGCCGAGGCATTCCCAGACGATGCCCTGCCCGGCAAAGGCCGCGTCGCCGTGGATCAGCACCGGCAGAACCTGCTCATGCTTGGCCAGATCGTCGCGGAAGGTCTGCTGCGCGCGGACCTTGCCCAGGACCACCGGGTCGACCGTTTCAAGGTGCGACGGGTTGGGGACCAGCGACATGTGGACCTTGATGCCGTCGAACTCGCGGTCGGTGGAGGTGCCCAGGTGATATTTGACGTCGCCCGAACCGCCGACATCCTCCGGGTTCGCGGTGCCGCCCGAAAATTCATGGAAAATGACGCGGAAGCCCTTGGCCATCACATTGGCGAGCACGTTCAGCCGGCCGCGATGGGCCATGCCGTACACGATCTCGCGCACGCCCTGCGCGCCGCCATATTTGATGATCGCCTCCAGCGCGGGGATCATCGATTCACCGCCGTCCAGGCCGAAGCGCTTGGTGCCGACATATTTGCGGCCCAGGAACTTCTCATATTGTTCGGCGTGGATCACCTTGGACAGGATCGCCCGCTTGCCTTCGGGCGTGAAGTGGATTTCCTTGTCCTTGCCTTCCATGCGTTCCTGCAGGAAGCGGCGCTCCTCCACATCGGCGATGTGCATATATTCCAGGCCGACATTGCCGCAATAATTGGCGCGCAAAATGGCCACGATCTCGCGCACCGTGCCATATTGCAGGCCCAGCGATCCGCCGAGATAGATTTTCTTGTCGAGGTCCGTGAGGCCGTGATATTCGGGCGTCAGATCCGCCGGCAGATCACGCTGGGTCAGGCCGAGCGGGTCGAGATTGGCAGCCAGGTGACCGCGCACGCGATAGGTGCGGATCAGCATCTGGGCGCGGATGGCGTCGTCCGCGGCGCTGACGGCGTCGGCGTCCGAAACGGCCTTGCCCGCGGATTTCGCAGCGGCCTTCATGGCCACCTGCATCTGCGTGGGGTCCAGCGCCCCGGTCAGGTCGTCGGTGTCGATCGGCGGCCAGTTGGTGCGCGCCCAGCTCGGCCCGCGCTCGATTTCGCCGACCCCTTCAAAAGCTTCCTGGTTCTCGTAGCCCATTTTTCACGTCCCATGCCGACCGCGTGCAGTCGCGGAGCGGGGTAACAGGCGCCGGGGTGCAGCCCGGCGCCTTTTTCCGGCCTGATCAGCCCTTCAGCACTTCCAGCAGGGTGGTGCCCAGCTCGGACGGGCTGGCGGCCACCTTGATGCCGGCCGCTTCCATCGCCGCGATCTTGCTCTCGGCATCGCCCTTGCCGCCCGACACGATCGCGCCGGCATGGCCCATGCGGCGGCCCGGAGGCGCGGTGCGGCCCGCGATGAAGCCGGCCATCGGCTTCTTGCGGCCCTTCTTCGCCTCGTCGATCAGGAACTGGGCAGCCTGCTCTTCCGCGTCGCCGCCGATTTCACCGATCATGATGATCGATTCGGTGGCGTCGTCGGCCAGGAACAGTTCCAGCACGTCGATGAAGTTGGTGCCGTTGACCGGATCGCCGCCGATGCCGACGGCAGTGGTCTGGCCCAGGCCCGCATTGGTGGTCTGGAACACCGCTTCGTAGGTGAGCGTGCCCGAACGCGACACGACGCCGACCGAACCCTTCGAGAAGATGTTGCCGGGCATGATGCCGATCTTGCACTCGTTCGGCGTCAGCAGGCCGGGGCAGTTCGGGCCGATCAGGCGCGACTTGCTGCCCGACAGGGCGCGCTTCACCTTCACCATGTCGAGCACCGGGATGCCTTCGGTGATGCAGACGATCAGCGGGATCTCGGCGTCGATCGCTTCCAGGATCGAGTCGGCCGCGAACGGCGGCGGAACATAGATGACCGAGGCGTCGGCGCCGGTCTTCGCCTTGGCTTCGGCAACGGTATCGAACATGGGCAGGCCGATATGGCTCGTGCCGCCCTTGCCCGGCGTGACGCCGCCAACCATCTGCGTGCCATAGGCCAGCGCGGTTTCGGTGTGGAAGGTGCCGGTGGCACCGGTCATACCCTGGGTGATGACCTTGGTGTTCTTGTTCACCAGAATGGACATGTCAGTCCCTCTATTTCCGTGGACGTGGCACTTTGGGTCTAAAAGCAGCCCGCCCCAGGCTGCGCACTTACCTGGAGCGGGCTGGTGCAGCTCTTGAAAGGTCTCAGGCGAGCGAGGGGTCGATGCCCTTGCAGGCTTCCAGCAGTTCCTTGACGGCGTCGATCGACACCTGGAGATTGGCCTTGGCCTCGTCGTCCAGCTCGATCTCGACCACCTGCTCGACGCCATCCTTGCCGATGATGACGGGCACGCCGACATAGAGATTGTCGACGCCATATTGACCGGTCAGGTTCGCGGCGCAGGGCAGCAGGCGCTTCTTGTCGCCCAGATAGGCTTCGGCCATCGCGATCGCGCTGGTGGCGGGGGCGTAGAAGGCCGAACCGGTCTTGAGCAGCGCGACGATCTCGCCGCCGCCCGAACGGGTGCGCTGAACGATGGCGTCGATGCGCTCCTTGGTCGAGCGGCCCTGCTTGATGAGGTCGGGAACCGGGATGCCCGCGACGGTCGAATATTCGATCACCGGGACCATCGTGTCGCCATGGCCGCCGAGCACGAAGCTGGTCACGTCCTTGGCCGACACGTTGAATTCTTCCGCCAGGAAATGGTTGAAGCGCGAGGAGTCGAGCACGCCCGCCATGCCGACCACCTTGTTGTGCGGCAGGCCGGAAAATTCGCGCAGCGCCCAGACCATCGCGTCGAGCGGATTGGTGATGCAGATGACGAAGGCGTTGGGGGCGTTGGCCTTGATGCCCTCGCCCACGGCCTTCATGACCTTGAGGTTGATGCCCAGCAGGTCGTCGCGGCTCATGCCCGGCTTGCGGGCGACACCGGCGGTGACGATGATGACGTCCGCGTCCTTGATGTCGGCATAGTCGTTGGAACCGGTGATCCGGGCGTCGAAACCTTCGACCGAAGCGCATTGCGACAGGTCGAGCGCCTTGCCCTGCGGCACGCCTTCGACGACGTCGAACAGGACGATGTCGCCCAGTCCCTTGAGAGCCGCGAGATGCGCGAGGGTGCCACCGATGTTACCAGCGCCGATGAGCGCGATCTTGTTACGGGCCATATGCAATCATCCTCCAAGCTCTGAGGTATTGGAATTGCCCGCCCGCTTAGGCCCATATCGTTAAGGATTCAACCTGCGAAAGCCTGGCGGCCCGATTTATCTTTGCAACTTATTCGCAATTGCATTAGATATTGCGGATCGCGCTTTCCCCACCATCGACATAGCGCCGTTCACCTGTCTGGCTGTTGAACCAGACCGTCATCACCCGGCCGCTGGCATCGTCGACGAACCGTTCCTGCGTTCGTGTCCAGCCGGGGCCGGAAGGTTCCGCAGATGCCCGTCCGTAACGCGCCCGTTCGAACAAAGTGCCCGCCAGAAACAACCCAACGGGCAGCAATGTTGGCCAGGCGGCGAGATTCATCGCCACGCAGACCAGCGCCACCGCGGCGAACAGCAGCGCCAGCGCGACGACAGAGTTGCGAAGGGTCACAACGGTTCGACGATGACGGCCGTGCCATATGCGACCACTTCGTTCATCGTCTGCCCGATGGAACCGGAATCGAAACGCATCATGACGACCGCATTGGCCCCCATGGTTGCCGCATTGGCGACCAGCCGGTCGATGGCATGACGCCGCGTATCCTCGACCAGATGGGTATATTCCCTGATTTCCCCGCCGATGATGGAGCGCAGGCCCGCTGCGATATTGCCCCCCAGTCCCCGGCTGCGAACGACCACGCCGAACACCTGCCCGATGGTCCGGACGGTGCGGTGGCCGGCTATCTGTTCGGTGGTCGCAACGATCATCGGCAATCTCCCTTCCGGGCAAGAATAGCCGTCAATCCTGGCCCCTGCCAGCATTTCCATCCTGGCTGCCATGCCCCAGCGCCAGATAGTCGTCCGACTGCATTTCCATGAGGCGCGACACGGTGCGCTCGAATTCGAAGGCGCCGTCGCCCTCCGGATAGAGCTTCGCAGGCTCCGCGTCGGCGGAGGCCAGCAGCTTCACCTTATATTCGTAGAGCGCATCGATCAGCGTCACGAAACGGGCCGCCTCATTGCGCTTTTCCGGACCCAGCACCGGGATGCCGACCAGGATCACCGTATGATATTTGCGGGCGATCGCCAGATAGTCCGGCGCGCCCCGCGCCTCCGCGCACAGGCGCTTGAAGGAAAAGACCGCCACCCCCTTCAGGCTCTTGGGCACATGCAGCGTGCGGCCGCCCTGAACCTTGATATCCTCGGCGGGAACCTTCGCCCGGTCCTCCACCGGATAGTCGGTCAGCCGGAAAAAGGCTTCGGACAGCGCAGTGGTCGCCTCCGGCCCGTTGGGCGCGTGCCAGAGCTGGGCGTCGCCCAGGCGGTCGAGCCGGTAATCGGTCGGGCCGTTCAGCGTCATCACGTCCAGCTTCGCCTTGATCAGATCGATGAAGGGCAGGAAAAGCTGGCGGTTGAGGCCGTTCTTGTAGAGTTCGTCCGGTTCGCGGTTGGAGGTGGTGACGATCGTCACCCGCTTTTCCAGCAGGCCGGTAAACAGCCGCGACATGATCGCCGCATCCGCCATATTGTTGACGACCATCTCGTCGAAGCAGAGCAGCCGCGCCTCTTCCGCCAGCGATTCGACCACCGGTGGGATCGGATCGCCCGTTTCGGACTTGCGCGCCTCGGCCAGCCGGGCGTGCACGTCGAGCATGAATTCGTGGAAATGCGCCCGCTTCTTGCGCTGGACATGTACCGTGTCGAAAAACAGGTCCATCAGCATCGACTTGCCGCGCCCAACGCCGCCCCACATATAGAGGCCGCGTGGCGGCTCCGGCGCCTTGCGCAGCAATTTCCAGAGCGTCGATCCGCGCGCGGGGGTCGCCTCCAGCTCATGCTGGAGTTGATCCAGGCGCCGCGCCGCCGCTTCCTGATCCGGATCGGCGCGCAATTCCCCGGCGGCAACCAGTGCATGATAGCGGCCGATGACTCCGGTCATGACAGCGTGCAGCCGGGAAGAAGCATGGCTTTCACGCAGCCTTTACCTTGCGGGCCACGCCCTGACCGGCCAGAATGACGGCGCCATCCTGAACCAGCGTCATGCGCACAAAGCCCATGCGGCCGGTTTCCCGCAGCACCACCACCTCGCCTTCGACCAGACGGTCCATCCGGCCGGGCGCGGGAAATTCGATGTTCAGCGAAACGGTGACGATGGAGACGGGATCCTCCTCCCGCAGGAAGGCCAATCCCATGCAATATTCAGCGATACCCGACAGAAACGCGCCGTGGAGCGCGCCATATTGGTTGCGCAGGCCCGCAACCGGATCGAATTCCAGCAGCATCGTCCCGGCATCAACCCGGCGCGTGGCGATGGGCGGAAAATTTTCCGCCCAGGTTCCACGGTCGCGCAGGGCGCGATCCGAAACAGCCGCCGCGCCTTCCCCTTCCGTCAAAGCTGGCGCTCGACCATCATCTTCTTGGTTTCGGCGATCGCCTTGGCGGGGCTGAGGCCCTTGGGGCAGACATTCGCGCAGTTCATGATGGTGTGGCAGCGATAGAGGCGGAAGGGATCCTCCAGCTCGTCGAGCCGCTCGCCGGTATATTCGTCGCGGCTGTCGGCCAGCCAGCGATAGGCCTGAAGCAGGATCGCCGGGCCGAGGAACTTGTCGCTGTTCCACCAGTAGCTGGGGCAGCTGGTCGAGCAGCAGGCGCACAGGATGCACTCATAGAGGCCGTCCAGCTTCTCGCGGTCGGCGGGCGACTGGAGCCGTTCCTTGCCGCTCGGCGCCGGGCTGACGGTTTGCAGCCAGGGCTTGATGGAATTGTACTGCGCGTAGAAATGCGTGAAGTCCGGCACCAGATCCTTGATCACATCCATGTGCGGCAGCGGCGTGATGCGCACTTCCTTGCCCGAGCATTCCTCGATCGAGGTGGTGCAGGCGAGGCCATTGCGGCCGTTCATGTTCATCGAGCAGCTACCGCAAATGCCCTCGCGGCACGAACGGCGGAAGGTCAGCGTCGGGTCATATTCATTCTTGATCTTCAGCAGCGCGTCCAGAACCATCGGGCCGCAATTGTCGAGATCGATCTCGAACGTGTCGTAGTGCGGGTTCTGGCCTGAGTCGGGGTCGTAGCGATAGACCTTGAAGCTCTTGACGTTGGTGGCCCCGTCCGGCGCCTTGTGGGTCACGCCCTTGGCGCTGATCTTGCTGTTCTTGGGCAACGCAAATTCGGCCATTGCTCGTCAAGCCTCTTCCGATGGTCCTTCAGTTCGGCGTTGCGCATAACAAAAAATCTGCAAAGGTCCAGCACAGAGAGCAGCATAAAAGCGGGTTGCTTGATTTGAGGCCGTCTTCATCGGTACGGCGCGGCACAGCCTGGAGACGCCTGAGTTGCCCAACGATATCGCCTTTCTGGCCATTGCCGAAGCCCATCAAATCTACCATTGGCTGCCCGCGGCGCTGGCGCTTTCGCGGCGCGCGGGGGTGGAGGTGCATGTGCTCTCGCCCTCCCGCATGATCCTCGATCTGGTGGCCGGCTACGATCCGGACGGCGCGCTGAACCTGGTGCGCCTGCGACGGCCGCCCTCGCCCCCCGACTCGCTGTTCCGCCAGCCCTCGCGCTTTCTGACGCTGATGCTCAACTATGCGACGATCCGCCGCTTTCCCCTGCTGGTAACGACGGAGATTTCCAGCGGCTGGCTGCGCGGCGTGCCGGGCTTTTCCTCGCGCATGGTACAGATCAAGCATGGCGCCGGGGACAGGGAGGGCGGCTACAAGGCGCGCCATTCCGCCTTCGACCTGACGCTGGTGGCGGGCGAAAAGGATCGAAGGCGGCTGATCGATCGCGGTCTTTGCGGGGCGGAGGAAATCGCGGTCGGGGGCTATGCAAAATTCGAATTGCAGGCACCACGCCGGCGCTTTTTCGACGATGAGCTGCCGGTGCTGCTCTACAACCCGCATTTCGATGCGCGCCTGTCCTCCTGGCTCAACCATGGTCCGAAGGTGCTCGCCGCCTTGGAGGCGCTCACGGGCTGGAACGTCATCATCGCCCCGCACACCAAGCTTGCCGGCCGGACAGCGCCGATCCGGACCGATGCCCCCCATATCCGGGTCGACATGGGCAGCCGCCATTCGATCGACATGAGCTACACGATGAGCGCCGACGCCTATCTGGGCGATGTGTCGAGCCAGGTGTATGAGTTTCTGCTTCATCCCCGGCCCTGCATCTTCCTCAATCTCGACCGGCGCGACTGGCGGTCCGACGATGCCTTCGCGCATTGGCGGCTGGGGCAGGTGATCGAGGACATGAGTGCCCTGCCCCGGGCGCTGGACCGCGCAGCGGGCTTGCAAGCCGGGTTCGTTGATGCTCAGGAAGCGGCCATGTCCGATTCCATTGACCGATCCCCCGCCCTCGCGTCCGAGCGGCAAGCCGACATCATCCTGAACTTCGCCCGGAAATCGGAGGGCATGGCGGCCGCATGACGCAGATCATCACGACCGCCCTCGGCCCCGTGAGGCTCACGGGGGACAATGCGACGCGCATCTGGGGCATGTCCAATGCGGAGAGATGCCGCCGCATGGCCGAAAGCGCGGCAAAGGCCGGCAGCGCGCTGGCCGAGGGCCATGAGCTGCTGTTCAACCTGACCTATGCCTTCGACCCTATGCTGTTGCGGGAGGTGCTGGCGACGCCGGGCACCGTCTTCCTGTGGGGCACGACGCCGATCGTCGGGCAGGTTCCCGCCGGCAGCGATCCGTCGGCCGCGGCGCATGCGATCGACCTGTCGGACGGCCGGAAGCTCTACAACAGGCAGCTCCGCAAGCTGGAACAGCCCTTCGTCCGGGAACTCACCCCCGCGACCCGGCGCGGCATCGAGCGGCAGAGCTATTTCGGCGCCTATAAGGGCGTCACCGACCTGCTTACCAAATATCTCTGGCCGGAACTGGCGCTGTGGCTGACGCGGCTGGCGGCATCGATCGGCATGACGCCCAATATGGTGACGGCGATCGGCGCGACGCTCTGCGTCGTCGCGACCTGGCTGTTCGCGCATGGGCTTTACTGGACCGGGATGCTCACCGGCTTCATCTTCATGATATTGGACACGGTGGACGGAAAGCTGGCGCGCTGCACCATCACCTCGTCCAGATGGGGCAATGTCGCCGACCATGGCGTCGACCTGATCCACCCGCCCTTCTGGTGGTATTTCTGGGGCGTGGGGCTGTCGGCCTGGGGGCTGGCACTACCGGGCCAGACCTTCGCGCTGGTCATGGCCGCCGTGGTCGCGGGCTATGTAGCGCAACGGCTGATCGAAGGCCTGTTCATCCGGGAATTCGGCATGGACATCCATGTCTGGGGCCGTTTCGACAGCCGGTTCCGGCTGATCACCGCGCGCCGCAACCCAAACATGGTGATCCTGTTCTTCGCCCTGCTGGCGGGGCGGCCGGATATCGGGTTGATCGCCCTTGCCTGGTGGACCATCATCTCCCTGATCGTCCACGCCGTGCGGCTGGCGCAGGCCTATGCCGCCAGGCGGGCAGGACGGCCCATCGTCAGCTGGATGGAGACGACCGCATGAATGCGACCATCGGGAAGTTCGGATTTCCGGCAACACTGGTCGCCGAGTTCCGGCATTGGCTGGTGCTGCTGCGCCCGGCCCAGCCCACTTTGGGATCGCTGGTGCTGGCCGCGAAGTCCGACGCCGAGGCATTCGGCGCCCTGCCTGCGCAAGCCCATGCCGAACTGGCGGTCGTGACCAAAGCCATCGAAGGCGCGCTGACGCGGGCCGTCGGCTATCAGAAGGTCAATTATCTGATGCTGATGATGGTCGACCCGCATGTCCATTTCCATGTCCTCCCCCGCTATGAGGGGAGTCGGGAACATGCGGGCGTGACGGTCCCGGATGCCGGCTGGCCGGGCCAGCCTGACCTGGGCAGCGCGGTGAAGCTCTCCAACGAGCAGATCGCCGAACTGACCGATTGGCTGAAGCCCTATTTCGCGTAGCGTCCTTCGGCCAGCCAGCGGGCGGTGAGCGCCTTCGCCGCTTCGACATCCTGCGGGAAATCGACTTCCTGCCAGTCCATCCCCTCGATCGACACGGTGCCGACGCGGTTGCCCTTGGCGATGATGTCGATGGCGCGCAGATACCAGCGCTCGACGCCTTCGGGAGTACGCATCATCTGGTCGATCTGGTTGCGGAAGATGGCCGGCCCTTCCCCCTTGAACGCCAGCATGCCGATGGATTCGGCATTGGTGTCGGGGGGCAGCAGCCGCTTGCCGATGGCGTGAAGGCGGCCGGTCGCGTCCCGGTTCACCTTCATGTCGTCGTCGTCATAATCGCCATGCTTGACGTCGACGGTCACGGTGATCGCATCCTGCGCGCCCGCGATCAGCCGGCCGACGATCTCGTCCGAAACGATGGTGTCGCCGTTCAGGATGATGAAGTCGCGATCCATTTCTTCCCGCACGATCCAGCAGGTGCCCAGATTGTCCGCGACCTGGAAGAAGGGATTGAACACGGTACGGATGCGCGCGCCGGTATCGCGATAGAGTTGCAGCGCATGATCCTCCACCCGTTCGGTGCGGAAGCCGGTGACGACGACGATGTCGGTCACGCCATTGGCGACAAGTGCGGCGATCTGCCAGCTGATAAGGGTGCGGCCGTTGAAGTCGATCATGCATTTGGGCACGTCGCGCGTCAGCGGGAGCAGGCGCGAACCCTGGCCCGCGGACAGAATGATGGCTTTGGTAATGCTCATGGCGCGCGGCCTTAAAGCAAATGCGGGGGGAGGAACAGCGCATGTTGCATCGCATCCGGCCCGATCCTAGATAGGCGCGCGCCTGACGGACGGCGTTGCAGCGAAAGGCCGGGGCCTAGTGAACAGCAAGCGCGGATCGGGTGGCGCTCAGGAGGGCTTTGCCCGCATTCTGGCGAACACCGGCTGGCTGCTGGGCGGCAAGGGGGTGGGCGCGGTCCTCAGCCTTGCCTATCTCGCCATCGTGACGCGTACGCTGGGCGTGGCCGATTTCGGCCGGTTCGCGCTGATATTGAGCGCGGCCAACGTTATCAAGACGCTGGTGAGCTTCGACAGCTGGCAGATCGTGGTGCGCTATGGCCAGCCGCATCTGGCGTCGGGCAATGGCGATGCGCTGAACCGGGTGTTGCGCTTCTGCATCCTCATCGACCTTGCCTCCGCGATAACCGGCGGATTGATCGCGGCGTTCATCATCGTCGTCTTCGGACCGCTGATGGAATTGTCGGCGGGCATGGGGTGGCAGGCCTGGATTTTCTGCATGGTGATGATGATCACGATCCGGTCCAGCCCGACGGGAGTGCTGCGACTGTTCGATCGGTTCGATTCGGGCGCGCTTGCCGAAACCATGATCCCGGTGGGCCGGATGATCGGCGCGGCGATCGCGTGGGTGGCAATGCCGGACGTCACCGGCTTTCTCATCGCCTGGGGGGCGGCCGAGCTGCTCTGCGCGATCAGCTATTGGTGGCTGGCATTGCGGGTCGGGCGCGAGAGGATCGGTAGCTGGCGGGCGGGCAGGGCGATGGACGCGCGCGCCGAAAATCCCGGCATCGTCGGCTTTCTGACGGCGACCAATCTGCAGACCACCCTGTCGTCCATCGGGCAGCAGGTGGCGGTGCTGGTCGTGGGTCTGTTCGTGGGACCGGCGGGCGCGGGTCTCTACCGGCTTGCCAATCAGCTCGCCAATTCGCTGACCAAGATTTCCAGCCTGCTCTCGCGCAGCATCTTCGTGGAACTCAGCCGCACCCATAGCAGTCACGGAAGGGAGGCGTTGGGCACCTTGTTCCGGCGGACCAACCGGCTGGCGCTGATCGCGGGAGTCGTGATCATCGCGCTGATCCTGACGATCGGCCATCCGCTGCTGGGGCTGATCGCGGGCAAGGCCTTTCTGCCGGGCTATCCGCTGCTGCTGCTGCTGGGCGTCTCTTCCTGCATCGACCTGGTCGGGGTCAGCTATCGTCCGCTGCTGATGGCCACCGACCGGGCCAATCTGTCGCTGCGCATCACCTTCATCTCCACTGCCCTGCTGCTGGCGATGCAGGCGGCGCTGCTGCCCATCTATGGCACGGTCGGCGCCGCCAGCGCGAACATCATTGCGTCGATCGTAGGCTTCGCGATGATGGGGCTGGCGAGCAGGCGCGCCATTGATGCGTTTACGCCCTAATCTTCAACCGGAACGAAGGCGCCCTTGGCCCTGTCCTTCACCACCCTGTCGGCGCGGAAGACCGAGCCGCTCATCGTGATATAGACGCCCGGCTCCGCGACCTGCGCCGTCGCGAAGGCCATGCCGAGATTGAAGCTCGCATCGCTCTCCCCGAAGCGGGCGGGGGCGAGCGCGCCCACCAGCACCACCGTCTTGCCGGGGATGGCGGCCAGCAGCTTGGCCGTTTCCGTCATCGTGTCGGTGCCATGGGTGATGATGATGTGGCTTTCCGGCGCCGCCGCGACACGATCTCGGATCAGTTCGCGATCGGCGTCGTCCAGTTCCAGACTGTCCTTGCGCGTCACTTCCTCAATGCGGAAGGGGCGCTTGACGCGGGCGATCTCCAGCAGCTTCGCCATCACCGTTTCGCCCACCTGATAGTCCGACAGCGCGTCGAAATAGATTTTGTCGATCGTCCCGCCGGTCGTGAGCAGCAGGATCGGCGTTTCGGCGGACAGCATAAAGGGACTCCAAAGGAAATAGCAGGTCTTCTAGGGCATTTCACCCAGGGCGTGAACCCGGCGGGCCTATTGGCCCCTGGCCATTTCCTCGCCCCGGTCTCGCGCGGCCGTGAGGGTGTCGACAAGCAGCTTCAACAGCCGATCATCGGCATCCAGGACATTCAGACCCTGGCGCGTCATGCCGCCGGGGCTGGCGACGCGGTCGGCCAGGACAGCGGGACTTTCGCTGGCCTGGGCCGCCATGCTGGCGGAGCCGCGCACCGTCGCGAGCGCCATGCGGGCGGACTGGTCCGCGGGCAGGCCGATCGCTTCGCCTGCCCGGGCGAAGGCGTCGATGAAGCGGAAGAGGAAAGCCGGACCGCAGCCGGACAGGGCAGTGACTTCGTTGAACCGGTCTTCATCGGCGATCCATTCGGCCAGGCCCAGCGGCGCGATCAGCGCTTCGACTTCGGTGCGGGCACTGGCCGAAACGGCGGCATCGGCGTGGAGCGCGGTAACGCCCTCCCCTATGCCCACCGGCAGGTTCGGCATGGCCCGGATAACATCGCCCGCCACAGGGAAATGGGCCTTCAGGTCGGAGAGCGGCGTTCCGGCGAGAATGGAAATGATGCGGGTATCCGCAGCGCAGACCGGGGCGAGCGAGGCCGCGACATCGGCCAGTTGATAGGGCTTCATTCCCAGCAGAGCGGTCGTTCGTGCGGGGAGGGACGCGGGATAGTCCGTCACCACCTGGACGCCCTCGGCCACGGGCCTGCCGCTCGGCCGCAGGACGATAATGCGGGCGGGATCCAGTCCGCTGGCGAGCCAGCGGGTCAGCATCTGTCCCGCCATATTGCCGCAGCCGACGAGGAACAGATGTTCGGGCCAGGTCGTGGTCATGGAAGACGGTCTCAGGCTTCGCCGCGGGTTTCGATCAGGCTGGCGGAAATCGCTTCGGCCGGGGTTTTGCCGCCCCACAGGACGAACTGGAACACCGGGTAGAAGCGTTCGCACTCATCGATCGCGGTTTCGATCAATATCTGCGCCTGATCAAGCGTCAGCGTGCCGCCCGCGCCCAGCAGCGCGCCGTGGCGGAACAGGACGATGCCACTGGACGACCAGAGTTCGAAATGGCCGAGCCACAGCTGTTCGTTGATGAGGCCGAGCGTTTCGTAGATCGCGCCGCGCTTGTCGTCATTGACCCGAATATCGGGCAAGGCGAGAAGCTGGAGCACCTGATCCTCGTCGCGCCAGATGCCGCGCAACTCATATTGCGCCCACGACCCCTGCGTGCTCGCGACGATCTCGTCCTCGCCCACCTGATCGAAGCTCCAGCCATGCGCCTCGAAATAGGCGGCCAGCATATCGATCGGCGCGGCTTCCTGGCCGCCATTTTCAAATTCGTCGCTGTCCATCATGTGCGGGCCTTAGAGCATTTTGCGCGCCGCTGGAACAGCCGGTCGCGGCCGAAATCCGTGGACAAGTCCGACTTTGATCGGAAGCCGCCGCTTATTCCGCCTCGCTGGGCCTGGCGCGCACCGTCTTCTTGACCGGTTCGGGCGCCCTGCCCTCCAGCGCGTCGAGCCGGGCCTTGAGCGACTCCACCTCTTCGCGCGCGGCGGCGGCGAGCGCCTTCACCGCATCAAATTCGTCGCGACTGACGAAATCCATGCCACCGATCCACTGCTTGGCCTTTTCCCGGGCGTTGGTTTCGAACTCGCGGCTCATGCCCGCGACCGTCCCGGCCGCGCCGTTCACCAGCTTGGCAAGGTCGTCGAAAAAGCGGTTTTCGCTCTGCATGATGCTTGGTCCTTCTGCGCGTCGCCTTGTCTGGCGACAAAGATCATATCTGGGTCTGGAACGCGGGTTTGCCAAGGCTTTCCGCGTCCGGATTGAGGCGGCCGATCTCATAGTTGAGGTAGGACGCAAAGACCAGCCAGCACAGATAGGGCAGCAGCAAGAGGCCGGCAGCCTTGCGCACGCGCCAGAAAAGCACGGTCGTGGCCGCCACGAGAACCAGCAATATCAGGATCAGGACCAGCGCATTGCCGACCTGATGCGCGCGGAAGAAAAGCGGCGACCAGACGAGGTTGAGGGCGAACTGGACCAGGAAGGCGGTGATGGCCGCTCCCCTGCCCCGCGCGCCCCGCGCATGCAGGATGATCGCGAAGGCCAGCGCCATCAATATGTAGAGGATGGTCCAGGCGACCCCAAAAGCCCAGCCGGGCGGAATGACGTCCGGTTTGGCCAGCGCCGCGAACCAGCGGTTGCCATAGCCACTATTGGCGAGCTTGCCGGAGAGAAAGCCAAGGAAAACAATCGCAGGCACAGTAACCAGCGCCCAGCGCAGATAGGCGAGGCGTAATTGACCCGGAGACGCAATTTCGTTCATCAGCGACGAAGCTCCACGATTTATTCAGCGGCTTCGGGCGAATCCTTCAAGGCCGAGTCAAGCCGCCGACTGACGGTTTGCGGGGAAACGGTTCGTCCTGCAACCCGCGAATAGAAGATCGGGATGAGGAACAGCGTGATCAATGTCGCAAGACTGACGCCGAACACCACCACCACGCCGATGCTGTGCCGGGCGGCAGCGCCTGCCCCGCCACGAATGACCAGCGGCAGGGCGCCGATGACCGTCGCGATGGAGGTCATGAGGATCGGGCGCAACCGGCGGGTCGCCGCCTGCCGGATGGCGGTAGCGACCTCCAGCCCTTCGTCGCGCAGCTGGTTGGCGAACTCGACGATCAGAATGCCGTTTTTCGCCGCTAGGCCGACCAGCATGACGATGCCGATCTGGCTGTAGAGGTTGATCGATCCGCCCGTCAGCGCAAGGCCGATCACCCCGCCCGCCACCGCAAGCGGTACCGTGGCGATGATGACGCCGGGGTGGATGAAGCTCTCGAACTGGGCTGCCAGCAGCAGATAGACGATCAGGATCGTCAGGCCGAAGACCAGCCAGATCGCCCCGCCCGTTTCGCGCAACGACTGGCTTTCGCCGCGATAGCCGATGGCGACGACTTCGGGCGACTGACGCGCCTGAGCTTCGAGGAAATCGAGCGCCTCGCCCAGCGAATAGCCCGGCGCCAGCGCCGCGGTCAGCGTGATGGCGCGCAGCTTGTTATAGCGGTTGAGCTGGCGCGGTCCGGCCACTTCGCGGATGGTGACGACCGCCGACAGGGGGACCAGCGCGCCGGTGCGGCTGCGCACGTTGATGCGTTCAAGGTCCGCCTGCGTCTGCCGCCCTTCGCGCTCGGCCTGCACCAGCACGCGATATTCCTCGCCCCGGTCGACATAGGTGGTCACGCGGCGCGAACCGAGAAGGGTCTGGAGCGCCTGGCTGATGTCGTTGGCCGATACGCCCAGATCGCCCGCCCGCTGCTGGTTCACCTCGACCCGCATCTGCGGCTTGGTTTCCTTGTAATCGCTGTCCAGGTTGATGAGGCCGGGATTGCCGGCGGCGGCCGCCATGATGCGGTCGCGGGCGGCGACCAGCCCTTCATAGGTCGATCCGGCAAGCACGAGATTGACCGGCAGGCCGCGCCCCCGCCCCAGCCCCGAACGGGGCGCCACATTGCCGCGCACGCCGGGCTGGTTGGCAAGAACCCTGTTGATCGTGTCGGCAACCTGCGCGGTGGTGATGGTGCGGTCTTCCCACGGACGCAGGAAGGCGATGATATTGCCCCCGTTGAAATCGTCGCTGGAACCGAAACCGGCGGGGGCGCGGACATTGAGCACCTGGAGCGAACCGTCGTCGCGCAGCGGCTGAAGGTCGCCCTCGATCTTCCGCATATAGGCCTTCATCCGGTCGAAGCCGGTGCCTTCGGGCGCAGTGACCTGCCCGTCGATGACGCCGGTATCTTCTGCCGGAGCCAGTTCGGTCGGCAGTTTCGTGAACACGACCGCCGACCCCGCCAGGAAAATCGCCACCACCACCAGCGCCATGGCGGGCTTCGTCAGGACGCGGTCCAGCAACCGGGCATAGGCCCCCTCCAGCCGCTGGAAACGATCGTCCACCCAGCGCGATAGCCGGGACCGTTTCGAATGGCGCAGCAGCTTCGAACAGAGCATGGGCGCGAGGCTGAGCGAGATGAAGCCGGAAAAGGCAATGGCCGCGATCATCGCAATGGCGAGTTCGCGGAACAGAAGGCCGGTCTGACCGGCCAGGAACATCACCGGCACGAACACGGCGCAGACCACCAGCGTCGTCGAAATGATCGCGAAGCCCACCTGCCGCGTCCCGAGATAGGCGGCCAGCAGCGGGTCCTCCCCCTGCTCGATGCGGTGGTAGACATTTTCCAGCACCACGATGGCGTCGTCCACGACCAAGCCGATGGCCAGCACGAAGGCCAGCAGCGTCAGCAGGTTGATCGACAGCCCCAGCAGCCACATCACCGCACAGGTCGCGAGCAGGCAGATCGGCACCGTGACCGAGGGGATTATGGTGGCGCGCAGCGACCCCAGGAACAGGAAGATGACGGCAATGACCAGGATCGCCGCTTCGGTCAGCGTGTCATAGACATTGTCGATGGCGCGGCTGATGAACAGCGATTCGTCGGAACCGATATTGACCTTCATCCCCGCTGGCAGGGTCGGGCGCAGTTCAGCGATCAGGGCCTTGGCCTTTTCCGCGACGTCCAGCGTGTTCGCGCCGGACTGGCGGATGATGCCGACGCCGATGCCGGTCGCGCCGTTGGAACGGAAGCTGGTATAGGGATTTTCCGGCCCCTGCTCGATCCGGGCGACATCGCCCAGCTTCACCTGATAGCCGTCCGCGCCGCGCCCGACGACGAGCCGGGCGAACTGGTCCGGCGTGGAAAAGGCGCGTTCGACGCGCAGGGTCTGGTTCTGGTCCGTGGATTCGAAACGCCCGGCGGGCAGTTCGACATTCTGGGCGCGCAGGGCGCTTTCGACGTCGCCGGGCGTGATGCCGAAGGCGGCCAGTTTCTCCGCATTCAGCCAGATGCGGGTGGAGGGCCTCTCGTCACCGCCCCCGGTGACGCGTGCAACGCCGTCGATGGCGGAAAAGCGATCGAGCACGTTGCGGTCAAGATAATCGGCAATCTGCGTCGGCGTCCAGCCGGGCTTGGTGAAGATGATGAACAGGATCGCACGGGCATCGGCGTCGACTTTCCTGATCTCCGGGGCGAGCGCGTCCTCGGGAAGATCCTCCGTCACCGAACCCACGCGGTCGCGCACGTCATTGGCCGCCGAATCGATATCGCGGGAGGGATCGAATTCGATGCTGATCGCCGATGTGCCGTCGCGCGAGGTGGAGGTGATCGTCCGGATGCCCTGCACCCCTGCCACCGCATCCTCGATGATCTGGGTGATGCGGGTTTCGACGACCGAGGCGGCGGCGCCGGTATAGCTGGTTTCGACCGAGACGATCGGCGGGTCGGTATCCGGATATTCCCGCACCGACAGACTGAGCCAGCCCACGACACCCACGATGCAGAGCAGCACGGCGACGACCGCCGCAAACACCGGGCGGCGGACGGAAAGATCGGAAAGCTGCATCGCGCGCCTTTCAGCCCGCGGCCTGGGCGGCTTTGGCGCTCTTCGCTTGCGGCGCATCACCGGGCAGGCGCACCGGCACGCCGTCGGTCAGCTTGACGACGCCATCGGTGACCACGGTCTGGCCTGCCCTGACCCCGCCCAATATCTCCACCAGGCCGTTCTGCCGGACGCCCGTATCGACCTTGACCCGCTTCGCCTTGCCGTCTTCCACCAGGAAAAGGAAGCGTTCCTCGCCATCCCCGACCACCGCGAGTTCGGGCACGGCCAGTGACTGGCGCTGTCTGGCGATGACATTGACGGTCAGCAGCATGCCGGGTTTCAGCGCGCGATCCGGATTGGGCAGGATCGCGCGCACCTTGACCGCACGCGTGGCCGGATCGATCACCGGATCGATGGTGGCGATGGTGCCGCTGAACGGCCGGTCGGGCCAGGCGGCGGACATGGCCTTGATCGGCTGCCCCTCACGGATCAGCGCCAGACGGGTTTCGGGCACGGTGAAATCCAGCTTGATCCGCGAAATGTCGCTGACCGTGGCAATGGGCGTGCCCGCAGTCACGATCGCGCCGGGCGAAACGGTGCGCAGGCTGACCCATCCGGCAAAAGGCGCGCGGATGATGCGATCGCCGATCGAAGCACGGGCCTGCTGCGCGCTGGCGCGGGCGGAATTGGCCAGCGCCACCTGGCTGTCGAGGCTGGCGGCGGTCGCGAAGCCGCGCTGCTTGAGGGCCTGAATGCGCTCCAACTGCTGCTGCGCCACCAGAGCCTGCGCCTGCGCTGCGGCCAGTTCGGCCTTTTCCTGTCCGACCGCCAGGGTCGCGATCACCTGCCCCCGGCTGACGAAGCCGCCGTCGCTGAAATGGAGCGAGGTGATGCGTTCCGTCACCGGCGCGGACAGCACGACCTGCTCATTGGCAAAGGCGGTTCCGACCGCGTCGAGATCGTCGCTGAAGCTTTCATGCGCGATCGGGGCGGCGGAGACCAGCGCGGCCGGGCGAGCTTTCCTTTCCTTCTCGCCACCACAGGCAGAAAGGTTGAACGCAATCAGAAGAAGGAGGAGAGGCGGGCGCATGGCAATGGAATAAGGGGCCTTTGGAGGCGATTCAAATGGGCATTTGTCGCATATTGTCACTATAGCGGCGAAACGGATGTGACGGGATTATCCACCAAATATTGCGTAGAGAAGAAACTCTACATTGCCCTGCGGACCGGTGATCGGGCTTGTCGTGATGCCTTCGACCCGCCAACCCTTCGAGGTCGCCCAGCTTCTCGCCTCCTCGCACACCCGTTCGTGGATCGCGGGATCGCGGACGACGCCGCCCTTGCCCACTTCCTCCCATCCCGCCTCGAACTGCGGCTTGATGAGGGCGACGAGCCGGGCACCGGGACGGGCGAAGCTCAAGGGGCGGTCCAGCACCTTGGCGAGCGAGATGAAGCTGGCATCGCAGACGATCATGTCCACCGGCTCGGGAATATGGTCGGCGGTCAGAATGCGGGCGCTGGTCTGTTCATGGACGATGACGCGCGGATCGGACCGCAGCTTCCAGGCCAGCTGGTTGGTGCCGCTGTCGACCGCATAGACCCGCGCGGCGCCATGGGTCAGCAGGACGTCGGTAAAGCCGCCGGTCGAACTGCCGACATCGATGGCGACCGCACCGCTCACGTCGATCTGGAAATGTTCGAGCGCATGGGCGAGCTTGATCCCGCCGCGCGAAACCCAGGGATGGTCGCGGCCCTTCACCTCCAGTTCCGCATCGGCGGCAATCTGCTGGCCCGCCTTGTCGATCTTTCGATCGCCCAGAAAGACCAGGCCCGCCAGGATGAGCGCCTGCGCGCGGGCGCGGCTTTCGGCCAGACCGGAATCGACCAGAAGCTGGTCGGCGCGCACCTTCGCCATCAGGGTAGACCGGCCGCGCGCGGCAGGGCGGTCAGCGTCGAAGGCGTCAGGATCTGGGGCAGGATTTGCGCTTCCTTGCCGGGGGCGTACCAGAGATAGAGCGGCACGCCGGATCGCTCCTGCCCTTCCAGAAAGCGGGTGATGGCGGGATCGGCATTGGTCCAGTCGCCGACCATGACGGTGACGCCTGCCCTGTCGAAAGCGGCGCGGGTTTCGCTGCGGTCGATGGCGGCGGCTTCATTGGCCTTGCAGGTGAGGCACCAGTCGGCGGTAAAATAGAGGAAGACCGGCTTGTGCGCGGCACGCAGGCTGGCCAGACGGGCTTCGTTGAACGGGATCGCCCCGGCCGCATTCGCGATCCTCGGCGCATATGTGGGCAAGGCGGCGGCAGTGCCGGCAAAAAGCGCCAGCGCGGCCGCTGCCACCGCCATTCCGCCGCGCTTGCCATGATGCTGGCGCCGGCCAAGATACCAGAGGAGCAGGCTCAGAAGGACGGCTCCGCCGATGCCGATCGCCATGGCGCCCCCGCCCCGCTGCTGGCCCAGCAGCCAGAGGAGACCCAGGGCGGTCAGCGCCATGGGTATGGCAAGGATCTGCTGGAAGCGGCGCATCCAGGGGCCAGGCCGGGGCAGCCGCGTCCGCAGCGCGGGCACATAGGCCAGCGCCAGGAAGGGCAAGGCAAGGCCAAGGCCAAGGCCTGCGAAGACGCAGAGCGCCGCGGGCAGCGGAAGGATGAGCGCTGCCCCCATGGCCGCGCCCATGAAAGGACCGGTGCAGGGCGTGGCGACAAAGGCCACCAGTACGCCAGTCCAGAAGGCTCCGGTCGAGCCGCCCTTGCCCGCCAGCTTTTCCCCTCCCCCAAAGGCGCCGAGTTCGAACAGGCCCGCAAGGTTGAGGGTGATCGCGGTGACCAGCAGCAGCAGGAACAGGATGATGCGCGGATCCTGCAACTGGAAGGCCCAGCCGACCGCCGTTCCGGCCGCGCGCAAGGCAAGCAGCAGGCCGCCCAGGGCAAGGCAGGTCGCCACGATCCCGAAGCTGTAGGCGATCGCCTCACGGCGGACGACATGTTCGTCACCGCCCGCGCGGGCGAGCTTCATCGCCTTGAGCCCCAATATCGGGAATACGCAGGGCATGATGTTGAGCAAAAGGCCACCCAGCAGCGCCCCGCCCAGTGCGAGAAAGGCGGTCTGGAGAGTGGCCGGACGGGCCGCCGGAACGGAGCCGGGCCGGGCCGTCAGCAGAAAGCCGACATGATCGCCGGTCCGCAGCACGGCCTGTACCGGGCCCGGCCTGAAACCCTGCGCCGCCTCCGTTTCGATCAGCAGACGATCGCCTTCGCGGGTGACATTTTGCGGGGCGGCATAGCGAGCCAGACTGTCCGTCAGCGGAAAAAGATGGACGTCGGCGGCTTTCGCCCCCGCCGGAAAGGGCACGGACAGGCGCAAGCGGCCATCCGTCACCGCATAGCTGCCCTCGCTGCCCAAGGGCCGGGGAAGATGGCTGCGCCAGTCGTCAAATTGTGCGCGGCGGGAAGGCAGGACCGCGCCGTCGCCCGCGACCAAATCCAGCACCAGTTCCGCGCCTTCGGGCACGCAAACCTTGTCGGTACAGGCCAGCCAGTCGGCGCGGACCCGGATCGGCAGCTTCGCGCCCGCAGGCACATCGGGCGCAAGCGTCAGGGTGGCCAGCACCCCATAGGGCCCTTCATAGACATGGTTCATCAGGCCCGAAATGACCAGCGTCTGGGGCACGGGATAGCGGAGCACCCCGATGGTCACGCCCTGGGGCAATGTCCATTTGACGGTCATGCCAAGGCCCGCATCGCCGGGATTTTCCCAATAGCCGTGCCAGCCCGGCTCCGGCGCCATGGAAAAGGCGATGGTCGTGCCCGAACCCGGCCGAGGAATGCCACTTTCCGCGACCAGTTCCGCCGCGATATGGCGCGTGCCCTGGCCGAACGCGCCCTGCGCCCGCGCCACGGCCGGCGCGAAAAGCAAAAGGAACGTCATCAGAACGACATGAAAAATCCGCATCGGGCCTCTGTTCCGGTGTGTGCATGCGGGCTAGGTCCCGATGCATCCGCCGTCAAGGCATCAAAAGGTATTCCGTCAATGCTGAAAAACGTCGTTGCCGCCCTGCTTCTTGCCAGCGCCCTGCCCGCGCTGGCGCAACCCCCGGCCGCGACGGCTCCGGCGGCGCCGCCCAGGCTGATCGTGGCGATCTCCGTCGATCAATTCTCCGCCGACCTGTTCAGCGAATATCGGCAATATTATCAGGGTGGGCTGAAGCGGCTGACCGAACAGGGGATCGTCTTTCCGCGCGGCTATCAAAGCCACGCGGCGACGGAAACCTGCCCTGGCCACAGCACCATCCTGACCGGCAGCCGCCCGTCGCGCACCGGCATCATCGCCAATAACTGGTTCGACCTTGGCACGGCACGCGCCGACAAGCTGGTCTATTGCGCCGAGGACGAGACGCAGCCGGGCACCAGCAGCGACAATTATCAGGCATCCCCCGTGCATCTGAAGGTGCCGACGCTGGGCGGGCGGATGAAGATCGCCAATCCGGCGACGCGGGTCGTTTCCGTGGCGGGCAAGGACCGGGCGGCGATCATGATGGGCGGCCCGACCGCCGATCAGGTCTGGTGGCTCGGCGGGCCGCAGGGCTATGTCAGCTACAAGGGCGTGGCGACCCCGCCGCTGGTCGCCAAGGTCAACCAGGTCATGGCCCAGCGGCTGGCCCAGCCCAATCCCGGCTTCGAACTGCCGCCGCAATGCGCGCCGAGGGATTTTGCCGTGAAGGCGGGAGACCGCACCGTCGGCACCGGCCGCTTCGCGCGGGACGCGGGCGATTACAAGGGATTCCGCGTCTCGCCGGAACAGGATGCCATGACCCTGGCCTTCGCCGCCGCCGCGATCGAGAGCATGGATCTGGGCAAACAGGCGCAGACCGACATCATTTCCATCGGCCTGTCGGCAACCGACTATATCGGTCACGCCTATGGCACGGAGGGGACGGAGAGCTGCATCCAGATCGACCGGCTCGACCGCGAACTGGGCGCCTTTTTTGATCGGCTGGACAAGGACGGGCTGGATTATGTGGTGGTGCTGACCGCCGATCATGGCGGCCATGACCTGCCCGAACGGCATCGCCTGAACGCTATGCCGATGGAACAGCGCGTGGACAAGGCGCTGACGCCCAAAGCCCTGTCGGCGGCGATCGCGGACAAGACCGGCATCAGCGGCAAGACGCTGATCTGGGGCGATGGCCCGGCGGGCGACCTCTATTTCGACCGCAGCCTGACCGCCGCGCAGCGTGCCAGGGTCGAAGCGGCCACGCTGGCCCTGCTTCGCGCCCATCCGCAGGTCCAGACCGTCTTCACCAAGGCGGAGATCGCGGCCGCGCCCACCCCTTCGGGTCCGCCGGAAAGCTGGTCCCTGCTTCAGGAGGCGCGGGCAAGCTTCGATCCGCAGCGTTCGGGCGACCTGCTCGTACTGCTGAAACCGCGGGTCATGTCCATTCCCGAGCAGGCGGTGATGGGCGCCGTCGCCACCCATGGCAGCCCCTGGGACACCGACCGCCGCGTGCCGATCCTCTTCTGGCGCAAGGGCCTTGCCCATTTCGAGCAACCGCTGGGCGTCGAGACGGTGGACATCATGCCGACTCTGGCCGCGCTGATCAAATTGCCGGTCCCGAAGAACGAAATCGACGGACGCTGCCTCGACCTGGTCGCCGGAGAAGGAGACAGCTGCCCGGCGCAATAGGTTTTCCCGTCAGATATTCTCCGCGATTCCGTCGCGTCCTCCCTCCAGCAGGGCGTGGACGCGGTGGGGCGCGGAGACTTCGACCCGGCTGGTCACTTCATAATGCGCCTTGGCCTGACGGACATTGCTGTCGGCGGGCACGCTGTCCGTCAGCCAGACATTGCCGCCGATGACCGAGCGGCTGCCGATGATGATGCGGCCCAATATGGTCGCGCCGGCATAGATCACCACATCATCCTCGATGATCGGATGGCGCGGCAGGGCCTTTTCCAGCCGCCCCTTCTCATCCGCCGGAAAGCTGCGCGCGCCCAGGGTCACGCCCTGATAGATGCGCACCCGGTCGCCGACGATGGCGGTTTCGCCGATCACGACGCCCGTGCCGTGATCGACGAAGAAGCTGTGGCCGATCTTCGCGCCGGGATGGATATCGATCCCGGTGCTTCCATGCGCGATTTCGGAGATGATGCGCGCCACCAGCGGGGCGCCGAGCTGATAGAGCCGGTGCGCCAGGCGATGGTGGGTGATCGCCAGCATCGAGGGGTAGCAGATCAGCACCTCATCCACGCTGCGGGCGGCGGGATCGCCCAGGAAGGCGGCCTCCACATCGCTGTCCAGCAGTTCGCGCAAGGTAGGCAGGCTTTGGGCGAAGGCGCCGATGATGCGCGAGGCCTCCCGGTCCAGATCGTCCGACGCCTCCCCCTGCATCGCGTAGATCAGCTCCAGCCGGATCTGTCCGTAGAGGCGGCTGAGGACCGTCTGCAATGTCTGCGCGACATAGGCATCCTCATTATGCAGACGCACGAAACTGGGGCCGAGGCGAAGGGGGAAGAGCGCGCCGCACAGCGCCGCCATGATCTTGGTCAGTTCGGCACGGGACGGGAAGCCCTCCGCGCCATATTCGGCGTGATGCTCCTGCGCCAGCCGCCAGCGCCGCCGCACCGCGCCCAGTTCGGCCGCCAGCCGATCGATATCCCAATAGCCTTCCTGCGCCGTCATATATGCCTCTTCCAGAACAGGTTTCCGGCATAGCCCGGCCATGGGCGCGGCGATAAACGAGTTTTGCTTGGGGGTTGTCAGATTCTCTTTGTCAGCGCCTGGACTGGTCAGCCGGCAGATACAGGCAGATTTCGGCGCGCAGACCGCCCTCCGGGCGGTTGGCGAGGATCAGCCGCCCGCCTTCCTGCTCCACCGCGCGGGCGACGATGGCCAGCCCCAGGCCCAGCCCGCGCGTGTTGCGCTGGCGCGCTTCGTCAAGGCGGGCGAAGGGTTTCAGCACCTCTTCCAGCTTGTCGCGGGGAATGCCGGGGCCGTCATCATCGACGCGGATCAACACTTCCTTCTCCCGCCGGTCCAGCGTCACGCGGGCATGGCCGCCATAATGCAGGGCATTCTCGACCAGATTGACGACCGCCCGGCGCAGCGAAAGCGAACGGACCGACATTTCGAGATGGTCCGGCCCGCAATAGTCGACCGGCCTGCCCTGATCCTGAAAGGCATCGACCACGGTGGCGACCAGCACCGCCAGGTCCGTGCGGACCGGAGGCTCACCATTTTTCTCGCCGCCCAGGAAGGCAAGGAGCGAGTCGACCATCTCACCCATTTCCGCTAGGTCGCCCTCGATCGCCTCCCGTGCTTCATTTTCGGGCAGCCCTTCGAGCCGCAGCCGCAGCCGGGAAAGCGGCGTGCGCAGATCATGGCCGACCGCCGCCAGCGTCTCCGTCCGCTCGGTAATCAGTCGGTGGATGCGCTTCTGCATCGCGTTGAAGGCGCGGATGAGGTTGCGCACATCGTTGGAGCCGCCCTCCTCCACCGTGACTTCATCGCTGAGGCCGATGCGTTCGGTCGCCCTGGTGAGGTCGCGCAGCGGCGCGAGGGTGCGGCGGATCATCAGGCCGCCGACGATGAGCAGCGCCAGCACCGGGATGAGCGCCAGCCCCATCCGGCCGATGGTGAAGGTCCATTTGCCGCCGCTGTGCCGCATGCCGAAATAAAGCCAGCTGCCATCGGCCAGCCGCATGCCGCCGTTGATTTCCGATACGCGCCCCGGCGAGGCCAGCCGCAGCCACAGGCCCGATTGCTCCAGCGTGGGCTCCCAGGTGATGATCTGGCGGCGCATCCTCTCCAGTCCCGGCGCCAGCGGCGGCGGCGGCGGCGAAGAGGGGGTCCAGTGCACATCATAACGGTCAGTGGTCAGTTGCAGCGCCAGCGCGTGACGCTCGTCCGGCGGCTGCTCGGTCAGCAGCTTGCGCGCGATGACCAGATGTTCGGCCAGGCGGCGGGCCTCGTCATCCTGCAGGGACAGATGATTGGCCCGCTCATAGACCAGCGTGCCGACGGCAAATTCCAGCGTCAGGGTCAGCAACAGGATCGCAAATATCTGCCCGACCAGGCTGACATGCCGTCTCAAGCGCGGCTGACCTCCGCATTGAACATATAGCCGACGCCGCGGACGGTGGTGATCGGCGCGGTGCGGTCATCCGTCGACAGCTTGCGGCGCAGGCGGCTGACGAGCACGTCGATGCTGCGGTCGCTGCTGTCGCCCATGCGGGTGCGGGACAGTTCGATCAGCCGCTCGCGGGCGATGACGCGCTGCGGATGGCTGAGGAAGGAGCCGAGCAGATCGAATTCCGCCCCGGTCAGATCGACGACCGCCCCGGTGGGCGAGCGCAGTTCCCGGCGCGGAAAATTGACGATCCAGCCGTCGAAACGAGCCTCATTCTCGCGATGCTCATCCGGGCCGCGCTCCACGCCGACGCGGCGGAGAATGGCGCGGATACGCGCGATCAGCTCGCGCGTGCCGAAGGGTTTGGGGAGATAATCGTCGGCGCCCAGTTCCAGGCCCACGATGCGATCGGTTTCGCTGCCCTTGGCGCTGATGAAGATGATCGGGACATCGCTCTTGCGGCGGATCTGGCGGCACAGGTCTATGCCGTTTGTGCCTGGCAGCATCACGTCGAGCACCACGAGGTCCACCGGGCCGGCATCGAAGGCCACCCACATTTCCGGACCGGACGAAGCCGGGCGGACCTGATAGCCATGCTCCTGAAGCGCCCGTGCGGTCAGCGTGCGAAGCGGCGGATCGTCCTCTACCAGGATGATGGTGGGGGCCGTCATGCCGGACCTGCCGGGCAAGGAAATTTGCTCATGGACAGCGAGATAGGTGCCCCCGGACCAGCGGTCAACCGCACGTTGCCGCAGCAACAAGCCTCAGCCAATCCAGCAATAATTTGTCACGAGCGGGACAAGGGACCGCGCCCACACAGCAAGATTAGTCATGCCGGGCCTCCTCGAGAGACGCCCGGCATGCAGCACGTCAGAAGGCGGCCGAAAGGGAGAAGACCACCTGGCTGCGCGCAATCGACTTGCCGAAATTATCGGCATCCTGAACCATGAAGTTGGGGCGGAGATAATTTTCCTCGACCCGCGCGATGTCGGTATCGACATAAGCGATGCCCAGCGTCAGCGGCGTACCCGGAATGGCGACGTCCGCGCCCACCAGCCAGTCGAGATATTTGCCGGTCGGCGCGATCGAGGTGCCGTTCGGACCCAGGCCCGAATTGCCGTTGGACCAGCCCAGATGCGCCTTCAGCGTGACCGGCGTTTTGGGTACGGCGCCGCTGATGTCACCCCAGATATAAAGATTGTCCTCCTTGTCGCCGGGATTGGAAATGGTGCAGGCGGCATCGCTGCACCATTTGCCCAGCGCTTCCTGCTTGGGGGCATAGGCGACGCCGATCAGGCCCTTGACCGGACCCAGTTCGCTCGACAGCTTGACATAGGGTTCAGCGAAATCGGTGATGTCCGCGCCCGAGGGATACATATACCAGGTGAGGCCGACATCCAGGGTCGCGCCGCCCAGCGGGATGGCGTAGCCTGCGAACAGGTCGAGTTCCATGTTGGCGCCGCCGAACTGGCCCCAACCGGCGAGGCTCGATGCCCAGGTGCCGACATAGGCGCCGCTTTCATGCGTGACGGTGACGCCGCCCTGAATGGCCATTGCCTTGTCGGACTGAGAAACGCCACGGAAGCGATAGTCGGAAACCAGGGCAACGCTGCCGGAAACGGTGACGGGGCCTGCGGGCTCTTCCTGAGCGAAAGCCGGAGCGCTGGAGAGCAGCGCAAGCGCGGCAAAGGCAATCTGATACTTCATGAACATTCCCCTTTTAGGCAAGAATGTTCCGTCCTGCGTTCGCCAAGCCCGACGATCTTTACTTTCGTTTGTCTTCGATACTGGCGAATTGATCAAAGATTATGGTTGCACCGGGATCATGGGAAATGGATTTTGCCGCATATGCGAAGACAATCACATATCTGTGCTTTCTGAAACACGATTATTTTCTTTTATTGTTCTGAATGTTTCTATTTCATTTCTATTTTCAGACACAAAAAACCGCCGCGCCATGGTTATGACGCGGCGGCTCTCTGATCGCCTGAGGAGGGGGTGAAGGTCAGGCGACCAGATGACGCATCCGGCCGGTGGCGCCGAACAGTTCGACCTCTGCGCCCGTGCCCCGGCGCCGATCGACCCATTCGCGAACCATTTCCGCGCAGGTATGATCGATATGGCCCAGCCGCTCGACGTTGAGGATGACGAGGCGGCCGGCAGGAACCGATTCCAGCCTGGCCGAAAGCCTGGGCAGGCTGAGGAAGGTGGCGGTCCCGTGCAGCGCCACTTCATGCGCATCCTCGCGGCTTTCCTCTTCCATGCCGAACCGCAGGCGGCGGGCGTGGGGCAGCATTTCCAGCAGCGACAGGCCGATGCCGACCAGAACGCCGGTCAAAAGGTCGGTCGCCACGACACAGACCAGCGTCGCGGCCCAGACCACGGCCGGGAGCGGACCATAACGATGCAGGAGATGCTTCACATGATCGACGCTGACCAGCCGGACGCCGGTCACGACGAGAATGCCCGCCAGCGCAGCCATGGGGATTTCCCGCAGCAGCCAGGGAAGCAGGGCGACAAAGCCCAATATCCAGACGCCATGCAGGATGGTCGACAGGCGGGTCTTGGCCCCGGCCTGAACGTTGGCCGAGCTGCGGACGATCACGCCCGTCATCGGCAGCGCGCCCGCCACGCCGCAGAGCAGATTGCCGACGCCCTGAGCGCTGAGTTCGCGATTGTAGTTGGTGCGAACCCCGTCATGCATGCGGTCGACCGCCGCAGCCGAAAGCAGCGTCTCCGCACTGGCGATGAAGGCGATGGCGATGGCAGTGGTGATGATGGTCGGGTTCGTGAGTTGCGCGAGGAGCCCCTGCTCCGGCAGCGAAACGGCCGAAAGGATCGATTCCGGCACCACGACCCGCGCCACCGGAAGACTGAGGGCAAAGGCCACCAGCGTCGCGAGCACCACGCCGACCAGGGCGCCCGGCACCAGCTTCAGCGAGACCGGACGGAATTTCTCCCAACCCAGCATCCCACCGATCGTGACGAGGCCGACTGCGAAGGCGGTCGCCGCATCCTGATGGGTGAGGCCGAGAATCTGCCCTGGCATGGCAACCAGATTGGCAAGGCCGCTCGACAGGGGTTTGTCGTCGAACAGAACATGGAATTGCCCCACGACGATCAGCACGCCGATGCCCGCCAGCATGCCATGCACCACGGCCGGCGAAATCGCGCGGAACCAGCCACCGACCCGCAGCAGACCGGCGACCACCTGTATCGCACCGGCAAGAATCAGGATCGGCCCAAGGGCGGACAGCCCCTGTTTCTGTACGATTTCGAAAACGATGACGGCCAGACCAGCCGCCGGACCGCTGACCTGCAGCGGCGAACCTGCGAACAGGCCGACGACGAGGCCACCGATCATGCCGGTGATCAGACCCTTTTCCGGCGGCACGCCGGAGGCGATGGCGATGCCCATGCACAGCGGCATCGCCACCAGGAAAACGACGATGGACGCCGTGAAGTCGCGGCTGAACGTGCCGCCGGAAAATGCCTTGAGCATGGATTTACTCCGCGGCCTGGGCGTAGGCGACATCCACGGCAAGGCGCTTGGCGTGCGGCAGCGCGACAGGCAGCGGCTGACCTTCGCGCAGCGGCAGGAAGCGGCCGGTTTCGCCGTCCAGCCCGAGCACCTGACCCGCATGAATGTCGACATACCAGCCATGCAGCGCGATTTCGCCACGGGCGATGCCTGAAGCCACGGACGGATGGGTGCGCAGATGGGCAAGCTGCACCACGACATTTTCCAGCGCCATGTTGCGCAGCTTTTCAGCATCGCTCAGATCGTCGGGGTAGCTTTCGCGGCAGACCTTCTGCGCGGCATGGCTGTGACGCAGCCAGGCGGCGACATTGGGCATCGACGTCAGATCGGCATTGGTGGACAGCGCCTTCATCGCGCCGCAATCGCTGTGCCCGCACACGATGATGTCGCGCACGCCCAGCACCATCACCGCATATTCGACGGTCGAGGTGACGCCGCCATTCTGCGTCGCGTGCGGCGGCACGATATTGCCCGCGTTGCGGCAGACGAACAGATCGCCCGGATCGGCCTGCATGATATGTTCGGGTACGATGCGCGAGTCCGCGCAGGAGATCATCAGCGCCTTGGGGCTCTGGCCGTCGCTGGCAAGGCGATTGTAGAGCGCGCTCTGGTTCGGAAAGACCTGGCTTTCGAAGCTGAAGACGCGACCGATAAGCTCGTTCATGTCACTGCATCCTTCTTATGTGCTGGCCGGTCAGGGGCACCGGCCTTGATGATGAAGGATAGGGAAGCGTTTTTGCTGCGGCGCAGCGCTTTTGTTAAATAATATGTCTGAGTGATCGAAAGCGGATCAGGTGCATCGTTCCGTCTGATTTTTGAATAAAAACAGAGCAATAGCTCAGAAACAAAAGACTTGTTCAACGCCGGTCGACGACGGCGCCGAACATATATCCGCCGCCCCGCACCGTGACGATCGGTGCAGGCCGTCCGCCATGACCCAGCTTGCGCCGCAACCGGCTGATCAACACATCGACGCTGCGGTCGGAGGAAGGCGTATCGCGGACCCCGGCCAGTTCCATGAGACGGGACCGGGCAATGACGACCTGCGGATGGTCGAGCAGCACAAGGAGCAAGGAAAATTCCGCTGCGGTCAGTTCCACCGCCCCGCCGTCGGGATCCGTGACTTCGCGGCGGGAGGAATCGACCACCCAGCCATCGAAGCGCGCCTCGGCCGGACGCCGCGCACCCAAGGCCCGTTCGCTGCGCCCACGGCGAAGAACCGCGCGCAGCCGTGCGGCGAGTTCGCGGGTCGAATAGGGTTTGGCCAGATAATCGTCGGCGCCCAGTTCCAGTCCGACCACCCGGTCGACCTCACTGCTGTTGGCGCCGACCAGGATGATCGGCACGTCGCTGCGTTCCCGGACGTCACGGCAAAGGTCCATGCCGTCCGGGCCGCGCAAGGCGGCGTCCAGCACGACCGCGCCCACGGGCATGCTGTCCATCGCATTCCAGATATCGTTCGCCGAAGCGGCCGGCAGGGCCCGAAACCCGCTTTCCTCCAGCGATTGGCGCACCTCATGGCGCGCTTCCTGCTGGGCTTCGGCGATCAGAATGAGCGGTGGGCTCATCCGCCTTTCACGGACAGCGCGTGAATGCCGTCAAGTTCGTTCACCAGAACAGCGCGATCCTGCCGGGCGACAGTGGCGGCGTGATCCGACTGGGCGGCGGAATAGCGGGCGACTTCCGCCTCGATCTGGCTGCGCGCGGCCGTGCAGTTGCCGGCATGGCTGCCCGAGAGGGGCGCGAAACGGTGGATGGGCTTGGCGACCGCCGCAACCGGGCGGCCCTGCGCCGCGACGTCGCGGTTCACCACCAGTTCGGCCTGCCAGCGGCACACCGGCAAGGATGGACGATTGGCGAAACGCGATTCGACTTCACGGAAGTGGACGGTGGACTCCGTCCGGTAGCTGGCCGTGTAGGCGTTGGAGGCATGGGTGATTTCAGCGCTGTGGATCGGCGTCGCTGCGGCCAGCACCGCGGCGCCCGATGCGAGAATGAGAAACATGGGAGCTTTCTCCTTTACAACCGGAAACGGTCGATCCGGATTTACGCAGCCTGAATGTCTCCGTAATTTGCCAAGCGTTACAAATTGTTGCTCAAGCATTTTCCATCAGCCAAGGCGCAGCAGTGCGGAGCGGTCCGCCGCCGGCTGGCCGGACAGATGATCCAGCAGGGAAGACAGCCATAGCGCATCGCTCGCCGCGCGGTGCCGAACCGGATATCGGGCATCGGCAAAGGCGACCGCTTCCATGATCCTTCGCTCGCCCGCGCCATGCTCGTCCAGCAACAAGGAGACATGATCGATCATGAAGGGCGTGGCTTGTCCTGCCGCGTCGGCCAGCGTCTCCAGCCAATATTGGTCGATCAGGCTGTCGGCGACCATATGGTGCCCTTCGACCGCCGCGACCAGTTCCGTGAACACGGTTTCGACCGGCTGTCCCTCGCGTTCCACCTGCTCGAGAGTAAGGCCATGCAGGCGCTCGGCTTGTGCCGACCAGTGCCATCCGGCCCAGTCTTCATGCGGCCGGATCAACCAGCTCTGCGCCCGGCCCTGCCCGGCAATGCCGACTTCGATCGGATAGGAAAGGCCATGGCGGGGGAGGCAGGATGCCTCGAAATCGATCGTGAGGATCGCCAATTTACTCTCCATATTTCAAGGTTCTGACCGCCCTTCTTTAGACCGGCCGACCAGATTTTCGCTATGCCCTCCATGACTCCCGACTATGTCAGTCCGAAGTCAGCGGCGCCAAAAATGATGCCGATGGCCCCTTTCCGTCGATCAGCCGAAGAAGAGGCTGACGGGGGAAAATCGACTTAATCTGGAGCAAGAGACCGCAACCTCCTGACCGCATGGTGCTTTTAGACCCTGCGCCCCGCCAAAGTCGTGGAACCCGTGGTGGCGCATTTCCAAGGGAGGAATGTCCGGCCATGAAAATCGCGCAGATCGCCCCGCTCGCCGAAAGCGTGCCACCCCGCCTCTATGGCGGAACGGAGCGGATCGTATCCTATCTGACGGAGGAGCTTGTCCGGCAAGGCCATGACGTGACCCTGTTCGCCAGCGGCGATTCGGTGACCGGGGCGGAACTGGTGCCGGTGACCGAAATGGCCCTGCGGCTGAACCCTTCCGTGCGTGATCCCATACCCTATCATATGATATTGCTGGACGCGGTGCGGCGCCGCGCGGACGAGTTCGACGCGCTGCATTTCCATATCGACCTGCTCCACATGCCGCTGGTGCAGGATTTCATCGGTCGCGCGGTGACGACCCTGCACGGACGGCTGGACCTGCCCGACCTGCCCGCCTTTTACCGGGCTTTCCCCAACCATAGTCTCGTGTCGATTTCCGATCATCAGCGCCTGCCCATGCCACCGGTCAATTGGGCGGGGACCATCCATCACGGCCTTCCTTCCGGCCTGCTGCCCGCCCGAACGCAGGCCAGCGACGGCTATCTTGCCTTTTTGGGACGGATATCGCCGGAAAAGCGGCCAGACCGGGCCATCCGCATCGCCGCGCGCGCGGGCCTGCCGCTGCGCATCGCGGCGAAGGTCGATGCGGTGGACCGCCTTTACTGGGAACAGGAAATCGCGCCGCTGATCCAGCGGTTCCCGAACGTCAGCTTCATCGGCGAGATCGGCGAGGCCCAGAAAGCCGATTTTCTGGGACGGGCCAGCGCCCTGCTGTTCCCCATCGACTGGCCCGAACCCTTCGGGCTGGTGATGATAGAGGCGATGGCCTGCGCCACCCCCGTGGTCGCCTTCCGCTGCGGATCGGTGCCCGAAGTGATCGAGCACGGGGTGTCGGGCTTCATCGTCGAAACCGAGGACGAGGCCGTCGACGCCGTTCGGCGCCTGGACGATCTGGACCGTTGCCGCGTGCGCGCCGCTTTTGACGCACGCTTCACGGCAGAACGGATGGCGGCCGATTATGTCCAGCTTTATCATGGTCTCCCCGGCGCCAGGACCGAAGCGGCCCTGCTCCGCCGGTTGCGCGGAGAGGAAGCGGGGCTTCAGGCGGTAGGATAGGAGAGAGGCATGTCGGCAAGCCAATTGCAACCGGACGTTTCATCGACGGAGCCGGGACAGAATCTCTCGCAGGCACAGACGCAGTTCTTCATTCCTGCCACCGCCTCCCTGCATGAGCGGCGCCCCCGGACGCTCAAACATGGGGACAGCTTCGCCGTGTTCGACCATAGCGGCGACGCCATCGCCGGGCCGGGCAGCCCCGAGGGACTCTATCATCGCGACACGCGGCATCTGTCGCATCTCTACCTCACCATCAACGATACCCGACCCATGCTGCTGAGTTCCGGCCTGCGCGACGATAATGCGCTGCTGACCTGCGACCTGACCAACCCCGACTTTACGGGGGCGGACGGACGGATGGAGGTGGAGCATGATCTCATTCATCTGCGCCGGACCCGCTTTCTCTGGGGCGGCGGGGTACATGAACGGATCACCGTCCGCAATTTCGACACCCAAGCGCACAGCGTCAGCCTGAACATCAGCTTCGCCGCGGATTTCGCCGATCTGTTCGAGATACGCGGAATGACCCGGCTCCGGCGCGGCACGATGCGCGAGCCGGTGGTGGAGGCCGATGCGGTGCTGTTGGGCTATGAAGGGCGCGACGGCAAGGTAAGGGAAACCCATTTGCGCTTCGATCCCGCGCCGCAGGGACTGACCGCCAATCATGCCCGGTTCGAGGTGTCCGTTCCGCCCGGAGAGCGGCGAACCCTGTATATCCAGATCTGCTGCCAGCGGACCCACAGGCCCAGCGGTGCGCTATCCAAGCATTTTCTCAAGACGCTGCGGGAATCCATGCAGTCCCTGAGGCAGGCCCGGTCCCGCGGCGCGACGGTGCGGTCCTCCAACCAGCTCTTCAATGAAGTCGCACGGCGGTCCGTGGCGGACATCACCATGTTGTCGACAGACACCGAATATGGCCCCTATCCCTATGCGGGCATCCCCTGGTTCAGCACCGTCTTCGGCCGCGACGCGATCATCACCGCGCTGGAGACGCTGTGGCTGGACCCCGCGATCAGCAAAGGGGTTCTGGGCTATCTCGCCGCGCATCAGGCAAAAGCGTTCGACGCGGCGGCCGATGCCGAACCAGGCAAGATCCTGCATGAGGTGCGCCATGGCGAGATGGCGGAACTGGGAGAGGTGCCGTTCCGGCATTATTATGGCAGCATCGATTCCACGCCCTTGTTCGTGATGCTGGCGGGCGCCTATCTGGAGCGCACCGGGGACAGCGACTTCATCGCCACCATTCTGCCGAATGTCGAAGCCGCCCTGAACTGGATCGAACTCCATGGCGACCGCGATCGCGACGGCTTCGTCGAATATGGGCGTTTCACCGATCAGGGGCTGGTCAATCAGGGGTGGAAGGACAGCCATGATTCGGTGTTCCATGCCGACGGCACGATCGCGCGCGGTCCGATCGCCCTGGCGGAGGTGCAGGCCTATGTCTACGGCGCCTGGACGGCAGCGGAGGCGATCCATGCGACGCTGGGCGATCTGGCCAAGGCCCTGGCTTACCGCAAACAGGCGGAGGAACTGCGCCTGCGGTTCGACGCCGTTTTCTTTGACGCGGAGATCGGCACCTATGTCATCGCGCTGGATGGCGAGAAAAGGCCATGCCGCGTGCGTTCTTCCAATGCCGGGCATGTCCTTTTCACCGGCCTTGCGCAGGAGGATCGAGCGGAAGCGGTGGTGCGGACGCTGATGGCGCCCGCATCCTTTTCGGGCTGGGGCGTCCGGACCATCGCCTCGACCGAGATACGCTATAATCCGATGAGCTATCATAACGGTTCGATCTGGCCGCATGACAATGCGATGATCGCGGCCGGCTTTTCACGTTACGGTTACAGGCGCGAGGCGGCGCAGATTTTCGAAGGGCTGTTCGCCGCCGCCACCTATGTCGACCTGATGCGCCTGCCTGAACTGTTCTGCGGCTTCCCCCGGCGCCGGGCACAGGGGCCGACCTTCTACCCCGTAGCCTGCAGCCCCCAGGCCTGGTCGGCCGCCGCCCCCCTCTCGCTGATCCAGTCCAGCCTGGGCATCGGTTTCGATGTCGACAGCGGCGAGATTTCCCTGCGGGAGCCTGCCCTTCCCCGCTTTCTGGACGAACTGACGCTCCATGGCTTGCGATTGGGCGAAGCGCGCGTCGATATCGCCTTCGATCGCATGGGCGACAAGGTGGTGGTCAAGCCGCTCGACCGCACCGGAAGCGCGCGCGTGGTGACCATTGCCTGACAATTGGCGCTTGGCTTCGCCCGATTCCTGCCTAAATCGCTGACCATCGCAGTTAAAGGATGGACCCAAGGCATGGCAGGAACCGCTTTCATCACCGGCGCAACCGCGGGCATCGGTGCAGCGTCGGCGCGACGCTTCGTGGCGGCGGGATGGAAAGTGATCGTTACCGGACGCCGGACCGAACGGCTGGATGCTCTGGTGAGCGAACTGGGTGCGGACCATGCGCACGCGATCAGCTTCGACATGCGTGATGGCGCGACCATGGACGCGGTGCTGGCCGGCCTGCCGCCGCGCTTCGCCGATATCGACCTGCTCATCAACAATGCCGGGCTGGCGCTGGGCACCGCTCCGGCGCAGCAGGCCGATCTCGCGCAATGGCAGCAGATGATCGACACCAACATCACCGGCCTCGTCACCATCACCCACAAGCTGCTGCCGCAATTGATCGATCGCAAGGGCGCGATCATCAACATCAGTTCGGTGGCCGCGACCTATCCCTATGCCGGAGGCAATGTCTATGGCGGGACCAAGGCGTTCGTCAGCCAGTTCTCGCTCGGCCTGCGGTCCGACCTGCATGGCACGGGCGTCCGGGTGACCTCGATCGAACCGGGCATGGTGGAAACCGAATTCACCCTGGTCCGCACCGGTAGCCAGGCGGCATCCGACGCGCTTTATGGTTCCGCCCATCCGATGACGGCGGAGGATATTGCCGAAACCCTCTTCTGGGTCGCCACCCAGCCTCCGCATCTCAACCTCAACCGGATCGAACTCATGCCGGTCACCCAGTCCTTTGCCGGATTCCAGGTCGCCAGGCAGGGATGATCCGCTTTCACCGGACATGAAAATATTTTGAACCGGACGCCGGCGGGCGCACACTCAGGGGGAAAGCACCCAGGGAGTCGCCGTTACGGATGATCGAGCCGGCAGATCATGTGGAAGCCAAGGGCGGCGATGCGCGCAACAGAGAGGAATTGCGCCTCGCCGCCAGGATCGGCCGCCGCGATCTCAAGGCGTTCGAGACGATCTACCGACGCTATCAGCCGCGGCTTGCCCGGTTCCTGCTGCATATCCTGCGGCGGCCGCATCTGGTCGAGGAAGTGCTGGACGACACGCTGATGGTCTTGTGGAACCGCCCCGACAGCTTTGCGGGCCGGAGCAAATTGTCGACCTGGCTGTTTTCCATCGCCTATCGCAAGGCGATGATGGCCTTGCGCAAGCAGGAAGACCCGATCGAGGATCAGGCCGGGGAGGAACGGATCAGTCCCGGAAGCTCGCCCGAGCAGCATGCCGGCGCAAACCGGGTCAAGACGGTCCTGCTCGAAGCCTTGAGCCGCCTTTCCGCCGATCATCGTGCGGTGGTCGACCTCACCTATTTCCATGAGATGGGCTATCGCGAAATCGCGCAGATCATGGATTGCCCAGTCGATACGGTGAAAACGCGGATGTTTCACGCCCGGCGCCATTTGCGGCAGGAACTGGCCGGCGAATTCAGCGACTGGGTCTGACACAGCCATGGCCGACATCATCTTCCTTCGGGACGACCCCCATCGCAGCACCCAGATGCTGCTGCCCTGGTATGTCAACGGTCAGCTGGACGCATCCGATGCGGCCGCGGTGGAGGCGCATCTGTGCCAATGCGATGCCTGCCGGGCGGCGCTGGACGAAGAGGCGCGGCTGAAAAAGGAAATAGCCGCGCTGCCGGTCCACGCCGATCTGGGCTGGGAAAAATTGCAGCGCCGGCTCGCCCCCGATCTCATGGATCTTCAGGATGACGTCCGGCGGCCGGAAAAGCAGCCACGGTTCCACCAGGCCTGGCGCAACATGGCGCGACCGGCTGTTCTGGGCGCCTTTGCCGGCGCGCAGATCATGCTGCTGGCCGTGGCCGTGCTGGCGTTCCGCCCGATGGCGGATCGGGCGGAATACAGGTCGCTCGGCGCGCCGGCCGCCAGGCCCGGCGGCAATGCCATCGTGATGTTCCGGCCCGACGCCGTTGAACAGGATATGCGCCTTGCGCTGGATCATGCCGGAGCGCGGATCGTCGAGGGGCCGACCGCCGCCGGAGCCTATGTGCTGAATATCTCCCCGGATCGGCGCGACGCCGCGCTCAGGGACTTGCAGGAGCGCTCCTTCATCCTGCTGGCCCAACCGATCGAGCCGGACCCGCCCAGATGATCCGCCTGCTACGCATGATGTTGGGCATCGCCCTGCTGGCGGCGATGCCGCCCGCGGCCCGCGCCGCGCAGCCGGGCGATGACGACCGCATATTGGTGATGGTGCGCGTTCCCGCACCCCATTTTCGCGCCGACGGAACATATGGCAGCGGCTATTCCGACCGGATCGGCGCGAGTGAGGCCGCACGCGAAGCCCGGCGCATCGCACGGACCTATCGTTTGACGCTGGTCACGGACTGGGCGATGCCCCTCATCAGGCTGCATTGTTTCGTCATGCGCCTGCCCGCGGGCGCAGGGGCGCAGGACATAAGCGACGCGATCTCGAAGGACAGCGCGGTCGAATGGGCGCAACCGATGCACGAATATCAGACGTTGGGCACGGCCCCGGCCGGGGTCGACCCGCTCTATGCCGCCCAGCCTGCCCGGACGCTCTGGCATCTTGACGCCCTGCATCGCCTCGCCACCGGCCGGGGCGTCACCGTGGCCGTGATCGACAGCGGCATCGACCCGCACCATCCCGACCTGGCGGGGCAAGTCAGCACCAATGTGAATTTCGTCGCGGGCAGTCCCTTTGCTGCGGAATGGCATGGCACTGCGGTAGGGGGTATCATCGCGGCCAAGAGCGGCAACGGGATCGGCATAGTGGGCGTGGCGCCAGGCGCACGCCTGATGGGCCTGCGCGCATGCTCGCAAGCCGCAGGCGGAACCGCAACCGCCATATGCGACAGTTTCAGCCTTGCAAAAGCGCTGCACTATGCGATCGAACATGACAGCCGCATCGTCAACATGAGCCTGGGCGGCCCATCCGACCGGCTTCTGGCAGCACTTCTGGATGCGGGGATGACACGCGGCGCCACTTTCATCGCCGCCTATGCTCCCGACCTTCCGAACGGCGGATTCCCCGCTTCGCACCCCGGCGTGATCGCCGTGGCAGGCTCCGCGATATCGGGATCGCAACAAAAATTATATGTGGCCCCCGCACGGGATATACCGGCGACCCGCCCCGGTGGCGGCTGGGGCTTGGTCGATGGAACATCCTATGCGGCCGCCCATGTCAGCGGCCTGTTGGCGTTGATGGCGGAACGTCAGGGCCGGACTAGGCGGCTGGAACTCATCCGGTCAGGAACCGGAGCGGGGATAGACACGCTCGCATCGGTTCAAGGCCGCGGGGCCGAATGTCGTGAACGCTGCCCGGACCATCTGCTGACGGCGAACCGCAATTGAACTACGCCGTAAAAGCGGACTTTCAGTATGTCATTCGGCCCGCCCCTGAGCATTGAAGGAAATGCAGGTCAGTGGTGCGCCGCGCCAGGTAATGATGAGAATATGTCAACGCCATGGCCTTCCAAAGCCCTACCGATCGTTTTGGGTACGAAACAGAAAGTCAATCCGCTGAGCCGCTGGCCGGGGTGGCGAAACTGCTCAACACCAGCCAGCGCTCGATCGAGGCTTTCAACGCGGCGTCGCCGGATACGTAGATATCGCCGTCTTCGAGGGCAGGCCGGATCGGCGACCAGCCCATCCACACGCTGGTCAGGGTTTTCAGCGCGCTTTGGACGAACAGGTCGACGGCAAAGCCGGGATCGCTGACGCACAGGTCGGTGTCGCAGCCCGGCCGCGCGATCAGCCAATAGTGGCGTTCGGGCGCCGGCTGGTCGGGAAAGATGAACTGCACGACGCAGCGCCGGTCGGGAAACTGGCTGAGGTCGATCTTGCGCCGCACGTTCCACATCAACAGCCGGCTGTCGAGATCACGCAGGCTGACCTCGCAATCGATATTCTCGTGCGCCCATTGGCCGAGGGCGTGGACGATCGGCTCCAGTTTGCGCGCCATCGCCGTCGAATGATAGCCGGTGGCATCGCGGCGGACCAGGCCGCTCGCCTCCATCTGCTTGAGGCGACGCGACAGCAGCGTCGGCGACATGCCGGGCACGCCGCGATGAATATCGTTGAAGCGCGTCGAGCCCGACCACATCTCGCCCAGGATGAGCAGAGTCCAGCGCGGCTGCAACAGCTCGCAAGCCTTCGCCACCGGACAAAACTGGTTGTAACCGCCCTCGGCCATGCCCGCACCTTCCCTTGTGCGCGGGAGCCTATCATGGAACGTCCGGCGCGACCGCTACACTTCTTACAGTGGCTGCCGCACTTCCGCCGATCCATCCTGACCTGGCGACCACAGCCAGAGGAGATCGCCAATGCCCCTCGTCACCATCGACGTCATCAAGGACGTCTTCACCCCGGCGCAGAAGGCCGACCTGATCCGTGAAGTCACCGCCGCCATGATCCGCGTGGAAGGCGAAGCCATGCGCGGCGTCACCTGGGTCAAGATCAACGAGATCGCCTCGGGCGACTGGGCGATCGGCGGCCGGCCCCTGACGACGCAGGACGTGCAAAAGCTGGCGGCGACGCCGGTTCCCGCATGAATGTGTGCGCCTTCCATGGCTGGGTTGGCATGGAAGGCGCCGTATCCATAAGGACAATCCGATTGGCGGAATATGGTGCGCCCAACAGGATTCGAACCTGTGGCCTTCGGATTAGGAATCCGACGCTCTATCCTGCTGAGCTATGGGCGCCCGGAAACGGCTCTATGCGGTCGAAGCGGCGCGGTCAATTCTTCGCTTCAGGCGGAATCACGGGAAACGGCAGGGGGGCAACCTCCACACCCTCGGCGATCAGCGCGCGGGCTTCATCCAGCGCGACCTCACCATGGATGCTGGCGCGATCCTGCTCGCCATAATGCATGGCGCGGGCCTGCTCGGCAAAGCCCCGGCCGACCCAGACCGAATCCTCCAGCGCCTTTTGCTGCGCCCTGGCCAGCGCCTGCACCAGTTCGCGCATCTTCGCTTCCTCGCCCGCGCCCATGACGATGGAGGCTCCGTCCGAAGGGGCCGGCGCGGGCAGCGCTTCCGGGCGGCTGTTGCCCTTGGGCGCGACCGCTGGCGCCATCACCGCCTTGCGCACCTGCATGTCTCCGCACATCGGACAGGCCAGCAGGCCCCGCGCCTTCTGATCCTCATAATCGGCGCTGGAACCGAACCACGCCTCGAACACATGGCCTTGGGATTCGCATTTGAGGTCGAACACGATCACGACACTGTCACATCCATGGGCAATGATCGCCGGTTGGCGAGCGCAGGCACCCGCCCGCGCACATCCTCTATGCGCGACAGATCGATATCCGCAAGAGCCAGCCCCGTGCTTTCGCCCATATCCAGGACAATGTCCCCCCATGGGTCAACAATCAGGCTGTGGCCATAGGTGTTGCGGCCATCGCCATGATGTCCGGTCTGTGCGGCGGCGATCACGAAGCAACCCGCCTCGATCGCCCGCGCGCGGAGCAAGATGTGCCAATGCGCCTTGCCCGTCGGCACCGTAAAGGCGGCCGGCATCAGCAACACGGTTGCCCCGGCGTTGGTGAGCGCGCGGTAGAGATCGGGGAAACGCATGTCGTAACAGACTGACAGTCCCATGCGCGCCCAGGGCGTATCGACTGCAACGACCTGCTCGCCCGGGCCATAGACAGACGATTCGCGCCAGCTTTCCCCTGTCGCCAGATCGACGTCGAACAGGTGGATCTTGTCATATCGGGCGCGGACTTCGCCGCTCGCGTCGATCATGAAGCTGCGATTGGCCCAGCGGCCATCAGCGCGCTCATCCTTGAGCGGGAGCGAGCCGAGATGAATCCAAAGCCCCAGCCTTGCCGCAGCATCGCGCACCGCGGCCAGAACCGGATCTTCCGCCTCAGGTCGCAGGGTCGCGGCCGCACGCTGCCGGTCACGGTCCAGATAGCCCGCCATTTCGGGGGTGAAGAGGATATCCGCCCCTTCCCCTTTCGCCCGCACGGCCATGTCCACGATCGCGGTGGCATTGGCGGCGGGATCGATCCCGCTTGTCATCTGGAAGATCGCGGCGCGCACCCGTCCTACAATCCCAACAAGGGGTCGAGTTCGCCCCGCCGGTCCAGCGCCGTCAGATCGTCGCTGCCGCCGACATGACGGCCGTCGATGAAGATTTGCGGCACGGTGGCTCCGCCCTGCGCGCGATCCAGCATCTCCTGGCGCTTCGCCCCGTCCATGGTGATATCATATTCCTCGAACGCCACGCCCTTGCGATCGAGCAGGGACTTCGCCCTGGCGCAATAGCCGCACCAGGCCCTGGTATAGATTTCGACCTTCGCCATTATTCACTCCTTGACCGCCGAAATTGTGGCTCGGCACGCATTTGTCAATCGGCAGCGTCGGGCAGCACCCGCGCCCAGCACAACAGATGAACACTCGCCGCACCCCCGCGTTTCAACGTTCGGGCGCAGGCGGCGGCCGTCGCGCCGCTGGTATGCACATCGTCGATCAGCAACACCGCCCTGCCCCTGACCCCATGGCCAGGTGCCAGTGCGAAGGCGCCGCGGACCGCCTTCGCGCGCAGCCTGGGCGTCATGCCACGCAGCGGCTGGGTCCGGCGCGTGCGCACCAGGCCATGTTGGTCGACCGGCAGGCCGGTCAGCCGTCCCAGATGACGCGCGATCAGCGCGGATTGGTTGAACCCCCGCCACCACAGCCGCCAGCGATGCAGCGGCACCGGCATGATCAATGCTCCATCCAGAACTGGCACCCGCCGGGCCATCTGCCGCGCGATCAGCCGGGCAAGGCCGATGCGCCGCCCATATTTGAGGCGGAGCGCCACCGCCCGCGCCACATCGCCATAGGCCAGCACCGCCCGCGCGCTGTCGAACGGGGGCGGATCCGCCAGACATGCGCCGCACTCCGCACCTTCCCCCTGGTCGAATTCGAACGGCACGCCGCAGCGCGCGCAGCAGGGTGCGCCCAGAAAACGCATCCCGCTCCAGCAGGTCAGGCAGAAGGCATCGTCCGCATCGACGATGACGCCGCAACCGGGGCAACGCGGCGGCAGGGCATAATCGAGCGCCGGACGCAGCACGGTCTTGAGAAGCGGCGAAAGCGACATCATCTCCCTTGTTCCCGCTCCTTCGCCGATGCACAAGGCCCGCCATGACCAACCCCGACATCTTCGACCGTACCCTGCGCGGCAAGCGGCGCGACCGGATGCTGGCGCGGTTCGCCGATCACGACTTTCTCTACCGCGCGATGCTGGATGAATTGCTGGATCGGCTGGCCGATGTTCAGCGCGATTTCAGTGAAGTGCTGCTGATCGGCTGCCCTGACGGCCGCGCGAGGACCGCGCTGGAGGCGACGGGCAAGAGCGTGGTCTGCGCCGACCCCGGTTTCGCCGCCGCGAGGGCGCAGGGAGGAGTCCAGGCGGATGAGGACGCCCTGCCCTTCGCCGACGACAGCTTCGATCTGGTGATCGCCTGCGGCACATTGGACAGCGTCAACGACCTGCCGGGCGCGCTGATCCTGATGCGGCGCATCCTGCGTCCCGACGGGCTGATGCTGGCGGCCTTCACCGGCGCGGGCACCCTGCCGCGATTGCGGGCGGCGCTGATGGCGGGCGAAGGCGAGCGGCCGGGTCAGCATATCCATCCGCAGGTCGATGTGCGTTCGGCGGGCGACCTGCTGTCGCGGGCGGGCTTCACCATGCCGGTGGCCGATGGCGATATATTGACCGTGCGGTATGGCGACATGCTGCGGCTGATGCATGATCTGCGCGGCATGGGCGCGGGCAATGTGCTGCGTTCGCGGCCACCCGCGCTGCGCCGGGAGGCGCTGGTCGCCGCAGCGGAGCATTTTGCCGCTGCTGCCGACAGCGATGGACGAACGGCGGAACAGATGGCGATCCTTTATCTCAGCGGCTGGAAACCCGATCCCAGTCAGGCCCAACCGGCCCGCCGGGGCAGCGCCACCATGTCATTGGCGCAGGCGCTGAAACCCCGGCATTAGGGTGACACAGGTGACACGATGAAGGGGCGAAAAAGCGCCGTTTTTTCCGATATTCGCTCTTTCAGGGAGCCGAAGCGGCATTAGCGCGGAAGATGGGCTGTAGGACAGGGGAAAATGCCGCTTGTGCGGCTGGCCCACCCCCGGCCCCTCCCGCCCGCGGGAGGGGAGAAGAAAGGTTCGCCTTCCTTCAAAAGCTGTCCGTCAGGCCGCCAGTCGCAGGAACGGCACCGGCTCCGTCGAGCGAAGGACGATGGGCTTGCCCTCGGACGCCTCGAACAGTTCGCCGTCCAGGATGACGCTGCTGTGATCGCCCTCGATGCGGATCACGTCGCCCTGTTCCAGATGGATGCCCTGCACCTGCGACTTGCCCACGCGCCTGGTGACGCTCGCCCAGACGAGGCGCAGCAGCGCGGGCAGATTCTGGTCCACCGCCATCAGCTTCATATTGCCGCGCCGGCTGTCGCCCGGCTGAACGCCCAGCAGCAGCCGTTCCAACGTCGTCACGATCAGCACGGCGAACCTGCCCGCAATCTGGCCTTCGCGGATCAGCGAGATGCGGACCGGATGGCTCGATTGCGGCAGGAACCGGGCGCGTATGCCGAAAAGCAGCGAAATCAGCACCGCGATCACCGTCAGGAAATGACTGATCCCGTTGGAAAGCCCGAGCGGATAGATCTGGTTGCGGCAATAGAGCATATAGTCGGCAAGGCCCGCCCCGCCGAGGAACATGCCCAGCACCGGCCGCGCCTCCGCGCTGCCGTCGGACAGGGCGATCAGTTCGCGGGCGACGACATGGTCGTCGACCCCCGCCTTGGCGATCTGGACGATCCTTTCCAGCGCCTTGATCGGATCGCCATGGATGCCGAGGTCGAGGGCGATCAGGTTGGTCTTGCCATTGGGCAGCACCGCGATCGGGGGCACGCGCCCCTTGAAATGCTCGCCCTGATAGAGCTCGGTCAGCGCCGCCTGCACCGTGCCGTCGCCGCCATTGATGACGATGACGACCGGATCGACCCGGGCGATGGTCTGGAGCGCCCGGCCGATCTGGTCGACATGCTCCACCTCATAGTGGAAAATGTCCGGGTTGTTGGCGCAATAGCTGCGCACGCGCGGAAGCGTCTGCCGGTTGCCCGTCGATTTGGGATTGGACAGAAGCGCCACGCGAACCATGGATCAGATCACATATATTTGAGGTTGATGGTGATTTTCGTCACGCCCGGCCCCGCATAGAAGGCGGCCTTCTCGACCCCCGGCTTGCCCAGGTTGAAGATGCTGATCGAGGGATTGTTGGAAAAGCCGCCGCCGTCGCGGGAAATGTCGGTCTTGCCATTGCCGTCGCGATCGTGGCGCACGGCAATGCCATATTTTCCGGGGGCGGGAACCGGCATGCAGAAGCGCATCGCGCCATTGCTGGCCTTGACCGGCACGTCGATGCGGTTGAGCCATTCGCCCCTGGCCAGCCAGGCCGCCTTGGTGGCGGGATAGGATTGCACGCGCACCGTGCCGGTCGCGGCGGCAAAGCCGCGCACGTCGACCAGCACCGCCGGTCCCCGGGCGGAAGCGGAACAGCGTTCCAGATCGTTGCCGATTTCCATACCATGGGCGATAGCCGGGGCGGCGGCGAACAAGGCCCCCACCGGCAACAGACCCATTGCAACTTTGAACATGACCATCCAACTCCGTGAAGCTATAGCCGCCCGATGACACCGGACGGCGAGCCCCTGTTCGCCCCGCAACTTACCTGACTCGCATATGGGCAGGGTTTGCGGCCAAATCATGGTGATGGGACGACCACATAGAGAAATGCTGACCGCCACCGACAGATATATCGCCCGGCTGATCGCCCTGCCCCTGCTGGGAACGCTGGTGATATCGGCCATGCTGCTGGTGCTCGACAAGATGCTGAGCCTGTTCGATTTCGTCGCGGCGGAGGGCGGGCCGGTCAGCGTCGTGTGGCGGATGCTGGCGAACATGATGCCCGAATATCTGTCGCTGGGCATTCCCATCGGCCTGATGCTGGGGATTCTGCTGGCCTTCCGCAGGCTCGCCCTGTCGTCCGAACTGGACGTGATGCGGGCGGTCGGCCTGTCATACGGACGGCTGCTGCGCGTGCCCTATCTCTATGCGATCGCGCTCGCCCTGCTGAATTTCGGCATCGTCGGCTTCGTCCAGCCGCTGTCGCGCCATGCCTATGAAGCGCTGCGGTTCGAGCTGCGCTCGGGCGCGCTGGGCGCATCGATCAAGGTGGGCGAGTTCACCAATCTCAGCAAGCGGATGACCATGCGGATCGAACGCAGCCTGGACGAGGGCCGCAATCTGCAGGGGATTTTCGTGCGCGCCATCGGCAAGGACGGCCAGACCGTGGCGGTGACGGCGGCGCAGGGCGAATTCCTGGCCACCGACGATCCCGACACCATCATCTTCCGCCTGCGCGACGGCGTGCTGGTGAACAACGCCCCCAAATATAAATCGCCGCGAATCCTGTCCTTTTCCAGCCACGACCTGCCGATCGACCTGCCGCAGATCGAGAAATTCCGCGGCCGCGACGTGGACCGGGAAAAGACCATCCCCGAACTGGTCATGATCGGCCACGATCCCGCCACGCCGGACAAGCTGCGCAACGAGATACGCGCCAATTTCCATTTCCGCATGGTCGAAGTGGCGATGATGATGCTGTTGCCGCTGGCGGCGCTGGCCTTCGCCATTCCACCCAAGCGATCCACCTCGGCCCTGGGCGTGTTCCTCTCGATCGTGTTCATCGTGACCTATCACAAGATCAACGAATATGGGCAGGGCGTGGGATCGCTGGGCAAGATCGACCCGATCATCGCGCTGTGGGGGCCGTTCCTGCTGTTCGCGGGGGTGATCCTGTGGATGTATCATGTGATCGCGCACCGCCCCGGCGGCCAGCCGATCGCCGCCCTCGAATATGCCTTTGCCAAGGTCGCCAAGCAGATACCGCGCCTGTTGCGGCTGGTGCGGCGGCGCCCCTCCCTATCGGAAGCTCCGGCGGAAGGAGCCGCCTGATCCATGCATCAGTTCAATTTCTTCCCGTCGCGCCAGATCAGCTGGTACATGGCCCGGCTGTTCCTGACGCGGACCTTCGCGGTGCTGGCGATGCTGGTCGCGGTGCTCCAGACGCTCGACCTGCTGGGTGAATCGGGCGACATCCTTGCCTATGCGGGCAATGGCGACGCGCAATTATGGCATTATGTCGCGTTGCGGGCGCCACAGATCGTGGCCCGGTTCCTGCCCTTTTCCGTGCTGCTGGGCACGCTGATCATGCTGGCCACGCTGAACCAGAACAGCGAGATCATCTCGATGAAGGCGGCCGGGCTGTCCGCGCACCAGATCCTGGCGCCGCTGCTGGCGGCGGCGATGGGCGTGGCGGTCATCAGCTATGCCTTCAACGAACGGATCGTGGCGCGCTCCACCGCCCGGCTTTCGGCCTGGCAGGCGGTGGAATATGGCCCCCTGCCCCCCGAAAGCGGGATCAAGGCCAATCCCTGGGTGCGCGACGGCAACAATCTGGTGAGCGCGGCCATCGTCGCCGGGCGCGGCACGGCCGTCCAACTGCGCAAGGTCGAGATCTTCAACCGCATCAACAACAGGCTGACCACCATCATCCAGGCGCCCAGGGGCCATTATGACCCCGTCGCCAGGAATTGGGTGCTGGAAGGCGCCCGCCAGTTCGACGTGGCACGCGGGACGGAGCGGCAGATCGGCACGGTGCATTTCGGCCACGACATCCGGCCCGACCAGTTCACGCTCGCCAAGGTGGATCCCGACGCGCTGACCTTCAGCCAGTTGCAGGCGGCGATCAGCAACCTGCATGATGCCGGGCGGCCGACGGCGGAACTGGAAGGCAGCCTGTGGCACAAGCTTTCGGGACCGCTGTCCGCGCTGCTGATGCCGATATTGGGATCCGTCGCGGCCTTCGGCCTTGCCCGGTCGGGCCAGCTTTTCCTGCGCGCGGTGCTGGGAATGGCGCTGGGTTTCGCCTATTTCGTGGCGGACAATTTCTCGCTCGCCATGGGCAATCTGGGCGCCTACCCGCCCTTTCTCGCCGCCTGGGCGCCGTTCCTCCTGTTCCTGCTGGTCGGCGAGACGGTGTTGTTCCGGACCGAGGAGTAGCGATCGGGTTCGCGCAGAGGATGCAGAATTATCTGCGTCTTGCGCGCCTCTGCGCGAACATGAGCGGGCTTAGCGGCGAACCATCGTGCTGCGGGCGATCTTCCCGACCAGTGGCCACATGCCGCCATAATTGCCGCGATGATAGGGCGAGTCCGCCGCCAGCGTGGCGATCAGCCGCTTATGCGCGGTGCCCAGCGCATGATAGGGCACGCTGGGCAGCAGATGATGCAGCGCATGATAGCGCAGGCCCACCGGCGCCCAGATCGCCGCCAGCGGCGAAGGCGGCGGCACGTTCACCGAATCCAGATATTGCGCCGTCACCGTCATCGCATCGCCCTCATTCTCCCAGAGATGCGCGACCAGGGTGCGCAACTGGTTGATGACGGTCATCGCCGAATGGACGGCCATATAGGTCAGCAGCGGCTTCCAGCCGAAAACAAACACGCTGCCCACCAATGCCAGGGCGAAGAGCGAGGCGCCCGCTTCCTGCCAGAACCACATATGGGCGAATTCGCCCTCCGGCGCGCGGCGGCGATAGGCCGGGTTGATCGACAGCGCGGAAAATTCCGCCACCACCTTGCGGCGCAGCGGCGGGACCAGCAGGCCCAGCGGCGTCAGCACGGCAAAGCGCAGGATCAGCCCGACCGGCGCCAGCGACGCGACCAGGATGAACAGCGGCAGCGACCAGGGCTTCATCAGCGCCAGCGGCAGATATTCCGGGTCATTGGCCGTGCCGTAGCGGGTACGCGCATGATGCTGGGTATGCACCTCCTCATAGAGGAAGGAGGGGATCAGCAGCGGAATGCCGACGATCAGGTTCCAGCCCAGACGAAATCCCGGCAACGCGCCCTTGCGGATATGGGTCAGCTCATGGATGAAGCTTGCCGCGCGATAGAGCGCCAGCATCGCCACCAGCCCGAGAGCCACCATCGGGACGCCATCGCTCAGGATCGCTCCGGCCAGCGCCGCATAGCCGACAAGTGCCGAGAGCAGCATGTCGGGCCAGTAGATGGAAGGCCTGGCCGTCGACAGTTCGCGCGTCAGGTCCGCCGCCGCACGCAGCATCGCCGCGTCGTCTGGGATCGCGCTCTTGGTCCGCGACGCGGCGGCAATCAAGGGATCATGCACAGTCATGCCGTGGTTCCTAAAGTGTAAATGCGCTGCAATTGGGGCAGCAACATGACGATTTCGTCATTCGGGGCCATCCGCTCATGTCCCGATTGACATTCGGGAAACAAGCGTCGAACTGCTGTTCCCCAAATACTCCCGCTCTTGCGAAAGCTCCATCGTGGCAAATAAAGAACTGGTGATCACCCCCGTCACTTCCAAGGCCGACCGCAAGGCTTTCGTCGATCTTCCCTGGCGGCTCTACGCCAACGATCCCAACTGGGTGCCGCCGCTGAAGGATGAGGTCTACAGCCTTATCACGCCGGGCAAGAACCCCTTTTTCGGCCATGCCGAAGCGCAATATTTCCTCGCCCGCCGGGGCGGCACGGTGGTCGGACGCGTGTCCGCGCATCTCGATCATCTCGCCCTCGGCCAGCCCGCCGAGCAGGGCATGGGGCCGGGCTGCGGCAATTTCGGCCTGTTCGAGGCGGAGGACGCCGAAACCGGCGCGGCCCTGATCGCGGCGGCGGAAGGATGGCTGCGGGCCAAGGGGATGACGCGGTCGCTCGGTCCCATTTCGCTCTCCATCTGGGAGGAACCGGGCCTGCTGATCGAAGGGTTCGACCATCCGCCGACCGTCATGATGGGCCATGCCAAGCCCGAATACCGGCCGATGATCGAAGGCGCGGGCTACCAGCCGGTGAAGCAGCTCAAGACCTATGAGCTCGACATCACCCAGGATTTCCCGCCGCTGATCCAGCGCATCGTCCAGTCGGGCGAGAAGAATGCGCGCATCCGCATCCGCAATGTCGACAAGTCGAAATTCGATGAGGAAGCGGCGATCATCCTCGGCATCCTGAACGATGCATGGGGCAATAATTGGGGCTTCGTGCCGATCACCGACGAGGAAGTGGCGCATTTCGGCAAGCAGTTGAAGCCGATCGTGTTCAACGACCTCATCATGATCGCCGAGCTGGAGGGTGAGCCGGTCGCCTTCATGATGACGCTGCCCGATCTGAACGAAGCCATCGCGCCGCTGAACGGCTCCCTCTTCCCGTTCGGCTGGGCGAAGCTGCTCTGGTGGCTGCGCAAGCCCAAGGTGCGGACGATGCGCGTGCCGCTGATGGGCGTGGTGCAGCGGCTCCAATCGTCCCGCATGGCAAGCCAGCTCGCCTTCATGATGATCGAATATATCCGCCGCAACGCCACGGCCCATTATGGCGCCACCCGCGGCGAGATCGGCTGGGTGCTGGACGACAATCAGGGCATGAACGCCATTGCCGACGCCATCGAGAGCAAGGTGAACAAGGTGTATCAGGTCTACGAAAAGGCGCTCTGAAGCTCTGCCGGAACGGCTACGTCGACGGCCCCCGCGGCGATCCTCGCAATCGCAGGGGTCCTGGCCAGAACCTCTCCGTCGATGGAGATGCGCTGCGGCGGCACGGTCTCTATCCGGAAGGAATTGCCGCGAAATTCCTGGGTATGCGCATCCCGGTCGCGCAACTTGAAGAATTTGGCGTACCAGTCCCAGGCGAGCCGTGCATGGCTGCGCCCGACCACCGCCTGCACGACGATCTCGCCGGTATCCACATCGGCATGATCGGACAGTTCGACGCCGCCATGATAGGGTCCGTTCAGGATGCGCACCTCGGTCGACCAGAGGCGTTTCTCGCCCGTTCCATCGTCCAGCACCAGACGGAAGGCGCGAAAGCCGACCGAACATTTGACCGCCCAGAGCAGATAGCCGATCCGGCCGAGATAGCGCTTGAGCTTGTGCGGCACGGTCTGTCCGATCATCGGCGAGAGGCCAAGGGAGGCGGCATTCACGAAATAATCCTGGTCGATCATGCCGAGGTCAATCCGTCGCCTTCGCCCTGAAGCGATAGCCTTCACCGCCCCCTCCAGGTCGAGCGGTATTCCCAGCGTGCGGGCAAAGCTGTTCGCCGTGCCCAGCGGCAACACGCCAAAGACGCAGTCCTTGCCCACCAGTTCATCGACCGTGCCGGAGAGGGAGCCATCGCCGCCGCCGACGATCACCATCGGCGCGCCCTCCGCCACCGCCCTGCGCACGGTTTCCTGCAGGCGGTCCGGTTCCTTCACCGCATGGGCGGCGATCAGCCGCACCCCCGCCTGCTCCAGCAGGCGCCTGGCTTCCTGGTAGAGAGCCTCCCCCCGGCGGGAATGGACGTTGACGATCAGCACTGCCTCGCGCGGCAAGGAGGCGGATGTCGGAGATTTCGTTTCCATGCCTCAACAACTCGCGACCGCGCCATCGGGTCCGAAACCAATTCGCAGCCGCGCACGTTCAGGGGACATGGCCCGCATCGCTCATCTGTCGGACATTCATTTCGGCGCGCATGACCCCAGGATCGTTACAGCAGCCGAGGCGTGGCTGCAGCAAAGCCAGCCCGACCTCATCGTCATCAGCGGCGATTTCACCCAACGGGCGAGGCGCGATCAGTTCCGGCAGGCCTCCGCCTGGCTCAACCGGCTGCGCGCGGCGGGGATGAAGATGCTGGTCGTTCCGGGCAATCATGACGTGCCGCTTTACGATCCGTTCCGCCGCTTCGGCGCGCCGCTGCGACGCTACAAGCGCTACATCAGCAATGACCTATGCCCCTATTATGAAGATGATGCGGTTGCCATTCTCGGCCTCAACACGGCGCGGTCGCTGACGATCAAGGACGGACGGATCAATCATGACCAGATGCGGCGGCTGCGCGACCGTTTTGCACGGGTGGCGCCGGACAAGACGCGAATCCTCGTCACTCATCACCCGCTTTTCGCCATGCCCATCGGCCGGGGCGGCGAATTGAGCGAAGCCGTCGGGCGTCACGAAGATGCCGTCGAGGCCGCCCGCGAGGCGGGTATCCATATCGCGCTCGCCGGGCATTTTCACCGCACCTATGCGGAGGCTGCGCACCGGATGGTGGCGGATGCGGGCGGCGCGCTGGTGATACAGGCGGGCACCGCGACGTCGACCCGCCTGCGCAATGCCGAACCGCAGAGCTTCAACTGGCTGCATGTCCACCGGCAGGATTCGGTGGAATTGCAGGTCGTGATCTGGGACGGCGCCAGTTTCCAGCGCGGGCATCATGTCGCCTATGTCCGGTCGACGGACGGGTGGACGGCCCAGGAAATCGACGATCCGCGAGCCCTGGCGGGAATAAGGATCGCACAGCGGGCTCGGGCCTGATTGAGAAGTATCGTGCCGCATGGGAAAGCGGGAAATGGCGGGACGTCCGGCACCCCAGGCATCCGCAAAAGAAAAGGGCCGGAAAATCCGGCCCTTCCCAAAATATCTTCCGATCGACGATCAGCGCTTCGAGAACTGGAAGCTGCGGCGAGCCTTGGCCTTGCCGTACTTCTTGCGCTCGACGGCGCGGCTGTCGCGGGTCAGGAAGCCTTCGGCCTTGACCGCGCTGCGCAGCGCCGGTTCATATTTCGACAGCGCCTGGGCGATGCCGTGCTTCACGGCACCGGCCTGGCCCGACAGGCCGCCGCCCTTGACGGTGGCAATCACGTCATACTGGCCTTCCCGCTCGGTCACGCCGAAGGGCTGGTTGATGACCAGACGCAGGGTCGGGCGGGCGAAATAGACTTCCTGATCGCGGCCGTTGACCGTGATCTTGCCGGTGCCGGGCTTCACCCAGACGCGGGCGACGGCGTCCTTGCGGCGGCCGGTCGCATAGGCGCGGCCGAGGCTGTCGATTTCCTGGGCGCGCAGCGGAGCCGAGGGCTGGACCGGAGCGATCGGCGCATCGGCGGCGACGGTTTCGGCGGCAGCGACAGGCGCCGGGGCGTTGGCGGTCAGCGACGCGAGGTCGGACAGGGACTGGCGGTTATCGGACATTAGGCACCCACCTTATTCTTGCGGTTGCGCGATGCGAAGTCGAGCACTTCGGGGTTCTGCGCGGCGTGAGAATGTTCGGCACCGGCGAAGATGCGCAGGTTGCGCATCTGCTGGCGGCCGAGCGGGCCACGGGGGATCATGCGCTCAACGGCCTTTTCCAGGACGCGTTCGGGGAAACGGCCTTCCAGAACCTTCTGGGGGGTGGTTTCCTTGATGCCGCCGGCATAGCCGGTGTGCTTGTAGTAAACCTTGTCGGTCAGCTTGCGGCCGGTGAACTTCACCTTCTGCGCGTTGATGATGATGACATTGTCACCGCAATCGACGTGGGGGGTGAAGCTCGGCTTGTGCTTGCCGCGCAGGATGTTCGCGACGGTCGAGGCGAGGCGGCCGACGACGAGGCCTTCCGCGTCGATCAGGATCCACTTCTTTTCGACCGTTGCCGGGGTTGCCGGCTTGGTGGTCTTCATCAGCGCCTTCATGGTGCCAATACTCCAGGAATGAAACAGTGAACCGAAAGCCGTTGATGGCGTTCGGAAGATGCGCGCTAATGACGGGTGGAGAGGGTCAAGTCAAGAGATTCGGCGGCTTTGCTGACGGGTAAAATAATACCCGTCACTTGGCGAGCTGATCGCCCACCCATCGGGCGAAGGCGTTGCCGGCGGCCTCGACCGGCAGGGCGAGGATCGCGGGGACGTCATAATCATGCAGTTCCGCGATGCGCGCCATCAGCGCGTCGCGGCGCGACGGCGTGGTCTTGAAGAGGACGGGGGTTTCCGTGCTTTCCTCCAGCACCCCGTTCCATTCGTAGAGCGAGGTCGCCTCCCCCAGCAGGTTGGCGCAGGCGATCAGCCGTTCCTCGATCAGCTGGCGGGCGGCGCGGATCGCGGCCTCGCGCGAGCCGAAAAGCGTGTAGACGAGCGCGACCGCGCTCATCCGCGCCGTTCGCCCAAGGAATGGGCCGCCCAGGTCGCGGACGCCACCACCAGCGCCCCCACCGCCTGGTGCAGCACGGCCAGCGGCAGGGCAATGCCGCTGATTACCGTCGCGATGCCCAGCGCGATCTGGGTTCCGACCGCCGCGTTGAGCGCGATCGAGGGGGCGCGATCCCCCCCCTGCCTCGCCATGCGGGCAAGCAGGATCAGCATCGTCGCTGCGACCCATGCCCACCAGCGATGGATGAAATGGACGAGATAGGGATCGCTGGACAGCGTCGCCCAGAGCGAGCCGAGCCATTCGATCCCCTGCGGCACCAGATGGTCGTTCATCAGCGGCCATGTGTTCGACACATAGCCCGCGTCCAGCCCGGCGGTGAACGCGCCGAACATGAGCTGCACCAGCAGCGTCAGCAGGGCCAGCACGGCGAAGGGATGCAGCATCGCGGGCTTGGCGAAGAGCGTGCGCGAACGGGTCAGCAGGTCGAGCGCAGTCCAGATCAGCCCGCCCATGATGAACAGCGCCGTCAGCAGATGCACGGCGAGGCGGTAATGGCTGACGTCGGTGCGCACCGACAGGCCCGACTTCACCATCCACCAGCCGATCGCGCCCTGCAGTCCGCCCAGCGCCAGCAGCGCCACCAGGCGATAGCCATAGCCCTGCGGGATCGCCCGTTTCCATGCGAACCACAGCAGCGGCAGCGCGAAGGCGAGGCCGATCAGCCGCCCCAGCAGCCGGTGCACCCATTCCCAGAAGAAGATGAACTGGAAATCGCCCAGCGTCATGCCGTGGCGCAACTGCCGATATTCCGGGATCTGCTGATAGTCGTGGAAGGCATCCATCCACTGGTCGTGGGTCAGCGGCGGGATGGCGCCGCTGATCGGTTTCCATTGGGTGATCGACAGGCCGGATTCGGTGAGGCGGGTGATGCCACCGACCACGACCATGCAGAAGACGAGGGCGGCGACAGCCAGCAGCCAGCGCGCGATCGTCGCCGGGCGCGGCGTGGCATAGGCGGGACGGCTGAGGGTCAACGCGATCATGGCGGGGATATGTGCGCTGTTGCACGCGCCGTTGCAAGGACAAGCCGGAACATGAACAAAAGGTCATAACGCCCTGTGCACGAACGGATACAATCGGGGGTACAGGCGTATCTGGCCTTATGGACCGCTTGATCGAGGATAAGATATGAGCGCGGCGCGGAATATCGCCGCGATGATCGCCGCGCAGGGGCCGATGGGCGCCCTGACGGCCCGCATCGACGCGACATCGCCGCTGGGACCGGTGGAAAGCTGGTCCCCCGCCCTGGTTTCCACGGTGCGGATGATGCTGTCTTCCAGGGCGGAGATCGTGCTGTTCTGGGGGCCGCAATTGTGCGCCCTCTACAATGAGGCCTATGTGCCGACGATCGGCGACAAGCATCCCACGGCGCTAGGCCGCCCGGCGCGGGAGGGCTGGGCCGAATTGTGGGACGATCTGGAACCGCTGCTGACCAAGGTGGTCGACCGGGGCGAGACGGTCCATGCCAGGGACCGCCCCTTCTATATCGAGCGCGACGGCGGGCCGGACGGCAGCAGGCGGGGCGAACAGGTGTTTTTCGACATCAGCTATTCGCCCGTCTATGAGGGCGACGGGTCGATCGGCGGCGTGCTCTGCATCGTCAGCGAGACGACCCGCAGGGTCAGGGCCGAGCAGCAGATGCGGGCCGACCGGGCGCGGCTGTGGACGCTGGCGCGCGACCCCTTCCTGGTGGCGGACCTGAACGGCGTCTGGATCGCGGCCAGCCCGGCCTGGACCGACATATTGGGCTGGAGCGAGGAGGAACTGGTCGGCAGCACGTCCGAATGGATGGAGCATCCCGACGATATCGAGCGGACCCGCGGGGAATTGGCGGCCCTGCGCGAAGGCGCCCCGACCCTGCGCTTCGAGAACCGCTTTCGCGCCAGGGACGGCAGCTATCGCAACTTCAGCTGGACCGCCGTGCCCGACGGCGAGCTGATCTATTGCGTGGCCCGCGACGTGACCGAACAGCGCGCCCATGCCAGGGCGCTGGCGGAGACGGAGGCGGCGCTGCGGCAGGCGCAGAAGATGGAGACGCTGGGCCAGCTTACCGGCGGGGTCGCGCATGATTTCAACAATCTGCTCCAGATCGTGACCGGCAATCTGGAACTGATGCAGCGGGGACTGGGCAAGCATCAGACCCGGATGCGGCGGGCCGTCGACAATGCCATGCAGGGCGCCCAGCGCGGTGTGATGCTGACGCAAAGGCTGCTGGCCTTTTCCCGCCGCCAGCCGCTGGCGCCAGAGCGGGCCGATCCCAACCGGCTGGTGCAGGGCATGTCCGAGATGGTGGCCCGCGCCCTGGGCGAAACCATCGAGGTCGAGACGATCCAGTGCGCCGGGGCATGGCCGGTCGAGATCGACGTCAACCAGATGGAAAACGCGCTGCTCAACCTGACGGTCAATGCGCGCGACGCGATGCCGCAGGGGGGCAAGCTGACCATCGAGGTGGCCAACACCCATATCGACGAGGCCTATGCCGCGCAGGAGACCGAGGTCACGCCCGGCCAATATGTCATGATCTGCGTGTCGGACACCGGCGAGGGCATGGACGCCGACACGCTGAGCCATGCCATAGAGCCTTTCTTCACCACCAAGGAGGTCGGGCGCGGCACCGGGCTGGGCCTGTCGATGGTCTATGGCTTCATCAAGCAGTCGGGCGGCCATATCCGCGTCTATTCGGAGCCGGGCCGGGGCACGAGCGTCAAGATATACCTGCCGCGTTTCCATGGGCCTTTGCCCGACAATGATACCGGCACGGTCCATGTCCAGACGCCGGAATGCCATGGCGATGAAACCATCCTGGTCTGCGAGGATGACGAGAAGGTGCGCGCCTATGCGGTGGATGTGCTGCGGGAGCTGGGCTACCGGGTGATCGAGGCCGGGGACGGCGCGGCGGCGCTGGCCGCGCTGGACGAGGCATCACCCCCGGTCGACCTGCTGTTCACCGACGTCGTGCTGCCCGGCGGCATGACCGGCGCCGACATCAGCCGCGAGGCCAAGGCCCGTCATCCGGGGCTGAAGGTGCTGTTCGCCACCGGCTATGCCCGCAACGCCATCATCCATCATGGGCGGCTGGACCCGGGGGTGGAGTTGCTGACCAAGCCCTTCACCTATGCCGAACTGGCGGCCAAGGTGCGCGAGATGCTGGACCGGATGGAGGAACGGCAGGCGGGTTGAGCGCGGGCCCTCAGGCCACGGCCTTCCAAGCCGCCACCAGCGCCCTGCCCCGGTCCCTGACCAGCGCGGCATTGTCGCCGGGGCGATAGAGGGCGCCGCCGACGCCGATCCCCTCGCAGCCGCCCGCCAGCCATTCGCCGATCGTGTCCGCGCCGGTGCCGCCCACCGCCCAGACGCCGACATGGCCCGGCAGCACATCCCTGATCGCCTTCACATAAGCCGCGCCGAGCCGGGCGGCGGGGAAGAGCTTGATGCGGCGGGCGCCGGCCCGGATCGCGGCGAAGGCTTCGCTGGGCGTCATGAAGCCGGGCAGCAGTTCCAGCCCAAGCTGCGCGCCGCGGGCAATCACCTGCGGGTCGGTGTTGGGCGTCACCATGATGCGGCCGCCGACGCCATGGAGACCGTCCACCGCCTCCACCGACAGCACGGTGCCGCCGCCGATCAGGGCGCGGTCGCCAAATTCGGCCTGCATGGCGCCGATGCTCTTCAGCGGATCGGGCGAGTTGAAGGGCACTTCGAGGATGCGGATGCCCGCTTCGATCAGCCCGGCCGCCATGTCGAGCGCCTCCTCCGGCCTGAGGCCGCGCAGGATCGCGCAGACCGGCGGCGCGCCGTCGGCAAGCAGGTCGTCGAGGGTCATGGTCAATTCTCCAGATAGCCGAGGCCAGCGAGCGAGCAGGCGTCGCCGTCCAGCATGTGCGAGGACAGGCCCTGTGCTTCGAGAGCCTGCGCATAACGGGCGGAAAGACGGGCGTCGCCGATCAGCAATATATCGTCGGCCGATCCCAGCGTGCCGCGAATTTCGGCGATCTCGCAGCCGATGACGAGGCCGGACAGATAGCCCAGCGCCCAGTCGGGCGAGCACCCCGCGCGCAGGCGCATGGCCCGGGCGGCGAACAGCGAGGAGAGCAGGCGCCCCTCCCCCGCCCGCGCCAGGCCTTCGGCAAAGCCCTGGGCCTCCTGCGCCGGATCGGCCGTATCGATCCCGGCCCCCAAGGTCGAGCGGTCGCGGAGCAGGGCGAAGAGTTCGCCGGTGGGCATGGTGCGGAAGGCGGTGATGCGGCCATCCTCCACCACCGACCATTTATTGTGCGTGCCGGGCAGGACGATCAGGTGCCGCCCTGTGGCCAGTGCAGGATTGCGGGCGAGCGCGCCGAAGATCTGGGTTTCCTCGCCGCGCATCACATCGGGCACGCCGTCGGCGTCCAGGCAGGCAAGGCCCGCCATGATGCCGAGGGGAACGCCGCGCCAGTCGAGGCGCAGGGCGGCGGCGCGCCATGCCAGGGCGTCGGCGGGGCAGTCGGCATAGGGCGCCTCCACCCAGCCGTCGCGCGCGCCGACCATGCCGCAGAGGCGGATGGCGGACGGCATCCCCGCCTCCAGCCAGGGCGCGGCCGCTTCGGCAAAGGCGGTTTCGGCGTGGCGCCCGACCGCGCCGATCCCCGGACCCTGGCGGCGGGCGGTGATGCGGCCCTCCTCCAGCCGGAACAGGCGCAGGCGACTGGTGCCCCAGTCGCCGATGATCTCATAATGGCTCATGCGGTCCCATCCGACCGATTTTGACGAGAAACGCACATGGAAGCGATGACCATCCTTGAAATTTAATTTGTATGAGTATATCGAACCTGCAAGCGCGTCAACGTGCCCCGTCATTTTCACCAGGATGCCCTAATGAACGATTCGCCGAAGCCTGCCCCGAAACTGCGCAGCCGTGCCTGGTTCGACAACCCCGACAATATCGATATGACCGCGCTCTATCTGGAGCGCTATCTGAACTTCGGCCTGTCCCTGGAAGAGCTGCGCAGCGGCAAGCCGATCATCGGCATCGCCCAGACCGGCAGCGACCTGTCGCCGTGCAACCGCCACCATATGGTGCTGGCCGAGCGCGTCCGGGAGGGCATTCGCGAGATGGGCGGGATCGCGATCGAATTTCCGGTGCATCCCATCCAGGAGACCGGCAAGCGGCCGACCGCGGGGCTGGACCGCAACCTGGCCTATCTGGGGCTGGTCGAGGCGATCTATGGCTATCCGCTCGACGGGGTGGTGCTGACCACCGGCTGCGACAAGACCACGCCCGCGCTGCTGATGGCGGCGGCGACGGTGAATATCCCGGCGATCGCCCTGTCGGTCGGGCCGATGCTGAACGGCTGGTTCAAGGGCGAGCGCACGGGTTCCGGCACGATCGTCTGGCATGCGCGGCAGTTGCTGGCGGCGGGGAAGATCGATGACGAGGGCTTCATCAAGCTGGTGGCGTCCTCCGCGCCCTCGACCGGCTATTGCAATACGATGGGCACGGCGTCGACGATGAACTCGCTGGCCGAGGCGCTGGGCATGATGCTGCCCGGTTCCGCCGCGATCCCGGCGCCCTATCGCGACCGGCAGGAAGCCGCCTGGCGCACCGGCAAGCGGATCGTCGAGATGGTGGCCGAAGACCTCAAGCCCTCCGACATCCTAACGCTGGACGCGTTCCACAATGCCATCGTCGTCAACTCGGCGATCGGCGGGTCGACCAATGCGCCGATCCACCTCGCCGCCATTGCGCGGCATATCGGCGTCGACCTGCCGCTCAAGGATTGGGAGACGGTGGGGCACAAGGTGCCGTTGCTAGTGAACCTGCAGCCGGCGGGCGAATATCTGGGCGAGGATTATTATCGCGCCGGGGGCGTGCCCGCCGTGGTCGGGCAATTGATCGAACAGGGGCTGATCCGCGAGGGCGCGATGACCGTCAACGGCAGGACCATGGGCGAGAATTGCAGGGGCGTGGCGATCGAGGATGAGAAGGTCATCCGCCCCTTCGCCCGGCCGCTGAAGGAGGAAGCGGGATTCCTGGTGCTGTCGGGCAATCTGTTCGACGCGGCGGTGATGAAGACGAGTGTGATTTCGGACGAGTTCCGCGAGCGCTATCTCTCCAACCCGGACGATCCCAACGCCTTTGAAGGCCCGGCGGTCGTGTTCGACGGGCCGGAGGATTATCATGCCAGGATCGACGATCCGGCGGCCGGCATCACCCCCGATACGCTGTTGTTCATGCGCGGCGCCGGGCCGATCGGCTATCCGGGCGCGGCGGAGGTGGTGAACATGCGGCCGCCCGCCTATCTCATCACCGAGGGCGTGTCGGCGCTGCCCTGCATCGGCGACGGGCGCCAGTCGGGCACGAGCGGCAGCCCCTCCATCCTCAACGCCTCGCCCGAAGCGGCGGCGATGGGCGGGCTTGCGCTGCTGGCGACGGGGGACCGGGTGCGGATGGACCTCAACAGCGGCACCGTGAACGTGCTGATCTCCGACGAGGAACTGGAGGCGCGCCGGGCCAGGCTGGTGGCCGCGGGGGGCTATCGATATCCCGCCTCGCAGACGCCGTGGCAGGAAATCCAGCGCTCGGTCGTCGGCCAGATGGACCGGGGCGCGATCCTCGAAGGCGCGGAGAAATATCAGCGGATCGCCCAGACCCAGGGCCTGCCGCGCGACAATCACTGATTTCCATTCCACAGTTTTTCCCGGAGATGTCCATGTTCAACGGAGCCATTCTCATCGGCGCGTCGGAGCGCCAGGGCGGCGAGCCCTTCTTCGCCATCAACCCCGCGACCGGCGCCAGGAGCGATGTCGCCTTTTCCAGCGCCACGCCCGCCGAGGTCGAGGAAGCCGCAGGGCTGGCCGATGCGGCGTTCGAGAGCTTTTCGACGCTTTCGCCGGATGCCCGCGCGGCTTTCCTGGAAACCGTGGCGGACAATATCGTCGCGATCGGCGATCTGCTGATCGACACCGCCATGGCCGAGACCGGGCTGCCCCGTGCGCGGCTGGAGGGGGAGCGCGGCCGCACGGTCGGCCAGCTTCGCCTGTTCGCCAGCTATGTGCGGCTGGGCGACTGGCTGGACGCGACCATCGACGTCGCGCTGCCCGACCGCCAGCCGCTGCCCCGCGCGGACCTGCGCCGGGTCAATCAATCGGTCGGCCCGGTCGCCGTGTTCGGCGCGTCCAACTTCCCCCTTGCCTTCTCGGTCGCGGGGGGCGACACCGCATCGGCCTTCGCGGCGGGCAGCCCGGTCGTGGTCAAGGGGCATAGCGCCCATCCCGGCACCGGCGAACTGGTCGCCCGCGCCATCCAGGCGGCGGTGAAGAGCCGTGGCCTGCATGAAGGGGTCTTTTCCTACCTGCCCGGCAACGGCAACGCCCTGGGCGCAGCGCTGGTCGCCGAACCCCGCATCAAGGCGGTCGGCTTCACCGGATCGCGCGGCGGCGGCACGGCGCTTATGAAGATCGCCGCCGGGCGGGCCGAGCCGATCCCGGTCTATGCCGAAATGTCGAGCATCAACCCGGTCGTGCTGCTGCCCGGCGCCCTCGCCCATCGGGCCGAGGCGATGGGCGCCGCCTTCGTCGGATCGCTGACCATGGGTTCGGGCCAGTTCTGCACCAACCCCGGCCTCGTCATCGCGCTCGACGGCCCGGACCTCGACCGGTTCGTCGCCGCGGCTGCCGAAGCGCTGTCGGGCGCGCAGCCGCAGGTCATGCTGACCCCCGGCATCCATGCCGCCTATGAACGGGGCGTAGCGGCGTTGGTGGGGGCGCAGGGCGTCGCCACCGTCGCCCGCGGCACCGAAGCGGAGGGCGGCAACCGGGGCCAGGCGGCCTTCTTCGCCACCGATGCCGCGACCTTCCGGTCGAACCCGGTGCTGGCGGAGGAAGTCTTCGGTTCGTCGTCGGTCCTGATCCGCTGCTCCAGCATCGAGGAGATGGTCGCCACCGTCGCGGGGCTGGAGGGCCAGCTCACCGCGACGCTCCAGATCGGCGCGGGCGATGAGGCCGATGCGGCGACGCTGCTGCCCACCCTGTCCCGCAAGGTCGGCCGCATCCTCACCAACGGCTGGCCGACCGGCGTCGAAGTGACCCATGCCATGGTCCATGGCGGCCCCTTCCCCTCCACCTCCGACGGCCGTTCGACCTCGGTCGGCACGCTGGCGATGATGCGCTTCCTGCGTCCGGTCTGCTATCAGGACGTGCCCGATGCGCTGTTGCCGCCGCCGTTGCAGGCCGCCAACCCATGGGGCCTGACGCGCCGCGTCGAAGGCAGGCTGGAAGTCGCGGCATGACGATCCGGGCAGGTCTCGTGGGCCTCGGCAAGATCGCGCGCGACCAGCACCTGCCCTCGATCGAGAAGATCGACGGCATCGAGCTGGTCGCGGTCGCCAGCCGCAACGCGCAAGAGCAAGGGATCCAAAATTATCACGACCTCTCCGCCATGCTGGCGGGCGAGCCGGAGCTGGACGCCGTCATCCTCTGCCAGCCGCCGCAGGTCCGCTATCAGGCGGCGCGACAGGCGATCCTGGCGGGCAAGCATGTCTTCCTGGAAAAGCCGCCGGGCGCGACCGTGTCGGAGGTGGAGGCCCTGATCGCGCTGGCGAAAGCGCAGGGCGTCACCCTCTATGCGAGCTGGCACAGCCGCTATGCCGCCGCCGTCGCGCAGGCGAAGCAGTGGATCGCCCCCCGCCGGATCGAGCGCATCTCGATCCAGTGGCGGGAGGATGTGCGCCACTGGCACCCCGGCCAGCCCTGGATCTGGGAAGCGGGCGGCTTCGGCGTGTTCGATCCGGGCATCAACGCGCTGTCGATCCTGACCGAGATCGTGCCAGAACCGGTGACGCTGCTGTCCGCCAGCCTGGAGGTGCCGGAAAACAGGGACGCGCCGATCGGCGCCGACCTCAAGATGGCGACCGCCTCGGGCGCGCCGGTCGAGGCAGTGTTCGACTGGCGCCAGACCGGCCCGCAGACCTGGGACATCGCGGTCGAGGCGGGCGGCGGCAGCCTGCTGCTCTCCCATGGCGGCAATATGCTGACGCTGGACGGCGAGGTGCAGGTGAAGGCGCCGGACGAGGAATATCCCGCCATGTATCGCCGCTTCGTCGGCCTGGTGGCGGAGGGCGCGATCGATGCCGACACCGCGCCGCTGCGATTGGTGGCCGATGCCTTCCTTTGCGGGCGGCATTGCCCTACGACGGCGTTCGAGGATTGAATTCACAGGAGCCGGGATTTTGGGGAGCGAGCGCAAGGAGGGGACGGAACGCAGGTTCGCGACGGAGGAAGGCTCGCTCCGCATCCACCAGGCCATCGCCCGGCAACTGGGCACGGCGATCCTGACCGGCGTCCACAAGCCCGGCGACCTGTTCGAAGGCGAGATCGAGGCGTCCGAACGGCTCCATGTCTCCCGCACCGCCTATCGCGAGGCGGTGCGCATATTGATCGCCAAGGGGATGCTGGAAAGCCGCCCCAAGGCCGGAACCCGCGTGCTGCCGCGCAGCCGCTGGAACGTGCTGGACCCCGAAATGCTGGCCTGGATGTTCGCCGGCGAGCCGGACCGCGCCTTCATCCGCGACCTGTTCGAACTGCGCGGCGTGATCGAACCGGCGGCGGCGGAATTCGCCGCGCGGCGGCGGACCGGGGAACAGCTCGACATCATGACCAGGGCGCTGGAGGACATGGAGCGCCATGGCCTGTCCACGCCGGACGGCCGGGCGGCGGACCAGCGTTTTCACCATGCGATACTGGCCGCGACCCATAATGACGCGCTGGCGGCGCTGGCGAGTTCGGTCGGCGCGGCGGTCAGCTGGACGACGACCTTCAAGCATCGCAAGAAGCTGCTGCCGCGCGACCCGCTGCCCGACCACAAGGCGGTCTATCAGGCGATCGCCGCCCGCGACACCGCCGCCGCGCGGACCAGCATGGCGGAACTGCTGCGGCTGGCGCTGGCCGACATGGACCTGGCGCTGATGGAGCCGGAGGCCTGATACCGGGGGGGGGCTGAGACCAGGGGGCCTGAAACGGGGTTCCGGACGGCGGTTTCCACCGGCCCGTCTTATTTGATCAAGTCATAGGAGGGCGACCGATGCGCGTTGGTCGCCCGGCCCGCCCCTGCCTAGAATCCTCCTCTGCCATCTTTTGAGCGAGGAACGATCATGCCCCAGCAACGCCATATCAAGCTTGGCTTCATTCTCCACGGCGTCGGCCGGACCTGGAACGACTGGCGCCATCCGGACCGCGACGTCCATGCCAGCACCAGCCTGTCCTATTATCAGAAGCAGGCCGCGACCGCCGAGCGCGGCAAGTTCGACTTCCTGTTCGTCGCCGACAGCCTGTCGATCACGGAAAAGTCCAGCCCGCATTATCTCAACCGCTTCGAACCGATCACCATCCTGTCCGCGCTGGCGGCGACGACATCGCGCATCGGGCTGGTGGCGACGCTGACCGTCAGCTATTCCGAGCCGTTCAACGTCGCCCGCCAGTTCGCCTCGCTCGACCATCTGAGCGGCGGGCGCGCGGGGTGGAACATCGTCACCTCCTGGCTGGGCGACACCGCCGCCAATTTCAGCAAGACCGAGCATCCGCCCCATGCCGTGCGCTACCGCATCGCCAGGGAATATCTGGACGTGGTGCAGGGGCTGTGGGACAGTTGGGAGGAAGGCGCCCATGTCGCGGACAAGGAAAGCGGCCGGTTCGTCGATCCCGACAAGCTCCACCGGCTGGACCACAAGGGCGAGTTCTTCCAGGTGCGCGGGCCGCTCAACATCAAGCGCACGCCGCAGGGGCAGCCGGTCATCTTCCAGGCGGGCGCGTCGGACGACGGCCGCAATTTCGCGGCGAAGCGGGCCGAGGTCATCTTCACCCATGCCGAGGACGAGGAAGCCGGACAGGCCTATTATGCCGACGTCAAGGCGCGGGCCAGGGGCTTCGGCCGCGACCCCGCCCAGCTCTTCATCCTGCCGGGCATCGCCGCGATCGTCGGCGATAGCGACGAGGATGCCGAGGCACGCTATCGCGAACTGGCCGCGCTGGAATCGATCGACACGGGCCTGGGCTTCCTGTCGCGGACCTTCAACGATCATGACTTCCGCCAATATGAGCTGGACGCACCCTTCCCCGATGTGGAGCATATCGGCCTCAACAGCCAGCAGAGCGGGACGCTGCGCATCATCGCGCAGGTGCGGGCCGAAAATCTGACGCTGCGGCAGGTGGCCGAGCGGCTGGCGACCCCGCGCGGCGCCTTCGTCGGATCGGCCGAGACGGTGGCGGACCGGCTGCAGTCCTGGTTCGAGAGCGGGGCGGCCGACGGCTTCGTGCTGTTCGAGGCGCTGCCAGGCCAGCTCGACCTGTTCGTCGACAGGGTGATCCCGATCCTTCAGGCGCGCGGCCTGTTCCGCACCGATTATGAGGGAACGACCTTCCGCGAACATCTGGGCCTGCCCCAGCCGGTCAACCGCTACAGCGGGAAGGTGGCGGAAAAGAGCGCGGCCTGATCGCCGCGCACCTCCATCGGGCAGGAAAATGGGCGGGGGAGGGCATAGGCCCTCCCCCGCCCCTTCATTTGCGAGGGTCAGGATCGACGCGGCTTGGCGAGCGCGTCAGCCGCGATGCCGGTCGACATCGCGCAAAATATCGTCCGATTCGGGCCGGTCGAGCCAGTCGGGGCTGGCCTGAAGCCAGCGCACCACCCGCCCCTGCCCGAGCAGCAGCAGGGCCGGCTGGGGCAGTTCCCAGCTTCCGGTGCCGGTCACTTCGCCGATCCAGCCGGGCGGCGGCGGCGACGGGCGGTCATCCGGCTGGAAGGCGATGTTCAGCAGATGCGCCAGTTGATTGTCGGCATCGTTCGCCACGGAAAAGGGCAAGTCGTGGCGTTGCTTGATGTCGCGCAGCAGGTGCGGCAACTGCGGACTGAGCGCGACCAGGGGAATGCCCCTTTGCCGCAGTCCGGGGAAGAGCGTTTCGGCATAGTGCGGCAGGGCGATGTTGCAGGCCGGGCATCCGGCGAAGCGGAAGAAGACGAACAATGCGGCTCCCCCGGCCGTAAGTTCGTCCAGCGTGAGCGTGCCGCCATCGACTTCGTCGAAGGACAGCGGCGGCAGGACCGTGCCGGGCTGGGCCAGGGCGGCGGGATCGAAACGCTCGACCAGCAGGCGGCGCTGGCGGGCGTTGCCCTCAAGCTGGGCGGGGCTCCAGCTGCGTTCGCGCTCCGCCTGCAGGGCGGCATAGCGATCCTTGAGCGTTGCATTGATTATCGTCGCCATCATGATCTCCTTGAAGCTGCCCGTTGATACCCGCCGCCGTCAGGCCGCATCGCGCCTGCCGTGCTGCTGCCGGTTTCGGTTTTGGGGAACCGGCAGGCCCAGATGGCCGCGCAGCGTGTCCGCTTCATAGTCGCGCCGGAACAGGCCGCGATCCTGCAGGATCGGCACCACCTCGCGGACGAAGCGCGTGAACTGCGCCGGGTGGCCGAGATGGACGTTGAGGCCGTCGAGCGCGCGGCCTTCGAACCAGCGCTGGATCTCGTTCGCCACGGTTTCGGCCGAGCCGGTGAAGGGGCTGACCCGCCCCGCCCTGGCGCGCTCCACCGTCTGGCGCAGGGTCAGCCCCTCCGCGACCGCGAGGTCGGTGACTTTCTTCGCCTGGGTGTAGAAGCTGCTTTTCGCATGGTCCAGCGCCTCCGCCGGGAAGGGCGCGTCCGGATCATATTGGCGGAAATCGTGCCAGCCGAAGGGGCGGCCGAATTCGGCCAGCGCCTGGTCGAAACTCTGGTCGAGCTGGCGATAATGCCGGGCGATCTCGTGCGCCTGCGCATCGGTGTCGCCGACGGTGACGGTGAAGCCCGGCAGGATGACGATATGGTCGGGGTTGCGCCCCAGGCGCGTCGCGCGGCCCTTGAGGTCGGCGTAGAAGGCCTGCCCCTGCTCGATCGTCGCGGCATGGGTGAAGATGGCGTCGGCGATGGTCGCGCCGAGATCCCGGCCCTGATCGCTGTCGCCCGCCTGGAAGATCACCGGCTCCCCCTGCGGCGAGCGCTGGATGTTGAGCGGCCCCACCACCTGGAAGAATTCGCCCTGGTGATCGAGCCGGTGGAGCTTTTCGGGATCGAGGAACTGGCCGGTCGCCCGGTCGCGGACCAGGGCGCCTTCTTCCCAAGACGACCAGAGGCCCCGGGTTACCTCCAGAAATTCGACGGCGCGGCGGTAACGCGTGTCATAGTCGAAATGTTCGGGCTGGCTGAAATTCCCGGCCGTGCCTGCGTCCCCGCTGGTGACGACGTTCCAGCCCGCTCGCCCCTTGCTGATGAGGTCGAGCGAGGCGAAGCGGCGGGCGAGATTGAAGGGATCGTTATAGGAGGTGGTGAGCGTGCCGACGAGACCGATCCGGCTGGTCGCCGTCGCCAGCGCGGAGAGCAGCGTCAGCGGCTCCAGCCGGTTGAGATAGTGCGGCGGCGAGTGGGCGGTGATGAACTGGCTGTCGACGATGAAGACGAGGTCGAACTTCGCCGCCTCCGCCTGGCGGACGACGTCCACATACCAGTCGATATTGACGCTGGCGTCGAGCGGGATGTCCGTGTCCAGCCAGCGGTTGCTGTCGCCGGGACCGCCGACGCCGGTGGGGACGAGGCCCAGTTTCAATTGGCGCTTGCTCATGGCCCTGGTGCTTTCAGGCGTCGAAGCCGGGCGACTGGCGCTGCGCCTTGCGCAGGGCGGCCTCCCAGACCAGTTGGTCGTGGGATTTCGCCCCCTCCACCGGCTTGCGTTCGCGGCTGATCTGGTTGCGGACTTCCTCCTGCGCGGCTTCGGGCGCGATCAGCACCTTGTCGCGGCCGATGCTGAGGCTGCGGACCTGCGCCTTGCAGGCTTCCTCCAGATGATAGATGCCGCTGAACGCCTCGCCCGGCGTCGATCCCAGCGCCAGCGTGCCGTGATTGCGCAGCAGCATGATCCTGGTGTCGCCCAGGTCGGCGACCAGCCGCTCGCGTTCGTCGAGGTTGAGCGCGACGCCCTCATAATCATGGTAGGAAAGGCGCGGGATCAGGCCCAGCGCGCGCTGGTTGAGCGGCAGCAGCCCTTCGGCATGGGCCGAGACCGCCATGCCGTCGGCGCTGTGGAAATGGGCGATATAATGAGCGTCCTCCCGCGCGCCGTGGATCGCCGAGTGGATCACATAGCCCGCATAGTTGATGCCATAGTCGCTTTCCCCGATGACGTTTCCGTCGAGATCGACCTTCACCAGGCTGGACGCGGTGATCTCATCGAACATCAGGCCGAAGGGGTTGATGAGGAAATGATGCTCCGGCCCCGGCACGCGGGCGGAGATATGGGTGTAGATGAAATCGTCCCAGCCGTAGAGGGCGGAGAGGCGGTAGAAGGCGGCCAGATCGACGCGGACCTTCCATTCCGCTTCGCTGACGTCCGAATGGCGGAAACGATCATCCTTCAAGATGGTGGCCATGGCTGAACTCCTTTGCGCAGAGTGTAGACAGAGCGGGGGCGCGCCGCCCAATGAGGATTTCTGAACCGTTGCCGAGAGCTGCTCATGCAGGGAAGATGCCCGGCTCGACCAGCTTCGCGACTTCGACATGGGCAGGCAGTTCGCCGTCGGCGTAGAAGCGGTCGACCACCCGCTGGAGCGGCACGGTGACGGCGGCGTCGGAGGCGATCAGCACGGGGTTTTCCCGCTCCACGACCAGTTTCGCGAGAGGAGCGTCCACGCCGGTCTGGCGGGCGAAGAGGCGGGCATAGGCATCGGGATGGGCCTGTGCCCAGAGGCTGGCCTGCTGCAACCGCGCCAGCACGTCGCGCAGCGCGGCGCGCTTTGCCGGATCGTCGAGCGCGGCCCGGGACGCGGCGATCAGGCCGAGGCCCGAACTGATCCCCTGACCGTCGCGCAGGATGCGCGCGCCGCGCTGTTCCGCCGCGATCTGGTAGAGGCCGAAGGTCGCCCATGCCTCGACGCGCCCGGCTGCAAAGGCCGCAGCCGCGTCGTTGGGCAGCATGAAGCCGATGTCGACGCGGCGGCGGTCGACCTTCGCTTCCTTGAGCGCTTCGAGCAGCAGATAATGGGCGATGCTGCCCCGCGCGCTCGACACGATGACGCGGCGGCCCGGCAGGTCGGCAAGGCTGCGGATCGGCGATCCGGGCGGCACGATGATGCCGACGTCGCGCGGCGAGAAGCGGGAACCGGCGACGATCCGCAGCGGCGCTCCGGCGGCGGCGGCGAGGATGACGGGCAGGTCGCCCGCCGGGGCCGTGTCCACCGCCCCGGCGTTGAGCGCCTCCAGCAGCGGGGCCGCCCCGGCGAAATTGGCCCATTGGATGTCGTAGGACAGATGGTCGAGCGCGCCCGCCGCCTCCATCTTCGACTGGAGGAGGTGGACCTGATCGCCCAGGACGAGCTTCACCCGTCCCCCCTTCCCGGCCCCGCCGCAGGCGGCGAGGCCAAGCGCGGCGGCGCCCGCCAGAAAGCCGCGCCGATCAGAAAGCAAGCGCGATCCGTCCATAATAATAGCCCCCTGCCGGGTTGAAGGGCGACGGGCCATAATAGCCCTGCCCGGTTTGCGGACTGCCCGGCCCGTTGGTTTCGGGCCGCACGTCGAACAGGTTGGTCGCCCCGACCGAAAGGGTCGCGAACCGGGTCACCTTCGCGCTGATGCTGGCGTCGGTGATGATCTTCGCGCCGAAATGGCGGTCGTCGCCCGCCGCCGTGCGCTGCGTATATTTGCCGTAGCGGGTGGCGGTGACGTTGATGCCGAAAATACCCTTCGACCAGTTGAACGTGCTGACCAGCTTGGTGTGCGGCTGCAGCACCTCCAGCTCGCCGATCTTGTCGCCGCCGAAGAAGACCGATCCCGCGCCCAGCAGCGACGTGCCGTTGGCGGCGAAAAGCTGCGACGGCGTGTCGATGACGTTCGTGACCTTCGTCCTGGAATAGTTGAAGGCCAGCGTCACGCCCAGCTTGCCGAGATCGCCAAGGCCGGTCGAATAGTCCGCCACCAGGTCGAAACCGCGCGTGCTGGTATCGGCGGCGTTGATGAAATATTCGACCTGCTGGATGTCCGACAGGCCGTTGGCGGCGAGGATACTGGAAATACCGGTGCCGAAGAGGCGGCCGGTGCGCTCGATCCGGTTCCTGATGCGGATATAATAGCCATCGAGCGTGACCGAGAGCGACGGCGCGGGCGTGAAGACGAGGCCCAGCCCGGCATTCCAGGTCTTTTCCGCCTTGAGCGGCTTTGCCCCCAGCAACTGGCCCACGGTCGAATCCGCCGTCACCAGCTTCGCGACGGTCGGGCGCAGTTCCGTGACGCCGGTGGCCGGATTGAAGACCAGCGCGGTGCGCCCGTCGGTCTGGGCATAGCCGATCTGGGTCAGCGACGGCGCGCGGAAGCCGGTGCCCACCGTGCCGCGAATGGCGAGCGCGGGGCTGAATTCATAGCGGCTGTTGAGCTTCAGCCCGATCGGGCTGCCCGACCCGTCGCTATAATGTTCGGCGCGGATCGCGGCGCCGATATACCAGGCGTCGAGCGGATAGATGCCGAGATCGACATAGCCGGCATAGACCTTGCGGCTGATATCGGCCTGGTCGGCGGGGGACAGGACGATGGCCCCCTGCACCACGGGCGAGGCGGCGAGGCCGACATTCCAGTCATATTGCTGGTCGCCGGGCTTGAACGTGTAGGTCGCGGGCTGATAGGCGAGCGGATCGCCCGCGAAGGTGCGGAACCGGTCCAGCCGATATTCGCCGCCGACCGAGATTTCGAGCGGCTTCGCAAGGCCGATGTCGACGCTGCGGTGCAGGTCGACATTATGGGTCCATTGGCGGAATTCGAAATTGGCGAGATTGGGCCAATAGGTCGGGCTGTCCGGTCCCAGCGAAGGGCGGATCGAAAGTTTCGAATATTGGTGGCTGTAGTTGCGACCAAAGGACGAACTGACATCATAGTCCCAGCCCCAGAGCACGCCTTTCAGCCCGCCCACGAACTGGAAATCATCCTCAGCGATATTGTTGAGCGGATAATAGCCGTCGGGAAAAAGGGCGGTGAAATTGGCGGTGCCGTTCGGGCGGCGGAAATTATTGCCGATCTGCGCGTCGCGTTCGCCATAGGTGCCGAAGCTGTAGAGGGTGACATTGTCCGTCACCGGCAGTTCTGCATTGTAGCCAAGGTTGAACGCCTTGATCTGGGGATCGCCATTATGCGCGCCGTCGCGGTTCCACTGCGCGTTGCGGGCGTTGGCCGCCGCGACATTGGCGAGCACCTGGGCGCGGGTGAGGCCGCTGGACGCCACCACCTGGTCCACGGTACGGCCGGACGGCAGGCCATAGAGGTTGGTGTCGGTCGCGGGCAGGTTCCACCACGCCCCGCCGCGCTTGCGGATATCGCCGCTGATCGTCAGGAAGCCGCCATTGTCGCCGATCTTCGTGCCGTAGCGGATGGTGCCCTTCCAGCTGTCGGGACTGCCGTTGGCGCTGTAGAGCGTGCCATAGGTGAAATCGCCGCTCAGCCCCTCCTTCTTCGCGAGCTGGATGTTGATGACCCCGGCGATGGCGTCGGTACCATATTGGGCGGCGGCGCTGTCCTTCAGCACTTCGATGCGGTCGATCGCGCTCGTCGGGATGAGATCGAGGTCGACCGGGTTGACGCCCGACGTGTCGGTCGGGCTGTTGTTGAGGAAGGCGCCATTGTGCCGCCGCTTGCCGTTGACCAGCACCAGCGTGTAGGCGGGCGAGAGACCCCGGTTGGTGACGGGGCGGCCGATCGAGAAGACGCCCGCATTGGTGGAGCCGAAGTTCAGCGACGGCAGCAGTTTCGACAGCGCCTCGCCAAACTCCGCCGAACCCGTGCCCTGCAGCTTCTCCGCACCGACCACGTCGATCGGCGCGGGGCTTTCCGCCACCGTGCGGGGCGCGCCGCGCACGCCGGTCACGATGATGGTGCCACTGTCCCCCGCTGCATCCGCCGACGTATCCGGCGTCGCGACCGTCTGCGCGGCCAGCGGCGTCGAGAAAAGCAGCGCCGCCGCAAGGGCGGTGGAATGAAGATATGACCCGGTATATTTCATGAATATATCCCCCTTTTTTTAGATGGGGGTCGTCTATTTTCTATCATCGCTATTGAGAAATGACTTCGATCATCGATCCATGATTAAAATTAAATCATGGATTATCTTTTCAAAGTCGAAGATTTTCTTGGATCATGATCCGATCGATCCGCCGCTCTATTCGCGCTTGCCGAAACTGGTGTCGAAGGCCTGCGCGACATCGCGATTGCCGGCGATCAGGCCGGCCTTGCGGAACCGGTCCGTAATCTCCTGCTCATGCGCTATCACCTTGCCGTCGATCGGTTGCGACACGCGGTTGTTGCGGTCGAAACTGGCGCGGGCGATGTCGAGCGGCAGGCCGGTTTCCTTCGCCAGCACCTGCGAAAATTCGCCGGGATGGGTGCGGGCCCAGGCGACGGCCCTTGCCTCCCGCTGGAGGAAATCCGCCATCAGCGCGCGCTTGGGTTCGATCGAATCGGCGTGGGCGATGTCGATATAGAGCGGCAGGCCGTAATCCTTCGCATCGGCGACCGTCCGCGCGCCTTCCTTGATCGCGACGTTGGTATAGGGCGTCCATGTCGCCCAGGCATCGATCGCGCCGCTGTCGAACGCCGCCTTGGCATCGCCCGGCGTCAGGAAGGTGACGCGCACCTTGTCCACCGGGATCTGCGCCCGCTCCAGCGCCTGGAGCAGCAGGTGATGGCCGATCGAGCCGCGCGTGGTCGCGACCGAGCGTCCGGCCAGATCGGCCGCCGAACGGATCGGCGATCCCTTCTTCACCAATATCGCCAGCGCTTCGGCGGCCTGCGCGGCGGGCGCCTGCACGGCGATGGCCTTGACCGGGCTGCCGCTCTGATAGGCGAAGATGAAGGGCGCGTCGGCGGCAAGGCCGAGGTCGGCCGCGCCGCCGCCCACCGCCTCCAGCAAGGGCTGGGCGGCGGGAAATTCGGACCATTCCACGCTGTAGGGCGCGCCCTTCAGCACGCCCGAAGCGAGCATCATCGCCTTGACCTGCCCCTTCTGGTTGGCGACGCGCAAAATCTTGTCGTCCTTGCCCCTAAAGTTCGCGGCGGCGAAGCCGATGCCCGCCACCGCGACAAGGGTCGCCGACAGGAGGGCGACTTTCCGTTTCGACATGAATCAGCCCGCCAGCGCCAGCCCGGTCTTCTCCCGTTCCGCGACCTTGCGCCGGACGACGGGGAGCAGTTCCCGGCCATAGAGGATGGAATCGCCCAGCGGGTCGAAGCCACGGATCAGGAAATGATCGATGCCGATATCATAATAATCGAGCATCGCGTCGGCGACCTGTTCCGGCGTGCCGACAAGGCCGGTGCTGTTGCCTTGCGCCCCGGTCAGCGCGGCGACCCCGGTCCACAGGCGCGTGTCGCGGCGGTTGCTGCTGGCGGTGTCGAGCAGGCGCAGCGACCCGGCATTGGGCGGGCGGTGGCCGGTGATGGGCAGCCCGGCGGCAAGGCGGTTTTCGCGTACCTGTTCCTCGATCTCCGCCGCGCGTTTCCAGGCGGCTTCCTCCGTATCGGCGATCACCGGGCGCAGCGAAAGCGAGAAGCCGGGGTCGCGGCCATGGCGCGCCGCCGACTTGCGGACGGCGCGCACCGTGTCGCGCACCGCTTCGAGCGTTTCGCCCCACAGCGCATAGACATCGGCATGGCGGCCCGCGACCTCGATCGCCTCTTCCGACGATCCCCCGAAGAAGACGGGCAGATGATCAGGCTTGATCGCGCTGAACGCCTGGCGGATGTCATAATATTTGCCCTGATGGTCGAAGGGCTGGGACGCGGTCCATTCCTGCCGCAGCACGGTCAGATATTCGTCGGTGCGGGCGTAGCGTTCCGCCTTCACCGTGCCGGTGTCGCCGTCGCGCGCCATTTCCTCGTCCGCGCCGCCGGTGATGATGTGGACCGCGACGCGGCCGCCCGAAAGCTGGTCCAGCGTGGCGAGCTGGCGTGCCGCAACGGTCGGCTGGGTGAAGCCGGGCCGGTGCGCGACCAGGAAGCCGAGCTTCGTCGTGATCGCCGCCGCATGGGCCGCGACGATCTGGCTTTCCGGGCTGTTGGAGCCGAAGGGGATGAGGACACGGTCGAAACCGCCCTCCTCCTGCGCCTTCGCCGCCGCCTCGACATAATGTTTGTCCAGCACGCGGCTGCGCACCGCGGCCTGCGTTTCCGATCCGTTGTTGAAGCCGATATAGCCGATGAACCTGACGGTCATGATGCTGCTCCCGAAATTCAGATGACGTAGAAGCCGTGCGTGCCGTCGCGCTCCAGCTGGGCGACGAGGCCATATTCCCAGTCGAGATAGGCCTGCATGGCGGCTGCCTTGTTGTCCGTGCCCTCATAGGGGCGCTTGTAGCGGCCCTCCGGCCCGCGCGGGGGCGGAGCGCCGTCCGGCCCCCGTTCCAGCACCACGGCGGACCAGTCGACATCGAGCACATGGACTTCCCAGCCGAGCTGGGCGAGCCAGGATGCGGTCATGTCCGCGCGCGGGCCGATATCGTCGGCCAGGACGATCCGGGCGCCGCGCACCGGGGCGTTGTGATCGGTTTCCTGCACGAGCTGGCCGCCCTGCGCATTGCGGAAGCCGGGCAGATGGCCGCTTTCATATTCGCGGGGCTGGCGCACGTCATAGAGATAGAGGGTGCGGGCCGTATCGGCCTTGAACGCGTCGAGTTCCGCCCAGCCGATATGCTTCACCCCGGCGCGGTAGGCGACGTCGCGGGCATGGGCGCGGGCTTCGGACGCGGTGCGGTTGTCGACTTCCGGCGCAACGCGGGTCTGGCCGGTTTCCAGCTCCTGCCCGGCCAGCGTCCAGCCGATGGTGCCGTTGCGCAGGGCGAAGATCCTGTTGGGCAGCCCGGCATTCACCAGCGACTGGGTGCCGATGATGGACCGGGTGCGGCCCGCGCAGTTGACGATGATCGTCGTGTCGGGATCGGGCGCGATGGCCTGGGCGCGCAGCACCAGTTCGGCGCCGGGCACGCTGGTGCCAGTGGGGATGCTCATCGTGTTATATTCGTCGTAGCGGCGGGCATCGAGGATGGCGATGTCGGCCTTTTCGCGGATCAGCGCCTGCACTTCCTCCGCGGCGAGGCTGGGCGTGTGGCGGCGATGTTCGACCAGTTCGCCGAACGCCTTGGAATAGCTGTTGACGTCCTCGAACAGTTCATAGCCCGCGTCCCGCCAGGCGGCGAGGCCGCCGTCCAGCTCGCGGACATCGGTATAGCCCAGCGCTTCCAGGCGGATGGCGGCCTTGCGCGCCAGTCCTTCGCCATTATCGTAGACGACGATCGGCGTGGCGAGGCGCGGGATGCGCCAGCGTGCCTCCTCATCGATGCGGCGCAGCGGTATCTGTGCGGCGAAGAGCGGATGGCCCTGCGCGAATTCATGTTCCTCCCGCACGTCGATGATGGCGATCTCGCTGCCGACGAGCAGAGCGCTGCGGATGTCCTGTGGCGTGGAAGTCTGGACGCGGTCAAGCGTGTCGGTGGTCATAGGTTTCCCGATCTGTCCCATAGGTTGGGGATCACGCCGTTCGCGTAACCCGATATGAAGGTCTTGGGCGCGCCGTCGGGCGCATAGGTCGCCCGCTCGACCGCGCCGATATTGGCGCCATAGACATGGATGCTGATGGAGGGCCGGTCCTTGAGGCCGTTGGTCACGCGATGGATGTCGCCGATGCGGGGGGACACGGCGTCGACCTCACCCTCCCGCAGCACTGCCTCGCCATCGGCAGCCAGTCCGCCGGACGGCAGTCGGCGGAAGCGTTCCACCTTCTCCGCGCCGCGCAGCACGCCGACCAGGCCCCAGACGGTATGGTCGTGGATCGGCGTGGCCTGGCCCGGTCCCCAGACGAAGCTGACGACGCTGAACCGTTCGCGGCTGTCGCAGTGGAGCAGATATTGCTGGTAGCGGGCGGGATGGGGCCGGGTGAACGGCTCCGGCAGCCAGTCGTCCTTCGCGATCAAGCGGGTCAGCAGCGCGCGGCCGCTTTCCAGGATCGCGCCTTCGTCCCGCGTCGCCGCCAGCAGATCGGCAAAGGCGGTGACGAAACCGCGCAGGCGGCCCGTATCGACCGGCCGGTCAAGCGCCGCGAGGGCAGTCATTCCGCCGCCTCGGCCAAGGTGGGGGACGCGAAGGGCAGCACGCCCTCGCCATGATCGTCGCCCCCCAGATAGGAGAGCAGCTTTTCGCGCAGGCGGCCCGAAATGGCGGACCGCTCGCCGCGCGGCGCGGCGATATGTTCCTGCGCGACGATGCGTCCCTTGTCGAGCACCAGCACCCGGTCGGCGAGCGCGATCGCCTCCTCCACATCATGGGTCACGATCAGCACCGCAGGGCGGTGCGCGCGCCAGAGCGACAGGACCAGATCGTGCATCCGGTATCGGGTCAGCGCATCGAGCGCGGCAAAGGGTTCGTCGAGCAGCAGCAACTGGGGTTCGCGCACCAGCGCGCGGGCCAGCGCCACGCGCTGCGCCTCGCCACCCGAGAGGGTCAGCGGCCAGGCGTCGAGGCGATGGCCGAGGCCCACTTCCCGCAGCGCGGCTTCGCTGCGGTCGCGGACCCTGTCGCCCTTGAGGCCGAGCGCGACATTCTTCCACACCGGCTTCCAGGGCAGCAGCCGGGCGTCCTGGAAGACGACGGCGCGGGAATCGGGCACTTCCACATCCTGCCCGCGCACCTCGTCCAGCCCGGCGAGCGTGCGCAGCAGCGTCGTCTTGCCGGAGCCGGAGCGGCCCAGCAGGGCGATGAACTCGCCCGGCGCGATGTCGAGATCAAGCCCGTCGATGATCGTGTTGGCGCCGAAGCGGCGGACGAAATCGCGGAGCCTGACGACAGGTTCGGGATGGGGTTGGTTATGGGGGCGATGGTCGGCAAAAGGCGCGACCGAAAATCCAAGGCGAGCGTCCATGCTTATTGCTCCACTATGCTGGGGCGCCAGACGAGGGCGCGGGCTTCGACGGTGCGGACCAGCCAGTCGGCGCCCAGGCCGAGAATGGCGTAGACCATGAGGCAGACGACGATGATGTCGGTCCGCATGAAATCGCGGGCATTGTTGATGAGATAGCCCAGGCCCGCCGACGCATTGATCTGTTCCGACACGACGAGGATGAGGATCGAGATGGAGAGCGAGTAACGCAGCCCCACCAGCAACGAGGGAAGCGCAGACGGCAGGATAACATGCCAGATCTGGTCCCAGCGGCTGAGGCCGAAGCTCTTCGCCGCATCCAGCAGGCGCACGTCGGCGCTGCGGATGCCGCTGTAGAGGTTGAGATAGATCGGAAACACCGAAGCGAAGGCAATCAGCGCGACCTTCGGCGTTTCGCCAATGCCGAACCAGACGATGAACAGGGGCGTCAAGGCCAGCGGAGGGATGGTCCGCTTGATCTGCATCAACGGATCGACGGCCAGTTCACCGCCCCGGGAAAGCCCCGCGACAAGGGCCAGCACCACCCCAAGCCCGACGCCGATCAGCAATCCGGTGGCGACCCGGGCGAAGGACACGAGCAGGTTGGAGGGCAATTCGCCGGACAGCAGCATTTGCACCAGCGTGCCGATGACCGCCGACGGCGCGGCCAGGGTACGTTCGGGAATCAGCCCAGTGCGCGAACCCAGTTCCCAGAGCAGCAGCAGGACGACCGGCGAAAGCCAGCGCCCGCCCAGCCGCAGCAGGGAAAAACCGCCCGCTGCCGTTCGCGCCGATCCGCGCCTGTCGATCGTCAATGCCGTCATGTCCATCGCCCTGTTTGTGATGGCGCAAGCCCAACATGTATTGTCTACCAATTCAATTAAGTTTTTTTTGCTCGACCTATGAGGGATTCTGATAAGCGGCATCCGGTCGCGAAAAACGCCCATGCCAGCGCGCAAATCCGCGGATTTCGGTGCCATGGCGAGAGCGGCGAAGATTTTTCTGCCCCGGCTAAATCTCAACTATTTTGATTGACATATAAACATCGGCGATAAGAGGATCATATCGAACCCGGCACCGGATCGGCGCCGTTTCTGCCATCGAGGATCTTCATGCCGGTCAACCTGCCCACCAACCTGCTGCGCAGCTTCGTTGCCATCGTCGACACCGGGTCGATGCTGAACGCGTCGGAACAGGTTTTCGTGACGCAATCGGCGCTCAGTCTCCAGATCAAGCGGCTGGAGGAGCTGGTGCAGCAGACGCTGTTCCTGCGCGAAGGGCGGCGGCTGAACCTGACGGCGGCGGGCGAGGTGCTGCTCGACTATGCGCGGCGCGTGCTGCTGCTGCATGACGAGGCGGTGGCGGCGGTCAGCGCCGGGCGCTTCGCGGGACCGGCGCGGATCGGGATGGTCCAGGATTTCGCCGACACCCTGCTCAGCGGGCTTCTTTCGCGCTTTTCCGAACTGCATCCCGACGCGCAAATCTATGCGCGGGTGGCGGGAACGGCGGAATTGCAGAATCTGCTGGAGCGGCGGGAGCTGGACATCGTGCTGGGCTTTGCCGCGCCCAACGACCCCCATGCCGTGACGGTCGCGCCGATGAGCTGGTATGGCGAGAGCCTGCTGGCGGAGCGCGAGGTGATCCCGCTCGCCGTGCTGGAGGAGCCGTGCCGGTTCCGCGAGGCGGCGATCCGCGCGCTGGAGGATGCCGGGCTGCAATGGCGGATCACGGTCGAGACGCCCAATCTGGCGACGCTGAAGGCGGCCGTCAGCGCCGGCCTTGGCATCACCTGCCGCACCCATCTGTTCCTGGAGGACAGCGCGGCGCTGGATCATGGGCGCCTGCCCGCCCTGCCCCGCGTCGCAGCGATATTGCGCGCGGGCGACAAGCTGGACAAGGCGGCCCAGCGGCTCACCGAACTGGCGCGAGAGACGGTCCAGACACTGTGAACCGTCAATAGCCCCGCACCGGGTCGACGACGTCGCTCGGCCTTTCGCCCCGGACGAAGCGGGACAGGTCGGCATTCACCTTTTCCAGCAGGCGATGCCGGACCAGGCTGTAGTTGCTGGAGATATGCGGGGTCAGCCGCACGCGCGGATGGCTGTAGAGCGGATGCCCCTCCGGCAGCGGCTCCGGTTCGGTGACGTCCAGCGTCGCGAAGCCCGGCGCGCCGCGATCGAGCGCGCGGATCAACGCATCCTGGTCGATCACCGAACCGCGCGCGACATTGATGATATGCGCGCCCGGCTTCACCCGCGCCAGCAGCGCATCGTCGAACAAATGCCGCGTTTCCGCCGTGCCGGGGACGGCGACGACGATATGGTCGGCCGCCGCCACCAGCGTTTCGAGGTCGCGGACATGCTCCACGCCGCTGATGCCCGACTGGGCGCCGCTGCGGCGCACACCGATGACCTGCGCGCCCAGCGCGAGCCCGCGCCGCGCCACCGCGGTGCCGATGGCGCCCAGCCCGACGATGCCGATGGTGGTGCCCGACACCCGTCCCAGCGGAACCTGCACCCACTGGTCGCGCGAGCGGACCGTCACCGACTCCAGATCCTTGGCATGGGCGTAGATGGCGGCGATCACATAATCGGCGATCTCGTCAGAGGCGACGCCCCGGCCGCAAGTGACCAGCGGCGCCTCCAGCAGCCAGCCGGGGTAGAAATCGATCCCGGCCGACGCGCTGTAGACCCATTTCAGGCGCCCCGGCCAGTTTCGCGGCCGCACGGGAGCGGACTGACGCCATGCCAGCGACGGGCGGACCAGCAATATGTCCGCCTCGCCAGCGGCGGTCCAAGGCTCATCTTCCGGCACGCCGATCAGGGTCGGGCCGGAGGGATGGAGGCTGAGACTGTGGTTGAAATCCGGTTCCAGCTGGCTGGCGATGATCAATGACATCTCAGGTCCCGCCCCTCAGTTTCCGAGCGCCGCCCGTCCCGCCGCGACCAGGATGGTGTCGGTCTGGGGCGAATGGATGCGGCTGCACAGCACGTCGCGATAGTGGCGTTCCAGCGGATTCTTGCGGCTGATGCCGGGATTGCCGGTCAGTTCCAGCCCGATCTCCACCGCGCGGATCGCATTGGCCGTGGCGACATATTTGATGGTGTTGGCCTCCGTCGCGCCCGGCGTGTCGCCCGCCTCATGCCGGGCCGCCGCATCGCGGATCAGCGTGCGGTTGACCTGCAACAAGGCCTCGATCTCGCCGAATTTCTCCTGCACGCGCGGCAGGGTGGCCAGCGATGCGCCCAGATTGGTGGGCACCCGTTCGTTGAGATAGGCCCTCAGCCAGTCGCGCGCCGCCCGCGCCACGCCGTCATAGATGGTCGAGATGGACAGCGCGTTCCAGATCGCAGGGCCGGGATCGGCCGCTCCGGTCGCCCATTGTTCCGGCGGACGGATATCGACGGCATGATCCAGCGGGACCGGCGTGTCGGCGAAATGCACCGCATGGCTGACGGTGGCGCGCATCCCCAGATGGTCCCAGGCCGGTTCGATGTCGATGCCGGGGCTGTCGGCGCGGACCAGGAAATTGCCGACGCGGGGATTGTCATCGTCGGTCTTCGCCCAGACCGAGAACCAGTCCAGCCCGGTCGATCCGGTCGAGTAGATTTTGGTGCCGCTGATCGCCCAGCCGTCCGCCGTCCGCCGGGCGATCGTGGCGGGCAGGCCGCCGCGCACCGGCGTGCCCAGTTCGGGCTCGACGCGCAGGCCGCCGATCAGCCCACGCCCCTCCACCGCCTGGCGCGCCAGCTTTTCATAGATGGTCTGCGGCCAGGCCCGCGCCCGCTCCGGCGTCGAATGATAGTGGTAGGTCATGAAGAGGATGAGGGCGGTGGACGGCTCGCCCTTCGCCACGGCGCCCAGCACGCGCAAGGCTTCGGACAGACCGGCGCCATGCCCGCCCAGATGGCGCGGAACGGTGAGGCCGATCAGCCCCTCCCGCCCCAGCAGGTCGAAACCGGCGCGGGGAAATTCCGCCGTGCGGTCATAATGTTCCGCCGTTTCCGCCAGCGTCCGGGTGATCCGGTCCAGAAGGTCCGGGCCGATCGGCGTGGGAGACGACGGGAAAGCTTCGGGAGCGACAGCCTGGCTGGCCATGATGTTTCAGCCTCTCTTGGGAATGGAATCATTGAACCGCGCGTCCCACAGCGGGCGCACGTCGACGGCCTTGGGCAGCAACTTCTGCCGGAAGAACAGGTCGGCCACCTGCTGCTGCGACGCGATGGCCTGGTCGGTCACCGGGCGCAGTTCGTAACTGGCGCTCTGGCGCCGGAACTGGTCGGCCACATAGGCGAGCGGCACGCCGATGTCCTGGGCGATGATCGATGCCCATTGGTCCCGGTTCTTCGCCGCCCAGCCGAAGGCGCGCTGCACCAGTCCCAGATATTCGGCTATGATCTTGGCCTTTTCCGGATCGGCCAGCGCGTCGACATGGGCGGCGACCAGATAGTTGCCCGACAATATGCCATAGGCGGTGCGCAGGATGCGGGCGCCCTCCGTCGCGATGGCGCGCTGGATGGGAAAGCCGTAGATCGCCCAGCCGTCCAGCGCCCCCTGCGAGAAGGCGGCGGCGCCGTCGGACACGCCCATGGCGACGGGCGTGATGTCGTCCCAGCCGAGGCCCACCTCCTCCAGCATGCGGATCAGGAAATATTGCGAGGTGGTGGCCCGCACATAGCCGACCCGCTTGCCCTTCAGATCGGCGATGCTGCGCGCCTTCGATCCCTTGGGCACCAGCACGACCTGATTGTTGACGTCGCCATGGGCCACGGCGATCTGGCGGAAGCTCTGGATGGTGGAGGCGGCGGCGAAGATCGGCGGGATCTCGCTCATCCCGCCATAGTCGAGCGAGCCGCCGTTCAGCGCCTCGACGACCAGATGGCCCGATTGGAAATCGCTGTAGACGATATCGAAGCCCTCCGGCTTGATCCCCGCCGATTTGAACAGCAGCCGCGTGTCGCCCTCCCCCTTGCCCGTCACGGAAACGCGCAAGCGAGGCCGGCCGCCGCTGTCGCGCCCGCATCCGGCCAGCAGCAGGCAGGACGCGGCGCCCCCGGCCAGAAGGCCCCGGCGTGACCAGATTTCAGCGGCCACCGGTGCCTTCCTGATGGGGCAGGGTGCGTTCGAACAGGATGACTTCGGGATCGCGCAGAAATTCCCGCCGCGCCGCGTCGCGCAGGCGGCGCCAGCCGTGGATGAGGGAATGCAACAGGCTCATGAATGTCCTTTCGGAGTGATTGAACCTTTATCTATTTTATGAGTAGAGATAAGTCTCACAAGCAATGCTGAACCAAGCATTAGAAATGCTTGATCCGCGCCGGCGACGCCGAACCGCGACGACGCCTGCGGGGCGATGGAAATCGGCCTGATTCCAATCGGACATCGTTAACAGGATGATAACCCACTGAAGGTAAACCGCCAGCATTGCCGGAATGAAGCTGGGCGAGTGCCATGATCGACGTTCAATATCTCCTGCGCGCACGCAAGATGCGCATCCTGTTCGCGGCCGTCCTGATCGGCGGCGGCGCCATGGGGTTCGCCCCCTATATGTTGAACGATGTTTCCACCCAGGCGGCGATCAACGCGCCGCTGATCCGGCTGACGGCGGCGGCCGACGGCACGGTCGCCGACCTGCCCGCCAATGGCCGCTTTTTCGACAGGAGCACCGAGGTGCATCTGCTGAACCTGTCGCAGGATACCGGCCAGGTCGCGGACCTGAAGGCCGAGGCGGAGATGGCGCAGGCGGAAATGGCCCTCAGCCAGCGGCAACTGGCCGAACTGGAGGGGCAGAATCAACGACTGACGCAGCGCGCCGCACTCTTTTCCACGGCGATGTCGGCGCGGCTTTCCGCCGACCGGGATTCGGCGGAGGCCGACCTTTCCGGCTGTCAGGCCGAACGCGCCGAGCAGGCCGCCAACCTTGCCCGCACGCGCAAGCTGGCGGCGCAGGGCTTCATCTCGCCCGCAGGGGTGCAGAAGGCGGAAGCGGCGGCATCGCTGCAGAGCAGCAACTGCTCCAGCGCGGCGGCCAGGCTGCGGGCCATCCAGGTCACGCGGAACGCCGCGCAGTCGAACGTGTTCATCGGCGACAGCTATAATGACGCGCCCTATGCGGTGCAGCAGAGCGACCGCCTCCTGCTGCAGAAGCAGGCCATCGAAAAGACGTTGAGCGACGCGACGGCGCGGTACAGGCAGGCCAGCATCCGGTTGAAGGATGCGCTGGCCAGGGCGGGCTATCGCGCGCCTGCGGGCACACTGGTGTGGGCCGCGACGGCCAGCCCCGGCGCCGCCATCCGCGCGGGCGAACCGGTGCTCGACCTGCTCGATTGCCGCCGCCGCTTCGTTCAGGTCGCGCTGCCCGAACGCAAGGCCGAGGTCGTCGGTCCGGGTACGCCGGCCGATGTCCGCATGATCGGTTCCGGCCAGTGGATGAAGGGCCAGGTGGTCAACATCACCGGCGCGGCCGGCCGCCGCAAGGAAGAACTGCTTGCCGCATCGACCTATTCCCTGCCGGAGGATCGCCAGATCATCGTCGACGTCGCGCTCCCCGCGCCGGAACCCCGGCAGATCGACGCGGCCCGGAAATGCGATGTCGGACGCCTGGCGGAGGTGCGGTTCAGCCGCAGGCTCTGAGGACGCATGTCCAGCATCGCCACCACAGCACCGTTCGCGCCGCTCCTGTTGCTGGCCGGGCTGCTGTTGCTGTTCGGCAAGATATGGCCCTCGCGACGCGGCCTGATCGCGACCATCGGATGCACCATCCTCTATTATCTGCAGTGGCGGATCACCCAGACCATCCCCTGGGGGCAGGGGTGGGGCAAGCTGTGGTGGCCGCTCACCTGCCTGTTCGTCGAATCGGCGGCGCTGTTCGACGGCGCCATCCTGCTGGCGATCCTGGCCCGGCCGCGCAACCGGTCGGTCGAGGCCGACGCCGGTGAGGCGCGGCTGCGCGCGGCCTGGGCCGAGGATGCCGCCGGCCTGCCCGCCGTCGACGTCTTCATCGCCACCTACAACGAACCGCGCGAGGTGCTGGAGAAGACCATTCTGGGCTGTCTGGCGCTCGACTGGCCGGACGCGCGGGTCTGGGTGCTGGACGACGGGCGGCGGCCCTGGGTCCGCGACCTGTGCCTCGCCAAGGGCGCGGGCTATGTCAACCGGCCGGACAACAAGGGCGCGAAGGCGGGCAACATCAATCATGGCCTGACCGTCACCGATGCGCCTTTCGTCGCCGTGTTCGACGCCGATTTCGTGCCACGGCGCGACTTCCTGCTGCGCACCATGGGCTTTTTCGATTCCAAGCGGATCGGCATCGTCCAGGTCCCGCACAGCTTCTACAATCACGATCCCATGCAGACCAATCTGGGCCTGCAACAGGCCATGCCCGACGACCAGCGCTTCTTCTTCGAAGCGATCATGCCGGGCCGCGACGGCTGGGACGCGGCCTTTTGCTGCGGGTCGAATTCGGTCACGCGCCGGACGCTGTTCGAATCGATCGGCGGCGGGCTGCCCGAAGGATCGATCACCGAAGACATGCTGCTGACGCTGGCCAGCCTGCGGCAGGGCTATGTCACCCGCTATCTGAACGAGCCGCTGGCCCATGGCCTGGCGCCGGAAAGCACCGCCGCCTTCTTCGTCCAGCGCCAGCGCTGGGCACAGGGCGCGATCCAGATATTATATCTGAAGCAAGGCCCGCTGGGACCGGGACTGAAGCTGCGCTACCGGCTGCTGTTCCTGCCCAGCGCATGGATCACCCAGGGCCTGCAGTCGGTCTTCACCGTCCTCGCGCCCATCCTCTTCCTGCTGTTCAATCTGGCGCCGATGGTCGGCATCGATCTGAATGCGGTCGTTCATTACGTCTTGCCGCTCATCGTGGCGATGTTGAGCGGCATCACTCTGCTGGCGCCCGGCCGCTATTATCCGCTCGCCGCCCAGATATTGTCGCTGTTCCAGACCTTCCGCATCCTGCCGGTCGCGCTGCAGACGCTGTTTCGTCCCAAGGGGCTGGTCTTCAAGGTCACGCCCAAGGGCAGCGATGCGGGCGGAAACCCATGGGAAAGCACCATATTGTCGGCGTCGCTCACGCTGATCGCATTGAGCTTCACGGGCCTCATGATCAATGCCAGCGCGGATTATCGCATCGTTTCGCAGGTCGGGCTTCTGCCCATGGTCACCTTCTGGACCATATTGAACATGTTCATGCTGATCCTGGTCGCCATGATGTGCCTGGAAAAGCCGCGTGTCCGTGGGGAGGAACGCTTTGCCCTGCGGCAGAGCGTTACCCTGCTCGGCGCGCAGGGGCAGATGATCCGGTCCGACAAGGGCGATATTTCCATTTCCGGCCTCGGCCTCGAAGTCGCGGAGCCTGCGGATCTGCGCGTCGGCGACCGTATCGAGGTCATGCTGCCCGACGTGGGCCTGCTGCGCGGGTTCGTGCGGCGCTCGGGAAGGCGCATCGGCGTCGAGTTCGACTTCCATTCGGAGGAGCTTCGCGACCGGCTGATCGTGTCGCTGTTCACCGATGAAATCGAGATCAACAGCCTGCGTCCTTCGGCGTTGGCGGTTGCGGTGGCCGTGGCAAAACGCATCTGGTCGGCGGACCTGCGGATCGCCGATGCCCCTTCCCGCATTCCCGAACAGAGACCGGTTGCGGAAAAACTGAGCGCGGCGACCCGCGTGCTTGCGCCGGTGCCGGGCGCCGAACGGAAAGCGCCCAGCGAGAACCGGATCGGCGGCGCGAAGCGGAGCGAACTGGCGGCCTGATCCCGATACCGGAGGCTTGCGCCTGAGCCTGCCTGGCGCCGATATGCATCATCCCGGTTGCGGCTTCGCAAGCCGTTAAAAAGCCAGGATCCTGCCATGGAGGGATCGAAGGACGTTACGACATAACATTACATTTTCGTAATTTGTGCCCGGTCGTCCACCTCCCTAGGGGGGACGGAGCCGTGCCTTACCGTTTGGAACCAGCGATTTGAACCTGTCGGGCCGATCCCGTTCCGAAAGAAGCCGCGCCAGCATCCTGATGATGCTTGCCGCGCTGGCCCTGTGCATCTTCAACATGCTGGCGGTCCAGGTCCATCGCGAGATCGGCCATGCCGCCCCCATCGCGTCGACCAATGCGGCGCAGTCCGCACGCGCGTCGGGGCAGACGCCCGTCCTCGCCGGGCATTGCCAGCTTTGCGACTTCGGGTTCCAGCCGGAATCGGCGCCATCGCTGCCCTTCCCCCTGCCCGTGGATCGAACGACCGTTCGCGTGCGGCATGACGATGTTCCGCCCGGCTTTCTCAGGATCGCATCCGCCGGGCATATATGGCGCAGCCGCGCGCCGCCGGGAATCCGCACCTCCATCGCCTGATTTCCCCAGTGCGGACGACGAGTCCGCGCCCACCGGGGAAGCGAACCGTTTTCCTGGAGTATTCCCATGCGTGCCATGCTTTTCGCGAGCGCAGCGGCTGCTGCGTTCACCACCTTCCCGGCGCTCGCTGATGACGCGCCGTCCTCTTCCGCCGGTCCCAATGGCGGCGCCAATATTGTCGTCACCGCCTCTCCGATCGCGCATGACCGCGACGACACGCCGTCCATCGTCGCCACGGTCGGCGCGGACCAGATAAGGCACCAGGGCGGGGCCACCATATCCGACGCGCTGGCACGCGTGCCGGGCATCGCCGCCAGCGGCTTCGCGACGGGTGCCAGCCGCCCCATCATCCGCGGCCTGGACGCCAACCGCGTCCGCATATTGGAGGATGGGACGAGCGTGTCCGACGTGTCCGACATCGGCCCGGACCATGGCATTCCCATCGACCCGCTGGCGGCGCAGAGCATCGAAGTCGTGCGCGGCGCCGGGACGCTGCGCTATGGCAGCCAGGCCATTGGCGGCGTCGTCAACGTGATCAACAACCGCGTGCCGAATGCCCTGTCCGAACACCCCATTTCCGGGCAGGTGGAAGGAAGCTATGGCAGCGTGTCGGACCTTTGGCAGGGTGCGGGGATGCTCGACGCGTCGCTCGGCCAGTTCGCCCTTCATGCCGACGGCTTCGTCAGGGACGCGGGCGATTACGACACGCCGCTGGGCGTCCAGCAGAACAGCTTTTTCCGCGGCCATGGCGGATCGCTGGGCGGTTCCTATTTCTTTGGTCCGAACAATGGCAGCCATGCCGGCGTGGCGGTGACGCAATATGATGCCCGCTACGGCATACCCAGCGACAGCAGCTATATCGACATGCGGCAGACCAAGGTCATGACCAAATCGTCCTTCAGCCTGGGCAACGGCCTCTTCAAGTCGCTCAGCCTGGACGGCAGCTATTCCAACTACAAGCATGACGAGAAGGCCCCTGACGGCAGCATTCTGACCACCTTCAGGAACAAGGAATATAATGGCCGGGCCGAACTGCTGCTCAACCGGATCGGCTTTGTCGACAATTCCGCGCTGGGCTTCGAATATCAGCATCGCGACTATTCGGCGGTGGGCAACGACAGCAGCTATCTCTTCCCTTCCACCATGGAAAGCGTCGCAGGCTATCTCTTCGCAGACACCCGGCTGAGCGACCGACTGCACCTGGAGACCAGCGGCCGCATCGAGAATGTGAAGATCAGCGGCACGCCGGCATCCGACCTGTTCACGAAGCGGGAGTTCACCCCGATCAGCGGCGCGATCGGCGCGCTTTACACGGTCAGCCCGGCGATCAAGCTCGGCCTCACCTTCTCCAGCACGGGACGGGCTCCCGCCATGGCCGAGCTGTTCGCGCGCGGCGGGCATGACGGGCCCAACACGTTCGAAACCGGCGATCCCTTGCTGAAGATGGAGCGGGCCAATTCGCTGGAGGGCACGCTGCGCATCCGGAGCGGCGGTTTCCGCCTGGACGGCAGCGTCTACAGCAGCTGGTTCCGCAACTATATCTATGGCGACCTGACGGGCCGGACCTGCGATGACGACGGTCTCTGCTCGGTCGGCGGGGACGGCGATCTGCGCGAGTTGAACTATCGGCAGCAGGGCGCCCATTTCCGCGGTTTCGAGACGGAGGCGAGCTATGATCTGGTCAAGACCGATCACGGCACCTTCCGCTTCGACATGCTGGGGGACTATACGCGCGCGACGCTGGACGACGGCAACAATGTGCCGCGCATCCCGCCCTATCGCATCGGCGGCGGATTGAACTGGTCGGGCGATCGCCTGGATACGGGTTTCAACCTCATTTATGCCGGGCGGCAGGACAAGGCCGGCCAGTTCGACACGCCGACGCCATCCTATGTCTCGCTGGACGGCCAGATCGCCTTCAGGCCCTTCACCCGCTATCCGGGCATCGAACTGGGGATCACCGGCCAGAATCTCACCAACGACGTGCAGCGGCTGGCTACGGCGTTCAACAAGGACGATGTCGTGATGCCCGGCCGCAGGATCATGGCGACGCTGAAACTGTCGACATTCTGATCGGCCGGCAGCCGGTTCGTGGCGGCGTCGATCCATCAGGATTGCGCGCCGCCCGCAACGCCGGCAACAGGACGATCCCCCAGACGCGCCGCGTCAGCCTGGATCGTCCAGGCTGAACCGGTCGGCCTGCTCATCATAGGCGAAGATTTCCGCATAGCGTGCCCAGTGGGTCACCGCGTTCAGCGTTTCCGCGGCATAATCGGGGGACATCTGATCCTCCAGCTCGTCACGGAAGCGGCGCGCGGGCGCGACATGGTTCGCGCGTTCGTCGAGGATGCGGCGGATATGCGCGGCCAGCGGAACATGGGCCAGCAGCGCCTGCGCGAACAGGGCCTTGCGCGCGTCGACATCGCCCTCGGCATAGCGGCGCGCGGCGGGTGTCAGGCTGATGTCCGCACCGGTCAGCTCGGCGAAGCGCATCAGTTGCAGCGTCTCGGCCATCGGGAAGAGCTGATCGACCTCCAGTTGAAGCTGGTCGGCCAGGTCGGCCATGCTGGCGCGGCCGTCGAAGGGGGCGCCGTGGACCTCCTCGATCAGGCCGGCCAGCGCATTGGTCGACACCAGCGGCAGCACCATTGCGATACCGGTTCCGGGGAACAGGCCGTCATTCACCGGTTCGGCCGGGGTCCGCGCCGTCATCCGCGCATAGATGGCGTCGACCAGCGCCCGGAAGGCCGGATCGAGCCGGTCGCGCGGCTGGGGCAGGTCCACCCGGATCTCCGCCGCCACCCGGCCGGGATTGGACGAAAAGACCAGGATGCGGTCGCACATCAGCACCGCTTCCTCGATATTGTGGGTGACGATGAGGATCGACTTGATCGGCATCCGCCCTTCCGACCAGAGATCGAGCAGGTCGGTCCGCAGCGTTTCGGCCGTCAGCACGTCGAGCGCCGAAAAGGGTTCGTCCATCAGCAGCAGGGACGGATCGACCACGATCGCGCGGGCCAGCCCGACGCGCTGGCGCATGCCGCCGGACAGCTCCTTGGGATAGGCATTTTCGAACCCGTCGAGGCCGATCAGGTCGATGGCGGCCAGCGCCCGCCTGCGCCGTTCCTCCGCAGGCACTTTCCGCGCCTCCAGCCCCAGTTCGACATTCTGAAGGACGGTGAGCCAGGGGAAGAGCGCGAAGGTCTGAAACACCATGCTGACGCTGGGGTCGCGCCCCTCTTCGTCGGGCACGAAGCGGACCTCGCCCTCGCTGGGGCGGATCAGCCCGGCGATCGAACGCAGCAGGGTGGACTTGCCGGACCCAGACCGGCCGAGCAGGCCGACGATCTCATTCTCGTCGAGGGTCAGGTCGACATTGTCGAGCACCAGCATCTGCCCATGGCCCTTGCCGTAGAAGTGGCGGACGCCGGAGAGTTGAACGAGCGGGCGGGTTTCCAGGAGGGTGGCCATGACGGGGCTTCCTTTGTCGGTCGGCAGGGTTCGTGTCTTTCCGTGATGTCCGCGCGGCATCACGCCAGGCGCAGGCGGCGCTCGGCAAAGCTGTAGAGCGGCCGCCAGAGCAGCCGGTTGAAGGCGATGACGAAGATCGACATCATCGCGATGCCCAGCGCCACGCCGGGATAATCGCCCGCGGCGGTCGCATCGGCGATGAACGACCCCAGCCCCGCGGCATGGAGCCTGTCCTGGCCCCAGGAGACGGATTCCGCGACGATGCTGGCATTCCATGATCCACCCGATGCAGTCAGCGCGCCCGTCACATAGAAGGGGAAAATCCCCGGCAGCGCGACCTGCCGCCACCATTGCCAGCCCCGGACGCCGAACATGCCCGCCGCTTCGCGCAGGTCGTTGGGAATGGCGCTGGCGCCCGCGATGACGTTGAACAATATGTACCATTGCGTGCCGAGCACCATCAACGGCGACAGCCAGATGCCGGGGTTGAGATGCCAATGGACGATGGCGATCACCGCGAAGGGAAACAGCACATTGGCCGGGAAGGCAGCCAGGAACTGCGCGACCGGCTGGAGCCGTTCCGACCAGATCGGGCGCAGGCCGATCCAGACGCCGACGGGCACCCAGATCAGGCTGGCGATGGCGATCAGCGCCAGCACCCGGACCATGGTGAGGCAAGCCAGCCCGAAGATCGTCACCGCGTCCCCGACGCTGAGGGAATGGGTCAAATAATGGACGATCAACCCGATCGCGAACAGCATCGCCACGCCGGTCAGGCCGTGCCACAGCAGGTCGCCGATGCGGTTACGGGGGGAATGTGCGGCGACGCGGACATGCCGGGCGCCCGGATCGAGCATCAGAAGCAACTGCCCCACGCCCTTGAGCGGCGCGAGCAGGATCGGCAGCAGCCGGGTGCGGCGGAACAGGTCATAGGCCCAGGAGCGCGGCCGTTCCGCACTCGCCGTCTGTTCGAAGCGGAAACGGTCGGCCCAGGCGACGACCGGGCGGAACACAAGCTGGTCGTAGAGCAGGATCACGACGGCCATCGCCCCTACCGCCCAGGCGACGGCGGCAAAGTCGCGCCGTTCGATGGCCAGCGCCAGCCAGGATCCGATGCCCGGCAGGGCGACCGTCGTCTTGCCCACGGTGATGGCTTCGGAGGCTACCACGAAGAACCAGCCGCCCGACATCGACATCATCGCGTTCCAGACGAGGGCGGGCGTCGCGAACGGCAGTTCGAGCCGCAGGAAGCGGCGCAGCGGCGAGAGGCCGAAGCCGCGCGCCACCTCCTCCAGGTCGGAGGGGATGGACCGCAGCGACTGATAGAAGCTGAAGGCCATGTTCCAGGCCTGGCTGGTGAAGATCGCGAAGATCGCCGCCAGTTCGACCCCCAGTTGCTGGCCGGGGAACAGGCCCATGAAGAAGGTGACGGTGAAGGTGAGGAAGCCCAGGATCGGCACCGACTGGAGGATGTCGAGCGCGGGCACGATGACCTGTTCCGCCCGGCGGCTGCGGGCAGCGAGGGTCGCGATCACCAGCGTGAAGGCAAGGCTGGCGCCCAGCGCGGCGAACATGCGCAGGGTCGTGCGCAGCGCATAGGCGGGCAGGTTCCATGGGTCGAGGCTGACCGGCGCGGCACGCAGGTGCGAGAGCGGCTCGGCCATGCCTTCCGCACCCCGGATGACGAGCACCGAAAGGCCCGCCAGCAGCAGAAAGGCGATGATATCGGCCCGGTTCGGCGCACTGACGCGCAACATGCGCGAGAAGGGACGCAGGCCCCGGACGGGGATCACTTTACTCATGTCTCACCTCATTCGGACGCCGCATCCGGCATCCGGGGCGAGACTGACGCAGGATCAGGCTCGGCCGAAGGCCCTCAGCGGCACAGGCAATCGACTACTGTCGCTTGGCATTGTTCGGTTGGCTTTCCTGATCGTCGGCGCGTTGTGCCGGCAAGGGCGCGATTGCCCCCATGATGCTCCCTTGTCAAGCGACGGATGGGCGCGGGCTTTGCCGCGCCTATGTTTCGCCTTCATGAAGCCGGAGCGATGGCTGGCCTGCCCCTCGACCGCTCGGTGACCCGATGCTTTGACCAGCGCGCACTTCGCCCCTATGCGGGACGAAATGAGGTATGTCGCAGGGAAGAAAGATCATCACCAACCTGGCTGAAATGCTCGCGCTGGAACGGATAGAGCATAATATTTACCGCGGGCACGCACCCGCCGACGGCTTTTCCCGTCTGTTCGGCGGATGCGTCGTCGCCCAGGCGCTGCTGGCCGCTTACGATACCGTGGACGAGCAGGTGTGCCACTCGCTGCACAGCTATTTCATTCATCCCGGCGATCCGCAAAAACCCGTCCTCTTCGAAGTGGACCGGGCCCGCGACGGCGGCAGCTTCGCGACCCGCCGCGTGATCGCGTTGCAGGACGGACGGCAGATCCTCAATCTCGCCGCGTCCTTCCAGAAGCCGGCCGACGGCTTCGAGCATCAAATGGCTTTCGACCCGGCCATTCCGATGCCCGAAATGTTGATCGACGACGATTTGCGCGGCGAGCATATGGGCCTGCAACTGCGAAACATATCGGTTCCCCGCCCCGGCATGGTGGCGGAGGAGCGCCCTCCCTATCACCAGATGTGGTTTCGCAGTGCCTGGCCGCTGGGGCCGGAGATCCGCCACCATCAGGCGGCCCTGGCCTATGCGTCGGATTATCCGATGCTGCCCGTGATGGTCCAGCCGCATCCCGTCACCTGGAAGACGCCGGGTTTCCAGTTCGCCAGCCTTGACCACAGCCTGTGGTTTCACCGGCCGTTCGACTTCACGCGCTGGCACCTGTGTGCGATGGACACGCCTTCCACATCGGGCGGCCGAGGCCTGGGACGCGGGACGATCTACGCGCAGGACGGGACGCTGGTCGCGTCCGTCGCGCAGGAAGGCATGCTGCGAATGCGCCAATAGACCATGCCGTGAAGCGGGGAGCGGCCGATGGCGGATGGGCGTCAAATCCATGCGGTCCGGTCGCACGTCCCCGTCAAGCTAGGTCACAGCTCCAGCGACCAGTTTTGTCCGGTCAGGTCGTGACCGAAGGAATGGTGGGGCGCTTCGCTCACCAGCTTGAACCCGGCACGCAGATAAAGGCCGCGCGCGGCCACCAGGACGCTGTTGGTCCATAGGTCGAGCCGCTCATGTCCCGTTTCGCGCGCCCGATGGACGCAGGTATCGACCAGCATCTTCCCTACGCCCGCGCCGCGCGCGTCCGGCTCGACATATAAGAGCCGCAACCTGGCGATCTTGCGATCCTCGCCCTGCACAAGAAAGATCGAGCCCACCATTCGACCGTCCATTTCCGCAATCCAGGCAGCTTCCCGGAGCGGATCGAACGATTGGTGGAAATCAGCAACGATGCGGGCGGCGAGCGCTTCATAATCCTGGTTCCAGCCATATTCCTCGGCATAGAGGATCGCCTGCCGCTCCACCACCCGGCCAAGGTCGCCTGGCCTGAGACCACGCAGCGTCACGCTTGGCCCTTCTTCGGCCTGGAAGATCGTCGCGATCGCCCCGGCCGCGGCGAGGAGACGTTTCCGCCGGAACATCGGCAAGGCCGTGAGCAGGCGGTCCACGGCCTGGCGCGTGTTCGCCTCCAGCGCATCGAAAGCCGCCTGTCCGGCGGGGGTCAGGAACAGCAATTGATGACGCCCATGGCCGGGATCGTCGCGGGTCTCGACAAGCCCGCGATCGGAAAAGCGCTTCAGCGTCCGGCTGAGCTGGCCGGGATCGAGGTGAAGCGCCCGCGCGATTTCGGCGGCGGTCGGGGCGGAGCGATGCGCGAGTTCGTAGAGAATGCGGGCTTCGCTCAAGGTGAAGGGACTGCCGTCGAGATGCGGATTGAGCAGGCCCAGCCGGTTTGTATAGACCCGGTTGAAGGCGCGCAGCGCCGCAATCTCCTTTGCCCGATCTTCCTGTGCCATCGCCTGATTCCAATGTTGATTTCATCAACATTATAGATTGTTGATACAATCAACAATAGCCGGCACGACGGGGCGGCGATCCCTCGCCGCTCCGCCAATGCGCTTGCCTTTTTCAGATCTGAGCCATTCCGCCATCCGCGAACAATTCGGCCCCGGCAATGAAACTGGCGTCGTCGGACGCGAGGAAGGCCACCGCCCTGGCGATTTCCTCCGGCTCGGCCACGCGGCCAAGCGGAACCTGCGCAGCCATATGGTCCACAAGGCCCTGCTGCGCGGCGGCATCGGGACCAGCCAGTTCGACAAGGCCAGGGGTGCGGACCGGGCCAGGGCTGATGACGTTCACGCGGATGCCGCGATCCTTGAGGTCGACGGTCCAACTGCGGGCCAGGTTGCGCACCGCCGCCTTGGACGCGCTATAGATGCTGAAGGCCGCCGTTCCCTGAATGGAGACGGTCGACCCGGTCAGCACCACCGCCGCGCCGTCCCGCAGCAGCGGCAGCGCCTTCTGCACGGTGAAGATCAGGCCCTTCACATTGCGACCGAAAATATCCTCATAATGGTCCTCCGTGATCGCGCCCAGCGGCAGCATCGAGCCGCCGCCCGCATTGGCGAAGAGGATGTCGATCTGGCCGTGCTTTTGCTGAACCCTGTCATAGAGCCGGTCGATGTCGGCCAGCTTCGACATGTCGGCCTGAACGCCCGTCACGTCGCCGCCGATGCTCCTCACCGCCTCTGCCAGTTCGGTTTCGCGCCGTCCGGAAATATAGACCGTCGCGCCTTCTTCCGCGAAATGCCGTGCCGAAGCGAGGCCGATGCCGCTGGTGCCGCCGGTGACGACCACCACTTTCCCTTCGAATTTCCTGCTCATCTTCTATCTCCTGTGTCCATGTTTCACGGCGATCTCGCCACGCCAGGAGAAATGGATTCGGGACTATCTTTGCAGTAGACGGTCATTCTGGCATTCATCGTCCCATGAATGGAACAATGCGCGATCTCAACGACTATGCCCTCTATGTCGAGGTGGTGAGGTGCGGCAATTTCGCGGCGGCCGGGCGCGCTCTGCGCATGCCCAAGTCCACCGTCAGCCGCCGCATCGCCCTGCTGGAAGAGCGGCTTGGTGTGCGGCTGATCGAGCGGTCCACGCGCCGTTTCCGGGTGACGGAAGTGGGGCAATCCTTTTACGAGCGCTGCCGCGCCATCGTCCTTGACGCCGAACAGGCCGAAGCGGTCGTCGCGGAGGCGAAGGCGGAACCGCATGGCCTCGTCAGGTTCAGTTGCCCCACGGGCCTGCTCGCTTCCCTGTCCGACAGCCTGCCGATCTTCCTGGCGCGCTATCCCAAGGTTCGGCTTCAACTGCTGGCGGTGGACCGGCCGGTGGACCTGATCGGGGAACGAATTGACGTCGCGCTGCGGGTGCGGACAGACCTTGTGACGGATGCAGCCCTCACCATGCGGACGCTGGGATATTCGAGGCGCATTCTGGTGGCGGCACCGCATTTTTCCAGTCCTTGCACCGGATCGCCCGTCGATCGCCTTGCCCAACTGCCTACGCTCAGTTCATCGGATGATCCGGGCGCGATAGAATGGGAACTCACCGGCCCCGGCGGTGCCGCAGTCCGCATCAGGCATGAACCGAGAATGACATGCGGCGATTTTCCGGCATTGAAGACCGCGGCGATCGCGGGAATGGGCATCGCCCTGCTGCCCGACCATATCTGCCAGCCGGAAATGGCCGACGGACGGCTGGTCCATGTCTTTCCCGAATGGCAGACCAGCCTGGGCATCGTGCATGTCGTCTTCACGACGAGGCGTGGCCTGCCCCCTGCGGTGCGCGCCTTCATCGATCATCTGGCCGTCAATCTGCGGCTGGTGACGGATAGCTGACGGCCCTTGACGGGTTCGTTCAAGCCTCCGCTTCCCGGACGCGAACCTGAACACCCGCTCTATCCGTTCGATCTCGCCCGCCGGTCCAGAATCTGTTTGAGGGGGTTGGGTTTGCCCGGCGCCACACGCCTCAGGATATTCCTGTCATGATGGTCGAACGGGTCGGGCCGGCCGTGGACGGTGAGCGTGGTGTGGATATCATAGCTCCAGCTGTCATTGCCATCGAAGCGGATGTCGATCCGGTACGCGTCCGTTCGAAAGCCATATTCCAGAAAGGCGGTCGAGCATATCCCATCCTGCGTCTGCCCGCGTGTCGCGGCCAGCGACAGGCTGTCGTCGCCGGCCTGGGCATGGCCTGCCGCCAGCGCCACCTGGCCGCGCGGAATCGCCAATGTCTGCAGGATCAGTCCGGTCGCCGGTTCCCATAGCCAGTAGCCGACTTGGTCGTGGAAGGTGATGTCCTCCTCCCCGGTCGTGATATGGGTGTGATAACGCAGGCCGTAGAAAAGCTGCGGGCCATTGGTTTGAGGATCGATCGCGTCGAACGAAACGCGCTCAATGAACACGCGCCGCTCCGGGGCGTCTGCCTTGGGATTGATATCCACGCCCTTGTGCGCCTCCCAGCGGCCAGCAAGCCTCGCAAGCGGCCCCAGATTGGCGAGCGTGTCAGGGTCGACACCGGTCGGCTCGGTAAAAATATCCTGAGGAAAGGGGTTCATGGGCTCTCCCTTCGAAACGGTTGAGAGGGAGAGCATAGGGCTTGATCCCGTTCCCCCCAAGGCAATCCCGCCGGGATCGAATTTATGATGGCCGTTCACCGTTCAAAATCCGCTGTCGGGAGATTGGGCCGGCGGCAAAACAGCTGCACGCTCTGACTGAGCGATCGAACAGGCGCAAACACCCGTTCCCATCTGCAAATGCTGGATCATATGCCCCATCGAGGGGATTCCCGATCCTCTTTGATTTCCCATGAAATCAAAGAGAAATGGTGGAGCCGAGGGGGATCGAACCCCTGACCTCGTCATTGCGAACGACGCGCTCTCCCAGCTGAGCTACGGCCCCAAAGGAGCGCTGCCTATAGGCGAGCCCTTTCCCCCTTGCAACGGTCTTTTTGCGCAAAAATGCAACCCGCCGCGCCGGTCGATCTGCCGGGGCAAAGGCGGGACATTACCCCTGCGTAACGCCCGGAACGATGCGCGGGCATGCACATTGGTGCGGTGACGGTTCCGCTATCGGGGGCCGTCGGAAAGCAGACAAGGAGACGGACTATGGGTTACCAAGGCGGACGGCGCTATGGTGACAGCGACCGCGACTATGGCGAGACGGGTCGTTATCGCGGGCAGCGCGGCTGGCAGGACGATCGCGGCTATCGCTATGGCACGCGTGGCCAGTTCGGCGGATCGGCCTATGGCGGGTCCAGGGACAGGCAATCGCCCGACGACTACAACCCCGACGACCGGGGCTTTTTCGACCGCGCGGGGGATGAGATTCGCAGCTGGTTCGGCGATGAAGAGGCCGAACGCCGCCGCGAATATGACGATTATTACAACCGCCCCTATGGCGATCCGCGCGACCAGAGCAGCCGCGTCGGCTATGCATCGGCTTCCAGCAGCAACCGATATCTGCCCAATCGGGGCTATGCGCCCTATACCGGCGAGCGCAGCGGCTATGGCAGCGAGGATCATGGCTATCGGGTCCGCGCCTATGGCCCCAACCATGATTATGGCGAGCATCATGACGCCAACTATTATGCCTGGCGGCAACAGCGCATCAACGAGCTGGATCGCGACTATGCCGAATATCAGCGGGAAAATCGCGATCGCTTCAACAGCGAATTCGGCAGCTGGCGCAACCGGCGCGGCGAACAGCGGCGCGCGGTGCAGCAGGTGCGCGAGCATATGGAGGTGGTCGGCAGCGACGGCGAACATATCGGCACGGTGGACAAGGTGCGGGGCGACCGCATCATCCTGACCAAGAGCGACCAGGAGGCCGGCGGCGTGCATCATTCGATCCCGTCGTCCTGGATCCAGTCGGTCGATGCGCAGAAAGTGACGCTGGAACGCACCGCCGATCAGGCGCAGTCGGCCTGGCGCACGGAACGCGAGCAGCAGGCGCTGTTCGGATCGCGCGACGATGAAGAGGATGGCAGCGGCATCGGTGGCTCGACGCATGAAAAGGGCCGGTATCGCTGACCGGCACGAATCGAAAGGCCCGGCCGCCAGGCCGGGCCTTCCTTCATTCGGCGGCGGCCATGACCCTTTGCGCCTGGACGAGATGCGGGCGGTCGATCATCTTGCCGTCGAGCTTCAGCACGCCCGCGCCGGGATTGGTCTCGAAGGCCTCGATCACGGCCCTCGCCCGCGCGATCTCTTCCACCGTCGGAGTGAAGCCTTCGTTGATCGTCCCGACCTGGACCGGATGGATCGCCATCATGCCGGTAAAGCCGTCGCGCCGCGCCCGCCCGACATGGGCGCTGAACTCGTGCGTCGCATCGATCCGGGGGAAGACCGTATCGATCGCCGGGACGCCAGCGGCATGGGCGGCGAACAGGGTCAGGCTACGCGCCAGCTCGAAGGGAGCGGTATAGCGGCCATCCTCCTCGCGCGCGGTGATGGCGCCAACCGAAGCTGGCAGATCTTCCGCCCCCCAGGTCAGGCCCGCCAGCCGATCCTTGACCTGCCGGAACGTGCCCAGCTCGAAAATGGCCGAAGGCGTTTCGGTCGCGATCGGCAGGATCGATGGCACCTTCGCGCCATCGGCAAGGCTGATCAGCGCATGGATGCTGGCCGCGCCCTCTGCCTTGGGCAGCATGATGCCGTCGGGCGCCGCGGGCAATATGGCGGCAAGATCGGCGCGGGTATGATCGCCATCCAGCGGGTTCACCCGGACGAAGGCGATGCAGTCGCGCGGAGAGGCCAGCCATTCCACGATTGCGTCGCGTCCGAAAGCCTTGCGTTCCGGCGCGACCGAATCCTCCAGGTCGAGGATGATGGCATCGGCGCCGCTGGCCGCCGCCTTGCCAAAGCGTTCGGGACGATCACCGGGAACGAACAACAGCGAACGGAGCTTCATGCGGGCCTCTTCCTCAACAATGCCGTCCGCGTGCACTGGCAGACCATTTCGTCCCGCTGGTTATAGAGGTGGTGCGCGAATGTCACGATGCCAGCTTCGGGACGCGACCGGCTTTCCTTGAGGTCGATGACTTCGCTGTCCGCCCGCATGGTGTCGCCGATGAAGACGGGCTTGGGCATGACCAGCTTGTCATAGCCCAGATTGGCGACCAGCGTGCCCAAGGTCGTGTCTCCTACCGACAGCCCGACCATCAGCGCGAAGGTGAAGGTGCCGTTGACGAGGATCTGGCCGAATTCCGACGCCTTGGCCGCCTCAATATCCAGATGCAGCGGCTGGGGATTGTGGGTCATCGTGCTGAACAGAAGATTGTCGGTTTCCGTCACCGTGCGGTGGATATCGTGGGCGATCCGGTCGCCGATCTGCCATTCGTCATAATAGCGGCCTGCCATCAATCCTCTCCCCGCTCGACCAGCACCAGTTGCGTGCCTTCGCTGACCTGCTCGCCTTCGGCTGCGTCCAGTTCCGCCACCACGCCATCGAAGGGCGCGACAAGGCTGTGTTCCATCTTCATCGCCTCCAATGTGACCAGCTTCTGGCCCTTGGCGACCCTCTCGCCCTTGGCCACGGCGACGGCAATGATCCGTCCCGGCATCGGGGAAAGGATCGCGCCGTCCGATGCAGCCGTGCCGCCCGCCGTGACCGGCGCGCTCAGCGCAAAGAACCAGCTCTGGCCTGCCTCCGTCACGATGATCGTGCCGTCACGCTCCATATCGGAGCAAAGGCCCGTTCGCAGGTCGCTGGATTTCGCTTCCGCGATGACATGGCGGCCGTCCACGAACAAGTCGACCTTCGTTTTCGACGGCCGGTTAAGCCGGAAGCCGAACAGCCCTTCCCGAAAGGGGCGGTCTTCCCATCGGCTATGATCGAGCCAGTCCCTGCGAAAACGCTGGCCAGCCGCTGCAAGGACGCGATCGGAAGGACCCTCAATCGTCGTCAGCGCCTCTCCCTGTCGTTCAATCAGGCCAGTGTCGAGACGAGCCTCGGCAAAATCCGGCATGGCGAGACAGGCATGGAGGAAGGGCTTGTTCGTGTGCAGCGGCCCAACAAAGCTGCTGTCCAGCCAGCGGAGCAGATCAAGGCGCGCGACCTCCCGATCCTTGCCATGGCAAATGACCTTGGCGATCATGGGGTCGTAGAAGGAACTGACGCTATCCCCCTCTTCCACGCCCGTTTCCACGCGGGCGCGATAGTCGAACAGCAGCCGGTCGATTCGGCCAGGGCTGGGCAGAAATCCCCTGGCAGGATCTTCGGCATAGAGCCGCGCCTCGATGGCGTGGCCGTTGATCGACAGTTGCTCCTGCCTTTTCGGCAGCGGTTCGCCGCTCGCCACGCGGAGCTGCCATTCGACCAGATCGACGCCGGTAATCTCCTCCGTCACCGGATGCTCGACCTGGAGCCGGGTGTTCATCTCCATGAACCAGATGCGGTCGGCGCGCAGGCCCTCGCTCGCATCGGCAATGAACTCGATGGTGCCCGCACCCACATAGTCCACCGCCTGCGCCGCCCGCACCGCCGCGCCGCAGATCGCCTGCCGCGTCGCTTCGTCCATGCCGGGCGCCGGGGCTTCCTCGATCACCTTCTGGTGGCGGCGCTGGAGCGAGCAGTCGCGCTCGAACAGATGGACGACCTGTCCATGGCTGTCCCCGAACACTTGCACCTCGATATGGCGGGGCGAGAGGATATATTTTTCGATCAGCACCTGATCGTTGCCGAAGGAGGACGCCGCCTCCCGCTGGCAGGAAAGCAATGCATCGGCAAAATCCGCCGCAGCGTCCACCCGCCGCATCCCCTTGCCGCCGCCGCCCGCGACCGCCTTGATGAGGACGGGATAGCCGATGGCGTCGGCTTCGGCCTTCAGCCGCTCCGCGCCCTGATCCGCGCCCTGATAACCGGGCGTGACCGGCACGCCCGCGTCGGCCATCAGCGTCTTGGCGGCGTCCTTCAGCCCCATGGCGGTGATGCTGGCAGGATTCGGGCCGACCCATATCAGGCCCGCATCGATCACGGCCTGTGCGAAATTCGCATTTTCCGAGAGGAAACCGTAACCTGGATGGATCGCCTCCGCCCCGCTCGCCCTGGCGGCAGCGATGATCCGATCGCCCACAAGATAGGATTCGCGCGCGGGCGACGCGCCGATATGCACGGCCTCATCTGCTTGCCGGACATGGAGCGCCTTCGCGTCGGCGTCGGAATAGACCGCCACCGTCCGGATGCCGAGACGGCGCGCGGTGCGGATGATGCGGCAGGCAATCTCGCCGCGATTGGCTATGAGTAGGGACTGGATCACATGCGGAACACCCCGAAGCGGGGCGCCTCCTCGACTGGAGCGTTGAGCGTGGCGGCGAAGGCGAGGCCCAGCACGTCGCGGGTCTGGGCGGGGTCGATCACCCCATCGTCCCACAGCCGCGCGGTGGCGTGATAGGGATTGCCTTCATCCTCATATTTCCGGCGGATCGGCGCCTTGAAGGCTTCGGCTTCTTCCGGCGTCCACTTCGCCGCATCGCGATGGACGGTCGCCAGCACGCTCGCCGCCTGCTCGCCGCCCATCACGGAGATTCGGCTGTTGGGCCAGGTAAAGAGGAAGCGCGGGCTATAGGCCCGGCCGCACATGCCATAATTGCCCGCGCCGAAGCTGCCGCCGATCAGCACGGTGATCTTGGGCACGCTGGCCGTCGCCACCGCCGTCACCAGCTTGGCGCCATGCTTGGCGATCCCCTCCGCCTCATATTTGCCGCCGACCATGAAGCCGGAGATATTCTGGAGGAACAGCAAGGGGATGCGCCGCTGGCAGGCGAGTTCGATGAAATGCGCGCCCTTCTGCGCGCTCTCGCTGAACAGCACGCCATTATTGGCCAGGATCGCCACCGGCATCCCCCAGATATGGGCAAAGCCGCAAACGAGGGTCGTGCCGTAGAGCGCCTTGAACTCATGAAATTCGCTGCCGTCGACGATCCGCGCAATGACTTCACGCACATCATAGGGCGCCCGCACATCCTGGGGCACGATGCCGTAAAGCTCCTCCGGATCATATTTCGGCGCCTTGGGCTCGCGCAGGTTGAGATCGATGTCAGGCGCAGGCTGCAAGGTCGAGACGATGTCCCGCACGATGGTCAGCGCATGTTCGTCATTCTCCGCGACATGATCAACCACGCCGGATCGGCGGCCATGCACCTCCGCCCCGCCCAAATCCTCCGCGCTGATGACCTCGCCCGTTGCGGCCTGCACCAGCGGCGGCCCAGCAAGGAAGATCGTCCCCTGATGGCGCACGATCACCGTCTCGTCCGACATGGCGGGCACATAGGCGCCGCCCGCCGTGCAGCTGCCCATGACGCAGGCGATCTGCGGGATGCCCCGCGCGGACATCTGCGCCTGATTGTAGAAGATGCGGCCGAAATGCTCGCGGTCGGGAAAGACCTCCGCCTGGTTGGGCAGGTTCGCGCCGCCGCTGTCGACCAGATAGACGCAAGGGAGCCGGTTCTCCAAAGCAATCTCCTGCGCGCGGAGATGCTTCTTCACGGTCATCGGATAATAGGTTCCGCCCTTCACCGTCGCGTCGTTGCAGACGATCATCACCTGCCGCCCCGACACCCGGCCGATCCCCGCGATCATGCCCGCGCCGGGCACCTCGCCCTGATACATGTCGTTGGCGGTCAGCTGGCCGATTTCCAGAAAAGGGCTGCCGGGGTCCAGCAACCGCTCCACCCGGTCGCGGGGGAGCAGCTTGCCGCGTGCCACATGCTTCGCCCGCGCCGCCTCGCTGCCGCCGAGCGCCGCCTGAGCCACCTTCTCGCGCAGTTCGTCGCGCAAGGCGCGGTTATGCGCGGCATTGGCGCGGAAGGTCTCGCTCTCCGGCGAAAGCTTGGTATCGAGAAGCGGCGCAGTCACGCTCTTGCGCTCCCCTGCCCTGCGGTTGCATATGCGGGGCTATCCATGCCGACCATCCTGCTCCTCACCATTTCCAACCTGTTCATGACCACCGCCTGGTATTGGCACCTGAAGGGCGGGATGAACAAACCCCTTTTCGCGGTCATCCTGATCAGCTGGGGGATCGCCTTCGTCGAATATTGCTTCGCCGTGCCCGCCAACCGCTTCGGCTTCGCCAGCGGCTGGAGCGCGGGCCAGCTCAAGGTTGCGCAGGAAGCCATCGCCCTGCTGATCTTCGGCGGATTCATGGTGACCGTGCTGGGCGAACCGCTGCACTGGCGCCATCTGGCCGCCTTCCTCTGCATCATGGCAGCGGTCGGCTTCCTGTTCGTGGGACGGCCATAGCTCACGCGCCGATCAGCTCGCGGCCGATCAACATGCGGCGGATTTCATTGGTCCCCGCCCCGATATCCAGCAGCTTCGCGTCGCGCATGTAACGCTCGACCGGCCAGTCCTTCGTATAGCCAGCCCCGCCCAGCGCCTGCACCGCCTCCAGCGCGACCTTCATCGCATTCTCGCTGGCCAGCAGGATGGCCCCCGCCGCGTCGAAGCGGGTGGTCTTGCCCATGTCGCAGGCCCGCGCCACCGCATAGACATAGGCGCGCGCCGAGTTGAGCGCGACATACATGTCCGCGATCTTGGCCTGCATCAGCTGAAAGGCGCCGATGGGCTGGCCGAACTGCCTGCGCTCGCGCACATAGGGCAGCACCACGTCGAGGCAGGCCTGCATGATGCCAAGCTGGATGCCCGCCAGCACCGCCCGCTCATAATCCAGCCCCGACATCAGCACGCCGACGCCGCCATTCAGCGGCCCCATCACATTCTCTTCCGGCACGTCGCAATCGTCGAACACCAGTTCGGCGGTGGGGGAACCGCGCATTCCCACCTTGTCGATCTTCTGACCGATGGAAAAGCCCGCAAAATCCTTCTCGATCAGGAAAGCGGTGATGCCGCGCGATCCCTCGCCCGTCTTGGCATAGACGACCAGCGTATCGGCTTCCGGCGCGTTGGTGATCCAGAATTTCGTGCCGTTCAGTATGTAGCGGTCGCCCTTTTTCTCGGCGCGCAGCTTCATCGACACGACGTCCGATCCTGCCCCGGCTTCCGACATGGCGAGCGAGCCGACATGCTCGCCCGAAATCAGCCTGGGCAGATAGCGTGCCTTCTGCTCCGCATTGGCCCAGCGGCGGATCTGGTTGACGCAGAGATTGGAGTGCGCACCGTAGCTCAGGCCTATGGATGCCGAGGCCCGCGCCACCTCTTCCTGCGCGACCACATGCTCCAGATAGCCCAGACCCAGCCCGCCATCCGCCTCATCGACGGTGATGCCATGCAGGCCCAGCGCTCCCATTTCCGGCCACAAGTCGCGCGGAAACCAGTCCTTCGCATCGATCTCCGCCGCCAGCGGAGCAATGCGATCAGCGGCGAAGCGCGCCGTGGTTTCGCGGATCATCTCCGCATTCTCGCCGAGGGCAAAATCGAAATCGGTCATGGCAAGGCTCTCCTTGGCGCGCATCCTATCGTTCAACGAACGCCAGGAAAAATTGAAACCACGCAGGATAGTGTATAGTTTCTGTCTATGATCGAACGCTATCTGCTGCGCTATTTTCTCGCGGTCGTCGACCAAGGCAATTTCTCCCGCGCCGCCGCTCATTGCCTGGTATCGCAACCGACGCTGTCGGTCGGTATCGCCAAGCTGGAACAGGCCGTCGGCGCGCCTTTGTTCCTGCGCAGCAACCAGCGGGTCGAACTGACCGAAGCGGGCGCCCGGCTGCTCACCCATGCCCGGCGGATCGAGCGCGAGTTCAACCTCGCCGAACTGGCGGGAGAAAGAACGGAACAGGCCCCAGTGCTGCGCATCGGCCTGCTCCTCAGCATTCCGGGAGAAGCCGTGGCCCGCGCCTTGGCAAGCTGCCCGCCCGCGCAGCAGGGCCGGATCGAATTCATCCCCGGCAGCGAACGCGAATTATTGGGCCGGCTGGACGCGGAACGCATCGACGTGGCGTTCAGCCTCATCCGGCCGGGCGTGGACCGTTTCGCGACGCAGCCGGTCATAGAGGAGGGCTATGGCATCGCCATGGCCAGCGATCATCGCCTGGCCGAGCGGCAGATGGTGACGGCGGAGGAACTGGCGGCCGAAACCATGATCGTGCGGCGCCATTGCGAGGCGCTGTCCGCCACCAGCCGCCATTTCGTCGATCGTGGGGTTCGCCCGCATTTCACCTTGCGTTCGACCAATGACGAGCGAGTGATGCAGATGGTCGCGGCGGGGCTGGGCATCACGGTCATGCCGGACAGCTATCGCTGGCCGGGGATGACGCGGGTGGCGCTCAGGGATTTCGGGGAGCGGCGCTCGGTGGGCTTCCTCTATGGCGCGCGGGCGGCAGGGTTGCGGGACACGCCCGTGCTGAAGGCTTTGGCGGCGGCGCTGGCGGAATAGGGCGGATTTCGGCCATCAATCGCCAAAGTCCCCGTCCCTTCAGGGAGGAGAGAATCCCCCCCTCATCCCGCTCATGGGATCAGGAGCGAGCTGTCCCCGTAGCTGTAAAAGCGATACCCCCGCGCAATCGCATGGGCATAGACAGCCTGCATCCGTTCCCGCCCCATCAGGGCGCTCACCAGCATGAACAAGGTCGATTTGGGCAGATGGAAATTGGTCATCAGCCCATCGACCGCCCTGAACCGATAGCCCGGCGTGATGAAAATCCGCGTCTCATCGGCGAAGGGACGGATGATGCCATCCTCTCCGGTCGCGCTTTCCAGCAGGCGCAGACTGGTCGTGCCGACCGCGATCAGGCGCCCTCCGGCCTGCCGCACCGCATTCAGCCGGTCCGCCGTCGCCTGATCGATCCGCCCCCATTCGGCATGCATCCGGTGGTCGTCGGTATCGTCCGCCTTGACCGGCAGGAACGTCCCGGCCCCGACATGCAGGGTCAGCGTTTCCGTCGCCACGCCCGCCGCCCCCAGCGCCGCCATCAGTTCGGGCGTGAAATGCAGCGCTGCCGTAGGTGCCGCGACGGCGCCATCCTCCCGCGCGAACATGGTCTGGTAATCGCTGCGGTCGCGCTCGTCGGTGGGGCGCTTGCTGGCGATATAAGGCGGCAGCGGCATCCGCCCCGCCCGCTCCAGCAGCAGTTCCACCGGCTCCTCGCCCTCGAAGCTCAACGTGACGCCGCCATCCTCATCGCGCGGGCCTGCAATGGCCGTGACTCCCGCGCCGAAATCGATCCGGTCGCCGTCGCGCACCCGCTTGGCATTGCGCAGGAAGGCCTGCCATTGGCGCAGGCCGAGCCGCTTGTGGAGCGTGGCGCCGATCCTCGCCTGCCCACGCATCCCCTCCAATTGGGCGGGGATGACCTTGGTATCGTTGAACACCAGCACGTCGCCCGCACGCAGCAGGCCCGGCAGGTCGCGTACGATATGGTCTTCGAACGGCCTGTCGCCGGACACGGACAGCAGGCGGGCCGAATCGCGCGGCGACGCGGGCCGGAGCGCGATGCTCTCTGGCGGCAGGTCGAAATCGAACAGGTCTACCCGCATGGCTTTCGCCCCCGCGAACGGGGTGGCTTACTTCTTCCTGGGCGCGACCGGCTTCTTCGCGGGCGCGGGCTTCTTGACCGGCAGCGGCGGAACGATCGACGGCGCCGGAGCGGGCGGCGTCGGCAGCGCGGTCACGGGCGGCTTGCCGTCACTTTCGATCGACGCCTGCAGAATGATGGTGGGGTCCGCGGGCGGCTCGCCCTGATGGATGGCATCGACATATTGCATGCCGTCGATCACGCGGCCGAACACCGTATATTTCTTGTCGAGCTGCATGCGCGGCAGGAAGACGATGAAGAACTGGCTGTTGGCGCTGTCCTCGCTCTGCGCGCGGGCCATGGAGACGGTGCCGCGCAGATGCGGCATCGGGTTGAATTCCGCCTTCAGGTCCGGCAGCGTCGAACCGCCGGTCCCGTCGCCCTTGGGGTCGCCGCCCTGCGCCATGAAGCCGGGAATGACGCGATGGAATTTGAGGCCGTTGTAGAAGCCCTGCCGCGTCAGTTCCTTGATCCGCTCCACATGTTGCGGGGCAATGTCGGGGCGCAGCTGGATGCGCACGCGGCCCCCGCTGGACAGGTCGAGATCCCAGACATTCTGCGGATCGACCGGCACCGTCGCGGGCGGCAGCTTGCTCGCCGGATCAAGGCCGAGCTGCTTGGCGGTCTGCTCCGCGCGAACGGCCGCCTCTTCCTTCTTCATTTCCTCGGCGTTGCGCCCGCCGCCCTGGGCCAAAGCCGCGCCGCTCGATGCATAGAGGGCGAAACCGATCGCCACGGTCTTGAGCGCCGACGTGAACCGCATGAATGAAGCTTTCCTATATGTCTGGGCCAGATGCGAAGTTGCCTCTGATAGCGTCCTCATCGCGATTGGCAACTGAACGAAGGCTGAGTCGAACCTTATCCCTGCCCCTTGAGGCCCAGCTTCGCCACCCGCGCCTCCACCTCGTCGCGCACCGCGGGGCTGACGAATTTGTGAATCGGCCCGCCATAAAGCGCGATTTCCTTGACCAGGCGCGAGGCGATCGGCTGGAGCGAGACGTCCGCCATCAGGAACACCGTCTCGACCCGGCAATTGATCTGCTGGTTCATGCCCGCCATCTGATATTCATATTCGAAGTCGGCAACGGCGCGCAGCCCCCGGACGATGACGCTGGCCCCCTGCGATTCGGCAAAGTCCATCAGCAGCGAATTGAAGCCGGTGACGACGATTTCCGTGTCGATCCCCGCGCATTCGCGGCGAACCATCTCCAGCCGTTCCTCGTCGGAGAACATGGGCGACTTGGAAATATTGGTCGTGACGCCGATCACCAGCTTGTCGACCAGCTTCGCGCCGCGCCGGATGATGTCCATATGACCCAAGGTGATCGGATCGAATGTGCCGGGATAAACCCCCACCCTCTGCTTGCTCATGTCCCTATCGATCCCTTTCCACGATATAGTCGGCAATGGCGCGCAGCAGGTCGGCTTCCGGACCGTAACCGTGCAGATGCGCCTTTGCTTGTTCGACCAGCAGCCGGGCCTGTTCCCGCGCCCGGTCCACGCCCAGCAGCGAGACGAATGTTTCCTTGCCCGCCGCCGCATCCTTGCCCAGCGCCTTGCCCGCGACCTGCGCATCGCCTTCCACATCCAGCAGATCGTCGGCGATCTGGAAGGCAAGACCGATGTCGCGCGCATAGCCGTGCAATCTTGTGCGCGCGTCCGCCGGGATGCGCGCCATGATCGCGGCGGCATCGACGGAGAAACCGATCAGCGCACCGGTCTTGAGCTGCTGCAGCCGGGTGACGGTCTGCAGGTCGAAGCTCGCCGCCTCCGCCTCCAGATCCATCATCTGGCCGCCCGCCATGCCGTTGGTGCCGCTGGCGATGGCCAGCGCCTTCACCAGTTCCACCCGGACGAAGGGATCGGGATGGGTCTCCTCGTCGGCCAGCACCTCGAAGGCCAGGTCGTGCAGGCAATCGCCAGCGAGGATCGCGGTTGCCTCATCAAAGGCCTTGTGCACGGTGGGCTTGCCCCGGCGCAGATCGTCATCGTCCATCGCCGGCAGATCGTCATGCACCAGCGAATAGACATGGATGCACTCGACCGCGACACCGACGCGCAGCGCCGACACATGGGAAATGTTGAAGAGTTCGCTGGTCGCCTGCACCAGCAACGGCCGCAGCCGCTTGCCGCCATCCATGGCCGCGTGGCGCATCGCTTCATACAGGCGCCTGCGCGGATCGTCGGGAATGGCGAGCAGCGCGTCGAACAGCCGGTCGACCTCCACCGCCACGGCAGCGGCGCGGTTGGCGACCAACGACGCGGCGGAAGCCACTCCGCTCTTGCCCATCCGGCTCAGTCCGTACCGAAGGGCGTAGCGCCCGTCACGGCGCCGCCCGCATCCAGGGTGAGCTTGGCGATGCGCGCCTCCGCGGCCTGCAACCGCTCCATGCAGCGCTTCCGCAACTCCTCCCCCTGCGAATAAAGCGAAATGGATTCATCGAGCGGCACATCGCCGCTTTCCAGCCGCCGCACGATCGATTCGAGCGCCCGCAAGGCGTCTTCGAACGACATTTGCGACGGCTCACCCTGCTGCATCATGCTTTCTTCGGCCATTTCCCTGCATTGGCCGCCCCTTGCCGCCCGGTCAAGCCCACATGGCCCGCAGCTTCCAAATGAGCGCCCGGGTCATGAAATTGTCACGACATCATATCAGGGGGCTGGAGGAAATATGGCAGTTTTGCGTTGACGCTAGGCGTAGCCAGTGCACATAGAAGGACCGCTATGAAATATTATCTCCCCCTGATCTCCGTGGCGGCGCTCTCGCTGCTCTCGGCATGCAACAAAAGCGATGAACCCGAAGTCGTCGGCGGCCCCGCCGATCCGATGGCTGAAAAGCTGGCCAACGCCGCGCCGGTCGAGCTGCCGCCTTCGGTGCAGGCCAGCCGTCAATATCGCTGCAAGGACAACAGCCTGCTGTTCGTCGACTTCATGAGCGACGGCAAGACCGTGCAGCTGCGCACCGAGAAGACCGGTTCGCCGACCAAGCTGACCGCCGCCGAAGCGGGCAAGCCGTTCGAAGCCGAGGGCTACAAGGTCGAAGGCTCGGGCAAGCAGATCACCGCCACCCTGCCGGGCAAGGGCGCGCTGTCCTGCAAGGCCTGACCGCTTTCCAATTTTTCCTGCACATTCGGGCCGGTCCTCCTTCGTGGAGGCCGGCCCTTTCCTTACCGGCGAAGCTCCGGCTCTCCCACCTCCACCGGGTCCGGCCCAAAACGGTTCGGTCCGCGCGTGCCGCTCATGATCAGGAAGATCAGCAGCACGATGCTGCCGATGATCGGGAAGAAGACGATCAGCAGCCACCAGCCGCTGCGATCCGTATCATGCAGCCTTCGCACCGACACCGCGAGATGGGGGATCAGCACGGCCAGCGCGAAAAGGCCGGTCAGCGGCCCGCCGCGCGTGCCATATCCCGCGCTCGCCCACCACGGCCCGCGATGAAACCAGTGCTCGGTCGTGCCGAGGCCCAGCGCGCCTTCCACGATGCCGATGCCGATGAAGCAAAGCAGCAGGAACAGGACGAACATCCAATATTCCTTCGGCCGCGCCCGGCCGTAAAAGCGGGCATAGCGGCGAAGCGGCAACAGCATCCAGTCCATGGGCAAAACCCCTTTCCCATCGTGAACGCACGAAAGCTATCATGTTTTCATGGCGCGGGTGAGCCTCGGCATTGTCTATCCTGCCCGCCGCCGCTAAAGGCGCGCTCATGTCCAGCACCGCATCCCAGATCACGCCCCAGCTCGTCGCCGAACATGGGCTTTCCCCGGAAGAATATGATCGCGTCCTGCACGCGCTCGGCCGGGAGCCGAATCTGACCGAACTCGGCATCTTCTCGGTGATGTGGTCGGAGCATTGCTCCTATAAAAGCTCGCGCATCCACCTGAAGAAACTGCCGACCGAAGGGCCGCAGGTCATTTGCGGCCCCGGCGAGAATGCGGGCGTGGTCGACATCGGCGACGGCCAGGCCGCGATCTTCAAGATGGAGAGCCACAACCACCCATCCTATATCGAACCCTATCAGGGCGCGGCGACGGGTGTGGGCGGCATCCTGCGCGACGTGTTCACCATGGGCGCGCGACCGGTGGCGAACATGAACGCGCTGCGCTTCGGCCGTCCCGACCACCCCAAGATGAAGCATCTCATCAGCGGCGTGGTGCATGGCATTGGCGGCTACGGCAATTGCGTGGGCGTGCCGACCGTGGGGGGCGAGGTGAATTTCCACCCGGCCTATGACGGCAATATCCTGGTCAATGCGATGACCGTGGGCGTGGCGGAGACCGACAAGATCTTCTATTCGGCCGCGTCCGGCGTCGGCAATCCGATCGTCTATGTGGGTTCGAAGACCGGCCGCGACGGCATCCATGGCGCCACCATGGCCTCGGCCGATTTCGGCGAGGATTCGGAAGAGAAGCGCCCGACCGTGCAGGTCGGCGATCCGTTCACCGAAAAGCTGCTGATCGAAGCCTGCCTGGAGCTGATGGCGTCGGACGCGATCGTCGCCATCCAGGACATGGGCGCGGCGGGCCTCACCTCCTCCTCGGTGGAAATGGCGTCCAAGGGCGGCGTCGGCATCCAGCTCGACATGGACAAGGTGCCGCAGCGCGAAACCGGCATGACGGCCTATGAAATGATGCTGTCGGAAAGCCAGGAGCGCATGCTGATGGTCCTCCAGCCGGGCAAGGAAGATTTTGCCGAAGCCATTTTCCGCAAATGGGAACTGGACTTCGCGGTGATCGGCCATGTGACCGATACGGGCCGCATGGTGCTGGTCCACAAGGGCGAGACGGTGTGCGACATTCCGCTCGCCCCGCTGGCCGACGATGCGCCGCTCTACGACCGTCCGTCGATGCCGAAGGACGAATATAGGGCATGGTCGGGCGTCCAGCCGCTGGGCGACATTCCGGCTTCGGACATCGGCGCGGATCTGGTCAGGCTGATGGGCTCGCCCGACATCGCCAGCCGCCGCTGGATCTGGGAGCAATATGACCATATGGTCGGCGCCGACACGGTGCAGCGTCCCGGCGGCGACGCGGCCGTCGTGCGCGTCCACGGCTCGCAGAAGGGCATTGCGATCAGCACCGACTGCACGCCGCGCTATTGCTATGCGGACCCCTATGAGGGAGGCAAGCAGGCGATCGCGGAATGCTATCGCAACATCTCGGCGGTCGGCGCGACGCCGCTCGCCGTCACCAACTGCCTCAACTTCGCCAATCCGCAGCGGCCGGAAATCATGGCGCAGTTCACCGGCTGCCTCGAAGGGATGGGCGACGCCTGCCGGGCGCTCGACTTCCCGATCGTGTCGGGCAATGTCAGCCTCTACAATGAGTCCAAGGCGACCGGCGGCGGCTCGGCGATCCTGCCTACCCCGGCGATCGGCGGCATCGGCCTGCTCAAGGATATCGACGTGATGGCGACCGTCGCCTTCAAGAAGGAAGGCGACGCGATCTGGCTGATCGGCGGGGAAGGCACGCATCTGGGCCAGTCGATCTGGCTGCGCGAAATTGCAGGGCGCGAAGCGGGCGACCCGCCCAGGGTCGACCTTGCCGCAGAGCGCGCCAATGCTGAAGCCGTCCGCGCGCTGATCGCGGAGGGCAAGGTCAATGCGGTGCATGATATTTCCGACGGCGGGCTGTTGGTGGCGATCACCGAAATGGCTCTCGCAGGCGGCATCGGCGCAGACCTCGGCATCGCGCTGACGACCGCCAGCGCCTTTGGCGAGGATCAGGGCCGCTACATCGTCGCGGCACCGCAGGGCGTGGAAATTCCGGGCGCCGTGAAGATCGGCACCACGGGCGGCGACAAGGTTGCCGGCGTGGCGCTCACTGACCTGCGCGGCGCGCATGAGGGCTTCTTCCCGGCACTGATGGACGCTGAACTTTAATTCCACCGTCATCCCGGCCTTGAGCCGGGCTCCCCCTGTCTTGAGCCGGGATCCCGTTGTCTTGAGGACGGCAGCGAGACGAAGATTCTTCTCCTCGGCCCGGCCGAAAACGCGCATGACGCGCGAGCCTTCGCACACGGCGCCGCGAAGAAGGTACGGATCAGCGACAAGCGCTCATCAGACCGCCCGCGTCACGCGGCCGAACAGAATCTGGTAGACATCATCGCCGCCATTCTCCTCGAAGGCGGCCATGACCCGGCGCAGATCCCTGGGCGCCAGCGGCTTGCGCCCCTCGCTCGGCACCACCGCGCCAATGCCCTTGAGATGGGCGATCAGCCCCTTGGCGCCGCCGCAGCCGAGGGCATAATCCTCGTCGAAGGCGAAGGCATCCTCGAACCGCGCCAGCATCGCGCGCAAGGTTGCGAGCGAGGGATAGGCGGGAATGCCCGCGCTCAGGGCGCAGGCCTCATGCGCCGTCCGCCAACGGGCGAAGCTCCCCTGCCCCATGGTCGAGAAAATGAGGCTTCCCCCCGGCCGCAGCAACGCCGTCAGCCGGGCGATGGCCGCCTCCAGATCGTCGAACCACTGAAAGGCCAGGCTGGAAAGGATGAGGTCGAACCATTCTCCCTCGAAGATCGGCGCCTCGCCATCCATGGTGAGGAAAGTGCCCGCGACCAGCCCGCCCTTTGCCGCCCGCGCCAGCATGTCGGGGGACAGATCCGTCACCACCAGTTCCGCGCCCGGCCAGCGCGCCTGAATGTCCCGCGTCAGAAAGCCGGTGCCGCAGCCAATCTCCAGAACGCGCTCCACCCCATCGGGCTTCTGCCGCTGGGCCAAATCCGCAACCAGCGCGGCGGCGATCCGCTGCGGTCCGGCATGATCGTCATAATGCCCCGCCGCCGCGCCGAAAGCGTCGCTTATTCGTTGCTTGCGGTGCCCGTTCATGGCTAGTCGCATTGGCAGAGCCACAGCCGCTTTTCCAGCTTCTTCAAGGACAGTTCCACCCATGACCGCCTTTTCTTCCAGGATTCCCGCCATGGATGTGCTGCGCGGTTGCGCGGTCATGGGAATCCTCTGGATGAACATCGCGGCCTTCGCCCTGCCGGAGCAGGCCTATTTCAGCCCGGCGGCCGTGGGTCCGCTGTCGGAGGGCGATGTCGCCTTCTGGACGGTCGGCTTCCTGTTCGCGGACGGCAAGATGCGGGCGCTCTTCTCCATGCTGTTCGGCGCGTCGATGCTGCTGCTGATCGACAAGGAGGAGATGGCCGGGCGTGACGGGCGCCGGACACAGATGATCCGCGCCGCCTGGCTCTTCATCTTCGGGCTGGCCCATTATCTGCTGCTCTGGTGGGGCGACATATTGATGATCTATGCGCTGGTCGGCCTTGCCGCCCTGCTGTTCATCCGGAGGGAACCTCTCTCCCTGGTCAAATGGGCGTTCCTCTTTTTCCTGCTGCATTTCCTGATCTGCGCTTCGTTCATCGGCATGTTGTGCGCCTGGGGCCATGCGGCGGGGAACGGCGCAGCACCCCATGTCAGCGCGGGCTTCGCCGATTTCATCGCCTCGCTCTCCGGTCCCGCCCACCCCGCCGTCCGCAGCGAGATCACAACCTATCGCGGCGGCTATGGGGCGATCCTGGTCCACCACATCGCCTTGTTCGGCGGTCAATGGCCGACCACCCTTCCCTTCGCCACGTTCGACACGCTCGGCTTCATGCTGCTGGGCATGGCGATGCTGAAGGGCGGCTTTCTGACCGGCCGCTGGCCGAGCGACCAATATAGGCGGACGGCCCGCCACTGCTTCCTCATTGGCCTCATTCCGATGGCGGCCCTGGCCTGGTGGGTGATCGCGAGCGGCTTTGCCGCGCTTGCCACGCTCGGCACGGTGCTGGCCTGGTCATTCCCCTTCCGCATACCGCTGGCGGTGGGCTGGGCCGCTCTCATCCTCTGGCCGTTCACCCGCTTCTCCGGCAGCGCCTTCATGGCCCGAATCGCCGCGGTGGGACGGATGGCCCTCAGCAATTATCTGGGAACCAGCCTCGTCATGTGCGCGATCTTCTATGGCTGGGGGCTTGGCCTGTTCGGCCATGTGCCGCATAAATCGCTTCCGCTGTTCGTGATCGCCGCCTGGGCCGTGATGCTGATCTGGTCGCCCCTCTGGCAAAGACGATTCGCGCTGGGACCGGCGGAATGGCTCTGGCGCAGCCTCAGCCACGGCCAGACGCAAAAGATTCGCAACAGCGATTGAATCACTATTGCGATCTATTATCATCTGCACTATCTCCGCTGACAGGAGATTTGCATGGTTGTCTGTGTCTGCAATGCCATTCGCGAAAAGGATCTGAAAGAGGTCGCGCGTGAAGGCTGTGCCACCCCCTGCAGTGCCTATGCGCGTCTGGGCCGCCGCCCGAAATGCGGGCAATGCGTGCCCTTCGCCCGGACGATCATCGCGGCGGAACGCGCCTCCATCTGACGCCACTGCAAATCAGCCGCAGCCGAAAGGCGCGAACTCGACGCAATAGCGTGGGGAAAAATGGCGGATTTCCAAGGCTTTCCGGATTAACAAACGGAAGAGAAACGACTATCATTCCGGCACTTTCCCATTCAGCCGGAGTATAGCGCCATGAAGGGCGACGCCAAGGTCATCGAATATCTGAACGAGGTCCTCAAGAATGAGCTGACCGCGATCAACCAATATTTCCTCCATTACCGGATGCTGGGCCATTGGGGCGTCGAGAAGCTGGCCAAGTTCGAATATGAGGAATCTATCGACGAGATGAAGCATGCCGACAAGCTGGCGGAGCGCATTCTCTTCCTCGACGGCCTGCCCAATTTCCAGCTGCTTGGCCGCCTGAAGATCGGCGAAACGGTGGAAGAGATATTGAAGGCCGACCTGGAGCTGGAATATGAGGCGCTGCCGGTGCTGAAGGACGCCATCGCCTATTGCGAATCGATCCGCGACTTCGTCAGCCGCGACCTGTTCCAGCACATCCTCGAAAGCGAGGAAGAGCATATCGACACGCTGGAAACCCAGTTCGAGATGATCGACCGCATGGGAATCCAGAATTACATCCAGCTCCAAAGCAAGGCAGCCGAAGAATAAGGCTCGGGCGTGGGGCGGCCCTTCCGGCGCGCCGCCCCGGCCATTCCCTCAGATCAGCGAATCGAGCAGGCCGATCAGCGGCAAGTCCGCGGGCGGCATCTCCAGCGCGTACATTTGCGCGGGCCTGACCCATTGCAGCGCGGTGGCATGCCGCGCTTCGGGCAGGCCCTGCCATTTCCGGCAGACATAAAGCAGCAGCAGCAGGTGCCGGTCGCCCAGCGGCTCGCTCGCGAAGGTGGCGGGCGCCAGGCAGCTTGCGTGGGTGCGGATTCCCAACTCCTCCTCCAGTTCGCGAATCAGCGCCGCTTCAGGTGCCTCGCCCGGCTCCACCTTCCCGCCCGGAAATTCCCACAGGTCCGCCATCGGCTTTCCGGGCGGACGCTGCTGCAACAGAACACGGCCATCCGCATCCACCAGCGCGGCCGCCACCACCATCAAGGGAGAAATTGTCGTCATAAGGGTCCGGCTGGAAAGATTTGTTAACTCTGCCTCTCTTACAAGGCCATTCGGGGCTGGGTGTAAATGGGGTGTGCTATGCGGGCGTTGATGAAAACCTGCCGCATGAGGGCGCTGGCTCGCTGTCAGCGTGGCGCCACCGTAGTAGAATATGGGCTCATTCTAGGGCTTATCTTCCTGGCGATGGTCGTAGGCGTGTCGAATCTCGGCATCAAGACGGTAAATCAGTTAAACAATATCGCCGCAGAAGTTAGCAATCATTAACCATCAATATCTGACAACCCGATCTCCCATTAAATCTTTATCAACTGATCCCCTCTAGAGGTGTCTCTGCTGACCTTATTCTAGCGGGGCGGCCGGGTAATTAAGTAGGAACTCATTCAAGGAGACATTCAATGCAGTTCATCCGTAAGATGCTGAAGAACGAAAAGGGCGCGACCGCGATCGAATACGGTCTGATCGCCGCTCTGATCGCCGTTGCTGCCATCGGTGCCATGACCAGCATTGGTGGTGGTCTGAAGAACACCTTCAACAACGTTTCGGGCAACCTGAAGTAAGCTCGATCCGATTGGAAGAAAAAGGGCGACGGAAGCCATTTCCGCCGCCCTTTTTGCTGTCCGTCTGCCTTCGCGCCCATGCGGGGCAAGCTGGGCCAAGGCCCGGCTCCACCGGCCTTACCAGATCACGACCTTCACCCGCTGACCCGGGCGAAGCACGCTTTGGGCGGTCAGCGCGTTGATCGTCAGGAAGCGGTCGAGCTGATAGTCCGGATAGGCCATTCGCCGGGCGAGCGACTGAACCGTGTCGCCCGCCTTGACGGTGACGACGTCCACGCGGCGCGGCTTGATCGCTGCGGCTTCCTGGGCGGAAAGGCGCTGCACCGACTGCACCATGGTCGAAAAGGGACCGATCCCCTGTCCCGCCGCCGTCAGCAGCAGGAAATGATAGGCCTTGCCGCCACCGAAATCATAGGCGAACACGGTCGCGTCGACCTGGCTCGATTGGGTGCTGGCCCTTATGGTGCGCCATGCTGCGGGAATCCCGTTGACCGTTGTGCGGCTGATCTCGCCGGGCGGGACATTGCCGCCCCCTCCCAGCTTGGAGAACACCGAATCGATGTAGGCGGAAAGATCGCCGCTGAAGGATGTGGCCCCGAACTGCGCCTGCCCGCCCGATCCCGCCACGGTCACCGCATCGGCGCCATTTTCCATGCCGAAGCCGGTTGGCGCGACGAAGCTCAGCCGCAGATCGGGATGGCGGAACCGATTGCCCTCGATCACGCCCTGCTTGGGATCGTCACCGTATAACACACCGTCCAGCGCATTCAGGAAAGCATCCCGGTTGCGCACCGTGCTGGTCGAGCCGCTGCTGGCCGCGTTGCGGGCGGCACGACCGACGCGGGAGGCCGGATCGGGATGGGTGCTGGCCCATTCCGGCACGGAACGCGAACTGCCGGCCACTCTGGCGTCCAGGCTGCTCTGCGCCGCCAGCGAAGCCAGCATGGTCGACAGCGCGCGCGGATCATAGCCGCCCGACGCCAGATAGCGGATACCCAGATCGTCGGCCTCATATTCCTGCGTGCGGGAGAATTTGAGTGTCAGCAACTGGCTGCCGGTGCCGATGCCCCTTTGCAACAACCCACCCAGGGCCGAATCGCCCAGCACGGCCCCTGTGAGCACCTGAAGCAGCGTGCCGCCAATCGCGTTGCGCTGCGCCGCCTGCTGCCGCCGCTGGCCATGCCGGGCCGCGACATGGCCGATTTCATGCCCCAGCACGCCCGCCAGTTCCGCCTCGTCATTCATCAGCGCCATCAACTGGCGCGTGACATAGACATAGCCGCCCGGAATCGCGAAGGCGTTGTTCACCGGCGAGTTGAGCAGGGTGACGGTAAAGTCGCCCTGCGCGTTGGACAGGCCCGACTGCACCGCAATGCGACGGCCCACCCCCTCGACATATTTGGCCTGAGGCCCGGCATAGGCCCCGCCAAATTCGTTGAGCAGTTGCGGATGCTGCTTGGCCCCGGCCGCCTTGTCCTGCGGACTGATCGACGACACCGTCCGGATCGCCCGCTGCTGGCCGGAAACCGAAGGTGCCGCCGCCAGAACGGCCAGCCCCAATCCTGCACTTGCCAGAAATGCCGATGATGTCGCTCGCCTCACGCCGCCTCCCTGTCCTCTCCTGTTACCATGACGTAACGAGCGATAGCAGGCACATGTTCCCGCCGACAGAGGGGACCGCGATCAGGCGCCGATGGCGAGGAACTTGTCGGCCCGGTCCGTGCGCAGATCCTGCGCACTCATGCCCGACAGAGCATCCAGTTCCTCGCCGATGGCCACGCCCAGATTGGCGATCGCCTGCACCGGCTCGCGATGCGCGCCACCGATCGGTTCGGCGACGATGCGGTCGATGACGCCCAGCGCCTTCAGATGCTGCGCCGTCACCTGCATGGCGGTCGCCGCGTCGCTCGCCTTGTCCGCCGTGCGCCAGAGAATCGAGGCGCAACCTTCGGGCGAGATCACCGAATAGACCGCATGTTCGAACATCAGCACGCGGTTGGCCGCCGCCAGCGCCACCGCCCCGCCCGATCCGCCTTCGCCCACCACGGCCGCCACCATCGGCACGCCCAGCGCCAGGCACTGTTCGGTCGAACGGGCAATCGCCTCCGCCTGCCCGCGTTCTTCCGCCTGTACGCCGGGGAAAGCGCCCGACGTGTCCACCAGCGTGACCACCGGCAGGCCGAACCGGTCGGCGAGCTGCATCAGGCGGATCGCCTTGCGATAACCCTCCGGCTTGGCCATGCCGAAATTATGCCGCACGCGGCTGGCCGTATCGTCGCCCTTTTCATGGCCGATCACCATGATGCGCCGGTCGCCCAGCGTCGCGAAGCCCCCGATGATCGCCTGATCGTCGGCAAAGGCGCGATCCCCGGCCAGCGGCATGAAATTGTCGAACATGCCCGCGACATAATCCTTGAAATGCGGGCGGTCGGGATGGCGGGCGACCTGCGTCTTCTGCCAGGGCGACAGCCTGGAATAGCTGTCCAGCAGCATCTTCGCCGCGCGCTGCTCGAGCTTGTCGATCTCGCCGCTGATGTCGATATCGCCCACATTGGCCGTCGCGCGCAATTCGATGATGCGCGCTTCCAGCTCGGCGATGGGCTTTTCAAATTCCAGAAAGCTAACCATGGCGCATGGCGTTAGGGCGCTGACGCTTCGCCGTCAACGCGCCGATGATGCATCGTCGCCAGAGGATGGCGGCGGTTGACCAGTTCGACCAGCCGGCGGCTGTCGACATGGGTATAGATTTGCGTGGTGGCGATATCCGCATGGCCCAGCATGGACTGCAAGGCGCGCAGGTCCGCGCCGCCCTCCAGCAAATGGGTGGCGAAGGCATGGCGCAGCACATGGGGACTGACGCGTTCGGGCGCGATTCCGGCCGCCGCCGCCAGCGCCTTCACCATCTGATAGAGCCGAATCCGGCTGACATGGCTCTTGCCCGACGGGAAAAGCCACAGGCTGTCGACCGGGACATGCGGCAGCCAGACCGCCACGGCGGCACGGGCGCGGTCGGAAATGGGAACCAGCCGCTCGCGCCCACCCTTGCCCTTCAGGATCAGGAACGGCTGGTCCGCCGCGAGCGCCCGGCGCGGCAGCGACACCAGCTCGGTCGCGCGCAGACCCGAACCGTAGAGCAGCTCGATCAGCGCCGACAGCCGCAGGTCCAGCGGCGCCGGATGATCCCCCTCCAGCTTCGCTGCGATCAGGGCGAAGAGCGAATCGACTTCCTGCGTCGAAAGAATCCGGGGCAGCGGGCGGCGCGTGACCGGGCGCGGCAAGATGTCCGAGGGATTGTCGGGCCGCAGCCCTTCCTCCTCCAGAAAGGCGTAAAAGGCCCGCAAGGCAGAGGATTTGCGCGCGACCGACGATGCCGCCAGTTCGGCCCAGGCGGGCGCCAGCGCGGCAAGGCCGTCCCTGCTCGCGCCGGAAAGGCCGCCGACTATCTCCGCCGCGCCCTGCAGATCCGTCCGATAGGCCAGCAGCGTGTTGCGCGACGCCCCCCTTTCGGCCGCCATCATCTCCAGAAAGCGGTCGATCAGCGCGGCATCATCGCCCATCAGACCCGCGTCATCGCCTCCGCCGCGATCATCCGCGCTTCGGGATCGAGCCCGACGCGATGCAGGGCGGCGACGATATGATAGAGATGGAAGGCGGGCAGCCGGTTCCAGTCGGCCGTCTGCATGCCCACCGCCGCCAGCAGCGCGACGCTGGCCTTCTCGCCCCGCCCGGCCGCGGCATCGATCGCGCGCGACCAGCGGCTGGCGGTACCCAGGCTGAAGCCGTTATCCTGCGCCAGCGAAGCGCTGTTCTGCGGATCGAGGCGGGACAGCCCGGCCAGCGCCGCGATCAGCATCTGCGCCTTGTGCGCTTCCGCATTCTTGGCAAAGGCAGAGACACGGCCCGAACTGATCTCCACCACCGGACTCGGCGCGCCGACGGCCAGCAAGGCCCAGAGATCGCCCGCCCCGTCGCCGTCCACCTGCCCGGCAAGCCGCGCCCATTGCGCCGCGCTGCGGTCATAGCCCGCGGTGAACATCGCCGCGACCAGATTGGAGGCATCGCGGGCGGGCAGGTCCGAAACGGGCAGCGCCGCCGCCGCCCGCGCCGTCGCGATCAGACCGACGAAATCGGGCCGCGCCTCATCCTGCCACACGGTCCGCATCGCCTGCAGCCGGTCATCGGCGCTCGATCCGGCATAGGCGTTGCGCAGCGCCTCGATCCGGTCGGCGGCCTTGTCCGGCGCGTCGCCGTCCGCGCCCAGCTGGCTGTAGAAACCCACCAGCGCCTGGCTGGAGAAGACGCCCAGCCGCGCCGCCACTTCCGCACCGGGCAGGCGGCGCGCGGCCGACAGCGCCGGAGCCCGCGCTTCCCAGGCGCGGACATGCGGTCCCACCGTGCCGTAAAGATCGTCGGGAATGGGAACGTTGAGCGCGGTCGCCAGGCCGAAGCGCCAGGCGGTCAGCCCATCCACCGCGTCCCATTCGATCTTCACCGAACGGCGGGCGTTGAATCCGGTGCCGACGACCTTTTCCGCCAGCTTGTAATCGATGCCGCGCACCTGCCCGCGCCGCTGCGCCTGGTTGAGCGCGCCGCTGGCCGAACCCTGGTCGCCCGACAGCGCGGGACAGATCGCCCGGGTCATCTCCCAGGCGGGCTCCTTGCTGAAACGCAGCGCCCCGGCCGAGAGCGGGCACATGCCAGCCGGATCGGCGGTCGCCAGATAGGTCTGCATGGCGATGGCATAGAGGCGCGGGGTGAACTGGTCCGAATCGACGCTCTGCACCAGCAGGCGGGCGCTGTCCGCCTCGCCCATGCGCAGCAGCAGCCAGGCGCGCTCCGCCACCCAGTCCGCGCCGTTGATGTCGCGCGGCGTATCGGTCGCGGACAGCAGCGCCCGCCGCAGCAGGATCGACGCCCAGCGCGAGGTGATCGGCGCCCGCGTCTGCTTCATCAGCGTCGCCAGGAACTGGCCCGACTGCGAACCGAAGGCATTGGGCGCCATGCCCCGCCGTTCGGGGGTCAGCGGCCCGATCCGGTCGAGCGAGCGGTGCGCATTTTCGGGGAGGTCATATTTCGCCTTCTCCGCGGCGATATCCTCCTCGCTCATCGCTTCGGCCGCATTGTCCCCGGCCTCTTCGGTCACGGCGAAGCTGGGCGGCACGACCGATGGAGTGGACGACGGGGCTGACGGCGTTCCGGGCGCAGGCGCGCCCGGCGCCGGGGCGCCGGGGGCGGGACCGGCGGGCTGCCGGGGCTGGGGCGCCTGCGGCGCGTCACCAAAGCCCGGCGGCAGCAGGGATTCGGGCGTTTCCTGCGCCACCACCGGCAGCGCCAGCGCGAGCGCGAGCGTTCCCAGTGCCCATTTCGCATTCACCCGCCGCTGCGCCATGCCTTAATGGCCCAGCTTTTCGGCGGGAATGACCTTTTCCACATGGCTCTGCGGCTTTTCACCGCCACGCGACCAGAGCAGCGCGATGATCGCGACCAGCAGGACGACCGCGACGATGGGAATGATCGGCAGGGACAGGCCGCGACGGCGCCGCGAGCTGCCTTCAAAACTGCTGTAGGAACGATTGCGCTTCATGGATCCTGTTTTCGGCTGGGCCAGAGCTGAGGAAAGTTGCGATTTGCCTTGTTGACGCGGGGTTGTATAGCCCCGCTCGCCATGCAGCGAAACAGCAAATCCGCACAGGCGCCCGTGAAGCGCGGTCCCATCGTCCTGGTGGGGATGATGGGCGTCGGCAAATCGACCGTCGGGCGGCGGCTGGCGGCGCGGCTGGGCCTGCATTTCGTCGATGCCGATGAGGAGATCGAAAAGGCGGCGGGCATGACGATCACGGAAATGTTCGAACGCTATGGCGAGGCCTATTTCCGCGATGGCGAACGGCGCGTCATCGCCCGGCTGATGGATGGCGCGCCCAAGGTGATAGCGACCGGCGGCGGCGCCTTCATGCAGGAGGAGACGCGCAAGCTGATCCTGGAACATGCCCTCGCCATCTGGCTGAACGCCGATATCGACACGCTGGTCGACCGAGTATCGCGGCGCGAGGGGCGCCCGCTGCTGAAGGGCAAGGACCCGCGCGCCGTGCTGACCGAACTGGCCGCGATCCGCAATCCGGTCTACGCGCTCTGCCCCATTCATGTGAAAAGCGCCGCCGCGCCGCATGATGTGGCGGTGGACAGCATCATGGAGCATTTGTCCCAATGGCATTAGTCCGCGTCGCGCTGGGTGCGCGCAGCTATGATATCCTGATCGAGGAAGGCGCGCTGGACCGGGCAGGCGACCATCTGGCGGACTATGCCCGCCGCAGGGCAGACGGGCGGCGGCTGGTCGTCGTGACCGACGCGCATGTCGCCAGCGCGCAGCTTCCCCGGCTGGAGGCGAGCCTGCGCAGCGCCGGCATCGCGGTCGAGCCGATCATCCTGCCGCCGGGCGAGCAGACCAAGAGCTGGCGCCATCTGGAGCAGTTGCTCGACGCGCTGCTGGCGCTGGAGATCGAACGGGGCGATCATGTGGTGGCGCTGGGCGGCGGGGTGATCGGGGATCTGGTGGGCTTTGCCGCCTCCATCCTGAAACGCGGCTGCCATTTCATCCAGATACCGACCACGCTGCTGGCGCAGGTGGACAGTTCGGTCGGCGGCAAGACCGCGATCAACGCCAGGGCAGGCAAGAATCTGATCGGCAGCTTCTACCAGCCCGCGCTGGTCCTGATCGACCCCTCGACGCTGGACACGCTGCCGGTGCGGGAAACGCGGGCGGGCTATGCCGAGGTCGTCAAATATGGCCTGATCGACGATCCCGATTTCTTCGCCTGGTGCGAGGCGGAGGGGCATCGCCTGCTCGCGGGCGACGCGCAGGCACGCGAATATGCGATCGAACGCAGCGTAGCCGCCAAGGCGAAGATCGTGGGCGAGGACGAGCGCGAAACCTCTGGCCGCCGCGCATTGCTCAACCTGGGCCATACTTTCGGCCATGCGCTGGAGGCCGATACCGGCTTTTCCGACATTTTGCTCCATGGCGAGGGCGTGGCGGCGGGCATGGCGCTGGCCTTCCGCTATTCGGCCCGGCTGGGGCTGTGTTCCCCCGAAGACGCCGAACGCGTGACCGCGCACCTCAAGGCCGTGGGCCTGCCCTACGATCTTGCCAGCGCCCATGTGAAGGCGGACGGCGCCGCCCTGGTCGCGCGCATGCTCCACGACAAGAAGATGGCGGCGGGCACCCTGCCCTTCCTGCTGGCGCGGGGAATCGGGCGGACCTTCCTGTCGAAGGATGTCCTGCTCGACGATGTCGCCGCGTTCCTGGACGAGGACCGGGCGGCGGCCCGGACAAGCTGAAACCGCGGCTGGCTTGAGGTGGGGAAGACGGACGTCAGCCCCTCGTCATCTCCGCGAAGGCGGGGATCCATCTCCCCAGCGCCGCGCCTGGGGTAACGGCAACGAATAGATTGGCCGCGCCGAACTGTGCCTCCCGCCTTCGTGGGGATGACAGGGATGGGTGGATTCGAGGCCGACCGCTAATTGCGCCTTTGGGTGCAAGTCTGCCATGCAACAGCGAAACCTCATTCATCATCCGGTAAGACGATAATACATCAATATGGCAACGATCGACAGCACCATGATTGCCATAATGGCAAAATGTAGCCATTGAATTTTCGGCAGAAAAATAAGAGCAGCGGAAGTTGCTATTAACGAAGCTCCCTCAATTTGGACGATTAGCGCGATATTGTGTTCGAAACCTTGATCGTTGCCCTGCGCTGCAAATGCTGCAATAAAAGTGATTGGCACTGCGAGCAAGATGCTGATGATTGCAACAACAATTCTTAACATACGCCCCTCGCTGCATTGCTAAGAACGTCCGTAGCTGAGGCACCTGAATGATGAGTTAAATGACTGCCATTGGTCGTCTGTGGCTAGGCGGCTTACAGCAGTGGACTTTTCGCCTGCCTGATGCCTGCCAAGGGTGGGGTTGCAGACTTGCGGCTTCCGGGAATCGCGAAACGAAACCGGACGTTGTATGGCTCGTCCCTGCATTGCATTCTTGTACAATGAAAAATCCAGCGATGCTCATTCTTAGCTTCACGCTCATCCTCAGCGCGTGCTTGAAAAATCCGACCATTGACGAAGAGATCACCGAAAAGTGCAGCATCACCGTTAGCGAATACCGAGATGCCGAAACCAAATTGAATGCGAGCAGTGATGGTGCATCTATCCATGCCGGTCATTGCCGCCTTACCAGAACCAGCAAGGACGTTATCGAGGGCCAGGTAATCGACAACGTACAGTAAGGGTGGGTTT
>NZ_JAKUJY010000001.1 GCF_022664535.1 Sphingobium trunci | reverse complement strand
GTCGAATGGCAAGCTTCGAACGCAGTTGCTGGCATTCTACGCTTTTTACGTAGACTTCAGCGACGACACCTCGCCCTATCCGAACAATGTCGGCGATACCCCGTGCGTCGTTGGCGTCCGTCTTATTCTGGCGGATAGACAGGAATTTACTGGCCTGCCTCGTGTCGAAAACGTGCACCTTGTAGCCGGCCTGGCGTAGTTTACGGGTCAGGGGCAGACATGAGGACCCTGCTTCGAGGCCGATGCGCACCTTGTCGCCGGCATGGGCTTCCATGAAAGCCGAAACCCGCGATGGGCAGGTTGGCATAGCTTCCTCAACTCGTACACGACCTTCAGCATCGACCATGCACGCGACCAGTTCGTCGGCCCCAACATCGAGACCGACCCAAAAATTCTCAACTTGCAAAACTATCTCCGGCAAAAAAGCGGAAGCCCGGCACCACGAACTTGACGAGGTCGCGGATCGCCTCAGTGGATTACCCGGTGTCCGAGCTTCCGCACCCATGGGGCCGGGCCCAAATCCAGCAAGAGCGTTAATGTTTGGTAGACGAAACGAAGGCTGGCCGCAGGACATGAGCCAGGGTCGATGCCCTACATGTTCTCGCGCGGTCCAACCTCCGGGGCCCGGAAGCCGATGGAATCGATGCCTCATTCGCAGGCGAAAGGAAAGAGGTTTGCCCATTACGGTCTGATGCATCGGCACCGAGCGCTATGCGGCTATTTTCTCGCCGATTCGATGGCGCTGGATAGGTGATCGTTCCAGGCCGATAACGCTGCACGCTTTTCAGGTTTCCAATCGTGGCGTTGATAGATGCCGGCCACTCCAGATCGCGAACCACCGACATGGTTTAGAACCGCTTCGGTCACCTCAAACCGGACTCCAAGCCTTTGAAAGCCGGTTGCCAGTGTGCGCCTGAGGTCGTGAAGACGCCAAGGCGGCATGGAACTGTCGTCGTCCTTGGCAATCGAACTGCCTTTGTCCTTTGAAATCAGCTTATCGAGCTTCGTCTTGCCCTTGTGATAAGCCGTGAACGCGGCACCGGTCGCAGTTGGAAACACCCTTCCACGAATCGGCCACTTTTCGCTCCCCGCCACTTTGTCGAGTTCGGACACCGCGAGGTCATTGAGCGGAATGGTGGTCGGTTCGCCGTTCTTCGTCCGATCGCCCGACAGCCGCATCTCACGTTCAGCGCGATCCAACTCCTGCCAGTGAAGCCCGCCGATCTCTTCACGACGCTGGCCGGTAGCAATGAGGAGCCGCACGATCGACCCAAAGCACCGATGGCATTCCGGGGCATGAATCCAGACCTTCGCCAACTCGCTGTCGCTTAGCCAGCGCTCGCGAGGTTTAACGGCTTTCGGCGTTTCCATGCCTTCCATTGGGCTTCTGTCGATGTCGCCGCGGCTCACCGCCCATCGAAATAGGCGCCTCAGCACTGCGAACACGTTCCGCCGATTGGCGGCCTGAGCTGCCGGCATGCTATCGAACACGGCCACCACATCAATGCGCGTGATTGCGGGAAGCGCCTTGTCCCGCAAGACGGGTTTGACGTGTCGCCGAAGTGAGCGCGTTACGAGTGTCGACCAACCTTGCCCTTTGCAATCCGCCGCAAAGCGATCGGCATAGTTGGAAAAGGCAAGGTCGACAGCCTCGCGCCGTCGCAGCTTGTCCGATTCGACCGGGTCGATCCCTTGGGCAACGAGGCGGAGGAGTCTCGTCGCCTCCTCGCGAGCGGTGAAGGGCGTCCATGGCGACCCATGACCGCCGATGGTGTAGCGACGCGTCTTCGCCTCGCGGCCACCCATCCGATACTGGACGACATAGGAGGCAGAACCGCCCGCGGTAATCTTGAGTCCGAACCCCTTCAGTTCGTCATCCCAAAGGAAGCCGGCGACGGCGTTCGCCTGAAGAGCGTCAAGGGTTCGCTTGGTGACTTTTCCAGTGGCCATGACGAACCTCATGTACCAGAAAAGTAATCACCCAGCAATCACCGGAACGGAAATCGGCGGCGGCAGGCGGCGGCACATTTCGGACTAACCACCTGAAAAACAGTCATTCATTCAGCCAAGCCATTGGTCTAAATCCGCCGGTATCGGAAATACCAGACTTCATGGCCCAGGCGCCGCGCCTTCGCCTCATAGCGCGTTTTCGGCCAGCCGCCGGGACGCGTCTGAAAATCCTTCGGCTCACTCGCCAGCCATTCGAAATCGGGGTGGCCGTTCATCACCATCAGCGCCCAGCGCAGATAGACGGGGTGATCCGTGCCGAACCGAAATTCGCCGCCGGGCTTCAGCTTCCTTGCGATCATCGCCACCGGGCCGGGATTCATCATGCGGCGCTTGGCGTGGCGCGCCTTGGGCCAGGGGTCGGGATGGAGCAGATAGACGAAGCTGAGCGCGCCGTCCGGAATGCGGCTGAGGACCGAGAGGGCGTCGCCCATGTGAAGGCGCACATTGCCCAGCGCCTGATCCCGCACATGGCCCAGCGCCTGCACCACCCCGTTCAGGAAGGGTTCGCAGCCGATGAAACCATGATCGGGCAACAGATCCGCCCGATAGGCCAGATGCTCGCCGCCGCCAAAACCGATTTCAAAATGCAACGGATGGTCATAACCGAACAGACCGGCAGCAGTGACCTCGCCTTCCTCCGGGACCGACAGGGCCGGCAGCAAGGTATCGACCAGTTCCTGCTGTCCCTTGCGGAGTCTGGGTCCGGACTGGCGGCCATAAAGGCGGTTGAGTGTCGTGGGATCGCCGGATTTATGCGCTGTCATGGCCGCGCCGATAGCTGTCGTCCGTTGTCGCGGCAACCCGCTATCTGAAGGGGGCGCCTCCTGTCCCCGGTGTTGAGGAGAAAGTTGCCGGGGACAGGAGGCTGAGCCTGACGTCTGTGGGAGACGACCGGCTTGTTTCCGTAGGAGAGATGAAAAGGCGCCGCATGAGGGGAACCGGTCTCATGCGGAAGACTGGCTCATCAGGTCATTTGCACTTGGCGAAACGACCCTTTGCGTCCTTGCACGGTGCTTTTTTGGCAACCGGCTTGGGTGGGCATTTGATGAACTTTCCCTTTGCGTCCTTGCAAGGCGCGGCAAGCGCGGGGGCTGCGGTGCCGGCCATCAGAGCGAGGCCGAGGAAGGCGGAAGTCAGCATCCTTGTCATCGCTTGGTCCCTTGGAAAAGAGGGAGTTGCCGGGTCCGACAGGGGTGCGGACCCGACGCCCTGCTTATGAGGGTTTTACTGGCAGCAGGCTAATGAACTTTTCGTCATGATACCGCCATGCTCCGCGCCGGTGTGCGGTCAAACCTGCTGCTGCCGGGCGTTCATGCTGATCGCTTCCTGCTGCATCATCGCGGCCGCGCGTTCGGTGGCGACACGGGTGTCGTCGGCGAGTTTTTTAACCTCACCCGCGACGACGGCGAAGCCGCGTCCCGCATCGCCAGCCCGGGCCGCCTCTATCGTTGCATTAAGAGCCAGCATATTGGTCTGCGAGGCGATACTCCGGATCGTGGAAACGATCTCAGCCAACTGGTCCATCGTCTTTTCCAACGCATTTTTCTGGCGCTCCAGAGCCTGTTGCAGACGATGGCTGTCGGCCAGACGATGGTGCGCCTCACGTTCCTCACGGACCTGACGGGTGACGTCAGTGGCGATCTTCACCACTTTCCGGGCTGTACCGTCTGGTTCGAACACCGGATTATAGGTCGCTTGCAGCCAGACTTCGCGCCCGTCCCGAGTCAGCCGGTTATAGGTGCCCGCGTCGAATGCACCCGTGCCAAGCTTTTGCCATAAAGCGGCATATTCCGCGGATTGGATGTGATCCGGGGTGCAGAAGATGCGATGATGCTGGCCAGCAATTTCTTCCAGCCGATAGCCCATCAGATGAAGAAAATTGGCGTTGGCTGTGAGGATTGTCCCGTCAAGCGCGAACTCAATCACTGCCTGGCTGCGGTTGAGCGCCATCCATGCGGCTTCTGCACCGCCCGTGCCGTCAGAAAGCGAAGATGCCAAACCATGAACTCCTTATGGTTTGGCGCTAAGCGCATTTTGGTTAACGATGCACTAAAATCAGCAAAAAGGAGGCTGCGAGTTCCCTCGCAACCCCCTGAAATATCAGTTATCTTGATCTAGATTAAAGGACTGCCTTCAACTTGTCCACCAGATCGGTGCGCTCCCAAGGGAAAAAGTCACCCTCCGGCTTGCGACCGAAATGACCATAAGCCGCTGACGGCTGGTATATCGGCTTATTGAGGCCAAGATGCGTACGGATACCGCGCGGAGTGAGACCACCCAGTTCCTTGATCGACAGTATCGCCTTTTCGATCTGGTCGTCGCCCACCGTGCCTGTGCCGTGAGTATCGACATAGAGCGAGAGCGGTTCGGACACCCCGATGGCATAAGCAAGCTGGATCGTGCAACGACGGGCGAGGCCGGCGGCGACGATATTCTTTGCCAGATAACGAGTGATATAGGCGGCCGAACGGTCGACCTTGGTCGGGTCCTTGCCGCTGAACGCGCCACCGCCGTGAGGCGAGGCGCCGCCATAGGTGTCGACAATGATCTTGCGGCCGGTCAGGCCGGCGTCGCCGTCCGGGCCGCCGATTTCAAAGCTGCCGGTCGGATTGATATGATAGACGGTCTCGTCCGAAAGGAGAGCGCTGGGCAGCACTTCCGCGACGACGCCCTTCACATAGGCCTTGAGTTCCGCGTCCTTCGCGCCTTCATCATAGCCCGGTGCATGCTGGGTCGATACGACGATGGCAGTGGCGGCGGCAGGTTTGCCGTTTTCGAAGCGCAGCGTGACCTGGCTCTTCGCGTCAGGCTCCAGGAAGGGCGCGCGGCCGCTGTGGCGGTCGGCAGCCATCCTGGCGAGGATCTTGTGGCTATAGTCCAGCGTGGCGGGCATGAGGTCCGGCGTTTCGTCGCAGGCGAAACCGAACATGATGCCCTGGTCGCCAGCACCTTCATCCTTGTTGCCGGCGGCATCGACGCCTTGCGCAATATGTGCGGACTGGGCGTGAAGGTTATTTTCGAAACGGAACGTCTCCCAATGGAAGCCGTCCTGCTCATAGCCGATCCGCTTCACCGTCTCGCGGACGGTGCGCTCAATCTCCTCCTGTGCGCCGGGCGCCCACTCGCCATTTTCATAGACGCCCTTGCAGCGGATCTCGCCCGCCAGCACGACCAGTTGGGTCGTCGTCAACGTTTCGCAGGCAATACGGGCTTCGGGGTCTTTCGACAGGAACAGGTCGACGATGGCGTCGGAAATCTGGTCCGCGACTTTGTCGGGATGGCCTTCGGAAACGGATTCCGAGGTGAAGAGATAGTTGTTGCGCATGGGACTCCCGTTACCACGCTCGAGTGGCGAGCGATATAAAGAAAAGTTTATGTGCCTATTAGCGGGTCGTTTTGCGGGTGGCAATGGCCTGCGAAATCAGCGCAAGGGCGAGGAGCGCGATCATGAAGCCGAATGGCGCCCCATTGCCGAGGCGGGAAAAAAGCGTCGGTGGCAGCGGCGAGGGCAGGACCGTGTCGAGGAAACCGGCGCGCTGATGTCCGATGCTGTGGAGGATATGGCCGCGGGCATCGACCACCGCGGAGACTCCGGTGGGAGTGGAACGGATGATGGGCAGCCCTTCTTCCAGCGCGCGGAGACGGGCCTGGGCCAGGTGCTGGACCGGTCCCCAGCTTCCAAACCAGGCGTCGTTGGAGGGGTTGAAGAGGAAGTCTGGACGATTGGCTTCGTCGACGACGTGGCCTGAGAAGATGATCTCGTAGCAGATTTGGACGCCCATCTTGAGCGAGGGCCGGCCGAGCGTGGCGGGAAGGGTCAGGCTTTGCGGGCCGGGGCCGGGCCAATAATCGATGTCACCGGGAACAAGGCGGGAGAGGCCAATGGGCTGGAGAATCTGGCGCATCGGCAGATATTCGCCATAGGGAACGAGGTGCGATTTGTCGTAGCGGCCGAGCAAGCGGGCCCTGGGATCGACGATGAACAGGCTGTTGTTCGCGCCTGCCAGGGTGTTTTCAACCACGCCGTTCCTGGCGATCTGTTTGAAATAGACTTTGGTGGCGCCGGTCATGATCAGGTCGCCGGGGCCGAGCAGCGCTGCCAGGCGGGCGCGCCATTCCGGTTCCAGATCGAGATAGGCGGGAATCGCTGCTTCGGGCCAGAAGATCAGGCGTGGAGCCGGGCGTGGATTTCCGGAGAGGGTGGCGAGAGTCTGGAAATGCGCCTGTTCGAGTTCGGGCGAATATTTTTCGTCCTGGCCGATATTGGGCTGGACCACGCGGATTCGGGGCGCGCCTGCGGGGGGCGGGGGGGCGGGGGAGAGGAAGCCCCAAAGCGCGAGGGCGCTCAAGGGGGCAGCGATGGCGGCTGCTGGACGGAACTGGCGGCGGAGGGCGAGGAGGATCGCGCCGGCGCCGAGAATGGCGAGCGCGCCAAGGCCATAGGTGCCGATCAGGGTGGCCGCGATTGCGATGCCGGTCGGTAGCAGGGTCACGCCCAGCGGGTTCCATGCAAAGCCGGTAAAGGCGGTGGCGCGGAGATATTCGGTCGCGAGCCAGCTTGCGGCGAAGAACAGGATGAAGGTGGCCGCAGCGATGTGCCCGCCCAGCTTTCGAGGGAGCCACCATGCCACAAGCGTCGCAAGGCCCGGATATACTGCTAGATAGAGCGACAGCAGGACCACCGCGCCATAGCCGAACCAGTGCGGCATCGTATCCTGGAAGGTGAAGGCGTGGGCAATCCAGTTGAGACCCAGGGTGAAATGGCCGACGCCGAACAGCCAGCCGCGCAGGAAAGCGCCGCGGCGGTCGGGCGCGCGTTCGATCAGCAGGATCAGCAGCGCGAAGCAGGCCAGGGTGACGGGCCACATTTTGAGCGGTTCGAAGCCGGTTGCTGCGGCGAATCCGGCAAGCAGGGCGGTGAGCTTCGGGAAGCGGGCCGGAATATTCTTCATGGGCTGCGAATCAGCGCAGGCTGGCCATGGTGGCATGGCTGCACTTGTCGCTTTTCTGGCCACCCCCCGACAGGGCGGAGGCCGCGATGAAACCGCCCACAACCAGGACCAGGAATGCGGCCGACAGCAGGCCCAGATATTTCTCTATGAAGGCCTTGATAGGGCGGCCGAACTTCCAGAACAAAAAGCCGACCAGCATGAACTGGAAGGCGCGCGACAGGAGGCTCGCCCAGAGAAAGGTGAAGAGGGAGAGGCCGATGAAGCCCGCGGTGATGGTGATCAGCTTGAAGGGGATGGGTGTTGCGCCCTTGATCAGGATGATCTCTGCCCCGTAGTCGCGCAGATAGCAGGCGGCGATGGGGAATTTGGCGGTCAGGCCGAGTGCGTTCAGTATCTGCTGGCCGACGGCTTCATAGACGAAATGGCCGATGGCATAGCCCAGCAGGCCGCCCATGACCGAAGCGATGGTGCAGATCAGGCCGAAGCGGATGGCACGTTCCGGGCGGGCGAGGCACATCAGGCCCAGCAGCGGGTGGGGCGGGATCGGGAAGAAGCTGGATTCCAGAAAGGAAATCAGGAACAGCCAGCGTTCGGCGTGGGCGTGGGCGGCTTTCGCCAGAGTCCATTGGTAGAGCTTGGTGAGCATCGGGTTGAGGCCGTAGCCGAACTGATTTCAGGCCGCCAGCGCTTTTGCCAGGACGAGCATGGCATAGGGTGGGTCGAGTGGGACCGGATAGGGTTGGCGTTCGCCTGTGAGGTGATAGCCAAGTCGTTGATAATATTGAATAAGTTTGGAATGGCTGTCGATCACGGTCATTTCCATGAGCCGGGCGCCGAACAGGATTGCGGCATGATGTTCCGCCGCCGCGACCAACTGACTGCCCAGCCCCGCTGACTGGCGGTCGGGATCGATGCATAGCAGGCCGAGATAGGAGCGGCCCTCGCCGCGATCGCTGATCTGGACGCAGCCGATGGGGGTGCCGTCCTCCATCGTCGCCACCAGCAGCCGTTCGGTGGGCGTGGCGAGGATCGCTTCCAGGGCGGGGATGCTGGTGCGGGGGCTGGAGGGGGGTGGTGCCTCGATGGCCCAGCTTTTCCGCGCGGTTTCGCCGCGATAGGCGCGCTCGATGACCGGATGGAGGCGGGGGAGGTCTTGCGGGGTGGCGAAGCGGATGGGCATGGCGGGCGTCTTAACTTGCCCGTGATGGAAGTGACAGCCCGGTTGATTGCACGTTATGATCGGCGATAGAGTTTTGCGACAGGAGTTGAAGCCATGTTCGGAATGGGAGAGGGCGCCTGCCCGTTTGAGTTCAACACCGATCCGGCGACCTTCAAGGTCGGGGATTCGGTCAGCTATCGCGTGACCGGCAGTCTGGAGGGGATGCCCTTTGCCGGCGTGCTGGTGGAGGTGCATGAGGATTATGTCGTGGTCGCGGGCGATCCGCAGGACGAGACCAGCCGGATGCGGGCGACTCGCGAGAGCCGTCCGGTCGTGCGCGAAGAAGATATTTGCTGAAGCTACGGCGTTGACGGGGTGGCGACGTCTGGGCATGACCCATGCGACTTCTTCCCCCGACGCCCCTTGAGTGACATTGACCCTTCCATCCTCTTCCCGATGGCGTGAGCGCGGTGGCGGGCTGCTGTTCGCCCTGCTGTTCAACGGTCTGTTGCTGCTGGCCCTGTTGACGCTGGCGCCCAAGCCGATCGTCCGCCTGCCCGATTTCCGCAATCCCGTGACCTTCGAAATGGCCCCCGCCCCGAAGGCGGAAAAGGCGCAGAGCAAGGCGGAGAAGAGCGAGAAGAAGGAGCAGCAGCGCCCGGCGCGCAAGCAGGTCCAACCCGTTCCGAAGCCCGCCAAACCGGTCGTGAAGCCCGCCGAACAGCTGCCTTCGCCCTTGCCCTTCCTGGTGCTGGACAGCCAGCAGATGGCCTCCGCCGACATCAGCAAGATGGAGAAGAAGGGGGCCAGCGAAGGCGCCGCCGGGCAGGGCAACAGCGCGGCGGTATCCGGGCCGGGCGAAGGGCCGGGCGGGGTGCAACTGTTCGAGGCGGAATGGTACCGGCGGCCGACCCATGCGGAACTGGCGGGCTATCTGCCGTCCAACGCGCCGTCCAGCGGCTGGGGCCTGGTCGCGTGCCAGACGGTCGACCATTATCATGTCGAAAATTGCCAGGCGCTGGGGGAATCGCCGATGGGATCGGGCTTCGCCAAGGCCGTGCGCCTGGCGGCGTGGCAGTTCCTGGTGCTGCCGCCCCGCGTCAACGGCAAGACCATGGTGGGGAGCTGGGTGCGGATCAGGATCGATTATACCCGCGCCCCGGCGGGTTCGAATGAATCGGGGCATTGAGTCTGGTTGCATTTTGCTACCGGAACGCCATGATCGTCGCCTGATCTCTGGGCCGTCCTATTGGGAGAGTGAAACATGATCGTCTATGGAGCGCGTCCTTCGCCCTTCGTGCGCAAGGTTCTGGTGTTTGCCGCCGAAAAGGGGATCGAACCGGAAGTGAAGCCGGGCGGCTTCGGCCAGGGCGGCGAGGAATTCGCGCAGGCATCGCCCTTCGGCAAGATACCGGGTTTTCAGGACGGCGATTTCCTGATCAGCGATTCCACTGCCATCATAACCTATCTGGATACGCTTTATCCGGAACCCAATCTGATCCCGACCGAGGCGAAGGCGCGGGCGCGGACGATATGGTATGAGGAATTCGGCGATACGATCGTGCAGGCGACGGGCATGCCGATCTTCTTCAACCGCATGGTCGCGCGCCTGCTGGGGATACCGCAGGACCTGAAGGCGGCGGATGCGGCGGAGACGGAGAGGCTGCCGGGCATCTACGACTATCTGGAGAAGATCCTTCCGCAGAGCGGCTTTCTGGTGGAGGATCGCTTCACGCTGGCGGATATCGCGGTGGCCTGTCCCCTCATCAACATCTGCTATTGCAGCGATGTGCTGAAGGAGGGGCGGTGGCCCAGGGTGCGGACCTGGTTGCAGCAGATGCGCGAGCGGCCCAGCTTTGCCGCTGCCCTGGCCGCCGAGGCGAAGGCGATCGAACGGATGGCGGCGGCATGATTTAACCCATATGGAACATTTTTCTTGACATCGTCACGCTGTTCTGGCAGAGATGGCGATAGTGGAAAAATGTGAGTCGCCAAGACGGCGCGACAAGGGCTGGTCCTGATGGGCCGGCCCTTTTGCGTTGGGCGCGGGGGAGCAGGCATGGCGGATGGAATGAAGGATGGCGGCAAAAGCCGTTTCGGCGGCCGGGCGCAGGCGCCCGATCGCATATTGGTCCTGGAAAATGGCCAGCAGGGTTTCGCCGGAACGGCGCCGCAGATGCGGGCCGCGCGCAAGGATGGCTGGACGCCGCAGTTGCGGCGGAAATTCCTGGAGACGCTGGCCATCACCTGCAACGTCAGCGAGGCGGCGCGGACGATCGGGCGGAACCTGTCGACCGTCTATTATCTGAAGCAGCGCGACCCGGCCTTTGCGCGCGCCTGGAAGCAGGCGCTGAACATCGGGCATGAGGAGCTGAAGACGCTGATGCTGCGGCAGGCGCTGTTCGGCACGGAGGAGGAGGAGATCGTGCTGGACGGGGATGGCGTGGTGAAGAGCCGGAAGATCAGGCGCGGCCATCCGCACATGGTCCAGGCCACCTTGTTCCGGAGGCATGTGGAGGAGGCGGAGGCGCAGGAGCGCCACGAGATGGAGCGGCCGGACGGCGAGGATGCCGTCGAGCGGTTGCGGATCGCGCTGGAGCTGGTGCGCAAGCGGAGCGGGGCGTGATGGGGGCGAGGGGCGGGCGGATATTGCTCCGGTCCCGCCTGTGGGATGGGAACCCGATATCCAGGGCCCTTCAGCCTGCGTAGCGCAGGTGGATCAGCGGATAGGGGCGGCCCTGGCCGTCCTGTTCGGAGCGGCCGGTGCGGGCGAAGCGCATCGCTTCGTAGAAGCCGATGGCCTGGCCATTTTGTTCGTTGACGTCGGTCGTCAGGGTCGGGTGGAGCGAGAGCGCATGGTCGATCAGGCGCCGCCCGATGCCCTGTCCGCGCCAGTCGGGGTCGATGAACAGCGCCTGCATATGGCTGCCGTCCACGATCATGAAGCCGATGGCGATATCGTCGGGACTGGTGGCGAGCCAGGCGGACATATGGGGAAGGAAGGCCGCGACTTCGGCGTCGATGGCGGCGCGGTCTTCGGGAGCGAGGAAATCATGGGTCGCATCGACGGCGCGGCGCCAGATGTCGAGCAGACGGGCGCCGTCGGCGGCGCGGGCGGGACGGATCGAGGACATGCGAGGGCATATAGGGGTGGCGGTGCGATAACCCAGAGCGGGGCCGCGCAAAAACGGGATGAAGCGTGCGGGGGATTGGGGCTGGATGGGAACTTTGTCGGATTTCGAGCGGCTGGCGAATCTGCCCGGCCCGGTGCGGGAGCGGGTGCTGCGCCGGTTGAGCGGCGCGGCCGCCGAGGCGCTGGCGCATGACTGGGGGTGGCTGGCACGGCCGGAACAACGGCCGCCGGATGGGAAGTGGCGCGTCTAGCTGATGATGGCGGGGCGCGGGTTCGGCAAGACGCGGGCGGGTGCGGAATGGGTGCGCGCCGTTGCGGAGAGCGATCCTTCGGCCCGGATCGCGCTGGTCGGGGCGACGCTGGGGGAGGCGCGGTCGGTGATGGTGGAGGGAGCATCGGGGCTGCTGTCCATCGCGCCCTGGTGGAACCGGCCGGCCTTTTCGCCTGCCCTGCGCAAGCTGGTCTGGCGGAACGGGGCGGTGGCCACCCTGTTCGGCGCGGCGGAACCCGAATCCCTGCGGGGGCCGCAATTCAGCCATGGCTGGGCCGACGAGATCGCCAAATGGGCGGGCGGCGAGGCGGCGTGGGACAACCTCATGATGGGGATGCGGCTGGGCGCGGCGCCGCGCGTGCTGGCGACGACCACGCCCCGGCCGGTGCCGCTGGTGCGCGCCCTGGTGGAGCGCGGCGATGTGGTGGTGACGCGGGGGCGGACGGCGGACAATGCGGCGCATCTGGCCGACGGTTTCATCGCGGCGATGGAGCGCAGCTATGGCGGAACGCGGCTGGGGCGGCAGGAACTGGAGGGCGAGCTGATCGAGGAGATCGACGGCGCCCTGTGGAGCCGCGACCTGCTGGAGCGGTGCCGGGTGCCGCATGTGCGGGGGGCGCTGGCGCGGGTCGTGGTCGCGGTCGATCCGCCTGCCTCCGCGCAGGGCGATGCCTGCGGGATACTGGTCGCCGGGCTGGGCGGCGATGGCCGGGCCTATGTCATTGCCGATGCGTCGGTCGAGGGGATGACGCCCGAAGGCTGGGCGCGGGCGGTGGCGGCGGCGGCGCTGGTGCATGGCGCCGACCGGGTGGTGGCCGAGGCCAATAATGGCGGCGCCATGGTCGAGAGCGTGTTGCGCGCGGCGGAGGCCGGGCTGCCGGTGCGGCTGGTCCACGCCAGCCGGGGCAAGGTGGCGCGGGCGGAGCCGGTGGCGGCGCTTTATGAGGCGGGGCGCGTGGTGCATCGCGGGGCATTTCCCGCGCTGGAGGACCAGATGTGCGGGATGGTGCTGGGCGGCGGCTATGCCGGGCCGGGGCGCTCGCCCGATCGCGCCGATGCGCCGGTATGGGCCTTGACCGAATTGATGCTGGGCAGGCAGGGCGAGGCGCGGGTGCGCGGCCTTTGAACGGAAGCGTAACGAGGAACCGGATGGGGCCTGCGGCGTTGGTTTCGCAATGGTTATGACAGGAGATTTTCCGATGAAGATGGCGAAACTGGCGGCGGGTCTGGCGGTGCTGACCCTGATGGTCGAGCCTGCGGCCGCGGCCACGACATTGTCCGCCAAGGACCGGGCGCGGGTGGCGCGGGCGGCGCCGCGGGATCGCGATGACGTGCGCTATTGCCTGCTCAAGCGGAAGAAGGATGCGCGCAAGGGCACGGTGATCGGCGCGGCGGGTGGTGCCGGGGCGGGCGTGATCGCTGGCGGGAGCGTGGGCGAGACGCTGCTGGCCGGTGCGGCGGGGGCGGTCGCGGGCAATCTGATCGGCCGGGGCCAGGCGGGCGGCGAGGCCTGCGACCGGGTGCTGGAGCGCAATCCCTGAGGAGTTCCGAAGTCGGCCGATGCGGTTGACGGATCGCTAACTGCGGAAAACGGAAGATTTTGCGTTATGGGGAGAGGGCTGCCCCCTCTCCCGCTTTTGCTGGGCAGCAAGCTGCCGAGCTTCACTATCCTCTCCCCCCTCAGGGAGAGGATTTTTCGTTTGGGCGGGGTTTTCATGAAATTATTCGGGACGAAGGCGGCGCGCCAGACGGCGCGGCCGGTGTTGGCGCGTGCCTGGGGTTCGGGCGGGGTGGCGCTGGGGGAATGGCCCGCATCCTATGAGGCGCAACTGCGCGCCGGGGTCATGGGCAATCCGGTGGCGCAGCGGGCCTTGCGGCTGGTGTCGGAGGGCGCCGGCGGGACGGCGCTGGCCGTGTCGGGCGTGGGCGAGGATGTGCGGGCGCGGGCGTCGGCGCTGGTGGCGCATTGTTCGGCCGGGCAGGGGCTGGTCGAGATGCTGGCGAGCCATTTGCTGCTGCACGGCAATGGCTATGTGCAGGTGCTGGTGGGGGCCGATGGCCTGCCGGTGGAACTCTATGCGCTGCGGCCCGAGCGGGTGAGCGTGGAGGCGGACGCGCGCGGCTGGCCCGCCGCCTATCTCTATCGCGTGGGGGAGAGCGTGACGCGGCTGTCGCCCGAAGACGGAGCGGGGCGGGCGAGCATCATCCATCTCAAGGCGCTGCATCCGCTGGACGATCATTATGGCATGGGCTGTGTCGGCGCGGCGGCGGGCGCGGTGGCGATCCACAATGCGGCGACGGTGTGGAACAAGGCTCTGCTGGACAATGCGGCGCGGCCCTCCGGCGCGATGGTCTATGATCCGGGCGACGGATCGGTGATGTCGCCCGATCAGTTCGAGCGGGTGAAGCGCGAGATGGAGGTCGCCTTTTCCGGCGCGGCCAATGCCGGGCGGCCAATGCTGCTGGAGGGCGGGCTGGACTGGAAGGCGATGAGCCTGACGCCGGCCGAAATGGATTTCGTGGGGCTGAAGGCGGCGGCGGCGCGGGAGATCGCGCTGGCCTTTGGCGTGCCGCCGATGCTGATGGGGCTGCCCGGCGACAATGCCTATGCCAATTATCGCGAGGCCAACCGGGCGCTGTGGCGGCAGACGGTCCTGCCGTTGCTGGGGAAGATTTGCGGGGGGCTGGCGCAGGGGCTGCGGGGATGGTGGCCGGGGCTGTGCCTGAGCGTGGATATGGATGCGGTGCCCGCGCTGTCCGAGGAGCGCAGCGCGCTGTGGGAGCGGGTGGCGGCGGCGGATTTCCTGTCCGCCGGGGAAAAGCGGGCGATGCTGGGGATCGGCCCGAAAAACGGGAGGCCGGGCCATGAAATATGATGGGGAGATGCTGGCGCGGCTGGTGGCGCAGGCCGGGGCGCAGCCGGCGGAGATGGATATCGTCATGATCCGGGCGCTGATCGAGGAGGCGAGCGAGCTGGGGGCCGGGCGGGCGCTGGAGCGGCTGGGGCTGGCCGATCGTGGGGCCGAGGGCGACGTGCGGGAATTGCGCGAGCTGCTGGGCGCCTGGCGGGACGCGAAGAAGGCGGCGCGGGGGGCCGTGGCGGGCTGGGCCGCGCGGATCGTGATGGCGCTGTTGTTGCTGGGGATGGCGGTGAAGCTGGGGCTGCTTGGGCTGGTGCGGGCGTGAGCGGAGACTTGCGCTTCGCTGGCTATGCGGCGGTGTTCGACCGGGTGGATCGGGGCGGTGACGTGGTGCGGGCGGGGGCCTTTGCCGGGGTGGGGGCGGGCTTGCCATTGCTGTGGCAGCATCGGCCGGGGGAGGCGATCGGGACGGTCGAGAAGGTCGAGGAGGATGCACGCGGGCTGCGCGTGATCGGGCGGGTGTCCGGGCGGACGGCGGTGGGGCGGGAGGCCGTGCGGGCGCTGCGCGAGCGGGCGGTGGACGGGCTGTCCTTTGGCTATCGGGTGCGGGAGGCGCGGGGGGCGGGGCCGAGGGAGTTGCTTGATCTGGAGGTGGTGGAAGTGAGTGTCGTGACGCACCCGATGCAGGATCTGGCGCGGGTGATTGCGGTGGAAGAGTAGGGCTTTGCCTTTTTCGGAAGGGTTTTCGGGCGGTCCTTTGGGGCCGCCCTTTTTGTGGGAGTGGCTATGACGGACCAGTTGGAAGCAAGCTTTGACGCGGTGGTGCAGGGTGAGCGCATCGCCGGGCTGGAGGATGAGGTCGCGGCGCTGAAGGGGGCGTTGCTGATGCAGCAGAGGCCGGTGCTGGACGGGGTGAAGGGCGGGGCGGTCGATCCGCGGCGCAGCGCCTTCGTCGAGCGCTATGTGCGGCAGGGGCTGGAGGCCGGGGTGGAGCTGAAGAGCTTTTCCGGGGCCTCGGGAGCGGCGGGCGGCTATGCGGTGCCGCGCGAGATCGACCAGATCATCGATGCGACGCTGAAGGGCATTTCGCCCATCCGGTCCATCGCCAACGTCGTGCGCACTGGCTCCGCGGGTTATCGCAAGCTGGTGACGTCGGGCGGCATCGTTTCGGGCTGGGCCAGCGAGACGGGCGCCCGGACGGAGACGGCGACGCCCGTCTTCAACGAGATCGTGCCGCCTTCGGGCGAGCTTTACGCCAATCCGGCGGCGTCGCAGGCGATGCTGGACGATGCGCAGTTCGATGTCGAAAGCTGGCTGGCCGGGGAGATTGCCCGCGAGTTCGCGGCGGCGGAGGGCGCGGCCTTCGTCAACGGCAATGGGACCAACAAGCCCAAGGGTTTCCTGACCTATGCGGCGACCAGTGAGGCGGACGGCGTGCGGGCCTTCGGTTCGCTGCAATATGTCGCTTCGGGCGCTTCGGGTGCCTTTGCGGCGTCCGGCCAGGACAAGCTGGTCGATCTGGTGCAGAGCCTGAGGGCGCCCTATCGCCAGGGGGCCTGTTTCGTCATGAACTCGGCGACCCTGGCCGTGATCCGCAAGATGAAGACCGGGGACGGGCAATTTCTCTGGCAGCCTTCGCTGGTGGCGGGGCAGCCGGCGACGCTGCTGGGCTATCCGGTCGTCGAGGCCGAGGACATGCCGGATATCGCCGCCGGGTCGCTGTCGATCGCGTTCGGCAATTTCCAGGCGGGCTATGTCATCTCCGAACGCAGCGAGACCAGCATCCTGCGCGATCCGTTCAGCAACAAGCCGTTCGTGCATTTCTATGCAGTGAAGCGGATCGGGGGTGCGGTGGCCAATAGCGAGGCGATCAAGCTGATGAAGTTCGCGACGTCCTGACGGGTCGCCCTCATCCAACTTCGCCTGACCGGCATGGCCGGTCAGGCTGCATGTCCTTCTCCCGCAAGGGGGGAAGGATTTCCTGGGGGCGTCCCTTGGGCGTCCCCTTTTTTTGGGGAGGGGCCATGCTGGCGGATCTCAAGGCCTGGTTGCGGATCGGGTCGGATGATGAGGATGGCGTTCTGGAGCGGCTGATCGCCAGCGCGACCGGGCTTTGCGAGCAGTTTATCGGCCAGTGGCTGGTGGTCCGCGAGGCTGCCGAAACGATCGTGGCGGATGGGAACTGGCAAAGGCTGGCGGCGCGGCCGGTGCTGGCGATTTCCGCCGTCGAGGTGGAAGGGGTGGCCCTGGCGCCCGGCGCCTGCGCGATCGACATCGACGCTTCGGGCGACGGCTGGGTGCGGGCGCGGCTGGTGGATGGGCCGGGCCAGGTCACGGTTCGCTACCAGGCGGGCATGGCGGCGGACATGGATGGCGTGCCCGACGCGATCCGGCAGGGGATCGTCCGGCTGGCGGCCGAGCATTTCGTGGCGCGCGACGGCGAGGTGGCGACCCCGCCCGCCGTGGTGAGCGCGCTGTGGCGGCCCTTCAAGCGGATGCGGCTGGCATGAAGGCGGCGCTGGCGGCGCTGGTCGAAGCGCGGATGGAGCGGCGGCGGCGGGCGATCGCCGAGGCGGTGCTGGCCGCCGGAGCCGGGGACGCGCGGGTGGAAGGCGAGGCCGTGCGCTTGTCGGGCGTGGGGCTGTTCCGGCGCTGGATGGCGGATCTGCGGTTGCGGGAAGCGGGAAGGGGATGGCGATGAGCGCGGAAGTGGCGGTACGCGGCGCGGTGGTCGAGGCCCTGCGCGGCGATGCCCTGTTGATGGCGGGGCTGAACGGGCTGTTCGACGGGGCGGCGGGACGGGCTAGCGCGCCCTATGGCGTCGTGGGCGAATCCCTTGCGGCCGACTGGGGCGCGAAGGAGGTGGAGGGCCGGGAACTGACCCTGACGGTCAGCCTGTTCGATGTGGGTGAGAAGCCCGCCCGGCTGGCGGCGCTGCTGACGCGGGTCGATGCCGTGCTGTCGGCCCTGGAGGGGGGAGAGGGCTGGCGCGTCGTCAGCGCGCGGCTGTTGCGGTCGCGTCTGTCGCGGACGGGCGCGCGCGACAGATGGCAGGCTCTGGCCGACTATCGGCTGCGCGTGGTGCGCGAGCCGTCCGCCTAGGGATCAGGACCGGGGCAGGGTCGGTTTGGAAATGCGCTCTTCCGCGCATTCCCAAACAGCCTGTCAGCTCTTCGAATAATCCTCGAACTCGCCGATGACCTTGTCCCTATATTCGCTGATCTGGTCGTCGGCGTCCGATTGGGCGTCCTTTTCGGACATGCCGCTCGACTTGTCGTCCGCGACGATGGCGGTCCGGAAAGCGGCTTCCTTGTCGCCGCATTGCGTCTTCAGCGAGGCCTGAAAGTCGCTGAGCGGCATTTTCTTGTCCAGCGCGGGCTGGATCTGTTTTTCCAGGCAATCCGAATAGGCCTTGCGGCCGGCGCCGACGGCATCGCCGCCTTGCGGGGCCGCGGCCAGCATCAACATCATGAGGGGGGCTGCAACGAGCATCTTCTGCCTCTCCAAATCCCGATTCTTGCACGGTTCATCTTAGAGGAGAATGCTCCATGGGCGTGGAAAAAGGAAGCGCGTTTCTATTGAAAATAGGCGATGGCGGGTCGCCGGTGGCCTATGCGACCGTCGCGGGGATGCGCACGACGCAACTGTCGGTCAATGGCGAGGCGGTGAACGTCACTAGCAAGGATTCGGGCGGCTGGCGCGAATTGTTGTCGGGCGCGGGCGTGCGGTCGGTCAGCGTGTCGGCGGCGGGCATCTTTACCGGCTCGGCGGCGGAGGTGCGGCTGCGCAACCACGCGCTGGCCGGGACGATCGAGCATTATGAACTGAGCTTCGAAAGCGGCGAGCGGATGCGCGGCCGCTTTCTGGTGACGCGGCTGGACTATGCCGGGGACTATAATGGCGAGCGCAACTATGCGTTGAGCCTGGAAAGTTCCGGCCCGGTGGTGTCGCTATGAGCGGGGCCAGCAGCGCGCCCAACGGCGCGAGGGGCGAAGCCGCGCTGGAACTGGGGGGCGAGACATTCACCCTGCGGCCGAGCTTTGCCGCGCTGGTGGCGGCGGAAGCGGAACTTGGGCCGCTCTTTGCGCTGGTGGACCGGGCGGCGGAAGGGAAGCTGTCGCTTTCCGAGATGGCCGGGCTGTTCTGGCACTGCCTGGCCGATCCGCCCGGCGGGCTGACGCGGGACGCCCTGGGCGAGGCGATCGTGGCGGCGGGCCTCGCGAAACTGTCGCCTGTGCTGCGCGGAATACTCAAACAGATATTGGCGGGACGATGAGCTTTTTCAGGACGGCGGCGCGGCTGGCGGGGGTCGCGGGGTGGCTGCTCGGATGGCGGCCGGATGAATTCTGGCGCTCGACGCCCGCGGAACTGGAGGGCGTGTTGCGCGCCGCCAGGGGCGAGGAGGCGCCGGATGCAGGAGTGGATCGGGCGGAACTGGATCGGCTGAGGGCGGCGATGCCGGATTGAGCGCTGTGCGGCGCGCGCCTTCCCGAACCCCTCCCCGAGGGGGCGGGGCTGTTGCGGAATTGGGGGTGAGAGATGGACGAGGAAATCGATAATCTGGTCGTGCGGGTGCGGGCGGATACGCAAGGCTTTGCCCGCGATGTCGAGACCATGCGCGGCGAGCTGGAAGGGCCGCTGGCGAGCGGGGCCGAGCGGGCGGGCCGGCGGATCGAGCAGGGGCTGCTGCGCGCGGTGCGGACGGGGCGGTTCGGGTTCGCGGAACTCAGGACGATCGCGTTGAGGACGTTGGACGATATTGCCGCCGGTGCCCTGCGCGCGGGCATTTCCAGCATCGGTGGGGATGGGGCTGGCCTGATCGGCCTGGCGGCGTCCGCGCTGGGCCTGCCGGGACGGGCGACCGGCGGGCCGGTGACGCCGGGGCGGGCCTATGTCGTGGGCGAGCGGGGACCGGAGGTCTTCGTTCCGACCGCCAGCGGGCAGGTTGTGCCGAACGGCGGCGGCGCCCGCGACGTGCGGGTGAGCATCGCCGTCCAGGGCAATGGCGGTCAGGACAATGCGCGATTGCTGGCGCGCAGTGCGCGGCAGGTGGCGCGGGCGGTCAGGGGGGCGATCGGCGGATGAGCGGTTTGGGTTACTGGCTGGCGGATAGGCGGCGGGGGCAGGAGGAGCGCTTCATGAAGCGCTTTGCGCCCACGCATTGGACCGTCAATTTCCCCCGGCCGATGATGGCGAGCGTGGTGACGGCCGCGCCGGATGCCTTGCGGGTCGATGCCGTCTTTTATGGGTCGGGCGATCTGGCCGGGCTGATCTGGGAGGCGGAGGACAAATGGAGCCATCCTCTGCTCGCCTATGAGACGGCGCGGGATTTCCGGTCGTGCGTGTTGCGGTTTCGCTGGCGGAGCGGCGGGTTGAGGCGGCTGGATCAGACGCATGGGCCGACGCTGACGATCGAGGGGCGGGATGCGTCGGGTGCACCGCGCAGCTGGTATGTACGCTTGTGGAACTATGCGAGCGGTGATCCGGAAGATGCCGAAATCATGCTGGATTTTTCCGCTTTGGCGGGCGGTTTCCTGCTGCCTGCGGAGGCCGATCCGGTCTGGGCGGGGGATGTCGACCGGATGTTCATTTCGCTCGCCGCGCCGGATTATGATGCGGGGAGCGCGCCCTTTGCCGCCGGAGTTGAGGGATGGTGTGAGCTTTCCGGCATAAGCTGCGGTGGGGCCGGGTCGGTGCTGGCCGTGGGCGATGCGATGCTGCCCGAACATGGGCTGTCGATGGCGACGGGCTATGACGACTGTTTCAACCAGACGCCGGAGCGGATCGTGGCGTCGATCCATGCACTGGGCTATCGCGGCGACATCAATCATTATGTCGGCATGAGCCATTATTTCCGGCTCGAGGCGCTGGGCGGCGGCTTTTACGTCAGCCTGGCGGGCGGGGTGCTGAATGCGCCCTGTGCGGCCTGGCACGCGGATTTCGCGCGGCGGGCGAGGGCGCTGGGGCTGGGCGTGATCTGGTCGCTGTCCTATGAACTGTTCGACGCGCATTGCTGGAACGACTGGAAGCAGCGGGCGGAGAATGGCGACCCGGCGCTGACCGGCTGGTCGCCGCCCTCGACCCTGCTCTCGCCCGCGCATGAGGGGGCGATGAGCTATTTGCGGCTGGTGGCAGGTTCCTTTGTTTCCATCGCTTTGTCCGCAGGGCTGGAGATTCGGTTTCAGGTCGGGGAACCCTGGTGGTGGGTGATGCCGGGCGATGGGCGCATCTGCCTGTACGACGATGCGGCGCGGGCGGCGCTGGGCGGGAGTCCGGTCTCGATCCCCGACGTGCGCGGGGTTTTGAACGGTGCGCAGAAGGATCTGCTGGATCGGGCCGGGGCCGTGCTGGCGGCATCGACGGCGGCGCTCTGCGCCTGGGTGAAGGGTATTGCGCCGGGGGCGGTGACGCATCTGCTGGCCTATCTGCCGACGGTGCTCGATTCGCTGGCGCCGGAGGCGAAGCGGGCGAACCTGCCATTGGGGTGGGCTTCGCCTGCCTTCGATGTGTTGCAGCTGGAGGATTATGACTGGGTGACGGAGGGGCGCGAGCGGCTGACGGGGCGGGGCGTGGACCTTGCGACGGAGCGGCTGGGCTATCCGGTCGGGGAGCAGCATTATCTTTCCGGCTTCGTGCTGCGGCCCGAAGATGCCGCGCAGTGGCGGGAGATTGCGGGTGCGGCGGACGCGGCGGTGAAGCGGGGGACGGCGGCGACCTTCGTCTGGGCCTTGCCGCAGGTCGCGCGGGATGGCTTTACCTGCTTCAGGTGGCATGGGGAGGATGATGTGCAAGCCTTTGACGATGTGGCATTCCCTTTGGGCATCGGGCGGTAGGCAAGTGTGGCGCCCGCCTTTTCGACGCAGATCGTCGAGGCGCCGTCCGGGCATGAGCGGCGGAGCTGCGACTGGGCGGATGCACGGCTTTCCTTCGACGCGGGGCCGGGGGTGCGGTCCGAGGCGGACATCGCGACGCTGATCGGCTTCTTCCGGGCTCGGCGCGGGGCGGCGCGGGGGTTCCGCTTCACCGATCCCTATGACGATCGCAGCAGCGCCCTGGGCGAGGCGCCGGGAGCGCTGGACCAGCGTCTGGGCGTGGGGGATGGGGTGAAGGCCGAATTTCCGTTGCTGCGCCATTATGGACCGGGCGGGGAGGCGCAGGTGCGCCGGATCACGCGGCCGGTGGCGGGGAGCATCCGGGTGGCGATGGACGGTATCGAGATGACGAGCGGCTGGAGCCATGCGGGGCTGGGCGTCATTGCCTTTGATGTCGCGCCTGCCGCCGGGGTCATGCTGACGGCGGGCTATCGGTTCGATGTGCCGGTGCGTTTTGCCGAGGATCGGTTGGATATCCATCGGGCGACCTTTGCGGCCGGGGAGGCACCTTCCGTGCCGCTGGTGGAGATCCGGGAATGAGCGGGGTGGAGAGTCTGGCACAGCCGCTTTCGACGCTGGCCTTTTGCTGGCGGGTGGAGCGGCGGGATGGCGTGACCATCGGGCTGACCAGCCATGACCGCGATCTGGAGATCGGCCATCTGCGCTATCGCGCGGCGCCGGGAATGACGCCCTCCGCAGTGCGATGCGGCATCGGCCTGGAGGGGAACGATGCCGATGTCGAGGGGGCGCTGGTCGCGGATGCGATCAGTGAAGCCGATCTGATGGCCGGGCGCTGGGATGGGGCGGCGCTGGAATTGCGGCTGACCCAGTGGGAGGCTCCCGGCGAGTTGTGGCTGCTGCTGGCGCGGGGCGAGATCGGGTCGGTGACGTGCAGGGCGGGGGCTTTCACGGCCGAGCTTGTGGGGGCGATGGCGGCGCTGAAGGCTGCGGTGGCGCCCTCCACCTCCCCCGATTGCAGGGCGGTTTTGGGAGACCGGCAGTGCCGGGTCGATCTGGCCGGGCGGCGGCGGGTGGTGGCTGTTGGTGCCGTCGAGGATGTGGCTGTCGGCGTTTCGGGACTGAGCGCAGGGGCTTATGCGTTCGGGACGTTGCGCTGGCTGGGCGGGGCCAATTGCGGGATCGTGCAGGCGGTGATCGACAATGATGCGGAGGGGGTGACCCTGGCCGATCCGCCGCCGTTCGCGGTGGAGGCGGGGACGCAGGCCTTGCTGACCGAGGGGTGCGACCGCCAGCTTGCCACCTGCGCGGCGCGGTTCGGCAATGCCGTCAATTTTCGCGGGGAGCCTTATCTGCCGGGCACCGATCTGCTGACCCGCTATCCGGGGGCGGCGTGAACGCGGTGGTTGCCGCGGCACGGGCGCTGGTGGGCGTGCCGTTCCGGCTGCATGGGCGGGACAGGCGGGGGCTGGACTGTGTGGGGCTGGCGGCGCTGGCCCTGGGGCGGGCGGCGCCGGAGGGCTATGGGCTGCGGTCGGGAGATGAACGGCGCGCGGGGGACTGGTTGCGGGTGGCCGGTCTGCGCGCGGTGGAGGAGGCGCGTCCGGGCGATCTGGCGCTGGTGCGGCCGGGGCCTTTGCAACTGCATCTGATGATCGTGGTGCCGGGCGGGCATGTGCATGCCCATGCGGGACTGCGGCGGGTAGTGGAGATGCCGGGAGCGTCCCCATGGCCGGTGCTGGGCCACTGGCGAGGCGAATAGGAGGACAGGATGGCGACGATTGTGTTGACCGCCCTTGGCACGGCCATTGGCGGGCCGCTGGGTGGCGCCATTGGCGGGCTGATCGGCAATGCCTTCGATCATGCGGTGCTCTTCAGGCCCAAGGGCGTGGAAGGGCGGCGGCTGACCGACATGCAGGTGCAGACATCGACCTATGGTTCGCAGATACCCAAGCTGTTCGGGACGCTGCGCGTGGCGGGCACGGTGATCTGGGCGACGGACCTCAAGGAGACGAAGAGCAGGAGCGGTGGCGGCAAGGGGCGGCCGAGCGTCACCAGCTACAGCTATTCGGCAAGTTTCGCGGTGGCCCTGTCGGCGCGGGCGATCAAGGGCGTGCGGCGGATCTGGGCGGACGGCAATCTGCTGCGGGGGAGCGCGGGAGACTGGAAGACGGAACTGGGAGCGTTCCGGCTGCATGCGGGCGGGGAGGATCAGGCCGTCGATCCCCTGATCGCGGCGGCCGAGGGGATCGGCCTGACGCCGGGGCATCGCGGGATCGCCTATGCGCTGTTCGAGGATCTGGCGCTGGCGGACTATGGCAATCGCATTCCGTCGCTGACCTTCGAGGTGGAGGCGGACGAAGGGGCGGTTGCCATCGGGGAAATGGCGGCCGCCTTGAGCGGCGGCTTGCTGACGGGAGATGCGCTGGGGGCCGTCGATGGAATGGCGGCAAGCGGTGCGGATGTCGGCGAGGCGCTGGCGCCGCTGGCGGAGGCGCATGATCTGGCCTTTGTCGCAGGGGAGGATGGTTTGCGATGGCGTGCCGCTGCCTCGGCGGCGGGGGGAGCGGTCGGCTCCGACATGCTTTGCCGGTCGGTGAACGGCAGGGTTTTGGATGCCGTCGAGCAATCTGGGGGCGGGGCGGATGCGGTGCCGGTGGCATTGTCGCTGCGCTATTTCGACGCGGCGCGGGATTATCAGGCGGGCGTGCAGCGTGTGAACAGGCCGGGGAGCGGACGCACCGAGCAGGGAATGGACCTGCCCGTCCTGCTGTCGGGCGATGCAGCGCGAAGGATGGCTGCGCGGAAGATGGGAATGCTCTGGACGGGGCGGTCGGTCATGAGCCTGCGCTGCGGATGGGACGCGCTGCGCCATGAGCCGGGCGATGTCGCGACGGTCGAGCATGTTCCGGGGCTGTGGCGGATCGAGGAGCGTGAGTGGGAGGCGATGGCGGTGCGCCTCCGTTTGCGGCGTGTGCCGGGCGCTGGCGGAGCGATACCTGCGGGTGCCTCGTCCGGCGCGATCGTCCGGGAAGCCGATATTCCCCATGGAGCCACCACGCTGATGCTGGCGGATCTGCCTTCGATGGGCGATATGGCGGCGAGTGCGCCTGTCATCGTCGCGGCGGCGAGCGGGGTTGAGGGCTGGCGCGGCGCGGCGCTGTTCAGCATCGGTACGACGGGGGAAGCCACGCCCGCCGGGCGAACCGCTTTGCGCGCCGTGATGGGCCATGCCGATGCGGCTTTGCCGAGCGGTAGCGTAGCTCTGGTGGACCATATCCATGCCTTGCCCGTTACGCTGCTGGCTCCGGACATGACATTGGGCGGAGCCGATGGGGCGGCGTTGGCGGAAGGGCGCAATCTGTGTCTGGTCGGGCGCGAACTGATCCAGTTCGCGCGTGCCGTGCGAACGGATGAAGCGAGCTTCCGGCTGGAGGGGCTGCGGCGCGGTCTGTTCGGGACGGAGTGGGCCATCGCGTCCCATGTGGCGGGCGAGGACTTCCTGCTGCTGGAGGACGATCGGCTGGCCGAGCCGCTGTCGGGGCAGCGGGGCGGTGCGGATGTCGGCAGCAAAGTCCGGATCGCCGCGATCGGCGTCGGGGATGGAGAAGCGGTGGAAGCAGCGCTGAAGGTCAGCGGCGAGGCGATCATGGCCCCAGCCCCCGTGCATGTGACCGTGGCCGCCGATGGGGCGGGAGGCTGGACCATGGAATGGACGCGGCGCAGCAGGACCGGGTGGCGCTGGCTGAACGGTGCGGACGTGCCGCTTGGCGAAGATCGCGAAGCCTATGAGTTGCGGGTGCTGGAGGGGTCGGAGGTGCTGCGGCGCGTCGTAACCGGGCAGCCTGGCTGGACCTATGACGCCGCGATGCTGGCGGCCGACGGTGGCGGAACGGGTGGACTGGCCGTCGAGATCCGGCAGGTGGGTTCCCATGCGCTGGGCAGGCCCGCGCGCATCCTGTTGCCGCTGTGATGGCGCTTCTTCTGAAGGAAAGGACAAGGGGATCATGACATTGGATGCGACCTTTCGCTGGGCCTTGCCGCTGCTCTTCGCCGGCCAGGCGCAGAAGGAGCTTTTTCACAACGAGGCGCTGACGCGGATGGACATGCTGCTGCACGGAGCGGCGGAGAGCGCCGATATCGCGGAGCCGCCGGCATCGCCCGCTGTCGGTTCCTGCTGGATCGTGGCCGTGGGCGCCACGGGAGACTGGAGCGGGCAGGATGGAGCGCTGGCCTGCTGGACCGAAGGCGGCTGGCGATTTGTCGCGCCCCGCGCCGGCCTTTCCCTGTGGGTTGCCGACCGGGCGCACGCCATGCGACATGATGGCGCGGGCTGGCAGGATGCAGCGGTTCGAGAGGACGGCTTCTATGTCGGGGGCACGCGTGTCGTCGGTGGCCGGAGCGCGCCGATCGGGACGCCGGCGGGCGGCGCGACGGTGGACGCGGAGGCGCGTTCGGCGATTGCGGCGATATTGTCTTCGCTGCGGACACATGGGCTGATTGCGTCGTGACTTGCGCACCGGCCCATTTTTACACGGCGGCCGGTGTAAATAGCCTGCCAGTGGGCGGGTGACGGAGTTTACTGCGTTATTTTTGCAACAGTTTTGGCAATTGTGGACTTGCCATGAAACTTTCTACCCGATACAGGGTTTCAGCAGTCCTTCGTGACACTTTTGAAAGGGGAATTCAGATGCGGAAGCTTGCCCTCGCGGCTGTGCTTGCGACCAGCGCTCTGGCCACACCGGCGTTCGCGCGTGACAATAGCTGGTATGTCGGTGTCGACGCCGGCGTTCTTCTCGTTGAAGATCAGGACATCACCTTCACCCCCGGCAATAATGGTGCGGCCAGCAACACAGTTGCCGGCGTGGACTACCACAAGGGCTGGGATGTCGATGGCAACATCGGCTATGACTTCGGCGGTTTCCGTCTGGAAGCAGAAGCGGCTTACAAGCGCGCCAAGGTCGACCTCGACAAGAGCGGCTTCGGTGGTTCGGCTTCGGCCCTGTCGTTCATGCTGAACGGCTTGCTCGACTTCGGTCCGGATGATGGCCTGCAGGGCTTCGTCGGCGGCGGTGTCGGCGTTTCGCGCGGCAAGCTCGCCAACGACCTCGTCAACGATTCCGACACTGGCTTCGCCTGGCAGGCGATCGCGGGTGTACGCTATCCGCTGACCAGCCATGTCGACGTGTCGCTGAAGTATCGCTTCTTCAACCAGGACGATATCAAGCTGATTCCGGCGTACACCACCACAATTGGTGGTCCGGCCGGTTCGTCGGTTGATACCAAGCTGCGCACCCACAGCGTGCTGCTGGGTCTGACCTACAACTTCGGTGGTGAACCGGCTGCTCCGCCGCCGCCTCCCCCGCCGCCGCCGCCCCCGCCGCCGCCTCCCCCGCCGCCTCCGCCGCCGGTGGCTGAGTGCAGCCCTGGGCCGTACATCGTCTTCTTCGAATGGGACAAGTCGGACATCACGCCTGACGCCGCCACCATTCTGGACAATGCGGTTTCGGCCTACAGCAACTGCGGCAGCGCCCAGGTCATGCTGGCAGGCTATGCGGACCGTTCGGGTTCGGCCTCGTACAACGTTGGCCTGTCGCAGCGTCGCGCTGACTCTGTCAAGGCCTACATGGCTTCGAAGGGCATCCCCGACGGCGTGATGACGACCCAGGCGTTCGGTGAATCGAACCCCCGCGTCGAAACCGCCGATGGCGTCCGCGAACTGCAGAACCGTCGCGTGGAAATCACCTACGGTCCGGGTTCGGGTCATTAAGATTTCTCATCCTTAGGGATGGGACAGGATCGAGGGGCTGGTCGAAAGACTGGCCCCTTTTTCCATGATTTGACACTCCGCCTGGAAGGCTGGACGATCGATGCTGGCGGCTTTCCCGTCGGGCCAAGGAACCGGAATCGGGTGACAATCCGATTCGGATAGGCAACAAAAGGTGTGGGTGCGGCGTTGGTCGCACGGCCTGCACTTTGGGAGTTGCCCGTCATGACGAATCCTGCCCCTGTCGCCTTGTCGCTGCTCCTCTTGTCTTCGGCTTGTGCTGCGGCGCCATCGTCATCCGGAACGGCGGCGGCCGCGCCGACCACTGCTCCGGTCGCGCATGGCAAGCTGCTCGCCGGCGATGGCACCCCACGGGGCGAGGCGACGGTGACGGAGGCTGCCGATGGGTTGCATGTCATCGTGCACGCGCGGGGGCTGACGCCGGGGATGCATGCGGTTCACATCCATACCACCGGCGTCTGCACGCCGCCCGACTTTGCGAGCGCGGGCGGGCATTGGAACCCGACGGGTCACAAGCATGGCAAGGATAATCCCGACGGCATGCATATGGGTGACATGCCCAACATGATCGCGGGAGCCGACGGCTCGGGTGAACTGGAATATGTCATTCCGGGCGGTACCATCAGCGGTGGCGCCACGCCTCTGCTGGATGTTGATGGCGCGGCGGTCATGATCCATGCGCAGGCGGACGACAATAAGAGCGATCCGGCGGGGAATGCGGGTGGTCGCGTCGCTTGTGCCGTGCTGTCCGCGGGATAGGGCAAAGAACAGATTTTTTTCGTTTTTCCGACCGACTCCGAGTCAGTCCGCGCGATAGCGCTCCACGACATGATAGGTCGCGCCTTCATGACCGAGATGACTTTCGAATAAGGCGAAGCTGTCTACCGTGAACGGGGCGCTCGCCAAGCCGCCATGCCGTGTGAGAAGCTGTCCGTCGGACCTGCCGATCGGTTGAAGCGGGCGATCGTGACATGAGGAAGATAGGCCCGCTCCTCCGCGCGAAGCCCAAGGCGCGTACATGCGCGGTCCACCCGCTGATGCAATCGGGTCAATGGATCGCGGGGCTGGATACCCGCCCAAAGCGTATCGATCCGTCCCTTCCGGTCGAAACATCCCAGGCCCGCGAGGCTGATTGCGAACGGTTGGAAGCGAATTTTCGCCAGGGCGGTTGCAATGTCGTCGGCGCAATGCCCGTCGACCTCGCCGATGAAGCGAAGGGTGATGTGAAGTTGCTCATCGGCTTGCCAACGCGCACCGCTGATGCCCCCCATCAAGGCGCGCAGCGTGGTTCGGATAGGGGCGGGGGGCCTGATAGCGACAAAAAGCCGGTGCATCATTCTTCCATAATATCTTTCACGCGCCACGTCAGGTGAAGCTCTCGCTTGAATTGGCGGGCGGATAGACCGATAATAGGGGAGCCGGTGGGAGTGATACCGGCGAAGGAGATTATTCCATGGCCAATTGGTCCGATCCGCGTTCCGACATTGCGGGTTTTGGCGGTGCGACCGTCGCGCGCGGGGAGGCGTTCGACGCCGGTCTGCGCCGTTACATGCTGTCGGTTTACAATTATATGGCGAGTGGCGTGCTGCTGACGGGTGTGGTCGCCATGCTCTTCGCGTCGAGCGGCCTTGCCTATCAGGTTCTGGCAGGCCCCGGCATCCTCAAATATGTCATCATGTTCGCGCCGCTGCTGTTCGTCATGGTGCTGAGCTTCGGCATCGGCCGCCTGTCGACAGTCGCTGCCCAGGGGCTTTACTGGGCCTATGCAGGCGTCATGGGGCTGTCGCTTTCGTCCATCCTGCTGGTTTATACCGGCACTTCGGTCGCCCAGACTTTCTTCGCGACGGCGGCGGCTTTTGCGGGGCTGAGCCTGTGGGGTTACACGACGAAGCGCAGCCTGTCGGGTTTCGGCACCTTCCTGATCATGGGCGTTGTCGGCCTGCTGGTGGCGATGCTCATCAACCTGTTCCTGCGTTCGAGCGCGATGGACATGGTGATCAGCTTCATCGGCGTGCTGCTGTTCGCCGGGCTGACCGCCTATGACACGCAGAAGATCAAGAGCATCTATGCGCATGTCGCGGGCACGGACATGATGGGCAAGTCGGTGGTGATGGGCGCCCTGACGCTTTATCTCGACTTCATCAACATGTTCCTGTTCCTGCTGCGCCTCATAGGCAATCAGCGGAACTGAGCCATATGGCCCGGTAGAAGTTAAAGGGCCCGGCGGATCGTTCCGCCGGGCCCCTTCGCTTTATGCGGGCTTGGCCATTTGCGCCATCAAAGCGCCGTCCAGTTCCTTCTGCCGCTTGTAGGCCGGTCGTTCGCGCAGGCGTGCGGCATAGGTTTCGAATGCGGGCCGGCTGGGGATGGTTCCAAAGCTGAGGCCCCAACCGACCTGCGAGCCGACATAGACGTCAGCCGCCGTGAACCGGTCGCCGCAAATCCATTCCGATCTCGATACGGCATGCTCCAGGGTATCGATCGTCTGATCGAAGCTGCCATAGCCCGCGACCCGTTCCCGGCCTTCGGGTACGACGAAGCCCAGCGCCTTGTTGGTGACGGCCGCTTCCACCGGACCGGCCGCGAAGAACAGCCAGCGATAATAATCCGCGCGAGCGTCGAGGGGCGGGGCCAGGCCTGCCGCGGGAAACGCGTCGGCCAGATAGGCGCAGATCGCCGCGGCCTCCGTCACCACCTTGCCCGCGTGGACGATGGCAGGCACTTTCCCCATCGGATTGATCGCCAGATAGCCTGGCGCCTTCATGTCCTTTTCATAATCCAGCACGATCAGCTCGTAGGGCTGGCCTGTCTCCTCCAGCATCCACCGGGCAATCTGCCCGCGCGACATGGGGTTGGTGTAGAAGCTGATGTCTGCCGTCATCGGAAATCTCCCTATGCGAGATAGCCGCAACAATGATCGGAAGTTTTCGCTCAGTTTCGAACGGAATCCAATGAAAAAGGGCGGCCCGACGGACCGCCCCATTCCCTTTTCAGCAATCGTCCGGCTTCTACTTGGCGGACTCCGCAGGCTTCGCCTTGCCGCCCTTCTTGCCCTTCTTGGGAGCCGCCGGGGTGATTTCGAACGCGAGCGCGTCGTCCTTCAGCCGCACATGGACCTCGCCGCCATGGACCAGCTTGCCGAACAACAGTTCCTCGGCCAGCGGCTGCTTGATCTTCTCCTGCATCAGGCGGCCCATCGGACGGGCGCCATAGAGCTTATCATAGCCCTTCTTGGTCAGCCAATCCTTCGCATCATCCTCCAGCGTGATGTGGACATCACGGTCGGCCAGTTGCAGCTCCAACTGGAGCACGAACTTGTCGACCACGCGGGAGACGATTTCGGGCGGCAGATAGCCGAAGGGCACCACTGCATCCAGGCGGTTACGGAATTCCGGCGTGAAGAGCTTCTTCACGGCATCCTCCTGCACATCCTCGCGCGTGAACTCGCCGAAGCCGATGCTTTCCTTCGCCATGTCCGACGCACCGGCATTGGTGGTCATGATGAGGATGGTGTTGCGGAAATCCACCGTCTTGCCGTGGTGATCGGTCAAGCGGCCATTGTCCATGACCTGCAGCAATATGTTGAACAGGTCAGGATGCGCCTTCTCGATCTCGTCCAGCAGCAGGACGCTGTGCGGATTCTGGTCGACCGCATCGGTCAGCAGGCCGCCCTGGTCGTAGCCGACATAGCCCGGAGGCGCGCCGATCAGGCGGCTGACCGAATGCCGTTCCATATATTCCGACATGTCGAAACGCTGGAGCGGAATGCCGAGCAGATGGGCGAGTTGCCGCGCAACTTCCGTCTTGCCGACGCCGGTGGGGCCGGAGAAGAGATAGTTGCCGATCGGCTTGTCCGGATCGCGCAGGCCTGCCCGCGACAGCTTGATCGCGGAGGACAGCACCTCGATCGCCCGGTTCTGGCCGAAGACCACGCGCTTGAGATCGGTTTCCAGCGTCTCCAGCACCGACTTGTCGTCGGCGGACACGGTCTTGGGAGGGATGCGGGCCATCGTGGCGATGACCTGCTCGATCTCCTTGGGCGTGATCGTCTTCTTGCGCTTCGAAGGCACGACCAGCATCTGCATCGCGCCGACCTCGTCGATGACGTCGATCGCCTTGTCCGGCAGCTTGCGGTCGTTGATATAGCGCGCCGACAGTTCCACCGCCGCCTTGATCGCGTCGGGGGTATATTTGACGTTGTGATGTTCCTCGAAGGCGCTGCGCAGCCCGGCGAGAATCTTGATCGTGTCCTCGATCGTGGGTTCGTTGACATCGATCTTCTGGAACCGGCGCAGCAGGGCGCGGTCCTTCTCGAAATGGTTGCGGAACTCCTTGTAGGTGGTCGAGCCGATGCAGCGGATCGTGCCGCCCGACAGAGCGGGTTTCAGCAGGTTCGACGCATCCATCGCGCCGCCGCTGGTCGCGCCCGCGCCGATGACCGTGTGGATCTCATCGATGAAGAGAACCGCGTGCGGCATCTTCTCCAGTTCGGTGACGACAGCCTTCAGCCGCTCCTCGAAATCGCCGCGATAGCGGGTGCCCGCCAGCAACGCGCCCATGTCGAGCGAGTAGATCACCGCTTCCTTCAGGACATCGGGAACCTCACCCTCGACGATCTTGCGCGCCAGGCCTTCCGCGATGGCGGTCTTGCCCACGCCCGGATCGCCCACATAGAGCGGGTTGTTCTTAGACCGCCGGCACAGGATCTGGATGGTCCGGTCGACTTCGGAAGCGCGGCCGATCAGCGGGTCAACCTTGCCCCGCGCCGCCTTCTCGTTGAGGTTGACGGTGAACTGCTCCAAGGCACTGTCCTTCTTGCCCTTGCTGTCCTGCGCCTTCTTTTCCTCTTCCTGAGCGCCCTTGGTTTCGCGCTGCTCAGGGGCGGCCGTGCCCTTGCCGACGCCGTGGCTGATATAGCTGACGGCATCCAGGCGGCTCATATCCTGCTGCTGGAGGAAATAGACGGCATAGCTTTCCCGTTCGGAGAAAAGCGCGACAAGCACATTGGCGCCCGTCACCTCATCCTTGCCGGAAGACTGGACGTGCAGGATCGCGCGCTGCACGACGCGCTGGAAACCGCTGGTGGGGGAGGGGTCGCTGGCCCCCTCCACCTTCAGGCTGTCCAGTTCGGTGTCCAGATATTGCGTCACCGCGTCGGATAGTTCGCCGAGCTCCACACCGCAGGCCTGCATCACCTTCGACGCATGTTCATCGTCGATCAGCGCGAGCAGCAGATGCTCCAGCGTCGCATATTCGTGACGGCGCTCCGATGCGTGCGTCAGCGCATTATGCAGGGTGGTTTCAAGGGCGGATGCGAAAGATGGCATGTCTTTTATACTCCTGACCCCCAAGAGGGGCTGTACTTGAACCATATGTCGGCATTGCTCGACGACGGATCAAGATGGGCACCTTGATCGCCGGAATTGCCAGACTGCCCATGCCCGGTGGAACTCCCGATGGAGTTGCGAGGGGCAAGGCGCGGGTTCATCGCTTGAATAACGCCTCGGCACTTGCTTTGTGGTTAACGGCGCTTTCAATCTTTGATCGGGTTCGGGTGATTTCGCTTTGCAGCGCGACGATGCGCGCCTCCAGATCGGCCATGGAAAGTGGGCCCAGATCCTGTCGGAGCAGTTGGGCCAGCGGATCATCAGCCTTGCGCGGCAGATCTTCATCCATGTCCATGACGTGCAATGTTGACCCTGAGGACCAGTCTGTCAATAAGGCCAGCATTCCGCCCGTCGATTTAGGTGCGGTGCAGCATGATGGGGCGGGGGCGGCCAATGGCGGACAAGAACGCAATTCCGGGCGAAATACCAAGGGAAATGACGGCGATCGGCATCCCCGTGCCGGGCGGCCCCGAAGCGCTGGTGCCCGAGCGGCGGCCGGTTCCGGTGCCCGGTCCCGACGAGGTGCTGATCAAGGTCGCCGCCGCGGGCATCAATCGCCCCGACGTCATGCAGCGAGAGGGCAGATATCCGCCGCCGCCCGGGGCTTCGGACATTCCGGGGCTGGAGGTTTCCGGCGTGATCGTGGCGGCTGGCGGAAGCGCCGAACTGCTGGTCGGCCAGCGGGTCTGCGCGCTGCTGGCCGGCGGAGGCTATGCCGAATATGCGGTGGCGCCCGCCGGGCAATGTTTGCCGGTGCCGGACGATTATGACCTGGCCGAAGCGGCGGCTCTGCCGGAAACGCTGTTTACCGTCTGGAGCAACCTGTTCGAGCGCGCCTATGTGGTGGAGGGCGACACCGTGCTGGTCCATGGCGGCACCAGCGGCATCGGCACCATGGCGATCGCGCTCTGCAGGCTGTTCGACATCACCACCATCGTCACCTGCGGCAGCGACGGGAAGTGCGAGCAGGCCAGGACCTGGGGCGCGGACCATGCGATCAACTATCGCACCCAGGATTTCGTCGAGGAAGTGAAGCGCATCACCGGCGGCCAGGGGGTGCAGGCGGTGCTGGACATGGTGGGCGGCGACTATGTGGCGCGCAATCTCCAGTGCCTGGCCGAGGATGGCCGCCATGTATCGATCGCGGTGATGGGCGGGCCGAAGGCGACCGTCTTCCTGCCCGCCGTCATGACCAGGCGGCTGACCCTCACCGGATCGACGCTGCGGCCGCGTTCGGTGGCTTTCAAAAGCCTGGTTGCCGATGAACTGATGCGGGTCGTCTGGACCTTCGTCGAACAAGGCAGGCTGCGCCCCGCCATGGACATGCGCTTTCCGCTGGCGGATGCGGCGAAGGCCCATGCGCGCATGGATGCGGGCGACCATTTCGGAAAGATCGTGCTGACGGTTTGACGGTCGCTTCGGGCACGGAAACGAATTGCTCGTCCCCTTCGTGCCGGCGCCGGCCGATAGGAGGAATATGCCCTCTTCAAGAAAGGCTGGGGTAGCGGCCGCCGTCTCTCTTGGCTACCAAAGCCATAGAGATGAAGAAAGCGCTGATCGTCCGTCATGTGCCGCGCGAAGGAGCGGCGGGTTATCTCCAGCCGATCGAGGCCGCAGGCTATGAGATCGAACGGATCGACGTCGCCAGCCCCGATTTCGTAGAGGCCGACCTCTGCACCCCCGACCTGCTGATCATGATGGGCGGGCCGATGGGTGTCTATGAACAGGACATCCACCCCTGGATTCCCCACCAGATCGAAAAGCTCTCCGCCCGGCTGGAGCAGGATCTTCCAACGCTCGGCGTATGCCTCGGCAGCCAGATGATCGCGGCGGCACTGGGCGCGCGGGTCTATCCCGGCGGAGTCATGGAACTGGGCTTCGCGCCGGTGACTCTGAACGGGGCAGGGGCCGACTCACCGCTGCGCCACCTGGAGGGCGTTCCGGTCCTTCACTGGCACAGCGACACCTTCGAATTGCCCTCCGGCGTCGATCTTCTGGCATCGACCGGGACCTACGCCCATCAGGCCTTCCGTCGGGGCGGCAACCTGCTGGCGCTGCAATTCCATGCTGAAATGGGCGAGGATCCCCGCTTCGAGGATTGGCTGACCCATTTCTGGGCCGATCTCGACATTGCGAAGCAATGCGGCATCGCACTGCGGCAGGATCATGCCGATCATGGCCCCGGCGCCGTCGCGGCGGGCAGGGCGATGATCGCGGAGTGGCTGGCCGGGCTCGACGCCTGACGCGACCTCAGAACTCGATTTCCAGTTCCTCGACCTCGTCCTTTTCCTTCCGCGCGGCATCGATCCATTCGCGCATCAGGTCCCAGTCGTTGCTCCAGTTGCAATAGGCCGCCGATTTGGCCGACAGCCGTACCGCATAGGTCAGGAATCGCTGCGCCACTGGCGCGAACATGGCGTCGGCCACGGTCGGCGTCTCCCCGAACAGCCAGGGGCCGCCATAGGCGTCCAGACATTCGGTCCAGATTTCCTCGATACGCTCGATATCCGGCTTGGCGCCCGAAAAGACCGGGAATTTTTCATGCCGGATCTTCAGGTTCATCGGCAGCGCGGAACGCAGGTTGATGAAACCCGAATGGATTTCGCCCGAAACCGACCGGCAATGGGCGCGCTGGATCCGCTCCTCCGGATAGAGTCCCACATGCGGATAAAGTTCGTTGAGATATTCCGCGATGGCGAGCGTGTCCCACACGCTGGCCCCTTCATGCGTCAGCCGCGGCACCAGCACGGACGGCGACAGCAGCAATAATTCCGCCCTGTTTTCAGGATCGTCCAGAGCGATCGTCTTTTCGGTCACCTGCAACCCTGCCATGCGGCAGAGCAGCCACCCCCGCAGGGACCAGGATGAATAAGTCTTGCTGGAAATGGTCAGTTCCGCGACGGCCATGGTAAATCCTCCCGCTTTACCCTACTTTTCCATCAATCATGATGCGGTGCAATATGAAACCTGTATAACGATCATATAAACACCGAATCGGTACCAGATATTGCAGGACGCGTTTGACTAGGATGATGATGTTGTACAGCGGTTATCAGGCATGGAACGACATGTTGGCTCCGGCCCGTCTTGGTGCGCGGATCGCCTTGTCTTTCAAGGACAAAATGGGACCGGTCGCGGATTGGGCCATGCCGCGCCGCATGTTCGCCCTGATGGACGTGTTCCAGGGCGCCAGGCTGACGCATCACCGGCCCGCCTATGCGATTCGCCAGGTGGAGAGCGGCAATGCCGTTGTCCCCGTGCGGGAAGAAGTGGCGATGGACCTACCCTTCGGCAATCTGCTGCATTTCGCCAAGGACGATGTCGAAACGGCCCAGCCCAAGGTGCTGGTGGTGGCGCCGATGTCGGGCCATTTTTCCACGCTGCTGCGCAACACCGTGGACACGATGCTGCGTGACCACGACGTCTATATCACCGACTGGAAGAACGCCCGCGACGTGCCCCTCAGCGCTGGGCGGTTCGGCTTCGATGACTATGTAGACTATGTCATGACCTTCCTGCAGGAACTGGGACCGGGCGCGCATCTCGTCTCCGTCTGCCAGCCCTGCGTCCCGGCCATGGTCGCCGTCGCGATCATGTCGGAGGACAAGGATCCCGCGACGCCTCGCTCGATGACGCTGATGGGCGGGCCGATCGATCCGCGCGCCGCGCCGACGGTCGTCAACGAACTGGCGAATGAACAACCGCTGGAATGGTTCGAGAATAATCTCATCACCGTGGTGCCGATGCGCTATGCCGGGCGCGGCCGCCGGGTCTATCCCGGCTTCCTCCAGCTCTCGGCCTTCATGTCGATGAATCTGGAACGCCATGGCGCGGCCCATCGTGAACTCTACCAGATGCTGGCCGACGGCAAGCAGGTGGAGGCGGACAAGATCAAGACCTTCTACGAGGAATATTTCGCCGTTCTCGACATGACCGAGGAATTCTACATCGAGACTGTCGACAAGGTGTTTCAGCAGACGCTGCTGGCGAAGGGCGAACTCACCTATCGCGGGCGCAAAGTCAATCTGGGCGCGATCCACAACACCGCCCTGCTGACGGTGGAGGGGGAGAAGGACGATGTCTGCGCCGTCGGCCAGACTGCCGCCGCCCATGCGCTCTGCACCGGCCTGCGCCCGCATCTCAAGCGCCATCATCTCCAGCCGGGCGTGGGCCATTATGGCGTCTTTTCCGGCAGCAAATGGGAAAAGCAGGTCTATCCGCAGGTGCGGAACATGATCCTCGCGATGAACTGACCGGAGAATTTATCCGGGGAACTGATCCCGTCAGGCTTCGGGCCGCGTCCATATCCATGTCCCGCCGATCAGGGCGGCGGCCAGCGGGATCAGGCACCAGGGCAGGGGTGAGAAGGCCAGTCCCAGCACGGCGCTGAAGGCGAATGCCGCCAGTGCCGCTTTCTTGCCCCTCCGGCTGATCGCGCCCCGTTCCCGCCAGTTGCGGATATGCGGCCCGAAATGGCGATGCTCCAGCAATCGCGCCTCCAGCGCCGGGCTGGACCGGGCGAAGCAGAAGGCCGCCAGGATCATGAAGGGCACGGTTGGCAACAGCGGCAGGAAGGCTCCGATCGCACCGGCGCCCAGCGACAGAAAACCGCAGCAGAGATAGAAGGCGCGTCCCATCAGGCGAAGGCGGTCATGCGGAGGGCAGCCGCAGCCGCACCAGCAACCCGCCCAGATCCTCGCTTTCCTCCATGGTGACCGAGCCGTCATAGATTTCCGCGACGTCCCGCACGATGGCAAGGCCAAGGCCAGTCCCGGGCTTTCCCGAATCGAGCCGCACGCCCCGGTCGAAGATGCGCGTGCGTTCCGTTTCCGGAATGCCCACGCCGTCATCCTCGACCAGTATCTCGATCATTCCACCGATCCGCCCGACCGTCGCAAAGACGCTGCCGCCGCCATATTTCGCTGCATTTTCCAGCAGATTGCCGAGCATTTCGTCCAGATCCTGCCGCTCGACCCGCACCGCGGCATTCTTGTCGCCGTCCATGTCGATGCGCACGTCGGGATAGAGCCGCTGCACCGCGCGTTCGACCGCGTCCAGGCTGGGCCAGACCTCCGCCCGGCTCTGCGCCGCGCCGCGCCGTCCGACCGCGCGGGCGCGGGCGAGATGGTGGTCGACCTGCCGCCGCATCGTCGTCGCCTCCCGGATCACGGTATCGCCCAGATCGGCGGCCTGCGCGGTGGCCGCGTTCATGATGACGGTCAGCGGCGTCTTCAGCGCATGGGCGAGGTTGCCCGCATGGGTCCGCGCCTCCTCCGCCTGCCGCTCATTATGGGCGAGCAGCGCGTTCAATTCCTCGACCATGGGCAGCACTTCCGCGGGCATCGGCTCGGTCACGCGATTCTTCTCGCCCGCGCGCATCCGCACGATCTCGTGCCGGACCTTGCGCAGCGGCCTCAGCCCGTAAATGGTCTGCAGCGTCGCCAGCACGATCAACCCCAGCGCCAGCAGCGCGAAACTCTCGAACAGGGTCGATCGCAAGGTCTTGATCTGCGCGTCCAGCCCTTCGCGGGCCTGCGCGATCATGAACATCCAGCGGGTGTTGGAGCCGGGCAGGATGATGCTGCGCTCCATGATGCGCAGGTCTTCGCCCGGAAACTGCTTGCTGTCATAAATATGGGGCGCATCGTCATGATGGTCGGGATTGACCCTGAGCGCCCGGTCCCAGAGCGATCGGGACCGCCAATCCTCATGCCCCTTGGCGCTGATCTGGTAATAGATGCCGCTGTTGGGTTCCAGAAAGCGCTGGTCGGCCGGTTCGCGATTGAACAACACCTCGCCGTCCGGCCCGATTTCCGCCGATGCGATCATCGCGGTCAGGACATAGTTCATCCCGTCGTCGAAATTGCGCGTGATCGCGTCGGACAGCACCCGGTCCAGCGCCAGCCCGCCGCCCAGCAGCAGCAGGCTGATCCACAAGGCCGCGATGCCGATCATGCGGCGGCTCAGCGAACCGGTGGAGCGGACCTGCGAAGAGGTTTCGGGATCGGTCATCAGGGGCGGTCAGCAGCCTCCATTTCCGTCCGAGGGGGACGGAAAGCGGAGATCACCGCCCCGGTTCGTCGAGGCTGTAGCCAAGCCCGCGAATGGTCGTGATGACGTCCGCGCCCAGCTTCTTGCGGATGCGCGTCACGAACACCTCGATCGTGTTGGAATCGCGGTCGAAATCCTGATCGTAGATATGCTCGATCAATTCGGTGCGGCTGACCACCTTGCCCTTGTGGTGGAGCAGGTAGGAGAGCAGCTTATATTCCTGCGCGGTCAGCTTCACCGGCTCGCCCTTCAGCGTCACCTTGCCCGACCGCGTGTCCAGCCGCACGTCGCCAGCGGTCAGCTCGCTCGACGCATTGCCCGACGCGCGGCGGATGAGCGCGCGCAGGCGAGCGATCAGTTCCTCGCTCTGGAACGGCTTGGCGAGATAATCGTCCGCGCCCGCGTCCAGCCCGGCCACCTTGTCGGACCAGCTGTCGCGCGCCGTCAGCACCAGCACCGGAAAGCTGCGGCCTTCCTTGCGCCAGCGGTCGAGCACTGTCAGCCCGTCGATGGTCGGCAGGCCCAGGTCCAGCACCACCGCGTCATAGCTTTCGGTCGCGCCCAGAAAATGCCCGTCCTCGCCATCGTCGGCCAGGTCCACGGCATAGCCCGCGCCTTCCAGCGTGTTCCGCAGCTGTTGCCCAAGGCTCGGTTCATCTTCGACGATCAGCAGACGCATATGGCCCCGTTTCTCTTGTTATGCCTAAAGGTCAAGGCTGGCACGCCGTTCAGCGCGCCCAGCCGATTATATCGCCGGTGCGACCGTCCGCATCAACCCATACCACCTTGCCGTCCTTCACATATTTCAGGCGATAGCGGTTGGAGGAGGGGTTGAATTCGCTGCCCAGATAGGTGGCGCCGCCCATGGCGGCGTCGACCCGGCGCTTGATAAGGGAAAAGGGCATGACCTGCCCGTCCAGCATCGCCCGCCGCGCGGCATCCTGCTCGTCGCGCTGGCCCGCGGCATGGGCGGCCGGATAAGCGCCCGGATTCAGAACGGAAACCGTCGCAATGGCCGAAAGGCCCAGGATCAGCTTTCTACGCATCATCATGAGACATGGCATAGCCCGGCACCATTGAACAGGTGGTGAATGGTGCCGGGCATTGGGCGAAGCGGCGGTCTACCCTTATTTCTCCAGCGCATATTGTACGGTCAGCGTCACCGACGATCCGACCTGTCCTGGCTCCACCGGCGTCGCGGGCGCCGAATCCGCCTTGAACTGCGCCCTCACCATCATCGGCATGGGCGGCTGGCCGCCGCTGTTGCTTTCCGAAAGCGAAACCAGCCGTGCCGTGCGATAGCCCGCCGCCTGCGCATAGAAATCCGCCTGCGCCTTGGCGGTCTTGAGCGCGGTGGCCCGCGCCTGCATCAGCATCGGGCGCGGATCGTCGATCGAAAAGCTCGGCCCGCTCACATTGGTGGCACCCGCCTCGACCATCGTGTCGAGCAGCGTGCCGACCTTCTTGATGTCGCGCAGCTTGACCGAAAGCTGGTTCGACGCCTCATAGCCGATGAAGCGCGGCCCGCTCGGCTGGCCGTCCCGGTTGCTATAGTCATATTGCGCCGACAGGTTGATGCCGCTGGTCTGGATATCCTTCTTCGCGATTCCCGCCTTCGCCAGCGCGGCGATCAGCTTGTCCATCTGCACCGCATTGTCGCGCATCGCCTGTGCCGCGGTCTGGGCGCGTGTCTGAACGCCAGTGCCGACGGTGGCGATATCGGGCGCGACGTCGACCGTTTCCGTAACGTTCAGCGTGACGATCGGCGCAGTCTCGGCGATGTTGACGCTGGTCTGGGCCAGGGCGCTGACGGGCAGGGCGGCTCCCAGGGCCATCAGGGCGATCATTGATTTCACAGGGCTTTCTCCTCAAAAAGCTATGCGTCCTTTTGTGACGCTTGCGATGAACGGATGCTGACATGCGTTGAAAGCATGGCGACAGCTTCCGGTTCCCCCTCTTGCCCCCGGGGCGCCAAAGCCCTAGCTGCACGGCCATGGCGGCTCCCATTCTCTCCTTCGAAAATCTCGGCCTTTCCCAGGGCACCCACTGGCTTTTCCGCAATCTCGACATTTTCGTCGGCGAACGGGACCGGCTGGCGCTGATCGGCCGCAACGGCGCGGGCAAGACGACGCTGCTGAAGCTGATCGCCGGCCGGATCGAGCCTGACGAAGGCACCCGCTCGGTCCGCCCCGGCGCGCGTGTCATCATGCTGGAGCAGGACCCCGACGTCAGCGGCTTCGCCACGCTGCGCGACTTCGCGCTGGCGGGCCAGTTCGCCCCGCCCGCCCACGAGGTGGAGGCGATCGCCAGCCAGCTCGGCACCGACCTCAACCGCGAGGCCGCCACCGCATCGGGGGGCGAACGCCGCCGCGCCGCGATCGCCCGCGCGCTGGCGAGCGAGCCCGACCTGCTGCTGCTGGACGAGCCGACCAACCATCTCGACATCGACGCGATCGACTGGCTGGAAGTCTGGCTTGGCCGTTATAATGGCGCCTTCATCGTCATCAGCCACGACCGCGCCTTCCTGACCCGCCTCACGCGCCAGACGCTCTGGCTGGACCGGGGCGGCATCCGCCGCAACGAAATCGGCTTCGGCGGTTTCGACGAATGGATGGAAGCCGTCTATGCCGAGGAGGCCCGCGCGGCCGAGAAACTCGACGCCAAGCTCAAGATCGAGGCCCATTGGCTGGAGCGCGGCGTCACCGCCCGGCGCAAGCGCAACCAGGGCCGCCTCGCGAAACTCCACGAAATGCGCGCCCAGCGCGCCGCCATGGTCGGGCCGCAGGGCGTCGCGAAGATCGCCGTCGCCGCCGACGACAGCAAGACGAAGAGCGTCATCACCGCCGAACATGTCACCAAGGGGTTCGGGGACCGCACCGTCATCAAGGACTTCTCGCTCCGCATCCAGCGCGGCGACCGCATCGGCATCGTCGGCGGCAACGGCGCGGGCAAGACCACGCTCCTGAAACTGCTGACCGGCGAACTCGCGCCCGACAGCGGCCAGGTCAGGCAGGCGAAATCGCTCGACATGATCTTCATCGATCAGCAGCGCAGCCTGATGCAGCCCGACAAGCGGGTAAGGGACGTGCTGGCCGAGGGCGGCGACTGGATCGACGTGCGCGGCACCCGCAAGCATGTCCACGGCTATCTCAAGGAATTTCTCTTCGATCCCTCGCTGGCGGAGGCCCGCGTCGGCACGCTGTCGGGCGGCGAACGGTCCCGCCTGCTCTTCGCACGGGAATTCGCCCGCGAATCGAACCTGCTGGTGCTCGACGAACCGACCAACGACCTCGATCTCGAAACGCTCGACCTCTTGCAGGAGGTGATCGCCGACTATGACGGCACCGTCCTGATCGTCAGCCACGACCGCGATTTCCTCGACCGCACGGTGACGGTGACCCTGGGGCTCGACGGTTCCGGCACGATCGACGTGATCGTCGGCGGCTATGCCGACTGGGTGGCCAAGCGCCAGCCCCGCAACGCGCCCAGGGCCGAAAAGAAAACCGCCGCCCCGCCACCGCCCCGCACCGCTTCGACCAAGCTCAGTTACAAGGACCAGCGCGACTTCGACCTGCTGCCCAAACGCATAGAGGAGATCGAGGCCGCCATTGCCCGCGATGAGGAAGCGCTGGCCGACCCGAGCCTTTACAGCCGCGACCCCAAAAAATTCGATGCGCTCACCAGGGCGATAGAACAGGCCCGGGCGGACAAGGACGCCGCCGAGGAACGCTGGCTGGAACTGGCGGAAAAGGCGGAAGGGCTGGGTGCCTGAACAGGGATTGGCCGGAAGCTCTTGCGCCGATCCCGTCATCTGGTAGCCATGGGCACGATCAAGGGAATAGCGGATGGAACAGTCGGCCACGATGCAGGACGATGATGTGATCGACGGCCATCACGCGGTCCATTATGTCAACCGCGTGGGCTGGCTCCGCGCGGCGGTGCTGGGTGCGAATGACGGCATCGTGTCGACCGCCAGCCTGCTGACAGGCATCGCCGCCTCGGGTGCGTCCAGCCAGACCGTCCTCCTGTCCGGCATCGCCGCGCTGGTGGCGGGCGCCATGTCGATGGCGGCGGGCGAATATGTCTCGGTCAGCGCCCAGTCCGATACGGAGCGCGCCGATCTGGCCAAGGAAAAGAAGGCCTTGGCGCAGCAACCTCATGTCGAGTGGCAGGAATTGCGCGACATCTATGTCGATCGCGGCCTGACGGCGGAACTGGCCGGGCAAGTAGCGACGCAGCTCATGAATGCCGACGCGCTGGCCGCCCATGCGCGCGATGAGCTCGGCATTTCGGAAATCAGCACCGCGCGCCCGATCCAGGCCGCGCTGACCTCCGCCGCGACCTTTTCCGTCGGCGCCATCGCCCCGGTGCTGGCCGCCGTCGCCAATCCATCCCATGCCATCGCCGTCGTTGCCGTGACCTCGCTGCTCTGCCTCGCCCTGCTGGGCTATGTGGGCGCGCGGCTGGGCGGTGGCGGCATGGCGCGGTCCGTCGCCCGCGTGGTTTTCTGGGGCGTTTTCGCGATGCTCGCCACCTCCGCCGTGGGCAAGATTTTCGGCGCCGCCATCTGACCGCGCCCTGTCAGGAGAAAAGACATGACCGATATCCAGCAAATTCCGCTCAAGACCATCAAGGGCGCCGACGCCAGCCTGGCCGACTATGCGGGCAAGGTCGTGCTGGCGGTCAATGTCGCGTCCAAATGCGGCCTGACCCCGCAATATGAGGGCCTCGAAAAGCTCTACAGCGATTACAAGGACAAGGGGCTGGTCGTCGCCGGCTTCCCCGCCAATGATTTCGGCGCGCAGGAACCGGGCAGCAATGACGAGATCGCGACCTTCTGCACCACCAATTTCGGCGTCGATTTCCCCATGTTCGAAAAGATCGTCGTCACCGGCCCGGAAAAGCACCCGCTCTACGCCGCCCTCACCAGCGCCCAGCCCAAGGCGCAGGGCGACGGCGACACCTTCCGCGAACGGCTGAAGGGATATGGCCTCACCCCGAATCCGGAACCTGAAGTCCTCTGGAATTTCGAGAAGTTCGTGATCGCGAAGGATGGCAGCGTCGCGGCGCGCTTCGCCCCCACGACCGCGCCGGACGACGCGGCTCTGCTCGCCACGATCGAGGCTGAACTCGCCCGGTGACAGGCGTTCAATCGCAATGGGTAGAGCTGGCCTGACCTTGGTTTACCTCACCTTAACCACGCCCTGCTAGGCACGGGACGGGGTGGGAGGGTCATCAAGGAGAAACCGAGATGACATCGATTGTTTCAAGTCAGTTCAATTCACCGCGGGCCATGATGGATTCCCGCATTTCAGCCGCGGCTTCGGCCGGTTCGATCAGCACTGCCGATCAGACCGCGCTCGAATCCGCGCTGGACAATATCGATAAAAGCCTGGCGTCCAGCGATGGGAAGCCGACATCGGGCATCAAGGACCGTATCGACGACCTGATCCAGCAACAAGTGGATGCAGGTACTCTGACGACCGACCAAGCCAAGGAATTGCAGGGCTTCTTCGCGCAGGGCCGTGGCGCTGCGGATGGTCCCGATGGTCCCGGTGGTCCCGATGGCCCCGATGGCGTGGATGGCGCGGATGGTCAGGAAACGGGCGTGCAGGGCGTGGGACATCACCACCATCATGCGCCGCCGCCCTCGTCCGCCAGCGACGATGGATCGACCGGGACTACGGACACGGCCGACGCGACCCAGCAGCTCGATACGCTGATCGCCTTTCTGCAACAGCTTCGCAGCAGCCTTTCCAGTTCGACCTATGGCAGCACCAGCACGAGCAGCACGACTTCCAGCTCGTCGGACAGCAGCAATTCCGGGCTAGTGGTGAACGCCGCTGCCTGAACCGGAAAAGCCAAATTTCTCGACAGGGGCGGCGGGGGAGCATTAGGACGGATCGACATTCAGAAGATGAGGAGCCGGAAATGGTGATTTTTCGTGACCCGGAGCGCGGCGGACAAATCCTCCGTGAGCACCCGAAGCGCGGAAAAGCTGCCATTTGCAGGCCCTCAGGGCCGAATGTCGATCCGTCCTAGCGGGCGCCATGCAATCTCCCGCCACTTTCCCGCCGCAGATCGGCCCGGTCCTCGAAGCGTTGAGCATCACCGGCACCTTCGTCTTTGCCGCCTCCGGCGCATTGGCCGCCGCCCGCCTGCGCCAGACCCTCGTCACCTTCGCCTTCTTCGCGCTGGTCACGGGGGTGGGGGGCGGCACGGTCCGCGACCTGCTGATCGGCGCGCCGGTCTTCTGGGTCCATGACGCCGTGCCCGCCATAGCCTGCATGATCGCGGCGCTGCTCGTCTGGTTCACGCCCCGCCGCCTCTGGAGCGACCGCGCGCTCGACTGGCTCGATGCGATAGGTCTCGCCGCCTTCGCCGTCTACGGCGCGGCCAAGGCGCTGGGCTACGGCGTTCCGCCCTTCGTGGCGGCGATGATGGGCGTCGTCACCGGCTGCGTCGGCGGCATCATGCGCGACCTGCTGGCGCATGAACCCTCGATCCTGCTGCGCCCGGAACTCTATGTCACGGCCGCGGCATTGGCGTCGGGCCTGTTCGTGGCGTTGCGCTGGGGCGGCATGGAGGTGCCCGTCGCGGGCGTGATCGCTGCGCTGCTCGGTTTCCTGCTGCGCGCCATCGCCATCCGCCGCGGCCTTGGCCTGCCGCTCTACAAGCAGGCGCAGGAGTGAATGTCGATTTGGGCCTTATTCTTCCTTGGTCATTACCGTGCAGGCGGGGATGACGATAAGGGTCGGTTTTCAAACGTTCGGCTTTGCATAGAAGCGATCAAGAAAATGGTCGTTCATCCAATCCTCATATCCGAGGAGTTCGCCCTCCCGCCGTTCGTGATCGCGCGACCAACTGAGGCTTGATTTGAGTTCAATCATTTCATCGATCCGCCATTGCTCCCCAGGCAAAGCAAAGAAGATATGGTGCAGCGTGTAGCTGCGCCCTTCAATGGGCGGCGAGAAATGGTCTCGTCGAATGAACCGACCATCAGCGACATGTCGATCAAATAGCCTCAGATAGCGTTCAACCGCTTCTGGAAACTGGCCCTCGCCATCAGCAAAAACTGCTAAGGGCTTCGCTCGATCGAGCATCATGCCCAACTCTCTATTTGTATGCAGCGTGTAGGGTAGCGTTTTCGCGAGCGGGATTGGCATTCCCCTGATTATCATGCTTCGTACGCCCACCGCCATGGCCGCTTTAGGCGCGTTCCAAAAATGCGCTGAGCGACAAAAGCGGGTCGCCGGCTGCTGAGTTGCTTGAGATTACCTGCTGCCATCGCGAGGGTGAAAGAAAGCAGACGATCAATAGGGATGATACCAATAGACGCCTTGGCTTACGGTCGCGAACCTGCCCTTCGGTTCCGGAATTTCCCGCTCTTTTAGTGGAATAAAATACCCCGAGCCCCCGTCGAAACTCGGTATGATGAGTATATCCACGCCATCTGCGAGAACGGTGATGCTTTTAGGATTTAGGCTTGCGATTGTCTGCGGCCATTTGCTCTTCGGGACGGTTATCTGAGCCTTCGTTGCGGCGTTCTTGATCAGCGTTTGAGCCTCGATCCGAACCTCGTGAAGGGTGGATTGATCATGAATAGGGCGAGCGCATGCCATGAGCAGAGCCGGTGCTGCCAACGCGAACCAACTAATTTTCCGCATTCCGTCTGTTCCCTCAGCTGGACGAGATTAGCGGATAAAACGGAAGGTCTGCAATTAGGATGAGGGGCTTATGGCTTAACGGCGAAAAATGGTCGTTTTAAGCCAGAACCCCTTCGTCATGCCGGGCTTGGCCCGGCATCCTGCTTTCTTTCTTATGGGCTACGAACGAAGAAGCGGGACCCCGGATCAGGTCCGGGGTGACGGTTGATGGCCGAAACCCCTCAGCCCTTCAACAGTCCCACCAGCATCGCCCACATCCCATGCCCATCCGCCGCCTTGGCCACCCGCGGTGCGCCATAGCCCCGGCACTCCAGGCAGTCCGCCCGCACGCCCGCGCCGTTCACCAGCGCCCGCACGTCGGCCACGGCCTGTAACGCCCAGTTGCGCTGCACGATCGCCTGCCGTCCCAGCAGATCGCGCCCCATCCGGCTACCCGACGCCCCGGCATCGTCATCCTCCTCGCGTTCCATCACCGACTGGATGAACTCGGCGAACTTGTCCGGCTCCTTCTCGATGCGATAGGGTCTGGCCTTGCCCGGATCGACTTTCGCCAGCTTCGCGGCCTCGGCAATCGCATCCTCCAGCCCGCCGAAGCGATCCACCAGCCCGATCTGCCGCGCCGTGCCGCCGTCCCACACGCGGCCCTGCGCGATCGCGTCGATCTGCTGCGGCGTCTTGCGCCGGGACTGTGCGACCAGCCCGACGAAGCGGCCGTAAATATCCTCGACTCCCATCTGCATGATCCGGTCGAATTCCGGCGTCGTGCCGCCGACCACATCGGGCTGCCCCGACAGCGGCGTCGTCTTCACGCCATCGGTGGTGACGCCGATTTTCGCCAGCGTCCCCTCGAAGCTCGGGATGATGCCGAACACGCCGATGGAGCCGGTGATCGTGTCCGGCTCGGCAAAGATGACGTCAGCGGGCGTCGACACCCAATAGCCGCCGCTCGCCGCGACATTGCCCATGGAAACGACGACGGGCAGCCCGTCGGACTTGGCGGCCATGATGGCGCTGCGGATCTTTTCCGACGCCATCACCGACCCGCCCGGCGAATCGACCCGCACCACCAGTGCCTTCAGGTCCTTCTCGGCCAGCGCCTTGCGCAGCAGCGCCGAAATCGTGTCGCCCGCCGCCGTGCCGGGGCCAGCCTCGCCATCGACGATATCGCCCGCGATGGTCAGCACGCCGATGTCGCCGCCATTGGCGGGCTTGTGCGCCTTCATATATTTTCGAAGATCGATGCTCGCGAAATCCCCGGTCTTCTCGTCCGGCGCATCGCCCGCAACCTCCGCCACCCGCGCGCCGAACGCCGCCTCGTCGCCCAGCTTGTCCACCAACCCCGCATTCAGCGCCGCCTTGGCCAGATTGCCGCCCGCGGACTGCGCCAGCGCCGCCGGATTGCTGACATAGGCCGCCAGCTTCGCTTTCGGCCGGGCCTTGGCGACGTCCTGCTGCCAATCCTCCCACAGCGCATGGGCGAGCGCCTGATTGGCTTCCTTCGCTTCGGGCGACTGGCCCGTCCGCGTGAACGGCTCGACAAAGCTCTTGTAGGTGCCGACGCGATAGACATGGGTGTTGACGCCCAGCTTGTCGATCAGACCCTTATAATAGAGCCCCGATCCGCCCCGGCCAATGATCGCCACCCCGCCCAGCGGATCGACCCAGCTTTCGGTCGCATGGGCGGCCAGTTGATAGCTGTCGTCGCTATAGATGGTGGCAAAGGCGAAGACCGGCTTCTTCGCCGCGCGCACCGCGTCCAGCGCCTTGCCGACCCGTGCCAGCGCGACCTGCCCCCCGCCCGCAAAGCCGTCGAGGTTCAGCACCACCGCCTTGACCTTGCCATCGTCCTTCGCGGCGTCCAGCGCGGCGACGATGTCGGCAAGGCCATATTCCCTTGCCTTGTCTTTGGAGCCGGTCAGCAGCGCCATCGGATCGACATCCGAAGGCTGCTCGACGATGCTGCCGTCCAGTTTCAGCAGTAATGCGCCGCTGCTCACATTCTGGGCAGGCCTGGGCGACCAGGACAGCGCCGCATAAAGCGCCCCGAAGAACAGCAGCAGGAACAGCAGCACCAGCCCGTCCTTGATCGCCACCAGGATGCGCCACACGCCCTTCACAAAAGCCAAGATGCCGGTTCCTTCCTTAAACGCCCGAGAGGGCTAACCCATCGGCGGATCGACTGCAATGTGGTGGCGGGCGGGAGCCGCACAAGCTTGCGCCGGACGAATCCCACGTTATGGGAGGGCGCAACTCATGGCTTTTCGTGCAGGAGACACGCTTCATGCCCACGCTCGTCCTCATCCGTCACGGCCAGTCGGCCTGGAACCTCGAAAACCGTTTCACCGGCTGGTGGGATGTGGACGTGACCGAGAAGGGCGCGGAGGAGGCTCGCGCCGCGGGCCGCCTGATGGCGCAGAAGGGGCTGGACTTCGACCAGTGCTACACCTCGGTCCAGACCCGCGCGATCAAGACGCTGAACCTGGCGCTGGAGGAAATGGGCCGCCTCTGGCTCCCGGTCGAAAAGGACTGGCACCTCAATGAGCGCCATTATGGCGGCCTCACCGGTCTCGACAAGGCGGAGACGGCGGCCAGGCATGGCGACGCGCAGGTCAAGATCTGGCGCCGCAGCTTCGACGTGCCCCCGCCGCCGCTGGAGGCGGGCAGCGAATTCGACCTGTCGAAGGACCGCCGTTACGCGGGCATCCCCATTCCCTCGACGGAATCCCTGAAGGACACCATCGCCCGCGTGCTGCCCTATTGGGAGGCACGCATCGCCCCCGACCTCAAGGCCGGCAAGCGCGTTCTCATCTCCGCCCACGGCAATTCGCTCCGCGCGCTGGTCAAGCATCTCTCGAACATCCCCGATGACGAGATCACCGAACTGGAAATCCCGACCGGCCAGCCGATCGTCTATGACCTCAACGACGACCTGACGGCCCGGCACCGCTATTATCTCTCGGAACGCTGAGAAACCCTCCGTTAAAGGCGTTGCCCCTTCGCGGTCCTCCCGCTAAGGGGCTTTGCTTTCCGCCATTCCAAGGAAAGCACAGGGAAGAATGACCGGGGCAATGCAAGCCGTGGAAGTCGGCATCATCATGGGCAGCCGTTCCGACTGGGAAACGATGCGCCACGCCTCCGAAACGCTGGAAGCGCTCGGCGTCGCCCATGAATGCAAGGTCGTCTCCGCCCACCGCACCCCCCAGCGCCTCTATGATTACGCCACGGGCGCGGTCGGCCGCGGCCTCAAGGTCATCATCGCGGGCGCTGGCGGCGCCGCGCACCTTCCCGGCATGACCGCCTCCATGACCCGCCTGCCGGTGCTGGGCGTCCCCGTCGAATCCAAGGCGCTGAAGGGCATGGACAGCCTGCTCTCCATCGTCCAGATGCCCGGCGGCATCCCCGTCGGCACGCTCGCCATCGGCAAGCCCGGCGCGATCAACGCCGCGCTCTTCGCCGCCTCGATCCTCGCCACCACCGACGCAGCCCTGGCCGGACGCCTCGACGCCTGGCGTGAAAAGCAGACCAACGACGTAGCGGAAACCCCCGAATAAGATGACCATCATCCCGCCCGGCTCCACCATCGGCATACTCGGCGGCGGCCAGCTGGGCCGCATGATCGCGATCGCCGCCGCGCAGCTTGGCTATTGCACCCATATCTACGCCCCGGAAAGCAGCGGCCCTGCCGCCGATGTTTCCCCGCGCTGGACCCAGGGCGCCTATGAGGATGCCGCCGCCCTAGCGGCCTTCGCGGACGGCGTGGATGTCGTCACCTATGAATTCGAGAATATCGATCCTGCGGCTGTCGAGGTCCTCGCCACCCACGGCCTCGTCCGCCCCGGCGCCCAGGCGCTGCGCGTCGCGCAGGACCGTCTCGCCGAAAAGCGCTTCGTCTGCGATCTCGGCGGCCTGACCGCGCCCTTCGCCCCGGTCGAAAGCCTGGACGACCTGGAGGGAGCGCTCGACCAGATCGGCAGCAGGGCGATCCTCAAGACCAATCGCATGGGCTATGACGGCAAGGGCCAGGCGCGCCTGTCCGACCCCGGCGACGCGGTCGGCGCGTGGAACGCGATAGGCCGCCAGAGCGCCATCCTCGAAGGCTTCGTCACCTTCGCGCAGGAATATTCGGTCATCCTCGTACGCGGCGCCGACGGCGAAATCCGCTTCTGGGACAGCGCGGCCAATGCCCACAGGGACGGCATTCTCGATACCTCCACCGTCCCCGCCGGTCCCCTGATCGAAGGCCAGCTTGCGCAAGCCCGCGCCCTGGCGTCGAAGGTCGCCGACGCCCTCGACTATGTCGGCGTCCTGACGCTGGAATTCTTCGCCAGCGCCGACGGCCCGGTCTTCAACGAAATGGCCCCGCGCGTCCACAATAGCGGCCACTGGACCATCGAAGGCGCGCTCACCAGCCAGTTCGAAAACCATGTCCGCGCGATCTGCGGCCTGCCGCTGGGCGACACCGGCCTTGCCGCCACCAGGGTCGAGATGCGCAATCTGATCGGCGCGCAGGCCAATGACTGGCTGCAGATCCTGTCCGACCCGGCCAACCATCTGCACCTCTACGGCAAGCATGAAGCCCGCCCCGGCCGCAAGATGGGCCACGTCACCCGCCTGACCCTGTGACCCAAAGCCCTGAAATCGTCCTCATCCTCGCCCGCGCCGACAATGGCGTGATCGGCAAGGACGGCGACCTGCCCTGGCGCCTGCCCGCCGACCTCAAGCATTTCAAGGCGCTCACCCTCGGCCACCCCATGGTGATGGGCCGCAAGACCTTCGACAGCCTGCCCGGCCTGCTGCCCGGCCGCCGCCACATCGTCCTCACCCGCGACAGGGGTTGGACAGGGGAGGGCGCCGAAACCGCCCACAGCCCGCAGGACGCCATATTGCAGGCCGCCGCCCCCACCGTCGCCGTCATCGGCGGCGCAGAAATCTACAGCCTCTTCCTCCCCCTCGCGCACCGCATCGAACTCACCGAAGTCCATGCCGATGCGGAAGGCGACACCCGCATCGCCTATCCCGACCCCGCCGACTGGCAGGAGAGCGCCCGGCAGGATCATCCGGCGGAACATGGCCGCCCCGCCTACAGCTTCGTCACCTTTTTGCGAGCCGCCGCGCATTGCCAGCGGCCGGACGCGCCCCTATAGCGCGCCTCATGGAGCGGCTGCACAGCAGCGACCCGATGCCAGCCCATCTGCGCGGCAGCATCATGGCGCTGGGGAATTTCGACGGATTTCACGCCGGGCATCAGGCGGTCGCCCGCCGCGCGATGGAGCTTGCCCGTGCGCAGGGCCGCCCCGCCATCATCGCCACCTTCGATCCGCACCCGATGCGGCTTTTCCGCCCGGACACGCCCTGGTTCCGCCTCACCACGCTCGACCAGCGCGAACGCCTGTTCGCCAGGGCGGGGGCCGACGCCATGCTGGTGTTCGACTTCACCCGCGAACTGGCCGCGCTGGACCCCATGGCCTTCGTCCGCCTGCTGGCCGACTGGGGTGTCGCGGGCGTCGTCACCGGCGAGGACTTCACCTTCGGCAAGGACCGTGCGGGCACCATCGAAACCCTGGCCGGGCTGGGCGCGTCGCTCGGCCTCACCGCGCAGGCCGTCTCCCCCGTCACCGGCGCGGACGGAGAGGTCATCTCCTCCACCCGCATCCGCCAGGCGCTCAGATCGGGCGACTGCGCCACCGCCACCCGCCTGCTGACCCGCCCCTTCACCATAGAGGGCGTCGTCCAGCATGGCGACAAGCTCGGCCGCACCATCGGCTTCCCGACCGCCAATATCGACCTTGGCCATTATCTGCGCCCGGCCTATGGCATCTACGCCGTGCGCGGGCTGCTGGCGGACGGCCGCATCCTGGACGGCGCCGCCAATCTCGGCATCCGGCCCAGCTTCGACCCGCCCAAGGAATTGCTGGAGCCGCATTTCTTCGACTTCGCCGAAAGCCTCTACGACCAGCGGATCGAAGTCCAGCTCATCCACTTCCTCCGCCCCGAAGCGAAATATGACGGCCTCGACCCGCTGATGGCCGCCATTGCCAGGGACTGCGACGATGCGCGGCAAATCCTTGCGGGAACGCCCCGCCTCGCCTAATGCCGCGCGATAAATCAGCATATAGCTAAACCGCGCGGACCCCAATGACCGACCAGCCCAGCCAAGAAAAAGACTATAAGAGCACCGTTTTCCTGCCCGTCACCGACTTTCCGATGAAAGCAGGCCTCGCGCAGAAGGAACCGGCCATTTTGGCGCGCTGGGAGGAAATGGACCTCTACGGGCGTCTGCGCGAGCGGCGGAAGGGCCGCGAACGCTTCATCCTCCACGACGGCCCGCCCTATGCCAATGGCGACATCCATATGGGCCATGCGATGAACAAGGTGCTGAAGGACATCATCGTCCGCAGCCAGTCCCTGCTCGGCAAGGACGCGCCCTATGTCCCCGGCTGGGACTGCCACGGCCTTCCGATCGAATGGAAGATCGAGGAGGAATATCGCAAGAAGAAGCAGAACAAGGACGAGGTTCCCGCGCAGGAATTCCGTGCCGAATGCCGCGCCTATGCGGACAAGTGGGTCGGCGTGCAGAAGGAACAGTTCAAGCGCCTGGGCGTCATGGGCGACTGGGACGATCCCTATCTCACCATGAAGTTCGACGCCGAAGCCACCATCGTCGGCGAACTGCTGAAATTCGCGGAAAGCGGCCAGCTCTATCGCGGCGCCAAGCCCGTCATGTGGTCCCCGGTCGAAAAGACCGCGCTGGCCGAGGCGGAGGTCGAATATGAGGACATCGTCTCGACCCAGATCGACGTGGCGTTCGAGATCGTCGAAGCGCCGAACGCGCCCGAACTGGTCGGCGCCCATGCGGTGATCTGGACGACGACGCCCTGGACGATCCCGGTCAATCAGGCTTTGGCTTACGGGCCGGAGGTGGATTATGCGGTCACGTCCTGCACGGGCCATGACGGCAATTTGCTTGGCCGCTTCTTGATCGCAACGGAACTGATCGCAGCCTTTCAAAAGCGCGCTGATGCGGCTCTTCGCGGTGTTGAAAGTCCCGAAGTTGTTGGCGTCTGGAGCATCGACAGCTTCGTGCGTGGCTCCCAACTTGCCGGAGCTGTCGCCCGCCACCCGATGCACCATCTCGGCGGCTTTTTCGCCAGGCCGCGCCCGTTCCTCGCGGGTGATTTCGTCACCACCGACGCGGGCACGGGCCTTGTCCACATGGCGCCCGACCATGGCGAGGACGACTTCGCGCTCTGCAAGGCGAACGGCATCAACCCGGTCTTCGCGGTTGAGAATGACGGCAAATATCGCGAGGACTGGCTCTGGCTCGGTGGCCAGGGATCGGTCATCAACCCCAAATTCGTCGGCAAGGACGGCCCGATCTGCACCGACCTGCGCGAAGCGGGCGGGCTTCTGGCGGCCTCCGACGACTTCAAACACAGCTACCCCCATAGCTGGCGCTCGAAGGCGAAGATCATCTTCCGCTGCACCCCGCAATGGTTCATCCCCATGGATCGTAGGGCGAACAGCGACCTGCCGGGGGCAGGTCGCAGCCCGGAGATCGGCGCGCAAAGCGCGCCGTGGAATCCCTCTCCCCTTGTGGGAGAGGGAAGGGGCCCGCTCGCGTCAGCGAGTGGGAAGGGTGAGGGCGACAACGCCGCCACCCTGCGCGAACTCGCCCTCAACTCCATCGAACACACACGCTGGGTGCCGGAACGCTCGATCAACCGCATCCGCTCGATGGTGGAGGGCCGCCCCGACTGGGTGATCTCCCGCCAGCGTGCATGGGGCGTCCCCATCGCCCTCTACGTCCATCGCAAGACCGGCGAATATCTCGTCGACAAGGCAGTGAACGCCCGCATCATCGAAGCGTTCAGGGGCGCAGGAGCCGATGCATGGTTCGGCGCCGACCATCAGGCGCTGCTCGGCCCCGATTACGACCTGGGCGACTATGAGGTCGTGAACGACATTCTCGACGTCTGGTTCGACAGCGGCTCGACCCACAGCTTCGTGGTCGAGGGCCGCTACGGTCCCGATGCCCGCGCCGACCTCTATCTGGAAGGCTCCGACCAGCATCGCGGCTGGTTCCAGTCCTCCCTGCTCGAAAGCAGCGGCACCCGCGGCCGCGCGCCCTATGACGCGGTCCTCACCCACGGCTTCGCGCTGGACGGGCAAGGCCGGAAGATGTCGAAGAGCCTCGGCAATGTGGTCGATCCGCTGAAGGTCATCGCGGAGAGCGGCTCGGATATTTTGCGCGTCTGGGTCGCCAGCACCGACTATTTCGACGATGTCCGCATCGGCAAGGAAGTGCTGGCCGGTTCGTCCGACGCCTATCGCAAGCTTCGCAACACTTTCCGCTACTTGCTGGGCGCTCTTTCCGATTTTTCGGAAGAGGAGAGGCTCGCCCCGGCCGAGATGCCGGAACTGGAGCGCTACATGCTCCATCTGCTGGCCAGGCTCGACGCCGAATTGAAGGGCGTGGTGGACAAGGCGGCAGACAGCGAGAACTGGCTGGAATTCAGCCGCTACACCCGCGCGCTGATGGATTTCGCCAACAGCGACCTCTCGGCCTTCTTCTTCGACATTCGCAAGGACTGCCTCTATTGCGACGCGAAGCCGGACCCCAAGCGCCGTGCCTATCGCACCGTGCTCGACACGCTGTTCCACGCGCTGGTCCGCTACGCCGCGCCGATCATCCCCTTCACCGCCGAGGAAGTCTGGCAAAGCCGCTATCCGGACCCTGACGAAAGCGTCCATTTCCTCGAATGGCCGCAGGTCGATGCGGCATGGCTCGACGAGGCGCTCGATGCCAAATGGACCGAACTGCGCAACCAGCGCGACCAGGTCAACGAAGCGATCGAACCGCTGCGCCGGGAAAAGATCGTCCGCTCCAGCCTGGAGGCCGACGTCACCATGGGCGAATTGCTGGCCACGGGCGGCGTCGATTTCGCGGAAATCGCCATCGTCGCCCGCGTCGAGATGGGCAAGGGCGACGGCATCGTCGTCAAGCCCAGCGAATGGCACAAATGCGGCCGCTGCTGGCGCCTGCTGCCGGAAGTCGAGGAAGACGGAGCGCTCTGCGACCGCTGCGACGGGGTGCTGAAAGCATAAGGCAAAAAACCTGTCCTACACGGCCCGGACTGCGCTATAGGCACCGGGCCTTTCGGGGCCTGTAGGAAAATAGGAAAAAAATGGCGGCTTTGCAGCTTCTCATCGTGTCACCTATGTCACCCAAATCTTCTCCGGCAGCTTGCTGATGACGGCCGTCAACCACCGTCCGCTGGGCCTGACCGTGGCGATCGTCACGCTCGCGCTCGACCAGCTGGTGAAATATACCGTCACCTATCCGCTGGCGCTGAAAAGCCGGATGGACGAGGGCATTGAAATCCTGCCGATCTTCCGCCTGCGCTGGCTGGAAAATCGCGGCGTTTCGATGGGTTTCTTCCATGCCGACACCAACATGATGCGCTGGATCCTCGTCGGCATGACCATGTTGATCGCCGGGTTCGTGGGCGTGTGGATGTGGCGCGAAAGGGCGCGGCAGGATGTCGCGGCGCTCGGCCTCGTGCTGGGCGGCGCCATCGGCAATATCGTCGATCGGGTGCGCCTTGGCTATGTCGTCGACTATGCCGACCTGCATTTCGGCGAATGGCGGCCTTTCCTGATTTTCAACCTGGCCGACGCGGCCATCACTTTCGGCGTGCTGATCCTGCTTGCGCGGGCGCTTCTGCTGCGCGAGAAGGGCGCAAAGACGGAGTCATTGAACTAATGCGTAAATTGATCCTCGCCGCTGGCCTGATTTCGATGTTGTCCGCTTGCGGCGGTGGCGGCGGTGGCGGCGGTCTGTTCAGCCGTGCCCGCCCCGACGAGTTCTCCGTGGCGCGCCAGGCTCCGCTGGTGATACCGCCCGATTATGCGCTGGTCCCGCCCGCGCCGGGCACCCCGGCCGCCGCTTCCATCGATTCGAGCAAGGCCGCCATGGAAGCCATGTTCGGCGGCCCAGCCCCCCGCAGCCCCGGCGAAAGCGCCACGCTGAATGCGGCCGGCCGCGTCAATGCGGCGGCTGGCATCCGCTCCTCGGCGGGTGATCCGGGCACCGAAGTGGTGGACAAGGGCGCCGCCACCCGCGACATCATCGCCGCCCCGGAAGGCGACGGCCAGGACGCCCGCGCCGCCGCGCCGCAGCAATAGCAGCCGCCACTCAGGGCTGGTTCTCGACAAAATCCTTGAACCGGCCCAACGTCCCCTCCCACTGGCTCTCCACTTGGTCGAGCCAGTTCCGGGCCTCCGCCAGGCTTTGCGGCTGCAGGGTGAACAGCACTTCCCGCCCGCTCTTCGTCCGCCGCACCAGCCCAGCCCCCAACAGCACGTCCAGATGCTTGGCCACGGCCTGACGGCTGATCGGCAGGCCATCGCCCAGCTGGACGATCGACCGCTCTCCGCCATCGGAAAGCCGCCCGATCAACCCCAGCCGCGTCGCATCCCCCAAAGCCGCGAACAATCGGGCAGGGGAATCCTCAACCCTCGGCATAATCGCGAATATTCTTCACCTGCTCGGCCCAGCCGCCGTCATTCGACCGCATCACATTGCTCCGCCTGGGCTCGGGAACCTTGTCGAAGCCGCTCTCGGTCACGGTCAGCCGGGTTCCGGTGCTCGCGGGCTCCAGCACGAATTCCACCAGCGTCCATTCCGGCACCGCCACCCCGCCTTCCATCAGCGCCTTGTCACCGCCGGTCGCCGGCCATTCATAGGCAAAGCGCGTCATCGGCTCGATCGCCACGATCCGCGCCTCCCAGCGATAATCCTCATAGCCGGGATAGGTCATATGTCCCGTCGAAGCCTGACCCACCGCAAAGGGCTGATCCAGCGCCACCCGGAACCAGGTTCCGAATTTCTCATGGTCGATCAGCGCGTCCCAAACCTTCTCGACGGGCGCGGCGATCTCGATGGTCTTGATGATCGAATCGGTCATATCGGCAACCTCCTGGTTGCCAATATGCAGTGCTGTAGAATTTATGCAACCTTATGGTTGCATAAATCAGGCCCGCACTTCCGCACCGATTCCCGCGCTGTTGTGCCGCAAAGCGGTGAGGACGGTATGGACGATGGCGTCGGCATCGAGCCTTGCGTCGGCATATTGCTTTTCGGGCTTGTCCTGGTCCTGGAAGATATCGGGCAGGCGCATGGTCCGCAGTTTCAGGCCGTTGTCGATCAGCCCCAGGTCGCTCGCCAGCGTGAGGACATGCGCGCCAAGGCCGCCAATGGCGCCTTCCTCGATGGTGACGGCAACCTCATGGGTGGTGAGGAGGCGGCGGATCATCGCCTCGTCCAGCGGCTTGGCGAAGCGCAGGTCGGCGACAGTGGTGGACAGTCCCTTCGCCTCCAGCGCATCGGCCGCCTTCAACGCTTCCTCCAGCCGGGTGCCCAGCGACAGGATCGCCACCTGCCGCCCCTCGCGCACGATCCGGCCCTTGCCGATCTCCAGCCGCTCCGGGGTTTGGGGCAGGGCGACCCCCGTGCCGTTGCCGCGCGGATAGCGCACCGCGATCGGCCCGCTGTCATGGACCGCGCAGGTGTGGACCATGTGCACCAGTTCCGCCTCGTCGGCAGCGGCCATGACCACGAAATGGGGCAGGGTGGCCAGATAGGTGACGTCGAAGCTGCCCGCATGGGTGGCGCCGTCCGCGCCGACCAGGCCCGCCCGGTCGATGGCGAAGCGCACCGGCAGATTCTGGATCGCGACGTCATGCACCACCTGGTCATAGGCGCGCTGCAGGAAGGTCGAATAGATTGCGCAGAAGGGCCGCATCCCCTGCGCCGCCAGCCCCGCGGCGAAGGTCACGGCATGCTGTTCGGCAATGCCGACGTCGAAGCAGCGATCGGGAAAGGCGGTGGCGAACTTGTCCAGCCCCGTGCCTGAAGGCATGGCGGCGGTGATCGCGCAGATGCGGGGATCGCGCTGTGCCTCGGCGATCAGGGCCTGCGCGAACACGCCGGTATAGCTGGGCGGTCCCGGAGGCGCCTTGGCCTGCGCGCCGGTGATGACGTCGAACTTCTGCACGCCATGATATTTGTCCGCCGCCGCTTCGGCCGGGGCATAGCCCTTGCCCTTCTGCGTCACGACATGGATCAGGCACGGCCCCTCGGCCGCATCGCGGACATTTTCCAGCACCGGGATCAGCTGGTCGAGATTATGCCCGTCGACCGGACCGACATAGTAGAAGCCCAGTTCCTCGAACAGCGTGCCCCCCATCGCCATGCCGCGCGCGAACTCGTCGGTCTTGCGCGCCGCGATATGCAGCGGGCGGGGCAGCCTGCGGGCCAGGCGCTTGGCGAGATCGCGCAGGCCCAGGAACTCGCGGCTCGACACCAGCCGCGCGAGATAGGCCGAGAGGCCGCCCACGGGCGGCGCGATCGACATGTCATTGTCGTTGAGGATGACGATCAGCCGGTTGCCCGCTTCCCGCGCATTGTTCATCGCCTCATAGGCCATGCCGGCCGACATGGAGCCGTCGCCGATCACCGCGATCGCCTTGCCCGGCCTGCCGGTCATCCTGTTCGCCACGGCAAAGCCCAAGGCCGCGCTGATCGAGGTCGAGCTGTGCGCCGCGCCGAACGGGTCATATTCGCTCTCGGAGCGCTTGGTGAAGCCGGAAAGGCCACCGCCCTGCCGCAACGTGCGGATGCGGTCCCGCCGCCCGGTCAGCACCTTGTGCGGATAGCATTGGTGCCCGACATCCCACACCAGCCTGTCGGTCGGCGTGTCGAACACATAATGAAGCGCCGTCGTCAACTCCACAACGCCAAGCCCGGAGCCCAGATGACCGCCCGTTACCCCCACGGCGGAGATCACCTCCTGCCGCAGTTCATCGGCCAGTTGGCGAAGCTGTTCGGGTTGCAGCTTGCGCAGGTCATCAGGCCAGACGACCTGATCGAGCAGCGGGGTGGAAGGGCGATCATTCATGAAAGACATAGACTCCCTGATGCGCTAGGCCGTTCCAAGACGAAGCGCAACGTCTGCATCATGCCGCGCACTTGGCGCAGGTACCCAATATCTCGATGACGGGGCGTTCGGGCTGGAAACCTTCGGAGCGGGCGACGGCGCGGACCTTGTCCGTCACCTTGTCATCATCGACATGCGTCGCCTGCTTGCAGTTCCTGCACACCAGGAAGATGCAGTCGTGATGGCAGCCCGGATGCACATTGGCGATATAGGCATTGGCGCTTTCGACCCGCATGGCGATATTGTTGCTCACGAACAGGTCGAGGATGCGATAGACGCTGTTCGGCGCCACCCGCTTGCCCCGTGCCTTCGACACGGTATCGGCGATGTCGTAAGCGGAGGCAGGGGTTTCCTCCGCCGCCAGCGCGTCGAAAATGGCTGCGCGCATCGGCGTCCATTGTTCCTGGCTCGCCTCCAGCGTGGCACGGGCTGCATCGGCCAGGCTATCGCCTGACGGTTCATGATGGTCGTGTTGGTGGTGATCGGCCATAAGTGCAATCTAGGCTTGGGGAATGAAGGGAGCAAGGGGAGCGTTCAGCCCCGCCAATAAGCCCAGCCTGTCCAGAGCCAGCCCGCAATCATCAGGCTTCCCCCGATCGGAGTTACAGCGCCCAGCCATTTGGGTGCGCCCAGGGCCATGGCATAGAGGGTGAAGGCAAAGATCGCCGCGCCGGCCAGCAGCAGTGCGGCCTGGCCGCGCGCGACACCCATGATTGCCAGCGCCGCTACCGCATGGATCAACTGATAGATTCCGCCGGTGCGCAGCCACTCCGCCGCCTGCGGGCTGCTTGCCCCATGCGCGCCGAAAGCGCCTGCAGCAATCGCCAGAGCGGCCGACAGCGCCGCCAGAACCCCGATCATGCCTCTTCCTCCCCATCGCCCCGCGCCATCAGCCGCATGCGCCTGCCGGGTCGATACATCAGTTCTTTGGCTGCGAGCAAATTGCCATGCTCGATCTGAACCGCCATCCGCTGCTCGTCATTCTGGCGATATTGGCGCTCGACCTCCTCGACCTCCTCATGCGGGACGCCCAGGGCCTGCATCGCCTGCACGCCCATGCAGATGGCGGATTCGAACACTTCGCGGACCACGGCCGCGAGGTCCATGTCCTTGAGCGCCAGCAATTGCCGCCGGTCAAAGGCACGGACCAGCAGCGCCGCCTGCGGGAAAGCCTCCGCTATCGGCTCCAAGACTTTTGAGTCGAGCGACGGGTCGTCGATGCAGAAGGCGATCAGCCGCGCCTCTTCCGCACCGGAACGGCGCAGCAGGTCGACCCGCGTGCCATCGCCATAATAGACCTTCATGTCGAAGCGGCTGGACACTTCGATCTGGGAGGGCTTCTTGTCGATCAGCACCACGCCGAAGCCGTGGCCCATCAGCATCTGCGCAACGGTCTGACCGAAGCGGCCATAGCCCACGATGATCGCTGTCCCGCGGGGGGCGTCGTCGGGCTTGGGCAGGTCCAACCCTTCCTTGGGCCTCGCGAATTCCAGCCTTCGCGCGAACAGCATCAGAAAGGGCGTCGTCGCCATGGAAAAGGTGACGACGGCACTGAACAGGCTGGCGGCCTGCGGTGCGATCAGCAGGGCATTCTGAGCCTGGGTGAACAGGACGAAGCCGAATTCGCCGCCCTGGCTCAACAGCAGCCCCGCGCCGATCGCCTGATTCCGTTCCATGCCGAACAGCCGGGCAAGGCCAGTGATCAGCGCGGCCTTTGTGACGACCAGCGCTGCCGCCATGCCGATGACGAAAACGGGATAGGCAGCCACGGTGCGCAGATCGAGCACCATGCCCACTGCCAGGAAGAACAGGCCGAGCAGGATCGAGCGGAACGGCTCCACATCCGCTTCGATCTCATGCCGGTAGGGCGAGTCGGCGAGCATCACGCCCGCGACAAAGGCGCCGAGCGCGGTCGAAAGATGCAGCGCATGCATCAGCGCGGCGGCAGCCAGAACGGTGAACAGTCCGACCGCGACGAACAGTTCCCGCTCCCCCAGCCGCCCGACCAGATGCAATAGCGGGCGCAGGATGAACCGCCCGGTCAGCACAAGTCCGGCGATGGCGGCAACCGTATAGCCCGCCATGATCCATCCGGGAGGGCCGGCTGCATCCGTTGGATTGCGCGACAAGGCAGCGACTATGGTGATCAGCGGCACGATCGACAGATCCTGGAACAGCAGGATCGAAAAGACCTTTTCGCCGAAGGGTGAATTGATCCGGCCGCTGCTTTTCAGGCCCGGCAGGACCTGCGCCGTGGAGGACAGGGCCAGGGGAAGGCCGAGCGCGATCGCCGCTCCCCATGTAAATCCGGTGGTGTAGAAGATGATCGCAGTCAGCGCGCATCCGCACAACACCACCTGCGCCATACCCAGCGCAAATATGTCGCGCTTCAAACGCCAGAGCCGCGCCGGATGCAGTTCCAGCCCGACCAGGAACAGCAGCAGCACGATCCCGATCTCGGCAATGGCGAGCTTCGATTCAGCGCCGCCCACCAGATGCAGACCCTGCGGTCCGACCAGCGCGCCCGCGACCAGATAGCCCAGCACCGCGCCCAGCCCGAAGCGGCGGAACAGCATGACGAACAAAACCGCGGCGCCCAGCAGGATGACGCCTTCGGACAGGAGGACATCCGTGGCCGAAACAGGTGCGGCAGTGACGATAGCGGCCGAACCCTGCATCAGGCGTCCGCCATCCGCGCGGCCTCTGCAATGGCCTCGAAGCCCAGGCGGATCGAGGCATGGCGTGCCGGATAGCCGCGCGCAGGAGCCAGCACCGCCAGCCCCGGCCAGAAATCCAGATCGTCGCTTTCCCCCGCCAGATAGGCGGTCAGCCGATCCCGCGCCTCTGCCAGTTCATCCGCCGTCAGCCCGATCGCCTGCGCCGCCATCAGCGCGGCGGAAGCCTGCCCGAGCGCGCAGGCCTTCACGTCCAGCCCCATTTCAACGAGCCGTCCTGCCTCCATCCTGACATCCGCCGTTACCCGCGATCCGCAGGTGGGGGAGCGTTTCTCCGCGCTCGCCTGTGCGTCCGGCAGTCGCCTGTGATGGGGAATATTCGCGGCCAGCCGCAATATGTCCTTATTGTAGAGGGGGGCGTTCATTCCGATCCATGTAGGGCAGGATGCGTCCATGAGAAAGGGCGCAAGCCCATGTTTTGTCACAGCCGCGCAAGGGCGGCGATCAGGGCTACGGCAAAGGCGGGCGCGGCCATTCCCAGCCCCGCGCGCCATCGCTGCGCATGCGGCAGCGCCGGAAGGTCGCCCAGCGTCACGACCGTCGCCATACTGGCGGCCATCATGGTCCAGAGATAATAGCGCAGCTCCGACGCCACGCTGAACACCGCATAGCCAAGGCCGTAAAACAGCGCCGATCCGGCCAGCATCCAGATGATCCGCGCCGAAGCCATCCGCCGCGCCGCCAGCATCAGCCCGAAGGCAAGCGCCATCCAGACACAGGGCCAGCCCAGCGGCGTATCGGCACTCTTGACCGCCGCCCTGTCAGCGAAGTCCAGCCCGGCATTTTCCGTCACATGGAAGTTCCAGTCATTGGGTGCCGATTCCCGCTGCAACGGCCGTTCCACCTCATCATGGACCAGAAAGCGGGCATTGATGTTCCAGTGCGCCAGCCGGTGCCGCGCATAGGCGACGGGATGCCGGATGATCTGCCCGACCCAGAAGGGCATGGCGCTCACATGGCTGGCATGGAAGGCCCGCCGCACCTGCTCGAAATTGAGCGGGCAGAGGGGATCGACCCACCAGGAAAAACTGTCCCATTTGACCGGGGTGTAGCAGGACCGGACGACCTGGATCGGCTGACGGACATTGAGCGGCGGAAAGGCATCCTGCCCGGAATATTCGGTGATGCCGGCGAGATCGAAGATCACTAGTGACAGATTGACGTCACTCGATTCCGCCCCGATCGCCCGGTTCGCCAAGGGCATGGCGAGCAGCAGGAGCAGCGCCATGGCGACCGCGTTGACGGTCATGCGGAGCCGGGAGGCGAGCAGGACCGGACCCGCGGCCAGCAGCAGGATTGGCACGCCCGCCAGGAAGGCGTTGAACCGCAATGTGGCCGCAAAGAAGACCAGCAGGGCCGCGGCGATCCGCGCAATCCGGTTCCGGTTCTCCAGCGACAGCAATATGAGCGCCGTCGCAGCCATGAGGGCGCCCGCCATCAGGCAATCCTTCAGCACCTCACCCATGAGCGCTGCGGACAGGGGAAGCAGCGCACACAGGCCAAGGCCAAAGGCTACGCCCGGCCGGTTCCGCCGCAGCGCCCAGACGATCAGCCCGGCCATCCCTCCCGCATAGAGGCCCAACTGCAACAGCAGCATTGGTGCCGGTCCGGGCCAGAAGGGCAGGATGAGCCGCCAGATCGCTTCCATCATCGGCGGATGCCAGTCGTCGAACGCACCGCTCAACGCTTGGTCATATTGCCGCACCGAATCATAGGTGACGAGGCCCGGCCAATAGGAGAGCGACAGCAGTATCGCCGCAACCAGCGGCAGGAAAGCCAGGACATGGACTGGACGCATCATTCTCATGCCGGGCCTCTCATGTCAGGGCTGTTGATCGGTCGGCGCGGGATCGGTGGGCACGACGCGTGGCGGCGGCCCCGGCTGCGGTCCCGGCGTACCGGGTGCCGGGGGAGGCTGCTGATCGATCGGCAGGCGAAGCTGTCCCCCGCCGATATTGACCGTCACGCCCTGGGTATCCAGGCCAACGCTCATATTGCCGAGGCCCGCCTCGCTCGCGACATTGGCGATCGCATTGACGAGATCGCTGTCCTTCGTTTCCTCCGGCGCGTCCTCGACCGGCTCATTGATCGCGCCCGACATGAAATTGCGCCAGATACGGGCGGGCACGCCGCCACCGGCCGCGCCGCCGGGCAGGGGAGTGTTGTCGTCATTGCCGATCCACACCGCCGTCACCAGCCCGCCCGCATAGCCGACGAAGATCGCGTCCCGGCTGTCCTGCGTCGTGCCGGTCTTGCCGAAAGTGCTGGTCCGCAGCGCCGCCGCGCTTCCGGTTCCGCGATTGGCGGCGGAAGAAAGCAGGTCGCGAATCATCTGGAGTTGATCGTGGCTGAAATGCCTCTGGCGGCTCATCAGCCGCTCGAACCAGCCCTGTTCCTCCGGCGGCAGGCCATGTGCCAGCACCGGATAGGCGCCTGCCGCCACGGCAGCATAGGCTTCGGTCAATTCCACCAGGGGGATTTCCGAGGTGCCGAGCGCCAGGCTGAGATCCTCGGTCAACGGCGCGGTCACCCCCAGGTCGCGCGCGACCTTGATGACATTGTCGACGCCGACCTTCTGCGTCAGCCGTACGGCCGCGACGTTGCTCGATGCCGCAAAGGCCTGCCGCAATGTGATCCGCCCGCGATATTTACCGCCATGATTGGCCGGACGATAGGTGCCGGTGGTGATCGGCGTATCGTCGATCATGTCATCGGGCGTCATGCCCGCGCGGAAGGCGGCGAGATAGACGAACAGCTTGAAGGTCGATCCCGGCTGGCGCCTGGCCTGCACGGCCCGGTTAAAGGCGCTTTTGCCATAATCCTTGCCGCCGACCATAGCGACGACGCTGCCATCGGGTTTCATCGCTACCAGCGCGGCTTCCGCCTTGCCCAGCGGGGCGCGGCGGATGGCGGCCTCCGCCAGTCGCTGGATGCGCCAGTCGAGCGTGGTCGTGACATTCTGCGCGCCATAGACCGCGCCTGCCCGGTCGCGTGCCTGCGGCAGCACCCAGTCGGCAAAATAGGTGCCGCTGGTCGGATCGGGCGCATTCTGCACATTGAGCCGGGCGGGGGACAGGGCGTTGCGCTGCGCCTTGCTGATATAGCCGGCCTCGACCATCGCCTGCGTCACCAGCGCCGCACGCTCCTGCGCGCCTTTCAGGTTGGTGGTTGGGGCCAGGCGCGAGGGCGCCTTCAGCAGCCCCGCCAGCATGGCCGCCTGCGGGATGGTCAGCCGTTCGGGCTGGCGGTTGAAATAGTGCAGCGCCGCCGCCCGCAGGCCATAGACATTGTCGCCGAAATAGACGTTGGAGAGGTAGCGCTCCATGATCTGGTCTTTGGTCAGCCAGGCCTCCAGCCAGAAGGCGATCAGCGCCTCCCGCGCCTTGCGCCCGAAGGTCCGGTCGGCGGACAGGAACACGCCCTTGGCGAGTTGCTGGGTGATCGTGCTGCCGCCCTGCGACGATCCGTCCGACCAGAGATTATGCCATGCCGCGCGCGCGATGCCGCGCGGATCGACGCCCCAGTGGCTGTAGAAACGGCGGTCCTCGATCGCCATGAAGGCCTGCGGCACATGCTTGGGCAGGGCTGCGACCGTCACCGGCCTGTCGATGATGGCGCCCCGCCGGGCGATCAGATGACCGTCGGCCGACATCAGGCTGATGCTGGGCGGGGCGATCGGTTTCAGGGACCGGGAAAGCGGCGCCGTGACCGCCAGCCAGCCGATGATGATCATCAGCAGCGCCAGCAGCCCCGCCATGATCCATCCCGCGATTTGCATCCGCCGTTTCCAGGGGGTGGGCGGCGCGAAGGCGCTGGGAGGGCCAGCCCCGAACGCGCGCGGTGGAAGGGCATCGGGCTGAAGGTCAGGCAGAGGGTCGTTCATCGCTTCGGTCATGCTGTGTTATTTGCCTGATACAGTCAAGCATGTCCCTGTGCGGGACAATGTTTAACCAAGAATCCCATGGGCCAAATGGTAAAGAATCCGTTAACAGTCGTTGTATGAGAACTCGGCCCCTTGTCCTGACGAGCGAGTCCGCCCGCCATCCGTTTCGCCAGCGGCTGCCGCACCATGTGTTGCGGGTGTCGGAGGGGGCGACCGTCCGTGCGCCTGCGCAACCGTCGGACGACAATGACTGGAAGCTGTTCATGTTGAGCTTCGGCGCTTTCTTCACGGCCTTCTACAGCTTCATTTTCTGAACGGCGGGCCTCAGTCGCAGGCCTTGTGCAGCGTCCAGGCGATTCCTGCGCAGGGCAGGCACAGCGCCGCGACCAGAAGCAGTTGGTTCACCACCGACATTCCGGCGACGCTGAGGCTGATGGTCAGCAGCGATCCGATCACCATCGCGCCGGAATTGACGATATTGTTGGCGGCGACAGTGCGCGCCGCCTCGCATTTTTCGACCGTGGTGGTGAGGAAGGCGTAGAGCGGCACCACGAACATCCCGCCGAATGTCGCCACCAGCAGAAGGCAGACCGACAAGGGGATCGCCAGCGGATGGGAGAGAAATCCCGCGAGCGAAAGCATCCGTCCGTCGGAACCCGCCATCCAGAGATCGCACACGATATGGAAGGCGATGATGCTGATCCCCATGCCGATCACCGAAGCGGGCGCATATCTTGCCGAGACATGCCCCCCCAGGAGCCGGTTGATCGCGACCGAACCGATGGCGATGCCGATCGAAAAAATCCCCAGGAACAGGCTGGCGACCGATTTGTCGGCCGTCAGCACATTCTTCACCAGCGGCGGGAATTGGATGAACAATATGGTGCCCACCGCCCAGAAGAAGCTGATCGCCATGATGGCCAGATAGAGCCGCCGGATATGCATCGTTCCCCGGACCAGCGTGACCGCCGACCGGATGATGTGGAAATCGATCGGTTGCCGCGCCAGCAAGGATGGAGCCGCAGGCACCTTGCGGCCCGCCAGCCAGCCGATCACGGCAGTCAGGATGATGCCGACCGCCGCGGCCTGCACCGGGATGATCCCGGCCAGAATCGTTCCCGCCAGGATGGCGATATAGGTTCCGGCCTCGACCAGCCCGGTCCCGCCCAGCACTTCCTCATCCTGCAGATGCTGGGGCAGGATCGCATATTTGATCGGCCCGAAGAAGGTCGAATGTACCCCCATGGCGAACAGCGCAAGCAACAGCAGCGGAATGGCCAGGCTGTGAACGGCAATACCGCTCCAGATCAGCGCCAGCCCTGTTGCGCCCACCGTCATGATAACGATTTCCGCGGCCTTGACGATGCGGATGATGGTCGCCTTGTCCCGCTGATCGGCCAATTGTCCGGATAGCGCGGACAGCAGGAAGAAAGGCAGGATGAAGACCCCCGTCGCCAGCGCGCTGAACCAGGTTTCCGATTTTTCGTCGTTATAGACGCTATAGACGACGAACAGCACCATCGCGTTCTTGAACAGATTGTCGTTGAAGGCGCCGAGGAGCTGGGTGATGAAAAGCGGCAGAAAACGTCGCTTGGTAAGGAGCCTTAGCGAGGCTTGCATGGAGTAGGGGGTCTTCTTCGCTGTGGATTGGCGATGGGGGGTCTAGCTGTTGATGCGGGGTCTGTCCAATCCCTCCGTCCGTTGGCGCCCATGGCAACGCTTGTGCGTTGCCGCTGACTGTGGCAGTCCGCCGCCATGCTGACGCTGCCCAATTTGCTGACGCTTTCGCGCATCCTGACCGTGCCGTTGCTCGTCGCCCTGCTCTGGCCTGCGGAGGTCGGCGCGCGCTGGACCACCGGCTATATGCTGGCCTTCGGGCTTTATTGCCTGATGGGCATCACCGACTATTTCGACGGTTATCTTGCCCGCGCCCAGGGGACGGTGTCGAAACTGGGCATCTTCCTTGATCCCATTGCGGACAAGATCATGGTCGGCGCGGTGATCCTGATGCTGGCGGCGACACGCGACATTTCGGGGATGCACATCGTCGCCGCAATGATCATCCTGCTGCGCGAGATCGCGGTATCGGGCCTGCGCGAATTCCTCGCCGGACTGCAGGTTTCGGTGCCCGTATCCCGCCTTGCCAAATGGAAGACGACTTTCCAGTTGATCGCGCTGGGAGCGCTGATCCTGGCCGGAGCCGTCCCGCAATTTCCCTTCGTCCAGACCGTCGGCATAGCGACGCTCTGGGCCGCCGCGATCCTGACGCTCATCACTGGCTGGGATTATCTGCGCGTCGGCATCAAGCATATGGACTGAATGATGGCCAGTCTCACCCTCGTCTATTTCGCCTGGGTCCGCGAAGCTATCGGCCGCGATGAGGAGGTGGTGAAGCGTCCCGCGCCCGATGTCACGATCCGCGCCTTCATCGAAGGTCTGGCGGCGCAGGGCGGCGTCTATGCCGAGGCCTTCGCCCTGCCCGACAGGCTGCGCGCCGCGCTCGACCAGCGTTTCACCCCGCTCGACAGCCCGATTGGCGATGCAGGGGAATTGGCGATATTTCCGCCAGTGACGGGCGGATGAGCGCCGTTTCCATCCAGACGCAGGATTTCGATCCCGCCGCCGAACTGGCCGCGCTGGAGGCATCGGGCGGCGGCGGCGTTGCCAGCTTTACCGGCATCGTGAGGGGGGAGGGCGGTCTGATCGCCCTGGAGCTCGAACATTATCCGGCGATGACCAGCCTGCAGGTCGAACGGATTATCGAGGAAGCCAAGGCCCGCTGGCCGCTGCTGGGCGTTCGTGTCATCCATCGCCACGGCCGACTGAAACCGGGCGAGCGCATCGTGTTCGTCGGCACTGCCTCCCGCCACCGCACTGCGGCGCTTGAGGCCTGCGCTTTCCTGATCGACTGGCTGAAATCGGAAGCGCCCTTCTGGAAGAAGGAGCATTTTGCCGATCGTGCCACCTGGGTCGAGGCGCGCGCGGAGGATGATGCCAGGGCGCAGGGCTGGCGGACCTGACGATCAGGCCGCCTCGCTGACCTTCGGCACCTCCGCCGCATCCCGCAGCAGTTCGGCGAGCAGGCGAAACTCCTTCTCGCGCGGGCTGTTCTTGCGCCATACCAGTGCAATGTCCCGATGGGAACGCTCCGACCGCAGCGGCCGGGCGGTGATCTGCGTGTGATTCAATATCCCGCCCGCAATCGCCATTTCCGGCATGATCGTCATGCCAAGGCCATTGTCGACCATCTGGACAAGGGTGTGGAGCGAGGTGCCCATCATCATTGCGCTGGCCCGGATTTCCGGCCGGTTGCAGGCTGCCAGCGCATGGTCCTTCAGGCAATGCCCGTCTTCCAGCAGCAGCAGCTTGGTCTCGTCGATCATCTCCGGAGCGATCCATTCCGGCGGGTCGCGCGGATCGTCGCGAGGGAAGGCGACATAGAGCCGGTCCTGGAACAGCATCTCGCTGTCCAGTTCGCCGGTGGGGAAGGGCAATGCCAGCAGCACGCAATCGACATTGCCATGCCGCAGCGATTCAATGGCTGCCTGCGTCGTTTCCTCGCGCAGATAGAGTTTCAGCTCCGGCCGCTCCGCCCGCAGCCTGGGTAGCAGATGGGGCAACAGGAAAGGCGCGATCGTCGGAATGACGCTCATCCGCAGTTCACCCGTCAGCGGCTTGCCCGATGCCTCGGCAATGGCGGCCAGTTCCTCCGCCTCGCGCAGTACCCGGTGAGCCTTGTCCACGATCCGGTCGCCCAGCGCCGTGAAGCGCACCACGCGCCGCGTCCGCTCGACCAGCGTGATGCCGATCAGCGATTCCAGTTCGCGAATGCCGGCCGACAGGGTCGACTGGGTGACGAAGCAGCTGTCCGCCGCCTTGCCGAAATGGCCATGCTCCTTGAGCGCCACAAGATATTGCAGCTGCTTCAGCGTGGGCATGTAACTCGACATTGATCGCCTTCCTCGATTAGAGGAAGGAATATAAGCGGCTTACCCGATATATCCAAGCCATTTGGCAATGCCGAACAGCGACGTCAGCGTCAGGATCGTGCCAACGGCAATAAACAGTTTGCGAGGTGAAACGCGCCGGGCCAGCATCGCGCCGAAGGGCGCCGCCACCACGCCGCCGATCAGCAGGCCGACGGTGTAGGTGGTGAAGGTTTCCCATCCCAGATGCAGCAGGAAGGTGATGCTGATCGACAGGGTCAGGATGAACTCGACGCTGTTGACCGTACCGATGGTATGACGCGGGCTGGACCCCTGGATCAGCAGGTTCGACGTCACCACCGGTCCCCAGCCACCGCCGCCGGTCGCGTCCATGAAGCCGCCGACCAGGCCCAACGGCCCCACCCATTTGGGATCGCGGGCCTGCGGCGGATAGTGAAAGCCGCGCCAGACCAGATAAACGCCAATGGTCGTCAGGTAGATCTGGACAAAGGGTTTGATCACCGCGCCGTCGACATGGGACAGCAAATAGGCGCCCGTCACGCCACCGATGACGCCCGGAATGATGAGACGCGCGAACAGCCGCCAGTCTACATTGCGATGCGCGATATGGCTGATCGCGGACACGCCGGTCGTGAAGGTCTCCGCCGCATGAACGCTGGCCGAAGCCTTGCTGGGCGGCAGGCCGAGCGCCAGCAGCAGCGTGCTCGAAATCACGCCATAGGCCATCCCCAGTGCGCCGTCGATCATCTGGGCACCGAAACCCACCAGAATGAAAGGCAGAATTTCGAGGAAATAGGCGACAAGGGATTCGTTCATTCACCAGCCTTTATTATGATTTGTCTACCGCCTTGATTGGTATATCAAGGAGCGCCAAGAAACTTTCTGTTTTGTTGGAACAAGCCTAAATAGCCGCCCATCTGGAAAAATCATCCTTTTGCGCTTATGTACCGACTGGTCGGTTTCGGTTAGGGGCGCTTCAATGCTGCGCAATCTTGTTGCTTATCTGGACTCGGTCAAATCCCGTGACCCCGCTCCGCGCTCCCGGGCCGAGATTCTGCTCTACCCGGGCGTCTGGTCGCTGGCCTTCCATCGCGTGGCCCATCGCCTCTATAACGCCCGCCTGTATTTCCTGGCACGCGCGGTGAATCATTTTTCCCGGTTCCTGACCGGCAACGACATTCATCCGGGCGCCCTTATCGGCAAGCGCTTCTTCATCGACCATGGCTTTACCGTGATCGGGGAAACCGCGGAGATCGGCGATGACGTCACCCTATATCAGAATGTGACACTGGGCGGCACCGATCCCGCCAATGGCATTGCCGGCAAGCGTCATCCCACGCTGGAAGACGGCGTGATCGTGGGTTCGGGAGCCCAGGTTCTGGGCCCGGTTCGCGTCGGCGCCCGTGCCCGCGTCGGCGCCAATGCCGTGGTGACCAAGGATGTGAAGGAAGGCGCGACCATGGTCGGTATTCCGGCCAAGGCGATGCTGGTCGATGTGACGGCCTATCAGCGCGACTTCCTGCCTTATGGTACGCCTTGTTCGGATTGCTTCGACCCCGAAAAGCAGAAGCTGGAACTGCTGCAGTGCGAAGTCGAGCAGTTGCAGAAGCGTCTTGCCCAATTGCTCGCGGAGCGGGACCAGGTGCCGGATGAAAGCCGGAGCGATGGTGACAGGCCGCTGTTCAAGGAGCGCGGCCGCGCCTGATGAGCAATGTGACGCCTTTTCCGTCGCCACCCTCCCGGCAAGGGGGCAAGGGGGACTGGCAGACCGGCTTTGAACGTCTCGAACTCCAGCGCATCATGGATCTCTATGGCCGCATGGTCGCCGCCGGTCACTGGCGCGACTATGCGATCGACCTGCATCGCGAAGCGGCCATCTTCTCGGCCTTTCGCCGCACCGCCGAGCGTCCGGAATTCCGCATCGAAAAGCGTCCGGCGCTGCGGCACCGGCAGGGTATGTGGGCGCTGATCGGTGAAGCGGGCAATGTGCTGAAGCGCGGCGCGGAACTTCAGGGCGTGCTTGCCCCCGTCGAACGGCGCCTGCTCAAGATCGTCGTCGATTAGGCGGTTCCTGTCCCTGAACGCCAATGCCGGCGTTGGCGTTCAGGGTTGCAGGAAGGCGCGCAATTCCGTCATGAATTGATCGAACTGATCATGATGCAGCCAATGTCCGGCGTTGGCGAACTCGACCAGCCGGGCATCCTGGAAATGCGTCGCGCGACCATCCTTGACCGGGTTGGATGCCCAGCTATCCAACCCCAGGCATAACAAGGTCGGGCAGGTGATCCGCTCCCAGAATTGGGGCAGTTCGAAATCGCTCCCCACCTGCGGGGCGGCGTCGCGAAGATAGGGATCGAATTTCCAGCGGTAGCTGCCATCCTCGTTGCGGTTCACGCCATGAATGGTGAGGTGCATGGCCTGTTCGACCGACAGATGGTCGTTGCGCTCGCGCATGCGGGCGACGGCCGCCTCGATTGTGGGATAATGCCGCCGTGCCTGCCGCGCACCCGCCTTGCGCCTGTCGATCCACTCGCGCAGCTGGTCGGGCGCGGCCTTCTGTGCCTCCTCCTCGATGCGAAGGGGTGACAGGCCCAGCCCTTCAATGGCGACGATCCTCGCGACTTTCTCCGGAAACATCCCGGCATAGCGCAGCGCGATCGAACCACCCAGAGAATGGCCCACCAGGGTCACGGGTTCCCGCCCCAACTGCTCCACCAACTGGGCCAGGTCATAGACGAAATTGGCCATCATATAGGAGCCTTCGGCCGACCAGGCGCTATCGCCATGGCCGCGCAGATCGGGCACCACCACATGATAATCCCTGGCCAGCACCCGCGCCGCCCAGTCCCAGCTGCGCGCATGGTCGAAGCCGCCATGCACCAGGATCAGCGTGGGTGCCGCACTGTTCCCCCAGTCCAGATAATGCAGGCGCATCCGAAGTGATGTGTAGAAATGCGAAGTCGGGGCGGCTGGGGTGTTCATGCGATCCTTGTCGTCATGGGGGAGGCTGGCGATATCCATGTCTCTTTGGCGAACTCTCCAGCGGTTGCAAGGGAGGTTCGACCGTCAGCGCCGTCTTTATGCGCGTTCATTCAAACTTTTGGTTAAACCGATGCGGAGACGTCACAATGGCGTGAAATTGCCGTGACGCTGCGGTTGATGGTCAAAGACCGTCCGAATGGGCAGCCAGCCTGACCACTTTCTGGCTGTCATGCGTGACCGCCGTCACGATGCGCGCCAGTTCGGCTTGCTTGAACGGTTTGTCGAGCCTTGGCCGGCTCGTCATGTGCGGCGGCAGTTCGGCGAAACCGGTAATGATGACGACCGGCAAACCGGGGAGCCTTTGGTCGATCTCATCCGCGAGTTGTGCGCCGTTCATTCCCGGCATCGCATAGTCTGTGATCACCAGGTCGACGCTGCCCTTTTCCAGCATCCGGAGAGCATCCATGCCCGATCCGGCCAGGAATACGGTGTGTCCCAACTCCTCCAGCATGCCTGCGGTGTTGGTGAGCACCAGATCGTCGTCATCGACCGCCAATATGACGAGCGGTTCGACCGGCATCATCGCCATCGGGTCGATCGTTTCCACCGCCTCAGCCGCCGCAACATCGGGCGGCGCGACAGGGAGCCAGAGCGACACGGCAGTCCCTTTTCCCAATTCGCTGTCGATCGTCAGCGCTCCGCCGCATTGCTGGGCAAAGCCATGCACCATCGACAGGCCAAGGCCGGTACCCTTGCCGACCCCCTTGGTGGTAAAGAACGGTTCCCGCGCCCGTTCGAGCGTCGTTGCATCCATCCCCTGACCTTCGTCGATGATCGACAGGCGGACATAGCGGCCGCTTTCCAGATCAGGCTGCTTTTCGTGCAATAGATTCAACTCCGCGCCTTCGACGATGATGCGCCTTCCCTCCGGCATGGCGTCGCGCGCGTTCACCGCCAGGTTGAGCAGGGCCAGTTCCAGCTGCGCCGGATCGGCATAGGCGGCGGGAAGCTGCAGCGGAAAGCGCGTCTCTATGGCGATATCCGATCCCAGGGTGGTCTTGAGCAGGTCGGCCATGTCGCGCACCAGCGCCATGCAATCCACGCTTTGCAGCTTCAATTCCTGCTTGCGCGCGAAGGCCAGCATCCGCTGCGTCAGCGTCGCGCCCCGCTCCGCCGCGGTCATGGCATTGTCGATATAGCGCGACACATCCGCTCCGGTCGCCAGCCGCTGCCTCGCCAGGTCCAGGCTGCCGACGATCACCGCCAGCAGATTGTTGAAATCGTGCGCGACACCGCCGGTCAGCTTGCCGATGGCATCCATCTTCTGCGACTGGAAGATCGCCTCGCGCGCCTGTTCCAGCGCCATTTGCGCCTCGCGCTTTTCGCTGAGGTCGCGAGTGATCTTGGCAAAGCCGATCAGTTCGCCTCCCGGATCGCGGATCGCGTCGATGATGACATGCGCCCAGAAGGCGGATCCGTCCTTGCGGATGCGCCAGCCCTCGGCCTCGAACCGGCCTTCGCGCGCCGCTGTTTCCAGTGCGCGGGACGGCATGCCAGCCATCCGATCCTCTTCGGAATAGAAGCGCGCGAAATTCTGTCCCAATATCTCGTCGGCGCTATAGCCCTTGAACCGCTGCGCGCCCGGATTCCAGCTTGTGATCGTTCCGACCGGATCGAGCATGTAGATGGCATAGTCGGTGACGCCCTGCACCAGCAGCCGGAACCGTTCCTCACTGAGCCGCAATTCCTCCTGCGCGGCACGGCGCTCGGTCAGGTCGCGCGTGATCTTGGCGAAGCCGACAAGCTGTCCGGTCGAATCGCGGATGGGATCGATGACGACATTGGCCCAGAAATGGGTTCCGTCCTTACGCACCCGCCATCCCTCCGCCTCGAACCGGCCTTCATGCTCGGCGGTTTCCAGCGCCAGGGCGGGTATGCCCGCCGCCTGGTCCTCTGGCGTGTAGAATCGGGAAAAATGCTGGCCGATGATCTCCTCGGCCTCATAGCCCTTGAAGCGGCGCGCACCCGCGTTCCAGCTGACGACGATACCATTCGTCGAGAGCATGAATATGGCATAGTCCGTGACGTTCTGGACCAGCAGCTCGAAGCGGTTCCCCGATCCTTGCGGTGCCGCCGTGCTCATCAAAGGTCCCCGTGGCGTTTTATTCTCGTCCAGCACAACGCTTCAGCTTCCCGAACGTTCCGCTCGCGAAAGCGGCATGATAGGTGCGCCGCGACATTGACTTGCGGGTCGGCTCCGCGCCAAGGAGGCGCTTCGTCAAGGGAGATGGACCACATCATGAGCAAGACCACCGGTATCACTGTCATAGGCGAGGCCATGCTGGAGCTGAGCCGTGCCGAGGGAGACGGCTGGGCCTTGCGCTATGGCGGCGACGTCATCAACACCGCCATCCATCTGGCCCGATCGGGCGACAAGGTGCGCTTCGCCAGCGCGATTGGCGCCGACCCTATGAGCGCCGAACTGAGGGCGAACTGGGAAGGGGAGGGAATCGACACCTCCCTGTTGCTTGCCGCCGAGGATTGCCTGCCCGGCCTCTACGCGATCGAGACCGACGCGCAGGGCGAACGCAGCTTCCATTATTGGCGCGGAGAGGCTGCCGCCAGGCGCATGTTCGACCTGCCGGAAAGTGCCGCGATGATGGAACAGGCGGCCAGATCGGATCTGCTCTATTTCTCTCTGATCACGCTCGCGATCCTTCCCGAGAAAGCCCGCGAAAAGCTGTTTGCCCTTTGCGATGCGGTGCGCGCTAATGGGGGCAGGGTCGCCTTCGACGGCAATTACCGTGCCCGCCTCTGGCCCGATGCCGCTGCCGCACGCCATTGGCGCGACCGGGCCATTGCCTTGAGCGACATCGGCCTTCCGACCCTCGCTGATGAAGTCGAGATGGGCGAAGCGGACCACCCCATGGATGCCGCACGGCGGTGGGGCGAGGGAGAGGGGCGTGAAGTCGTGGTGAAATTGGGCGCCGACGGCTGTCTCGTCGACGGAGCCGTCATCGCCCCGCCTGCCAGGATCGCCGTGATTGATTCCAGCGGGGCCGGTGACGCCTTCAATGGCGGCTATCTCCACGCCCGGCTGGCCGGCCTGGCTCCGCGCGAAGCGGCCGTTGCCGGGCATCGCCTGGCCGGCTGGAATATCGGCCGCCGCGGGGCGATCCCGGCGCGGGATGCGGAAGCGCCCTATGGCTGAAATTTCCGCAAAATCTTCATGGTGATGTCGTTGACGCCATCGGGACCAACGGCTAAGTCGCTTCTCATCCGGGCGGGTGTAGCTCAATGGCAGAGCAGAAGCTTCCCAAGCTTACGACGAGGGTTCGATTCCCTTCACCCGCTCCATCCCGATATCCTTGATACAGCAGCTACAGCAGCCCCTTCGACCGCAAGCTGGTATGTCCCTGCGCACCGATGATGATGTGGTCGTGTACCGCGATGTTCAGCCTCTTTCCCGCTTCCGCGATCTGGCGGGTAATCTCGATGTCCTGGCGGCTCGGCTCGGGGGAACCGCTTGGGTGGTTGTGCACAAGAATGAGGGCCGCTGAACCCAGGTCTATGGCCCGGCGAATGACTTCGCGCGTATAAATTGCCGCCTGATCGATCGAGCCTTCGCTCATATGTTCATCGCGGATCAGCATGTTGCGGCTGTTGAGATGAAGCACCCGCACCCGCTCCACCGTCAAAAAGGCCATGTCCGCGCGCAGATAGTCGAGCAGCGCCTGCCAGCTTGCCAGCACCGGCTTTTCCGCGACCTCGTTGCGGAGCATTCGCAGCGCGGTCGCCTGGACGATCTTGATCGCGGCGATGCTGGTGTCGCCCATGCCCGGCATTCGCCCGATCGCCTCCCAGTCGGCCGTCATCAGTCCGCCAATGCCGCCAAATTCGCGCAGCAGCGCCTTGGCCAGTGGTTTGGTGTCCCGGCGGGGAATCGCCAGGGCGAGCAGATATTCGATCAGTTCATGATCGTGCAGCGCTTCTCCGCCGCTTTGCGCCAGTTTCTGCCGCAGCCGGGCACGATGTCCGGCGCCATCATGGGCGGCTCTCAAATCCTTGTCAGACAATGGTTTATATCCCCCTTTCCGAACCGGGAGGCTAGAGCATTTTGTCTTGAGCTGGAACAGCGCGCGCTCCTGCGATGCGGAAAACAGGGGAAAGCATGATCCCACCGGATCACTCGCCGTTGCGGATTTGCGGGGCGAGGATATTTAAGGTCAGTCAGACGTTGTTAAGGCGTTACGGACTTACGTTAGGCATTTTCAAAGCCGGGGTTGGCGATAGGCATGGAAGATGAAGACGGCGAAAAGGACATTCGCCGGGGCTGGCTGCGCTGGCTTGGAGTGGGGACGGGATCGCTCGCGCTGATCCTCGCCGCGCTCTGGACACAGCGCGCGCCCATCGCCGAAAATTTCATCAGCCGCGAACTCAACCGGCGTGGGGTTCAGGGCAGCTACGACCTGACGAATATCGGTCTTCGTACCCAGCGGATCGAGAATATCGTGCTGGGCGATCCTGCCCATCCGGACCTGACGGCGCGCTGGGTGGAGGTGGACATCGCCTTCACCGGCCTCGCTCCGCAGGTCGCGGCCGTGCGGGCGGGGGGCGTGCGTATGCGCGGTTCCCTGCATGACGGTGTGTTGAGCCTGGGGGAGATCGACAAATTCCGGGATCCTGCCTCGACCGCTCCGTTCAGCCTGCCGGATATTCTTCTGGCTCTGAACGACGCGCGGCTGCGGCTGGATACGGATGCCGGGATCGTCGGCATGCAGATCGACGGCAGGGGGAATTTGCGCTCGGGTTTCCGGGGCAAGCTGGCGGCGGCTATGCCGAATGCGGGGATAGGCGGTTGCGGCCTTGCCGATATGACCGCGATGCTGGACGTCGCAATGCAGGATGGACGGCCGCATCTGTCCGGTCCCGCGCGGGGAGAAGCCTTCGCCTGCCGGGATATGGCGACCGCCATGGCCAAACCGGCGGCGGATATGGATATTTGGCTGGGCAAGGCGCTGGATCGCTGGAACGGTCATGTCGATCTGGCGGGAGCGGCGCTCAAGTCCCACGGCGTGCTGCTGGCCCGGCCCAGTGCGAAGATCGATTTCGACGGCACGGCGGCCAGCACCGCAGGACGCGCCCGGATCGGTGCGGCGGCTCTGTCCGGCTCCGGCCTGCTGGCGGGTGCGTCGGAAATTAGGGGCGGCTGGGTGATCGGCAAGAGTGACTTGCGGATGCAAGGGCGGCTGTCCGTGCGCCAATTGCGCCTTGCCGGGCGTGATCCTCTGGCGGGCTTTCGCGAATCGGCCGCGGGATCGCCCCTTGGTCCGTTGGCGGCGCGACTGGCCGACGCTGTGCGGCGCGCGGGCCAGAATAATGTGTTTCAGACAAATCTGGCCTTTGCCGAGCGGGCCAAGGGCGGCAGTCTGGTCCTGACAGGAACGCGGTTTTTCGCGAAAAGCGGTGCGCGGTTGGCGATACCGGGCGATGGTCGCGTCACTATCGGCTGGCCCGGAAAGGGACAGGCGGCCGTCGATTGGGCCTTGGACGGCGCCGTGACGAGCGAAGGCAGCGGCTTGCCCAAGGCGGCATTGCGGTTGGCGCGACGGCCCGGCGGTGGTTTTGGCGGGCAATTATTCCTTGATCCCTATGCGGCGGGTAATGCCAAGCTATCGCTGGAACCGGTCCGCTTCGTCGCGGGGCCGGGAGGGGACACGCGCTTTTCCACCCAAGTCCGGCTGGATGGCCCGTTGCCTGGCGGACGGCTGCGCGGTCTGGTCGCCCCGATCGAGGGACAACTTGACGCCCATGGCAGGATCGCCGTCAATTCGCATTGCGTGCCGGTGTCGCTGATCGAGGCGCGCTACGGTAGCTTTGCCATCGGGCGCACACGGCAGACCTTGTGTCCGGCAGGCGGGCAGGCCCTGTTTGCGGCTGGCGCCGCTGGTGTGCGCGGCGGCGCGGAAATCCGTAAATTGGCGTTGACCGGCACCAGCGGCGACAGTCCGATGCGGCTCACGGCGGACACGGCGCGCATGGTCCTGGGCCGGGAAGGTTTTGCGCTTTCCCATGCCGACCTTGCGATCGGGCCGCAGGATTCGCCGGTCCGCCTGACCGCCGCGACGTTGGACGGCAAGCTGGCCGCCGGGGGCTTTGGCGGGCGCCTGACTGGCGCAGGTGGAAAAATCGGTGCGGTGCCGCTGATCCTCGAAGAAGGTGCGGGGAACTGGGGCTTTGCCGATGGAACGTTGAAACTGGCGGCTAGCCTGACGGTGCGCGATGCGCAGACGCCGGGGCGGTTCCAGCCGCTCAAGGTGCCCGATTTCGCGCTGACCCTGAAGGACGGCCGCATTGCGGCGACGGGTACGCTGCGGGTGCCGCGCAATGACGCTTTGGTGGCACGCGCCGACATTGTCCACGATCTGGGCCGCGGTCGGGGCAGGGCCGACCTGACGGTTCCTGCCCTGGCTTTTGGTCCCAGCCTCCAGCCGGAGGATGTGACCCGGCTGGCGCTGGGGGTGGTCGCCAATGTGAAGGGAACGGTGAGCGGCGAAGGGCATATCCGCTGGAACGGCTCACAGGTTTCCAGCGATGGGCTTTTCCGCACCGATAATGCCAGCCTGGCCGCTGCCTTCGGTCCGGTAGAAGGTCTTTCGGGCGAATTGCGCTTCACCGATCTGCTCGGCCTGGTGAGCGCGCCGGGACAGGAGGCGCGAATCAGGTCCGTCAATCCGGGCATAGAAGTGCGCGACGGGGTGTTGCGTTATCGGCTGGAGGCGGGCCAGAAAGTGCGGATCGAGGGTGGCGGCTGGCCCTTTTCCGGCGGGCAACTGGTTCTGCTGCCGACCACCATGGATTTCAGCGCCGATGTCGACCGGTACATGACCTTCCGTGTCATCGGGCTGGACGCAGGGGCCTTCATCCAGGCGATGGATCTCAAGAATGTGTCGGCTACGGGCACGTTCGACGGAATCATGCCCCTGATATTCAACGCGCAGGGCGGACGCGTCGCGGGCGGCGTGCTGGTGGCGCGGCAGCAGGGCCTGCCTCCGCTGATGATGCCCGAGGGCGTGCTCCCCACGATTCCGTGCGATCCCACCCGGCAGTCGGGCACGTTATCCTATGTCGGTCCGGTATCGAATGAGCAGTTGGGGGCGATGGGGCGGATGGCCTTCGATGCTCTCAAGAACCTGCAATATAAATGCCTGACGATCCTGATGGACGGCGCGCTGGATGGCGAAATGGTCACCAATGTCGTTTTCAACGGCGTCAATCGCGGGCAGATCGGCGGGGCGCCCGCCGGGCTGGCCCGCAACTTCACGGGCTTGCCCTTCATTTTCAACGTGCGCATCGCGGCGCCCTTCCGCGGGCTGCTGGGAACGGCGCAATCCTTCATCGATCCCTCAACGCTCATACAAAACAGCATTGGCGACCAGATGCAGGAAAAGATGCGCCAGAAGATGGATGCGCAGGGGATTGCAGTTCAGCCTGCGGAAAGCGAAACTGTGCCAAACGGGGAGCAGAAATGAAGAAGCGAACGATCATGATGGCGGGTTTCGCCGGTTTGGCCCTGGGGGGCTGCATCCAGGTGAAGGCGCCTGACAAACCGATCGAAATCAACCTCAACGTCAAGGTGCAGCAGGAAGTCGTTGTGAAATTGCAGCGCGATGCACAGGATCTGATCCAGAATAACCCGGAGTTGTTCCCGCAATGACACGCAAATTCCTGATGATTGCAGCGACTGCCGCCGTTGCGCTGGCGACCGGGCTGGTCATGACCTCCCCCGCACGGGCACAATCCGCTGCCGTGGTCGCGGCCATGGCTTCGGGCGTCGTCGGTGAGCAGGCCGATGGTTATCTGGGCATTGCCGGATCGGTGAGCGACGCGGTGCGGTCCGAAGTCGAATCGATCAATATCAAGCGGCGCGCCGCCTATACCGACCTGGCGGGCAAGCGCGGCGTGACGGTGCAGGATGTCGCCGCCTCCATCGGTTGCCAGACGTTGAGCAGCCGGGTGAAGCAGGGGCAAGTCTACCGGATCGGTGCCGGGTCGTGGCAAACCAAGGGCGCCGGGCCGATCGCCCTGCCACCCTATTGCGCGACGGCGGGATGATTCCTGCCGCGCTAGTGGACTTTTGACCCAGCTTCGTTGGGACGGAAAATTCTCCTGCCCAACGACGGTTGACACTCCCCAAAGCCCTTTCTAAACGGGCCGCGCCTTGACGGGTGCAGCCGTTAACGCCATGCCGCCTGACGCAGGGTCGTTGAAGCCTTGACGAAAGGATGCGGGATGGCAGCGGATGCACCGGGGCAGGACCCGGCGGGGGAAGATGCACGGATCGCTTCTTTGCAGGAGCGGATCGCGCAGGCCGAACACGCCGAACAGGTCAGACAGGGGACACAGGTGCAGCAGGCCGACGATGGATCGCGGCTCGGCAATAGGGTTCTCGCAGAGCTGATCGGTGGTCTTGCCGGCGGTGCCGTGGTTGGTGGGACATTGGACTACTTTCTGCGGACATCCCCATGGCTCCTGTTGGCTTTCCTCGGTCTTGGGATCGTGGCGGCGTTCAGGAACATCATCAGATTGACGACGACGAAGCGTCCCGGCGAATAGGGACGTTTTTGTTCATCGGCATTTTCTAGTGGGTCATCTGGCCGGCGTCATGAAAATGCGAAAACCGAAACAGGCATTTTCACGCAAGTGGAAATGATCCGAGAAGCAAGACGTTACAGGGGTCCAGCGTGGCACAATCCGGCAAAATCGATCCGATGCACCAGTTTGCGATCGAACCGCTGTTCGGTACGGATCATCTGTCGATCGGTGGCTTCAACATCGCCTTCACCAACAGTGCGCTCTATATGGTGGCTGCCGCTGTGGTCCTGTGGATCTTCGTGGTCGGCGGCATGAAGCGGGAACTGGTCCCCGGACGCTGGCAGATGGCGGTCGAATATATGACCGGCTTCATCAAGAGCCTGCTGATTGCCAATGTGGGCGAGGGCGGCAAGAAGTATATTCCCTATGTCTTCTCGCTGTTCATGTTCATCCTGCTGGCGAATCTGCTGGGCCTGCTGCCGCTGGGCCTGGTCGGCCTTCACCCCTTCACCTTCACCAGCCATTTCACCGCGACCGGCGTGCTCGCGATCATGAGCTTCTCGATCGTGCTGGCGGTGGGCTTCTACAAGCATGGCTTCCACTTCTTCTCGCTGTTCGTGCCGCACGGCACACCGCTGCCGATGATCCCGGTCATTTTCCCGATCGAGCTGATCTCGTTCATGGTGCGTCCGTTCAGCCTCGGCCTGCGACTGTTCGTCGCGATGACGGCCGGGCACGTCCTGCTCAAGGTGCTGGCAGGCTTCGTCATCAACGCGTCGAACGCCGGCGTCGGCTACGGTCTCACCGTCGGCAGCGCCAGCTTCATCCTGATGATCGGCATCAGCGCCCTGGAAGTGCTGGTGGCGGTGATCCAAGCCTATGTGTTCGCGCTGCTGACCTCGGTCTACATCAACGACGCCGAGAACCTGCACTGATTTCGCTCATTACTTCAACGTTTGACTAGAGTTTGGAAAAGGGAGTTTACGACATGGACGCAGAAGCCGCAAAGCTGCTCGGTGCTGGCCTGGCCGCGATCGGTGCGGGCATTGCCGCCCTCGGTGTGGGCAACGTCTTCAGCTCGTTCCTCGAAGGCGCGCTGCGCAACCCCGGTGCTGCCGACGGTCAGCAGGGCCGCCTGTTCATCGGTTTCGCCGCTGCGGAACTTCTGGGTCTGCTGGCGTTCGTGATCGCCATGATCCTGGTGTTCGTGGCCTGAAAGCCGCTTTGGGGCGGGCGGGGCGGCCGATCGGCTGACCTGCCCGTCCTCCAATTGACCGCGCCCTGATCGGACGGACCGAAAAAATGCCTCAAATCGCGCAAATTGCCGAAACCTATTCATCGCAGATCTTCTGGCTGCTGTTGACCTTCGGTTTCGTTTTCTTCGTCATCGGCCTGGGCATGGTGCCCAAGGTGCAGGCGACGGCCGACGCGCGCGATGCAAAGATCACCGGTGATCTGGACGCCGCCAAGGCGGCTTTCGCCCGCGCCGATGAGGCCGAGGCGGACTATCGCGCCCGGGATGCCGCCAATCGCGCCGCCGCTCAGGCGACGCTGGCCAAGGCGAAGGCCGAGGCTGCCAAGGCGTCCGAAGTCAGGCTGGCCGCCGCCGATGCGGAGATCGCGGGCCAGATCGGCGCGGCGGAAGCCCGTATCAAGGCTGCATCCGACGCGGCCCTGGCAGAGATTGAAACGGTCGCCGCTGATGCAGCGCGCGACATGGTGGCTCGCATTTCCGGCGTGGACGCGTCGGACGAAGCAGCCCGCAACGCAGTAAAGGCGGCACTGGCCCATGGCTGAGGCAGCAGCACAGCAAAGCCCGATACAGCAGGAGGGGGCGGATGCCCCTCACCTGAAACAGGCAATCCATTCGGAAGGGATGGAGCCGGTCGGCACCGTCGCGCATGAAGGCGTTGCCCCCCATACGGATCCCAAGGCGGTCGGCATGGATGCCACGGCCTGGGTCAGCCTGGCGATGGCGGTATTCATCGCCATCCTGGTCTTCAAGAAGGTGCCCGGCCTGATTGGCGGCGCACTGGACGGCCGGATCGCGCAGATCAAGGCACAGTTGGAGGAAGCCTCCAAATTGCGGGCCGAGGCGGAAGCGCTGAAGGCTGAATATGAAGCCAGGCTGTCGGCCGCTGCTGGCGAAGCCGAAGCGATGCGCAAGTCGGCCGAGCATGAGGCGGAAACGCTGCTGGAAGACGCGAAGGCTAACGCCGCTGCACTTGTCGCCCGCCGTCAGAAGATGGCCGAGGACAAGATCGGCGCGGCCGAACGCTCCGCGATTGCCGACATCCGTACGAAGGCCGTGACCGCGGCGACGAGCGCGGCGGCAGTGCTGATAGCCCAGGGGCATGATGCCAAGGCGGACAAGGCGCTGGTCGATGGCGCGATCAGGCAATTGGACCCTGGCGTCTGACGGTTCTGCAGCAGGACCATCAAAAAGGGCCGGTGCGATTCTTCGCACCGGCCCTTTTTGATGGAGCCTTTCGCAGGGCGGCCCAGGACCGGCACCTGCCCGCCATGAGCCAACGCTTCAGGCCGCGGCGAGCGACGCGCTGTCGATCACGAAGCGATATTTGACGTCGCTCTTCAACATCCGCTTATAAGCGGCTTCGATATCCTGGATGGGGATCATCTCGATATCCGCCGTGATGCCCTTTTCCGCGCAAAAATCCAGCATCTCCTGGGTTTCGGCAATGCCGCCGATCAGCGATCCTGCGATCGCCCTGCGACGGAAGATCAGCGGGGCGACATTGGGCGAGGGGTGCGGATGTTCGGGCACGCCGACCAGGCACAGGGTGCCATCACGCTTCAGCAGACCGGAGAAGGCATCCAGATTGTGGCTGGCCGCGACGGTGTTCAGGATGAAGTCGAAGCTGTCGGCATGGGCCGCCATCTGATCTGGATCGCGCGAAATGACGACCTCATCGGCGCCCAGATCCAGCGCATCCTGCCTCTTGCTTTCGGACGTGGTGAAGGCAACGACATGCGCGCCCATCGCGTGGGCCAGCTTGATACCCATGTGACCTAGGCCACCGATACCGACGATGCCGATCTTCTTCCCCGGACCCGCCTGCCAGTGGCGCAGCGGCGAATAAGTGGTGATGCCCGCGCAGAGCAAGGGGGCGACGGCAGCCAACTGATCCGCGGGATGGCTGATCTTCAACACGAATTTGTCGTTGACGACGATATTCTGGGAATATCCGCCCAGCGTATGGCCGGGGACGTCCGGCGTAGGCCCGTTATAGGTGCCGACAAATCCATTTTCGCAATATTGCTCCAGCCCTTCGTCGCAGGACGAACAATGCTGGCAGCTGTCCACCATGCAGCCGACACCGACCACATCGCCGGCCTTGAAACGGGTGACGTCTTCGCCGACGGCGGTGACATGGCCGACGATTTCATGGCCCGGAACGCACGGATACAGCGTTCCGTCCCATTCGGATCGGACCTGGTGGAGATCGGAATGGCACACGCCGCAATAGGCAATGGCGATCTGCACATCATGGGCGCCGACGGCGCGCCGTTCGATGTCGATGGGTTCCAAGGGCTTGTCGGCAGCATGCGCGCCATAGGCTTTTGTGGCCATGATCGGTTTGTCCTCAAAGGCTTTGGGCATCGGGAGATGCCGGGAGGGGGGAGCCGGCGGAAGGGCGGCGCGGCTGAGATAGGGAGCGGAGGTCCGGGATCAACCGGCTGGAGCAGGATCCGATCAAACAGCATCGGGATCATGCCTGTCTTTGGTTTGCATTTTCCGGGTAAGCAGGTGATGCCCACTGCTTCGAAAATGCTCCAGGCAGATTTTGTCGGACAGGAAAATCAGGCCCATTGCGATCCTTGCCCGTGCCGCTATCTCTGCCGCATGTCCGGCCCGCAATCTCCCGACCGTTTCCACGAAGACAAGGCGACCTTCACCGTCACCGGTAGCCAGCCCGATATCGATGCGGGCGTGGAGGCGATCCGCACCACGCTGAAGACGCTGCCCACCCGGCCCGGCGTCTACCGCATGCAGGATGCGCGCGGGGATGTGCTGTATGTCGGAAAGGCACGGGCGCTGCGCAACCGGGTCACCAACTATACCCAGGTCGACCGCCTGCCCAGGCGTCTCCAGCGGATGGTGGCGCAAACCCGGTCCATGACCATCGTCACCACCAACAGCGAGGCCGAGGCGCTGCTGCTTGAGGCGCAGTTCATCAAGCGTTTCCGTCCGCCCTATAATGTGCTGCTGCGCGACGACAAAAGCTTTCCCTTCATCCTGTTGCGGGAGGATCATGAGTTTCCGCGCGTGCAGAAGCATCGGGGTGCGCGGAAGTTCAAGGGGCGCTATTATGGCCCCTTCGCCAGCGCCGGGTCCGTGACGCGGACGATCAACGCCCTGCAGAAGCTGTTTCTGCTCAGAAGCTGCACGGACAGCTTCTTCGCCAATCGTTCTCGGCCCTGCCTGCTCTACCAGATTCGCCGCTGCTCTGCGCCCTGCGTCGATCGGATCGATCAGGCCGGTTATGCAGAACTGGTCAGGGATGCGCAGGATTTTCTGGGCGGCAAGTCGACCGCCGTCCAGAAAAAGCTGGGCGAGGCGATGCAGGCCGCGTCCGCAGCGCTGGACTTCGAGCAGGCGGCGGTGCTGCGCGACCGGCTGAAGGCGTTGACCTTCATCCAGGGCAGCCAGGCGATCAATGCCGAGGGCCTGGGCGATGCGGACATCTTCGCGCTGGCGACCAAGGGCGGGTCGATGTGCATACAGGCCTTCTTCATCCGCGGCGGGCAGAATTGGGGGCATCGCAGCTTCTTCCCCGTTCACACCGCCGATGTGGCGGAAGACGAGGTGCTGGCCAGCTTCATGGCGCAATTCTACGAGGAAGTGCCGCCGCCCCGGCTGATCCTGTCCGATCGCGCACCTGCGGAGTGCGATCTGATGGCGCAGGCGCTGACCGAACGCATCGGATCGAAGGTCCGGATCGAAGTGCCCCAGCGCGGTGATCGCACGCGCCTGATCAAACAGGCGCAGCGCAATGCCGTGGAGGCGCTGGACCGCCGCCTTGCCGAAACGACCACCCAGGCGAAAATCCTGGAGGAAATGGTCGAAAGCTTCGGATTGGACGGTGTTCCCGAACGGATCGAGATTTACGACAACAGCCATATCCAGGGCGCGCACGCTCTGGGCGCGATGGTCGTCGCCGGGCCGGAGGGGTTCCGGAAAAACGCCTATCGCAAGTTCAACATGAAGAATCCCGAAACGTCGAACGACGATTTCGCGATGATGCGCGAGATGTTCGAACGGCGCTTCGGCCGGGCTGCGCGGGAAGACCCGGATCGCGACGGCGGCGAATGGCCCGATCTGGTGCTGATCGACGGCGGCAAGGGGCAATTGTCGGCCGCGCGCGCGATTCTGGAGGATATGGGCATCGAGGATGTCTGCATGATCGGCATCGCCAAGGGGCCGCATCATGGCCGGGAGGGGCGGGAGGTGTTCCACCTGCCGGATGGCCGGGAAATCACCTTTCCGCTCAACCATCCGGTGCTTTTCTACCTTCAGCGGTTGCGGGACGAAGCCCATCGCTATGCTATCGGCGCGCATCGGCAGAAGCGCAGCAAGGCGATCACCGTCAGTTCGCTGGACGAGGTGCCGGGCATCGGCCCGTCGCGCAAGAAGGCGCTGCTGATGCATTTCGGGACCGCCAAGGCCGTCAAAAGCGCGGCGCTGGAAGATCTGCAGAAGGCGCCGGGGGTCTCAAAAGCCGTGGCGCAGCAGGTTTACGATTATTTTCATGGTTGAAGGCTCTTGTCGCCCGGCAGCGCCCCGTGGCCGCCGGAACGCAGGTTCGTTCCTTATCGGCAGGCCCATGGCTGGGGTCACGCTAAGGATTTGACGCGATGGCGATTTCCTTTCCATAAGGGCCGCAACCACAAGCGCCGGGCGCAGGGAGGGATGATCGGAGGATGCACCGCCGAAGCGAGTTCACGAGCAGGATGAGCTGGTGGGATACGCTGGCCCTGTCGGCGCTTCGTCCATGGCAGATGCTGAATGTCACGCGCCTCTTGCTGGCGGTCATCTATTGCTTCGTCAGCTTCTTCTTTTCCACCGAGCGATCCTGGGCGGAAACAGCCGAACATGGCCTGATCGTCCTGATGCTGCTGCTGGCGGCTGGAAGCTTCCTGTTGTCGGAGCGATCCTGGGTCATCGACATGCGCATCCGCAGGCCCGTGATATTCCTGGATGCCGTCCTGTTCCTGCTGCTGCTGGTGGTCACCAACCCGTCGAACAGTCCCTATTTTTCGGGCAGTTTCTTCATCGCGATCGAGGTGGCGCTGATCGTGCCGCGACGGTTTCACCTGCTGGTCGCCATTCTGGTGGTCAGCCTGGTGCTGGGCGCGACCTGGATATCCGAGATCGCCTTGCTGCCTTCGGAACCGGAGATCGAACGGACTGTCCTCAGGGTCTGCTATCTTGTCGTGGCGGTTGCCGTGACGGGCGTTATGCTGGGGCCTCGCCGGGAGACATTGCTGGAATATGAGCGGGCAAAGCGGCTGCTGGAGGGGGATTTGCCACCGGCCAAGAGCGACGCTGGAGTCTCTCTGCTCCAGGCGCTGAAGCTGGCGACAGGCGGCGAGATCCTCGCTGTGCTGTTCCGGACGACAAGCCATGAACCCCTGCGTTTCGCCAGCAGCACGGCGCAGGCGGCGGCGTCAACCGGGTTCGGCAATTTGCTGACCGCCGACACGGGCTGGCATGACCGCAACCGGGACGCGTCCATCTCGCTTTCCAGCGACGGAATCTCCATTCTCAGCCCTTTGACGGTCGGTGGACAGGCCTGGACCGGCCTGCTGGGTACCGACACGGTGCTGACGGTGCGGGTGTCGCTCGGCACGTTCGAGGCTGTGGGCGGTGCTTGCCTCGACGATCCCTGTCAGGAGGATGTGGTGGCGATTGCGCAGCGCGTTTTCGAAAGCGCCTGCGAGGAACTGATGGTGCGCAACAGCCTCGATCACGCGCATGTCATTGCCGGAGCGCGCGAACGCGAGCGATTGCAGCGCGAACTGCACGACAGCGTGCTCCAGGCGCTGGCCAGCATACGTTTCCAGGTCGCGCCGCTGCTGGCGGGTCAGCCGGTAGAGCCGCGCCCGGTGATCGAAAATGTGGATCGCATCGCCAAGGACCAGATCGCGACGATCCGCTGGATCATCAATCCCGAAGTCGATGAAGAGGATTTCGCCTATCTGCCCGAGACTCTGGCCATGGTTGTGCGTTCGCTGGGCGAGCAATGGGGTATCAACTGCGAATTGAAGGTCGAGGACGGCAATTGCGCCACCTCCGCTATCATCGGCCGGGAACTGAGCTTTGCAGTGCGGGAGATCGTCGCCAACGCCGTGCGCCACGCGAAGGCGAGTTCGGTCGAATTCGCGCTGGAGCCGGACGGCAATCGCATCGCCCTGCAGGTGAGCGACAATGGGGTGCCGAACATGGCGCGGCTGGGATCGAGCGGGGCCGTGTCGTCGCGCTCCCTGATGCGCCGGATACAGGCGTTGGGCGGCGAACTGTTCCTGCGCAACATCGGGGGGCGAACGACGATCCGGATCACCATTCCGCGGAAGTGATCACCTTTTCCGCCTTCCTTTTATCATTTTTCATCTCCGGGGATCGGCGGTAGAATATTTGATGAGGCAATGCATTTACTCGGCGTTTACCAAGATAGCGGATAGTCATGGCAGTCAGCGTTTGGAGGAGGCCCGGTTTCCATGGTGCAAGTGGTGAAGGACCATCTCTATCGCAAGAGCGTGGCGATCGTTCTGGCGATGCAGGTCAATCTGCAACGCATCCTGACTATCTGGATATTGGTGGCGGCTTTCGCTTGTGGGCTGAGGCTGGCCTTTCCTGCGACACCCTATGATGCGACGCCCTGGGGGAGCGGTACGGGTTTGCTGCCCTATCTGCTCGTCGTTGGTGCGCCTGTGGGCGCTTTGCTGCTGGGGTTGAAGCTGTTCCCATCGGGACGGGTCCATGCCCAGCCCGCTTTCCGGTTCGCTCAGGTCGGGCGCTGGCGGAAGCTGGATTGTCTGGCGGCGCAGGACATGACGCAGTTCGGGCTTTATGGCGTGATGGCCTCGCTGCTGGTCGGAATAGCGCTGAACGTGCCGGTGCGGACGCTGGAGTTTCTGAGCTCGATTCCCGCGCTCGGCAGCTTTTCGCCACCATGGTTCATCGGTCTTTATGCCGTCATGCTCGCCGATCTGGTCGTCCTGTCGAGCCTTTACATGTTCGCTTTCGCGATGGCGCTGCGCCTGGTGCCCCTATTTCCGCGCTTTTTGGTGATGGTATGGGGCGTCGACTTGCTGGCCCAACTGACCATCGCCAAGCTGGTGGCGGGTCTCGACAATGTGCCCACTGATGTCGACGCAGCGTTGCTCGACATGTTGACGGGCAATGTGAAGAAGGTTCTTATCAGCGCGGCGATCTGGTTACCCTATCTGCTGCTGTCCGATCGGGTCAATGTCACCTTTCGTCACCGGATAAGCGTTAACTAGACCACGACATTCCCATAATAGGACAGAGCGCAAGCGCCTCATTTTCCTGATCTTCGTGCGACGAGTCGCGGCTGATTCGCGGCGAGCCGTGCCCCTGGGTGTCCGCCGGAGGTTCAAGTCTTCGATCTTTCGGGCTCCGAATAGCCTAGTACCAACGTATTAGCGTATGAGGCATCTCTACCTCATGGGATGCAATAATTTGCATAATAAGTTCTCTTTTAAAATTAATATAGTATCCTATTAATCATAGAAAAAAATCACAATATATTTTGAAATATGGTGGTTTTATTTGTGCAGAAAAGCAATATAGCAATTATAAGTGTTAGTATAGATGGATATAATTTTTCATTTCATGAAGGTATATATCCAAAGATATATTTCAGAACCACCTTCATTTACTTAGGGTAATGAATCTGGTTGACGGAAAAGGTTAATAAAAAATTACGACAAGATATTGTAAAATTTAGATTTTTTTTACCATGTTGACTTGTGTTTGCTTTGGTCCAACTTGAACCCAAGTTCTACGGAAACTGCCAACTGCCTGGCGACTGGAGGATACCAGCGCCGGGGTCGCGAGGTGGTCAGGCCCCTACCGCAGGACTGAGCAAGAGCAACTGGGAATTGCTCCCAGCTACTAGGGGTAAAAGATATGAGCTTTGTGAAGAGCCTGTGGGCTGATGAGAGCGGCGCGTCGGCGGCCGAATATGCGTTGATCCTGGCGATCGTCGGCACGGGCATTGCTCTGGCAGCATGGAATCTGGGCGGCGCGATCAAGAATTCGATGAACACCGCCACCAACTGCATCAAGACTGTCGGTACGAACACCGCGCCGAGCTGCTGAAACATAGCGATAGGGGTAAGTGACATGACCTTTTTCAAGAATCTGTGGGCTGACGAGAGCGGTGCTTCTGCAGCCGAATATGCGCTGATCCTGGCGATTGTCGGCACGGGTATTGCGCTGGCCGCCTGGAACCTGGGTGGCGCGATCAAGAATTCGATGAATGCGGCGACCAACTGTGTCGCTACCGTCGGTACCGGCAACGCTCCGGCCGCGAACTGCTAATAGCAAGATATGGGAAAGCCGGTCTATCTGACCGGCTTTCCCAAAACTTCAATTCCGGGGGGAGTTGTCGTGGGGCAGCGCAGATCTCTCATCATTCTCGGTTTCGCCATCCTTTTGGGTTTGGCGGCCGTTTTCATCGCCAACTCCTATCTGACCAGCGCCGAAAAGGTGCAGCAGGCAGATGGAGGCATGGCGAAAGTCGTCGTTGCGACGGTCGCGCTGCCTTTCGGAGCGGCAGTCACCCCTGAAAAGATCCGCGTGGTAGACTGGCCCGCCAGTTCGGTGCCGCCCGGCGCTTTTCGTGATCCCATACAATTGACATCCCTCGGCAAGAGCCGGGTCGTCCTCCGGCAGATCGAGCCGGGCGAACCGATCCTGGCGTCCAAACTGTCCGGTGAAGGCGGGCGCGCGACCATGTCGGCAGTGCTCTCGCCAGAAATGCGGGCGGTTGCGGTGCGCGTCAGCGATGTGGCCGCCGCGGGCGGCTTTGTGCTTCCCGGCGATACCGTCGATGTCTTCGTGACGCGTACGTTGCAGGACCCGGTCGCGGGCGCCCAACAGATCACTGACGTCCTTCTGCAAGGGACGCGCGTGATCGCCATCGACCAGAACGCCAACGACACGTCCAAGGACCCCGCCGTCGGCCGGACCGCCACGCTGGAGGTCAACCAGGTCGATGCGCAGAAGCTGGTCCTTGGGCAGCAGGTCGGCCAACTGACCCTCGTTCTGCGCAACCTCACCGACAAGCCCAATCCGGCGGTGCAGACCGTGGGCATCGAGGATCTGCGCGACGGTGCCTATGTCGGCGGTTATGCCCGCCCCCGTACCCGCATGGCCGACATCGCCTATCTGCCTCCGCGTCCTGCACCGATGTTCCGTCCTGCACGCCGTGCGGTACCGAAGAACACCAACGCCCTGCCGTCAACCGCATCGGTCGAGATCGTGCGTGGCACGACCGGCACCAGCTATGAGGTGAAGCGCTATGGTTCCCGCTAAGTCCTTGCCGAGGATCGCGTTCCTCCTGGCGCTGGGCGCCGGGGTATCGATCCTGCCCATGCAGGCGCAGGCCCAGGTCGCCTCGCTCAATGTCAGCAACGCCAATCATGCAGGCCAGCTGGACGTGCCGCTCAACAAGAGTCAGGTGCTGACGGTCGACCGGCCCTTCTCCAAGGCTCTGGTGGGCAATCAGGAAATCGCTGATATCCTGCCCATGACGAACCGCTCGGTCTACGTGCTGGGCAAGAAGATGGGCACGACCAGCCTGACGCTCTACGACAACCGGAACATGATGATCGCGGTCGTCGATGTCGCGGTCGGCCCGGACGTGGTGACGCTGAAGCGGCAATTGTCGGAACTGATGCCTGGCCAACCGATCGGCGCGCGCATATCCAATGACTCGGTGGTGTTGACGGGAACCGTGTCCAGCGCGGCCGCGGTCGACCGGGCAGTGCAGATCGCCAAGACCTATGCTGGCGACAAGGTCGTCAACATGATGTCGGTCGGCGCCGCGCAGCAGGTGATGCTGGAAGTGCGCTTTTCCGAAATGACGCGCAACACGGCCAAGCAACTGGGCGTCAACACCTCTTTCCTCTCGAACAGCGGCAAGGTTGTGGGCAGCATCGGCAATGCCGCCCAATCCTCCGTCCTGTTGACCAATGCGAACGGCCGGCCGATCGTGGATTTGAGCAATGTGCTGAACAGCTTTGGCATCGGCGCGGCGAAATATTCGATAGGCCCGCTCAGCCTGGCCAGCGCGCTCGATGCGCTGGAGACCAAGGGCGTGGTGACGACGCTTGCCGAACCGACGCTGGTCGCGCTGTCAGGTGAGACCGCATCCTTCCTGGCGGGCGGGGAGTTCCCGATCCCGGTGTCGCAGGCCAGCACCAGTGGAACGGGAGGCGGCAGCAGTGCCATCACCATCGAGTTCAAGCCCTTCGGCGTCAGCCTTGGCTTCACGCCAACCGTGCTGGACGACGGGATCATCAATCTGGTGGTCGAACCGGAAGTCAGCTCGATCGATCCTTCGGCATCGGTGACGATCAACGGCCTCACCATTCCTGGGCTGCAGACCCGCCGGGCCAGCACCACGCTGGAACTGCGCGATGGACAGTCCTTCGCGCTGGCGGGACTGTTGCGCAGGGATTTCCAGGATACCGTGCGGCAATTCCCGATACTGGGTTCGCTGCCGATCATCGGTACGCTGTTCCGCTCGAGCGGGTTCCAGAAGGGCGAGAACGAGCTTGTCATCATCGTGACGCCGCATCTGGTGAAGCCCATGCAGGCGGAGGATGTCGCGCTGCCCTCAGATCGGGTCAAACCACCGCATGAACTGGATCTGTTCCTGATGGGACGGACGGACAAGGCCGTGGGCATCAACCCGCTCGATCCCAACGCGATGCCGCCCGAAGCGCCCAAGGCACCCAAGGCAGCACCACCCGCACCGGCGAAGGATGCCCCGGCCAAGGGCGCCACGTCCAGTGGATATGAGCTGTGAGCAGGAGGCTGAAGATGCGCGGAATTGGTCTTGTCCCGGCCCTGCTGTTGCCGCTGCTGGCGGGCTGCACGCCGAACGATCCCACCTTCGGCGGGGCGGTGCGCCACAATTATGCGATGCAGGTCGTCAATCCCGACCCGCATTATGAAGGCACGCTGGTCGAGGGGGGCAATGGCCAGACCTCGGCGGCGGCTGTGGAACGCTATCGCGACGGCAAGGTGAAGAAGCCGCAGAGAATTCGAACCACCAGTGGCGGCGGTGGCAGTGGTTCGGGTGGCGGCGGCGTCAACTGATCGGCGAGGAGGAACGATCCCATGTCCGGTGCTCCGAAAGCTCTGCTACAGTCAACCAGTGGTGCGGTGGCGCCCACGGTTGCGCTGTCGCTTTTCGGGCTGGTCGCAGCGGGTGGGATCGCCTTCGACTATGCGCGCATGGCGAGCCTCGATTCCGAACTCCAGAATGCGGCCGATCAGGCAGCTCTTGCAGCGGCGACCCAACTGGATGGCCAGACGGGTGCGTGCAGCCGGGCTGCGAGTGCGGCAAGTGGTTTGATCCGCAATGACACGCGGTTCGCCAATGATGGTGGCGGCTATGCGGTCACCATCGCGAACGAGGCGGCTTGTGATCGCACCGGCTTCATCAAATTCTACAAGAATAAGGACCGCAGCGACACGGGCACTTTGACAGATGCCGATGTTCATTTTGTCGAAGTGACGGTCAATTCCCGTACCGCGCGCTTTGCATTGACGCCAATCGTGTCTGTCCTCTCGTCAGGGGCGCTCTCTGCAAAGGCGTATGCAGGGGTGGGATCCGCCATCTGTAAAGTACCGCCCGTCATGATCTGCAACCCGGATGAGCCGGTGGGGAACGGCGACGAAAACTATGGCTTCAATCCGACGCGAGGCGTTGGGCTGAAGTTGATCTCCGGCAATGCGGATGCGCCCGGGAATTTCGGCTGGCTTGACGCAGTTTTTCAGAACGGTGCAAATGGTCTTGCGGCGGCGCTGGGATATGACACCATCCAGGCGGATTGTCAGCAGACCGATGGTGTCACGACAAAGACGGGTATGAGTACTTCGGTACTTGATTCCCTCAATACGCGTTTCGACGTTTACGCCAATGGAAATACATGTCCTTCCCAATATGGCGGAACATGTTCTCCTTCCAGCAACACCAGAAAGGATCTGGTGTGTACCTCCAGTAATGGAAGTACATGTAACAATAGCAATGGATTTGATGTTTCAGCCAATCCTTATCGACCTGACACGGTAGCTGCTCTGCCGGCTACCGGCGGAGCCACTGATCCGGATATCATGGGTTACCCCCGTGACCTTTGCCATGCAGTGCAACAAAGTGCGCAGACATGCGGAACTGTTGGAAATGGTACTTGGGACCGGGATGCCTATTTCCGTGTCAACTATGGCTGGACGACCCAAGCCGCATGGATGACCGGCACTGGGCTTGGTTCGTCGGCCACGCGTTATGAGGTCTATAATTGGGAAGTAGCGCATCCTAGTGTGGTTGTCGGTTCCACCACTCGTGGAATTGGTGTCGGGCAATCTTTGAGTGGCAATAAATGGGGGTTTGGCTCTCCTGCAAATGGAGTGGCGGGTATAGCGCCCAGTTCGGCTGGCGTGGATCGTCGGCGCATTTCCGTGGCCGTTCTCAACTGCCGGGCGCTCACCCTGCATGGCAAGACATCGGGTATTGATCCGGTGAAATGGCTTGATGTGTTTCTTGTGGAGCCATCTTTCGTTCGAGGGAAAGGCAAGAATACATATACTGACAAGAAGGAGGTATATGTCGAGGTCATCGGCGAAACTGGGAGTGGTGCGAACGGCGCAAGCAATCCGCAAGTTATCGAACGTTCCGTACCCTATTTGATCGAGTGACGGCGATGATTAGAATTTTCCTCTATCGCCTGCTCAGATGCAACCGGGCCGGTGCCGCTGCCGAAATGGTGTTGGTGACGCCGTTCCTGATCATCCTGATGTTCGGCTCCTTCGAACTCGGCAATTACTTCCTGAGTGAGCATGTGGTGGCTAAGGCCGTTCGGGATGGCGCACGCTATGCTTCGCGGCAGCCCTTTACCAATTTTACCTGCCCCAGCAGCGTCAACAGCACCATCGTCACGAATACGCAGAACCTAACTCGCACGGGGCAGGTAGCAAGTGGAGGGACGGCCCGGCTGGTGGGGTGGACCACGCCTGCAACTGTGTCGGTCACCATGAGTTGCACGACCATTACCGGAGGCAATTATTCGGGTATCTACAAGGGCATGACCAATGTCCCCAAGGTCAAGGTATCGGCCATTGTGCCTTATTCCTCGCTGTTCAACAATCTCGGCTTCACCAGCAGGACACTGAACCTGGTGTCCGAATCCGAAGCGACGGTGCAGGGAATATGATGCGCAGGCTCATCAGTCTGATCCGTGATACACGTGCCTCCTCAGCAGCGGAATTCGCTTTGGTCCTGCCGCTGTTGCTTATTTTCCTGTTGGGGATCGTGGATGTCGGCCGCTTGATGTGGACCTGGAATCGCGCGGAAAAGGCTACGCAGATGGGCGTGCGTTATGCTGTTGCCACAGACATGGTTCCCAACGGCCTTTCGGCGTACAGTTTCGTCGTCAGCGGCGGGCTGACGCAGGGCGATCCTATCCCGCAATCCTCCTTTGGTGGCGCTTCCTGTATCATCAATGCGGGCGCGGTGAGCTGTTCATGCAAGACGGGGGCAACCTGTCCCAGTCCGTTGATCAGCAGCAGTGCCAATGCGCTGACGGCATTCAACGGCATCGTCGGCAGGATGCGACTATTCATGCCCGAAATCGCCTCGACTAATGTGACCGTCGATTATGATTATTCGGGCCTGGGTTATGCAGGCGATCCAAATGGGTCCGACGTTTCGCCATTGATCAGGGTGTCGCTGAAGCAGCTGACATTCCGGCCAATGCTTTTAATGCTTTTCAGAGGTACGATCACTCTACCCAGCTTCAGCGCCGCTCTCACGATGGAAGACGGCCAGGGTACGGTGGCAAATTGAGGGATAAGATAGTGGGCATCGTGACAAACGCAGCGGAACCCGCCGAGAGCTGGACCCTCAATATCGGGGATGAGGGGCTTCACCTCATCCTGTCCGAGCAGGAGGTTCAGGCGTCCGACATTTTGGACGACCGGATGACCGGCCAGTCCCTGACCCTTACCATGCTGGCGCCGAGCGCACCCGTGCCGCAGCAACTCGCCGCGGATGCCAAAGCGATCATTATCGAGGTTCAGCCGGACAACGAAGCCTCGATGGTGCGGCTCGCCGGGTTGCGGGCCGCTCATCCCAAGCTGATGCTGGTGGCGGCGGTGCGTGATGCGCAGGTTGCCATCGTTCGCGCCCTGCTGCGCAGCGGGATCAACGACGTCATCGAGCTGCCGCTGCGTGCCCATGATCTGGCCGCCATAATGGACGATCTGCGCAGCCGCATCGCAGCCAGCCGTCAGGATGACGTCAGGACCGGCCAACTCGTTTCGATCATCAAGAGCGTAGGCGGTGTCGGCGCAACGACCATCGCGACGCAGGCCGCCAGCCTTCATGCGCGTTCCGTCAAGCAGAAGGGCAGCGAAGTCTGCCTGTTCGACTTCGACATACAGTTCGGCAATGCAGGCACGTTTCTTGGCATCTCCTCGCCCCTGACGCTGGCGGACCTGCTGATGGGAGGAAACCGGGTCGACGGCGAATTGTTGCGGACGGTCACGGTGGAAACATCCACCGGTCTGCGAGTAGTGACGGCGCCTCCCGAGATCATGCCGATCGAGGCAGTGAACGCCGACCAGATCTTCCGCATCGTGGAACTGGCGCAGCGCAATTTCGACACTGTCTACCTGGACCTGCCGGGCAACTGGACCAATTGGTCGATGTCGCTGGTGGCGCGATCGCAGGTGGTGTTTCTGGTCTGCGAACTCACGATCGCCAGTCTGCGGCAGGCGCGACGGCAGATTACGCTTCTGCGCGATCAGGATATCGATCCCTCGCGCATCCATGTGATCGCCAATCGGGTCGAAAAGAAATTCTTCCGCGCCATCGGGCTGGAGGATGCTGCGGCGGCGCTGGATCATCCGGTCAAACTCAGCATCGCCAATGATTTCCCGCTGGTCAGCTCCGCGCTCGACCAGGGCGTGCTGATCCAGGAACTGAAGGCGCGGAGTCGGATCTGCAAGGATTTGCAGGATATCGTCGATTGCTGCGTGCAAGCGGCCGAGGCCGAACGTCAGGCGGAGAAGGGCTGATGTGGCAGATTCGAAAAGGGGAACGTGGCGATTCTCGCGACGAGGTGGGGCCGACCGAAACCGAAGCGGTCCACTGGGAAGAGGACCGTCACACCGAGCTCAAGGTCGCGCTGCATCAGAAGTTGCTCGACATCATCAATCTTGCTGCACTCGAAACCATGTCGCGGGCGCAGGTCGAAGTCGAAGTGGGCGAAATCGTCCATGAGCAGCTTGCGCTCCAGAAACACGCGCTCAATCTGGAAGAGCGGCGGCGGCTGGTGTCGGACATATTGGACGAGTTACTGGGCTTGGGGCCGCTTGAGCCGCTGCTGAAGGACCATGGCATCACCGATATATTGGTGAACGGCCACAAGGTCGTCTTTGTCGAGCGCAACGGCCGGCTGGTGGAAACCGCGACCCGATTCAAGGATGAGAAGCACTTGCTGCGCATCATCCAGAAGATCGTGGCGGCGGTGGGACGTCGGATCGATGAAGCATCGCCCTTTGTCGACGCGCGCCTGGCCGACGGTTCCCGCGTCAATGCGGTGGTGCCGCCGCTGGCGATCGACGGGTCGCTGCTCTCCATCCGCAAATTCGCCAAGGTGCCGATCAGCATGGCTCGGCTCACCGAACTGGGCAGCGTGCCGGCTCCGATGGCACAGGTTCTTTCGGCAGTAGTGGAGGCGCGGCGCAACGTATTGATCTCCGGTGGTACCGGTTCGGGCAAGACGACACTGCTCAACGCCATGTCCGCCGCGATCGATGAACATGAACGCATCGTCACGATCGAGGACTCCGCCGAACTGCAATTGCAGCAGCGTCATGTTGCGCGGCTGGAGACTCGTCCCGCAAACATCGAGGGCAAGGGGGAGGTCACGCAGCGCGACCTGGTGAAGAATGCTCTGCGTATGCGGCCCGACCGCATCATCGTGGGCGAAGTGCGCGCCGGCGAGGCCTTCGACATGCTCCAGGCGATGAACACCGGCCATGACGGGTCGATGACCACCGTCCACGCCAATACGCCGCGCGATGCGCTGTCGCGCGTCGAGCAGATGATCGGAATGAGCGGCATCGACATTTCGCCGCGCTCGGCACGGGCGCAGATCGCCTCGGCCCTCAATGTGATCGTGCAGGTCGGGCGTCTGGCCGACGGTCGCCGCCGGCTTCTCAGCCTGTCGGAGATCACCGGCATGGAGGGGGAGGTGATCACCATGCAGGAAATCTTCCGGTTCAAGATGACGGGGCGGGATGAAAACAATATGGTGCGCGGCCATTTCGAGGCAACCGGCATCCGTCCCAAATTCATGAGCGAGTTGGCCGACCGGGGCATCACGCTTCCGGCCGAACTTTTCCGTCCAGATGCGGTGATCCACTGATGAACCCGCTGTACATCCGCATGTTCGTCCTTGTCCTGCTGTTCGCGGCGGTGTTGTTGACGATCGAGGGCATTTCGAGTTGGCTGCGTGCCCGGGCCACGACCGATCGGGTGGTCAACCGTCGGCTGAAGATGATTGCGGCGGGCTTCGAACGCAGCACGGTCCTCTCCAAGCTGCGGCGGAGCGATGAGGCGGTGAGTTTCGACCGGTCCAGCCTGTTCGGACGTGCGGGTCTGGCCGTGATGCGCGTGCTGCATGGCGCTGGGCTGACCTTTCCGGCCCGCGCGGTGTTGACGATGATGCTGGTCGCGGCGGGCATATTGTTCCTGCTGGTGATGGTCGGCGGCATGGCGGCAGGCTATGCGTTGACGGCGGGCATGGTCGTGATGGCTTTGGCCTTTGCCGGCGCGCTGGGCATCATGCTGCCGATGATGGTGCTGGCGCGGCTCGCCCAGCGGCGGCGCAAGAAGATGGAGGAGCAGTTTCCCGTCGCGCTCGACACCTTTGTGCGAGGCCTGCGCGCCGGGCATCCGATCGCCGCCGCGCTGGACCTGCTGACCAAGGAAATGCGCGATCCGATTGGCAGTGAATTCGGCATCGTGGTCGACGAAGTCACCTATGGCGCCGACCTGCGTGACGCGCTTCAGCGGATGGCTGAACGCTGGGACATGAACGAGATGCACATGTTCGTGATCTCCCTGTCCGTGCAAAGCGAGACGGGCGGCAATCTGGCGGAAATCCTGGAAAATCTTTCGACCGTGATCCGTGAGCGGGCCAGCCTTTTCATGAAGGTGCGCGCGCTGAGTTCGGAAGGACGCATGACCGCGGTGATGCTGACGGCGCTGCCGATCCTCACCTTTTGCGGCCTGTTCCTGGTCAATCCGGCCTTCTATCTGGACGTCGCGCAGGACCGCATGTTCATCGTCGGCTTTACCGGCCTGATTTTGCTCTACATCATCGGCTTCATCACGATACGCCGCATGGTCGACCTGAAGGTGTGATGCTATGCTGAACTCAGCGCTCCTGATCCAGTTGCGGCCTTTCATCCTGGGGTTGCTGTTCCTTGCCATCGTGGCTCTGGTATTCGGGCTGTCGGAGATCGTCCTGCGCAATGCGCGCGTACGCAGCCGTCTGGACCTTGTGGGGGATGGTGGCAGCCTGGCCCAGAATGGCAGCCAGACACTGCGCGGCGAACGCAATAACAGCGAGTGGAAGAAACTGATCGACCGAATCGAGAAAATGGGGATCTCGCTGGTCGACACCAATAATGTCAATTTGCGCCAGCGGTTGATCGCTGCGGGCTATCTGTCTCCGGACGCGCCAAAGCTTTTCACCTTCTTCCGGCTGGTCCTGACCTTCGCCCTGCCTGCGATCTTCGTTCTCACCACGCTCGGCAATCCTGATCCGCCAGCGCCGCTTACCCTCTATCTGGTCGCGTCGGTGCTGGCGGTGGCCGGGCTTTATATGCCGAACCTCTTCATTTCAGCGAAGGCTTCACGGCGTCAGGAAGCGATCGTGAACGGTTTTCCCGACGCGCTGGACCTGATGCTGGTCTGCGTCGAGGCGGGACTGGGGCTGGAAGCCGCAATGGATCGCGTGGGCCGTGAACTGGCCGTATCGCATCCGCTCGTGTCGGCGGCTCTCGGCAAGGTGGTACTGGAACTGCGTGCGGGGCGCAGTCGGCAGGACGCCTTGCGGCGCATGGCCGACGAAGTCGATGTGGATGAGATCCGTTCCTTTGCGACGCTGCTGATTCAGTCCGATCAATTGGGATCGAGCGTTGGTCAGACGCTGCGCGTCTACGCTTCGGAAATGCGGGAGAAACGGCGGATGCGGGCGGAGGAAAAGGCGCACCGGCTGCCGGTGCTGCTGTCGGTTCCGCTGGTTGCCTGCATGCTGCCAGTGATGATCGGGGTGCTGATGCTTCCGGCGCTGATCCGCGTGGCGCGAGATATCCTGCCGGTCATGAGCCACTAGGGAACAGGAGGGGGGACCATGAAGAAAAAGATGATGGCAATCGCTCTCGCCGTTGCGTTGACGGCTTGCAGCACGCCGCAGAAGGGCGTCCTTTCCATCAGGTCCGTCGATCAGCAGCCTGCCGGTCTCGCGCAAGATGCGCTGTCTCGCGGCGACCTGCTGTTTTCGCGCGGAGAATATGCTCTCGCGCTCGACGCGTTCCGTCGCGCGGTGCGCAATGATCCCAATGACGCGCATGGCCTGAACGGAGTAGCGATCAGCTATGCGGCCATGGGACGGCATGATCTGGCGCGGGAATTTTTCGAACTGGCTCTGTCGCGGGCCCCGCAGGATGCCCGTATCGCTCGCAATTTCGCGCGGAGCCTTTCAGCGCAAGGACTGAAGAGCGAGGCCGACGCTTTATTGGCGCAGACCGGAGCTGCTCCGGCGACCGTGGCTGCAGCGCGTCCGACACTGGCGCAACTGGCCTTGGCCGCGCCAACTGCGGCGGAGGTTCGTTCGGCCCAACCGGCTGGTGTGGAACTGGAGCGGGTTTCGCTAGGCGAAGTGCGGTTGCACACTACCGGCAGGCCGCTCCCGGCCGAGGCGCAATTGAGTACCCGGATCGTGACGATCGCCGTTGCCCAGGCAAGGTCGGAATTGACCGCGCCGATCATTACCACCGGGCGGCCTGAACCGGATGCCGAACCGAAGCAGCCGCAAACACGGCTTGCCAGCATGGATGACGACCCTGCCATTCCGTCCGCCGGACAGCAGGTTAAAGCCGAGCCGCATGACAGTGTGTTCGAACGGCTCTGGAAAAGCATCATGCGGCCGTCGGGACGCAAGGGCGCGCGGGGATGATCTGGGCGCTGCTGCTGGCGGCAGCCACTCCCCCGGCCGAAGCGCCGCCACCCACGCCGCCTTCGCCATCGCTGGATTATTCCCGGCTGGTCGATGAAGCGATAGACGGCGGCCGCATCATCCAGGCGCAAGCGATGCTGAACCAGTGGCGCACCCAGCCACAGGCAGGCGATGTTCAGCCAATCGAGATCGCGACGGCGCGCATAGCGTTGGAGAAGCGGGGCGATGAAGAGGCGTTGGCCAGGTTCACGGCGCTTCGTCGGAGCGGCATGAGCGACTGCCGGGTGGATGAAGGGCAAGGGGTCGCGCTGCTGCGGCTCGGCCGGTCGCCAGAGGCGCTGGAGCCGCTGCGTAATGCCGTCCGCGCCTGTGCCGATCGCTGGCGCGCATGGAATGCGCTGGCGATAGTCTATGACGAGGCGCAGTCCTGGGCACTGAGTTCCGCAGCCTATGAGCGCGCATTCCAACTGACGGACAAGCCCGCCCAGATCCTCAACAATTACGGTCTGTCGCTGCTCAAGCAGGGAAAAGCAGACGAAGCGGCGGTCATTTTCGACCGGGCGCATGAACTGATGCCTGACGATGCGCGGATCATCGCCAATGAAGATACGGCCTATGTCATGGCCGGTCGGGAAATCCGCCGTCGGCCGATCGACACCGCGGACGAATGGGCGCAACGGCTCAGCAATGCGGGACAGGTTGCCATGCGTATCGGCAACCTGCCGCTGGCGCAGGCTTATCTCAGCCGCGCGGTAACGGATGCGGACAGTTTCGTGCCTGAGGCCGCCGCCGCTCTCGCGTCCATGCAAGCCGCCCGGCCCTGAAGCAGGATTTGTCATGATCAAGGATATGATTCTACTGGCCGTCTCCTTCGTGCTGATCGCTGCGGCGGTCGAGGACATGGCCCGGCTGCGCATATCCAATCTTTTTCCGATGCTGGTGATCGGCCTGTATGTTCCATGGGTTGCCGTCGTCGGCTGGGAAAACGACATATGGCATAACGGCGTCGTCTTCCTGGGCGCCTTCGCACTGGGATGCAGCCTGTTCGCCCTGCGCTGGATGGGCGGCGGCGACATCAAGCTGTTCTCCGCCTGTGCATTGTGGTTCGACTGGCCAGCGGCGGTCCCCTGGGTCATCTATATCACTGTCGGCGGCGGAGTGCTGGCGCTGGTCATCATGGCGGCGCGGCGGATGGTGCCGGAAAGCGTTCGCAGCAACAGCAACATCGCCATTTTCGCGGCCAATGGGCCGATCCCCTATGGCGTCGCCATCGCCTTTGGCACGATCATGGCATTGTATCTGGTCGGTCCGAATCCCAGCGGAATGGCGCGTCTGCCTGATTTCGTGCGGTCGCTATGATCCGCTCCGGACGCCTCAATGTTCCATGCCGACGGCAGGCATGTCGCTGTCCATCGACATCATCATGATGATGAGTTCGGAGCGTGACTTGATGCCCAGCTTCTGGAAAATGCTATGCAGATGAACCTTCACCGTCCCCTCGGTCAGCCCGCAGCGTGAGGCAATTTCCCGGTTACGCAGTCCCGCGCGGATCAGGCCCGCAATCTCCAGCTCGCGTTCCGTCAGCGCGTCCAGCACATTGGTCTCACTGGCGGGCGCCGATATGCTGTGGACCAACGCCTGTTCCATGACGAAGGGCGCAATGCTCTTGCTGCCACTCATCACCTGCTGAATGCAGGTCAGCAATTCGTTGGGATCGCTGTCCTTCAGCACCACCCCGTCGACACCCAGCTTGATGGCCTCCAGCGTCTGTTCTGGGCGGATATGCACGGTCATGAAGATGACCGGCACCGTGCTGCCGCTGTTGCGGATAGAGGACAAGATCGCAAGGCCGCCGCCGCTTTTCATGCTGACGTCCAGGATCAGAAGGTCTGGTTCGCCGGACTTCATCCGGTCCAGCGCTTCCTCCACCGATTTGGCGCAGAATAATATGTCATGACCATGGGAGTTCAGGAACTGCGCCATGCCGTCCAGGAAGATCGGATGATCGTCGACTATCGCAATCTGGGCCATCATATCGGAGACCTTGGTAAAGAGGAGGGTAGTCTGATCGAAATGAGTGAATTCATGCTTAAATTGTGAAAATAGGCCGTTCCGCCGATCTTGCCCAGCCGTTTCATGATCGATTGGGACTGAAGTTCGAAGTCGCCCGTATAGCTTTCCTGTGCTTTGGCTTCCGTGCCGGGATTGTCCTTCAACGCGATCAATATTTCGTCGTCCACCTGTGCGATCGAAACGGTGATATGGCGGGCGTTGGCGTGTTTGACGGCGTTGGCGGTGGCTTCGCGGATCAGGAATTCCACCTCCGCTGCCGTCTCCGCGGACACGGTCATGGCGCGGTCGACCGGATTGAGGCGGCAATCCACTGCCCATTGCAATGCGATGAAGCGGCAGCAGCGCTCCACTTCGCGGATCAGGTCCACTGCGCTGTGGGGCGAACTGCTGTGCCGATGGCTGAGGAGGCGGCGCAGATGTGCCTGCTCAGACGTCACCAGTTCTTCCATGGATTTGAGTTCCGCCAGTTGATCGGTAACGCCTGCTGCCGAAAGACCGTGGATCGCCGTGGCGAGCCTGACGCGCAATGCGGCCAGCGTCTGCAACACGCTGTCATGCAGGTCACGGCTCAATGCCTGCCGCGCTTCGACGAAGGTGCGCTGACGCCAGGCGAGAAAGAAGAAATGGCGCTCGAGGAAGAGGTCGACCCCTTCCTGAACACGCAGGCAGCGCAGCAACAGCGCCGGAGACCAGCCATGGCTGGTGCCGACGAACATCCGCCCGCGCAATTCGCCCGCCTGTACGAAAAAGCTCGCGCCCTGACCGGCGCCGAACAGGTCCATGATCGTGTCGCCCAATTCCGGCGCGCGTTCATGACGCAATATACCGATGCGGCTGCGTAGCAGCAGGCGGGGCGATTGGGTCGAATAGAGAAAGGGCGCTTCGCGGGGCTGGATTCCGAGCAGATTGTCGATCTGCTTCTGCGGCAGCATCAGATGGCGCACTCCGGCACCATCGATCAGATCACAATGAATGACATCCTCATCCATCGTTTCCCAGACAAAGGCGCAATAGCGCGAATTCATCAATGGCGATATCTGTTCGACCAGAAACTGGGCAAGGGATTTCTGGAAGGAGAGGCCGACGCCCTGCAGCCTCTCCGTCCAGTTGATCAGCCGTTGTTCGAGGATGGACATGCTGAGCATCGATGCTGCGATGATGCAGCCGATCACGACCGTCAGGCTATCGATCGCGCGGCTGACGTCAGGCGTGGGCCGCACGGTGGTCCACGCCTCATAATAGCCACGGGTCATGAAGGCGAAGATCAGGCAGAAGCCGATGACGATGATCGCACTGCGGCCGAAGCGGTCGGATGCGGACCATGCCACGAAGAACAGGCATCCCAGCGCCGCAATTTGCAACGGTTCGCACAGCACGATCACGGTCAGGAAGGCGATCAGGTCGAATATTAGCGAAACCGGCCGCAAAAGCAGGCCGAGTGGCGGCGTCAGGGAATTTTGCGCGATGCCGATCCCCGTCCAGATCCAGATGGCCGCATGCAGCAGCAGCAGCGTGTGTGCGAAATAGGCCTCGCCGCCGAACATGGCATTGGCCTGCCATGTCGCGGCAACCGAAAACGCGACGCGGGATATGGCAAAACCCAGCGTCGGCGATCGTCCCAACCAGAGCACCAGGCGATCCATGATAGAGGATGACGCCAAGGGCGTATGATACATGGCGAATTTTGTCCCCCGACAAGTCTCCCCCTCCTGCAATTGTGCACATGGACCGCTGCTAAAAGCAACCGATATTGGAGGCTTTTGCCGCTATCCGATGGGATTGTGAGTGATTTCGGGACATATAGCAGAACCGGAGAAGATAAGCGGGGCAGGATGGCGCCCAAGGCCATCCATCGATAGGAAGGCGCCATGGCGACGCTCATCACTCCGGCCCTCGTTTGCGCGCTGCGGCCGCATGGGGAGCAAGGTGCCATCGCCCGTCTTCTGACACCCGGCCATGGCCTGCTGGCGGGCTATGTGCGGGGTGGGCGTTCCCGCGTCTTGCGCCCGGTGCTGCTGCCCGGCAATGCGGTGAAGGCGGAGTTCCGCGCCCGGACGGAGGAGCAACTGGCCGGACTGACGGTCGAACTGGAGCATAGCCGGGCGCCCCTGTTGGCGGAGGCGCTGGCGGCGGCCGCCATTGACTGGGTCTGTGCGGTGACCGCCGTTGCCCTGCCGGAAGGAACGCCCTTTCCCGCATTGTATCAGGCGCTCCAAGGCGTTTTGGGCGCCGTGGAAGCCGCTCCGGCAGCGCGGGGCTGGGCGGTCGCGCTGGTGCGCTATGAACTGTTGCTGCTGGCCGAGCTTGGCTTCGGGTTGGATTTGACCCGCTGCGCGGCCATGGGCGGCAATGACGATCTCGCCTTTGTCAGCCCCCGCAGCGCGGCCGCGGTCAGCCGGGCGGCGGCCGTCGGCTATGAGGATCGGCTGCTTCCGCTTCCGGCCTTTCTGCTGGAGGGCGGGGCGGGGGACTGGCCCTCCATCCTGGACGGTCTGCGCCTCACCGGCTTTTTTCTGGAAAGGTCGGTCCTGACCGACTGGCGGGCCGATGTGCTGGCTTCGCGGGAAAGGCTGGTCGACCGCCTGAAAAGAGCGGTCGCCTAAAAGCTTGCGCTGGAAGCGGCGGCTTCATAAGGGGCGGCCACGATAGTGAAGGAGTTGCCCCATGTTGATCGCCCTGTTTGCCGGAGATGGTATCGGTCCGGAGATCGTTGCCCAGGCGAAGCGTGTGCTCGACGCGATGGCAATTCCCGGCCTTACCTATGAAGCGGGGCTGGTCGGCGGCGCGGCCTACAAGGCCGTGGGTCATCCCTTGCCGCCCGAGACGCTGGACCTTGCCCGGCGCGCCGACGCGATCCTGTTCGGCGCCGTGGGCGATCCGGATTGCGACTCGCTGGAGCGGCATCTGCGCCCGGAACAGGCCATTCTCGGCCTGCGCAAGGAGCTGGGTCTCTTTTCGAACCTTCGCCCGGCCAAGGTCTTCCCGGAACTGGCCGACGCCTCCGCGCTCAAGAAGGAGGTGGCGAGCGCCATCGACCTGCTGATCGTGCGGGAGACGAATGGCGACGTCTATTTCGGGGAAAAGGGCATGCGCAAGACGCCCGAAGGCCTGCGCGAGGGCTATGACATCATGTCCTATAATGAGGAGCAGGTGCGCAAGATCGCGCATCAGGGCTTCCAGGCGGCGCGCGCGCGCCGGGGCAAGCTCTGCTCGGTGGACAAGGCGAATGTGCTGGAAACCAGCCAGCTCTGGCGCGACGTGGTGATAGAGGTGTCGGCCGACTATCCCGACGTGGCCCTCAGCCACATGTATGTCGACAATGCCGCCATGCAGTTGGTGCGCAATCCCGGCCAGTTCGACGTGATCGTCACCGGCAACATGTTCGGCGACATCCTGTCCGATCAGGCGAGCATGTGCGTGGGTTCCATCGGCATGCTGGCGTCGGCCACGCTCAACGACAGCAACCAGGGCCTTTACGAGCCGATCCACGGTTCCGCGCCCGATATCGCCGGGCAGGGCAAGGCCAATCCGCTGGCAACGGTCCTGTCGGCGGGGATGATGCTGCGCTACTCCCTAGGCATGCCGCAACAGGCCGACCGTATCGAGGCCGCCGTCGCCAGCGCCCTTGCCAATGGCGCGCGCAGCTTCGACCTGGGCGGCACGATGAGCACGATCGAAATGGGCGATGCCGTGCTGGCGGCGCTCAACTGAGGAATAGACGATGAAGCGCAAGAGCGGGCAGAATCCCGAAATCACCAGGAACTGGCGTCCGGCGACCCTGGCGGTGCGCGGCGGCAGCGCGCGCAGCGAATGGGGCGAAACCTCCGAAGCGCTGTTCCTGACCAGCGGCTACAGCTACGACCGGGCGGAAGACGCCGCGATGCGCTTCGCGGGCGAGCAGCAGGGCATGACCTATAGCCGCCTGCAGAACCCGACCGTGGAAATGCTGGAAAAGCGCATCGCCCTGCTGGAAGGGGCAGAGGCATGCCGTTCCACTGCGACCGGCATGGCGGCGATGACGGCAGCCTTGCTGTGCCAGCTTTCGGCAGGCGACCATGTGGTGGCGGGCAAGGCGCTGTTCGGCTCCTGCCGCTGGCTGACCGACACGCTGCTGCCCAGGTTCGGGATCGAGACGACCACCGTCGATGCGACCGACAATGCGGCCTGGGAAGCGGCGATCAGGCCCAATACCAAGGTCTTCTTCTTCGAAACGCCCGCCAATCCCACCATGGACGTGGCGGATCTGGCCGCGATCTGCGGCATCGCGAAGGCGCATGGCATCACCAGCGTCGTCGACAATGCCTTCGCGACCCCCGCGCTTCAGCGCCCGATGGAATTCGGCGCTGACGTGGTGGCCTATAGCGCGACCAAGATGATGGACGGTCAGGGGCGCGTGCTGGCAGGCGCGATCTGCGGCACGGAGGATTTCATCATCAACACGCTGCTGCCCTTCCATCGCAACACCGGGCCGACGCTCAGCGCCTTCAATGCCTGGGTGGTGCTCAAGGGGCTGGAGACGCTCGACCTGCGCATCCGCCGTCAGAGCGAGAATGCGCTCAAGGTCGCGAAATTCCTGGAAGGCCGGGTAGCGAAAGTGCTCTATCCGGGCCTTGAAAGCCATCCGCAGCATGCGCTCGCCATGAAGCAGATGGCGATGGCCGGTCCCATCTTCTCGCTCTATGTCGGCGGCGGCCGGAAGGAGGCGCATGGCCTGCTCAACGGCCTCGAACTGGTCGACATCAGCAACAATATCGGCGACTCGCGCTCGCTCATGACGCACCCTGCCTCCACCACCCATTATGGCATGGCGGAAGAGGCGCGGCTGGAGGTCGGCATCACCGAGGACATGCTGCGCCTCAATGTCGGCCTGGAGGATGCGGACGATGTGATCGACGATCTCGATCGCGCTCTGAAGTCGATAGGCCGTTGACGAAACAGGGGGGAAAGGCGCATTTCTTTGTCTGTGAACGCGCTTTTCCCCTTCCACGCGACCACGCGCGACATCAATGTGCATGTGGCCGTCACCTTCCTGCCCGAACAGTCGGAACCTGACCGGGGCCGATGGTTCTGGGCCTATCATATCCGCATTGAAAATGACGGGCCTCAGCCGGTGCAACTGCTGACGCGGCACTGGATCATCACGGACGGGCGGGGCGCCCAGCACAGGGTCGATGGAGACGGTGTGGTCGGGGAACAGCCAGTGGTACAGCCGGGGCGAAGCTATGATTATGTATCGGGCTGTCCGCTCAATACGCCGACAGGATCGATGAAGGGCCATTATCACATGATCGGCGCCAGCGGCGAGACCTTCGACATCGCCATTCCCCATTTCGCGCTGATCGCACCGGCGGTGGCTGAATGAAGCGTACCCATTTGCCGCTGAACGGCCTGCGCGTTCTGGATGCTGCCGCGCGTCACCTGTCCTTCACCCGCGCCGCCGACGAACTCGCGGTGACGCCCGCAGCCGTGGGGCAGCAGATCCGAGCGCTTGAAGATCTGCTCGGCGTCGTACTGTTCCGCCGCACGCCCAAGGGGCTGGAACTGACGCCGGAGACGGAGGCAGGCCTTGCCGCTCTGCGCGCCGGTTTTCTGGAGTTTGAGGAAGCCGTGCGCGCGATGCAGGCGGGCCAGTCCAGTTCCTCCCTGACCATCGCGGCGCCGCGCGACATCACTGCCAAATGGCTCCAGCCGCGTTTGGCAGGCTATGCCGCCAGCCAGCCCGACCTCAAATTCGCTCTGGTCGCGGCGGACGAGAGTCTGGACTTTACGGAGGCCAATCTCGATCTCGCCTTGCGTCTGGCCGAGGGGCCGGGCGAGAATGAAGGACTGAAGCTCGGCGAAGCGGCCTTCGTGACGATCGAGACAGCCAAAGGCGGTCCCGATCACCGCATCGAATGGCCCGGCTGCCCCAAGGGCGATATGCCAGCGACCATTCGCGTCGCCGATGCCGGGCTGGCGATCGATGCGGCGGCCAATGGTTTCGGGCGGGCCTGCGTGCCGTTGCTGCTGGTGGAGGCGGATATCGCCGCGGGCCGGGTGCGGCAGGTGGGCGATGTCGTGCCGTCTCCGCTGGCCTATTGGCTGATCGCGCCGCTGCCGCAATGGCGGCAGAAGAAGGTGAAGGCTCTGGTCGAAGCGCTGACCCGCTGACAATTCAGCGCTTTCTCGCTTTTTCTTAACCCGGACGCGCGATACTATCGGCCGGATCAAGCTGCGCGGGGGAGGGAGCCATGGCCGTTGGCGGCAGGAAGAGCGGCAAGCTGTGGATGGCGCTGTTGCTCTCCATCGCGGCGCCTTTGCAGGCGCAGGCGCCCTATGTGGCCGATGTGACCGAAGCGCGGGAAAAGGAGTGGCGCAAGCTCGCCGCGGCGTCGCAAGCGGCCTATTCGGCCGGGCAAGCGGCCGATGGCATCGATACGGCGCGAAAAGCATTGGGTCTGGCCGACGAACTGTTCGGCAAGGACGATCCGCGATCGCTGATTTCGGCGAATGATCTGGCACTGCAACTGGAATCCGCCGGTCATTTCCGGGAAGCGGAAAGCCTGTTCCGCCGGGTTTTCGACAGCTATCTGCAGACGCGGGGGGAGGATGATCCCAACACCCAGCTCGCCCTGGAAAATCTGATCGATTTCTACATGGCGCGGAAACGTTATGATGCGGCCGCGCCCCTGGCGGATTATGCGCTTGTCAGTTTCCGCCGGGTGACCGGAGCAGCCAGCGCGCGCAGCCAGAGGATGGCGCAGATCGTCGCCACCATGCCGAAAATGGCTGATCCGCTGGCGGAAAAGCCAACCGCGACCGGCAGCGAAGCTTCCGGAGCCGCACCCACCCAGGCGGAGCATCCGGCACCGGCGGTCGAACATACGGCGCAGAATATTGCAGCACCGCCGCCCGAATCTGTGGAAAAAATGTCGATGACTCCCAAGGCGGATCAGGCGGAAATGCACCCCTGAAGCGCAATTGCCTTATGTTTCCACAACCCTCTGCTGGTTGATTAACCGAAGATATAAGTCGTCGGGCCAATTGTTAAAATGATCCGGCCCGTTATTGCTGATTCCCGTCGGAGGGGGATTGATTTTCCATAGCTTATCGCCAGTCACAGGCCGACTGGACGAAGCCGGGGAAAGCCAGCACGGCTCCGAACGATAAGCCTATGGGTCGCATTTCGACGGGCGGCCGGCTGTAAAAGCCGGTCGCCCGTTTTCCTTCTCGTCCATCCTCCATGCGCGTTCGGCACTGACCGGCGATCATTCTGCACGGTTCGCCGTTGGGTGCTTTTCAACGTCCGAGTCGATCGAGTCGCGAAGGGTGTAAGCCTTGAGTGTTAACCATGACCCGGCTCAAGCATAGAGGGACGGATATAGGAAAAAAGATAAATCTATATCTTTAGTAATAAAACCAAAGTCAATTTTCTGCCGTTAGCGCTTTAAAATGGTTAACAAAACCTGAATCTTCGTGACTCACTTTGTTGGCGGCGAATAAGATGCAGCCATCGGGTCAGTAGAACATAAAAGCAGATGGTTAATCCGGGGCGGCAGTCGATCTGAGCAAAAGATCCTGCCGGCGGGAGATCGTTGACTCAGGGGCAATAGCTGATCCGCTGATTGCCGCATTGTCTTGGAAGGTCCAGTCCGTTTGCAAAGGCGCATTCGGGACAAGGTCTTCTGCGCGCTCCTTCCATGCCCCCATGCGATGAGTGGGATGGATTATGGATTTCGAGCGCGATTGGGATAGCAAAGACTCCGCCGACCATCAGCAGGCCCTTCATTCGCAGGCATCTGCGCTGGGTGCGAAGGGCAAGCCTATCCATCCCGGCAAGATGCATCATCATGCGACCTTCACACAGACGGTCGCACCCAATGCGCAGGGCGTGGTGGTCCTGCCCGCCGGAACCGACATCAACCAGATCGAGGTGTCCGGCCGCAATCTGATCGTCCATCTGCCCGACGGCACCGACATGGTGATCCTGGACGGCGCGGTGGTGATGCCGCAACTGGTGGTGGGCGACGTGCAAATCCCGTCCGTCAACCTGGCTGCCCTGCTGATCGGCGAGGAGCCGCAGCCCGCCGCAGGCCCGCCACGCAGTTCCGGCGGCAATTTCCTGGGGCCGGACGGCGATGTCGGCGATCCCCACCGGCTGGGCGACCTGCTGCCGCCGACCGAGTTGCAGTTCACCCAGCACGAACAGCGCGAAATCCTGCCGCTCGCGCCCAATGAAGCGCCTGAAGTCACCATCATCACGCCCAACCAGCCCGCTGGCGCGATCGACGCAACGGCCGGGGTGAGCGAGGCGGGGCTTCCCGCGCGCGGTAATGAACCGGCCGGTTCGGCGGCGGCCAGCGACAGCGAGCGTACGACTGGCACCATCCAGATCACCGCCAATGATGGTCTGGCGGGTGTCACCATCAACGGCACGGCGGTCGCTGCGGTTGGCCAGACGATCACGACGTCGCTCGGCGTGCTGACGATCACCTCCATCGCAGACGGTGCCATCGGCTACAGCTATGTCTTGAGCGACAATGTGGTCGGCACCCCTCCCGCTGAAGTCTTCACCGTTGTCGTTACCGATACGGACGGCGATCAGGCCAGCGCTACACTGACCATTTCCATTGCGGACGACGCTCCCCTCGCGGTCAACGATGTCGACAGCGTGACCGAGGACGGACCGCTGATCGCGGATGGCAACGTCCTGACGGGCAGCGGCGGCAGCGATGCGAACACCACCGATGGCGTGGCCGACGTGCAGGGCGCGGATGGAGCGGTGGTTTCCACGACCGGGACGTTCCAGGGAACCTACGGCGTCCTGACGCTGAACGCGGCGGGCGCCTACACCTATACCCTCGCCAACGGCAATGCCGCGGTCCAGTTCCTGGTGCCCGGCCAGACGCTGACCGACAGCTTCAGCTATACTATCACCGATGCAGACGGCGATACCTCGACCGCGACGCTGACGATTACCATCAACGGCGCCGACGACGGCGTCACCATCACTGGCCTCAACGGCACGCCGGGCATTGAGGGCGCAGAGATCACGGTCTTCGAAAATCACCTGCCTGCGGGCAGTTCGCCCGATGGGGCCGCGCTGACGCAGACGGGTTCCTTCAGCGTCAGCGGCGCCGACGGCCTGTCGACCGTGACGATCGGCGGCGTGGCGGTTCTGACCAATGGCGCTTTCGTAACCGGCCAGGTGGTGACGACCCCAGTGGGAACGCTGACCATCACCGGCTTCACCCCGACGTCGCAGCAAAGCGGGTCGCCGACGGCGGGGACCTTTACCTACAGCTTCGTTCTGACCGACAACAGCCTTGCTCATGATGCGGCAGGTACCGACAGCATCCTGCAGAGCTTCGCCGTGGTGGCGACGGATCGCAACGGATCGACCGCCAACGCGACCATCGATGTGCAGATCGTCGACGACGTGCCGGTCGCGCATAATGACGTCGATATCGTGGCGGCCGGAACCTATGGCCCGGAAACCGGCAACGTCATCACTGGCGAGGGCACGGCGTCGGGCGCGGCGGGCGCCGATGTGAAGGGGGCCGACGGCGCCGTGGTCGCGACCACCGGCACGTTCGAGGGCACTTACGGCACGCTCACGCTGAATGCGGACGGCAGTTACAGCTATGTCCGCGCGGCGGGTACGCCGGGCGGCGTGAGCGACAGCTTCACCTACACGCTGCGCGACGGGGATGGCGATACCTCCACCGCGACGCTGCGGATCGACATTGCCGATTCCAATGTCACGATCATCTCGATCCCCACGGTGGGCGAAGGGACGATCGTCGACGAATCCGGCCTGACGAATCCAATGGGGTCCAATGCGGGCAGCGGCGTCGATACGACCGACGGCAGGATCACCTATAGCGCGCCGGACGCCCCAGCGACCGTCACCATCAACGGCACCACCATCACCGGTACGGGTCAGGAGATCGTTACCGACAAGGGCGTGCTGACCATCACCGGCGTCAGCCAGGGCAGCATCGATTACAGCTACACGCTGACCACCAACACGGCGGGCGACCATGTCACCGACAGTTTCGTCGTGACGGTCACGGACGTGGATGGCGACAGCGCCACCGATACGCTCACCATCAACATCATCGATGACAAGCCCACGGCCGTCGCCGATGTGGATAGCGTCCGGGAAGACGGACCGCTCCTGGCCGACGGCAATGTCATCACCGGTTCGGGCGGAACGGACGCGAACAAGACCGATGGCGTCGCCGACGTGCAGGGCGCCGACGGCGCGCATGTCACCGCCATTGCCTTTGGCGAAACCACCGGCACGGTCGGATCGGCGCTGGCGGGCGCCTATGGGTCTCTGGTGATCCAGGCGGACGGCAGCTACGCCTATACGCTGAACAATGAAAATGGCGTGGTCCAGGGGCTGGACAAGAACCAGACGCTGACCGAAACCTTCACCTATACACTGACCGACGGCGACGGCGACACGTCCAGCGCGACCATCACCATCACCATTCAGGGCAGCGACGATGGTGTGACCATCAACGGGCTGAATGGCGAGGGTGCCGAGGTCCTGGTCTTCGAAAACGATCTGTTGGACGGCAGTTCGCCCAATGCGGCGGCGCTGACCCAGACGGGCAGCTTCAGCCTGACCGCGCCCGACGGCGTGGCCACCGTCACGGTCGGCGGGCAGACGATCTTCGCGTCCGGCGCCTTCGTGAGCGGCGTCACCCTGTCCAACGCCTATGGCACGCTGACCGTCACCGGTTTCACGCCGGTGATCGGCGCGGACGGCGATGTGGTGAGCGGAACCGTCAGCTACAGCTATACGCTGAACGACAACACGCTGCTGCATAGCGGCGCCAATGACGGCAGCCTGACCGAGAGCTTCGCGGTCGTCGTAACCGACACGGACGGATCGAATGCCGCCGCGAGCCTCGACGTCACCGTGGTCGATGACGTGCCGACCGCGGTGAACGACGTCGCGACGCAGGCGACCGAAAATGCGCCGGTCAGCATCAATGTCTTTGCCAATGACATTGCGGGCGCCGATGGCGTCAACCTGACCAGCGGCGTCACGCTGGAAACCGGTGCGGCCAAGGGCACCGTCGTCTATCAGGGCAATGGCGTGTTCCTCTACACCCCCAATGCGGGTGCGGAGGGCAGCGACAGTTTCACCTACACCATCACCGATGGGGACGGGGACAAATCGACCGCGACCGTGACGGTGAACCTGCTTACGGATTCGACGCCGACGGTCACGGTTACCGACATGACCGTGTCCGAAGCCGGGTTGCCCGGCGGCACGGCGGCGGCTGGCGACAGCGAAACCGCCAACGGCTCCATGACCATCACGACCGGCGGCGACACGCTGACCAAGGTCGAGGTACAGGACAAGAATGGTGCCTGGGTAGATGTGACCGGCGCGACCAGCGGTGCGCCGGTGGTTGTTGCGGGCGCGGCGGGCAACCTGACGGTGACCTCCGACGGCGCCGGGCATTACAGCTACAGCTATACGCTGGCGGTCAACGACCCTACCCATCCGGACAATATCACCAGCGATGGCGACGGCATCAGCGGCGCGGCCGACCCCAAGGCGGGTGACAGTTTCGCGGTACAGGTGACGGACAGCGACGGCGATGTCTCGCCTGCTGCCACGATCCACGTCACCGTGCTGGACGATGCGCCGATCGCGGTGGCGGACAGCGGATCGGTCAGCGAAGGTCAGACGCTGGTGGTCGCGGCCGATGCCGGTGTGCTCGCCAACGATCAGTCGGGTGCGGACGGCTTCGCGCCTGGCGTCGTCGGCGTGGCCAAGGGCAGCGATACGAGCATCAACGTGAGCGGCCATGTCGGTGTCGAGGTGGCGGGCGATTATGGCAAGCTGACCCTCTTCGCCGACGGCAGCTACCAGTATGAAGCGACGCCCAACGCGATCTCTTCCGACAAGCAGGATGTGTTCGTCTACACCATTCGCGACGCGGACGGGGATCTCGCCACCGCCACGCTGACCATCAATGTTGCCAATGTCGCGCTGGCAGCGGACAACCAGACGAAGACCGTCTACGAGGCCGCGCTGGACACGACCGTCACCGGCGATGACATTGCTGCGGGCAGCGTCACCGGCAGCACGCCCGCCGCCACGACCGAGACGACCACGGGTCAACTCAATGTCGTGGGCGCCGTCAGCTACACGCTGCTCAGTCCCGATACGACCAGCCATGGCCAGATTCTTCTCAACAGCGACGGCAGCTATACCTACACGCTGACCGCGCCCTTCGACGCTACGCCGCACGCCGATAACGGCCCGCAGACCGAGGCAGGCGTTGAGGTGTTCACTTATCAGGCCGTGGACGGATCGGGCAATATCGCCACCGGTACGATCACCATCGATGTCGTGGACGATGTCCCGACCGCCGTGAACGACGCGGCGCTCACGGTCGCGGAGGACGGCGCCGACATCGGCGGCAATGTCATGATCAATGACACGCCCGGCGCCGATGGCGCGACACTGACGTCCGTGACGATCGGCGGCGTAACGACAGCGATCGCCGCCCTGGGCACGACCAATGTGAGCACGGCTTACGGCGCGTACACCTTCACAGCGGCGGGCGCTTGGACCTTCAACCCCTCGACCAATCTCAACAATGCGAACGGGGTGGACGCGGGCTTCTCCTATGTCATCACCGATGGCGATGGAGACAAGGCGACGGCGAACCAGCCGATCACCGTGACCGATGGCGCCGGACCCACGGCGGGTGCGCCGATCAGCCTCGCCCTGGACGACCAGAATCTGGCAGGCGGCACCACCGCAGCCAACCCGGATTTCGACAGCAAGAGCATCACCTTCACGCCGGGTTCCGACGCGATCACCTCGATCACCTTCGGGGACACGAGCAGCCTCGCGGGCAACCTCAACTGGCTGCGCGTGTCCGATACACAGATTACCGGTTCGGACGAACGCGGCGTCGTGGTGACGCTGGATCTGTCAGTCGTCGGCACTGTCGCCACGGTGAAGGCCACGCTCAACGACAATTACGACACCCATCCGGTCGTCAATGTCGATGATGTGGTCGCCCTGGGTTCGGTGCAGGTGATTGCGCAGGACACCGACGGCGATACCGCGACCGGCACCGTCTCGATCAGCGTGTCCGATGATCTTCCGGTCGTCAGCGCCAATCCCACGGTCCAGTTGGACGACGATGCGCTGCCGGGCGGCAATCCGAACGGCATCGGTGATGACCCGAACAGCCTGAACGCCACCGGTACGCTGGGCCATGACTACCGCGCCGATGGCCCGGGCGGCATCACCCTGCTGGGCACGGGCGCACCGACGGGCTTCAGCTATGAAAGCAACGGCACGACCCTGCTGGTGAAGCAGGGCACCACCACTGTCCTAACCGTGACGCTCACCGATCCGGTGGCGGGCACTTACTCGGTCGTGCAGAATGCAGCGATCATCCATCCCGCCGGCAATGACGAGAATAATGTCAGTTTCGACATCAGCTATCAGGTCTCGGACGCCGACCACGACACCGCCATCGGCACGCTGACCATCAATGTCGATGACGACACGCCGGTCGCCGCCAATGATACCGATGTGGTCAAGGAAGACGTTACCCTGATCGCCAGCGGTAACGTGCTGACAGGTGTAGGCAGCGACGGCAATCCGGCGGGCGCGGACTCGCTGGGCGCCGATGGTCCCGCGGCGGGCGGCGCGGTGACGGCGGTCAGTGGCGGCACGGTCGGCGGCAACGCGATCGGCGCCTACGGCACGCTGGTCCTGAACGCCGACGGCAGCTACAGCTATACGCTGAACAACAGCTTGGCGGCGGTCCAGCATTTGGGCAGCAATAGCACGCCGCTGACCGACAGCTTCACCTACACGATCACGGACGGCGACGGCGACACGGCGACAGCGACGCTCACCATCTCGATCCAGGGCACCAACGACGCCCCGCAGGTCGGCAGCGGCGTTGCCATCGTCTCGGAAGAGGGGCTGCTGGGCGGCAATGCCGACAATGTGGGATCGCCCACCGACACGACCAATTCGGTCACGGCGAGCGGCACGATCACCGCGACCGATGTGGATGGCGACGCGATCACCATGACGCTGGGCAATCCCGGTGCGGTGCTGACCGCGGATACACTGCCGGTCACCTGGACGGGGGTCGGCACGCAGACGCTGACCGGTTCGGCTGGCGGCGTGCCCGTGATCACCATAACGATCACCAATGCAGGCGCCTATACGGTGACTCTGCTCCAGTCGGTCGATCACAGCGGGATCAATGTCGAGGACCTCAAGAATTTCTCGGTCCCGGTGAATGTCAGCGACGGTACTGCAACAGTGGGCACCAGCATCGCTGTGACGATCGAGGATGACAGCCCGATCGCCGCCGACGACAACGTCACGACGACCGAAAACGCGGCTGCTTCCACCGGCAGTGTGCTTGCCAATGATCATATCGGCGCGGACACGCCTGGAGCGGTCATATCGATCAACGGCGCCTCCATCGCGGCGGGCGGCAGCCAGACCATCACGACGGCTTACGGCACGCTGCAGATCTTCTCCGACGGCACTTACAGCTACACACCCAAGACTTCGGTGCCGTCGGGGTCGGTCGACAGCTTCACCTATGTGATCCGCGACGCCGACAACGACACGGCGACGGCTGCGCTCAAATTTACCTTCCAGGGTGACCAGAACAAGCCGGTGGCGGACAGTGTCACCGCGAAACTGGACGATGACGGGTTGTCGGGCGGCAACCCGGCGAGCACGGCGGGTGACGTCAACGCGAATGTGGGCGACGCCGACGGGCCCCTGTCGAGTGAGGCGAGCTTCAGCGGCACGCTCTCCTTCGGCTTCGGGCTGGACGGCCAGGGGACGACGGGTAAGGTCAGCTTCTCCATTCTCGACAATACGACCGCCACGGTCGGCACGGAAACGGTACGCTTCAGCTGGAGCGAGACAGCCGGGGTCGGCACGCTGATCGCGACGGTGGATGCTGGCACCCGGGCCAATACACAGCTCTTCAAGGTGGTCGTGAATACGACCACGGGCGTCTATACTGCAACGCTGCTCGACAATGTGCTGCACAGCCCTGGCGGCAATGAGAATGATGCCTCGGTCAGCCTCAATTTCCAGGTTACCGATGCGGATTACGACGCCGCGAGCAATCCGAATTCCAAGGCCATCGGACAGCTCAACATCTCGTTCAACGACGACATGCCGAGCGTGCTATCGTCAGGCAATGCCACCCTTACGGGCAATGCATTGAGCACCACCGGCGATTTCCATTATGCGATCGGTGCGGACTCTCGAGACTCCTACTCGGCGAGCAATTCGGATATCGGCGTGACGATGTCCGGCCTGGTCGGATCGACGTCGATCACCAACCAGAGCGTAACCTGGGTATCGGAAAATCAGCATTTAGCGACTTTCTCCATCGGTTTCGATTATGATCCCGATCCCACCAGCGCGACCAATCCGCTGGTGCATGAGACCGGAACCCTGACCTTCGACAAGGATCTGGGCCAATATACGCTGACGCTGACCAGTCCGATCCAGTCCTACTCCACGGACTCCGTGCAGGAAGCGGGTCTCGCTGCCTACACCTTCAACGGCGGCAGCGGTGGCGCGTCGCAATTTGACAGCGCCAATGTCAAGATTGCGGACAATTTCTACATCCAGCTAACCGGCGATGTGGGCAACAACACGACGCCCTTCCAGACCCAGGGGGCGACCTTCGACAATGGCGACACCTTCCTCGGCGCCAACAGCTGGGTGTCCATCAGCAGTTCCGACATCGCGGCAGGCGGCAACTCGCTGCAAGCCAAGAATGTCATGGACTTCAACTTCTACGGATCGAATCCGGGAACAGCCACCAATGCCGCCGGGACAACCACTGCAACTGGGGCATTCGTGATCCTGGATCAGCTTACGAACGAGGATTTGGTCGTCGTTCTGAAGCTTGCTCAATCCAACGGCAGCGGCGGCGTTGTGGGAGGGACCTACACCACCCGCGCCATAGCGGTCGATCCCAGCGACTTGTTCACCGCAGCGACCAAGCCTGCCGGCTTCAGCGATGTGAGCCTCACCGGCAACGAGAAGCTGCTGGTGATCGAAAATGCAGATTATTCCAAACTCGTGCCAGCGGGCTATCAGCTTGTCGGCCTGCAGGTAGTCACGTCCGTTCAGGGTATCGGCGGCACCTATTACAGCTTCGACGGCAATCTGGGCACCACTTCGACACCGACGGTTCTGTCGGGCGCTCAATTGTCCGCTCTGACGGATAATGACGTCGTCAAGATCGTGGACGTGGGTGTGATCCGGCAGGTTACCTCGACCCAGTCCCTACATCTCGATTTAAACGTGACGGTGACCGACGCTGACGGCGACAGCGCCAGCAGCACGGTCCATGTCAATCCCGTCACGCCTCCTATCGCGCTCGATCTGAACGGCGATGGGCTGAACTTTGTCGGCCTCTCTGCAGGTGTCAGCCATGATTATGGCGCGGGTGCGGTCAACACGGCCTGGGTCGCGCCGGACGATGGCCTGCTGGCCCATGCGACGGGCGGCAGCTTCGATATCGTCTTCTCCGACGATGCGCCCGGCGCCACGAGCGACCTGGAAGGCCTGCGCCTTGCCTATGACAGCAATGGTGATGGCGTATTCGATGCCAAAGACGCGAAGTTCAGCGAGTTCGGTGTGTGGCAGGATGTCAACGCCAATGGCGTCGTCGATCCGGGCGAATTCAAGTCGTTGACCGACGCCGGGATCAAGGCGATCGTGCTGACCGCTGACGGCAAGAGCTACACCGCCGCCAATGGCGACGTCACCGTGCTGGGTGAAGGGAGCTTCATCAAGACCGACGGCACCAAAGGAACGCTGGGCGACGTTCTGTTCGCTACCGCTGCCAAGGACGACAGCAGCAAGACCGTGGACACGACCGCCAGCGGCTTCAACCAGGCACTGGTCGCGGCTAGCCTGGTGGCGGTGGCCGGTGCCGCTGCCACCACGCCTGAGTCGCAGCCGGCCCCGGCCACCACGGAAAGCGCGCCGGTCAGCACCGAAACCGCTCCGGCCAGCACGGTCACGAGTGAACCGACCCTGGCGCAGGACGGCAACAGCACGTCGCTGGCCTCGACGCAGGATCAGGACACGCACAGCGCGCCGCAACCGACCCAGCAGACCAGCCATGCCGGCAGCGAACCGGCGCCCGATCATGCCAGCCTCTCCGACGGCGGCCCCGCTGCCTCGGCACCGGCGGAGACAGCGCAGGCGGACCAGCCCGCACCAGGCGATCATCAGGCTCTGCTGGCGCAGTCGATCAGCCTGCCTGCCTTTGACGGCAATGCGGCAGCGGTCCTCGCCGCGGCGCATGATGCGGCCAAGAGCCCGGCAGGCGCCGTCGCTGAAGTCGTGAAGGAGGCGCTGGGTGCACATGACGTGCCGAACATCGACGCCTTGCTGGCGGCCCTGCCGGGCGGCGCGCATCCGGTGGTGCCGGTACTGCTGAACCCGGTTGCGGGCGAAGCGGTCGTGGACAGCGGTCATATGGCGGCCGCCACCGCCATCTTCGAGGCGGCAATGGCAGCCCACCAGGCGATGGCGGTTGCCCATGCCTGAGCAGCATCGGCCTGAACGGATTGAATCTATCTCGCGGGGACATTGGGGAGAGTGACTATGCACTATGCGTTGGGAAAGGCGGCGGTCGCCGGACTGGTGACCGCCCTGCTGACAAGTGCGGCCTGGGCGGCGCCGGCTTCGCCCTTGCTGCAACTGGGCAAATCCGAACTGAAGGATGCCTTGAACAGTCGTTACGACACGGCGGTCAAGGCAGTTGGCGACGCCAGCGTCCGCGCCGCGCAGGACAGCCGCTGGACCTATGCCGTGGAGGCGAAGAACCAGTGCGGCATCGCCCTCGGTTTCCTGAAATCCGGCACGAAGGATGCGGAAAGCATCAACAAGTGCGACGACTTTGTGGCACGCCTCTCGGCGCCGCCACCGCCGCCGGTGTCGGCCGCAGTTTCAGCCCCACCCGCGCTGGACTGCACGGCACCGGCGGTGTCCATCTTCTTCGACTGGAACATGGACACGCCGCTGCCCGAAGGGACGAACACCATCACGACGCTGACCCAGACGGCAACGCAATGCGGATGGAAGCGCTTCGGCGTGACCGGCTACACCGATACGTCAGGCGCCACCCAATATAATGACGGCCTCTCGCTGCGCCGTGCGCGCAACGTAGCGGGCCTCATGAGCCGGGGCGGCATCCCCGTGGAGGCGATGACCGTTACCGGTCTGGGCGAGACCCAGTTGAAGATCGAAACAGCCGACGGCGTGCGCGAACCGATGAACCGTCGGGTCGAAATCACCGCCAGCGCGAATTGAGGGGGGAGGCATTCATGACACTCATGCGCAAGACCTGCGGCAGCCTGATTGCCCTCTGCGTTGCCGGAATGGTATCGACGGGCTGGGCACAGACGATGGATCTGAAGAGTGCGATCGCGGCCGCGATCGACAGCCATCCGGAAATCAACCAGGCGATCCAGAACAAGGAAGCGATCGAGTTCGAACGCGAACAGGCGCAGGGCCTCTACCTGCCCCGCGTCAGCGTCGAAGGATCGGCGGGCGTCCGCCGGCTGGACAACGCCACCCGCCGCGCTCTGAACCTCGATAACGAGACGCTCTGGCCGCTCGAGGCCAACGTCACGGCCGAGGAAACCGTCTGGGACTCGGGCTATCGCAGCGCGGAAAAGCGACGGCAGGCGGCCCGGACCGACGGCGCGGCTCTGCGCGTGGGCGAGCGATCGCAGTTCGTGGCGCTGAACGTCACGCGGCAATATCTGGACTATATGCTCCAGCAGCGGGTCGTCGCGGCGGCCGAGGACAATATCGCCTTCCACCGCAAGCTTCTGGGCGACCTGGGCGAGGGCGTGTCGAAAGGGTCGATCAGCATCGCCGATCAGCAGCAGGCCGAGGAACGGCTCCAGGCGGCCCTTGTCCGCAAGAGCGAGGCGGAGCAGGACATGACCAATGCGGCCATTTCCTTCCGCACGCTGACGGGCCTCTCCATCGATCAGGTAACCATGCCCGATCCGGTGACAAGTGCCGTGCCGCCGACGCTGGACGAAGCCATCGCCGCCGCCCGCACCAACAATCCGCTGGTGCGCGAGGCCGAGGCCGATATCCAGGCAGCCCATGCCGTGGTGGACGAAGCCAAGTCGGAGCTTGGGCCGACGGTGTCGCTGGAAGGCACCGGTCGCGTGGGCCAGGACATCGACGGGTTCCGGGGCAACACGAACGACCTGCAGGGGCGTGTAGTGGTGCGCTGGCAGCTCTATAATGGCGGCATCAACCGGGCGAAGGTCCAGGAAATGACCCGCCGGGCGAGCGAGGCGCGCTTCCGCCTCAGCCAACGCCAGCGCGAGGCGGAGGATGATGTCCGCACTGCCTGGAATCGCTGGGATACGGAAAAGAAGCGGCTGACCGACCTGTCGCGGCAAGGCACGGTGTCCGACGGATTGCTGGTGTCCTATCGCGAACAGTTCAATGTCGGGCGCCGGTCGCTCCTCGACGTGCTGGATAGCCAGAACACCCGTTTCAACACGCAGGTGCGCACGGAAACGTCCCGCTTCTCGGAAATCTTCGCGCAATATCAGATATTGGCGGCGACCAATATGCTGCTGGATACGCTGGGCCTCGCGGCACCATCCGATGCCAAGGCCGATGCGCGCAAGAAATATGACGTTCCCGATCTGCCGCCCGCCGAACTGCAACGGCGGCGCTATCCGGGCTGAGTATTTCGAAGTCGGCTGGCAACCGCCGACGGCTCGCGAAATGCGGGAATGAAAATGTTTCCATAGTTGGGGTCATCCCGGTGCAAGCCGGGATGGCGCGGGGTAAACAATGTTGGAACGTAGCACATTAAGTCTGGCCGAATGGCTGGACCATCAGGGCACGCCGAGCGACGAACTGGTCGAATCCATCGCCCATGCGGCACGGCATTTCGACCGGTCGCCCGGCATAGTCGGCCTACGGGCCGGGCTGGCGGTCGACGAATCGGGGCGTCTGCCTTTCCATCAGGCGGAATCCGCGCTCGATCAGATCGGTCTGCTGAGCGATCACGTCCGCGGCCGGCTGGACAAATGGCGGCCGGGCAACCTGCCTGCCATCCTGCCGCTTCGGGGTGGGCGTTTCCTGCTGCTCCTGGACATCAAGGCGGGCGACGCGCTGGTGCAGTTGCCCCATGCGAGCGAGCCGGTCTGGGCACCCCTCGCCGACCTTGAAGGCACTTTCACCGGCGAAGCGCTGGTCGTCATGGCCGACCATGGCCGCGAACGCGCCGAGGAACGCCCGTGGGACGAACGGGCGCGCCAGCACTGGTTCTGGCGCGAGGTGTGGCGCGCGCGCGGTTCCTTCGGCTATGTCATGCTGGCCGCCGCGATCATCAACCTGCTCGCCTTCGCACTGCCGCTGTTCACGATGAACGTCTATGACCGGATCATCCCCAACAAGGCGGCGGCAAGTCTCTGGGTGCTGGGCATCGGCGTGATGCTGGCCTTCGGCCTGGACTTCGCGCTGCGCATCGCCCGGGCAAGGCTGGTGGATGAGGCTGGGCGCGAGATTGACGAGCGCCTGTCGCAGCGCCTGTTCGAAAAGGTGATGAACGTCCCGCTGATGAGCCGCGCGGGCAGCACCGGCGCTCTCGCCCGCCGCGTGTCGGAATTCGAATCCGTGCGGGAATTCTTCACCTCGACCACGGTGGTTCTGGCGATCGACGTCGCCTTCCTTTTCTTCTTCGTCGGCATCATCGCGCTTCTGGGGGGCTGGCTGGCCATCGTACCGGTCGTCATGATGGGGATCATGGCGAGCGCAGGGTTTTTCCTGCAACGGTCGATGGCCCGCCTGTCGCGCGACGCGCAGGCGGATTCCAGCCTGCAAAGTTCTGCACTGGTGGAGGCCATTGGCGGCATCGAAACGCTCAAGGCCTGCCGGGCCGAAGGGCGGATGCTCGACCGCTGGCGCCGCTATGCCAAGATGAGCGCCGCCACGCAGGAAAAGCTGCGGCGACTGTCCTCCAAGAGCGTCACGCTGGCATCGCTCTGCCAGCAGGTGACCAGCATCGCGCTGGTGATCGGCGGCTTCTACATGTTCGCGGCGGGCGAGATTTCGATGGGCGCGATCATCGCCATCGTCATGCTGGCCGGACGCTCGCTGGCACCCGTCGGGCAGCTCGCCTTCGTGATCGTGCGGGCGCGGCAGGCGATGACGACGCTCGACAGCCTGCAAACGCTGATCGATCAGCCCGACGAGCGGCTGGACGGCGCGCGCGGCATCATCCCCAAGATTCGCAGGGGCGCCATCGTCGCGCAGGGGCTTGAATTCGCCTATCCCGGCGCCAGCCAGCCCAGCCTTCGCGGCATCGACCTGCGGATCGAGCCGGGTGAGCGCGTCGGCCTGATCGGGCGGGTGGCGTCGGGCAAATCGACGCTGGGCCGGGTGATCTGCGGCCTCTATCCGCCGACCGGCGGGGCGATGACCATCGATGATGTCGACAGCCGCCAATATCACCCGCACGAGCTGCGCTCCGCCTTCCGCTATGTCGGGCAGGATTCGGAACTGTTCAGCGGGTCGGTCCGGGAGAATCTGCTGCTGGGTGCGCGCGAGGCCAATGATGAAAAGCTGCTCGAAGCGCTGGAGCGTTCCGGGGCCTCGCGCTTCTTCGGGCGCGATGCGGCGGGTTTCGACCTGCATATCGGCGAGCGCGGCAATCGCCTGTCGGGCGGGCAGCGGAGCTTCCTGGTGCTGGCGCGCGCGCTGGTCGAACCCGCGAAGCTGCTGTTCCTGGATGAACCGACCGGCGCGATGGACAATCAGACCGAAAATCTGTTCATCGACCATCTCGCCAGGGCGCTGGAGCCGGGGCAGACGCTGATCGTCTCGACCCATCGCCATGCACTGCTGCGGATCGTGGATCGCCTCATCGTGATCGACCAGGGCGTGGTGCTGGCCGACGGCCCGCGCGACGAGATCATCGGCCAGCTCCAGCGGGGGGCAGGGCAATGAGCAGCGCTCTCGTCCGCAGCGCCGCGATCGTGGCCCCGGTTGCGCTGGCAGCCGCGTCGGCGACGCTCTGGCACGGCGAGCCGCCCCGTCCGGCCATCAGCACGAAGATCGTGGAGGCCGCGCCGGCGATCCCGCGCCAATATCTGGCGCTGGTGCGGATGACCGGGGAGGGGGAAACGACCGCTCCGCAAGGCGAAGCGGCGCGGCAGGAAAATGCCCGTCTGGACTTCAACGGTGGGGCGCTTGCCGCCGCCAAGCCCTTCCGCGCGCTCGCAGGTGCGGGCGAGGATCATGACCGGGCGCTGCAATGCCTGACCCAGGCCGTCTATTATGAAGCCGCGCAGGAACCCGACGCCGGACAGCGCGCGGTCGCGCAGGTGGTGCTGAACCGCGTGCGCCACCCGGCCTTCGCCAAGACGGTCTGCGGCGTCGTCTATCAGCGTTTCGACGCCTCGGTCTGTCAGTTCAGCTTCGTCTGCGACGGATCGCTGGCGCGCCAGCCCATGGCGGTGCTCTGGGCCAGGGCGCGCCGGGTCGCCGCCGACGCGCTGGCGGGCCATGTCGAACGGGAAGTCGGCACCGCGACCCACTATCATGCCGATTATGTCTTTCCCCGCTGGGCACCGCATCTCGCCAAGCTGGCGCAGATCGGCGCGCATATCTTCTATCGCTGGCCGGGCGGCTGGGGCCTGCCGGGCGCCTTCACCGGCCGCTATGCGGGCGGAGAGCATATTCCCGCCTTCGATCCATCCCGCTTCGCCGCGGCACCGGCACCGGCGATCGACTATCCCCCGGTAGCCGCCCTGCCCGAACGGCGGGCGGCCAATGATGTCGGTGGCCGCATGGACCCGACCAAGGGCTGGAAGCTTTCCATCCCCGATCCCGCGGAAACCAGGGGCGCGCTGAGCAATATGCTCGCCGCTCAGCAAAAGGTCGCCCCGATATCGCTGGCGGCGGAAGACCATTCATCCCAAGGGAAACAACCATGATGTCGCGCTGGATCGGCTGGCTGCGCGGGCAACCCGGCAACAAACAGGTCATTCTCTACAGCGGCGGAGGCATGCTGGCCTTCCTGCTATGGGCCAGCCTCGCCCCGGTGGACGAGGTGACGCACGGGCAGGGCAGGGTGATCCCGTCGAGCAAGGCGCAGGTGATCCAGTCCGCCGAGCCGACCACGATCGAGGAAATCCTCGTCCGCTCCGGGCAGAAGGTGCGCAAGGGGCAGTTGCTGGTGCGGCTCGACGACGCCATGCTTGCCTCGGAACTGGGCCAGCTCCAGGCCGAGACCCGTTCGCTGACGGCGCGGGCCGGACGTCTCGAACGGGAAGGCACCGGGGCTGGCGCAGTCTGCGCGACGGGCGCGCCCGAATGCGAGCAGGAACAGGCCCTCGCGGCCGTCCGGCAATCCGCGCTGCGCAGCAAGCAGGATGCCCTGTCCGCCCAGGTCGACCAGCGCCGCCGCGAACAGGGCGAGGCACAGGCGACCATCGACAGCCTTACCGGCAGCGTCCAGCTTGCCCGGCAGCGGGTGGCGATGCTGGAACCGCTGGCCGCCAAGTCGATCGTCCCGCAGACCGAATTGCTGGACGCCCGCCGCGAACTGGTCGACGCGCAGGGACGGCTCAATGCCGCGCAACAGCAGGCCTCGCGCGCTTCTGCCGCGATCCGCGAAGCCCAGGCCCAATTATCCGAAGCCAATTTCCAGTTCCGTCAGGACGCGCTGAACGAGCGCAGCCAGTTGGAGGCGAAGATCGCTGTCAACAGTGAGTCTCTTCGGGGCGCAAAAGGACGGGCGCAGCGGGCGGAGATCCGCTCGCCCGTCGACGGCGTGGTCAATGATGTGCAGGTGACCACCATCGGCGGCTTCGTCAGTCCGGGGCAGAAGATCATGCAGATCGTGCCCATCGGCGAAAAGCTGCTGGTCGAGGCGCGGGTGAAGCCCAACGACATCGCCTTCATCAAGACCGGCGACCGCGCCGTGGTCAAGGTGACGGCCTATGATTTCTCGATCTATGGCGGGCTGACCGGCACGGTGCAGCAGGTGTCGGCCGACAGCGTCTATGACGAAGCCACGCGCGAAGCCTATTTCACCGTTGTCGTGGAGACGGACCGCGCATGGCTCGGTTCGGGCGATCACAAGCTGCCGATCACGCCCGGCATGGTCTGCGACGTGGAAATCCTGACCGGCCGCAAATCGGTGCTGGCCTATCTGCTCAAGCCCATCATGAAGGCGCGGTCGGAGGCGCTGCGGGAACGGTAAGCCGCTGCGGGATCAGCGCGCCGCGAACTGGACCTTCTGCGGCGGCGTCACGCGATAGCCGTGGGTCCAGCGGCCATAGGCGTTGAAGCTCATGATCGGACGATAGTCGCCGACGCTGGACGACGGCAGCACCCGGTCGGTCATGTTGTCGAGGATCATGAGCTCATCGCCGATCCGCACCGCCAGCAGGGCATGGTCCTCCTGCCGCACCAGGTCGCGGGCGATGACCAGGAACATGGCGCGCCGGTCGAAGCCCGCCGCTTCCAGCAGCTTCATCTTGGCGATGGCATAATCCTCGCAGTCGCCCGTGCCGCGCTGCAACGACTGGCTGGCCGAAGCCCAATCGTCACCCTTGTCGTTGACGAAGCGAAGCCGCTGATTGACCCAGCTATTGACCATCTCCACCTGCCGGAGCTGCCCGGCCCCCTGCGCGGCGTGGACCAGTCCGCTCCACAATCCCCGGCTCGACAGCGGCTGCGACACCGACGCCCATTTGCCGTCCAGCGCCGTGCGGGCAATGGGCAGCGCCACAGAACCGAACACATCGGGCTGCCCGCTGCGCGGGGCGGGCGGGGACAGCGCCGGAACCTGCCGGACCGGCATGACGAAGCTGTTGGCCGGGGCGGTCGGCGCGGGCGCAAAGGCCTTCATGAAGCCGGGCATCAGATCGGGCTGGCGATAGCTCATCACCGGCTGGGCCAATGCAAGTTGCACCCCCTGCAACCGCCAGCCGGGCAATTTGCCGCCGAAACCGGAGATCAGCCGGTCGTTGATGACGGCATCCTGGACGGCGGGCTGGGGCATCCAGCCCGACGGAGCCGCCTCGCCCTGTTGCGCGCTGATCGCGGCCAGGCGGCTCATGCCTCCGGCCAGCAATGTGGCGACCACCCGGTCCGAAGCCATGGAGGCCTGCTGGGCGATCGCCTGCGTACCCACCGTCGCCAGCAGCAGTGCTGGGGCAACGCGCGTGGCGGCATGGCGAAGGAACGGGAAGCCTGACATGCCTGCCCGTATCGCGCCAAAAATTGAACATCCGGTGCGCCGCGCTGGTTAACGCGGCGGTAGGCAAAAAATTGCCGGATATTTTTTGCCGCCCCTTTTCGGGCGTGCCTTCGGGTCAGGCGTCGATCGTCTCTTCGTCGACCGTGGCGGCATTTTCCTGAATGAAGGCAAAGCGATGCGCCGGATTGGTGCCCATCAGCCGATCGACCAGTTCGCGCACCTGCTGCCGGTCCTCGACATCGTCCGGCAATGTCACGCGGATCAGGCTGCGGGTTTTCGGGTCCATCGTCGTTTCGCGGAGCTGCCCCGGGTTCATCTCGCCCAGACCCTTGAAGCGGCTGATGTCGACCTTCTTGCCCTTGAACTCCTTGCGCAGGATTTCTTCCCGATGCGCATCGTCCTTCGCGTAGAGGCTCTTGCCCCCCGCGACGAGCCGATAGAGCGGCGGCTGCGCCAGATAGAGATGCCCGCGCCGTACCAGTTCCGGCATTTCCTGGAAGAAGAAGGTCATCAGCAGCGTCGCGATATGCGCACCGTCGACGTCGGCATCGGTCATGATGACGATCCGCTCATAACGCAGATTGTCCGGATTGCAGTCCTTGCGCGTGCCGCAGCCCAGCGCCAGGATCATGTCGGCAATCTCCTGATTGGCCAGGATCTTGGCGGTGTTGGCGCTGGCCACGTTCAATATCTTGCCGCGCAGGGGCAGGATCGCCTGCGTCTTGCGGTCGCGTGCCTGCTTGGCCGATCCGCCGGCCGAATCCCCCTCGACCAGGAAGATTTCCGCGCCTTCCGGATCGTCGTTGGAACAGTCGGTCAGCTTGCCAGGCAGCCGCAGCTTGCGCGCGCTGGTGGCGGTCTTGCGCTTGACCTCCTTCTCCTGCTTGCGCTTCAGCCGCTCGTCCATCCGGTCCAGCACATAGGCGAGCAGCGCCTTGCCGCGCTCCATATGGTCAGACAGATAATGGTCGAAATGGTCGCGCACCGCATTCTCGACCAGCCGCGCGGCTTCGGGGCTGGTGAGCCGGTCCTTGGTCTGGCTCTGGAACTGGGGATCGCGGATGAAGACCGACAGCATGATCTCCGAAGAGGTCACGATGTCGTCGGCGGTGATATCCTTCGCCTTCTTCTGCCCGACCAGTTCGCCAAAGGCGCGGATGCCCTTCACCAGCGCGGCGCGCAGCCCGGTTTCATGGGTGCCGCCGTCGGGCGTCGGGATGGTGTTGCAATACCAGCTGTAGCTGCCGTCCGACCAGAGCGGCCAGGCGACCGCCCATTCCACGCGCCCCGCGGAATCGGGAAAGTCCTGGGAGCCGGAGAAGAAGGCACTGGTCGCGCATTCGCGATCGCCCACCTGTTCCCGCAGATGATCGGCCAGGCCGCCGGGAAACTGGAACACCGCCTCGGACGGCGTGTCGTCGGTGATCAGTTCGGGCGCGCATTTCCAGCGGATTTCGACGCCCGCGAACAGATAGGCCTTGGACCGCGCCAGGCGATAGAGCCGTGCGGGCTTGAATTTCTGCTCCCCGAAAATCTCGTGATCGGGCACGAAGCTGACCGATGTGCCCCGCCGGTTGGGCGCCGCGCCGACCTTTTCGAGGCCGCTGCTCGGCAGTCCCTGGGTGAAGCTCTGGCGGAACAGTTCCTTGTTGCGCGCCACCTCGACCACGGTGACGGCGGACAGCGCATTGACCACGCTGATGCCCACGCCATGCAGGCCGCCGGAGGTCGCATAGGCCTTGTCGGTGAACTTGCCGCCCGAATGGAGGGTGGTCAGGATCACCTCCAGCGCCGACTTGCCGGGGAATTTGGGATGCGGATCGACTGGGATGCCGCGGCCATTGTCCGTGATGGTCAGCTTGTTGCCCGGTTCCAGCAGCACCTCGATCCGCGTGGCATGGCCCGCGACCGCCTCGTCCATGCTGTTGTCCAGCACTTCGCTGGCGAGATGGTGGAGCGCGCGCTCGTCCGTGCCGCCGATATACATGCCGGGGCGGCGGCGCACCGGTTCCAGCCCCTCCAGCACCTCGATGGCGGAAGCGTCATAGCCGGAGGATGAGGTGGGCTGGCTCTCGAACAGATCGGACATGGACATAGCTATAAGCGGGCGGGCGGCGGGCGCAAGCGGGACCCGCAAAGGAAAAGGGCCGGTTCCGAGGAGGAACCGGCCCTTTTCTGTGGGTAAATCCCTTTGCCGGCCAAGCCTTGGCAAACGCCCGTCAGCGGACCCTCGGCCCGCCGAAGGGCAGCGGCGGCGGCGGACGGCGGGTGCCGCGCGGCAATTGCGCCTGATAGGCGCGGCCGCAATGTTCCACGCAATAGGGGAAGCCGGGATTGACCGCTTCGCCGCAGAAGTGGAAATCCGGTTCGCCCGGATGGCCCATCGGCCATTTGCAGATGCGCTCGGTCAGGTCGAGCAGCGACGTCTTGCCCGCGATTTCCGGGCTGGGCTTGGCGGGCACCAGACGGCGCGGCGGGGCCGGCGGGATCGGCGCCTGCTGGTCGCCGGGACCCTGGCGCAGGAAGCCGCCGGGGCCGACCGAGATGATGCGCGGCTGCGGCTTGGGCGGCTCCGCATCCGGAGCGGCAGCCGAAGCGGCCGGGGCCGGCGCAGGCGCCGCCGGAGCCGGAGTGCGCACGGGCGCAGGCGCGGCATGGCTGGCAGGGGCTGCGGGCTTGGGCGCTTCGGCCTCGGGCGCGGCCTTGCGCACCGGCGCGGGCGCGGCCTTCTTGGGTACTTCGTTGGCTTTCACCGGGGAAGGGCGCGATTGCAGGCCCAGGCGATGCGCCTTGCCGATCACCGCGTTGCGGCTGACCCCGCCCAGTTCGTCTGCGATCTGGCTGGCGGTCAGGCCCCGTTCCCACATTGCCTTGAGCTGGTCGATACGCTCGTCGGTCCAGGACAATGAATGACTCCTCAAAATCTCGAATTGGCGCCCTATATGGGGGCGCGCTCGCAAGGGTTCAATTTCCCCTGCATAACGCCCTTGCGGCACAACCCCTCAGCCGATAGTCGATCTGCCCATGAACAACCAGTCCAAAATTGCAGCAAATCCCGTCCAGCGCCCGCTCTTCCACGAGCCGGGCGAACTGGTCATCCGCAATGTGAACTGGGCAGGGACCAGGGCGCTCTACCGCAAGGAAGTGCGCCGCTTCATGAAGGTGCAGCTCCAGACGATCTGGGCGCCCGCCGTCACGACATTGATGTTCCTCGTGATCTTCACCCTCGCGCTGGGCGGCGCCAATCGCCATGTGCTGGGCGTGCCCTTCGCCGACTTCATCGCGCCGGGTCTCATGATCATGGGGATGATGAACAACGCCTTCGCCAACAGCAGCTTCTCGCTGCTGGCGGGCAAGATGCAGGGAACGCTGATCGATTATCTCATGCCGCCGCTGTCGGTCAGCGAATTGCTGCTGGCGCTGGTCGGCGCGGCGGTCACGCGGGCGGTCTGCGTCGGTCTGGCGCTCTGGGCGGCGATGGCGCTGTGGCCGGGCGTGCACGTGACCCCGGCGCATCCCTGGGCGATCCTGTGGTTCGGGCTGATGGGCGCGGGGCTGACCGCCTTCATCGGCGTGCTGACCTCGATCTGGGCGGAAAAGTTCGACCATGCCGCCGCCATCACCAATTTCATCATCGGGCCGATGACGCTGCTGTCGGGCACCTTCTATTCGATCGACCGCCTCGCGCCGGTCTTCCGCGCGATCAGCCACGCCAATCCGTTCTTCTACGCCATCTCCGGCTTCCGCTACGGCTTCGTCGCGGCGGCGGATGGCGATGTCGTGGTGGGCAGCATCGTGCTGCTGGGCCTGAATATCGGTCTTGCCCTGCTCTGCTACGCGCTCCTCAAGCGCGGCTGGAAGCTGAAGGCCTGATCAGGTCAGGCCCGCAATGACGGGCACGGCCAGGGTCAGGAAAAACAGCGCGCAAGCCGCGATCAGCCAGTGATGCAGGCGGGGAAGGGCGCGCTCGTCGCGCCCTTCCGGCATCTTGATCCGCATCAGGCGGCCACGCCCTTGCCGCCCACCCGGGTCAGCGAGAAGCCTGCCGCCTCGGCCTCCCTGCGCGGATAGATGTTGCGCAGGTCGACCAGCACCGGTTCGTTCATCGATGCGGCAAGACGCTTCAGATCCAGCGCGCGGAAAGCATCCCATTCCGTCACCAGCACCAGCGCATCGGCGCCGGTCGCGGCCTCATAGGCATCCTTGACCATGGCGACGCCCGGCATCAGGGGCGCGGCGACCTCCATGCCCTCGGGGTCATAGGCGACGATCCTCGCGCCCGCATCCTCCAGCGCCTGCACGATGGCCAGGCTGGGCGCGTCGCGCATATCGTCGGTATTGGGCTTGAAGGTCAGGCCCAGCAGCGCGACCGTCTTGCCGCGCGCCTCGCCGCCCAGCGCCTTGACGATCTTGCGCCCCATGGCCCGCTTGCGCAGGTCGTTCACCTGCACGACCGTTTCGACGATGCGGATCGGCGTGTCATAATCCTGCCCGGTCTTGACCAGCGCCAGCGTGTCCTTGGGGAAGCAGGAACCGCCATAGCCCGGCCCGGCATGCAGGAATTTCGATCCGATCCGGTTGTCGAGCCCGATGCCGCGCGACACGTCCTGCACTTCGGCGCCCACCGCCTCGCACAGGTCGGCCATCTCGTTGATGAAGGTGATCTTGGTCGCGAGGAAGGCGTTGGCGGCATATTTGATGAGTTCCGCCGTGCGCCGCCCGGTGAACATGACCGGCGCCTGGTTGAGGTTCAGCGGGCGGTAGATCTGCCCCATCACGCCGATCGCGCGCTCGCTGCCGGTGGTGCCGACGACGACGCGATCGGGCCGCTTGAAGTCGCCGATCGCCGCGCCCTCGCGCAGGAATTCGGGATTGGAGACGACCTGGATGTCAAGGTCGGGCCGCGCCTCCCTGACGATCCGCTCGACCTCGTCGCCGGTGCCGACGGGTACGGTCGACTTGGTGACGATCACGGTCGGCCCGTCCAGCGACTCCGCGATTTCCTTCGCGGCGGCATAGACATAGCTCAGGTCCGCATGGCCATCGCCCCGGCGCGAAGGCGTACCCACGGCGATGAAGATCGCGTCCGCGCCCTTCACCCCCGCGGCCAGATCGGTCGTGAAGGTCAGCCGCCCGGCCGAAGCATTGCTCGCCACCAGATGGTCCAGGCCCGGTTCGAAAATCGGCATCCGCCCGGATTCGATCGCGGCGATCTTGCCCGCATCCTTGTCCACGCACACCACATCATGGCCGAAATCGGCGAAGCAGGCGCCTGAAACCAGCCCGACATAGCCCGTGCCGATCATCGTGATCTTCATAAAATGTCTCAGCCCTTCGTTGGGAAGATGGTTGGTCCGGCCTCTAGCATAGCTTTTCGCCGATGCGAAAGCGGGCGTGGGGGGTACTCCCGTTCAGAGGATGGTTACCATTTTCTGTCAGCCACTTACCCGAATGGCGGCTTGCAAAGGGTAAGACATGAAGGTTGCGCTGGTGTTCGGGACACGGCCCGAGGCGATCAAGCTGTTTCCGGTGATCCACGCCCTGCGCGCGCGGGAGGATGTGGACACGCGCGTGATCGTGACCGCGCAGCATCGCGGCCTGCTGGACCAGGTGCTGGAGATCGCCGGGATCGTGCCGGATATCGACCTCGACGTGATGACCCCCAACCAGACGCTGGACGGCCTGACCGCGAAACTGATCGTCGAACTGGGCCAGGCGTTCGATGCGGAAAAGGCCGATCGCGTGCTCGTCCATGGCGACACGCTGACCACCATGGTGGCAAGCCTCGCCGCCTATTATCGCAAGATTCCGGTGGCGCATGTCGAGGCGGGCCTGCGCAGCGGCGACATCCATCATCCCTGGCCGGAGGAAGTGAACCGCCGCGTCGTCGCCTGCATCGCCGACATGAACTTCGCCCCGACACAGGCGGCCGCCGACGCCCTGCTGGCCGAAAATCGCGATCCGGCGACGATCCATGTCACCGGCAACACAGTCATCGACGCCTTGCTCGCCACGCGCCAGCGCGTCCTTGGCGAACCCCGGCTCGCCTCCGGCCTGGACGGCCTTGCCGCCCGTTTCGCCGGCAAGCGGATCATCGCCGTCACCAGCCACCGCCGGGAAAATTTCGGCGGCGGCATGGAGGCGATTGCCCGCGCCATAGCCGACATCGCGGCGCGCCCCGACATCGCCGTCATCTTCCCGGTCCATCCCAACCCCAATGTCCGCCCGGTGATGGAGGCGGTGCTGGGCACGCTTCCCAACGTCGCGATGATCGAGCCGCTGGACTATCCCCACTTCGTCCGCCTGCTCGATCTCAGCCATCTCGTCCTCACCGACAGCGGCGGCGTGCAGGAGGAGGCGCCCTCGCTCGGCAAGCCGGTGCTGGTGATGCGCGAAACCACCGAACGCCCCGAAGGCGTCGCGGCAGGTACGGCCCGTCTGGTAGGCACGGATCGAGCCGCCATCGTCCGCTCGGTCTTCGCGCTGCTGGACGATGAAGCCGCCTATGCCGCCATGTCCCGCGCCCACAACCCCTTCGGCGACGGCCATGCCTCCGAACGCATCGCAAAGATCATCGCCGCCAGCGGTTCGGCGCGTGGAGCCATGGACGAAGCCGCCTAGCCGTTACCGGAATCTTCAGCATTTCTCGTCAGAAACTGGTTGAAATCACCGGCTTCCCCAGGACCATCGCATGCCCCTCGAAAAGCTCCAGCAGAAGGTTTCCGTCATCGGCCTCGGCTATATCGGCCTGCCGACCGCAGCGCTCATCGCCCGCGGCGGCGCGCAGGTGGTCGGCGTCGATGTCAGCGCGCATGTGGTGGAGACGGTCAATTCCGGCCGCGTCCATATCGAGGAAGTCGATCTCGACGGCCTGGTCCAGGGCGTCGTCTCCCGCGGCAACCTGCGCGCCAGCCTGGAAGTCGAGCCGAGCGACGTCTTCATCATCGCCGTCCCCACGCCGGTAGCCGAAGACCGCGCCCCCGACATCAGCTACGTCCTGAAAGCCGCCCGCACCGTCGCGGACGTGCTGAAGGCGGGCGACACGGTCATCCTCGAATCCACGTCTCCTGTCGGCACCACCGAAGCGATGCGCGACCTCTTCGCGCAGCTTCGCCCCGACCTCAAAATGCCCGGCCAGGGCGTCGCGGGCGACATCGCCATCGCCTATTGCCCGGAACGCGTGCTTCCCGGCCGCATCCTGGTCGAACTGATCGACAATGACCGCTGCATCGGCGGCATCACGCCGCGCTGCGCGCGCAAGGCGCTGGGCTTCTACCGCCAGTTCGTGCGCGGCGCCTGCATCACCACCTCAGCCCGTGCCGCCGAAATGGTGAAGCTGGTCGAAAACAGCTTTCGCGACGTCAACATCGCCTTCGCCAACGAACTGTCCGTCATCGCCGATCGCATGGACATCGACGTGTGGGAGGTCATCCGCCTCGCCAACCGCCACCCCCGCGTCAACATCCTGCAACCCGGCCCCGGCGTCGGCGGGCATTGCATCGCGGTCGACCCCTGGTTCATCGTCCATGGCGACCCGGAGAACAGCCGCCTCATCCGCACCGCGCGCGAAGTCAACGACGGCAAGACCGACTATGTGGTGGCCAGGGCCTCCGACCTGATCGACGAGTTCCCCGGCGAACCGATCGCCTGCCTGGGCCTCGCCTTCAAACCCAATATCGACGATTTCCGCGAAAGCCCGGCGGTCAAGGTCGCCGCCCGCCTCGCCCGACGCTACGGCCGCCGCGTGAAGCTGGTCGAACCCTATGCCCATGACCTGCCGATGGAGTTTGCGGGCACCGGCGCGGAGCTGGTCGATCTCGATACGGCTCTGGAACAATGCGGCGTTTTCGTCATTCTTGTCGATCATGACGTTTTCAAATCCGTTCCGGTGGACGAGCGCGCCGGCAAGGCCGTCTACGACACGCGCGGCGTCTGGCCCGATCAGCCGCGGCGAACCGCCCCGGATCAGGCTCGCATCGCCGTCTGACGGGGGCAGGGGGCGCGCTTTCGCGGCCTCGCGCGGTTGCCATGTCCCTGCCGCACCGTTAACCCCGCCCGAAGCGGCAGCATCGCTGTCACGAGGAAACGGGGATTTTTCAACGGCATGAACCGGCCGACCAACAGCAATCACCGGATATGGGCGGGCCTTGCGGCCTGCGCGATGCTGGGAGCCTGCTCGACCGTGGAGGATGCGCCGCAGGGCAAGGATGCCTATGCCGCCATCCCCCCGGCCCCCGCCGTGGGCATGGATTATCACATCTCCCCCGACGATGTGCTGCGCATACAGGTCTATCACGAACCCGGCCTGTCGCTGGAGGATGCGCAGGTCACGGCGGCGGGCATGGTGCGCATGCCGCTGATCGGCGACGTATCGGTGGCGGGCCTTTCCGCCAGTGAAGCCTCCGACGTCATCGCCGGGCGGCTGGGCGATCGCTATCTCGTCTCCCCGCAGGTCACCGTCTTCGTGAAGCGGGCGGTGGGCCGCCGCATCACCGTCGACGGCGAGGTCCGCCAACCGGGCGTCTTCCCGATCGAGGGCCGCCTCGGGCTGCAACAGGCGGTCGCGCTCGCCAGCGGGCCGACCCGCCTTGCCAGCCTCGGCCAGATCGTGGTGGTCCGCATCGCCGACGGCCAGCGCAAGGCCGCCATGTTCGACCTTTCCGCCATTCGCAAGGGCGAGGCGCCCGACCCTGAAATCCTGCCGGGGGACACGATCATCATCGGCCTCTCCCGCGCCAAGGCCATTCTGGGCGGTGCGCTGCTGGCCGTCCCTGCCCTCGGCGTGGGCTTCATCGCGCTGGACGGAGGCCATTGATGGCGCCGGGCCTGCTGATCGAGCCTGACAACAGCCCCGCCACGGTGGAGGGCCGCGCCGCCCGCTTTGCCGCGGCCGCCAGTGCCGCATGGGCGGCGGTGCGGCGCCATCGCATCATCCTGTTCGTCACCATGGCGCTGTGCGTGCTGGCGGGCGTCGTCTTCATCCTGCTGTCCACTCCGGACTATCAGGCGACCGCCTCGGTCGAGGTGGAGGATATCCCGGCCGGAGCCGCAGGCGCCCCGACCGCGCAGCGTCAGGCTTCCCCGTCCGACAATGAAGCGCTGATGCAGACCGAGCTGGAGGTGCTGCGCAGCCGCTCCCTGGCGGAGGATGTGGCGCGCGAGCTGGCACTGGTCGGCAGCCGCACCTTCTTCGACGGCATGGACGTCCGCCGCCCCGATCGCGGCTCGGGCGCCCTGAACCAGCGGCAGGTGGAAACCGAAATGGTGGTCGGGCTGCTGCGCGACAATCTGAAGGTCGAACTGCCCGGCAAGTCGCGGGTCATCCGCATCGGCTTCACCAGCGCCGATCCCGTCCTGTCGGCGCGGGTCGCCAACAGCTATGCCGACAGCCTGATCCGCGCGGACCTCCGGCGCGGGTTCGAATCGGGCGTCCAGGCCCGCCGCTTCCTGCTGGGCGAACTGGACGGGGCGCGCAAGGATCTGGAACGGGCGGAACGCGACATGGCGGTCTATGCCGCCCGCACCGGCGCCGCCGCCGGTCCGGACGCGGCCCAGCCCCCCGGCGATGCCCCGCCCGAAGGCACGACCGCCACGCGCCTCGCGCAGCTCAACGCTTTCCGCGCCCAGGCCACGGCCGACCGCATCGCCGCCCAGAAACGGTGGGAAAGCGCCCGCCTCTCCGGCGTCGAAACCCTGCCCGAAGTGCTGAACAACGGCGCCATGCAGCAGTTGATGACCCAGCGGGCGCAGGCGCGGGCGGACCTGGTCCAGGAACGCCAGTTCCGCAAGGATGCCCATCCCGAGATGCGCGAAGCCCGCGCGAAGCTGGCCGCGCTGGACGATCAGGCGGAATCGATGGCGAACACGATCCGCGCCTCGCTCCGGGAACAATATGACGTCGCCGTCCATGGCGAAAGGCAGATCGAATCGGAGATCAGGAAGGTCGAGCATCAGGCCCAGGCCGAACGCGGCCGGGGCGTTCAGATGAGCATATTGGAACGGCAGGTCGACACCTATCGCCTGCTGCATGACAGCCTGCTCCAGCGCTATCGCGACATGGCGTCGCAGGCCGGGTTCCAGGCGGGGCGGATCCAGCCGCTCGACCGCGCCGCCGTGCCCTCCCGCCCATCCTCGCCCCATATCGGCGTCACCATGCTGTTCGCGTCATTGGGCGGGCTGGTGCTGGGGCTGCTGGCGGTGGCCGGGCGGCATATTTTCGACGATGCCGTGACCTCGGCCGACACGCTGGCCGAACGGGTGAACCTGCCGCTGCTGGGCGCGGTCCCGGCAGGGGAAAAGCCCGCGCCGGGAATATTCACCCCGATGGCGTCCTCCCTGCTGCTGGCGTCGGCGGCGGGCCTGCCCCGCTCGATCCTCGTCACCAGCGCGCAGGAGGGGGAGGGCAAATCCTCGACCCTCCACGCGCTTGCCAGGGCGCTGGGCGCGCTTGGCAAGCGGGTGCTGGTGGTCGATGCCGACATGCGCCGCCCCCGGCAGCACAGCCTGTTCAGCGTTGCGGCGGGCAGGGGCATCAGCGAATTGCTGACCGGTCAGGCGACGATCGAGCAGGTCATCGTAGACACGGGCGTGCCGGGCGTGGCGCTGCTCCCCTGCGGCGCCATCCCCCCCAATCCGGCCGAACTGCTGGTGACCCCGGCCGTGGACGGGATGCTTTCGACGGTCCGCGACCGCTACGACACGATCCTGATCGACGCCCCGCCGATATTGGGCCTGCCCGATGCGGGCCTGCTCGCCAGCAAGGCGCAGGCGGCGCTGCTGGTCGTGGAATGGGGCCGCAACCATCATGGCGGCCTGCGCGTCGCGGTGGACCGCCTTCGCCGCGCCGGCGGCGTGATCATCGGCGCGATCCTGACCAAGCAGCAGGGAAGGGCCTTCGAATATGACTATCATCGTTAGGCCGGTCATGGCTGGGGCGGTGCAAGCGAATTTCGCCATAGGGATGCCGTCACCCCTTTGACCCGGAGTCTCGCTTTCTCTTGCGCCTTGACCCAAAAAGCGGGATCGGGTCAGGTCCGGGATGATGGCCATGAAACAGGCTTTGGAATCAGTGAGGAGGGGGAATATGGAAGGATCGACGCGGCGGGATTTCCTGGCCGGACTGGCGCTGGGCGGCCTGTGCCTTGCCGGACCCGCCTCCGCAAAGGCCGGCGCGGCCGCCACCAACCCGCAGCTTTCCTTCGTTCACCCGGAACTGCGCCCTTTCGTGGGAATGCTGAAGCAGCAGGGACCGGCGCCGAGCCGCGCAACGCTCCCGGCGATGCGGAACGGGATGAAGGGCATGTTTCCGCCGCCGCTTCCTTCGCCCGCCTACCGCAAACAGGCGATCAAGGGGCCTTCCGGCGCGCCCGACCTGATCGTCTATGTCATCAATGCCCGGCCGGGGACCGCCAGGCCCGCCATTCTCCACACCCATGGCGGCGGCTTCATCCTCGGCGACGTGGCGAGCAACCTCCATTTCCTTCAGCAGACCGCCGCCGCGCTCGATTGCGTGATCGTTTCGGTCGAATATCGGCTGGCGCCCGAAACCACCTATGAGGGGTCGATTGAGGATAATTATGCGGCCCTCAAATGGCTGCACGCCAATGCCGCATCGCTCGGCGCCGATCCCCGGCGCATCGCGGTGATGGGCGAAAGCGCCGGGGGCGGCCATGCGGCCCTGCTGGCCATCACCGCGCGCGACCGTGGGGAAGTGCCGCTCGTCTTCCAGGCGCTGGTCTATCCGATGCTGGACGATCGCACGGGCAGCACGAAAAGGGTGGAGCCGCCGACCGGGACGATCCTCTGGACGGAGGAAAGCAACCGCTTCGGCTGGGAATCCTTCCTGGGGCAGGCGCCGGGTACCGGCACCGTTCCGGTCCGCGCGGTTCCCGCGCGTCAAGCCGATCTCAAGGGCCTGCCTCCCGCCTTCATCGGCGTCGGCTCGATCGATCTCTTCGTGGACGAGGATATCGATTATGCCCGCCGCCTGATCGACAGCGGCACGCCCGCGGAACTGCTCGTCATCCCCGGCGCCTATCATGGGTTCGACCTGGTGGGCGCGCAGACTGCGGTGGGCAAGCGCTTCACGGAGGCCAAGCTGGCGGCGCTGCGGCAGGCGTTCGAGCAGTCCTAGGGCGATTTATCGATTGCCGGTCAGGAAATCGCGGAAAACAGGGAAACAGGACGGTTCGAATATCCTGTCCTACAGGATCCCATCCGGGCTATGGCTGGCATGATCCGATCGAGCTGAATCGGATCATGCTGCATTTGTCTTTGGTCTTCCGCTTTTTCCGGGCCAGCAGGTGATGCAACCTGCTTCTAAAATGCTTTACACGGCTCCTTGAACCGTCCGATCTCCTGCTAGGAAAAGCCCGGAAAGGCGGGTTTCCGGGCATCTCCATCGTGTCACCTATGTCACCCAAAAAAGGGGCAACGGGTCAGGCGCGGGCCATCAGCCCTTCGACCAGCCCGTCGAACAGGCGGCGGCCGTCCGTCGATCCATGCGCAGCCTCGATCACCCGTTCCGGGTGCGGCATCATGCCCAGCACATTGCCCGCTTCGTTGAGGATGCCCGCAATGTTGCGTGCCGAACCGTTGACGCTTTCCGCATAGCGCAGCGCCACACGGCCCTCGCCCTCCAGCCGGTCCAGCGTCTGCGCGTCGGCGAAATAATTGCCGTCATGATGCGCCACCGGGAAGCTGATCGCCTCGCCCGCGCCATAGCGGCTGGTAAAGGCGCTCTGTGCATTCTCGACCGTCAGGGCGACGTCGCGGCAGACGAAATGGCCGCCCGCATTGCGCAGCAGGGCGCCGGGCAGCAGGCCGCTTTCCGTCAGCACCTGGAACCCGTTGCAGATGCCCAGAACATAGGCGCCGCGTTCCGCCGCCTTGGCCACCGCCTGCATGACGGGTGAGCGCGCCGCCATCGCGCCGGACCGCAGATAGTCGCCATAGGAAAAGCCGCCGGGCACGCCGATCAGGTCGAGATCGCCGGGCAGTTCGGTTTCCCGGTGCCAGATCATGGCGGGCTTCGCGCCGGTCGCCGCCTCGAACGCCACGGCGAGGTCGCGGTCGCAATTGCTGCCCGGAAAGACGATGACGGCGCTCTTCATGGCTCAGGCGACCTTTTCGATGCGGTAGTTTTCGATCACCGTATTGGCCAGCAGCTTGCGGCACATGGCGTCGATATCCTCGTCGCTGGTGCCCTCGGCCAGCTCCAGTTCGATCAGCTTGCCTGCGCGCACGTCGTTGACGCCGCCAAAGCCAAGGCCTTCCAGCGCGTGGTGGATCGCCTTGCCCTGCGGGTCGAGAACACCGCCCTTGAGCGTGACGAAGATGCGGGCTTTCATGGGGCAGGACACTCCGTAAACTTGGCCTTGGCACGCCCTCCAGCCATTTCCGCCTGCGAAATGCGCGGGCGATGAAAACTGCAGGGCTGAGCGGTCGATTTCAATCGTCCAGCCCTCTAGTCCTGCAGCGCCCGGCAGGCAAGGCATTATCCCTTTGGCAGCCGCCGTGGCGTCAGGTGATCGTTTCGCGCCACCGAACTGGCATCGCGCGAATGACTGAAGCCAAAAAAAGCGATTCCCTTTTGCATTCGCCTTGGACTAGGCGGGCCGGATGAACCCGGAATATTTCTATTATTGCTGCGCGATCCTGGCGGTCATCCTGTCCGGCCTCGCCAAAGGCGGTTTTGCCGGAGTGGGGGCGCTGGCCATGCCGGTCATGGCGCTGGGCGTCGATCCGGTGCGCGGCGCGGCCATCCTGCTGCCGATCCTGATCCTGCAGGATGCGGTCAGCGTATGGGCATTCCGGCATAGCTGGGACCGCCATGTGCTGAAGGTCATGTTGCCCGGCACGGCGGTAGGGATTGCGATCGGTTATCTCTTTGCCGCCCAAGTGTCCGAAGTTGCCGTCCTTGGCGTACTGGGCGCGATTTCGATGCTGTTCGGACTCCAGCGTCTTTGGGTCGAGCGGAGCGGGGCCATCGTCCTGCCGTCCAATTCGCCGGATTGGGTGGGCCTGTTGTTCGGCGTGGCGAGCGGCTTCACCAGCCAGATCGCCCATGCGGGTTCGCCGCCCTTTCAGATGTGGGTGCTGCCCAAGCGCCTGCCGCGCGACACGCTGGTCGGCACCACCGCGGTCACCTTTGCGGCGATGAACTGGATGAAGGTGCCCGCCTATGCCGCCCTGGGCCAGTTCACGCGGGCCAATCTGCTGGCCACGGCGATGCTGGTGCCGGTCGCGATGATCGCCACCTTCGCGGGCGTGGCGCTGGTGCGCCGGGTCGATGCAGCGCGCTTCTACACGCTGATCTACGTGCTGATGGTGCTGCTGGGCATCAAGCTGATGGCGGACGCGCTGCTCGCCTGAGCAACGCGCCCCGCCGGATCAGTCCTTGCTGCGCTTCTTGCGGTGGGTGTCGAGGTCGAGGACCGTCGTGTCCGCGCCTTCGGGCATCAGGCCCAGGCGGCGGGCGACTTCCTGATAGGCTTCGACTTCACCGCCCAGATCGCGGCGGAACCGATCCTTGTCCAGCTTTTCGCCGGTGTTCATGTCCCACAGGCGGCAGCCGTCCGGGCTGATCTCGTCGGCCAAGATGATGCGGCTATAGTCGCCGTCCCAAAGGCGGCCGAACTCCAGCTTGAAGTCGATGAGGCGAATGCCGATGCCCGCGAACAGGCCGCACATGAAGTCGTTGATGCGGATCGCCATGTCGGCAATGTCGTGCATCTCTTCCTGGCTGGCCCAGCCGAAGCAGGCGATATGCTCTTCGGACACCAGCGGGTCGCCCAGTGCGTCGTCCTTGTAGCAATATTCGATCAGCGTGCGGGGCAGTTGCGTGCCTTCCTCGATCCCCAGCTTCTTGCTGAGCGAACCGGCGGCGACATTGCGTACCACGACCTCGATCGGCACGATCTCGACCTGGCGGACGAGCTGTTCGCGCATGTTGAGGCGGCGGATGAAGTGGGTCGGCACGCCGATCTGGCCGAGCAGGGTGAAGATATGCTCGGAAATCCGGTTGTTGAGCACGCCCTTGCCCGAAATCGTGCCCTTCTTCTGGGCATTGAAGGCGGTCGCGTCATCCTTGAAATACTGGATGATCGTGCCCGGCTCGGGGCCTTCGTAAAGGATCTTTGCCTTGCCTTCGTAGATCTGGCGGCGACGGGCCATGCGCGGTTCCTGTCTTCCCTATAGCGTTTTCGGAGCAGGTGAAACAACTGCCGGTTCGGAAAACGCGGTGAAACACCAACTGGAACAGCCCCCGTTTCGATGCGATGAAATCGGAATCTGCTCCAGAAAGAATGTGCCCCGGCAAACGCGAATCGGGAAGGATCAGCGGGTGCCGGGGCTGCTTGGGCTGGCCCTTAGACCAAAAGGGGCGAGGGTGCAATTAGTCGACTGATTCCGCTCCGGCCGCAGCCATTACAGCACGTCTCCGAACATGAACCAGATGAGGGCGAGCCATGCGGCCAGCCCCACCACGCCCACAATCACGCCGGATCTCGCGCGGATCGCAGCCAACAGCCCTCGATCTTCTTCACTTTCTTCCATCATGCCGCGACAGTAGCAGCCGATTGGCGAAACGAAAGCGCGCTACGCGGCGGCTTCGGTTTCGGGCTTCTTCTCTTCATTATCGCGTTCGACCGCCAGCAGTCGTCCGGTGAAGCATTCGCGCCACCAGCGGATATCCTGTCCTTCCACGCAATCCATCATGGCGCGCCAACGGCGCTTGCGCTCATCCAGCGGCATTGCAAGCGCCCTGGTGATGGCATCGGACATCTCCTCAGGGCTGTAGGGATTGATCAGCAGCGCATCCTTGAGCTGCAAGGCGGCCCCGGCAAAGCGCGAGAGGATGAGGACGCCGGGGTTTTCGGGGTCTTGCGCGGCGACATATTCCTTGGCGACCAGGTTCATGCCGTCGCGCAAGGGTGTGACCAGCCCGATGCGCGCAGCGCGATAGATGCCCGCCAGCATGTCTCGCGGATAGCCCTGGTTGACATAGCGGATCGGGGTCCAGTCGACATCGCTATACTCGCCGTTGATGCGGCCCGCTATGGCGTCCAGCGTCGCGCGAATCTGTTGGTAGCTCTCCACCTCTCCGCGGGATGGCGGCGCGATCTGGGTCAGCACGACCTTGCGATGCTGTTCGGGATGGTCCTTCAGGAAGCGGGCATAGCCGTTGAAGCGTTCCTCCAGCCCCTTGCTATAGTCCAGCCGGTCGACCCCCACGATCATCGCGCGATCCTGAAGCGATCGGCGGACCTTTTCGAACATATCCCCCGCCGCCTCGCTGGTGGCGGCATCGGCATATTCCTGGGCGTTGATGCCGATCGGACAGGCGATGGCCTGAATGGTGCGGTTGCCCAGCGTCACATAGTCGCCGTCCACCGTGCCGCCCATCTCGCGTTCCACATAATGGCGGAAGGATTCGAGCCACTCCTCCGTATGGAAACCGACCACGTCATAGGCGAACAAGGTCTGCACCAGCTTGGTATGGTGGGGAAGCGACACCAGCAGTCGCGTCGGTGGCCAGGGGATGTGGAGGAAGAAACCCATCCGGTTCCGATGCCCCCTGTCACGCAGCATCTGGCCAAGCGGGATCATATGATAATCATGGACCCAGATCACGTCTTCCGGCTCGATCAACGGACTCGCGGTGTCGGCGAAGCGCTGGTTCACCCGGTTGTAGCCGCCCTCGAAATCGCGGGCATATTCGGCCAGGTCGATGCGGAAGTGGAACAGTGGCCAGAGCGTCTTGTTGGCGTAGCCATTATAATATTCATCGACATCCTGCTCTTCCAGATCGATGGTCGCCGTCTTGACGCCCTCATCTTCGGAAAAGCCGATCTGGCCGGTGAAACTTTCGGTGACTTCCCCCGACCAGCCGACCCATATGCCCCGGCTTTCACGCAGTGCCTGGGAGAGCGCCACGGCGAGACCGCCTTGATTGCCCGTCTTGCTGGGTCTGCTGACGCGGTTGGAAATCACGATCAGGCGGCTCATCGCATCATGCTCCAAGGTTTGCTCAAGAGCACGGCGCAGTTGATGATGCCGACCAATGAGTAGGTTTGGGGATAGTTTCCCCACAATTCCCCGGTCGCGGGGTCGATATCTTCGGACAGCAACCCGGCAGCGGTACGGCGGGACAGCATTTCCTCGAACAGGGCGCGGGCTTCCTCGGTTCGGCCGGTGCGGTGCAGTGCTTCTATCAGCCAGAAAGTGCAGACGTTGAAGGCTGTCACCGGCTCCCCGAAATCATCTGGGGCGCTGTAGCGAAGCATGTCGTTGCCCCGGCGCAGATCCTTTTCCAGTGCCTTCAGCGTGCCGATGAACATCGGATTGTCGGCGGTCAGGAAGCGCAGGTCGAGCAGCTGGAGCAGCGACGCGTCGCGGGCGTCATCCTCGAAATTGGCGGAGATCGCGTTGCTGCCGGTGCGCCAGGCCGATTGCAGGATGCGAGCCTTCATGATCTCGGCCCGTTCGCGCCAGTGGACTTCGCGTTCCGGCAAGCCGAGAGCAATCGCGGCATGGGCCAGCCGGTCGCAGGCTGCCCAGCACATCACCGCGCTATAGCTGTGGACATGGGCGCGGGTGCGCAATTCCCACAGGCCTGCATCCGGTTGGTCGTAGACTTGCCATGCGCGTTCGCCGACGACTTCGAGAGCCTCGAAATCCGACATGCCCGCCATGCGCAGCAGGCGCTGGTCGATAAAGCCCTGGACCGATGACAGGACGATCTGGCCATATGCATCATGCTGGATCTGCGAATAGGCCGCATTGCCGACCCGCACGGGTCCCATGCCGCGATAGCCCGGCAGGCAGGCCGCCTCGCCTTCCTCCAGTGTCGCGTTGCCGCGCACATCGTAAAGCGGCTGGATATGGCCGCCCCTGGCCCCATCCACGATGTTGCGCAGGTAGGCGAGATAGCTTTCCAGGACATCGAGCGCGCCGAGCCGGTTCAGCGCCTCGACCGTATAATAGGCGTCCCTGATCCAGCAGTAGCGATAGTCCCAGTTCCGGCCGCTGTCGGCATGTTCGGGGATGCTGGTGGTCAGCGCGGCGACGATGGCGCCGGTTTCCTCATGCTGGCAGAGTTTGAGGGTGATGGCGGAGCGGATAACCGCTTCCTGCCATTCGGCGGGAATGGCGAGGCCGCGCACCCAGATTTGCCATTCATGGATGGTGTCGTCCAGCATCCGTTCCACCGCAGGGCGAAGGGCGTCGGAAAAACTTTCATCTGGCCCCAGGAAAAAATGCATGTCCTGTTCCAGACGGAACCAGCTTTCCTGGGAAATGAGACCGATCGGCGCATTGGTGGACACGCGCATCGCCATATAGGACAGCACCAGCCGGATATGGTTGGAGCCATAGCTGATCGGCACCTCTTCCGAATGCCAGCTCGTGGTGGGGCGCAGCCGGACGCGGATGCGGGGACTGCCCGCGATCGGGCGCACGACCCGCGCGAAGGCCACCGGACGGTACATGCGGCCCTGATGCTTGTGCCGGGGGCAGAAGTCATACAGTTCGATCGCATTGCCCTGCGCGTCGTGCTGACGCGTGACCAATATCGGGGTGTTTCGGATATAATGCTGCTCGATCCGGGCGCAGTTTTCCAGTTCGATGGCCCAGAAGCCGCGCGCTTCCGGTGCGTCCCAAGCCTTGTCGTCGAGAAGCGCTGAAAATACCGGGTCACCGTCGACGCGCGGCACGCAGGCCCAGACCATGCGGCCTGCCCGGTCAATCAGTGCGGATGCCTGACAATTGCCGATGGGCCAAAGGTCGAGCGTTCGCTCATTTCCGGCAATGATGGTGTTCTCTTGCTCTTTGATCGGTCTACCCCCTTGTTCGCTGCGAATGGGGGCTTCAGGTCCATCGGATCAGGCCGAACCCGCAGCCCCCTGAGCAAGATAATGCCTGACGGCGGCAACCTGTTCCAAAGAGAATGCGGCGAGCGTAGGCCGGGGCGAGCCGACCAGAATGCCTGACCCGCCCAAGTCGCGGGCGGCCGCGAAGCCTTCCTCGTCGGTGATGTCGTCGCCGATGAACAGCGGCGTGCCACCCTGCATGGGGGCGCTTTCCATGAGGTGGTGGACGGCGCTGCCCTTGTCGGCGCCGCCGGGGCGAAGTTCATAGAGCATCTTGCCGGGTTGCAGCGCCAGGCCGAGGCTTTGGGCGAGCTGTTCCGCCAGGACCTGAGCCTGCGCACCCCATTGCGGGGCGCCACGGAAATGAAGGCCGACGCTGATCGTCTTGCGTTCGACAAGCAGGCCCGGCTTTCCGGCGGCGAAATTCTGGAAGGCGGCTTCCGCCTCGTTGACGGCGGGAAGGCGGGCTGGCGCGTCGGGCGGACATCCCGGTTTGGCGAACTCAAGGCCGTGGGTTCCCGCCAGCAGGAAATCGTCGAGACCAAGACTGCGAAGGGTGGCGACCGAACGGCCGCTGACGATTGCCAGCCGGCCGCTCAACCGGGTTCTGAGCCGGGTCAGCAGGGAGAGCAGTTCCTCGTCGACCACAACGCCGTCGGGCGTGTCCGCTATGGGCGCCAATGTTCCGTCGAAGTCGAGGAACAGGGAGGCGCCCGTCAGCAGCGTGGCCGGGGGAGAGGGAAGATCGGGAAGAGGGGAAAGCTGGGATTCGGACACGCGCGCAAAGTGGCGGATGGCGCGGAATGTGCAACCCCTGTCGGCCTTTCCCGATGCTTTTTCATGATTGTTCCTGCTGCCAGGGTGCCGACCAGCGGATGCGGTGCAGCGCCTGGAAGGCTTGCATGAGGGTCGGGAAAGGGGAGGGTGTTTCATGGCCGGGATTCCACGGCCGGGCGTTGTTGGACATGTGCATGACCTGTTCCTTTTTCCATGAATGTCACGGTGAACTGACGGGGATTTCTATCGATGATTTTCATGGTGCCGGCCAACAAAAGCGTGGACAGGATATATAAGGCTGGCTTATTCATTATGCATGAGCAACCTTCCGCCACTGTCCGCTGTCCGCGTGTTCGAAGCCGCCGCCAGGCTGGAGAATTTCACTGCCGCCGCCCAGGAGCTGGGGATGACGCAGGCGGCGGTCAGTTATCAGGTGAAGTTGTTGGAGGAGCGGCTGGGCCTCAGCCTGTTCCAGCGCGCGGGGCGCAAGGTGGAGCTGACTGACAGGGGGCGGGAGATTTCATCTGTCGTCAGCCGCGCCTTCGACCAGATGCGGCAGGGGTTCGCCGCGCTGACGCAGGACCAGTCGGCGGTCCTGACGATCAGCTGCACCAACAGCTTCGCCCATCTCTGGCTGGCGCCCCGGATCGGCGCCTTCCAGATGCGCCATCCGCATCTGGCGGTGCGCATCCAGGCGGAGGATGCGGTGGTCGACCTGGTCCGCGATGGCGTGGATCTGGCGGTGCGGGGCGGCAAGGGCGACTGGCCGGGGCTGGAGGCGAAGCTGCTGACCCATAACCGGCTGGTGCCGATGTGCAGCCCCCGCTGGCTCGACAGCCACGGCCCGGTCGCCGACGCATGGGCGCTTCACGCCGCGCCGCGCCTGTCGCCGGACGATATGTGGTGGCATGAATGGTTCGCCGCCATGGGGGTGGAGGCGGACCCGGCCGACGGCCCGCCCGGCATCGCGCTCGACAGCCAGGTGATGGAGGGGCGCGCCGCCATTGCCGGGCAGGGGATCGCGATCCTCAACCATTTTCTCTGGAAGGCGGAGGTGGAAGCGGGCCTGCTGGTCGAGGCCGTGCCGTCCTATGTCCGCGAGATCGCCAGCTATTGGGTGGTCTACCCGCCCCATGCCCGCAATGCGCCCAAGGTGAAGGTCTTTCGCGACTGGATAAGCGCCGAGTTCGCGCGGGAAATCGCCGCCGATCCGGACCGGCGCTATTTCCCGCGCTGAACATGTGTCCGGAAATGCGCGGAAGGGCGCATTTCGGATCGGCACCAGCCCGCTCCCCCACCCGGCCACCCATATGATACTGCCGTTGGATGGCCGGGTGGGGGAGTAGGCTGGTGCTGCCACGGGCTGAAAGGCGCATTTCCCGAGCAGCCGCAAACTCCGTTTCCGTTTTGTCGCGGCGCTGCTATTCCCCTCTGCGATGACCGATTTTCGCGACCCGTTCGACGCTATCAAGGATCACCCGTTCGACGATGCGCTGTCCCAGCGCTATCTCGTCTATGCCCTTTCCACCATTACCGCGCGGTCGCTGCCGGACCTGCGCGACGGGCTGAAGCCGGTGCACCGGCGGCTGCTCTGGGCGATGCGGCTGCTGCGGATGGAGCCGGGCGGCGCTTCGCCCGACGTGCTGGTGGCCAATCCCGCCCGCAACACCACCGCCTACAAGAAATGCGCCCGCGTGGTCGGCGACGTCATCGGCAAATATCACCCGCACGGCGACACGTCGGTCTATGACGCCATGGTGCGCCTGGCGCAGGATTTCTCGCTGCGCACGCCGCTGGTCGACGGGCAGGGCAATTTCGGCAATATCGACGGCGATAATGCGGCGGCGATGCGCTATACCGAGGCCCGGCTGACGCAGGCGGCAGCCGACCTGATGGCGGGGCTGGACGAGGGCACCGTCGATTTCCGCCCCACCTATAATGGCGAGGATGAGGAGCCGGAGGTCTTTCCCGGCCTGTTCCCGAACCTGCTGGCCAACGGCGCCAGCGGCATCGCGGTCGGCATGGCGACCAGCATCCCGCCGCACAATGTCGCCGAGCTGATCGATGCGGCCAGCCTGCTGATCGAAAATCCCGATGCGGAACATGCCGACCTCATGCAGATCGTGCGCGGGCCGGACTTTCCGACCGGCGGCGTGCTGGTCGACAGCGCTGCGATCATTTCAGAGGCTTATCGCACCGGGCGCGGCTCCTTTCGGACCCGTGCGCGCTTTTCCAACGGGCGCAATGAAGATGGCAGCTGGGAAGCGGATGGGATCGAGAAGCTTTCCGGCGGCATGTGGCAACTCGTCATCTCCGAAATCCCCTATCAGGTCCAGAAGTCCAAGCTGATCGAGCAGATCGCGGCGCTGATAAACGAGAAGAAGCTGCCGATCCTGGAGGATGTGCGGGATGAGAGCGATGAAACGATCCGTATCGTCATCGTCCCCAAAAGCCGCAACGTTTCTGTCGATATACTCAAGGACAGCCTGTTCCGCCTGACCGATCTGGAAAACCGCTTCCCGCTGAACCTGAACGTGCTGGACGCGACCCGGACGCCGCGGGTGATGGGGCTGAAGCCGGTCCTGGTCGAATGGCTGAAGCACCAGATCGACGTGCTGGTGCGGCGCACCCAGCACCGGCTGGAGAAGATCGCGGCCCGGCTGGAACTGCTGGACGGCTATATCATCGCCTATCTGAACCTGGACCGGGTGATCGAGATCATCCGGACCGAGGATGAGCCGAAAGAGGTGATGATGGCCGAGTTCCAGCTCACCGACCGGCAGGCCGAGGCGATCCTCAACATGCGGCTGCGCTCCCTGCGCAGACTGGAGGAAATGGAGCTGCGGCGCGAGCATTCCGAACTGCTGAAGGAGCGCGAGGAACTGACCAGGCTGGTCGAAAGCCCGGCGCGGCAGCGCACCCGGCTGAAGAAGGATCTGGCGGACCTGCGCAAACGCTATTCGCCCGACACCGAGTTCGGCAGGCGGCGCACCCTGGTCGAGGAAGCGGCCCCGGCCCGCGAAATCCCGCTGGAGGCGATGATCGAGAAGGAACCGATCACCGTCATCCTGTCCGAGCGCGGCTGGATCAGGGCGATGAGCGGGCATCGCGACCTAGCTTCGGCTGATACGCTGAAGTTCAAGGAAGGCGACGGTCCGATGATCGCCTTCCACGCGCAGACGACCGACAAGCTGCTGCTGGCGAGCGAGACGGGCCGCATCTTCACGCTGGGCGCCGACAAGCTGCCGGGCGGGCGCGGCTTCGGCGATCCGGTGCGGTCGCTGGTCGACATGGACGGGACCGGCCAGATCGTGGCGCTGATGCCCGCGAAGACCGGCGGCGAACTGTTGCTGGCCTCTTCGGACGGACGAGGCTTCGTGGCGGCGGTGGCCGATGTGATCGCGGAGACGCGCAAGGGCAAGCAGGTGGTGAACGTCCGCACCGGCGCGAAACTGAGCGTCGTGCATCCGATCGCGCCGGAGGCCGACAGCGTCGCGGTGGTCGGCGAGAATCGCAAGCTGCTGGTCTTTTCCCTGATCGAAATGCCGCGCATGGCGCGCGGGCAGGGCGTGCAGATGCAGCGCTATCGCGACGGCGGCCTGTCGGACGCGATCGCCTTCCGCCTGTCCGACGGCCTGAGCTGGACCATGGGCGGGGGAACGGGCCGCACGCGCACCGAAGCCGACATGACGCCGTGGCGGGTGGCCAGGGGTGCGGCGGGACGCATGCCGCCGACCGGCTTTCCGCGCGATAACCGTTTCTGATCGGATGATTTTTTCCTATAGTGATGGCGAAATCGGGAATGTCGTTTCCCGAATATTTACCCTTTGATCCTATCGCCGACTCCATGGAATCCACGTCGATGCGCGATCGGCCAGATATTACGCCGAAGGTCGAGCTCCTGCCCGGGGTCGATGACGCGCATCCATTCCACATGATATCGATGACCGAATGGCTGGGCGCCCTGCCGCATCCCGCGTCCACATTCTCCTTCCAGGACAATGTCTTGAAGGTAGTGGCCGTCAATGGCTGGTTCCGCAAATATTTCAGCCCGGACGCATCGGAACCGGCGCGGCCCCAGGCCACGGAATGGCGGCGGCGGATCGTCGAGTCCATCTTGTCGGGGCGTGATTCGGACAGTTTCGAACTGCGGCGCGAAGGGACGCTGGGGCCGGAATATTTCTACTGCACGATCGGACGGCTGCCTGAACTGGAAGGGCAGCCCAATTTGTTTCTGTTCACCGCGCTCGACCGGACCAGCGACCGTTCCATCGTCAAGAATCTGCGGCGGGAACTGCTGTCGGACGGCCTGACGGCGCTGCCCAACCGGACGGGGTTCGGCGAGGAAATCGAGGACCGGCTGGCCAACATGTCCTGGCCGGAAAATGCCCAGTTCGGGATCATCGCGATCGACCTCAGCCGGTTCAGCCGGGTCAATGAATCGCTGGGACCGATGGCGGGCGACGAGTTGCTGATCACCGTCGCCAAGCGTTTGAAGTCCAGCCTGCGGCAGGGGGATGTGCTGAGCCGGATCGGCGGCAATGACTTTGCCATCTTTGCCAAATTGAACAATGGCTTGTCCGATGCCCTTCATATCGTCCAGAGGATCAGGGACGCGCTCAACTATCCGATCCGGTTGAGCGACCTGCAGATCCGGGTCGATTGCGCCATCGGTTGCGCGCTGTCGGCCAGCCTGACCGAAGACCCGGAAGATGTGGTGCGCAAGGCGCAGGCGGCGGTGAAGATCGCCAAGCGCAGCGGCAAGGTGGAAATCTATCGCAACGGCGTGCTGAAGGAGGCGCAGCGGCGCTTCTCGGTGGAGAGCCGGCTGCGCGACGCGCTGGCGCAGGGCGGCTTGACGCTGGCCTATCAGCCGCTGATCCATCTCCAGACCGGGGAGATCACCGGGTTCGAAGCGCTGGCGCGCTGGAACGATGAGGAACTGGGTGACGTGTCCCCCGCCGAATTCATCGCGGTGGCGGAGGAAAGCGGGCTGATCACGCCGCTGGGCCGCTGGGCGGCCTATGAAGCGGCGCAGGCGCTGAGCCGATGGGACGCGAAATTCGGCCAGCCCCTGCCGGTCGGGGTCAATGTGAACCTGTCGCCGATCCAGATGACGCGGGACGATGTGGCGTCCATGTTCGAGGAAGCGCTGCGCTATTCCGGCATTACCGGCAACCGGCTGACGGCGGAACTGACGGAAAGCGCCATCGTCGCCGATCCGGAAAAGGCCCGGAAACTGCTGTTCGCGCTCAAGGACCTGCAGATGCCGATCGCCATGGACGATTTCGGCACCGGCTATTCGAACCTGGCCAGCCTGCACAGCCTGCCCATCGACATATTGAAGATCGACCGCAGCTTCGTGACCAATATGCTGGACGATCGCGACAAGGAAGTGATGGTCAAGACGATCCTGTCGCTGGCCGAATCGCTGGGTCTGCATGTCACGGCGGAAGGGATCGAGACGCAGCAACTGGCCCATGCACTGCAAAATCTGGGCTGCTGGCAGGGTCAGGGCTATTATTTCGCGCGGCCGATGGCGGAGCCGGAGGCGTTCGACTATTGGCGGGCGCGCTGGAATTTCGAAACGGTCTGATCCGCGATTTCGGCGAGGCGGGGTTCGCCGGGAAAACCCTCCGCCACCCAGATATCCTGTATCTGCTGCAGCGCCTTGGCCACGTCCGGGCCGGGTGGCAGGCCGCGCGCGATGAGGGCGCCGCCGCCGATCGGGAGACGGGGCGGGGTCCAGTCGTGCAGCGCGGCCAGCCCCTCCAGCGGGGCGTGCGGGTCGAGCAGCAGGCGGTCGATGGCGCCCTCCACGCCGATCCGATAGGCGAGGGCGCGGGGCGGCATGCCGGTGGCAGGGCCTTCCAGCGCGACCGCCAGACGCTTGCGTGCCTTGTTGGAGAGCTTGAGCCGGGCGCCGACCAGGTCGGCGACGCGCGGGTCCGGCGGGAGCAGGGCCGCAAGGCGGCGCAGGGCGGATGGGGGCGTCGAGGAGGCGGCTTCGCGGTCGGCCAGCGCGGCCAGGCGGTCGAGGCTGCTCCGGTCGATTTCCGGGAGGACGGGCGCCAATATGCCGCCGTCGATCATCAGGCGCAGCGCGGGGAGCGGAGCGGCGACCGCCAGCAATTTGAGCAGTTCGTCCGCGATCCGCTCGCGGGACAGGGCCATCAGGCTGTTGGCGGCGGCGCGGCAGGCGGCATAGGCCTGCGCATCCGGTTCGTCATGACCGAAGCGGGCGAGAAAGCGGAAATAGCGCAGGATGCGGAGATGGTCCTCCGCGATCCGGGCCGTCGCGTCGCCGATGAAGCGGACATGACGGGCCTTCAGGTCATCGACGCCGCCGAAGAAATCGGTGATCTCATGGGTGATCGGGTCGGCATAGAGGGCGTTGATGGTGAAATCGCGCCGGGCGGCATCCTCGCGCCAGTCGTCGGTATAGGCGATGGTGGCGCGGCGGCCGTCGGTGCTGACGTCGCGGCGCAGGCTGGTGATCTCGACCGGCCAGCCATGGATGACCGCCGTGACGGTGCCATGGTCGATGCCGGTCGGCACGGCCTTGATACCGGCGGATTTGAGGCGGTCGATGACGCCGCGCGGATCGAGGACGGTGGCGATGTCGAGGTCGTTGACCGGCAGGCCGAGCAGGCCGTCGCGCACCGCGCCGCCGACGAAGCGGGCCTCCCCCCGGCCGGCGCCCAGCGCGCTGAGCAGCGCGTCCAGGCCGGGCCGGTGGCGCCAGTCGGCGTCAGGCAGGAGATGGGTCATGGCCGAGCCTTCGCGAAAGATTGGCGAGAATGCCTGCGGTGACGCCCCAGATGCGGCGGTCCTGCCACATTATTTCGTAATAATAGCGTTTAAAGCCTTCAAATTCTATCGATTTCCGGATTCTGTTGGCGGGATTGAGGGCGTAGGAGAGCGGCAGTTCGAACCATGAATCCACCTCGCTTTCCTGGGGGAGGAGCGGAAGGTCGGGGGGGATGACGCCCAGCACGGGCACGATGTCGAAGCCGGTGAAGGTGTGGTAGCGGTCGGACGTTCCGATGATCTCCACCAGATGCGGGGGGATGCCGATCTCTTCCTGTGCCTCGCGCAGGGCGCCGGCCACTTCGTCGGCATCGCCTTCATCGACGCGGCCGCCCGGAAAGGCGATTTGCCCGGGATGTTTGCGCAATCGGGCGGAGCGTTGGGTCAGGATGAGGCCGGGATCGGGCCGGTCCGTGATCGCCACCAGCACGGCGGCGGGTGCCAGGACCATGCCGTCCTCGATGCGCGGATCGCGGGTTTCGGGGGAGGTCAGGTCGAGCTCGCGTTCATGGCCCTGTCTGAGCGCCGCGCGCAACTGCTCCGCCAGGGTCATGCCGATCCGTCCAGCGCGAAGAAGGCGCCGTCGCTCCAGAGGCCGATGGGGTCGGCATTCTCGTCGAGCGCGAGGTTCATCAGCTCATAATAGACGCTGCGCGCGATTAGGGCCTCCATCCCGCCGCGGACATGGATGTAGGGATGGGGACCGTCCGCCGTCTCGCGCAGGACAAGGGCATTGTCCGGCCCGGCCGCGACCAGATCGCCCGTGTTGAGGCGGAAGGCGAGGCTTCTTTCCCGGTCCTCGCCCTCGGTCTTGAGTTCCACCGCGATGAAGGGGGCGTCCTCCACCTCGATCGAGAGCTTTTCGACCGGGGTGACGAGGACGTAGCTGCCGTCGGCCTCGCGGCGCAGGATGGTCGAGAAGAGGCGGACCATGGCTTCGCGGCCGATGGGGGAGCCCTGGTGGAACCAGGTGCCGTCGCGGGCGATGCGCATGTCGCTGTCGCCGCAATGGGCCGGGTTCCATTTTTCGACCGGGGGAAGGCGCTTTTCCGCCAGCAGGCGCGCAATGTCGGTCAGGGATAGGCTGGCAAGGTCGGGGGGAGGCTCCATCGGCATGCGGTCGAGATAGGAGCGCTTTTCGACGAAGGCAAAAGAGAATTTCAGGCCTGGACGGTGATCCGTGGACTGAGCATCCCCTTGCCGCCGATCGGGCGACCATCGACGGACAGGGCCAGAAGGCGGCGCTGTTCGAACGGGCCGGGGCAATCCCAGCCGCTGGTGCCGTCCGCCGAAAAGCCCCAGAAACGGCCATAATATTCCGGATCGCCGATCATCATCAGCGGGTCGCAGCGCTGGGCGCGGGCGGCGGTGACGACTGCGTCCATCATCGCCCGGCCATGGCCGGTGCCCTGCAGGGCCGGAGCGACCGCCACGGGGCCGACCATGATGAGCGGCGTCTGGCTGCCATCCTGATGGGTGAGCGCGACCGGCCAGCTTTGCAGCGAGCCAACGAGATTGCCCTTCTCATCCTCGATTCCGAAGGAAAGTTCGGGAAGCCAGGGCATGCCGTCGCGAATCAGATAGGCGGTCCGGCCATGCCGGTCAGGGCCGAATGCCGCGTCGAGCAGTTGCTCGATCGCTTCCTGAGCCATGATGTTGAGGGGCACTATTACAGACACGTCTTGCCGATCCGCCTTCAATGGCGCATGGACGCGCCAAGAGCGGCGGGCTTTAGCGCCTGCTTCGCAAAATAAAAGTCTAAACTGGACCCCGCCCGCGGCAGGCCATGCCTGTAGCGGGGAAGGGTCGAATGTGGCGGGATATGAACAGCGGATTTGACGATTTTCTGACGTTGGAGGTGAATAATCTGGATGTGGATGTCCTGACCGGCATCTATTCGGAGGAGACGCACCTGCCGCAGCCGCTGCGCATCTCGATCCGCGCGAAGCTGAAGATCGCGGATCATTATGATCCCAATACGCCTTTGTCGCGGTCCAAAAACTATATGGACCTGAAACATGCCGCGACCAGCGCGCTGCCCGAAGGCCAGCATTTCACGCTGATCGAGGCGGTGGCGGATCACATCATCGAGACCATCTTCCTGCAGGACGACAAGGTCACCCATGTCGAGGTGAAGATCGTGAAACTCGCGCTGAGCGAGAAAAGCGAGGAAATCGGCATCACCATGGGGCGCGGGCGGAAATAGGCGCCCGGAGGCGCTTCTCTATTTGATCAGGCCGATTTCGCGCAGCCTTTCGGTCAGATAGTCGTGCGCGGTGATCGGCGGATCGCGGCGGGGATGGCCGGCATCGACGCATTGCGGCAGCGCGTCGATCAGGAAATCGGGCCGCAGGTGCAGGAAGAAGGGCATGGAATAGCGCGAGAAGCCGCGCCGTTCGGGCGGCGGATTGACCACGCGATGGCTGGTCGAGGGCAGCCGGTAGTTGGTCAGGCGCTGGAGCATGTCGCCGACATTGATGGCCAGCGCGCCCTGCGGTGGGACGACGGGCAGCCAGTTGCCGTCGCGGTCCCTGAGTTCCAGCCCGCCTTCCTCCGCGCCCAGCAGCAGGGTGATGAGGTTGATGTCCTCATGCGCGCCGGCGCGGATGCCGGGGGCCTCCGGGGAGACCGGCGGATAATGGAGCAGGCGCAGGATCGAATTGCCATTTTCGACCGGGCCGTCGAACCAGCGTTCCGGCAGGCCGAGATAGAGGGCGATGGCGGAGAGCAGTTCGGCCCCGACCCGGTCGAATTCGCCGTAGAGCCGGGTGAAGGTGTCATGAAATTCCGGCAATTCGTCGGGCCAGACATTGGGCGGCATGGTTTCCGCCAGCGGATCGCCGGGGGGCAGGTCGCGGCCGACATGCCAGAATTCCTTGAGGTCGTTCTCGCTCGCGCCCTTGGCGATTTCCACGCCGAAGGCGGTATAGCCGCGCTGCCCGCCATTATATCGGGCGTCGTAACGGCGCTTCACATCATCGGGCAGGGCGAAAAACCGCCGGGCCAGCGCCCAGCCCCGATCGATCAGCGACTGGTCCATGCCATGGTCCTTCACCATGGCGAAGCCGAAACGCTGGAAGGAACCGCCGAAGGCCGTGGCGAAATCGGCCTTCGTCATGGTGCCAAGGGACAGGAGGGGCACTTGTTCCAGTACCGATTGCGACACGATTATTCTCCGAAAATCAGACGATTGTCCTGGCCTGGGCTATTCTGCCGGCCGGACCCGATGGCGCATCCTTGATCGCCCTTTGCGCCTGATGCAAGGAGAAGCCATGAACTATTGGCTGATGAAATCGGAACCCGATGTCTTTTCCTATGACGATCTGGTCGCAAAGGGGAAGGCGGAATGGGATGGCGTGCGCAACCATGCCGCCCAGAACAATATGAAGGCGATGAGGAAGGGCGACCTGTCGATCTTCTACCACAGCAATATCGGGGTCGAAGCGGTCGGCATCATGGAGATTGTCGAGGAAGCCGCGCCCGACAGCACCGACGATACCGGCAAGTGGATCGCCGTCCATGTCGGGCCGAAGGAAAAGCTGCGGAAACCGGTGACCCTGAAGACGATGAAGGCCGATCCGGTGCTGAAAGACATGGTGATGATCCGCCAGTCGCGCCTTTCCGTGTCGCCCCTGACCGAAGCGGAGTTCAGGCATATCCTTGCCTTGTCAAAGGCTTGACCCCGGCGCGCCCGCCCGGTTGCGGGAAATGCAATTGGTCCGCCTTTCTTTGCGATTGTCGTTTTTGTGCGGCGCACCATAAATTGGCTGCAACAGAAAAGAATGTTCCAGAGGTGTTTGATCGGCATTCACAAGGAGTTTACCCATGCGAATGCTGTCGAAGTTCATTGTTTCGGGCCTGATCGCCCTGGGCGCTGCCCATGCTCCGCTGTACGCCGAAGAGGCTGGCAAGCAGAAGTTCACGCACGAAGGCTACACCTATGTGTACGACGTGAAGGACACCAAGACGGGAAAGGTGATCTCGGGTCGCCGTTACCCGGATGCGGTCGCCTTCAACCTGTCGGTCCGCAACGGCCGGGTGTCGGGCGTGTCGGGCGGCCAGCCGGTTGCCTTCAAGGTTGAAGATGCCCGCGGCGCGGCTGCCGAATAATCTTCAGCCCATCTGATCGAAAAAGGGCGGCTTCCTGCGAGGGAAGCCGCCCTTTTTCTGGGGATGACCGGGCGGGCGCGCCGCATCGGGACATGCGGCGCCGTTCCACTCAGCGGCAGCGGCGCTTGCTGTCGATTTCCTTGCCGAGCAGCGCGCCACCGGCAGCGCCCAGGATCGTGCCCGTCGCACGGTCGCCACGGGTATCGATCGCGCGGCCGACCAGCGCACCGCCGACGCCGCCGACGATCAGGCCGGTCGTGCCGTCGGACTTGCGGCAATAGGTGCGGCCGTCGCGGCCACGCCATTCGCGATATTCATAGTGGCGGCGCGCGCTGGCGCCCTCCGTCGGAACGGCCATCGAAACGGGAATGGCCAGCGAAACGGCGGCGAGGGCCATCAGGGTCTTACGCATTTTATCTCCTCCAAAAAAGCGTGATTTGCACATTCAACCCGCACATATTGATCGAGGTTGCATGAACCTGCGGCAACAAGGCAGAGTGTTGTTTTCGTTGCGATAAAATTTTGAGGTGAGACGATGGACGGGGGCGATGAGGCGGCGGCGAAGGCCGTGATCGAGGCTTTGGGGCTGTCGCCGCATCCCGAAGGCGGCTGGTATCGGGAAACCTGGCGTGCCGCCGCCGCACCCGGCGAGCGCGCGGGCGGAACGGCGATCCATTTCCTGCTGGAGGCGCATCAGCATTCGCATTGGCACCGGGTGGATGCCGAGGAGCACTGGTTCTGGCATGCCGGGGCGCCGCTGACCCTGTCCGTCGCGGGCGATGGCGAAACGGCGCGGGACTGGGTGCTGGGCGGCGATGTGCTGGCGGGCGAACATCCGCAGTTACGGGTTCCCGCGCATCACTGGCAGGCGGCGCGCCCGCTGGGTGGCTGGACGCTGGTGAGTTGCACGGTGGTGCCTGGATTTGATTTTTCGGGCTTTTCGCTGGCGCCCCGGCACTGGTCGCCGGGGGATGATCTGCCCTGATTCATACCGTGAAAAAATTATCCACAATTATCCACAGCTTTAGGTTCAGGCCTTCTTCGAATCGTCAGATTCCGCTTTGAACGACTCGCTTTTGGTGAGACCATCTCCCTATCGAAAAGAACGGGAGACAGAGAAATCTGGATGCCAAAGTCGGTGAGAAATCAGTGACTTGAAGAGCTTTTCGAGCGTCGGAAAAGAAGCATGGACCGGAAGGAAGATGTGGAAAGCCGATGGTCCTCTCATGGACGATGCCGTGCACGCGCGAAAGTGAACGTCGGGCATCGAATAGGGAGGACGGCTGCGGGAGAACGGCCGGCCGGCCGGGCAAACGGAGCCGACACGATATGGAGGCCTTTCAGGCGGACATATCGCGCGCCGAGTCCGATGATCGCATCTTGAAAGAGAAGCGGATCGAGAGACACGACGGAAGTGGGGACCGGCAGAAATGCCGGCCCCCATTTTGCGTTGGGGGCCGTCCGGGACGTGTTGGCGGAAGCGATGCCAGGCCCGAAATCCGGGCGGCGGGCACGGGCTGGCGCGCGTGCCCGGCTTTTGAGCGTATCGATGAGTTTACGCCCCGGTGCCATTTGCCGGTCTTCAGGCGTTGATGGTGCCGGATGAGGGGATCGAACCCCCGACCTTCGGTTTACAAAACCGCTGCACTACCGCTGTGCTAATCCGGCATGTCAGTCGCTGACGCCGAGCGCCTTACTATCAGATGATGCCGAACGTCCAGCCCTCCGTTGCAGCGATTTTTTCGTCCAGCATCGGCGGCGTCCAGAGGCTGGGGCGGGGGGCGGCGCGGCGGAGCCAGGCGGCGGTGAGGATGGCGTCGGCGCCATGATCGTCCGGCGGCAGCCCCTCATGCGGCAGCGATTCGATTGCCAGCAGGGCATCGTTGAGCGCGGCGAGGTCGCGCATCTTGCTCTGGCCTTTCGGACGGCCGGCGGCGCGGGCGGCGATGCTGGTGTAGATTTCCACGACCAGCGAACCGTCTTCAGGCGGGGGATCGAACGGCCAGACGGGGACATGGGCGTGGACATGGTGGAGCAGGCGCATGCCCGCAAAGCTGGCCTTGGCGACCTGCGCCGCGCCGATGGCGTCATAGACGGTGGAGGGCTTGCCGCCGCCCTGGGCGTTGTAATGCGCTTCGCACAGGCGGTTGTGCATATAGTCGGCCTTGATCCCGTCCGCCTTGCCGAAATAGAAATGACGGCGGTGGGTCCGCTCCAGCAGGCTGACGGCGCCCAGATCCTCGTCATCGCAGACGCTCTCGACATAGGCCCAGAAGGCGGGGCCGGTGACGGGCACGTCATCGCCCGGCAGATAGCCGCCGCGCGTCACGAAGGGCGGGGCGAAGCTGAAGTCGAAGCCGAACAGGGTGGGCGCTTCGCCCGCCTTTCCGATGAGCCAGTCGGCGACGGCGCGGCGCGACCAGAGGCCGCCGCCGGGGGGATGCTGCAGCGTCGGGACGGCGTCTCCGGCTTCGCACAGGGCGACGGCGATCCCCTTGTGGCGCGACCCCCTGGCGCCGGACCAGTCGATGACGGCGTAGCGGGCGAAGCGGGGGGTCATGATGCGTTGCGTTCGGTCCGCAGGCGGTTCCAATAGGCGATGCGTTCGGCGATGCGGGCTTCGAAGCCGCGGTCGGTGGGGGCGTAGAAGGTCTGCGGCTGCATCTCTTCGGGCCAGTAATCGTCGCCGGAAAAGCCGTCCGCCGCGTCATGGTCATAGTGATAGCCCTTGCCGTAGCCGATGGTCTTCATGAGCTTTGTGGGGGCGTTCAGGATATTCTGCGGCGGCATGAGCGATCCGGTGTCGCGGGCGGACTTCCAGGCGGACTTCATCGCGGCATAGGCGGCGTTGGATTTAGGCGCGGTGGCGCAATAGAGGCAGGCCTGAACGATCGCGAGTTCGCCTTCGGGGGAGCCGAGAAACTCATATGTGTCCTTGGCGGCGAGGCACTGGACGAGGGCCTGCGGGTCGGCAAGGCCGATATCCTCCGTCGCGAAGCGGACGAGGCGGCGCAGGACGTAGAGCGGTTCCTCGCCAGCGGTCAGCATGCGGGCGAGATAATAAAGCGCGGCCTGCGGATCGGAGCCGCGCAGGCTTTTGTGGAGGGCGGAGATGAGGTTGTAATGCCCCTCCCGGTCCTTGTCATAGACGGCGACGCGGCGGTGGAGCAGGGCGGAAAGGCCCGCCGGGTCGAGCGGTTCGGGGATGGCGATCGAATAGAGCGTCTCGACCTGGTTCAGCAGGAAGCGGCCGTCGCCGTCGGCGCTGGCGAGCAGGGCTTCGCGGGCGGCGGGATCGAGCGGGAGGGGGCGGCCGGTCAGGGCTTCGGCACGGTCGAGCAACTGTTCCAGCGCGCCGGCGTCGAGGCGACGGAGGATCAGCACCTGAGCGCGGGAGAGAAGCGCTGCGTTGAGTTCGAAGCTGGGATTTTCGGTGGTGGCGCCGACCAGCGTGACGGTGCCGTCCTCGACGAAGGGGAGGAAGCTGTCCTGCTGGGCGCGGTTGAAGCGGTGGATCTCGTCCACGAAGAGCAGCGTCTTCTCGCCGCGCCGGGCATGTTCCCTGGCGGTGGCGAAGACTTTTTTGAGGTCGGCGACGCCGGAGAAGACGGCCGAGATCGGCTCGAAGCGCATTCCCACGGCGTGGGCGAGCAGGCGGGAGATGGTGGTCTTGCCCGTGCCCGGCGGTCCCCAGAGGATGATCGAGGACAGGCGCCCTGCCGCGACCATGCGGCCGATCGCACCGTCCGGGCCGGTCAGATGATCCTGCCCCACGACATCGGCCAGCGTGCGGGGGCGCAGCTTGTCCGCCAGCGGGGCGTCGGCCGGAGGGGTGGCGGGCAGGTCGTCGGGAGCGAAAAGATCAGCCATCGACCCTGATATAGGAAGGCTTTGGCATGGAGGGAAAGGCTTTGGTCAAGGAACCGGGCTGGACCGCACCAGCGCGCCATGTTCGCGCTGGCGTATGACGCGGACATAGGTGTCGACCAGGGCCTGGTTCACCTGGTCCCAGCCATAGCTTTCCGCCTGCCGCATCGCGGCGGCGCCGGCGGCGGCGCGGGCGGCGGGATCGGTGCAATAGGCGGCCAGCGCATCGGCAAAGGCGGTGATCGCGCCGGGGCGGATCAGGCGGCCGGTGACGCCTTCGGTGACGAGGCTTTCGCTGCCGGTGGCGCGGGCGGCGACGGTGGGAAGGCCGCAGGCCATGGCTTCGAGCGTCACATTGCCGAAGGTTTCGGTGACGCTGGGGTTGAACAGCAGGTCCATGCTGGAGACCGCGCGGCCCAGGTCCGGGCCTTTCTGGAAGCCGGTGAAGACCGCGTCGGGCAGGCGGTTTTCGAACCATATGCGGGCCGGGCCTTCGCCGACCACCAGCACCTTGTGGCGGATGTTCCTGGCAGCGAGCTGGTCGATCGCGTCGGAAAAGACGTCCAGCCCCTTTTCCATCACCAGACGGCCGATGAAGCCGATGACCGGTTCATCGTCCGCGATCCCCAGCGACTGGCGCCAGCCCGTGTCGCGGCGGCCGGGGTTGAAGATGTCCCGGTCGATGCCGCGGGTCCAGATGCCGACATCATAGCTCATGCGCTGTTCGCGCAGCAGTTGGGCCATGGATTCGGACGGCGCGACGATGGCGTCGCAGCGGCGGTAGAAGCGGCGCAGGAGCGATTCGATCACCGGCTCGAGGAAGGCGAGGCCGTAATAGCGCGGATAGGTTTCGAACCGCGTGTGGACCGAGGCGACGGCGGGCAGGCCGTGATGGCGCGCCCAGGCAACGGCGCGATGGCCGAGCGGATCGGGGCTGGAGACATGGACCAGATTGGGGCGGAAGGTCGCCAGGTCGCGGCGGACGGCTCCCGACATACGGTAGGGAATCCGATATTCGCGGCGGCCGGGGACCGGAAAGGAGGGCGCGCTCACCAGATCGCCCGCCGGCTCGAAGGCGGGGGTGTCGGTGGTGGGGGAATAGACGCGCACCGCGGCCCCCTGCCGCAGCAGATAGCCGACGAAGCGATTGAGCGCCTGGTTGGCTCCATCGCGCACATAATTGTAATTGCCGCTGAAGAGCGCGACGCGAAGCCCCTTTACATCCATGCGCCGCCCTTAACGCAGGCAATCGAAAAACCCAAGGGAACCCTAAACGCGATCGGGAATTTTGCAGAGGTCGGCACGGCGAACCGGCCGGCGCGGTTGCCCCATCAGGAGAGAATGTCGAGATGACCGAGAGCTTTCGCAAAGGAGCGAGGGTCAAGTGGAACTGGGGGCAGGGCGTCGGCCGTGGAAGGGTTGCCGAACGGTTCGACCGGCATGTCGAACGCCGGATCGAAGGGGCGGTGATCCGCCGCAACGGGTCCAGCCGGAATCCGGCCTATCTGGTGACGACCGACAGCGGCAGCCAGGTGTTGAAACTGGGGTCGGAACTGACGCCCGGCTGAGAGAGTGTCTGGACATGCGCCCTTGACGCATCCGCACCTGTGGGCCGGTGCGGCTTTCCAAAGCGCCCTTCCGCGCATTTCCAGACAATCCCTCAGGCCGCCTTCCCGCGACTGGCGTTGGTCAATCGCCTGCGTTCATGGCAAGACGGTGCCATGACCATGCCGTTCATGACCGTCGAAGCCTTGCTGACCGGTAAGCCGATGCCGTTCCGGGACGGCGAATATAGCGCCATCGCCAAGAAACCGGTCGAGGGGCCGGTGCGGATCGGCTGGCTGGGGCTGGAGGGCGATGCGGTAGCCGACAAGGTGTTTCATGGCGGCTGGGACAAGGCGATCCACCTCTATCCGCAGGATCATTATGGCTGGTGGCGGGACCGCAAGCCGGGGCATCCCCTGCTCGACGCGCCGGGCGCCTTTGGCGAGAATATCGCCTCGCGCGGGATGACCGAGGAAGATTTGTGCCTGGGGGACCGCTTTTCGCTGGGCAGTGCGATCCTGGAGGCAAGCCACGGACGGCAGCCCTGCTGGAAGCTGGACCATCGTTTCGGCGAGCGGGACGTGATGGCGACGATCGTGAAGACGGCGCGTTGCGGCATCTATTTCCGCGTGATCCGCGAAGGCGAGGCGGAAGGAGGGGCAGGGGCGCGGATGGAATTGCTGGAACGGCCCTTGCCGGACTGGCCGATTGCGCGCCTGTTCCGCCTGCTGATCGCTGGCGGGCACAAGAGCGAGCCGGATGCGGTGCGGGCGCTGGCGAACATGCCGGTGCTGGCGGACGCCTGGCGAGAACGGGCGGGCAAGCTCGCCAATCGTTAACCGGCAATGGCCGCCGGTCGCGCCGACGGCCATTTTAGAGGGAAACTTCGATCTTCCCGGTTCAAGCCTTGCAGGCGGTCTTGTTCTGATTGCCGGGCAGGCTGCAATTATAGGTGACCATCTTGCCGTTGCTGAGGCGGGCGCGGACCATGCGGGGCGCTGCGCCGGGCTTTGCGGCCATCATCGGCTTTGCGGCCGTCATGGGCTTCGTGGCTGTGACCGGCTTTGCGGCCACTACAGGCTGTGCGGCCGGGACAGGCTTGGCTGCCACGAGCGGCTTCGCGGCCACGGCCGGCTTGGCCGGAACGGCGACGGCCTTGGCCGTGAGCTTGCCGGTAGTGGTTGGCTTGGCAGCGGCAGCGGCAGGTTTGGCGGCCATGGGCATGGCTGTCTTCGGCTTGGCTTTCGGCGCGGTGCCGTGGGTTGTTGCTGCGGCGGGAGCCGCCTTGACGGGCGGCGCGGCTGATGCGGCTCCGGCCAGAAGCAGGCCGGATGCCAGTGAAAGAGATGCCAGTGCAAGGACGGGCAATTTGCGAGCATATAGCATTTTCTTTACTCCATGAATCCCGCAGGTCCGGGAATGGATATGGTGCATCTGCCGCCAGGGTGTTCGTTCCTCCCCCTCCGGCAGGTTTCACAATGCTCCGGCGCCCGCGTCAGGGGCGTGGCGGGGAGATGAAAAGAAATTCATCCGATTATGGCGCCGCGCCCGCCGGGAGGGCACTGGCGCGGCGGGGCCGGGCTGCCTATAGCCTTATCCATGGCATCGACCGAAAAGCAGAAGACATCCGCCTCATCCCGAAGCAAGACGCGGCCCGCCGGTTTCCCGACGCGCGAACAGGTGATGGATTTCATCACCGGCTCGGACCAGCCCGCGGGCAAGCGGGAGATTGCCAAGGCATTCGGCCTGAAGGGCGCGGAGAAGATCGCGCTCAAGGCGCTGCTCAAGGACATGGCCGATGAGGGGCTGATCGATATCGGCCCGGCGCGGGCCTTCCACAAGATGGGGGGCGTGCCCAAGGTCACGGTGCTGCGGATCGTCGATATCGACGACACCACCCTGATCGCGACGCCGGAGCGTTGGGAGGCGGAGGGGCAGCCCGCGCCGCGCCTGCGCGTGGTGGAGCGCGGCAAGCGGGGTGCTCTGACCATCGGCGACCGGATTTTGGCGCGGACGGAAGAGGCCGGGCGCGGCTGGGTCGCGCATCCCATGAAGAAGCTCGCCAAGGCCAGCGAGGAATTGCTGGGCGTGGTCGAGGAAGGGGAAGGCGGCAAGCTGTGGCTGCGGCCGGTCGACAAGCGGATCAGGCGGGATACGCCGATTTCGGATGCGGGGACCGCGAAGAAGGGCGATCTGGTGCTGGCCGAGCCGGTGGGGCGCCCGCCGCGCATCACGGCGCGGGTGACGGATATCCTGGGCGATCCCTTCGCGCCGCGCAGTTTCAGCCTGATCGCCATTCACAAACATGGCATTCCGCATGTCTTTTCCGAGCGGGTGGAGGAGGAGGCGGTGACGGCTTCCAGGCTGCCGCTGCATGAGGAAAAGCGCGAGGATCTGCGGCATCTGCCGATCGTCGCGATCGATCCTGTCGATGCGCGGGACCATGACGATGCGGTCTGGGCCGCGCCGGATGACGATCCGGCCAATGCGGGCGGCTACAAGGCGATCGTCGCGATCGCGGACGTCAGCTATTATGTGCGGCCGGGAAGCGCGCTGGACCGGGAGGCGAGGAAGCGCGGGAACAGCGTCTATTTCCCCGATCTGGTCGTGCCGATGCTGCCGCACCAGCTATCATCCGACATATGTTCGTTGCGCGAAGGGCAGGACCGGGCGGCGATGGCCTGTCATCTCGTGCTCGACGCGTCGGGCAAGGTGAAAAGCTGGCGCTTTTCCCGCGCTGTGATCCGGGTGGCGGCGGTGCTGGCCTATGAGGATGCGCAGGCGGCCATCGACGGCACGCGTGAGGAGCCGCTGCTGGACGAGGCGCTGAAGCCGCTCTGGGCATGCTGGGCCTTGCTGCGCAAGGCGCGGGAGAAGCGCGAGCCGCTGGCGCTCGACCTGCCGGAGCGGCGGGTGGTGCTGGACGAATATGGCAAGATCGTCAGCGTCGCGGTGCGCGAGCGGCTCGACGCGCATATGCTGATCGAGGATTATATGATCGCCGCGAACGTGGCGGCGGCCAAGGCGCTGGAACAGAAGAAGGCGCCGGTCATGTATCGCGTGCATGAACCGCCGAGCAGGGACAAGCTGGTGGCGCTGAAGGACTATCTGGCGACCTTCGACATCGAGTTTGCGCTGGGGCAGGTGGTGAAGCCCGCGACCTTCAACCGCCTGATCGAGCGGGTCGGGGACGCCGAGGAAAAGCCGCAGATCATGGAGCAGATCCTGCGCAGCCAGACCCAGGCCTATTATACCCCGCAGAATGAGGGGCATTTCGGTCTGGCATTGGGTTCCTACGCCCATTTCACCTCGCCGATCCGGCGTTATTCCGACCTGCTGGTGCATCGGGCGCTGGTGGGCGCCTATGGTCTGGAACTGCCAGCGCCCAAGGGCGGCGCGATCCCGGACCGGTCCTCGCTCTCCGGCGAGGACATGGAGAATATGGGCCGCGTCGGGGAAATGATCAGCGGCCATGAGCGGCGGGCGATGGAGGCGGAGCGCGAGACGATCGACCGCTATGTCGCGGCCTTCCTGGCGGCGCATGTCGGCGATCTGGTTGAGGCGCGGATCACCGGGGTACAGAGTTTCGGCTTCTTCGCGACGGTCGAGGGGCTGGGCGGCGACGGGCTGGTGCCGGTGTCGACGCTGGGCGACGAGCGCTTCTTCTATGACGAAGCCGGGCGCGCTCTGGAGGGCGTGGAGAGCGGCGATCGTTACACGGTGGGGCAGCGGTTGCAGTTGCGGCTGGCGGAGGCGGACCCGATCAATGGGGCGCTACGCTTCGAACTGCCCGATGCGCTGCCGCAGCGGCCAAGCTTCAGGAAGGATCGGGCAAGGCCGGGCGCCAGGCGGGGACGGCCCGCCAATATCCGGCATATCGGGTCGAAACGGGGCAAGCATCGGCGGTGATGCTTTGCGGCGGCGTCAACTCAGCCGGTCGATGGATTCGGTATCCAGCCCGCCGGGGATGATCATGATCGGGCAGGGCAGCTTGCCCGCGTCCGCGCCCGCGAAGTGGGAGACGAGCACGCCCGGAGGGCCGCTGGCGGCGGCGCCCAGCACCAGCGCCGCGACATCGTCCATCTCCTCCAGGGTGCGGCGGACGACCGTGACCGGATCGCCCTGCCGCACGGTGATGCTGGGGCGGATGCCGGATTCGTCGGTCAGCGTGCCGGCCGCGCTGGTCACGAGCGCCTCGGCGCGTTGCAGCGCTTCATCCTCCATGGTCGCCTGAACGCCGCCCCACTGGACGAATTCGGCGGGGGGGATGAGCGCGAGAATGCGGACCGCGCCGGCCGTCTTGGCGGCGCGGCGGGCGGCGAAGCGGAGCGCGGTTTCCGCCTCGGGCGACTCGTCGACGACAACCAGATATGTCCGCATGGCTTGCCCAATCCGTAATCCAAAAGCCCCTTTACCGGGGTGTCAGGCTGGTTTTGCGAACCCATATGGTTAGGCCTGAACCAGTCTGGTGAAATGTGCCGGATTATTGGGGCTGGCGCAAGGGACGGCCTTGACCGCTACGGCCAAAGCGCCGAAACGGCTTCTCATTGCCACACGCTTCATAAAGATGAGAGGCCACCCACCCATGAGCAAAACGATCCAGATGCCAGCCCTGTCCCCTACCATGGAAGAAGGGACTCTGGCGAAGTGGCTCGTGAAGGAAGGCGACACCGTTTCGTCCGGTGATCTGCTGGCCGAGATCGAGACGGACAAGGCGACGATGGAATTCGAAGCCGTGGACGAGGGCGTGGTGGTCAAGATACTGGTGTCGGAAGGGACCGAAGGCGTGAAGGTCGGCACCGTGATCGCCGTCATCGCCGAGGAAGGCGAGGATGTGGCGACCGCGGCCGCTGGCGGGGCTTCCGCGCCCAAGGCCGATCCGGTTCCAGCCAAGGCGCCGGTTCCTGCGAAGGTGGAGGCGGCTGCGCCCGCCGCGCCCGCGCCCAAGGCCGATGCCGTTCCCGCGAAGGCGGATGCGGATGAGCGGGTGAAGGCCAGCCCGCTGGCCCGCCGCCTGGCCGAAGCGAAGGGGATCGATCTCAGCACGGTCGCGGGTTCCGGCCCGAGCGGCCGTGTCGTGAAGGCGGATCTGGAGGGCGCTGCGCCCGCTGCCCAGGCCCCGGCTCCCGCTGCCACGCCCGCTGCCGCTCCGGTTCCTGTCGCGGCCGCCGCGCAGGATTTCGGCATTCCGCACGAGGTCATCAAGCTCAACGGCATGCGCAAGACCATTGCCCGCCGCCTGACCGAGTCCAAGCAGCAGGTGCCGCATATCTACCTGACCGTGGACGTGCAGCTCGACAAGCTGCTGAAGCTGCGGGGCGAGCTGAATGCGGGCCTCGCCTCGCGCAACGTCAAGCTTTCGGTCAACGACCTGCTGATCAAGGCGCTCGGCGTGGCGCTGATCCAGGTGCCGGAATGCAACGTCCAGTTCGCGGGCGACCAGATGCTGCAGTTCAAGCGTGCCGATATTTCGGTGGCGGTGTCGATCCCCGGCGGGCTGATCACCCCGATCGTGACCGGCGCGGACGGCAAGGGCGTGGCCGCCATCTCCACCGAGATGAAGGATCTGGCCGCTCGCGCCAAGGACGGCAAGCTGAAGCCGGAGGAATATCAGGGCGGCACCGCTTCGCTGTCGAACATGGGCATGTTCGGCATCAAGCAGTTCGAAGCCGTCATCAACCCGCCGCAGGGCATGATCCTGGCGATCGGCGCGGGCGAGAAGCGTCCGTTCGTCATCGATGACTCGCTCCAGATCGCGACCGTCATGTCGGCGACCGGCAGCTTCGACCATCGCGCGATCGACGGCGCCGACGGCGCGCGCCTGATGCAGGTCTTCAAGGAACTGGTCGAAAACCCGATCGGCATGCTGGCCTGATGGCTGGCGTGGACGAGCAGCCGCCGGAGGACAGCCCGGCGGTGCGCGTCATCGCCATGCCCGCCGACACCAATCCTTATGGGGATATTTTCGGCGGCTGGCTGATGAGCCTGATGGACTCGGCAGCCGGATCGGTCGCCGCCCGGCACAGCCATGGACGCGCCGTCACCATCGCGGTCGAGGGGATGAGCTTCCTTCGGCCCGTCGTCGTCGGCGACGAGGTGTCGGTCTTCGCAACTCTGAAATCCGTCGGGCGCACGTCGATGAAGATCGATGTAGAAGCCTGGCGCCGTGCCCGGCATGACGACCGATCCTATCGCGTGACCAAGGCGACCTTCACCTTCGTTGCGATCGGGGAGGATCGTCAGCCCCGTTCCGTGCCGCCCTTCACGCCCGCCGCGGCGTGACATTCATCTTCCTGCACAGAAGAAAGACTATCAATGGCTGAGAATTACGATGTCATCGTTCTGGGTTCCGGCCCCGGCGGTTATGTGGCCGCGATCCGCGCCGCGCAGCTGGGGCTGAAGACCGCCATCGTCGAGCGCGAGAATCTGGGCGGCATTTGCCTCAACTGGGGCTGTATTCCGACCAAGGCGCTGCTGCGTTCGGCGGAAATCTATCATTATATGAGCCATGCCAAGGATTATGGCCTGGTCGCGGAAAAGATCAGCGCCGATATCGAGGCGGTGGTGAAGCGTTCGCGCGGGGTTGCCAAGCAGCTCAATCAGGGCGTCACGCACCTGATGAAGAAGAACAAGATCGCGGTCCATATGGGCGAGGGCAAGCTGGTCGCGAAGGGCAGGCTGTCGGTCACGAAGGACGGCAAGACCGAGGAACTGACGGCAAAGAACATCATCGTCGCCACCGGCGCCCGCGCTCGCGACCTGCCCTTCGCTCCGGCGGACGGCAAGCGGGTGTGGACCTATCGCCATGCCATGACGCCGCCGGAAATGCCCGGCAAGCTGCTGGTCATCGGATCGGGCGCGATCGGGATCGAATTCGCCAGCTTCTACAATGACATGGGCGCCAACGTGACCGTGGTGGAGATGATGGACCGCGTGGTGCCGGTCGAGGATGCCGATGTTTCCGCATTCCTCGAAAAGGCGCTCAAGAAGCAGGGCATGACCATCATGACCGGCGCTGGCGTCGAGAAGCTGGAAGTCGGTGCCAATGGCGTCAAGGCCGCGATCAAGGGCAAGGACGGCAAGATCGTGAATGGCGAATACAGCCATGTCATCGTCGCCATCGGCATCGTGCCCAATACCGAGAATATCGGGCTGGAAACGCTGGGCGTGAAGACCGAGCGGGGCCATATCGTCACCGATCCCAGCTGCAAGACCAATGTGGACGGCATCTGGGCGATCGGCGACGTCACCGCGCCGCCATGGCTGGCGCACAAGGCGAGCCATGAGGGCGTGATCGCGGCGGAGGCGATCGCGGGCAAGCATCCGCACGCCATGGACGTGCGCAACATTCCGGGTTGCACCTATTGCCATCCGCAGATCGCCAGCGTCGGCCTGACCGAAGCCAAGGCGAAGGAAGCAGGCTATGAGGTGAAGGTCGGCATGTTCCCCTTCATCGGCAATGGCAAGGCGATCGCGCTGGGCGAGGCGGAGGGCTTCACCAAGACGGTGTTCGACGCCAGGACCGGGGAATTGCTGGGCGCGCATATGGTCGGCGCGGAAGTGACCGAGATGATCCAGGGCTTCACCATCGGCAAGACGCTGGAAACGACCGAGGCGGAATTGATGCATACGGTCTTCCCGCACCCGACCATTTCGGAATCCATGCATGAAAGCGTGCTCGCCGCTTATGGGCGTGCGCTCCATATCTGATCGGCGCAAAAGCCGGATGAAAGGCGCGGGGGCTTTGGCTCTCGCGCTTTTTTGCGTTCTGGCGATCGCGCTCGTTCAGCGCGCCGGCTGGCTGGATCGATGGAATGCCGGCCTGATGGAAATGGCCGGGCGGGCGCGGAATGGCGGTGCGGGCGGCTATGTCACGCCGGTCATGCTTGCCGCCTCCGCCATCGGGGGAACGGCGGGCCGCTTCCTTCTGGCCGGGATGGCCTGCCTGATCCTCTATTTCCGGGCACGACACCGGGCGGTCTGGCTGCTGCTGCTGGTGATCGGCGGGACGGTGCTGAACCTGGCGCTCAAGCAGGTCTTTGCCGCGCCCCGGCCCGATCTGCTGCCGCATCTCGACATCGTCAACAGCTACAGCTTTCCCAGCGGGCATTCGGCGGGCAACATGATGTTCTTCGGCGCGCTGGCGCTGCTTGCGGGGCGGTGGCCGGCCTATGCGGCGGCGGCGGCCCTTGTCGGGCTGATCGGGGTCAGCCGGGTGTGGCTGGGCGTGCACTGGCCGAGCGACGTGCTGGCCGGATGGATCGAGGGGCTGGGCTGGCTGGCCCTGTGCCGCGCCTGGCTACCAGCGGGGCGAGGGGAGGGTGAGCGCCCGGATCAGGGTGTGATGCGGGGGCATGCCGTCGGCGGTGACGAAGCCATGGACCCAGAAGCTGTCGAACGCCGTCGCGGCGGCGATCGGTAGGAGCAGCGTGGCCGTTCCGGTGAAGAGCGCCCGCGCGCCGCGCAGGGGACAGGCGGGCATCACGGCCAGCAGGGCCAGCGGCAGGACCGGCAGGAAATAGCGGCCCTGCGTCCCCTGAATATAGTCGGCGCCCAGCGGCGTGCCGGTCAGATACATGGCGGTTTCGATCAGCAGCACAATGCCCGCCGCGACGGCCAGCCACCAGAGGCGCTGCCCAGCGGAGAAGCGCGTGCCGCTGCCGCTCAGCATGGCGGCGCCCAGCATCAGTGCCGCCATCGGATAGGCAAGCAGCGGCAGCAATATCGCGTTCCAGCCGAAGCGCCCGACGATCTGGAGCGCATAGACCGGCGCCCGTTCCGTCATGCTGGCAGCGAGGATGCGCAGATAGGCGACGGGGTCTTGCGCGATCACGGCGAGTTGCCGTTCCAGCGGGGCGGTCAGGACGGTCTCTCCGGTCTTGCGGGAGACGATCTGGTAGAGCGCCTGGCTGCCATGGTGACTGGCGCCGGACCATTTCATCCAGAGCAGGAATACCAGCGCGCCTGACGTCATCGCGGCCAGGATCAGCCAGGGGCGCGGATCGCGCCACGCCTTCGGCCAACGCAGCCCGGCGGCCATCAGTGGCAGGTAGACGCCCTTGGCGAGCGCCAGCAGGGGAGCGATGAGGAACAGAGCCGTGCCGCGACGCGCCGCTTGATCGCCGAAAGCGACATGGAGGGCAAGGGCGAGGCCGAGAAAGCCGAGACCGTCGATCACCGCGTCGGGGGAGAGCGATCCGCTCTGATAGGCGAAGGTCGGCAGCAGGGCGGTGGCCAGCATGGCGGGGCGGCCGAAGGGGAGCAGGCGGAGCGCCGCGCCGAGCATGGCGATCGCCAGCAGCGCATTGGCGATCCGCCCGATATAGAAGGCGCCGAGGCGCGGCAGGCCGAGACTGTCGCCGATCCGCAGGCCGAGCGCGCCGGGCGCATAGAGGGTCGGGGAATAGTTGGCGACGTTGGGAAAATCGGCGAAGCGGCGTGCCTCCGTCGATGGGGCGTTCCATGCCTTCACGAGCATGCCCTTGTCGAACAGGCGCGGGGCGGCGGACGCGCCGGTGGGGAAATGGACGTCATGCAGGTCGATGGCGGCGGCGGGCAGGTCTGCGCCGGTCTTCGGGCCGCGCTGTTCGGTCAGCATGCGTCCTTCCGAGAGCATCAGCGCCTTCATATAATGCTGGTTTTCGTCCGGCGCCTGGAAGGGCGGCGTCACGCAGGCGAAGAAGAGGGTGGTGAGGCAGATGAGTGCGAACAGCCATTTTTCATGGGGCATCCATGGCGCCGCCGGAGCGGCGAACGCGCGGGCCCTGGCAAAATTCAATCGTTCCTGTCGCATGATCAACCATGTTCGCGCCCGCATCTGGCGGGCCGGGTGCCGACGGACCTTACCCACAAGCCCTTAATATTTCGCCCGCATTTCCAATCTGCATCATTGTTAAAAAGGGGGTGGGCGTAAGCCTTCCTAAAGCTTTGACGGGCAATCAGCGCGTGGAGGCAAGATCATGTATCTCATTGATTTCCGGCATGAGTTGAACCTGCTCGACATCAAATGGACCGGCACGTTCACGGATCGGGCCATTGCCGATTATGCGCGGCTGCTGAAGCGGCGATTTCTGGAGGAAGCTTTCCAGCCCGGCTATCTGCTGCGCATGGACATGAGCGACAGCGCCGTGCAGACGCGCGAAGCGCTGGACTCCTTCGCCCGCAATCTGGGGGATTTCCCCAAGGCCCGCCGGATCGCCATCGTGACCCCCAGCGTCATCGCGCGGATGCAGGTCCGCCGCATCATGACCCAGCCCTATCTGCGGATATTCGACCTGCCCGATCCGGCATTGCGATGGCTGCTGGCGAAGGAAGAAGGGGCGGCGAACTGATCCGCAGGCGGACCGGCTCCCTGCGCGCATCATTCGCTTTCTTCGATCTCCCTCTTCACCGGCGGGTGCAGCCGCAGGCGGCTGACGCGGCGGCCGTCGCTGGCCAGTATCTCCAGCTTCCAGCCGCTTTCCTCATGCTCGATGATCTCGCCCGGTTCCGGCACCCGGCCCGCGATCACGAAGGCCAGCCCGCCCAGCGTGTCGACATCCTCCTCGACATCGGCGAGCTTCTCGTCGATGTCCTTGGCGACATCGTCCAGTTCGGCGCGCGCGTCGGCTTCCCACAGGCCGCCTTCCAGCGGGACCAGCAGCGCTTCGGGTTCCTCGTCATGCTCGTCCTCGACATCGCCGACGATTTCCTCGACCAGATCCTCGAAGGTCAGCAGGCCTTCGGTGCCGGAATATTCGTCCAGCACGATGGCGAGATGGGTGCGTTTGGCGCGCATTTCCGCGAGCAGGTCAAGCGCGCCCATGCTTTCGGGGACATAGAGCGGCTGGCGGATCAGCGGTTCCAGCGTGTCGGGAACCGGCGCCTTGCCCGCCAGGATCGCGAAGGCGTCGCGGATATGGACCATGCCCACGATCGTATCGAGCGTTTCGCGATAGACCGGGATGCGGCTGTGGCCGGCCTCCGCGAACAGGGCCGCGAGATCGGCGAAGCTCGCCTTTTCCTCGATCGCGATGATGTCCGCGCGGGGAACGGCCACGTCGTCGACCGTATGTTCGGAAAAATGGAGGAGGTTGCGGACCATCTGGCGCTCGATCGCCGAAAGGTCGCCCTTGGCAGGGGGGGAAGTGCCCTTGTCCTGCTCATCCTCGTCATATTCGTCGAGCGCATCCTCCAGCTCGCGGCGGAGGCTGTGGCTCTCTTCTTCACCGAAAAGCAGCGACTTGAGGCCGCTCCATAAACCGCCTTCCTGGCCGCTACTGTCCGATTCCTTCGAACCGTTGCCGTCCTTCGGACTGCCTTCCGCCATTTCCGTTCCTGATCCCCTGTTCAATCTTCAGCCGTACCGGTCCCCATAGGGATCGGAAATGCCGAGGCTGAGGAGCGATTGCGTCTCAAGCGCTTCCATCGCTTCGGCTTCGGCATCCTCCATATGATCATATCCCAGCAAATGAAAAGTCCCATGCACGATCAGATGCGTGGCATGATCGGCAATGGAGATGCCCTTTTCCGCGGCTTCGGCGGCGCAGACCCCCTCCGCCAGCACGATATCGCCCAATATGACCTCGCCATCGTCGGTGTTGGCCGTGGTTTCCAGCAGGTCCGACTGCACCATGGGGAAGGACAGGACGTTGGTCGGCCTGTCCTTCTCCCGATAGGCGCGGTTGAGTTGATGCACCTCCGCGTCGGTGGTGAGCTTGACCGCGACCTCGTACAGCGTTTCCTCCGTCGCGAAGGCGGCATAGGGGCTGTGCGTGATGGCGGCGACGACGGCGCGCTGGGCCAGCAATTCCCAGTCGGCGTCCGGCCAGCCCTGATCGTGGAGGACGGCGACTTCGATCATGCGTCCGGCCCCTCATAGGCCTGGACGATACGGCCGACGACCGGGTGGCGGACGACGTCGCCGATGCCGAAGGGCACGACCGAAATGCCCTCCACCCCCTCCAGCCGGGCGACCGCATCGGCCAGGCCCGAAACGCCCGGCTGCGGCAGGTCGACCTGCCGCGGGTCGCCGCAGATCACCATGCGGCTGCCCTCACCGAAGCGGGTGAGGAACATCTTCATCTGGGCGACGGTGGTGTTCTGCGCCTCGTCCAGCACGATGAAGGCGTTGGCGAGGGTGCGGCCGCGCATGAAGGCGAGGGGCGCGATCTCGATCTCCCCGGACGCGATGCGGCGTTCGACCTGCTCGGCCGGGAGCGTGTCGTAGAGCGCATCGTAGATCGGGCGCAGATAGGGATCGACCTTCTCCTTCATGTCGCCGGGCAGGAAGCCCAGCCGCTCGCCCGCCTCGACGGCGGGGCGGGAGAGGATCAGGCGGTCGACGCTGCCGGTGATGAGCTGGCTGACCGCCTGCGCGACGGCGAGATAGGTCTTGCCGGTGCCCGCCGGGCCGAGTGCGAAGATGATGTCGTTGCGGGTCAGCGCCTCCATGTACGTCACCTGCGTGGCGGAGCGCGGGACGATGGTCTTCTTGCGCGTGCGGATCATCACCTTGGGCGGTTCGGCCACGTCGTGGCGGATGATGCCGTCCAGCATCGGTTCGGCGGACATGGCGATGACGGCTTCGACCGCGCCCGCGTCGATTTCCTGTCCCGCGACGATGCGGTTGTAGAGGCCGGTCATCACGTCGCGGGCGCGGGCGGCGGCTTCGGCCTCGCCCTCGATCTGGAGCTTGTTGCCGCGCGCGGCGATATAGACGCCCAGGCGGTTCTCTATGGCGACGAGATTCTGGTCATATTGCCCGAACAGCGCGCCCAGAAGATGCGGGCGGTCGAAGGTGACTTCGAGACGGGCGCGTTCGGCGACGTCGCCGCGATGATGATGATTGGGTTTCTTCGACATTCAGCAGCCTCCCTTCCCATTTGTCATATCCGCCAGAGCGAATATCCATCTCCTGTCCGTTGCACCCGAGGGACCGGTTCGGAGCTGGGTTCCCGTAGCCACGGAAACGACTTTGAGTAGGTTCAAGCGGCCTTCCTCCTGCTGGGTTCGCCGGCCAGACTGTTCGGGCCGGCACTGATGATATCGACTTCAACCATGTCGCCGATGGAAAGTTCAGGCGCGGTGACGACCACCGACTGGAGCCAGGGTGACTTGCCGATGAGCTGGCCGGGGTGGCGGCCCTTGCGCTCCAGCAGGATGTCCGTGCGGCGGCCGATGGTCGCGGCGTTGAATTCGGCCTGATGCCGGTTGATCGCGGCCTGGAGGCGGGCGAGGCGTTCGTCCATCACCTCCATCGGGATCTGGTGATCCATGTCCGCGGCGGGCGTGCCCGGGCGGGGGCTATATTTGAAGCTGTAGCATTGAGCGTAGCGGACCTGCTCGACGATCTTCAGCGTATCCTCGAACTCGGCGTCGGTTTCACCGGGGAAGCCGACGATGAAGTCGCCGGACAGCGCGATGTCGGCACGGGCTTCGCGGACCCTCTCGATGATGCGCAGATAGCTGTCGGCGCTGTGGCTGCGGTTCATGGCCCTCAGCACCCGGTCATTGCCCGACTGCACGGGCAGATGGAGGAACGGCATCAGCTTGGGTTCGTCGCCATGGGCGGCGATCAGGCCGTCGCTCATGTCGTTGGGGTGGCTGGTGGTGTAGCGGATGCGCTTCAGGGCATCGATCTTGGCCAGTTCGCGGACGAGACCGTCCATGCCTTGTGCGCGGCCCCTGTCGTCCTCGCCTGTCCAGGCATTGACGTTCTGGCCGAGCAGGGTGATTTCCCGCACGCCACCGTCGACCAGCGCCCTGGCTTCATCGAGGATGGCGGACCATGTCCGGCTGATTTCCGCGCCGCGCGTATAGGGCACGACGCAATAGGTGCAGAATTTGTCGCAGCCCTCCATGATCGTCAGGAAAGCGGTGGGCCGCGCCTGCTTCGTACGGGCGGGAAGGGCGCCGAATTTGGAGGCCGGCGGCATGTCAGTATCGACCGCCGTTTCCCCGCGACCGGCCTTGTCGATGAGGTCGGGCAGGTGATGATAGGCCTGCGGGCCGACGACGATGTCGACATTGCGGGCGCGGCGCTGGATTTCGCCGCCCTCCGCCTGCGCGACGCAGCCCGCGACCGCGATCATCGGGCGGGTGCCGTCCTCGCGGGTCAGGCGGCCGATGTCGGAATAGACCTTGTCCACCGCCTTTTCGCGGATGTGGCAGGTGTTGAGGATGACCAGATCGGCCTCTGCGCCCTCGGCGGCGGGGATCATGCCGCGCGTGCCCAGCATCTCGGCCATGCGCTCGCCATCATAGACGTTCATCTGGCAGCCGAAGGATTTGACGTGGAAAGTCGCTGGAGTCTTTGGGGCGTCGTTACGATTCATGTGGGCCAGCTATACAGGGGGCCGCGCCGGAGTGAAAGGTGGCGATGCTTGCCGCGATTCTTTCCTGCGTCATCGCAGCCAATATCTTGCGATCCGGGCAAATGGCGGGGTCGAACGGCTCCAGAAAACGCAGCGTGACGTCAAGGCGGCCCTGGCGTTCGAGCAGGCGCCTTACGTTCGCGCCAGCGGGTTCGGCGCCATGCCAGGCGATTTCGGGGGTGGCCGCGCCATAATCGATATGCACGGGTTGAATGCGGACCGAGCGGGGCGGCGGGAGAAGGACGGCGAGCAGCGAAGGCTTGAACGGCAGCAGGCCGCTGCCGTCGCTGGTGGTACCCTCCGGAAAGAGCGCGACGGGCTGATGCCCGGCCAGCGCGGCGCGCAGGGCATCGAGTTGGGACGACAGCGCCCCGCGCCGGTTGCGGGATACGAACAGCGTGTTGTTCTGCGCCGCGAGCCAGCCGATGACCGGCCAGCCCGCTATGCCGTCATGCGCGACGAAGGCGGCGCCGGTCGCGCCGCCGAGCGCCAATATGTCGATCCAGCTCACATGATTGGCGACGATGAAACTGTCGCCGTGGAAGACGTGCCCGTCCACCCGCACGCGTGCGCCGACCGAGCGGGCGGCCATGCCGAGAAAGCGTTGCGGCCATGGCGAGCGAAAGCCCGCCATGCGCCAGAGCAGATGCGGGATCAGGCAGAGCAGCAGGCTGGCGGCCAGCGCGCCGGTACGCGCCCATAAGCGGATGGTGCGGCGCAATCCGGGCAAGCTGCCCTCAGTTCTTGCGGTCGATCGCGACGCCGTACAGTTCCATGCGGTGGTCGACCAGGCGGAAGCCCAGCTTTTCGGCGATCTGCTTTTGCAACTGTTCCAGTTCCGGATCGACGAATTCGATCACATTGCCGGTTTCCACATCGATCAGATGATCGTGGTGGGATTCGGGCGCCGCCTCATAGCGGGCGCGGCCGTCGCCGAAATCGTGGCGCTCCAGGATGCCCGCTTCTTCGAACAGGCGCACCGTGCGATAGACGGTGGCGATCGAAATGCCCGGATCGATGGCGGCCGAGCGACGATGCAGTTCCTCGACATCCGGATGATCGACCGCGTCGCTCAACACCTGGGCGATGACGCGGCGCTGTTCTGTGATGCGCAGGCCCTTTTCATGACATAGGGCTTCAACGTCGATCTTGCGGTTCATGCAGGCTCACTTGGCTGGAATATGGCTAATTCGGTGAAAGCCTAGCGGCTTTTCCCCCAATGTAAAAGGGGCGCGCAGTCCACGCACCCCTTTGTCGATGGCTTTCGGCCTGAAGTCCGGCGGCTTATTTCGCGCGGGTGCGGCGGCGCTTGGTGCCCAGGCCGATCTTCTTGGCCAGGCTGCGGCGCTGTTCGGCATAGTTGGGGGCGACCATCGGATAGTCGGCGGGCAGGCCCCACTTGGCGCGATAATCCTCCGGCGTCATCTGATAATGGGTCATCAGGTGCCGCTTCAGCATCTTCAGCTTCTTGCCGTCTTCCAGGCAGATGATGTAGTCCGGTTTGACCGAAGAACGGACCGACACGGCGGGTTCCGGCTTCACTTCCGGCGCGGCGGCCGGGGTCGCGAGGCCCGAAAGCGCGGCATGCACATTCTGGATCAGGGTAGACACGTCAGAGACGGCGACACTGTTGTTGGAGACATGCGCCGCCACAATGTCCGACGTCAAAGTAATGAGCAGTTCGCTCTGCGCGGATTCGATTTCCATTTCTTTTCCTTGCGAAGGCAATTGTTTGTGCGACCCGCCCAAGGAAAATCATTTCAGGAGCGGTAGGGGTCAGCTATACCTGCCATATGTGTTTTGCAAGCGGCGATTTACGTCATCTCAGCATATCGAGACGAAAACTCAACGCATCATGAAGTTGTCCGTCGTTACCGCGATAGTAACCGGGGCGTCGGTGGACATATTCGAAACCCGTTTTTTCATACAGCCTGATCGCTGTATTGGACGCGCGAACTTCTAGATTCATCGACGTAATGCCCCGTCTGCGCGCTGTCTTGAGGCTGTCGAGCAACAGCGCCTCGCCGACGCCGCGCCCGCGCCATAGCGGGCTGACCGCCAGCAGGAGCAATTCGCATTCGTCCAGCACCGACCGGACCAGCGCGAAACCCAGCGGCGCCGCATCGACGCGGGCGATGGTCAGCCAGGTTCCGGGCATGGTCATGACTCCGGCCAGTTGGGGCAGGGTCCATGCCTCGCCATAGGCAGGATCGAAGGCGCGGGCCATCACGTCCATCGCATCGCTCATCGCGTTGCGTTCGCCATCGTCATAGGTTTCGAGGGAGAGGCCGGGGATCATGATGCCGCCCGCTGCGCCATCGGCTTTGCGTCGGCGCCACGGCAATAGATGGGCGAAGGGGGCAGGGGCGGCTGGGCGGCGATCAGCGGATAATCGGCGGCATCGGGATAGAGGCTGATCGCGGTGCCTGCTCCGCGCGCCGTGACCAGCGCTTGGGCGCCGGTGCCGTAAAGGACGGGATCGGCGATCTGCCCGGCCAGGACAGCGATCGCGGTGGAGGCGGGAGGCGTGGTCGCCAAAAGTCCGTCGCCGGAGAAGCTTTGCCAGAACAGTTCGCCATGGCCGCCGGTGATGGCGACGGTCAGCGACCCTCCCTCATGCCTGCCTTGATGCCCCGTCCCATGTCCCGCGGCCGCCTTGGCCGCGATCAGCGACAGGGCGCTGTAGCCGCGCAGGGGAATGTTCCAGGCGAGGGCAAGGGCGCGGGCGGCGGCTATGCCGATCCGGACGCCGGTGAAGCTGCCGGGGCCGACATCCACGGCGATCGCATCGGCGCGGCCGCCATCCGGCATGGAGGCGATGGCGGGCAGCAGCGCTTCGGCATGGCCGCGCCCGACGATCTGGTGAAAATGGCCGGCAGGCGCGCCGTCATCGAGCAGCGCCACCGACAGCGCCTGTGTCGCGGTATCGATGACCAATATGCGCAAAGAAAACCCCTGTAATCCGCCCGTCCGATACCTGTTCGATTAGCGGTTAGTCGATCGGAAGCGATTTGCCAATCGGCCGGGCGGCATCTGTTGCGCGGCGTCAGACGGCGCGAACCTCGGTCACTTCCGGCACATAATGTTTCAGCAGCTGCTCGATGCCGTTCTTGAGCGTCGCGGTGGAGGATGGACATCCCGAACAGGCGCCCTGCATCCGCAGATAGACGGTGCCCTTGTCGAAGCCGCGATAGATGATGTCGCCGCCGTCATTGGCGACCGCCGGGCGGACGCGCGTGTCGATCAGCTCGCGAATCTGCGCGACGATTTCGGCGTCTTCGGGATCGTCGGACAATTCCTCCTCGGCCGGTACGACGATTTCCCCGGCCGAACCCGGCGTGAACAGCGGCATGTTGGCCGAGAAATGGTCGAGCAGGATCGAGAGGATGTCGGGCTTCACGTCGCTCCACTGCGCGCCGGGCGCGATGGTCACCGAAATGAAGTCGCCGCCGAAGAACACGCCGGTCACATCGCCCAGGTCAAACAGCGCCGTGGCGAGCGGAGAGGCCTCCGCCTCCTCCGGCGTCGCGAAGTCGCGGGTGCCCATGCCCATGACCACGCGGCCGGGAATGAATTTGACGGTGGCCGGATTGGGCGTCGCTTCGGTCTCGATCAACATGCGCGCTATGTGGAGAGATGCGTGCGCAAGATCAAGCTTTCGTGCTAAATTGCGTGACGGAACTTCGCTTGCAGCCGTCGATTGAGTCCCGTGAGATCGAAGGGAGAGAAGAGATGAGCAATGAGTCCGATATCCGCCACCGTTTCTGGACCGAATTGTCGCAAAGTCCTTTTGTGATGGTCGGGCTGCAGGGATCGCATGAGCATAGCATGCCGATGACGGCGCAGCTCGATCCCGGCGCGAACCATTGTTTCTGGTTCTATACGACGCGCGAAAACCGGCTGGCGCCCGGTGGCCCGGCGATGGCCCAGTTCGTGGCCAAGGGGCATTTCCTGTTCGCCTGCATCGACGGCACGCTGGTCGAGGAGACGGACCCGGCGGTGATCGATCGCTATTGGACCCATGACGTTGCGAGCTGGTATCCGGGCGGGCGGCAGGACCCGCATCTGTTGATGCTCCGTTTCGATCTGGGGCATGCGGAAATCTGGCGCGCGGACATGTCGCTGGGCGGCATGTTCCGGCAGATGTTCGGCGGCGACGTGCGCGATGAGATGCGCGGCAAGCATGTCGAAGTGACCCTTTGAAATCACGCGGTTCCCGAGGGTTTGTTGGGAAACGCGCGGAAGAGCGCATTTCGAGGCGGCGCCCGCCATGCGCCGAAAGGTGCCTTTCCCAACAAACCCTCAGGAGCCGCTTGCTTTTTCCTGTCTTTGCCGCCATATGCGCTGCAGCGCAGCAGTTGGGCCTTGTCGGCCCCATCAGCGATTGGCAGCGTGATCGCTCCGGCCGGAACAGGCGCAGGAGCCGGCCAATGAAAGTCTGCGCCAAGCTTTGAGGCTTCCCTTTTCACGCGGGTCGTTTCGTAACCCGCCTTGCGCCCCGGTCGTGCCGGATGGCGCCGGGGCAGACTTTGTGAGTTCATTTCCATGCAATTTACCGACCTTGGCCTTGCCGAGCCGATCCTGAAGGCGCTCGCCGCCAAGAAATATGGGTCGCCGACCCCGATCCAGAGCCAGGCCATTCCCGTTTTGCTCAAGGGCAAGGATCTCTGCGGCATCGCGCAGACCGGCACCGGCAAGACGGCCGCCTTCGCCCTGCCGAGCCTTGACCATTTCGCACGCAATCCCAAGCCTACGCCCTTGCAGGGCTGCCGCATGCTGGTGCTGTCGCCCACGCGCGAGCTGGCGGCGCAGATCGCCCAGAGCTTCCGCGACTATGGCCGTTTCCTGAAATTTTCGGTGGAGGTCGTGTTCGGCGGCGTACCCATCAACAAGCAGATTCGCGCGCTGGGCCGTGGCGCCGACATCGTGGTGGCGACGCCGGGCCGTCTGCTCGACCTGATCGACCAGCGTGCCTTCACCATCAAGGATACTGAAATCTTCGTCCTCGACGAGGCGGACCAGATGATGGACATGGGCTTCATCCATCCGCTGAAGCGCATTGCCAAGCTGTTGCCGAAGGAGAGGCAGAATCTCTTCTTTTCCGCCACCATGCCGGGCGAGATCGAGGCGCTGGCCGCGCAGTTCCTGAATGACCCGGTGAAGGTGAGCGTCGCGCCGCAGTCGACCACGGCGGAGCGGGTGCGCCAGCAGGCGACCTTCGTCAACCAGATGGAGAAGCAGGCGCTGCTCAACCTGACGATCAGGAACGAGGATATCGACCGCGCGCTGATCTTCACCCGGACCAAGCATGGCGCGGATCGCGTCGTGCGGTTCCTGGAGGGTGCGGGCATCCAGGCCGTCGCCATCCATGGCAACAAGAGCCAGGCGCAGCGGACCACGGCCTTGCAGGCCTTCCGCCACGGCCATGTGAAGCTGCTGGTCGCGACCGATATCGCCGCGCGCGGGATCGATGTGTCGGGTGTGTCCCATGTCATCAATTTCGAGCTGCCCAACGTGCCGGAGCAATATGTGCACCGCATCGGCCGCACCGCGCGCGCCGGTGCCGAGGGCATTGCGATCAGCTTCGTGGCGGACGATGAGCGGCCCTATCTGAAAGCCATCGAGCGCACGACCAAGGTGAAGCTGGACATCGTCCCCCTGCCTGAGAATTTCGTGGAAGCGGTGCGCAACCTTCCCAAGGCCGCGCCGCAGCGCAAGGGCCAGCAGCGCGAGCAGACGCCGGAACAGAAGGCGAAGCGGGCCGAAGGACAGCGTCGCTATCAGGACCAGCAGAAGCAGCAGCGCGGCAATGCCGAGCGGGCGCATCGGCCCGATGGCGATGCCAAGCCCGCGAAGAAGAATTTTCGCCGCCGGCGCGGTGGCGGCGGCGTCGGCGCGCACAAGGGCGCCGTGCAGAAGACGGGCGGCCGGTAAGGCTTTCCGCCCTGTCATGATCCGGGATGGCCGGGGGATAGGACAGGTCGTTCATCCTTCGGCGATCTTTGTCAGTGGCCATTCAGGAAAATCTCATTAGGCTGCGCGCCCATGAGCTTTCCCTTCCGGCGTCCTGCCGCTTCGCTGTCCGTCCTTGCCCTGCTGCTCTCGGGAGTTTCCGCGCCTCTGGCCGCGAAGACAGACCCGGTCGCCAATACGGCCGTGCCCGGATCGACCAAGGCGCAGGTGAGGCCCTGGCTTTATGAGAATAGCGACGTGCCGATCGATCCGGCATGGCGCTTCGGCGAACTGTCGAACGGGCTGCGCTATGCGATCCGGCGCAATGGCGTGCCGCCGGGCCAGGTTTCGGTCAGGCTGCGGATCGATGCCGGGTCGCTGATGGAGCATCCCGACGAACTGGGTTACGCCCATTTCATGGAGCATCTGACCTTCCGCGGCTCCCGCCATGTGCCCGATGGCGAATCCAAGCGCATCTGGCAGCGGCTGGGCGTGACCTTCGGCAGCGACAGCAATGCGCAGACGACGCCGACGGGGACGACCTATGCGCTCGATCTGCCGCAGGCGACGCAGGCGAGCTTGGGCGAGAGCCTGAAGATCCTGGCGGGCATGATGGCCGATCCCAACATCGTGGACAGTGCGGTGAATGCCGAACGCGCTGTGGTGCTGGCCGAAAAGCGCGAGGGCGATGGGCCGCAGATGCGGATTTCCGACGCCACGCGGCAGCATTTCTTCGCGGGCCAGCCGCTTGCCGATCACAGCCCGATCGGCACGGTGGCGACGCTGAACGCGGTGACGGCGGCGAAGATGGAGGCGTTCCACCAGCGCTGGTATCGGCCCGAAAACGCGGTGATCTCCATCGCGGGCGACATCGACCCGGCGATGGCGGAGCAGCTCATCAAGGATAATTTCGCGTCCTGGACGGTGCCGGGCAAGGGCGCGCCGCTGCCCGATTTCGGCGAGCCTGATCCCAAGGCGCCTGCGACGCGGGTGACGGTCGAGCCGGGAGCGCCCACCGGCCTTACCATGGCGTGGCTGCGGCCGTGGAAGCCGCATGCCGACACCATCGTCTATAATCAGGACAAGCTGACCGACATGCTGGCCCTTCAGATCGTCAACCGCAGGCTGGAGCAGGCGGCGCGGGCGGGCGGCAGCTTCCTGCAGGCGAGCGCGGACCAGCAGGATGTGAGCCGCTCGGCCGACGGCACCTTCATCACCCTGGTACCTTCGGGCGGCAATTGGGAAAAGGCGCTGGCCGATGTCCGCGCCATCATCGAGGATGCGAAGGACACGCCGCCCAGCCAGATCGAGATCGACCGCGAATATGCGCAGATGGACACGGCGCTCGCGATCCAGGTCGAAAATGCCGATACCGAGGCCGGGGCCAAGCAGGCGAGCGATCTGGTGAGTGCGGTGGACATTCGCGAAACCACGGTCAGCCCGCAGGCGGCGCTCGATATTTTCCGTTCGGGCAAGCCGGCGATGACGCCGCAGAAGATATTGGATTCGACCAGGCGGCTGTTCTCCGCAGGCGTGTTCCGGGCAATGCTGGTCACCGGAAAGGTGCTGCCGGGCGTCGACGCGAAGCTGGCGGCGGCGGTCGCGGCGCCGGTCAAGGCGGCGACCAATGCACGGCTGGGCGACAAGGCCGTGACCATGGCCGACCTGCCGAAACTGGGTGCGCCGGGCAAGGTCGTGTCGCGCACGCCGGTCGGCCTGCCGGGGATGGAGAGCGTCACCTTCTCCAACGGCGTCAAGCTGACGCTCTTCGCCAATGACGCGGAGACGGAGAAGGTGCGCATCAACGTCCGCTTCGGCCATGGGCAGCAGGCCTTTTCACCGACGAAGCCGGTGCCGGGCTGGGCCGCCGACTATGCGCTGGTGGCGAGCGGGATCGGCAAGCTCGGCCAGCGGGAACTGGACGACCTGACCAACGGGCGGCGCATGGGGATGGATTTCTCCATCGACGACGATGCATTCGAATTGCAGGCGGTGACGCGTCCGGCGGATTACAAGGACCAGTTGCAGCTGTTCGCGACCAAGCTGTTCGCGCCGGGATGGGACCCGGCGCCGATCGCGCGGGTCAAGACCGGGGCTGGGGTCGCCTATGATGCGATGGCGCGGGCGGCCGACAGCGTGCTGGCGCGCGATCTCAACTGGTTGCTGCATGACAAGGATGTGCGTTTCCGCACCCCGTCCCGGGCCGAGATTGACGGGCTGACGCCGCAGGCCTTCCGCGCGACATGGGAGCCGCTGCTGGCGTCGGGGCCGATCGAGATCCAGATTTTCGGGCAAGTGAAGGCCGATGACGCCATTGCCGCGGTGGCGGCGACTTTCGGCGCCTTACCGCCGCGTCCCGACCTGCCGGTTCCGGCGGCGAACAGGCTGATGCGCTTCCCGGCCCATGTCGAAACGCCGGTCGTGCTGCGGCACAAGGGAGACAAGGAGCAGGCGGCGGCGGTCATGGCCTGGCCGACGGCAGGCGGCTTTGCCCTGACCAGGGAAGCGCGGCAGCTCGAAATATTGACGCAGATCTTCAACGACCGGCTGTTCGACAAGCTGCGCTCGACCGAAGGCGCGGCCTATTCGCCCAGCGTGCAGAATAACTGGCCCTTTTCCTATGAGGGCGGTGGTTACATCCTGGTGACCAGCCAGGTGCGGCCGGACAAGGTCAAATATTTCTACGGCGTGGTGAAGGATACGGCCGCGGACCTCGCCAAAAATCCGGTAAGCGATGATGAATTGCAGCGCGCCGTCGCACCGATGCGGCAATTGCTGATGCGGGCGGGGACGGGCAATGCCTTCTGGATGAACCAGATGGAAGGGGCGACCCATGATCCCCGCTATGTCCAGGCGATGCAGACCATGGCGCAGGACATGTTGACGGTGACGGCGGCGGACATCCAGAAGCTGGCCGCCAAATATCTGGTGCCGGGCAAGAGTTGGTCGGCGGTCGTCCTGCCTGAAGGCATCGCCGCGCAATAGCGGCCGCCCGGCGGCTTCAGGCCGGGACGGGGACGCTCTGTTCCAGCAACTGCTGGTACAGGCGCACATATTCCATGTGGATCGCCCGGATCTCAGGACTGCGGGAACTTTCCGCGAGCCTGCGGTTGCGGTCCAGCCGCGCCTCGAAATAGCTGCGGTCGAAAGATGTGCCCATCGTCATGATATGCCTCCCGGAAAACTCGGAGGCTTCAATGTCCGACCGGGGTATGAGTTGCCGCGCCGCACGCGCTTTTCTGCTGCAATGCGATGGGGCGAGGGAGCGGCGCGCCCGGCCGATCAACCCATCGAGCGGAGCGCGGCGACGATCATGCCGGCCGCGCTTTTCGCCAGGCGTTCGGGGCTGATTTCGGGTGCCGACAGGCGGCGATGGCCAAGGCCGAACATGCTGGCGAGGACGATTTCCTCCGCCCCCTTCAACGCTTCGCCGGACAGGTCCGGATTGGCTGCGCAGGCGAAGCTGCCCAATGACTTGCGGAGCTGCGCGCACATTTCGACGATGGTCCTGCCGACGCGGGGATTGCGGAATCCTTCGGCCAATATGTCGAAGGACAGCGCCTCATGCGGGTTGTCCATACCCTCCAGCAGCAGCAGTTCGAACGTCCGTTCGATGCCGATCTCGCCCGCATCCAGCCGTTTCTGCAGGCCCAGTATGAGGGCTTCACGCTCGCGGATGTCGCTTTCCACGATCGCCTCGATAATATCTTCCTTGCCCTTGAACAGGCGATAGATCTGGCCGACCGACACCTGCGCCGCGGCAGCGAGTTCGGCCATGGATGTCTGGTGAAAGCCATGGACGGTGAACAGGTCGCGTGCGGCGTTCAGGACGCGGTCCCGTCCGCTCGGTTCATGCTGCATTGCAACCAAATTCCATCCCCAAGGCTTTTTTACTCTTGAACAATCTGTGGCATGTTCTTACCTGCGGCGCAAGTGGAATGAACGTTCATTCCGCCTGTCGGATTTTTCAGATGGAGCATCGACCGATGCAAAAGGGGATTTTTGTCGGGCTGTTGGCCTGCGTGTCGACCGTGGCGCTGGGGGGCTGCGGGCAAAAGTCGCAGCCAGTGCCGCCGCCGCCCGCCGTGGGCGTGGTGACGATGAAGGTCGAGAATGCACCGCTGACCGCCGAACTGCCCGGACGCATCGTGGCCGCTGAGACCGCTGAGGTCCGGCCCCAGATCAGCGGCGTGATTCGCCGCCGCCTTTTCACCGAGGGCGCTTTCGTGCGCGCGGGACAGATTCTCTATGAAATCGAGGACGCGCCCTACCGGGCCGCGCTCAGCCAAGCGCAGGGTTCGCTCGCACGGGCACAGGCATCGATCCGGGCGACCGGCTTGCAGGCGCAGCGTTACAAGGATCTGGTCGGGATCAATGCGGTCAGCCGCCAGGAGGCCGACAATGCCGATGCGTCCGCCCAGCAGGCGCGCGCCGATGTCGCGGCGCAGCGCGCGGCGGTGCAGGCGGCGCAGGTGAACCAGAATTTCACCCGCGTCCGGGCGCCGATTTCCGGTCGTATCGGGCGGTCGCTGTTCACGCCGGGCGCACTGGTGCAGGCGGGACAGGCCGATGCGCTGGCGACGATCCAGCGGACCGACATGGTCTATGTCGACGTGACGCAGTCGGCGGCGCAGATCATCGACCTCAAGCAGGCGATGCGGGCGGGCGGCGTCAGCGCCTATCAGGGCGCGCGGGTGCAGTTGCTGCTGCCCAATGGCAGCGTCTATCCGGTCGAGGGCCGGTTGCAATTTTCCGAAGTGACGGTCGATCCCAGTTCCGGTGCGGTCACGTTGCGTGCGACCTTCCCCAATCCCGACGGCTTGCTGCTGCCGGGCATGTATGTCCGCGCGAAGCTGGTCGAGGGGCAGCGGACCCAGGCGATCCTGGCGCCGCAGCAGGGCATTACCCGCGATCCGCGCGGCCGGGCGACGGCGATGGTCGTCGGCGCGGGCAACAAGGTGGAGGTGCGCCAGGTGGAGACTGACCGTCCCGTCGGCGACCGGTGGATCGTCACCAAGGGGCTGAAGGCGGGCGACAGGCTGATCGTCGAGGGGCTGGTCAACCTGCGCCCCGGCACCGTGGTTCAGCCGGGCCGGCCGCAGCAGGTGGTCGGGGCTGCGGGGCAGGCCAATGCGGGCGATGCCGGTCCGGGCCAGGCGCACGCCGGCGGAGCGCGATAAGTCATGGCCCGCTATTTCATCGACAGGCCCATCTTCGCATGGGTCATCGCCATCGTCATCATGTTGGCGGGGCTGCTGTCGCTCCGGTCGCTGGCCGTCGCGCAATTTCCGGAGATTGCGCCGCCTGCGGTGGTGATTGCGACCACTTACCCCGGCGCCAATGCCCAGACGCTGGAAAGCACGACGACGCAGATCATCGAGCAGCAGCTCAAGGGCATCGACCATCTCCGCTATTTTTCGTCGAGCAGCGATTCCGCGGGCAATCTGACCATCACCCTGACGTTCGAACAGGGCACCAACGCCGATATCGCGCAGGTGCAGGTGCAGAACAAGCTGGCGCAGGCGACGCCCCTGTTGCCGCAGGAAGTGCAGCAGCAGGGACTGCGCGTCACCAAGTCCAGCTCGACCTTCCTGATGGTGATGGCGGTTTATGCCGATGACGGCATCCATGACCAGCAGGATGCGGGCGATTTCATTTCGTCCACCCTTCAGGATCCGTTGAGCCGGGTGAAGGGCGTGGGCGACACCCAGATATTTGGTGCGCAATATGCGATGCGGGTCTGGCTGGACCCATACAAGATGGCCAATCTGGGCATCACGACCGGAGACGTGAAGTCAGCGATCCGGGCGCAGAACGCCCAGGTTTCGGCCGGGCAGATCGGCGGCACGCCCTCACCCAAGGGGCAGGCGCTCAACGCCACGGTCACCGCCCAGTCGCGGCTGCGCACACCCGAGCAGTTTCGCAACATCATGTTGCGCAACAATAGCGACGGATCGGTCGTGCATCTGTCGGATGTCGCCAGGGTGGAACTGGGGGCGGAAAATTACAGCTTCAGCGCCAAGTTCAACGGACATCCGGCCGCCGGTATCGGCATCAGGCTGGCGCCCGGCGCGAACGCGCTGGACACGGTCGCGGGCGTGAAGGGCCGCATCGGCGAACTGTCGAAGAATTTCCCGGCCTGGGTCAAATATGACTTTCCGGTGGACAATTCGACCTTCGTGAAGCTGTCGGTGGAGCAGGTCATCCACACGCTGTTCGAGGCGATCCTGCTGGTCTTCGTGGTGATGTTCCTGTTCCTCCAGAACTGGCGCGCCACGCTGATCCCGACCATTGCCGTGCCGGTGGTGTTGCTGGGGTCGCTGGCGATCCTTTATGCGGCGGGCTTCACCATCAATACCCTGACCCTGTTCGGCATGGTGCTGGCCATCGGCCTGCTGGTGGACGACGCGATCGTCGTGGTGGAGAATGTCGAGCGCATCATCCAGGAAGAGGGGCTCAGTCCCAAGGAGGCGGCGAAGAAGTCGATGGACGAGATCAGCGGCGCGCTGGTCGGCATCGGCCTGGTGCTGTCGGCGGTGTTCCTGCCCATGGCCTTCTTCGGCGGGTCGACGGGCGTGATCTTCCGCCAATTCTCCATCACCATCGTTTCCTCCATGGTGCTGTCGGTGCTGGTGGCGCTGATCCTGACCCCGGCGCTGTGCGCGACGATCCTGCAGCCCAAGGGGCACAGCCACATCTGGACCGGCTTCTTCGGTTCCCGCTTCGGCCGCTTCTTCGACTGGTTCAACCGCACCTTCGACCGCAACGTCGCGCGTTATGGCGCGACGGTGGAGAAGGTGGAGCGGCGCTGGGGGCGGACCATGCTGGTCTACGCGCTGATCGTGCTGGGCATGGGGCTGATCTTCCTGCGCCTGCCCGGCGGTTTCCTGCCCGATGAGGATCAGGGCATCATCATCAATCAGGTGGCGCTGCCGACCGGATCGACCATCGAGGAGACGGAGCGGACGCTCGCCAGGGTGCGCGATCATTACATGATCGACGAGAAGAAGAATGTCGCGGCCGTCTTCACCATTTCGGGCTTCGGCTTCGTGGGGCAGGGGCAGAATGTCGGCATCGTCTTCGCCCGGATGAAGGATTGGTCGGAACGCAAGGGCAAGGATAATGGCGTGGCCGCCATCGCGCTGCGCGCCAACATGGCCTTCCGCAAGATTTCGTCCGGCATGGCGATCGCCTTCGTGCCGCCTGCGGTGCAGGAACTGGGCAATGCGACGGGTTTCGACTTCCAGCTCGTGGACCGGGGCAATCTGGGCCATGAAAAGATGCTGGCGGCGCGCAACCAGTTGCTGGGCATGGCGATGGCCGACAAGCGGCTGGCGCAGGTGCGGCCCAACGGGCTGGAGGATGTGCCGCAGCTCAAGCTGGACGTCGATCAGGCGGCAGCCGGGGCGCTGGGGATCGCCCAGGCCGACATCAACGACACCATCGCGACCGCCATGGGCAGCAGCTATGTCAACGATTTCATCGATCGCGACCGGGTGAAGCGCGTCTATGTGCAGGCGGACGCGCCCTTCCGCACCACGCCGGAATCGATCGGCGCGCTGCATGTGCGCGGCAGCGGCGGCGTGATGGCGCCCATCTCCTCCTTCGCGACGACGCAATGGGCCTATGGTCCGGCCAAGCTGGAGCGGTTTAACGGCGTGCCCTCGATGCAGATCATGGGCGCCCCCGCCCCGGGCGTCTCGACCGGCGAAGCGATGAAGGCGATGGAGGAAATGGCTGCCAAGCTGCCTGCCGGTGTGGGCTATGAATGGAACGGCATTTCCTATGAGGAGCAGACATCGGGCGGGCAGGCGCCGGCGCTCTATGCGCTGTCGATGCTGATCGTGTTCCTGTGCCTGGCCGCGCTCTATGAAAGCTGGTCGGTGCCGATCGCGGTCATGCTGGTCGTGCCGCTGGGCGTGCTCGGCGCGGTGATCGCGGCGACGCTGGTCGGGCTCAACAACGACATCTATTTGCAGGTGGGCCTGATCACGACCATCGGCGTGTCGGCGAAGAATGCGATCCTGATCGTCGAATTCGCCGAGGAGAAGATGCGCGAGGGCCTCTCGCCTGCCAAGGCCGCTCTGGAGGCGGGCAAGCTGCGCCTGCGGCCGATTTTGATGACCAGCTTCGCCTTCGTCTTCGGCGTGCTTCCTCTGGCGGTGGCCAAGGGCGCGGGGGCGGGCGGCCAGAACGCCATCGGCTGGGCCGTGGTCGGCGGCATGTTGTCGGCGACGATACTCGCCATCTTCTTCGTGCCGGTCTTCTTCACCGTGGTGAAGCGGTTGTTCCGCGAACATCGCGCCAAGGACGAAAGCGGGCATGAGGGCAGCGCTCCCCTGGCGCCGCAAGAGGCTTGAAGGCAGAGGCATGAGGACGATGAACAAGATCAAGCTGATCCCGGCCGCTGCCCTGGCCATGACGCTGGCCGCCTGCGACAGGGGGCCCAAATATGTACGGCCCGCGCTGCCGGTGCCGCAGGAAAGCCCGCAGGGGGCTTCCTATGGCGGGGCGGACGGTCAGGCGATCGTTCCGGCGGATACGGCGTGGAAGGCGTTTTTCGTCGATCCACGGCTGGCCCGCGTGATCCAGACGGCGCTGGACAATAATCGCGACCTGCGCGTTGCGCTTGCCAATGTCGAGCAGGCGCGGGCGCAATATAAGGTGCAGCGCGCCGACCTGCTGCCGACGGCGGCGGCGAGCGGCGGGGCGACCTTTCAGGATACCCCCTTTTCCCAGGTGGGAAGCGGGCGCATCGACATCTACCAGGCGCAGGTCGGCGTGTCGGCCTGGGAAATCGATCTGTTCGGCCGGGTGCGCAACCTGACCAAGGCGGCGCAGGAGCAATATTTCGCGTCCATCGAGAACCGCAATGCCGCGCAGACCGCGCTGATCGCCGAAGTGGCCAATGCTTGGCTGGCGATGGCGGCGGATCAGGAGCGGCTGAAGATTGCGCGCGATCTGGAAAAGGCCTTCGGCCAGACGCTGGAGCTGACCCGGGCGCGCTTCGCCAAGGGGATCGCCTCCGAACTGGAGGTGCGTCAGGCGCAGACCAGCCACGATCAGGCGCGGTCCGATATCGCGCAGGCGACGACGCTGGTGGCGCAGGACCAGAATGCGCTGAACCTGCTGGCCGGGACGACCGTGCCGGTGGAGGATTTGCCCGCGGCCATGCCGGAAGGCGATGTGACGCTCGCCAATCTGCCTGCCGACCTGCCGTCGACGGCCCTGCTGCGGCGGCCCGACATCATGGCGGCGGAGCATCAGTTGCTGGCGGCCAATGCCAATATCGGCGCGGCCCGGGCGGCCTTCTTCCCCAGAATCTCGTTGACCGCGGCGTTCGGGACGATGAGCTTCGGCCTTTCCAACCTGTTCAAGTCGGGCAGCGATTATTGGTCGGTGGCGCCTTCGGCCAGCCTGCCGATTTTCGATTTCGGACGCAACCAGGGCAATTTGCGTTATGCGCGGGCCAGCTATGACGCGATGGTCGCGACCTATGAGAAGAGCGTGCAGACGGGTTTCCGGGAGGTGGCCGATGCGCTGGCCCGGCGGGGGACGATGACCGCCCAGCTGGAGGCGCAGGCATCCCTGCGGGACGCCGCGCGGGTCGGCTATCGGCTGTCCGAGGCGCGTTTCCGGGCGGGGGTGGACGGCTTTCTCACCACGCTGGATGCGCAACGGACGCTCTATAACGCGGAACAGAATCTGTTGGCGACGCGGCTGACGCGGGCGACGAACATGGTCGAACTCTATCGCGCCATGGGGGGCGGCCTCAAATGAGCGCGTCCCGCCGCTTTGATCGCAAGCGGCGGGAAGGCGACGGGCCGGTCATGCCCTATGGTGATGCCATCGCATGATGGAAAGGAATGGGCATGAGCTATTCATATCGGACGATGGCATCGCCTGTCGGTACGCTGACGCTGGTGGCGAGCGAGAAGGGGCTGGCCGCGGTCCTGTGGGAAAATGACGATCCGGACAGGGTGCGGTTGGCACCGCGGGTTCAGGCGGGCGATCATCCCGTGCTGGAAGAGGCCGAGCGGCAACTCGGCGAATATTTTGCGGGACGGCGGGAGATGTTCGACCTGCCGCTCGATTTTACCGGGACCGATTTCCAGAAGCGCGTATGGGCCGCGTTGCTGACGATACCCTTCGGGCAGACGCGCAGCTATGCCGATATTGCAAGGCAGATCGGCAAAGCCTCCGCCTGTCGTGCCGTGGGCGCCGCCAATGGACGCAACCCGATCTCGATCATCGCGCCCTGTCATCGTGTGGTCGGCGCGAACGGCGCGCTGACCGGCTTTGCAGGTGGTCTGGAAGCCAAGCGCTATCTGCTTGGACTGGAAGGCGGATCGTTCTGAGAGCCATGGAAAAATGGCGCACCCAAGAGGATTCGAACCTCTGGCCTTTGCCTTCGGAGGGCAACGCTCTATCCAGCTGAGCTATGGGTGCGTGTCGCTGATGCGTGAGGCCGATTAGCAAAGCCTTATCGCTCGCGCCAGCACCAAAATCACCTCAGGCCAATCTTATTTCGCCATTTTCTGCATCGGCTGGAATTTGCCAAGGCCGCAACTGGGCCCACGCTGCAACCCGCCAGCCTGATAGAGAACGGTGATGATGTCGACCGAACAGAGCTGGGACAGGCTGGTCTGGTACATGAAGCGCTTTTCGAAGCCCAGGCTGGGGCAACTGTTGGGCAGGAAGTTCCGATAGACCTTGTTGCCGTTCATGATGAAGTCGATGGTCCGGTCGTCGCGCACATTGGTGGTGCGGATCGACACGATCTGGACGCAGTCGACGGGCTTGCCGGACGGCACCAGATTATCGGGCTGGTCCTTTGCCAGCACAGGGCCAGCCGCGCACATCAGGGCAAGAGCCAGGGCGGCGTGCCGGGCGGGGCGAGAGATGGGGGCGGACATGCTATTCTCTCCTTTATCATGCCGGATGGACGCCGCCATGGCGGCCAGTCCGTCCGTTTTACCCCTTAGCACAGGCTCGCTGAACCTTGTGATAATGACGATCAACTCAGGCCGCCGTTCCCGGCGCGGGTGTCTTGGGCTTGAAGCGGCACAGGTCGGAGACGATGCAGCGCCAGCATTCGGGCTTGCGCGCCTTGCACACATAGCGGCCGTGCAGGATCAGCCAGTGATGCGCGTCGCGGCGGAAGGGGCCGGGAACGCGCTTGTCGAGTTTGAGTTCGACGGCCAGCGGCGTCTTGCCGGGGGCGAGACCGGTGCGGTTGCCGACGCGGAAAATATGGGTATCGACCGCGAAAGCCTCCTGCCCGAAGGCGGTGTTGACGACGACGTTGGCGGTCTTGCGCCCGACGCCGGGCAGGCTGGTGAGGACATCGCGATCCTGCGGTACCTCTCCGCCGAAATCGCGGACCAGCATTTCCGACAGGGCGATGACATTCTTCGCCTTGGCATTGAACAGGCCGATCGTCTTGATGTGCTGCTTGAGGCCCTCTTCGCCCAGGTTGATCATCTGCTGCGGCGTATGGACTTCGCGGAACAGGGCGCGAGTCGCCTTGTTGACGCCGACGTCGGTGGCCTGCGCCGACAGCACGACCGCGACCAGAAGCTGATAGTCATTGCCATATTCCAGCTCCGTGCGCGGCGCCGGATTGGCTTCCGCAAGGCGGCTGAAAAAGTCGAAGATCTGCTCCTTGTTCATCGGATCACAGGTCCAGCACGCCCTTCATGTCATAGCGGCCGGCCGGCTGCTTCATCAGCCATTGCGCGCCCCTGACTGCGCCCCGCGCGAAGATGACGCGGTTTTCGGCGCGATGACCAATCTCGATCCGCTCGCCTTCCGTGGCCAGGATCACCTGATGGTCGCCCGCCACCGAGCCGCCGCGCAGCGCGGCGAAGCCGATGGCGCCCTTCGCCCGCGCGCCGGTGATGCCGTCGCGGCCACGTTCGCTGTTTTCGGAAAGGGCGATGCCGCGCCCGCGCGCTGCCGCTTCGCCCAGAAGCAGGGCGGTGCCGGAAGGCGCATCGACCTTGTGCCGATGATGCATCTCGACAATCTCGATATCCCAATCGTCGCCCAGCCGGGAGGCTGCCTGCTGCACCAGCGCGGCGAGCAGGTTGACGCCCAGCGAGGTATTGCCGGTCTGGAGCACTGGAATATGCTTTGCAGCCTTGTCGATCATCGCATGATGCTCCGGTTCCAGGCCCGTGGTGCCGATCAGCACCGGCTTCTTCGCGGCGATGCAGGCGTCCAGATGCGCGGCAAGAGCGGCAGGAACGGAGAAATCGATCAGCACGTCGCTCCTTTCCGCCAGCGCCCGCGGATCGGTGGAGATGGTAACGCCCTGGATCAGTTCCGCGCCGCCATGCCGATCGGTGCCGCCCGCTATATCCAGCCCGGCTTCCTTCGCGACCTGCGCGATGGCGTGTCCCATGCGACCCGCCGCCCCGAAAATGCCGATGCTGCTCATGTCTCTTTATCCCTGCCTTGCCTAGGGTCGATCGATCCTGGGCTTGGCCGATGCCAGAGCGTGAGGGCTTTGTCATCCCTTGCCGAGCGACTAGAGAAGCCGCATGAATGATATTCGCAACATCGTGATCCTGACCGGCGCGGGCATTTCAGCCGAAAGCGGCCTAGCGACCTTTCGCGGGCCCGATGGGCTGTGGGAAGGGCATCGAGTGGAGGATGTCTGCACGCCCGAGGCGCTGGCGCGCAATCCGGCGCTGGTGCATCGCTTCTATGACGAGCGACGCGCCAAGCTGGCCGAGGTGAAGCCCAATGCTGCACATGAGGCGCTGGCGGCGCTGGATGCCGCCTGGCCCGGCGAGTTGCTGATCGTGACGCAGAATGTCGACGATCTGCATGAGCGGGCGGGGGCGAAAAGGCTGATCCACATGCATGGCGAATTGCGGTCGGCGTTTTGCGCGGCCTGCGGCAGGGCGGTGCCTTGGGTCGAAGCCCTGCCGCCCGCGTCGCCGTGCGGCGGTTGCGGACAGCCGCGGATGCGGCCGGACATCGTCTTTTTCGGCGAAATGCCTTATGAGATGGACCGGATCGAGGAGGCGTTGCGGCGCGCCGATCTGTTCGTGTCGGTGGGCACGTCCGGCGCCGTCTATCCGGCGGCGGGCTTTGTCCAGACGGCTCGCCATGTCGGGGCGCGCACGATCGAACTGAACCTCGATCCCTCGGCGGGCAGTTTCTATTTCGAGGAGAGCCGAATGGGACCGGCGAGCAGGCTGGTGCCGGAACTGGTCCACGACCTGCTGGCCTGAGGGGCTATTCGGCCGGGGCGGCGTTGTCGGCCGGTTCCGGCTCGTCCTGATAGAGCAGCATCACCGATCCGTCCTGCCCGTCCACCACCCGGACCGGCAGGCTAAGGCGCAGGGCGGAGAGAAATTCCCGGCTGTCGGTGATGCGGAAGCGGCCACCGATGCGCAGGGAGGAAACCCGCGTGTCCCCGATCAATATGGGTGCGGTGCGATAGCGGTTGAACTCGCTGGCCGCCTGTTCGATGGTTTCGCCATCCAGTTCCACCATCTGTTCGCGCCAGGCGGTGCGCTGGCCGATCAGCTTCGAACCCAGATGGGTGAGCGATATGCTGCGCGGCTGGATGACGGCGCCGCTGCCGGCGCTGACCTGCTGTGCCACTTTGGCGCCGGAATGAACCGTGACGGTGCCCTGCGTCACGGTCAGTTCGACCATCGAGGGACGCAGGCGGACGTTGAAGGCGGTGCCGACGGCGCGGATGACCGCCGACCGGGCTTCCACGTCGAAGGGGCGGGAAGGGTCATGGGCGACGTCGAAGGACGCTTCCCCCTTCGAGATGCGCACCTTGCGGCCATGATCGGTGAAGCGGACCTCCGCGGCGCTGTCGCTGTTGAGGTGCAGGATGGACCCGTCGTCCAGCGCGATGTCGCTGATCTGGCCGATGCCGGTCTCATAATGGTCGACGCCGCTGAAGGTGCGGACGGTGACGATCGCGGCGACGATGAACAGCATGACAGCGACGGCGGCGGCGATCATGATGTTGCGGGACAGGCGGCGCTGCTGTTCCTCGCTGACGATGGCTTCCATCGGCGGCAGGTTGACTTCGGCGGCGGCGCTCTTCAGCCGTTCGGCTGCATCCCAGGCGGCTTCGGCACGGGCGAAGGCTATGGCGTTGCGGGGGTCCGATTCGACCCAGCGGCAGATTTCCGCTTCGTCTTCCGGGCTGGGATCGCTATTGAGCCTGGCCAGCAGGCGCGCGGCTTCCGCCTCGATCTTGTCCCTGCTTCCGTAGCCCGAATCTGGTCCCGACGCCTGCACGTTCGAAATCCGTTTCCTCACGTTCCGCCCAGGCCCGCATAACTATCGCGATCGCTTTGGCCAGATGTTTTTCAACAGTAGAAACGGATAGCGACATCTCCTCCGCTATTTCGAGCATCGATTTTTCGTGGATGCGGCGGAGAATGAAGACGCGGCGGCACTGTGTCGGCAGCGAATCGACGATGGCTTCGACCTGGCGGAGCGCTTCGCGGGCGTGGAGTTGCGCCTCCACATTGTTCTCGCCCTGGAGCAGTTCGAGATCGGCGATCGTTTCGAAACTCACCACCTTGTTGCGGCGGGCGGTGTCGATCACCAGATTGCGGGCGATGGTGAACAGATAGGCCCGGCCGGTGGTCACATTTTCCCAGTTTTCGGTGGCATAGGCGCGGGCAAGAACCTCCGCCACCATATCCTCCAATTCCTGATTGGCAGGGATGATCCTGCGGAGGCGCCCGCGTAGAGCCGCTTCCTGTGGCAGGATTACCGTCTTGAACCAGTCCAGTTTAGCGCGAACCCTGTGCACGTTGACCCCCTTGATGTCAGCCGCGCCTCTCCCGCAATTCATGTGTTTGTCATAGTTCAATCATGGATGCAGGGGCCTGTCCAGCGTTGCCATGACGATTATTTCCCGTTTCTGTGGAAAACCGGTCGCCTGTTACCGAATTGCACCGAATGAGCGGTGTCAGGCCGGCGGCAGTTCGGGAGGCGCACGATCGGGCTGGTCGAAATCGGGGCCTTGCGGCACGATTTCCGGCGGCTGGCCTGGCGGCGTTTCCGCGGGCGGGGCCGGAATGGGATTTTCGGGCGGGGACTGCGGTTCGATGATATCGGGCGGCGGAATGCCATCGGGGGCCGGATCGGGTTGGGTGGCCATGGTCGGATCTCCTTCATAAAGGGTACGCGTGGGCGGTCATGGCGGTTCCCCACCGACTTATCCCCAGCTTATCCACAGCCTTGACCTGTGGGCCTTGCTTCGGGAGACTCTTTTCTCTATGCCGCGCCGACCGGCGACCGATGCGGGCGTGGCGAAATTGGTAGACGCGCCAGATTTAGGTTCTGGTATCGCAAGATGTGGGGGTTCGAGTCCCTTCGCCCGCACCAGTTGCGCCAGACTCAATGGATGCGCAGGCGCCAACGATATTCAGCTGAAGAAAGCGTTTGAGAGAAGAGATGCAGACTGTCGAGACGTTGAACGAGGGCCTGAAGCGCGCCTACACCGTGACCATCACGTCGAAGGACATCGACGCCCGCGTGGAAAAGGAAGTGGCCGCCATCGCGCCGCAGGTCCGCATGCCCGGCTTCCGCCCCGGCAAGGTGCCCGCCAACCTCGTCAAGAAGATGCACGGCGAATCGCTGCAGCGCGACGCGCTCAACAATTCGATCCAGGATAGCATCCAGAAGCTGATCGCCGACAACAAGCTGCGTCCCGCGATGCAGCCCTCCGTCGAGCTGGATGAAGGCTTCGAATTCGGCAAGGATGCGGAGATCAAGGTCGCCCTGGAAGTGCTGCCCGAAATCGCGGCGCCGAGCATCGAGGGCCTGAAGCTGGAGCGCCTGACCGCCGAAGTCGCCGACGCGCAGGTCGATGAGGCCGCCGGCCGCATCGCGACCCAGCAGGGTGCGCTGGAAGAGCATGCCGCCAGCCACAAGGCGAAGGACGGCGACACGCTGACCATCGATTTCGTCGGCAAGATCGATGGCGAAGCCTTTGAAGGCGGTTCGGCCGAGGATGTGAAGCTGAAGATCGGTTCGGGCCAGTTCATCCCCGGCTTCGAAGAGCAGCTGACCGGCGTCAAGAAGGGCGACGAGAAGACCATCACGGTCACTTTCCCCGAAGATTATGGCGCGGCCCATCTGGCCGGCAAGGAAGCGACCTTCGACGTTACGGTCAAGGCGATCCTGGACGCCGACAAGCCCAAGCTGGACGACGATTTCGCCAAGTCGCTGGGCCTGGAAGGTCTGGACAAGCTCAAGGAGCTGCTGAAGGGCCAGATCGAGCAGGAACATAATGGCCTGACGCGCACCTACATGAAGCGCAAGCTGCTCGACCAGCTGGCCGCCGCGCATGATTTCGACGTGCCGCCGAGCATGGTCGAGGCCGAATTCAACCAGATCTGGGCGCAGCTTCAGCATGAAGCGACCCATGAGGAAGATCCCGAAGCGGCGCTCAAGGAAATGGAAGCCGAGAAGGAGGATTATCGCGCCATCGCGGTGCGTCGCGTCCGTCTGGGCCTGCTGCTGTCGGAAATCGGCCAGGCCAATGGCGTGGTCGTGTCGGATCAGGAGATGAACCGCCTGATCATGCAGGCTGCGCAGCAGTACAGCCCGCAGGATCGCGAGCGTTTCGTTCAATATGTCCGCCAGGACCCGATGGCCGCGGCGCAGCTTCGCGCGCCGCTTTATGAGGACAAGGTCGTCGACTTCCTGTTCGAAAAGGCCGAAATCACCGATCGCACGGTCAGCCGCGAAGAGCTGGAAGCCGCGATCGAAGCCGAGGATAGCGACCTGAAGCCCCACGTCCATGGTTCGGACTGTGGTCATGACCATCATCATGACGAGAAGCCCAAGGCCAAGAAGGCGGCTCCGAAGAAGAAGGCCGAGGCTGAAGAAGCTGCTCCGGCTGCCGAGGAAGCCCCCAAGAAGGCGCCTGCCAAGAAGGCTGCCGCCAAGAAGGACGAGGCCGTAGCCGAGGAAGCTGCTGCCGAAGACAAGCCCAAGGCCAAGAAGGCTCCGGCCAAGAAGGCTGCCGCCAAGGCTGAATAAGGCCGTTCCGGTCTGACTGGACAAGCGCCCGGCTTCGCAAGGAAGCCCGGGCGCTTTTCATTTCCTTCGCTTTTCATTTCTGCCGCGACATGGCAGACGAAATGTCAATCAAGCCCATTAATGTCGACAGGGGGCAGGGCGTTACCAAGGTTTGGGTCGATGAGGGAATATCCGGCAGTGGAAAGCGGGGAGGGCGTCGCCACGCCACGGATTGCGGTCATCCTGCCCTGCTATAACGAGGCTGGCGCCATCGTTCAGACAGTGGAGGATTTCCGCAGGGTGTTGCCGGCTGCGGACATCTATGTCTTCGACAATAACAGCAGCGACGGCAGCCGCGAACTGGCGGCCGGGGCAGGCGCCATCGTCCGCCGGGTGAGCCAGCAGGGCAAGGGCCATGTGGTGCGCCGGATGTTCGCGGACGTCGATGCGGATATCTACATCATGGCCGATGGCGATGCGACCTATGAGGCTGCCGCCGCGCCCAGGATGGTCGCGGCCATGCTGGAGGATAATCTCGACATGGTCGTCGGTTCGCGGCGAAGCGAGATCGAGGAAGCCTATCGGAAGGGACATCGCTTCGGCAATTGGGCGCTGACGAGCCTGCTCAAGCAGCTTTTCGGGCGCAGCTTCACCGATATTCTCTCCGGCTATCGCGTCTTTTCGCGGCGTTTCGTCAAGAGTTTCCCGGTATTGTCGGCCGGTTTCGAGATCGAAACGGAAATCAGCGTCCATGCGCTGGAACTGTCTATGCCGGTTGCCGAGATCGTCACGGCCTATGGCGCGCGGCCGGAAGGATCGGTGAGCAAATTGTCCACCTATCGCGACGGCTGGCGCATATTGCGGACGATCATCACCCTCTATCGTATCGAGCGGCCGATCCTGTTCTTCGGGATCATCGCCGCGATCCTGGCGGCGACGGGGCTGGGTCTGGCGGTGCCGCTGATCCTTACCTATATGAAGACCGGCCTGGTGCCGCGGTTTCCCACCGCCATATTGGTGACGGGCCTGATGATCCTGGCCACCCTGTCGGGCATGTGCGGCCTGATCCTCGACACCGTCGTCCGGGGACGGCGGGAGATGCGGCGGCTGGCCTATCTCGCGTTCCGCGCTCCCTCCGATTTCGCGCGCCGGGACTGAACAAATCGACGCCCGGTTCAAACCCCGGCACGCGACCCCTTGAACAGTCTGCCTTTTGTGCCGATGTAGAGGGCGGGCAAAAGCAACACACCCTGAAAGAGCAAAATGACCGATATCATGTCCGATCCCATGGCCGCTCTGGTCCCCATCGTTATCGAACAGTCCAACCGGGGCGAGCGCAGCTTCGACATTTACTCGCGCCTGCTGCGCGAGCGGATCATCTTCGTGACCGGTCAGGTCGAGGACCATATGGCCTCGCTGATCGTGGCCCAGCTGCTGTTCCTTGAGTCGGAAAATCCGAAGAAGGACATCTGGATGTACATCAACTCGCCCGGCGGCGTGGTGACGTCCGGCATGGCGATCCACGACACGATGAAATATATCCGTCCGCAGGTCGGCACCGTCTGCATCGGCCAGGCCGCCTCCATGGGCAGTTTCCTGCTGGCCGCCGGTGAGCCGGGCAAGCGCATCGCGCTGTCGAACGCCCGGATCATGGTGCACCAGCCGTCGGGCGGCGCGCAGGGCATGGCGTCGGACATCGAGATCCAGGCCAAGGAAATCCTGCGTATCCGCAGCCGCCTGAACAACCTCTATGTTCAATATACCGGCCGGTCGCTGGAGGAAGTGGAGCGGGCGATGGACCGCGACACCTTCCTGGAAGCCGAGGAAGCCAAGGCGTTCGGTCTGGTCGATGAAGTGTTCGACCGTCGTCCGGTCGTGGCGGAAAGCAGCGAAGGCTAAAGCCGATATTTGCCGCGATGCGCCCTTTTCTCCCCTTGTGAAACGGGCGCGTCGCGGTCTAGGATGAACCTGGGACCACCATATCCCTCGGCACGGGCGGCAGTTCGCCTGAAAGAGGGAAGAGAGAATGGCGAATGACTAAGCTTACGGGCTCCGATTCTAAAAGCACGCTTTACTGCTCCTTCTGCGGCAAGTCGCAGCATGAGGTGCGTAAGCTGATCGCGGGGCCGACCGTGTTCATCTGCGATGAGTGCGTGGAACTGTGCAACGACATCATCCGCGAGGAGACCAAGGGCGGTCTTGTCGGCAAGAAGGATGGCGGCGTGCCGACCCCGCAGGAAATCTGCGATGTGCTGGACGATTATGTGATCGGCCAGAACCGGGCGAAGCGTGTACTGTCGGTCGCTGTCCACAATCATTACAAGCGCCTCAACCACGGCTCCAAGCCGGGCGAGGTGGAACTGGCCAAGTCGAACATCCTGCTGGTCGGACCTACCGGCTGCGGCAAGACGCTGCTGGCGCAGACGCTGGCCAAGACGTTCGACGTGCCCTTTACCATGGCGGATGCCACGACGCTCACCGAGGCGGGCTATGTCGGCGAGGATGTGGAGAATATCATCCTCAAGCTGCTGCAGGCGTCCGACTATAATGTCGAGAAGGCGCAGCGCGGCATCGTCTATATCGACGAGATCGACAAGATCAGCCGCAAGGCGGAAAACCCCTCGATCACCCGCGACGTGTCGGGCGAGGGTGTGCAGCAGGCATTGCTGAAGCTGATGGAGGGCACGACGGCTTCGGTTCCCCCGCAGGGCGGCCGCAAGCATCCGCAGCAGGAGTTCCTCCAGGTCGACACGACCAACATCCTGTTCATCTGCGGCGGCGCTTTCGCTGGTCTGGAAAAGATCATCGGCGATCGTCTGGAGGCGAAGTCGATCGGTTTCGGTGCCCATGTCGCCGCACCTGAGGAGCGCAAGACGGGCGAACTGCTGCGGCAGAGCGAGCCGGAAGATCTGTTGAAATTCGGGCTGATCCCTGAGTTTGTCGGCCGCTTGCCGGTGATCGCGACGCTGGAAGATCTGGATGTGACCGCGCTGGTCAAGATCCTGGTCGAACCCAAGAACGCGCTGGTGAAGCAATATGCCAAGCTGTTCGACATGGAGAATGTGGAACTGAGCTTCACCGACGATGCGCTGACCGCGATCGCCAGGAAGGCGATCGAGCGCAAGACCGGCGCGCGCGGACTGCGTTCGATCCTGGAAGCCATATTGCTCGATACCATGTTCGACCTGCCATCGATGGAAGGCGTAGGCGAGGTGGTGGTCGACAAGGATGTCGTCGCCGGCAGCAAGGAACCGATTCGCGTGTTCAGCGAAAAGGACAAGCGGGCGGAAGACGCGGCCTGACTAGCGCGCTGCAGCAGCATAAATGACGGCAAGGCCGGCGAGTTTCGCCGGCCTTTTTCGTATCTTATTCCCGCGGAAGAAAAAAATCTTGCTGCGTTGCAAAATTGCACCAGTGTTAAACAGACTTCACAGTTCCCCATAAAATACAGCAAAAACAATTGGTTGTACGGTTGAGTCATTGTCCAGCGAGCACTTCGTTGGACGCTTGTGATGCGCTGCCTCCGAGGTGTTGTTGTATTGTAGTAAAACTGCAATCAGAGCATCACAGGTCCGTCGCCGTAGGCCGCCAAAGGCGGCGCCAGCTCCACAGAACAGAATAAGAGCGGGCACGACACGCCAACTTCAAAGGGACAATAATCAAATGAAACAGCTTCTTATGTGTAGCGCTGCGCTTATTGCCGTGGCTGCTCCCGCCGCTGCGTTCGCGCAGTCGACTGGTTCGATCGACTTTGAGAATGAGATTGTCGTGACGGGCGCTACCGTCGATAAGGGCGTTGCCGGCGTGCTGATGCCTAATACCAGCAAGGCCAAGGCGGTGCTGGGCGCCGAGTTCATCCAGGCGCAGACGCCGGGCCAGAGCATCAACGAAGTCATCAACCAGCTACCAGGTGTCAGCTTCCAGAATAACGATCCCTTCGGCTCGGCCGGTGGCACGCTAACCATCCGAGGTTTCGACGACAGCCGCATCTCGCAGACGTTCGACGGCTTGCCGCTGAATGATACGGGCGGCTATGCGCTTTATTCCAACCAGCAGCTTGACCCGGAAATCATCGAGCAGGTGAACGTCAACCTCGGTACCACCGATGTGGACAGTCCCACCGCTGCTGCCACCGGATCGACGGTCAACTATCGCTCGATCACGCCCAGCGAGCAATTCGGCGCGAAGATGGTGGCATCGGTCGGCGATTTCAGCTTCTTCCGCCTGTTCGGCCTGGTCCAGACCGGCAATTTTACACCCTGGGGCACGCGTGCCTTCTTCTCCGCCAGCCGGGCGACCAATAACGCCATCTATGGCGGCATCGGCGAGATCGACAAGCAGCAATATAACGCCAAGATCTATCAGCCGATCGGCAGCAACGGCGACTTCATCTCGATCGCCGGTCACTATAATGAGAACCGGAATAATTTCTTCGGCTCGGTCCCGCTGCGTGTCGATGGCGGCCGTATTGTTGGCAGTTCCAGCGCCAATCGCTTTCCGACCAGCAAGGATGAGCGCTTCTACGAAACCGCGCGCTGCATCATCCCTGCGCCCCGTGCAGGTGTGGCGGATACAGCCAGCTCCTGTGGGTCCGACTATGAATATCGCTACAATCCGTCCAATACGGGCAATATCCGCATCAATTCGCGCTTCACGCTGGCGGATGGCCTGATCCTGACGGTCGATCCGAGTTATCAGTACACCAAGGCCAATGGCGGTGGCACCAGCATCGCGTCGGAAGGTCGCACCCCGGCCAGTTCGGGCCTCGCCGGTCAGGTGGGCTTTATCCAGGGCTCGTCGAGCGCCACTCAATATTATTTCGGGCGCGATCTGAATGGCGATGGGGACACGCTGGATACCATCCGCTTGGTAACGCCCAGCCAGACCCAGACGCATCGCTATGGCCTGATCGCATCGCTGCGCTACGACATCAACACTCACAACACCATTCGTGTTGCCTACAGCTATGACCGCGGGCGTCACCGCCAGACCGGCGAAGCAGCCTATCTGCGCACCGATGGGTTCGGGTCGGAATATTTCGCGATTGATGATCCCATCGCGGACGTAAACGGCAATCTGGTCGAGAAGCGCAACCGCCTATCCTATGCGATCCTCCATCAGGTGTCGGGCGAATATCGCGGCGAATTCGATGCGCTGACCGTCAACCTTGGTTTGCGCGCGCCTTTCTTCAAGCGTGACCTTAACAACTACTGTTTCACCGCCACGGCAGGCGGCAATTTGCGGTGCTTTGGTGATAATGCGGCTTCGGCCGCCTACGCGGCAGCCAATCCGGCCGTCCAGGGACCGCAGCGCCGCGTCTTCAAATATGACAAGCTGTTGCCGAACGCCGGTGTGGTCTTCGACCTGAGCAGCGCTACTAGCCTGTTCGCCAACTATTCCAAGGGCTTGCAGGTGCCGGGCACCGACAATCTGTACAACAGCTTCTTCTACGCGCCGGATACCGAAGGGGCGAACCCGAGACCGGAAACCACGGACAATTTCGATCTGGGCGTCCGCTATCGCACAAATAGGCTGCAGGCGCAGTTGTCAGGTTGGTACACCATCTACCATAACCGTTTGGCGCAGGCCTATGATCGTGACCTCAACGTCACCATCTACCGCAATCTGGGCCGGGTCGACAAATATGGCGTGGATGGCAGCGTCACATATCAGCCGATCCCGGAACTGATGTTCTACGCCTTTGGTTCCTATCTCAAGTCGGAGATCAAGGACAATGTTCAGCTCGACGCGACCACCGTCGGCCAGACGGCAGGCAAGCGGGAATCGGGCGCGCCGGTCTATACGCTGGGCGGTCGTGTGCAGGGAGAAATTGAAGGGTTCCGTCTGGGCATTCAAGCCAAGCGTACAGGCCCCCGCTATGTGAACGACCAGAATCTGCCCGTTTATCAAACGATCAATGGCGCCCTGACCCAGGTCTATGGAGCGAAGGCTCCAGCCTATACCGTAGTCGATCTCGATGCACGTTATTCCTTGGAGAAGTTCGGTGCTCCGGGCGTAGCGGTACAGCTTAACGTCACCAATCTGTTCGACAAATTCTACGTCGGCGGTTTTGACGGCACCCTGTCGACCACCAGCATCACTTTTGCACAGATCGGTGCGCCGCGCACCTTCATTGGTTCGGTTGTGGTCGGCTTCTAAATACGTCGGCTGGTGGTAGAGAAGGGCGCGGAGTGACCCGCGCCCTTTCGCTATTTCAGGCAGCTGTCCAGCCCGTCGCGCTGGACGATGCCGATGCGGGCGGCGATGCTGTTGCCGTAGTGGCGGGTGAAGCCGTGCGGGTCGATGGCCTCGCGTTTTTTGGGCAGGGGCAGGACGGCCGCCAGACGAGCAGCCTCGGCGCGCGTGAGGCGTTGGGCGCCATGGTGGAAATAGCGGATCGCGCCAGCCTGGGCACCATAGGTGCCGATGCCGGTTTCCGCGACGTTGAGATAGACTTCCATGATCCGGCGCTTGCCCCAGATCGCCTCGATCAGGAGGGTGAACCAGGCCTCCAGTCCCTTGCGCAAGAATCCGCCATCCTGGAACAGAAAGATATTCTTCGCCGTTTGCTGGCTGATCGTGGAGCCGCCCCGAATGCGGCCGCCGCTGGCGTTGTGCCGCATGGCCTGGGCAATGGCGACCGCATCGAAGCCGTGATGGCTGCAAAAGCGGCTGTCTTCGGCCGCGATGGCGGCACGGGCCATGTTCGGGTCCATTGCATCCAGGCTCCTCCAGTCCTTGGTGATGCCATGGGGGTCGAACAGCATCGTCCATGTCACCGGCGGCGGCACGAAGCGGTAGATCACCGTCATCAGCAGCGAAAGAGCGACGAAACCGCCGAGAATCTTGAATAAAATTCCAATCCAGCGGGACCGGCGGCGAGGGGAAGCGGGCTTGGCGTTCATGACGCTTTGGTAGCGGGATATCCGGGCTGTTCAAGTATGCGGCTGTTGCCGGTTGCAGAGGCGATATCGTTCCGGTGCGACAGTGTGGGGAGGATTTGGAAACGTCGGCATTTCACCCCACAGCCGATGGCTCGCGGTGAACGAAAAAGGCCCCGGAACGAGTCCGGGGCCTTTGATGTCTTTGGAAGCCGGTCAGGCCGTTGCAAGGCGGGCGATCTTGCCAAGCTTGTCGCCAGCAATCCGCATCATCGCCTTTTGCAGCTTTTCGAAGGCGCGAACCTCGATCTGGCGGACGCGTTCCCGCGACACGCCATAGACCTGGGAGAGTTCCTCCAGCGTCTTGGGTTCTTCTGCCAGACGGCGCTCGGCCAGGATATGCTTTTCCCGATCGTTGAGGTCGTCCATCGCCTCCACCAGCATATCGTGGCGCAGTTCGCTTTCCTGCTGGTCGGCGACGCGTTCGTCCTGCAGCGGATCGGTGTCTGCGAGCCAATCCTGCCACTGGCCCTCGCCATCCTCGCGCATCGGCACGTTGAGCGAGGTATCGCCGCCCATCGCCATCCGGCGGTTCATGGAGACGACGTCATCCTCCGTCACGCCCAGATCCTTGGCGATCTTGGCGACGTCGTCGGGATGCAGGTCGCCATCCTCGAACGCCTCGATATTGTTCTTCATCCGGCGCAGGTTGAAGAAGAGCTTCTTCTGCGCGGCGGTGGTGCCCATCTTCACGAGGGACCAGGACCGCAGGATGAATTCCTGGATCGACGCGCGGATCCACCACATGGCGTAGGTCGCCAGGCGGAAGCCGCGATCCGGCTCGAACTTCTTCACGCCCTGCATCAGGCCGATATTGCCTTCGGAAATCAGCTCGCTGACGGGCAGGCCATAGCCGCGATAACCCATGGCGATCTTCGCCACGAGGCGCAGATGCGAGGTCACGAGCTGCGCCGCGGCCTCCGAGTCCGCATGTTCGGCGTAGCGCTTAGCGAGCATATATTCCTGCTCGGGCGTCAGGATCGGAAATTTGCGGATTTCCGACAGATAGCGGTTGAGGCTGGCTTCACCGCCCAGCGCAGGAACCGCGGGGACATTGGTCTTTCCGGCCATGTCGTCACCTTTCCCTTTCATGCGCGGCGGGACCCAGAAGAGGCGTCCGAGGCGCCGTCGCAAACTTATCCAAATCTATACGTGAAGCTCGCTTAACAGTTCCTGCATATCGGCGGGGATTTCACTGTCGAAGCGGAGGGCCTCACCCGTTACGGGATGTATGAACCCCAGCCTTTTCGCGTGCAATGCCTGCCTTTTGAAACTTAGCGTTTCCAGTATCGATTTGAAACCTTTTCTCTCTCTACCGTAAACCGGGTCGCCGATCAAGGGGTGTCCCAGATGCGCCATATGGACGCGCACCTGATGCGTGCGCCCGGTTTCCAGCCTGCATTCGACCAAAGCCGCTCCGCGCAGCTTCTGCTCCGTTCGGTAATGGGTCACGGCATGTTTGCCGCGTCCTTCCCGATGAACGGCCATTTTCTTTCGATCGGCGTCGGACCGGCCGATCCATGTATCCACGGTGCCCATGCCGGGCTGGGGCACGCCATAGACGATCGCGGCATAAAGCCGGTCGATGCTATGGTCCTTGAACTGCTGCGCCAGCCCTTCATGAGCACGGTCTGACTTGGCAACGACCAGAAGGCCGGATGTATCCTTGTCGATGCGATGAACGATGCCGGGCCGCGCCACGCCGCCGATGCCGGAGAGGCGGCCTTGGCAATGATGGAGCAGCGCATTGACCAATGTGCCGTCCAGATTGCCCGCCGCAGGATGGACGACGAGGCCCGCGGGCTTGTCGATCACGATCAGGTCGGCGTCTTCATGGACGATGGCGAGCGGTATGTCCTGCGCCACCGCATCGGCCTGGACCGGGGGCGGTAGGGTGACGGCGAAGGCCTGCCCCGCCGCGACTTTCATGGAAGGGTTGGGCGTGCGGCCCTCTGTCGTCACCTGACCATCGACGATCAGGCTTTTCAGCCGCTCCCGCGACAATTCAGGCAGCAGGTCGGCCAGCGCCCTGTCCAGCCGCATGCCGTCCTGCGCTTCGCCAATCACTGCTTCTAAGATGGAAACCCCCGAACGCATTCGATAGGAAGGTAGGAATGAAGGTCGGGATTTCAAGGGGTATATTGGAACAAATCATGTCCGAAGCGGCGGCGGATCCGAACGAGGTCTGCGGGTTGCTGCTGGGCGATGCCGGCCGCATCGGGAATGTCCGGCCCGCCGCCAATGTGGCGCCCGATCCGGCGCGGCATTTCGAACTGGATCCGGCGGTGCTGATCGCGGCACACCGGTCGGCGCGGGCAGGGGGGGAGCGGATCGTCGGCCATTATCATTCGCATCCCGGCGGGACGCCCGTTCCTTCCGCGACGGATGCAGCGAATGCGGTGGCAGACGGCAGCTTTTGGCTGATTGTCGGAGAAGGGGTGGCGCGGCTTTGGATCGCGACGGCAGAAGTCGCCGGGCAGGTCCGTTTTGTGGAGGCTTCGCTCGATATCATGTGAGGGAAAGGCGGCAAGCCGGGGTTGCATCATGGGGCGGGGCGGCGCATTAGCCTGATATTCCCACCTGTTCATTTCCGGCGGCAGCGAAACTTCATGACCAATCCGACAGATCGCATCGATACCGGCAGCATCGATTTTGCTAGCCTGCTCTGCTCGCGTTTGTGCCACGACCTTTTGAGTCCGGTCGGCGCGCTCAACAACGGGCTGGAACTGATGGCGGACGAAACCGACCCGGAAATGCGGCAGCGCTGTCTGGATTTGCTGGCGGACAGCGCCAAGACTTCCGCCAACAAGCTCAAATTCTTCCGCCTGGCCTTCGGCTCGGCGGGCGGCTTCGGCGACGCGGTGCCCACGCATGAGGCTCGCGTGGCGATCGAGGGCATGTTTGCCGCCGCGGGCCGGGTGAAGATTGGCTGGATGGTCGAGGAGGATATGCTCGACAAGCTGCCGGTGAAGGTGCTGCTGAACCTTGCGCTGATCGCCGGAGACGCGCTTGTGCGCGGCGGCCAGCTCGACATTGGCGCGGAGCGGCGGCCGGGCGTGACGGAGATCGTGGTACGGGCGGAAGGGCCGAAGCTGGTTCTCGACCCCGATCTGCGATCCGCGCTGGCGGGCACCCTGCCACCCGAAGGTCTGGCTTCGCGGACGTCCGCGGCCTGGATGGTGCGGACGCTGGTAACGAGCGCAGGCGGGGAGATCGCGCTGTCTCCGCCAGGAGAGCCGCTGTTGCTCTTTGGCGCATCCATCCCGGACGCTTGCTAGGGCGTAAACTCATCCCTGGCACGTTCGAGGCGCTAAAATGGCGAACAGATCGGGCCGAAATGGGCGCCGCGAAGGTTATACCCCTTGGCAAGCGCATTTCGGTTCGAGATGGAAGCCATTTGGGCGTCCTGCGGATTTGACCAAAAAGGCCCCTCACGGCGTCGAGAGGGCTGGAAATATCGACATATTCCTGCGCCCTTTCTCCTTGTGCCGGGCCTTTTTGCCTCAAACCTCGAGTGCGTCAGGGATGAGTTTACGCCCTAGGATCATCGCCTTCGGACGAACATCAGGGTTCGTTCGATCATATAGGCCGCGAGGCAGGTGAGCGGCGCATAGATCAGCCAGATATAACGCAGTATCGGCTGGAACGGCATATAGGCCAGGATCGGCAGCACGATGAACGGTGCGAGATAGAGCGCCTGCCGTCTGCGGTCGCGCAACAACAGGGCAAGACCGGCCAGCCCCGCCATCGTCGTGATATCCACCAGAATCGCGCGGACGATGGGCAGAATATGGCCGTTGGCCGTGCGAAACTGCCAGGGGGCCGGCAGCATGATTTCGCGCAGGTGACGCATCCATATCCGCGCGGCATCCGCCGGATGCGCGGCCATCCAGCTTCTTGTTTCGGCACCCAGCTTGCGGGCATAGGCGATTTCGCCTCCCGCTGCTTCCATCGCGCGATAGGCGCCCGCGCCATTCAGGGGGTGGACCTGTTTCAGTCGCGCCTGGAAAACAGCGCCGGGGTCAACTGGAGCGACGGCAGCATCATGGTTGGCCACTGCCAGTTCAAGGCCCACATTGTCCCGCAGCCAGATGGGTTCGCCCATCGCCGCCATGTTGCGCGCCGTCCAGCCGCCGAAGAGCAGGGCAAGCAGGAAGAGGAAGGGCGTAACCGTTGCCAGCAGGGCCTTTGCTCGCCGTTGCCGGAGCAACCATTGTGCCCAGGCGACGCAAGCGGCCAGTCCGATGATCGGTTGCAGGAACAGAAGCAGCGCGGGCAAGGCGGACAGCAGGCCTCGCATGATGGGGTGCATCGCTTCACCGGCATCGGCGCGCAGCAGCAGGATCAGGAATGCGCCCGCTGTCGCCATGGTGATGGCACCGTCCCAGACGCGGAAATCGAACGCTTCCGCCGTGGTGAAGACCGGAGCGACGCACAGGAAGCAGAAAGCCGCGACACTAGTGCCGGGCGAAGCGCCCAGTCGCCGCACCACCATCGCGAAGAAGGCATAGGTGGCGAAGGTCAATAACAGAGACCAGGCCAGAAGCACGGCCTCTGCTGGCGCGCTTTGCACGCCGAGCAGGCTGTAGACGCCACCGGCGATGAGCGGTGGAATCGGCAGGAGGTGCGCCGTCGGGCCTTCGGCCGGGCCGAAGGCATCGGCAAATCCCCGACCGCGTGCCAGGGCCATGGCTATGTTGAGGGCTTCACCGGTAGCCGTCCCGTTCTTCCGTATAAGCGCCCAGCCGATCCGCTCGGCAATGCCGATCAGAAGCGCGATGCAGAGTATCGGACGGGCGCCGTGAAATGGGACAAGCGAGAGGTGCGTCCTTCCATCATCGGGGCGAAAGCTTCGTGTCGGTCGGTCCATACAGGAGCGATCCGGGCTGCTTTTCATGATGTCAATGGCGTCCTTTTTTCCAGCTGTCCTGGTTGCTGCTGGGAATGGTTGCTGCGCCTTTCCCTGTCAAAAAAGGGGCCCGGCCGTTTCCACGACCGGACCCCTTTTAACATTGTTCCTGAAAAAATCAGGCGCTGTAATACATGTCGAATTCGACCGGCGAGGGAGCCATTTCCCAGCGGTACACTTCGGGCCACTTCAGTTCGATATAGGCATCGATCTGGTCCTTGGTGAACACATCGCCCTTGAGCAGGAACTCATAATCGGCTTCCAGGCTGTTCAGCGCTTCACGCAGCGAACCGCAGACGGTCGGCACCAGGCTCAGTTCTTCCGGCGGCAGGTCGTAGAGATTCTTGTCCATCGCGGCGCCCGGATGGATCTTGTTCTCGATGCCGTCGAGGCCCGCCATCAGCAGGGCCGAGTAGCACAGATAGGGGTTGGCCATCGCATCGGGGAAGCGGAACTCGACGCGCTTCGCCTTGGCGCCGGCGCCGTAGGGGATACGGCAGGAGGCCGAGCGGTTGCGGGCCGAATAGGCCAGCAGGACCGGGGCTTCGAAGCCCGGCACCAGACGCTTGTAGCTGTTGGTGGTCGGGTTGGTGAAGGCGTTGAGGGCCTTGGCGTGCTTGATGACGCCGCCGATGAAGTAGAGGCAGGTTTCGCTGAGGCCGGCATAGCCTTCGCCCGCGAAGAGCGGCTTGCCGCCTTCCCAGATCGACATGTGGGTGTGCATGCCCGAACCGTTATCCTGCGCGATCGGCTTCGGCATGAAGGTCGCGGTCTTGCCATAGGCCTGGGCGACCATCTGAACCACATATTTGTAGATCTGCATGCGGTCGGCGGTCTGGACCAGCGTGCCGAAGGTCAGGCCGAGCTCGTGCTGGGCGGCGGCGACCTCATGGTGGTGCTTGTCGCAGGGCAGGCCCATTTCGAGCATGGTCGAAACCATTTCGGCGCGGATGTCGGTGCAGGGATCGACCGGCGCGACGGGGAAATAGCCGCCCTTGGCGCGCGGACGGTGGCCCAGGTTGCCGCCTTCATATTCCTTGCCGGTGTTGGTCGGCAGTTCGATGTCGTCGATCTTGAAATAGCTCTGCGCATAATCATTCTCGAAGCGCACGTCGTCGAACATGAAGAATTCGGCTTCCGGGCCGACATAGACGGTGTCACCGAAACCGGCCGACTTGACGAAGGCTTCGGCGCGCTTCGCGGTCGAACGCGGATCGCGGCTGTAGAGTTCGCCGGTGTCGGGTTCGACGATGTCGCAGAAGATGATCAGCATCGGGGTGGCGCTGAACGGATCGACATAGACGGCGTCCAGGTCGGGCTTCAGGATCATGTCCGATTCGTTGATCGCTTTCCAGCCTTCGATCGACGAACCGTCGAACATCAGGCCCTGGGTCAGTTCATCCTCGCCCAGCACCGAAGACACCATGGTCAGGTGCTGCCACTTGCCCTTGGGATCGGTGAAACGGACATCGACCCACTCGATCTCCTTTTCTTCGATCAACTTCAGGATGTCTTTAGGCGTGTTGGCCATGTGAACTTGCCCTTCTTTCATAGATACCCCCCCGAAGGGGTAGGTTGATGTGGTCAGCCGCCAGACCCCTGTAAGCCGGCGAGAAGTCGGTGGAAAAAATCAGATGGCGTCGCTGTCGCGCTCACCGGTGCGGATGCGCACCGCGCCTTCGATGTTGGAAATGAAAATCTTGCCGTCGCCGATGCGGCCGGTCTGCGCGGCGGCGGAGATCGCCTCCACCACCCGTTCGGCCAGCGAGTCGTCGACGACGACCTCCAGCTTCACCTTGGGCAGGAAGTCGACGACATATTCGGCGCCGCGATAGAGTTCGGTATGGCCCTTTTGCCGCCCGAAGCCCTTGGCTTCGGTGACGGTGATGCCGGACACGCCAACTTCGTGCAGCGCCTCCTTCACCTCGTCGAGCTTGAACGGCTTGATGATCGCTTCTATCTTTTTCATCACTTCATTCCCAATTCAAACGCGTGCCGGACGTGGATTGTGGTCCGCCATCCGTCTCCTGTTCGAGTGACGATCATCATGCCCCCCAAAGACACGCGCCGTCCCTCTTAACAATCAATTACCGTGCCAAATAGCGAATCGCCAGCATCTGCTTTCTGCGATGCAGCAACTTTTGTCCATATTGCCCGGATTCCGGGCAATATCATGACATGATGCCTAAAATTTGGGCAGGTTTGGGATGATCAGAGCTTATAAGGCGGCGCGTCGAGTCCGGCCGGACTCTTCGTGAAGATCTCGCAGCCCGTTTCGGTGATGCCGATGCTATGTTCGAACTGGGCGGAGAGGGTCCGGTCGCGCGTCACGGCGGTCCAGCCATCCTCCAGCATCTTCACGCCGGGCTTGCCGATGTTGATCATCGGCTCGATGGTGAAGAACATGCCGGGCTTGAGTTCCGGGCCGGTGCCGGGGCGACCGATATGCACGACTTCCGGGCTGTCATGGAATACACGGCCCAGGCCATGGCCGCAGAAATCGCGGACCACGCCATAGCGATGCTTTTCGGCATGGCGCTGGATCGCGTGGCCGATATCGCCCAGATGATTGCCGGGCTTCGCCTGCTCGATTCCCAGCATCAGGCATTCATAGGTGACTTCGACCAGCCGCCGCGCCTTGATGGGCGCTTCGCCGCAAATATACATGCGGCTGGTGTCGCCGTGCCAGCCATCGACCAGCGGCGTCACGTCGATATTGAGGATGTCGCCTTCCTTGAGCTTCTGCTCGCCCGGAATGCCGTGGCAGATCACATTGTTGAGCGAGATGCAGCAGCTATGGGTGTAGCCGCGATAGCCCAGAGTCGCGGGCACGCCGCCGCCGTCCAGCGTCATGCGGCGGACGATGTCGTCCAGTTCGCCGGTGGTCACGCCCGGCACCACATGAGGCACCAGCGCGTCGAGGATTTCCGCGGCCAGCCGCCCGGCCTTGCGCATGCCTTCGAAACCGGCCGCATCATAGAGCTTGATCGCGGTCGAGCGGGAAATCGGCGCGTCGGCCGTCATCGTCATATATTCGGTCATAGGCCGATTATAGGCGGGGATGCGGCAGAATGCGAGAGGCGGCTAGGCAGGACGCCCGCCATTGGTTATGGCCTGCGCCATGGCCGATCCCAATCGCATCTGGACCGCAGCGCTGATCGTGATCGGCGACGAGATTCTTTCGGGCCGCACGCAGGACAAGAATGTCTCGCAAATCGCGACCTGGCTGAACGTGCAGGGCATTCGTCTGCGCGAAGTACGCGTCGTGGCGGACGAGGCCGATGCGATCATCGAGGCGGTGAACACGCTCCGCCTTCGCAATGACTATCTGTTCACGACCGGCGGCATCGGGCCGACCCATGACGATATCACCGTCGATGCCATCGCGCAGGCGCTGGGGGTCGAGGTGGAGGTTCACGCCGGTGCGCGTGCGATGCTGGCTGGATATTATGAGACGCGCGGCGGCCTGACCGAAGCACGGCTGCGCATGGCGCGGGTGCCGGCGGGGGCCGCTTTGATCGAGAATCGCATGTCCGGTGCGCCGGGCATTCGTCACGGCAATATCTTCATCATGGCCGGCGTGCCGCATATTACCGCGGGGATGCTCGACAGCCTGACGGGCAAGCTGGAAGGCGGCCTGCCGGTCCTGTCGGCGACCATCGGCTGCTGGGTGGCCGAAAGCGAGATCGCCGACCTGCTGGGGGAAACGGAGCGAACCCATGAAGGGTGCCAGATCGGCAGCTATCCTTTCTTCCGGGAGGGGCGCACGGGAGCGAATTTCGTGATCCGGTCCACGGACGCGGCGGCGCTGGACCGGTGCGTGGCTGATCTTGCGGCCGCGCTGGAGCAGGGCGGATGGCCTGCCGTGACGGGCGGCATCTGACGGACTCTGTCCTGCGCTAAATAGCTGATCCACGCCCATATGTGGCGTTCGAGCGGCAGGCGGCGTTGCATCGATGATAGGCCCGGCGTTATGCTGCGCTGCGTCAACGACTGGCTTGTTCCGGTCAGTGGGCGTCGGGCTTGTTTCGCCGGATGTCCGGCCCAAGGTGAGGGTGCAATTCTTCTGGCCCGGAGTTTCCGGGCTGGGACGAGTGCGCCCTTTTGCGATGGGCCGGGCTAAGGTTGGAGAGCCCCTGGTAGAAGGAGAAAAGTGGATGCGGATCGTTATGACCGGATCGGGCTATGTCGGCCTGGTCTCCGGCGCCTGTCTCGCGGATTTCGGCCATGATGTCATCTGCGTGGACAAGGACGCGCGCAAGATCGAGCTGCTTCAGGGCGGCGGCGTGCCGATCTACGAACCAGGCCTTGCGGACCTGATTGCGCGCAACGTGAAGGCCGGGCGGCTGACTTTCACGACCGATCTCGCCGGATCGGTTAGTCAGGCGGATGTCGTCTTCATTGCTGTCGGGACGCCCGCGCGTCGCGGTGATGGCCATGCCGACCTCAGCTATGTCTATGAGGCTTCCCGCGAAATCGCTGCCAATCTGAGCGGCTTTACCGTCATCGTGACCAAGTCGACGGTTCCGGTCGGGACAGGCGACGAGGTGGATCGCATCATTCGCGAAACCAATCCGCAGGCGCAGTTCGCCGTGGCGTCCAACCCCGAATTCCTGCGCGAAGGCGCGGCAATTCAGGACTTCAAGCGCCCCGATCGCATCGTCGTGGGTATCGAGGATGAACGCGCCCGCCCGGTGATGGAAGAGGTTTATCGACCGCTCTATCTCAACCAGGCGCCGATCCAGTTCACCGGCCGCCGCACCAGCGAGTTGATCAAATATGCCGCCAACGCCTTCCTGGCGATGAAGATCACCTACATCAACGAGATGGCCGACCTTTGCGAAAATGTCGGCGCGGACGTTCAGCAGGTGGCGCGGGGCATTGGCCTTGATAACCGGATCGGTTCAAAATTCCTTCATGCTGGGCCGGGCTATGGCGGTTCCTGCTTCCCCAAGGATACCCTTGCACTGGTCAAGACGGCGGAGGATGCGGGTTCGCCGATCCGCCTCATCGAAACGACGGTGGCGATCAATGAAACGCGCAAGCGGGCGATGGCGCGCAAGGTCGTGGCGGTCTGCAACGGCTCCGTGCGGGGCAAGACGATCGCGGTGCTGGGCCTCACCTTCAAGCCCAATACCGACGATATGCGCGATGCGCCCTCCATCTCGATCATCCAGGCCCTGCAGGATGGCGGCGCCCATATCAGGGCCTATGATCCGGAGGGCATGGAGGCCGCCCGGACGATGATCAGCCATGTCGACTTCTGCGATAACCCCTATGTCGCGGCGGAAGGGGCGGCAGCGGTCGTGATCGTCACCGAATGGGATGCCCTGCGGGCGCTGGACCTGCCGCGTCTGAAAGCGGTGATGAATGGCGATGGCCTGGTCGACCTGCGCAATATCTATCGCCCCGAAGTGGCTGAATCGGCAGGCTTTGCCTATGTCAGCGTCGGCCGTGGCGCCACCCCGGAGATTGAAGAGCTGATACAGGCAGCTGAATGATAGATGAACGGCTTGTCGCAAAAGACGTAATTTTGCGACGAGCCGTTCTTGACCGGAAGCTTTTGTTAACCTCCTTATCGGACCCTAAACGACGTTATATAAGTCGGGGGTTGCAAAATGTTTTCCAGATCAACTGGCTCCATATTTGGGGCCGGAATAGCTATATTATGTGTTGTTGCCGCGGGAGCTGCGACAGTTCTTTCCGGAACTTCCACAACGACCGTGACGTCTTCCGGTTCCACTACTTCAACAATTAGCAGTGCGACGACGACGTCTGCTTCGACGTCCTCGACATCCACGGTCACGACCACAGACGCCAGCTTCGCCAATTTCGATTTCGCGAACGGCACGAAATTGCCGGAAAAGGCGACGCTGTCGTTGGGCAATGCGACCTTCCAGCCGGGCACCGGCGTCGCCTATGTGCCGGTATCGCTCGACCATGCAACGCCCAATACGGTGATCGCGCGGATTGCCACCATCAACGGATCGGGGACGCTGCGGGCACTGTCTGGCTATAATTACCAGACGGTCGATACGGTGGTGATCTTCCGGCCCGGCGATCCGCTGGTCCAGACGGTGGAGGTGCCGATCATTTCGGCAATCGACGGGCAGCAGTTCCAGGTCAAGCTGCGTGAGGCGCCCTGGGGAGCCCTGCAGGGGCAGTCGATCGCGACGATCAGCGCCAGCAGCGCCGTCCTGGCCACGGCCAAGGCAACCGGGACTTTCCGCGAGCCCCGTACTTTCGCTCCGACCGGAACGCTCCAGTTCGAATTGCTCAAGGACACGCACAAGCGCTCGCCCGATGGCGGCTGGGATCGCTGGGCGACGTCGCTGGCCAATGGCAGGACACAGCCCGCCAATGGCGAAACCGGGCTTTATCTGGACTATACCCTCTTCCCCGGAATCGAGGGGCCGGTTTACTGGAGCACCAATGGCCTTGTGCTGCACAGCCAGAAGCTGACGACGCCGATCACTTATCAGGGGCAGACCTGGTATTATGGGTCGTCGGTCCTGGATGGCCGCAATTTCCTGGCCACCCAGATCGGCTATGGCCAATATGAATGGGATGCCCGGATGCCCAACCGGCGCGGGTCATGGCCAGCCTTCTGGCTGGTATCGACCAGCGGCTGGCCGCCGGAAATCGACATTTACGAGGGCTTCGGCTATCAGAGCTACTGGGATTTCGACCGCCATATTTCCCACACCATCCATGTCGGCGCCAACAGCACACGCTACGACCAGCGCGGGGTCATCATCCAGGCCGAGCAGGCCTATGGCCTTTCCGGCTTTTCCCAGGATTTCCATCGCTTTGCCGTGGATATACAGCGGGATTACATCACCTGGTTCGTCGATGGGAAGGAAACCTACCAATCGGTCAATCCGTTCAGGGGCTTTCGTTTCTATCCGATCATGGACGTCGCGGTGAAGACGACGGGCGCCTATAATGACGGTTCCGGCGACATGGTCATCAGGAGTTTCAAGATCTACAGCGCGCCATAATGGTGGTTCCGGGCGCCTCCTGCGAGGGCATAGAGGCGTCCCCAGCTCTTGATCCACTGCCCGGCAATGTCGACCCGGCGCGCGCCGGGCAGCAGGAGAGCCGCGAGGCCTGCGGTGCGCAGGCCCAATATGGCCAGCGACCGGGCGAGCAGCCTGGCCGTTCCCGCCTTGCCCGGCAGCTTCTTGCGCCTCGCCATGGTTTCGGTGCAGCCGATGCGCCACATGCGGCGCAGTACCCATGACAGGCGCGCCCGCTCCGCTGGCACCCATTCGCTGACCCGGGCATCCGGCGACCAGCCAAAACGGGCGCCTGCATCGTGGAGGCGCCCGAGGAAATCCAGATCCTCGCCCCCGCTGCGGTTGAAGCGGGGGTCGAACCAGGGCGTATCGATCAGGTCGAAGGCCCGGCGCGTGACCAGCAGATTGTTGCTGGCCCAGAGCATGCCGGTGGCGCCCCAGGGGCGCTCCTCCGGGCGGAAGACCAGGCTTTCCCTGGCCCAGTGCGGCGTCTTTCCGACGAAACAGCTGTCGACCGGCCCTGCTACAACGTCCGCGCCCACCTGGGCCTGACAAATCAGCAGCGCGTCGAGCCAGCCCGGTTGCGGCCATTCATCATCGTCGATCATCGCCAGGAAGCGCATGTCCGGATCGGCCAGCGCTGCATCGCTGATCGCGTTGCGGACGGCGCAAAGCCCGGCTTGCCCGACCGTCAGCAGGGTCAGGGGCAGGGGATATCCGCCTTCCTGCAATCGCCGTACCGTGGCGGCGCCTTCCTGTCCGGCCGGATCATTGTCCGCCACCAGCACCATCACATCATGGCGGTCCACCATGGCGGGCAGCGTCTGCAGCAGGTGCGCAAGCTGGTCGGGCCGCCGGAAGGTGGGAATGGCGATCCAGATGGCGGCCATCAGGCGGTTGCTTCCACCGGCTTGCGGGACTTGCCGCCGCGCTGGAGCCATTTGATGAACAGATGCCCGCGCACCTCGACCAGCGCATAGCTCGCCCAGCAGAGCAGCCACGTCGCGATCAGCATCGCCGCGATGAACAGACCGTCGAATCCCGTCATGCCATGCTTGTGCGCTACGCCCATGCCGCGCGCGAACACATCCCGCACCAGCGGATGCCAGAGATAGATGGAATAGCTGATAAGGCCGAGATGGAAGCTCACTGGATTGGCCATCACCGCCCGCGCCGCCGCACCGTTATAATAGCAGCTCAGGACCAGTGCGGGCATCAGGCAGACCACCAGCACATCGGCTTTCCCCGGCAGCATCAGGGCCAGGGCGATCAGGCCGCAGACCATGGCAAAACCGCCCGGCCGGTCGATCAGCCGCCTGCACCATGGCTGTTCCGCACAGCGATAGGTCAGCACGCCCAGCGAAAAACCGGCAAGACAACGCAGCAGGGTGAGCACCGTGTCGCTGCCATTGACATCCAGAGGTCCGCTGGAACCCAGTCCCGAAGATGCGACCAGCGCCAATATCCCGACGCTCAGCGCACCCTGCACCCAGGCGGCGCGGGAAAAGGCGACGATCGCGATCAGCGGATAGATGAGATAGGCCGCGACCTCCGTGCTGACCGACCAGCTATTGCCTGCAATGGGTTCCGTGCCCCAGCCCCAGCTTTGCACCATCAGCAGGTTGGTGACGATATTGGGCGCATTGAGGTCGATGGCGTGGTTGCCCGACACGTTGAGCATAATTCGCGCCATGAACACCAGCGTCACGATCAGGTGCAGGGGCCAGACCCGCGCCATGCGGTTGATGAGGAAGTCGGTATAACTCGCCCACCCCGGATGATTGACCACCCGGTCGTGATAGCCGAAGGAAATGACGAAGCCGCTCAGGATAAAGAACAGGTCCACCGCCAGATAGGCGCGCGAAAACAGCGGGATACGGAACGCCTCGAACGTCGGGTTATGCGGGATGTGGTACAACAGCACCGACACCGCCGCGACGCCGCGCAGGCCCGTCAGCGAGGAAATTCTCATGCGCGGCTCCTACCCATGGGTGGTGCGGTGTCGAAAGCCGATGCGACGGCGTCCCACAAAGCCTTGCGGCGCATCCCGCCGTCCAGCGGCAGGCCACGCGAAAGCTGGCCATCGGGCCACTTATAATCGGGATAGTTGGACAGCCAGCTATAGCGATCCGACAGACCCCAGCAGAGGACAGAACGCATTGCCGGATTGTCCAGCGCGACGTCCAGAAAGGCCTTGGCAACCGACGCGACTTCACGGTCACGCTTGTCCGGGCTGGGCGGCCCGCCCCGATCGGCAATGTCGAACTCGGTCACTGCCAGCGCCACCCCATAGCCGTTGAGCTGTTCCAGGAAGCGCGCGAACACCGTCTGGTCGAACTTTTCCTTATAGGGCGTCAGATGGCCTTGTATGCCGATCGCGTCGACGGGCACGTTGCGTGCCATCAACCGGTCGAGCAGCTTCAGAAAGGCCGTCCGCCGCCGCTCGCAACGGGGTGAGTCCTGTTCCATCCCGAAATCGGTCAGGAACCGCAGGGGGTGGGGATCAACCTCCTTCGCGCGGTGAAAGGCAATGTCGATATATTCCTCGCCCAGCGCGTCCAGCCACATGCTTTTCGCGCGCAAGCCGTCGGCGCGGCCGTCATTGGGCTCGATGGCTTCGTTGACCACGTCCCATTCGCCGATCTTGCCGGCGTAACGGGGCATGGCGACGTCGATATAGCTGGTCATCAGCTTTTCCCGCCCGGCGCGGTCGGCCTGTTGCAGTGCCGGTTCCAGCCATTGCGGCTGCGCCGCGTACCAGACCAGCGCATGGCCGCGCGCCCGCATGCCATGCTGCTGAGCGAAGGCGATGATCTGGTCTGCGCCGCTGAAGTCATATTTGCCGGGCCAGCGCTCGGTCGTGCCGCGCTTCAGTTCATATTCCTCGACCAGAATATCGCATTCACGGGCAACGGCGGCGGCGAAGCCGGGATCGTCACGCAACTGGTCCGATTTGACTGCCGCGCCGAAATAGCGGCCGGACCGCCGTGCATGGGCCGCAAGCCCCTCGGGCGAGACGCTTTCCTGTGCGAAGCTCGATGGCACCGGGGAACAGGCGCCCAGCGCCAGCGATCCCGCCAGAAATTCACGACGCTTCATGGCTTATCCTTTTCCACCAATCATGTGCGACAGATCAATGAGGCGATCGGACATGCGTCGATAGACCGTATCGGGCACGACGATCTGCAACAGCACCGTCGCCGCCATTCTTGGCCCGAAGGCTCCCCGGCAGACGGCCTCGAGATAGTAGCGCATCGCCCGGCGGCGGCTTGTTGGCCAGATGCTTTTCGCTGCGTGCCAGCCCATATAGCCCGAAAAGGCGCGTGCAGAGATGTGCGGCTTGAGATCCTTCAGCCAGCCCAGGCTGCCGACGCTGCCTCGCACCTGCGACAAACGGTCGCCGGTCTGCCGGTCGGCCCAGATCGTCCCGGGCCGCTCCGTCATCAGGAAGCGCGCCCCGGCCAGCGACAGCCGCATCGCAAAGTCGGTATCGTCGCCGAACTTCACATCCTCGCGATAGCGTACCTTTTCCGCCAGCGTGCGGCTGAGCGCCAGGCTGCTGGTCTGGATGAAGCCCCGGTCGCACATCAGGTAGCGGTCCATCGTCTCGTCGCGGGCGATGGCGCGCGGCGGCTTCAGGAAATTGCGCCCTTCGCCCCGGTCGGCCAGCACCTGCCCATAGGCGACCACATCCTCGCTTTCCTGCAACAAGGGCAGCAGATCGGCGAGGTGATAGGGCAGGAACCGGTCGTCGCAATCGAGGAAGGCGATATAGCGGCCACGCGCATGATCGATGCCCTTGTTGCGGGCGGCCGCGGCGCCGCGATTTTCCTGCACGATGACCTTGAGGCGCGGATCGTTGATGGCGCCCAGGGCGACCTCCGTCCCGTCGGTCGAACCGTCGACAACCACGATCACCTCGATAATGGCGATCGTCTGTTCCAGCGCGGACATGACGGCCGCCACCACGGCATCACGCCGCTGATAGGTCGGGATCACGACCGAAAATAAGGGCACGGCCACGGCGGCCCTCAGGCGGGACGGAGGTTGCCAGGCGGTCATCACGAAGTGGCTCCGCCATGTGCCGCGCCCGCCTTTCCGAAGCGCAGCACGAACCCGTTGACCAGCGAGCGGTAGAGCGGCTTGGGCAGATAGGAACGGAGCACCTGCCGGGCGATCACCTTGGGCGGCACCCCTCCGGCGACCATGCCCACGGCCAGGTCCTTGATCGCGACCACGGGCTTGATCGGCGCCATATGATAGGCGAGCACCGTCGCCCTGTAGCCCCGTCTCGCCCGGTTGGTGAGCATATGGCCGCAGCGGTCCAGCCAGTCGAGCGAGGTTTCGTAACCCTTCACATAGGATGTGCGCCCAGCCTCGGTCGCGTCGAGCCAGACGGTGAGCGGCTGGTCGATCATCCGGAAGCGGGCACCGGCACCCTGCAGGCGGACGCAGAAGTCCAGATCCTGCCCCTTTTTCAATGCCGGATCGAACAATACCTCCTGCGCCATGCGGGTCGGCACGACCATGGTGCTGGTCTGCATGAACTGGTTGGCGCAGAACAGATATTCGCCCACATCCTCGCCCTCGCGAATGCCGCGATCGGGCCTGATCCAGTAGCGGTCGACGCCCCGGTCCACCTTCATGCGCGAATAGAGGACGGCGCTGCCGTCATCGTCCGCCAGCGCCTTTGCCATGATGGAAAGCTTGCCCGGCAGGAACAGGTCGTCGGAATCGAGAAAGGCGATATAGCGGCCCTTCGATGCCATGATCCCTGCATTGCGGGCCGCCCCGCCGCCTGCATTGTCCTGCCGGATATAGCGCACCCGGGCATCGCCGATGGCATCGATCACGGGCCCCGGATTGTCGCGGGAGCCGTCATCGATCACCACGATCTCGAAATCCTGCCAGTCCTGAGCGAGGACGGAGCTTATGGTATCGCCGACGATCTCCGCCCGGTTGTAGAGCGGGATGACGATGGAGAAAAAGGGTTGGAGGGCTGCATCGCTCATGCGCCGTGGACCTTTCGATATTCTTCATAATGAATGCCCGCCAGGCCGGCGATCTTGCCCGCCGCGCGATAGAGCTTGCCGAGGCGCTCTACCCTCTTGCCCCGGTCGAAAGTGGTGATGGCGCCCAGCGAGCCGACCAGGAAACCGGCGGCGATCCGCGGCGCTTCGCCCAGCAAAGTGCGCAGCCGCCCCTTGTGGAACCGTTCGACCATCATGTCCGTCATGCCGACGCGATAACCGCGCATCAGCAGCCATTTCGCGGTGATGCGGCTGGCGGGGATGAGTTCGGTGACGACCGCTTCCTCCGACCAGGCGAAGCGGAACCCGGCCCGTTGCATCCGGGTGAAGAGCTGCTTGTCCTCCCCGCCGGTGAGGGCAAGCCGGTCGTCGAACGGACGCTCGCCCATGCTGCGCAGCGCCGCTGCGGAAATCAGGATATTGGCGGTGCTGTCGACCAGGGGAACCGGGCCGGATCGGTCGCGCCGTTTGGCCTGGAGCAGCGGATGGCGTGCCGCCCATGGTGCGACCTGGCTGTCCATTTCGCGCAGCACGGCGCCACCCACGACATCCGCATCCCATCGGGCGGCGGCATCGGCGAGCGCATCGATCCATCCCGGGCACGCCGCCTCGTCATCGTCCAGCATCGCCACATGGTCGATCCCTGCCCGTGCCAGTACCGCCTGCGTCAGGCTGTTGCGGGCGAAGGGGATGCCGCGCTCCCGGACGAGCAGCGCCTCTATGGGCCAGCGATAGCCGCGGCTGGCGAGGCTTTCGACGACGGCAAGCCCCTCCTGCGCTTCGGCGTCATTGTCCGCCACCAGCACTTCCAGCGCGTGGGCCGTATGCAGCGCCGCCAGCGATTCCAGCGTCCTGCGAAGGCCAAGCGGCCGTTTGCAGGTGGCTATGCATATCATGATCCTAGCCATGGGCGACCTCCGGCGACGATAGTCGACGCGCCCGGGTCCAGAGCGGGCGCGGTTTCGCCTTGAAGGTCGCATGGGCGGTCGCGATCGCGGCCAGGAAGATCACCCAGACCTGCCGGTCGCGGTCGAAGAAGGATGTCTCCAGCAGATTGTGATAGACGACGAAGACCCAGATGGCGAAGGCCGGAACCATCAGATGCTGGTTCTCCTTCGTCGCGCCGGTGAGGAACCACCACGCAGGCATGGCGATGAAGGACAGCAGCAGCAGGAAGAGGCCGAGGGGGCCGGTCGTTGCCCATATTTCCAGATAGCCGTTGTGCGAATGGGCGATGAGAAGCTGGAAATGTTCATTGATATAGTCGAACGCCGGCGATCGCGCGCCCACCTGCCAGAATCCGCCAAATCCGGCGCCCAGATAGGGGTGGTCGTGCATATAGGCGAACACGACGCGCCAGATCGAAACACGCCCGGTAAAAGAGGTCGGATCAGCGAAGATCCGGTCGATCACCGGCTGGTAGGCGATGTAAAGCCCCATGGCGCCCACCAGCCCGGCGCCCAGCAGCAACAGCAATATCGCCCGCCTCTGAGTGGAATCGCTGAGGATGCGATAGAAGTTGCTGATCGCCAGCATCGCCACGCACAGGGCAAGGGACGTCTTGCTCTTGGTCCCGATGACGAACACGAAGGCGAGCAGCGTGAACAGGGCATAATACCATTTGCGCGTATCGATCCAGCTGTTGCCGCAGATGATGAAGGTCATCGACATGACGGCGCCGGCAATATTCTTGTGGAAGAAGAAGCCGCGCCACGCGCCGATCAGCGCGCGGTCGCTTTCCGTCGGCGGATGCACGGCGGCCGGGGTGAGCGGCAGCGAAATCCAGCAGATCAGCAGGGATACGATCAATGCGGCGCGCAACGACTGGAACAGCCGTTCCGGACCCATCAGCGACAGGGCGCAAAAGGTGATGTAGATCACTATCAACTGTTGCATGGCCCGCTTGAACGATACGAACGGATCGACACTCCAGGCGCAGGTGGCGAAGAACCAGACCAGCATGATCGCCAGTGGCCAGTAGGTGAAGCGATAGCGCAGCGGATGGTTGCGGATCACCTGCACGGCCGTCAGCAGGAAGGCGAAACCGATGAACAGGGTCTGTTTGAACAGGTCCGACCCGTCGTTGTTCTGCGCCATCGCCACCAGCTCTTCCTGCGTGCGCATGGCGAAGGGCTGCTGGCCGATGAACACCATCATCAGGAAGACGAAGTAGAAAATCTGCGCGACGAGGACCATGCGCCGGCTTTCGCCATTGGCGGTCTGCGGGATGGACAGGGTGGCGTGGGCACCGCGATGCCAGCTTGTCGCCATGATCAGCACGCCTCCTGCTGGCGCTGCCACTGGCGGTCGAGATGCCAGATACCGAGCGTCATGACGATTTGGGAAAGGACCACGCCGGCGATGGAGAAGACCGGCATCGTCCCCAGCACCAGCAGAGTCACGGCTGCTACGCCGACGCCGCAGCTGCGCATGCTTTGCGCGGCGAGCGGTCGAAACGCACCGCGTGCCTGGGTCATGACGTTCATCGGCGTTTGCAGGCACTGGATCAGCGAGAGCAGGGCGCACAGGCCCACCGCGATCATCACCAGCCTCTGGTCCAGCGTCGGTTTCAGGATCAGGCCCGGAAAGGCATAGAGAGCGGTTGCCGCGACGACGCATGTCCCCAGCCACAGCACGACCAGCGCGGCCATGAATATGCGTTCGGACTTGATCGCCGCCTCATGATCGCCCCGCGCGACCGCCCGCGTCATGCGCGGACGTTCGAGCTGGGTGAGGGCGGTGATGCAGACATTGACCGGGCGGAAGAACAGCATTCCGACCGCGATCGGCGCGAAGGCGGTCGGCCCGGCCAGCAGCGTCACGATATAGCTGTGCGAATTGGATGTTGCCTCGGTCGACAGCACGCCGACCAGCGTCCAGGCCGATTGTTGCTTCCATACCGGCCGATAGGCGCTGAGGGCGCGTCCCGGCGCCACCGCGACATGCCGACGCAGATAGGCCAGGCCGAAGGGCAGCAGGCCCACGAGACTGGCCGCCACCAGCATCCCGCCGATGGCCGGCATGCCGGCGCCCGTTCGCATCGCGATCAGCAATCCGGCGAGGATCGTCCCGGCATAGGCAAGGTCGGACCGCGCGGCGCGGGCTGGCGCGTGATGCGCATAGGCGTTGGACCGCCCGAACCAGCGGATCAGCGACAGCGTTCCCGCAAGGCCGAACAGCAGAGCCGCCAGCGGGGAAGCCGTGACCCAGGCGATCCCGGCGCAGATCAGTCCCTGGCTGGCCGCCAGCATCAGATTCACGGGAAAGAAGAAATCGAAGCTTCGGGCATCCGGCTCGTCGCTCTGGTTCACGGCAATGGTGTAGGGGGTCGACACCAGGGCATTGGACAGGCTGTAGCCGAACTGGATGATCACCAGCAGGAAGGCCAGCGTGCCGATCGCCGCCGTGCCCAGATGGTGGATCGAAAAAAGTTGGATCAGTAAGTGGCTGACCGAGACGATCGCCGAAGACAGGCTGGCAAGGCCGAAACGGCCGAACATGCTGCCAAGGCGCTGGACGCGGCCTCCCACAGCCTGCATCTCAGCCATTGCGGTGCTTCCAGATCAGCCAGAGCGCGTGCGGATTGGTGGTGATATAGCGCCAGGCCAGCTCCCGGGGTCGCGTCGCCATGCGATGCAGCCATTCGAAGCCGGACTTCTGCATCCACAGCGGCGCGCGCGGATAATCGCCGGTGATATAGTTGAACAGGCCGCCGCAGCTTACGATCCATCCCGCCTTGATCCGGTCGCGGTTCCGCACGCAAAAAGCCTGTTCACGCGGCTTTCCGGTGCCGACCCAGAGGACGTCCGGCGCCGCCGCGTTGATCGCGTCGATGACGGCGTCTTCCTCCTCCGGCTTCCAGAAGCCATTACGGCGTCCCGCCACCTGAAGTCCCGGCGCCGTGGACACGATGTCGCGTGCGCATTGCGCGTTCACCTTCTCCTCGCCGCCGAGCAGATAATAGCTGACACCCGCTTCCGCCGCCGGTTTGAGACTGTCGATGAACATGTCCGTGGTGCTTGAGCGGTCGGCAATCGCAGGACCGCCCAACCAGCGCGAAGCCGCGACGATGATCTGCCCATCGGCATGGATCAGGTCGGCCTGCGCCAGATTGGCCTGGAAGGCCGGATCGGTGGCATTCAACGACAGGCCCTGCCCATTGCAGTCGAATATCAGCAAGGGCCGCTGGTCCAGTGACCGTCGCAACGGCGCCTCGATCAGCATCTTCTGGATCAGGGCGTCGAGCGACAATGTGGAGACGGGAACCCCGCCCACATGCGCGATCGCTTCGTCCCGGTTCAGGCCGGGAGAGGGGAGTGGCTGGCGGCGCGGCAATGCTTGTTCGGCGCTCATGCAATCACCGTCCCGGCAATGGGCACGCCATGGCGGTCGAGATCGTCGATGACGCGCCGCATGTCGGCAATGGCGGTGTCGCCCCGCCGCGCCACGATCACCACAGCATCGAAACCCGCCAATATGCTGCCATAGGGGGTCTGCTCGCCCTTGCGCTCGGCGAGGTAGAACAGCATCGAGGTGTCGCGCAGGCCCCAGCCATTGGCCGTATCGGCCAGCGGCCCCCTGGTGACGAGGCTCGCGGCGCTGCCCGATGCCCGTCCCGCCGTCATCAGCCACAGGCCGTCGATCGCGGTCTTTGCGGCGGGCAGCAGGGCAGCGCTGCCCATCAGCTGTTCGGCCAGTCCCGCCTTGTTGGCGACCCGGAACAGCCGGTCGAGCGAGGGGCGGCCCATATCGACGTCGATGAGCATCGTCTGCCCGTCCATCTGGGCCAGCACGACCGCCAGATTGGCTGCCATGATGGCCGCCTCGTCCCCCGCCTCGATCGAGAGCACCGCCATGCGCAGCGATGCCGGATCGGCATCCTTGGCGGCGGCGCGCATCTTGGCGCGGATCGTCCGCATCTTGGCGGCATAAGGAGCGGCGGGATCGAAGGCCGTCACGACCAGCGGATCGACCCGCTCGTCACCCTCCTGCAACAGGGCGAAACCGCCCTGCAGGGCCGCGAGCATGCCCGCGTCGTCGGCGTTTAGCAGCCCCAGATCGACCGCCGCATCATGCAGCGCCAGACCCTGCGACCGGGCATGCGCCTCGACCCGGTGCACTTCGGTTTCGGCCAGAAAGCCATGCTCCACCGCCAGGCGGGCGAAGCTTTGTGTGTCGCGGGCGCGGGGACGCAGCGCAGCGGTGCCGCCCGGCGTCAATTGCGGTGGGGCACCTGCCGAGGAACGCAGTCTCATGCAGCCTCCTGCTGTTTGAAGAACCAGCCTCCACGAGCGGGGACAGGCATTAATTCGGTAATGACTTCGACTTCGGTCGCGCGGGCCACGCCGGCGGCCGAGCGAACGCGGGGATGGATGATCTCCATGAGGATCACGGCGGCTGTACCGCCGATCAGGCCCAGCGCGATGCCGCCGATCAGCCAAAGCATGATGTTCGGCTTGGCGGGCAGCAGCGGCACGGTCGCTTCGTCCAGCGGGCTGGCATTGGGCTGCGAGATCTGGCTCTTGAGCGCCGCCTCGTTGAAGCGCTGGCGCACCGTGTCATAGGTTTGCCGCGCCGCATCGACGTCGCGCTGGAGCACCATCAGCTGGTCCTGCACGCCGGACATGCGGATCATGCGATCCTCCTGGCCTGCCATGTTGGACTTGAGGTCGCCTTCGCGGCGGGTGGCCGCCACGCTGTTGGCACTCACTGCCCGTGCCTGGTTGGCGCGTGCCGCGGCCAGCTTTGCCTGGAGTTCCGCGAGCTGGGCGGTGGCCGCCGCCATGGTCGGATGATTGGGACCGAGCGTCTTTTGCAGTTCGGATACCGTTCCGGCCTGCGTCGCCACCTGCTGTTGCAGATTCTGGACGATCAGCGATCCCTCGATGTCGGACACGCTGCCCGCTCCCGCCTTGGACCGGGCGGCAGCCGCATCGGCCTGGGCCTGCGTGAGCTGAAGGGACATGTTCTTCAGCTTTTCGGCCTCAAGGTCCATGCGGTTGATGCCGATGATGTCATGCGCGCGCTGGAAATCGGACAGGCGTCTTTGCGCGAGTTCGTAACGGCGGCGCACCTCGGCGGTCTGCTGATCGAACCATTTGGCGGTGCCGCGTTCGGGAGAAGCCCGCAACGAGGCCTGTTCGCGCATGTAGGTGGTGGCGATCAGATTGGCCACCTTCGCCGCCATCTGCGGATCGGGGTCCATATACTGGATCTGCAGGACGTTGCTCTGGCGCCCGGTCGTGACGGTCATGTTCTTTGTCACCAGCGTTGCCGCCTGCTGCAATCTGGCATCGGCGGGAAGGTCGCTGGGCTGGGCATCGACGATACCGGCTTCCTTGGCGACCGCATTGACGACCTTGGCGCTGTTGATGATGTCGATCTGGGTTCCCATGATCGCATCGGTGTCGGGCTTTGCGCCCTGGGCATTATCCGTGCTGGTCGGGTCCGTCTGCGACATGTCCAGCAGCAGGGAAGCCGTGCCCTGGTATTTGCGCGGTTGAACGAAAGTGGCGATCGCGACCAGCAGGAACATGATGCCGCCGATCATCGCCGCCGTGCGCCAGCGGGCCTGAAGCGCCGCCAGCAAATCAATTGGGTTCATGATCATAGCCCGTCCACTCCGCGGAGAAGGGCACGCATTTCCTCGGCCGGGGTCGGGGCGGGCGGCGCGCTCGGCGCCGGCTGCTTCGCCATCAGCAAAAGGAATTGCGGTCCCAGCGTATCTTCAAACATCCAGAGTTCGTCATTGGGCGTGGGCACCAGCGCAGGTTGCAGCCGGGCCATGGCATCGCGGGCCTGCCCTTCGATGATCGATCCGCCCCCCAGAACTTCATGGCCGGTGTGAACCAGCCGGTCATGGGAAATGGCCGACATTTGCGAAGCGACCACCGCGGCCAGCGCGATCATCCGCTTGGAGGAACCCGCCTCCCACAATATCCGCTGGAACAGCGCATAAGTGGCGCCGCTCATTTCCTTCCAGTCTTCGAGCGCCGATACCAGCCCTTGCTCGACATCCATCAGGGTCAGGCGATCCCGCCCCGCGGCCTCGGTGATCAGCGCCGCCGACATGCCGAACAGGCGGGCATGATAGGGTGAACCCATCGCTGCCCCCGACAGCGCGTCCAGCGCCTCGGCATCGATGGACAGGCGGGCATTGTCGGCGCAGCACAGCAGCAGCCGTTCGAGCGCGGGCTTGGGGATTGGCGCGACCCTCTGCGGCGCCAGGTGACGGCGCAGGGAGGGGTGGGCCGCGATCAGCCCGTCAATGTCGCTTGCGATGCCGACCAGCACGATCTGCACCGGCGAATGAATGTCGGTCAGCAGCTTGAGCAGCGTCGCCACATCCTGCTTCGCACTTTCCGATTGCACCCTGTCATATTCGTCCAGGATCAGGATGGAGCGTTCCCGCACCTCCTCCACTAGCAGGGCGGAGAGGCGGGAGACGTCCAGCGGTTCGTTCGCCATCCTGGCGACCCGCTCGCGACCTGCCGCGCTCATCGGCAATTCGGTCAGGAACGGCCGGAACAGCGTGTCGAAATTGGCCTCGCCGCTGGCGGAGGCATAGAGCGCGACGCATCCCGCCTCATCGGCCAGATCGCCGAATACGCGGGCAAGGGATGTCTTGCCCGATCCCCGCGTGCCGAAGATCACCGCATGTTTGCGCTGGACGACGATCGCTTCGACCAGCTTTTCCAGTTCGCTGTTGCGGCCCGCCAACCCGTGGCGATCGGTCACCGGCAGGGCGGTGTTGAAGGCCGAATAGATGCTGTCCCGGCGCAGGCTGATCGGCTTGATCGGCGCGGCCAGGGCGCTCATCGAGAGCGGCCGGGGGCCATCCCTCGGCGCCTCCTCGTCTGATCCCTCCAGCCTGAATCCCGGCAGCGCGGGCACGTCGAGATGGAGTGGCACGGTATCGGGAATGACCCGGTCGCTGCGGCGCTCGCCTTTGCTGCGCGTCAGCGATGTCAGCCAGTCCAGCATACCGGACCTTTGTTGCGTGAAGCCTTGATCGATGGTCGTCAAAACAGCTTCTCCCGGATGATGAGGACATCTTCAGGCTTTACCGGATCATCCAGATTGGCCTGTATTTCCTTCCCCTCCCGGCGGACTTTTATGCGTTTCGTTGAACCTGCCAGCGTCGGGCCGCCCGCGAGCGCCAATGCCTGGCGGAAGCTTTGCCCCGGCACATAGGAGAAGGCGCCCGGTTGCTGGACCTGGCCATAGACATAGACCTTCTCGGCCGGGGGCACGAACAGCGTATCGCCCGGCTGCAACTGCCGCATGGCCCCCGCCGCCATGTCGGCCAGCGAGATGCGCACCGGGCCGCTGCCGTCGGCCGGCGTCAGGATGACGGCATTGGCGCCGTCCTTGGTCGACCCGCCCGCCTTGGCGAGCATCGAGGCGACCGTATAGTTGCGATCCAGCGGATAGTTGCCCGCCTGCGGTACGTTGCCGAGCACCGTCACGAAGCGGCTGACATAAGTGTTCACCTCGACACTGACCGACGGCTTGGTCAGGTAGCCGCCGCTGGCGTAACCCGCCGCGATATCGTTGGCGAGCTGCGCGGTGGTCTTGCCCTGCGCGGGAACCGCCCCGACCAGAGCCAGAACGACGGTGCCGTCTGCCTTGATGCGGGTCGTGGTGGACAGGTCCGGTTGGCCGAAGACGGAGATTTTCACCTCGTCCTCGGGGCCGAGTTGATAACCGGCGCTTGCCGCCTGCGGGGCAGGGGACGTGGCGCTGGTCGCTGCCGCGGTTCCGGCCGCCGTCTGAGCAGTCGCGGGCACCGTTCCTGCCACGATCAGCAGGGCGAAGAGAGATTTCAGGAGAGTTTCAGCTTTCACAGCCATTGGCTCCCAATATTTGGAGGTTAAAAGCGCAGAGCGGCTCCCAGCGTCACTTGCGTTCCGCTATAGTTGGAAACACTGGTGTCAGTTCTGCGGGTATAGTGCTGGGCGTCGAGCGTAATGTCGAAACGATCGGAAAGTTTCCTGGTCAATATGCCGCCAAAGCGACGATTGCGATCAGCAGTGATCGAATAGGGACGAAGTGCCGCATCCTGCCGGAATTTACGCCGGTCCCATTCGACATACAGGCCGGCCGATGTCAGTTCCGAAATCGAAAACTCTCCGCCGACGCGGTAGCGGCTTTCAATGGCGAAGCCGCTGGCTATCAGGCTGTCGTTGATGATTGCGCGTTCCGTCTCCCCGGTCAGCTTCAGGCGCGGAATCGCGGTTGTCGACAGCTTCACGTTCCAGCCCAGGCCATCATAGCCGCCGACGGCCGCGCTATCGCTGTTCACGTTCAGCCAGCGCACATCGGCATCGATCTGCGTCAGCGGCGACACTGATCGCTGGAAGCGCAGGCCGTAGCTGTTGATCCGGTTCTCGATCCCCAGCGTGTCGCGCGTGCTGTTCACCCGCTCATAATAAGCGGTCAGCGTGCCCAGGCTGGGCATGGCATAGCCGATGCCGCCCATGAAGGTGTCGCTGGTCTGATCGGCATAGTCGAACTGGCTTGCGTTCCGTGTGGTGTCGTGGCTGTAGCTGGCCACGGGGAAGAGCCCCGGCCGCTCGCATGTGAAATCCGCGCCTGCGGTGGAGAATTTCTGGAGATTTTCCGTCGCTGAATTGAGGTCGCCATAATCGGCGCGCTGCTGGCGATAGGAGGCGTGCGGCGTCACAAGGCAGGTCGCGCCGAAGCGAATATTCGCCTTCGCCTCCGTATCGATCCGCAATTTGCTGCGCTGGGTTTGGGAGACGAACCGGTCGTACCCGACCTTTCCGCGCAGCAATATATCGTGACGGCCGATCGGCTTGCCGAAGGTCGCCTCCAGTGAGGGGGTGACGATGAGGTCGCTCGTCGGTTTCTCTATCCGGTCATCCACGCGATAGACGTTATCGTCATAGAGCAGATCGAGACCCGCAGTCAGGTGCAGGCCATAATCCCTGAGCCTTTTTTCCTCCGCCGGGTCATAGACCTTCTGCTGTTTCCGTTCCGTTTGACTGTCATCATCCTGGGCGTGAACGACGGAAGGCATCGTCGCCAGCATTGCAACACCACTTAACGCAATGGCCCTGGCGGATTGCGACAAAAGAGTTTCTGGTCTGAAGGGCGAGCGAATACCGCTCCCCAAATGGGAATTATTATCTCTATTCAAACTTAGCGACCCTTTATTGCATTGCAGCAATCTGGGCATGCTAGACATGTTTCCAGGTAAAACACACTGGCCGAAATGCAGTTTATCGCAGCAAAGCAACGTCTCGGTTCATCGCAAACAGGGCGCGACGGAACCATCCGGCGCACCCTGAAATCTGTTAATCTGGGAGAAAGCTTGTTAAGTCGCGATTCTGATCAAAAGATCAGATAGGCAATCGCCGCCACCGCCCCGACGAAAGCCAATATTCCGGCCCAGCGCGAGAGCAGCTGCACGCCACTTTCCGCGCGATCCGCGAAAGTCATGGGGTTGGCATGAACCGACACATCCCGGCGGATCTCCGCCGTGTCGACCAATGAAGCCTGTACTACCGCAACGCCTGCAAAATCTTCCGCCACGTCCATATTCCCGCCGCTCGCTTGCTGATGGCGTTAATATCCGATTTCGCGGTTAACAAAAAGTTGGGAGCGGGCGAGAAGTGACATCATTTCGTCGCATATGACGACAGCGGCGCGGGAAATCTTGATCTGTGATAGGATTTTCGTGCGACGAACCGTAGTTGGCAACACTTCATCGCATAAATTCCTGATCCGAAACATTTTTCCGGAACCTTTTTTGCCTCCCCGCGTCGTGGCGACCTCCTCCGAGTCGGCGTCAATAGGCGTTCTTGTGGACCAGCACGTTGAGCGTGCCGAAGAGGATGGCGATATCCCGCGTCAGGCTCCAACCGTGCAGATATTCCAGATCTGCTTCGACGCGGTTCAATATGTCGCGCCGGGTTTCGGTGGCGCCTCGGAAACCCCGGATCTGGGCAAGGCCGGTGATGCCGGGCTTCAGCGCATGGCGATGCCAATATTGCCGGTCGACCTGCCAGAAGAGCTGCTCCTCCGCGGTCGAACCCAGCGCATGGGGGCGGGGGCCCACCAGGCTCATCTCTCCCAGCAATACGTTGATGAGTTGCGGCAGTTCATCAATGCTGGTCTTGCGGATAAAGGCGCCGATCCGCGTGATGCGGTTATCGTCACGCTGGGTGGAGGTGGCGCCAGCAGCGTCACACTGTTCCACCTTCATGCTGCGGAACTTCAGGATATGGAACAGCATGTTGCCACGCCCGATCCGCTCCTGCTTGAAGAAGACAGGTCCCGGCGAGTCCAGCTTTATGAGTATGGCGATCACCGCCATCAGCGGCGACAGGATGATCAGCACCGGCACCGTCAGCGCAATGTCCAGCAGCCGCTTCTTGGCGCGGTCGGCCAGATTGAGCGGGCCGCGCGACACCACCAGCGTCGGCGTTCCGCGATAGGCCTGCACAGCCAGCGGCGCCATCGGGTCAAGCTCCGGCACGATGATCTCGCCCAATATGTTGCCGCCCTTCAGCATCTGCGCCCAGTCCGCCTTGCGCTCCGCTGGACAAGAGATCACGACGCGGTCGAAGTCGCGCAGCATCGTTCCCAGCCGGTGCAGCATATAGGGATCGTCCAGATCGGCCCTGAGACCGACGGCACCCGCCTCGACCATTACCATGTCGCTGACGTCCTCCGGGATTTCGCCATCGTCGATGATCAAGAGTTGCGCGAACAATCCATCGGCGAAATTCCGCTTCACCGTGTGCACGATCAATAGGCGTTGGAGCACGAGCAGCGTCCCGGCGCACAATATTCCCGCCGACACCCCCAACCGTGACAATTCCGCCGTCGCCTTCAGCGAGAAGAAGACCAGCAGGAAGATCAGCAGCGTCCCGGCAAAGGCCATGGTCGCGCTGCGGCAGGACTGGGTCATGTGCGTCAGGCAATTGGGATTGTAGGCCTGGTTGTGAAAGGCGAGCACGGCATAAACGATCATGCCGCCCGCCAGAGCCTGCCATTGCCCGTCCCATATCCACGCCAAGCCGGCCGCGCGAAACCCCAGCCCGAAGCCGGTGGCCAGCGCCGCCATGTCGGCGACCAGCAGAAGCAGGCAAAGCCACAGCCTGGCATTTCGCTGGCCTGCGGCTGCGGCGGGCTGGCGACTGGGGACTCCTGTTATCGCCAGATCAATTTTCGACATCTGCAACCCTTTTTGTGTCATGACGTCAAACCGACCACCGCCGGGAGGCAGTGGGTAAGCATCAGACATCCGCTGCGTTATGATTTTGTTGCGGAGCAGCAGGGCATAAATGATCGGGGCTGACAATCGGTGCTGGGACGCTTGGCCCCGCTTTTCCGACGATCCGTTCGTCTTAATAGACGTTCCGCCCTCTATTTGCGACGAATTGTGTCAGGATATTGCCGCATTGCGGTGAATCATCGTCGTCGGGCGACGCGATTTTTCCGAATCGTAAAGCGGATCAATATATTAACCATAAACCCAGCAGCAGGAGCGTCATCAGCAGAACCGCAGGTCCGGCCCAACGCGAAAACCGCTGCACGGCGAGCTCTGCATGCTCGTGGGAAAAATACCACCAGGACCTTGTTTTTTCCTGGCTTCCCGTCTGTCCCGGCAGCGGATCGTGGTGCGGCGTCGTGGATGGCGCCGGGCCAGATCCCTTGTCACGGGGTTGAGGAGAAAGGTCGATCATTCACGTAGCCCCCCATCGTCGTACGACGACCCAGCGCCAGAATATACCGCTTCACCGTAAAGGGCAAATTCGCGTCGCCCGGCTGGCAATGAATCAAGAATTTCCATTGCGATGAAACGGTACTGGACGAAATGCCGTGGCGAGCTATGCTGCCTATGTGAAACAGGATCGACAAATCGATGCCATAGATCGCAAGATCATTGCGGCCTTGCAGCAGGACGCAACCCTCAGCCATGCCGATCTGGCGGAACGGGTTGGGGCGTCCAGCGCCTCCTGCTGGCGCCGGATCAAGGCACTGGAGAGCGCGGGTATATTTGCCGGGACGGTACGCCTGGTGGATCCTGAAAAGCTGGGTCGCGGCGTCAACGTCCTTTGCAACATCCGCATGCGCAGCCATGCGCAGGAGGCGAGAAAGGCCTTTGAGCAATTTGTCGATGGCCGTCCCGAAATCGTCGAATGCTTCTCCATGTCCGGCGAGTGGGACTATCTGTTGCGGGTCGTGGTTGCCGATGTTGCCGATTATAACCGGTTCCTGATGATGACCCTGCTCGGCCACCCCTCGGTATCGGGCGCCGCTTCGCATTTCGCGCTGTCGATGACGAAGTTCACGACCGCTCTTCCCGTTTGACGGGAGGCTGGGAAAGCCAGTGATCCAGCGAAATTTGGTGAAGCACCGTTTTGGTGGACGCACTAGGGCTCGAACCTAGGACCCGCTGATTAAGAGTCAGCTGCTCTACCAACTGAGCTATGCGTCCACGCCGGCTTCCGGCTGATGCCGATATCCGAAAAATCTGGTGGACGCACTAGGGCTCGAACCTAGGACCCGCTGATTAAGAGTCAGCTGCTCTACCAACTGAGCTATGCGTCCACATTCGCTTCCGGCTGATCCCGATCGGGCCGTTGCCTTGGCGTGGGCGGGCTGTTAGCAGCCGCATCCGACTTTGCAAACAGGAAATCGCGTCCCTGGTCAAATTTTTGTGAACAGGGCCGATTCAACCCCAATTGCCGGGCCGGCTGCCGCGCCTGCCGGACCGTTCGATGGCCATGATGATGCCGACGCACAGCATGACCGTCAGCATCGATGATCCGCCATAGGACATGAAGGGCAGGGGTATGCCGACTACCGGTGCCAGGCCCATGACCATCATCAGGTTGATCGCGACATAGAAGAAGACGGTCGTGGTCAGCCCGGCTGCGACCAGCCGCGCATATTTGTCCTGAGCGCGCAATGATACGCCGATGCCCCAGCGGAACAGGAGCATGAACGCGCCGATCAGCAGGAGCCCGCCCAACAGCCCCCATTCCTCCGCCATGGTAGCGAAGACGAAGTCGGTATGCCCCTCGGGCAGATAATCCAGATGGCTTTGCGTCCCCTGGAGGAAGCCCTTGCCGAAGATGCCGCCCGAACCGATTGCGATCTTCGACTGGCTGATATGATATCCCGCGCCCAGCGGATCGCTTTCCGGATCGAGGAAGATCAAGACCCGGTTCTTCTGATAATCATGCAGGAAACTGAAGGCGATCGGCACGATGCAGGCGAAGGCCAGTCCCGATCCGACGAACAGCCGCAGAGGAAGGCCCGCCAGGAACATCACCGTGACCCCGCCTGCCGCGATCATGGTCGCGGTGCCGAGGTCGGGCTGCACCAGCACAAGCATGAAGGGGACGCCGATCAGCACGAGAGCGGGCCAGATCGCGTTCCAGCGCCTGATCTCGCCCACCGGCAGCAAGGCATAGAAGCGGGCGACGGCCAGCACGATGATCGGCTTCATGAATTCGGACGGCTGCAACTGCATGAAGCCTAGATTGATCCATCGCTGACTGCCGCCCGCGACACCGCCGATCAGCTCGACCAGCAGCAATGCAACCAGAACGCTGCCATAGGCGGGAAAGGCAAATCGCGCGAAAATCTCCAATGGTATCCGGCTCAGCACCAGTGCCATGCAGGCAAAGATGATGAAGCGCACGCCCTGGTTGATTGCCCAAGGGGTGATGCTGCCCCCCGCCGCGCTGTAGAGGACCAGCGTGCCAAATCCGGCGATTGCCAGCAATATGCCCAGCACCCGCCAGGGAAATTGGGTCAGGGGTTCCGGGACGATGCTCATTGCGCCGTGCCTGCGCCGGGGCCGGGGGGTGGCGGTGTGTCGTCGTCATCGGCCGCCGCGGGCGGAGCGGGTGGTGGCGGTGTCGCACCCGTCGCGGCATTGCCCGGCTCAGCCCCATTGGCGGCATTGGCCGCATTGGCCGCTTGCGGCGGTGGCGCCTCACCCTTCTCGATCGCCTTGGCCAGGCGATAGGCCGCCATCTGGCGCGCCATGCGGTCGGCCGGGGGACCGCCCCAATCCTTTTCCAGCGTCTCCAGCTTTTCCATCGCCTTTGCCTGATCGAACAGGAAGGTCATGGTGTCGGCCGCGATCATCGGCGCGTCCTCGACCCTGTTGACGTGGCCGCCATGCTCGATGATGCAGGCAATGGCGTAGCGGGGATTGTCGAACGGCGCGAACCCTTGGAACAGCGCATGGTCGCGCAGTTTGAATGGCAGGGACGCATTGCTGCGCACGCCGCCGCCGCGTTCGGTCATGGTGATGCGGCGGACCTGCGCCGTGCCGGTCTTGCCCGCCATCATCACGCCGGGCAAGTTGATCCGCGCCGCCGCGCCGGTGCCGCCACCATTCACCACCGCGCTCATCGCGTCGCGGATCGTGACCAGATGCTCCTCATCGACGCCGACGGGCGTCGGGGCCGGCCGCTGCGCGCCGAAGATGAAGTTGGGCATCAATTGCCTGCCCGTCGCCAGCCGTGCAGCCATGACGGCCATCTGCAACGGATTGATCAGCATATAGCCCTGACCGATGGTTGCGTTGACCGTGTCGTAGACCTGCCATTTCTGCTTGTATTTCTTCAGTTTCCAGGCGGGATCGGGCACCGTGCCATAGCTTTGGCTGGGGAAGGGCAGGGGGAATTTCTGCCCCATGCCCACGCGCCGGGCCATGCTGGCGATGCGATCCATGCCGATGCGCTGTGCCATCTGGTAGAAATAGATGTCGCAGCTCTGGGCAATGGCGCCGCGCATGTTGAGCGAGCCATGCCCCCGCTTCTTGTGGCAGTGGAACAGCGTGTTGCCGACGCGGATGGCGCCAGGACAGTTCACCGTATCCATCGGCGAAATCCCTGCTTCCAGCAGCGCCAGCGCAACCATCGGCTTCACCGTCGATCCGGGCGGATAGAGGCCCTGCAAGGTCTTGTTGCGCAAGGGGACATGGTCGTCCTTCGACAGCATGTCCCACTCCAGATGGCTGATGCCGTCGGAAAAGCTGTTGGGATCGAAGCTCGGCATCGACGCCATGGCGAGAACATCGCCGTTATGGCAGTCGATCACCACCACCGATCCGCTTTGCGTGGCAAGGCGGCGCCCGGCATATTCCTGCAGGCCCGCATCGATGGTGAGCTTGATCGGGTTTCCCGGCGTATCGGGCCGGGTGGTGAGTTCGCGCACGATCTTGCCCCGCGCCGTCACCTCCACGCGCTTGGCGCCGGGCTTGCCGGTCAATTCCTTGTCGAAGGAGCGCTCCAGCCCATCCTTGCCGACCTTGAAGCCCGGCGTGATGAGCAAGGGATCCTTGCGTTCCTCAAATTCCTTGGCCGATGCCGCGCCGACATAGCCCAGCAGATGCCCGACGGTCGCCCCCGCCGGATAGTTGCGCGAAAAGCCCTGGCTGGGCGCCACGCCCGGCAGGTCGGGCAGGCGCACGGAAACGGCAGCGAACTGGTCGTAGGTCAGTTTTTCCGCCACCTGCACCGGGCGGAAACCGGCGGACTTGTCCAGTTCATCCTTGATCCGGTCGACCTCATCGTCGGTCAGCGAGAGCAGATGCGTGAGGTTGCGGATCGTTCCCTCCGGATCGGTCATGCGCTCGGGGATCAGATCGACGCGGAAATCGGTGCGGTTGTTCGCCAGCGGGCGGCCGTTTCGGTCGATGATCCATCCGCGCCGTGGCGGAATGAGCGTTAGATTGACCCGGTTGCTTTCCGATAGAAGATTATATTTCTCATTCTCCGCCACGCTGATCCACGCCATGCGGGTCACCAGCATCGCGCCGATGCCGGCCTGCAGGCCGCCGACCACCATCGCGCGCCGCGTGAAGGTGAAGGACAGGGAAGCTTCTGTAACGGTCTTTTTCTTGAGAAAGGACAGCTTCATGCCATCACGCGCCAGCGGTCGATCCGGGCACATTGCCGGACGACAAAGGGAAAGAGCAGGACCGTCCAGAGCATTTGCGGCGCTACCAGCAACAGCTTGATTTTTCCTCCACCGGTGATGTGCGCGAAGAAGACGCCCCCGGCGATGGAGAAGATAATCGCAGCCGTCGCGATTAACCAGTCCTGCCGGTAGCTGCGCCAGACCATGCGATGTTCGATCGCGTCTATCCCGATCAGCGTGACGGTCCAGAGGAACATGGCGGAGCCGATGGGCTGTCCGCTGGCGATATCATCGAACAGGCCGAGCGGAAGGCCGATCCATGCCCGCCACAATTCGGGCCGCAGCAGCCGCCAGGACAGCAGCAGCAACAGGCCGAATATCGGCATCGACGGTGATTGGGCGATTACCGGCAGCGCAGTGACCAGCGACCCCAGCATGACCGTGATCACCGGCGTGCCTACCAGCCGGAAGCGCGACGGGTGACGGCCCAGACGCGGTACATGCTGAAGATGCGGATCGATCATGGGCCGGGCGAGTGGATGGCGTTGGTGGCCGCTTCGGGTTCGACCGGCGGCGCGGGAGCATTGGGTTCGGGTCGCGTCACCACTTCCTCGAAGGAGCGCTCCACCACCACGGCATCGACCTTCGATGGATTGGCGAGCGGAACGCCATAGGCGATCTCTCCCTCGATGCGCACGATCACCGCGACCGGGATATTGGGCTGGTAGATGCCGCCAATGCCCGATGTCACCAGCAGGTCCCCCGGCTTGAAGGGATTGCGTCCCGCTGCCAGCGCCCGGACTTCCAGCGTGCCGTCGCCAAGGCCCGTCGAAATGGCGGGCACGCTGTCATTGGCGCGCCGGACCGGCACGATGTTGCTGGTATCGGTCAGCAGCAGCACTTCGGCCGTATTGGGCGTGGTCGTGTGGATGCGCCCGATCAGCCCTTCGGGCGCGCGCACGGGCATGCCCGGCCGGACGCCCTGCCAGCGCCCCGCGTTCAGCCGCGCCAGCCGCCGCGTGCTGGTGGAGGAAGAGGCGATCAGCCGCGCGGTCAGCAATTCGCTGCCATCATCCTCGACCAGCTTCAACAGCTTCTTGAGGCGCAGATTCTCCTGCGCCACCGCCTTCGCCTCGATGATTCGGTTGCGGTCGGCTTCTACCTGGCGGCGTAGCGCGACATTCTGGGAGCCGGCATGCCAATAGCTCGCCAGCACCTCGTCAATCGAACTGACCCCGCTCACCATATTCTTGAGGCCGACCGAGGCCGGGCGCGTGATTTCCGCCGTCGCGATGCGGATCGCGGCGAAGCCGGTCGGATCGAATATGGCGACAACCACCAGAAGCAGGCCGATGGCGGCGCCAGTCACCGCCACGACATAGCTGGCGAAGAGGCTATATTGCGCCTTCCGGTTGTGCCCGGGGCGTCGGCTGGGTGGCCGCGCCATCCACTTGCCCCCTTAAGCGGTCTGGAGAACGCCCCGGAAGATCGGATCCTCCATTGCGCGGCCAGTACCGATCGCAACGCAGGTCAGCGGATCTTCAGCGATGGTGACGGGCAGGCCGGTCTCGTCGCGCAGCTCGTCGTCCAGCCCCTTCAGCAGCGCGCCGCCGCCCGTGAGCACGATACCCTGATCGACGATATCGGCGGCGAGTTCCGGCGCGGTGTTTTCCAGTGCGATGCGAACGCCCTCGACGATGGTGCTGATCGGTTCGGCCAGCGCGTCGGCGATCTGGCCCTGATTGATCGAGATTTCCTTGGGAACCCCGTTCACCAGGTCGCGGCCCTTGATGTGGATCGTTTCGCCCACGCCGTCCTCGGGGGGTTGGGCGACGCCGAACTGCTTCTTGATCCGCTCGGCGGTCGCTTCACCGATGAGCAGATTGTGATGACGGCGCACGAAGGACACGATGGCTTCGTCCATCTTGTCGCCCCCCACGCGGACCGAGGTGGTGTAGGCCAGGCCGCGCAGCGAAAGCACCGCGACTTCAGTCGTGCCGCCGCCGATGTCGACCACCATCGACCCGATCGGCTCGGTGACGGGCATGTCGGCGCCGATCGCGGCGGCCATCGGCTCCTCGATCAGGAAGACCTGGGAAGCGCCCGCATTGCTCGCTGCATCGCGAATCGCGCGGCGTTCCACGCTGGTCGAACCGGACGGCACGCAGATCACGATTTCCGGGAAGCGCCAGGGACGCGACTTGCCGCCATGCACCTTGGTGATGAAATGCTTGATCATCTGTTCCGCGACATCGATGTCCGCGATCACGCCGTCTCGCAGCGGCCGGATCGCCTCGATCGAGTCGGGGGTCTTGCCCATCATCAGCTTTGCGTCGTCGCCGACGGCCTTCACGCGCTTTACGCCATTCAACGTTTCGACCGCGACCACGGAGGGTTCGTTGAGCACGATGCCGCGCCCGCGCACATAGACCACGGTATTGGCCGTGCCGAGGTCGATGGCCATGTCCTGAGACGAGAGTTTGAAAAGTCGCGAGAAGATCGACATGCCTGTTCCTGTTCAGCCCACCCCCCGGCGAAGCGAACCGGGACAGTCGGAAAGTTCGCCCTACGTTTCGCCGGCCCCCTGGATAACCAATCATGGTCGCCAATTTTTATGGGCATGCGTCTCGCGGAAAGCGCTCGCTTGGGCTAGTCATTAATCAATGTCAATACGCCGCCTGCCCGAACATCTGGTCAATCGCATCGCCGCGGGCGAAGTGGTCGAAAGACCCGCCAGCGCGCTCAAGGAAATCGTTGAAAACGCGCTGGATGCGGGGGCGAGGCGCATTGCGATCCGCATTTCCCATGGCGGGCTCGATCGGATCGAGGTGAGCGACGACGGCTGTGGCATGGAATCGGGGGAGATCGCCCTGGCGCTGGAACGCCATGCCACCTCCAAACTGCCCGATGATGCGATCGAGAATGTTGCGACTCTGGGGTTCCGGGGCGAGGCATTGCCCTCGATCGCCAGCGTGGCCCGGCTCTCGATCGACAGCAGGCCGTTGGGCAGGGACGGCTGGAACCGGACCGTCGACAATGGCGTGGTGATCGCCGAAGGTCCTGCTGCCCTGCCGCCCGGCACCCGCGTCACTGTCGAACAGCTTTTCGCGCGCGTGCCCGCGCGCCGCAAATTCCTGCGGTCGCCCAAGGCGGAATATGCCGCCTGCCTCGATATCGTCCGGCGGCTGGCCATGGCGCATCCCTCGGTTGCCTTCAGCATGGAGCATGACGGCCGCCGCGTGCTGGGCGTGCAGGCCGATGAAGCGCGCGAGGACCGCGTCGCCGCGCTGACCGATCGTGCACTGGCGGACAATCATGTGATCGTCGCGCTGGAGCGGGAAGGCGTTCGCCTGTCCGGCGTCGCATCGATCCCGACCTATAATCGCGGGGTGGGCGATCATCAGTTCCTGTTCGTCAACGGCCGCCCGGTGCGCGACCGCCTGCTGGTGGGGGCGGTCAGGGGTGCCTATGCCGATATGCTGGCGCGGGATCGGCATCCGGTGGTTGCCCTGTTCCTCGACGTTCCGCCGCTGGAGGTCGACGTCAATGTCCATCCGGCCAAGACCGAAGTGCGCTTCCGCGATCCCGCGCTGGTCCGCGGCATGATCGTCTCCGGCCTGCGCCGCGCCCTCGATGCGGAGGGTTTTCGCGCCGTGCAGCATGCCGATCCGGCGGCTCTATCGGCGTGGAAGTCCGAACCCATTTCCCCGACGCCGATCAGCGCCATGCCGATCTTCGAGGCCGCGGGCGGACCTTCGCCGATGCCTAACTACACGGTGGCGGATCGCCGCCCCGGCTTCATCGCTCCCCCGCCGCAGGCCCGCGCCGAACCGGCCGCCGCGCCCGCTCCCGAAGGTACCAGCTTCCCCCTCGGCGTCGCCCGCGGACAGGTCGCCCGCACCTATATCGTCGCCGAAGCGGAGGATGGCTTGGTGATCGTCGACCAGCATGCCGCGCATGAACGCCTGACCCTGGAACGCATGCGCCGCGCCATGGACGGGCAGGGTATTGCCTCTCAGGCGCTGCTGCTGCCCGAAGTCGTGGAACTGGACGAACCGGCATGCGACCGGCTGGAGGCGCGGATCGAGGAACTCAGGGATTTCGGGCTGGAACTGGAACGTTTCGGCCCGGCCGCCATGCTGGTACGCGCCACCCCGGCCATGCTGGGGCAGGGCGATGTGCAGGGACTGGTATCCGATCTGGCCGATGATCTCGCCGCCTATGACAGCGCCTTATCGCTTAAGGAACGGCTCGATCTGGTCGCGGCGACCATGGCCTGTCACGGCTCGGTCCGGGCGGGAAGGGTGTTGAGCGTTGCCGAGATGAACGCCCTGTTGCGCGAGATGGAAATCACTCCCCGCAGCGGCCAGTGCAATCATGGCCGCCCGACCTGGGTGAAGCTGGGCCATGGCGACATCGAAAAATTGTTCGGCCGGAAATAGAAAGGAAATGAGGATGAAGCGGCTGCTGTTCCTGCTGGCGCTCTGCCCCATGGCTGCCCACGCCGCTCCCGATAGCTGCGCCAGCCCCGCGCCACTTGCGGAGCCGTGGACGAGCTGGACGCAAAGCGGAACGGCCATCGCGGGTGCCACGGCCTCCACGGCACCGCGCCTGATCCTGGGCAAGCCCGTCACGGCGACCCTGCGGCCCGGCACGCAGGTCCAATATGCCGTGCCCCCGGGCAGGAATGTGCCGAAAAGCCATGGCGGCCTTTTCACCCTCGCCGTCAAGAGCGCCGCCCGCATCGGCATAGCGCTGTCGGAAGGGGCCTGGGTCGACGCCGCTACCGGGAAAACAGCCCTTCCGTCGGTGGATCACGGCCATGGCCCGGACTGTTCGGGCATCCGCAAGATCGTCTGGTTCGACCTTGCGCCGGGTCTTCACACTATTCAGATCGCCAGCGCGGCGACGCCGACAATCCGTATCATGGCCGCCGACGCCCGTGCCAATCAACCGGCGGCGGAAAGGGTCAAGCCGGACGGGTTCTGAACATCGCGATCGGCTTCATCGTCAGCACCGGCTCATCGCGCTGGTTGAAGACGGTTACCAGCGTCTTGACGATGCCCATCTCCGGACGGCTTTTGGACGCCTTCTTCTCGATCACCTCGGACTGCCCGTGCAGCGTATCGCCGGGCCGCACTGGCTGCAGCCAGCGCAGCTCGTCGACACCCAGCGCGCCCAGGCTCGCCGCCTGCATCCCCGGATTTGCCTGCCAGGCGGCGACCATCATCTTCATCGCCAGGGCCGTCGTATGCCAGCCGCTGGATGCCAGGCTGCCGAAATGCGTCAGCGCCGCTGCCTCGTCCGACAGGTGGAAGGGCTGGGGGTCGAATGCGCGTGCGAAATCGACAATCTCTTCGCGGCTGACCGTCAGCGGCTCGAATTCGATGCTGCTGCCGACTTCCGTATCCTCGAAATAGATGATCTCGCTCATGTCCAATCCGTTTCCTATTGCAATGGATGCGGACTTAGGTTTTCTTTACGTTTACGTTTACGTTTACGTCAAGTGGAAGTGGGAAGACCGGTATCGCCTATTTCCGTATGAGGCCTTCCAGCACGGCAGGATTGCCGTCGCTGCTGACAGGAGCGATGCCCAACAGTCGCGCGAGCAAGGGATAGACGTCGACATTGTCGAAATTGGAAGGTGGCCGAAACCGCTGATCGAACGCCGGACCATGGGCGATGAAGAATGCCTGCATTTCCGGCGAGCGATTGTCCCATCCATGATCGCCGCCGGCAAAGGGCTTGGCTGGTGCGCTGGGCTGGATGACCCAGCCGGTTTCGGCGAGGCAGAAATAAGGCGGTATCCGCCGGTGCGTACCATAATGGAAACGACCAGGAATCGCTGCCTTGCGCCAGCATTGCATATGCGGCTGGGGCTTGAGGATGCGCGCTTCCAACGCCTTCTCATGACCCGGCGTCGCGTCCAGGCTCGCATAAGGTCCGCTTTCGACGATGCGATAATCGGCCGGGTCGGCCACCTTGTCCAGCACGATGACCCGTTCGCTGGATTTCGCGGCCATGCCATGATCGGACAGGATGACGAGATTGGCGGGCTGCCCCAAGGCTTTCAGCCCATCGAGCAACAGGCCGATCTGTCCGTCGACATCGCCCGCTGCCTTGGTCGTTTCCGCGGCGTCCGGCCCATTCTCATGCCCGGCCGTATCGACCGCATCGAAATAGAGCGTCAGGAAACGCGGCCGGATATCCGCTGGACGGCGCAGCAGGTCCAATATGCCGTCGACCCGTTGCACGCCGGAAATCTGCTGGTTGAACTGTGCCCAATCACTCGGCCGGATGCCGCCGGACAGGGCGTTGGGCGAGTCTTTTGCTCTGGTCCCGCCCCAGGCGACGTTGGAACCGGGCCAGAAAATCGTCGCCGTCCGCAACCCCGCCTTTTCCGCTGTCACCCAGATCGGCTCGGCCTCGTTCCACCAATAGGGATCATCGCTCGCCATGGTGAATTTCTCGCCGGGGCGCGCCGCGTCCTCCATGGTGTTGGCGACGATGCCGCTACGGTCCGGCCGGTCGCCGGTGACGATCGCCCAATGGTTGGGGAAAGTCTTTGTCGGGAAGGACGGCCGCATCGTCGCTTCGACACCCCCCTCCGCCAGCGCGTTCAGATGCGGCGTCACGCCGCGCTGCAGATAATCCGGACGAAAACCGTCGATGGAAATGAGGATGGTGACCGCTTGCCGGTTTTCGACCGCGGCAATGGCAGCGGGTCTCTGATCGACTGGTGTGCAGGCCGCCAGAACAGCGAGCGACAGGGCAAGGGGCAGGCAGCGCAGGAGCATAGGCGACTCTTTAAGTTATGGCATTCCCATCCGCTTAACAGCCCGATGTCGACGGCAAAATGACATAGGGTGCCAGTGCCATCCAGGCGCTGCGCTTGCCCTCCCGCGACATGCTGGCGAAAGCTCCGCTGGAGGATGGCAGGTCGATCAGATGAAGGTCCGGCCGCCCCCCGATCTGGCGCCGTCCATGCTGGGCGGCGGTCTTGCCGTTGAAGGCGATCGCCTCCAGCTTCGGCAGCCTTGCCACGAACGCGCCCAGATCGCGCAGCTCCGCGCCCCGTATCGCGCTGTCGAGGCTCCCCTCCCGATCTGCGCTCTCGATCACGTCCCAAAGCCCGACGCCGCGCGCCCGCAATCGTTTCAGCCGCATGGCGTAGGGCAGTCCGCGCAGATCCTCGCCCAGCACCTCGCTCATCAGCGCCCAGAAAGCATTGCCGCGATGCGCATAATATTCGCCCTGCTTGATCGAGGCGTCGCCAGGCAGGCTGCCCAGTATGAGCAACCTGGTTCCTTCATCGACGCTGGGCGGAAAGGCCGCCTTGCGCCGGGCAGGCATCTGTCCCGGCCGCAGCATGATCAATCAGACGTTGAAACGGAACAGCATGATGTCGCCATCCTGCGTCACATAGTCCTTGCCTTCGGAGCGCCACTTGCCCGCTTCCCTGGCCCCCGCCTCGCCATTATATTGGACATAATCGGCATAGGCCATGGTTTCGGCCCGGATGAACCCCTTCTCGAAATCGGTATGGATCGCGCCCGCCGCCTGTGGTGCCTTGGACCCCTTGGTCACCGTCCAGGCGCGGGCTTCCTTCGGCCCCACGGTGAAGAAGGTGATGAGCCCCAGCAGCTCATAGCCCGCCCGGATGATGCGGGCGAGACCGGCCTCGGTAAGGCCCAGCGCTTCCAGATATTCCGCGCGCTCCTCGATCGGCATGGTGACGAGTTCGGCCTCGATTGCGGCGGACACGATCACCGCCTTGGCATTTTCGGCTGCCGCCTTCTCGAACACCCGCGCCGAATGGGCGTTGCCGGTGGCGGCGCTGTCTTCCTCGACATTGCAGACATAGAGAACGGGCTTGGCCGTCAGCAACTGCGCCTGGCTGAAGAGGCGTTCTTCCTCGACATCCCTGGGCACGGTCAGCCGGGCCGGTTTGCCGTCACGCAGCAGGTCGAGCGCCTGACCCAGCACTGACGCAGCGGCCTTGGCTTCCTTGTCGCCCTGCGCCGCCTTCTTGGCGAGGTTGGGAACGCGCTTTTCCAGGCTTTCCAGGTCCGCGAGCATGAGTTCGGTCTCGACCGTCTCGGCATCCGCGATCGGATCGACCTTGCCCTCGACATGGGTGATGTCGCCATCCTCGAAACAGCGCAGGACATGGACGATGGCGTCGGTCTCGCGGATGTTGGCGAGGAACTGGTTGCCCAGGCCCTCACCCTTGGACGCGCCGCGGACCAGGCCCGCAATATCCACGAAGGACAGTTGCGTTTCGATGATCTTGGCGCTGCCGCCGATCTTCGCGATCGTCTGCAACCGGTCGTCGGGCACGGCGACGCGGCCCTCATTCGGTTCGATCGTGCAGAAGGGATAGTTCGCCGCCTGCGCCGCCTGCGTTTCGGTCAGCGCATTGAACAGGGTGGACTTGCCCACATTGGGAAGCCCGACGATACCGCAACGAAAACCCATGGAACTGCCTTCACGTCAATATGATTGGCCGCGCCGATAGCGCTTTCGCGCGCGCTTGGCCAGTTCTTCAATGGCGGAAGAAGATCGTGACCGAGGCGACATGATTGACGCGGCTATTGCCCGCCCGCTGGTTGATATATTGGTTCAGATAGCCGATCTCCGCCGTCGAGGCGCCACCCAGGCCCAGTTCCGCGCCGATGAAGCTGCGCAACTGATCGAATCCGCCCTTCGCGCCCCAATCCGTGCTGTTGAGCGCCACGAATCCTTCGCCATAGATCAGCGCGTTCACGGCATTGCTTCCCGGCTTCAGCGGTTTTTCGTAGCGCAGCATCTCACGCAGCCGCCAGCCCATATCGTCGCCATCCGATCGCCAGCGCTGTTCCAGCCGCGTGCGGGAGGATAGTTCGCCGCCCCATGGCTTCCCCACGATCCAGCTCGCCTGCTGGAAGCTGCGCTCTTCATTCACGTCCCGGCCGCCATCGACCGGCAGCACCACATGCGCATAGCCTTGATAGAGTGTCAGCCCGGGCGACAGCTTCCACCCGACGGCGCCGCGCAGGATCAACTGGTCGAGCCGCGATATCCCATCCCCGACGCGCGGCTGGATTTCCGCTAAATAGACCAGCCTGCCCGAAACCGGCCCCATCGCGGTCAGGTTCAGCCAAAGCTGCTCATCCTGGCTTGTCCGCGCCTGCGCCTGACCGGCGATGCCCAGAAGGGAGGCGCAAAGGAAAAGGGCACTAAGAAGGCGGCGCATTTCAAACCTCAGGGAAGGGGAATATCCCTTCCTCTAGCGCGCCGCCTGTTTCCCTATCATGTCCGGACCGTAAGTGTTGGCGTCAGGTGATGACGCTTGGCTTTTCCATGCCTGTGAAGCCGGTGATGTCGGCGACTTCCTGCGCGGCCTTCACCAACGGAGCGAGTGCGTCGCCCGTTTCCAGGCCGAGTTCGCCGTCCGTCCCGACATAGCGCTCGATATAGACGCGCAGCGTTGCACCCTCCGTGCCGGTGCCCGACAGTCGAAACACGACGCGGGAACCATCCTCGAACAGCACCCGCACGCCCTGATTGAGGCTGACGGACTGGTCGGTCGGATCGGTATAGGCGAAATCGTCGGCGCTCTCCACCCTGCCACCGCTGTTCGAGGTGCCCGGAAGCGTCTCCAGCTTACCCCGCAGCGCCGCCATCAGCGCATCCGCCTTCTCCTTGGCGATGGCTTCATAATCATGCCGCGCATAATAGTTGCGGCCATAGGTGGCCCAATGTTCCGTCATGATCTGCGCCACGCTCTGCCGCCGCGCGGCAAGGATGTTGAGCCACAGCAGCACCGCCCATATCCCGTCCTTTTCCCGCACATGATCGGAGCCGGTGCCCGCGCTTTCCTCGCCGCAGATGGTCGCCATGCCGGCGTCCAGCAGATTGCCGAAGAATTTCCACCCCGTGGGTGTCTCGTAAAGCGGAATGCCGAGCTTCTCCGCCACCCGGTCGGCCGCGCCGCTCGTCGGCATGGATCGGGCGATACCCTTGAGGCCGGACGCATAGCCGGGCGCCAGATGCGCATTGGCCGCCAGCACGGCCAGCGAGTCCGACGGCGTCACATAGCAGTGCCGCCCGATGATGAGGTTGCGGTCGCCGTCGCCGTCCGAGGCTGCACCGAAATCGGGCGCGTCACTGGCCATCATCCGGTCATAAAGCTCTTTTGCATGAACCAGATTGGGGTCGGGGTGATGATGGCCGAAATCGGGCAGCGGCGTTCCGTTTCGTACCGTGCCCGCAGGGGCGCCCAGACGCTTCTCGAAAATCTCGACCGCATAGGGGCCGGTCACTGCGCTCATCGAATCGAAGGAGAGGGCGAAGCCCCCGGCGATCATTGCCTTGATCGCGGCGAAATCGAACAATGTCTCCATCAGGTCGGCATAGGCCGTCACCGGATCGACCACTTCGACGGTCATTCCGCCAAGCCGGCTGGCGCCGATCGTGTCGATGTCGACGTCCGGCGCTTCCAGGATGCGATAGCCCTCGATCGCCAGCGTGCGCGCATGGATGGCGTCCGTTACCTTCTCGGGCGCGGGGCCGCCGTTCGACACATTATATTTGATCCCGAAATCCTCATCCGGCCCGCCCGGATTGTGGCTGGCCGACAGGACCAGCCCGCCAAAGGCTCCCGATGAACGGATCAGATGCGAAGCGGCAGGAGTGGACAATATGCCGCCCCGGCCGACCAGAACCCGGCCAAAACCATTGGCGGCCGCCATTTTCAGCACGATCTGGATGACTTCACGATTGAGGTAGCGCCCGTCGCCGCCGACGACCAGAGTCTGGCCTGCAAAGCCCTCCAGACTGTCGAACACCGACTGGACGAAATTTTCCGCATAATGGGCCTGCTGGAAGATGCGGACCTTCTTGCGCAAGCCCGATGTGCCGGGCTTCTGATCCGGAAAGGGTGTCGTCGAAACAGTCTGTATCGGCACAGGCAATCCCATTGCAGTTGTGATGGGACGAGTTATTGCACTGCAAGATGCCGATCGCAATGCGACCTGCGCAAGAGCGGGCGGGAAGCTCTAATAATGGGGCGGACGGTACCGATTGAGCAGGATATCGTCCTGCAGGCTTGACCAATCGACAAGGGGCCAGTGCGCCGGTTCCTCCAGGCTGATGATCTGGTCCCCGGCAGGGTGGTCCGATAATGGAATATCCTCGGCCGGGATGAATGCCCGCTCCGGAATGGCGTAGAAGGCCCTCGCCTTGGCCCGCGAACCGCGACGGCCGTTGGGAAGGGCGATGGCAAGGCGGTTGGACCGAAGCCGGACCAGAATGCCCGGCGGATAGAGATTCATGCCCTGCATGAAGGCGAAAAGCAGCTTTTCGTCCAGATGCCCGGTCCAGCCGCTCATCCTAGCGATCGCTTCTGAAGGCGTCCAGGCCTCCTTGTATATCCGTTCCGACGTCAGAGCGTCGTAGATATCGCAGATCGCGCCCATGCGCGCTGCCACGCTTAACTGCGCGCCGCCGATACCGAACGGATAGCCTGTGCCATCCATCCGCTCATGATGATGCAGGGCGACGTCGATAGCCGTCTGGGGCATGCCCTCGCATTGTTCCAGCAGCGTTCGGCCGGAAAGTGTATGATCCTTGACCAACGCGAACTCGTCATCGGAAAGGCGGCCCGCCTTGTTCAATATGTCCAGCGGAACGGCCATTTTCCCGACATCGTGCATCAGGCCGGATATGCCCAGATCCCTTACCCTGTCCTCATCCATGCCCAGTTGGCGCGCGAAATTCACCATCAGGGCGCAGACCGCCACCGAATGGAGATAGGTGTATTCGTCCTTGTTCTTCAGTCGGGCCATGTTGAGCAGCGTGGACCGGCTGCGTTCCAGCGAGCGCGAAATATCGTCGACGAGCGTCAGGACGTCCGGCGTGACGGCCAGGCGGCCGAGCCGCGCCTCGTCGAACAGGCGCGTGACGATCTGTTTGCCGCGGGAAATGATCTGGCGGGCCTGTTCCATTTCCCGATTATGGACTTTTTCGCGGGGCGCGGACCAGGAACGGCTCTGAAGGCTGCGGGTAGCGGGAAGGGGCGAACCTCGCACATCCATCGCAGCAGGCGGATGCTTGCTTTCCGGCCCCTTGCCCTTCGAACTGTCGATGATCACCGCTTCCACGTCGCTGGCCCGGATGCGGTCCAGCACGTCCATGTCGGTGATGACGAAGCGCGGCCGCCAGAAGGGATGGTTGAACCAAGATCCCTTGAAGGCGTGCACATACATGCCCATCGTTACTTGATACGGATCAATACTGATCAGCAAAGCTATCCTCCATGCCGGAGGCTTTACTATTCGATTGTTATCAAAACGTAATCGTCAGTTGTCATCAGTCAGGCGGAGCGCCACCTGGTTCATGAATCGCGCATCATCGCCCCTGGCCAGCCATTCCGCTTCGGCGCCGATGGCGCCGAGCATGTCGGCCAGCGCGTCGGTCTCGCTCTTGTGATAATTGCCGAGCACATAGCCATGGACCCGGTCCTTGTGCCCTGGACGGCCGATGCCGATCCTGACCCGGCGAAACTCCGCGCCGATATGGGCATCGGTCGAGCGCAGGCCATTATGCCCGGCATTGCCGCCCCCGCGCTTCACCTTCACCTTCATCGGCGGCAGGTCGAGTTCGTCGTGGAAGACGGTCACATCCTGCGGCGTCAGCTTGTAGAAGCGCATGGCTTCCCCCACTGAACGGCCGCTTTCGTTCATGAAGGTGGCGGGTTTCAGCAGGATGATCTTGTCCGAGCCGATCCGGCCTTCCTGCACCCAGCCCTGAAATTGTTTCTTCGGGGGAGAGAAGCGGTGCAAGTCCGCGATGACGTCCACGGCCATGAAGCCGACATTATGCCGGTTCATCGCATATTGGGTGCCTGGATTGCCTAGGCCTACCCAGATCTGCATTGCCTGTCATCTCCAAAGAAAAATCCCGCCCGCCGGGTAGGCGAGCGGGATCGGAATTTCCAGTCCGGAAAGGACTTGCCGGAAAGGCTTATTCGCCTTCGGCCGGGGTTTCGTTGTCGCCTTCGGCGCTCTTGAGAGCCGAGGGTGCAACGATGGTCGCGACAGTGAAGTCGGTCTCGTCATGCGCAGCCTTGGCGCCCTTGGGCAGCTTCACGGCGCCGATGTGGATCGATTCGCCGACATCCAGCCCGGTCAGATCGACGACGACATCGTCGGGGATCTCGGCCGCATCGACGATCAGTTCGATCTCATGCGCGACGATGTTGAGGACGCCGCCCTTCTTGAGGCCGGGCGAAGCGTCTTCGTTCTTGAAGACCACCGGCACGTTGACGTGGACGGTGGCATGTTCCGAAACGCGCAGGAAGTCGGCGTGCAGCGGACGGTCGGTCACGGGATGGAAAGCGACATCCTTGGGCAGGGTGCGCACGGCCTTGCCGTTCACCTCGACCATGACGACCGAATTGAAGAAGTGGCCGGTGCCGAGCAGCTTGTTGAGGAGCTTTTCCTCGACGTGGATCGACTGCGGTTCTTCATTGTTACCATAGATGACGGCGGGTACGCGGCCCTCACGGCGGAGAGCGCGGGAGGCTCCCTTGCCTGCCCGATCGCGTGCCTCGGCCGACAGCGTAAGCTGCTCGCTCATTGCGTGTCTCCAAAAGCAAATTGATGTAAGCGCCCGCCACGCCTCCAGGGATGACCATCGCGGGACCGCGGGCCAATAGCAGAAAGGAGGCGGAAAGCAAGAGCCGGGCCTTATTGTACCCTCGTCACCCGATATCCATCGGCTTGCAGCAACGCGATCAGGTTGCCCTTGCCGGCGAGATGCCCGGCGCCCACGGCTATGAAGGGACGGCCCTCGAGGCGTTCGACCGATTTCACCCAATCCCGGTTGCGATCGGCCAGCACCGCCCGTTCGACCACCGGATCGGGTTCCTCGCTCACCCGGTCCTCCCTGGCGAGCGTTACAAGATCGCCCCTGATCCAGGCCTTCAGGATACGGTCGTACAGCGCGCCTATGTCCTTCGCCTCGCGCACCGTATCGATCAGCAACCGCCGTTGCGCCTGTTCGGGCAGAGTGTCGAAGGCGCCGAACTGTCGTGCCACCGTCTCCAGCCCGCCGATCGGCTTGCCCGCATCCCTGAACAGCGCGATCAGCGCCGGTTCGACGCCGTCGTCCTGACTGACATGCAGGGCCTGCTGCGCGGCGGCGGAAAGCAGCATGGCCGCAGCCCAGCTTTCATAACCTGACAGCGCCTGCGTGCTGGTGCCGCCATCGCCGGCGATCCGGTCCAGCGCGGCCTTGTCCCGCTCCGGGACGCGTGCTTCCAGTGGCGGAAGCCCTGGACTGCGCCCCATCGCCTCGAACTGCGCCAGGGTTCTCGCCTGATCCTGAATTTCGGCCGACTCCAGCACCAACTGATCGGCCCTGCCTATGGCCTCGCTGATGGGAGCCGTCCGCCATTGCACATGTTTCGGCAGCACATGGATGGTGCCGAACAGCCAGCCGTCGATCCCCTTGCCCTGAATGCGCCAAAGCGCCGGGCCACCACCGGGGGGCGGGGCAGGCGGCTCGTTTCCGCAGGACGTAATGAGAAGTAAGGCGGCCAGCCCCAACCAGCGCGCCAGCCACCGCGTCATCCTATTGCTTCACCCGCGCCGAAGCGATGCCCAGCGCCTTCAATTGCTCCTGCACGCTGCCCTTGCCCGCCAGATGTCCCGCTCCGACCGCGATGAATACCGTGCCTGGCTGCGCCAGGCGCCCCTTGATCCACTTCGCCCAATTGGCATTGCGCTGGATCAGCAGCACCTGGGCCAGTTCCGGCGTCGCCTCCAGCGATTCGTTCATCTCGGCCGCCAGCTTTTCCGGCTCGCCGCCCTGCCAGTGCGCGACCAGCTTGGCGAACTCGCTCTCCATGTCGGGCAGGCCATCGACCGTCGCGTTGAGGAACTTCACCTGCTGCTCCATCGGCAGTCCGGCGAAATAGCCCAATTGCTGCTCCACCGTCTCCAGCGCGCCGATCTTCTTGCCTTCGGCCCGGGCCGCCGCCGTCAGCGTCTTTTCCGCGCCGAGTTCGGATTTATAGCCCAGCTTGCCGAGCGGCTGCACGGAAAGCGCCATTCCCGCCATCCACGGGTTGAACATCTCGAAAGTCTGCCAAGGCAGGCTGTTAGCCGCCATCGCGGCCTGATATTTGCCCCGCTCCTCCGGGTTCAGCCGATCCGACAACTTCACCCCGTCCCGGGCCAGAGCCGTACCTGCCATGGTCGCGGCCAGTGCCTGCTGATCTTCCGGCTCGACAATCTCCAGCACCAGTTCGTCAGCGCCATCAAAGGCGGACTTGATCCAGCCCTTGAACCAATCCACCCCCGGTTTCATCACATGAACGGTGCCGAACAGATAGATGGTCGTGTCCGCATCTTTCACCGTCCACAGCGCGGGCGTCACATAGGATGAACGCGCGCTGGTCCGCGCCGAAGCCGGATGCTCCATCGAACATCCGCCAAGCACCAGCAGGGCGGCCGCCAGCCAGCGAAAATTGGGCCATTTCATGTCAGCAAAAGGTCCATTTCATCGATCGTCCTCCATCCATGCGTCCCGCAGCGCAACAGGGCAAGCGGATTTACCCCTTGCCTTCACCCTCTTTTCCTTGACCCTGCGGCCTTGCTGCGCCAAGGCGCGCCGAAATTGAACCGTCATCCAAGGGACCGTCCGTGGCGACAAGCAAAGTGCTTTCCTTTCAGGATCTGATCCTGACCTTGCACGCTTATTGGGGCAAGCAGGGCTGCGTCATCCTGCAACCCTATGACATGGAAGTGGGCGCGGGTACCTTCCACCCGGCAACCACCTTGCGCAGCCTTGGTCCCAATCCCTGGAACGCGGCCTATGTGCAGCCCAGCCGCCGGCCGACCGACGGCCGCTATGGCGAGAATCCCAATCGCCTTCAGCATTATTACCAATATCAGGTCATCATGAAGCCAAGCCCGGCGAACCTGCAGGAGCTATATCTGGGGTCGCTGGTCGAGATCGGCATCGACCCGCTGGTCCACGACATCCGCTTCGTCGAGGATGACTGGGAAAGCCCGACGCTGGGCGCCTGGGGCCTTGGTTGGGAAGTCTGGTGCGACGGCATGGAAGTCACCCAGTTCACCTACTTCCAGCAGATGGGCGGCTTCGACTGCAAGCCGGTCGCGGGCGAGCTGACCTACGGGCTTGAGCGCCTGGCCATGTATATTCAGGGCGTAGACAGCGTCTATGATCTGAAGTTCAACGATGCGGGCGTCACCTATGGCGACGTCTTCCTGGAAAATGAGCGGCAGATGTCGAAATGGAATTTCGAGGTCGCCGACACCGAAAAGCTGTTCCGCTGGTTCAAGGATTGCCGGGCCGAATGGCAGCAGTGCATTGACGCGGGCGTCCCGCTCGCCGCCTTTGAACAGGCGATCAAGGCCAGCCACACCTTCAACCTGCTCCAGGCGCGGGGCGTCATCTCCGTGCAGGAGCGCGCAAGCTATATGGGGCAGGTCCGCGACATGGCGAAGGGCAGTTGCGAGGCATGGATGAAGACCAACGGGTGGGCCGCGTGATGACCGATTTCCTGCTCGAACTGCGCTGCGAGGAAATACCGGCGCGCATGCAGTTGAAGGCGTCGGAAGACCTGGCCCGCCTGTTCACCGAAGAACTGGCGAAGGCTGGCTTGAAGCCCGAAAGCATCGACAGCTTCGTCACGCCCCGCCGTCTGGCGCTGATCGCGCGGGGATTGCCGCTGGAAACCGCCGCCGTCAGCGAGGAGTATAAAGGCCCGCGCACTTCGGCTCCGGCTCAGGCGCTCGAAGGCTTCCTGCGCAAGACCGGCCTGACGCAGGATCAACTCGAAGACCACGATGGTGTCTGGTTCGCGGTCGTCAACAAGCCCGGCCGGGCCACCGCCGACGTGCTGGCGGAAGCCGTCCCCACTGTCGTCCGGGCGTTCCCCTGGCCCAAGTCCATGCGCTGGGGCGCCGCTTCGCAAACGACGGAAAGCCTGCGTTGGGTCCGTCCGCTGCAGGGCATCGTCGCGATCCTGGGCGAAGAATTGGTCGATATCGAAATCGAAGGCATCAGGTCGGGCTATGCGACGCTGGGCCACCGCTTCCATCATCCCGGCGAGATCACCATTGGCGGCGCGCACGACTATGCCGAAAAACTGCGCGCCTGCCATGTGATCGTCAGCCATCAGGAACGCCAGTCGATCATCGAGGCCAAGGCTGCCGAAGCGGCCGCCGTTCATGGCTATACGGTCGTCGAGGACAAGGGCCTCATCGCGGAAAATGCAGGGCTGACCGAATGGCCGGTGCCGCTGCTGGGCGATTTCGACCCCGCATTTCTTGAGGTTCCGCCTGAAGTCATCCAGCTAACCCTTCGTATCAACCAGAAATATTTCGTTCTGCGCGATGCGGGCGACAGGCTGGCCCCGGCCTTCATCTGCACCGCCAATATCGAGGCGAAGGATGGCGGCGCGGCAATCGTCGCGGGCAACCGCAAGGTTCTTGCCGCGCGTCTGTCGGACGCCCGCTTCTTCTGGGAGCAGGACCGCAAGACCAGCTTGGAGGATCATGCGAAGAAGCTGGAGCGCATCACCTTCCACGAAAAGCTCGGGACCGTCGCCGACAAGGTGGAGCGTGTTGCGAAGCTGGCCCGCTGGCTGGTCGAAGAAGGTATCGTCAAGGGCACGGACGCGGATCAGGCCGAACAGGCTGCCCGTCTCGCCAAGGCGGACCTTGTTACTGAAATGGTGGGCGAGTTTCCTGAGCTCCAGGGCATCATGGGGGGCTATTATGCCCGTGCCGAGGGCCTTCGTGACGTTGTAGCGGACGCTGTTCGCGATCATTACAAGCCGGTGGGACAGGGAGACGAGGTTCCGACCGCGTCCGTGTCTGTTGCGGTGTCTCTTGCCGACAAACTCGATACACTCCGTTCATTCTTCGGTATCGACGAAAAACCGACTGGCTCGCGTGATCCTTTTGCGCTCCGGAGGGCTGCGCTGGGTGTCATCCAACTCGTCACGGCGAACGATCTGCGGTTTGCTGTCGCGGAGGGTGATCTACTCGATTTCTTCGCAGACCGTCTGAAGGTCCAGCAGAAGGAAGCGGGCGTAAGGCACGACCTGATCGACGCGGTGTTCGCGCTCGGTGGCGAGGATGATCTTGTCCGCTTGCTTGCCCGCGTGAAGGCGCTTCAGTCCCTCATCGCCACGGACGACGGCACCAACCTGCTCGCCGGTTACAAGCGCGCTGCCAATATCCTGAAGAAGGAAGGCGTTGAAGCGGCCGGGAAGGTCGGACTCACCTACACCCCCGAACAGGCCGAAGCCGATTTGATCGCTGCGCTCGACGCTGCCGAGCCTCGCGCTGCCGCGGCCGTCGCGGCCGAGGATTTCGAAGGCGCCATGGCCGCACTTGCAACATTGCGGGCGCCAATCGATGCCTTTTTCGAGACGGTTACGGTCAACGATGCCGATCCGTCCAAGCGCTCCGCTCGCCTTGCGTTGCTCTCGCGCGTGCGTGAGGCGGTGCATGCGGTGGCCGATTTTTCGAAAATTACTGGTTGATGGCGACAGATAAGCGGACCCGCGGGACAATCAGTGAAATAGAAGAGCAATCATCGTAAAAGTGGGTGCATTTGTCGCCCATCTGTTGTTTAATTTGTTGCATCGCACAACTACACGGCAATCAGTGCAGGAGAGCCGCGATTATGTTGACAATGGAAGAGGCCAGCATGAGCACGACCGCTACCCGTTATGTCTATCGTTTCGGCGGCGGCGTCGACGACGGCGGCAAGGGCGACAAGAACCTCCTCGGCGGAAAGGGCGCCAATCTGGACGGCATGGCCGCCATTGGCCTGCCGGTGCCGCCCGGCTTCACCATCACGACCGAGATGTGCACCCGCTATTATACCGATGGCGGCGTCTATCCCGAAAGCCTGAAGGCGGAAGTCGTCAGCGGCATCGCCCATATCGAGGGCGTGACCGGCAAGAAATTCGGTGACAAGGCCGATCCGCTGCTGGTCTCCGTCCGCTCCGGCGCACGCATTTCGATGCCGGGCATGATGGACACGGTGCTGAACCTCGGCCTCAACGACGAAACCGTGCTGGGCCTGGCCGCTGCATCGGGGGACGAACGCTTCGCCTGGGACAGCTATCGCCGTTTCATCCAGATGTATTCGGACGTGGTGCTGGAACTCGACCATGGCGCCTTCGAGGAAGCCCTCGAAATCGCCAAGGAAGATCAGGGCTATACGCTCGACACGGAAATGACCGCCGACGACTGGAAGGCCCTCGTTGCCGAATATAAGGCGCTTGTTTCAAAGCTCTGGGGCAAGCCTTTCCCGCAGGATGTGAACGACCAGCTCTGGGGCGCGATCAGCGCGGTCTTCGGGTCGTGGCAGGCCGACCGCGCCAAGGTCTATCGCCGCCTGAACTCGATTCCGCATGATTGGGGCACCGCCGTCAACGTGCAGGCGATGGTGTTCGGCAATATGGGCGATACCTCGGCCACCGGCGTTGCGTTCACGCGTGATCCCGCGACCGGCGAGAACGCCTATTATGGCGAATATCTGATCAATGCCCAGGGCGAGGATGTGGTGGCGGGAATCCGCACGCCGCAATATCTCACCAGGCAGGCGCGCGAGCGGGCAGGGGCCAAGCCGCTGTCGATGGAAGAGGCGATGCCGGAAACCTATGCCGAACTGGCGCGGGTGTTCGAAATCCTCGAAAAACATTATCGCGACATGCAGGACATCGAGTTCACGGTGCAGCAGGGCAAGCTCTGGATGCTCCAGACCCGATCGGGCAAGCGTACGGCCAAGGCTGCACTCAAGATCGCGGTCGACATGGCGAATGAGGGGCTGATCTCGGAAGAGGAAGCCGTCGCCCGCGTCGATCCGGCCGCGCTCGACCAGCTTCTGCACCCGACGCTCGACCCCAAGGCGCCGCGCGACGTGCTGACCAAGGGCCTGCCCGCTTCGCCAGGCGCGGCTTCGGGCGCGATCGTGTTCGACGCCGATACGGCCGAGCGCCGCAATGAACTGGGCGATTCGGTCATCCTCGTCCGCGTCGAGACCAGCCCTGAGGACATTCACGGCATGCATGCGGCCAAGGGCATCCTGACCGCGCGCGGCGGCATGACCAGCCACGCCGCCGTGGTGGCACGCGGCATGGGCCGTCCCTGTGTGTCCGGCGCGGGCAGCCTGTCGATCGACAATGCTTCCAAGACGCTGCGCATCGACGGCCGCACCCTCAAGGAGGGTGACATCCTCACCATCGACGGTTCGACCGGCGAGGTGATGGCGGGCGAGGTCCCGACCGTGCAGCCTGAACTGGCGGGCGATTTCGGTACGCTGATGGGCTGGGCCGACAAGGTCCGTCGCCTCAAGGTTCGCGCCAATGCGGAGACCCCGCTGGACTGCCAGACCGCGCGGGATTTCGGCGCGGAAGGCGTGGGGCTGTGCCGCACCGAGCATATGTTCTTCGACGCCGCCCGTATCACCGCCGTCCGCGAGATGATCCTCGCCGACACGGAAAAGGGCCGTCGCATTGCGCTCGACAAGCTGCTGCCGGAACAGCGTGACGATTTCGCTCAGATATTCATGGTGATGGCGGGCCTTCCCGTGACCATCCGTCTGCTGGACCCGCCGTTGCACGAATTCCTGCCGCATGGCGAAGCGGAGTTCGAGGAAGTGGCCAAGGCCGCAGGGGTTGGGGTAGAGGCGCTCAAGCGCCGCGCCGCTGAACTGCACGAGTTCAACCCGATGCTCGGTCATCGTGGTTGCCGTCTGGGCGTCACCTATCCCGAAATCTATGAGATGCAGGCCCGCGCCATCTTCGAAGCCGCACTGATCATCAAGCAGCGCAGCGGCCCGGATTCGTTCGGGGCACCGATCCCTGAAATCATGATCCCTCTCGTCGCGACGAAGAAGGAACTGGAACTGATGAAGGCGATCGTCGACAAGGTGGCGCAGGAGGTCTTTGCCGAGCAGGGCGCTTCGGTGGATTATCTGGTCGGCACCATGATCGAACTGCCGCGTGCTGCGCTGAAGGCTGGCGAGATCGCCGAAGTGGGCGAATTCTTCTCGTTCGGCACCAACGACCTGACCCAGACCACCATCGGCATCAGCCGTGACGATGCCGGCCGCTTCCTGACGCAATATGTGGACAAGGGCATCTTCGCCCGCGATCCGTTCGTCAGCATCGATGTGGAGGGCGTGGGGCAGCTTATCGAACTGGCCGCCGAACGCGGCCGCGCGACCCGCGACGGCATAAAGCTCGGCATTTGCGGCGAGCATGGCGGCGATCCCGCCTCCATCGCCTTCTGCGAGAAGACCGGTCTCGATTATGTCTCGGCCTCGCCCTATCGCGTGCCTATCGCGCGCTTGGCCGCTGCCCAGGCCGCGCTGGCCCACAGGAATTGAGAGGGAAGGGGCGGGGCGCAAGTCCCGCCCTTTTCATTGGAAGTGTAGGCCGCCTCAGGCTCGCGTGGTCCTGTGCGCATAGAGATGCGCGTGCTGGTCATGTTGGCGCGCCTCCAGCAATCTCGCCTGTTCGCGCCATTCCTCGCGCCCGATGACGCCCGGCTTCAATCCCAGCCGTGCCTCCAGCGCGGCCTCCTGCTCACCGTTGAGCGCCGCGATCTGAACGAAACGATGATAGCCCGCTTCGTTGAGGGTGATTTCATCCTGTTGGGTAATGCCGTGAATGCGGCTGAGATCATCACGTCCATGAACGGCACCCGCAACGGCCGTGGCGGTGCCCGGACCGACGGGGCGGGATTGCCGTTCCAGTTCCGCGATCCGTTCATTGGCGGCGGCGAGGCGGGTTTCACGGTCCTGGATAGCGGTGCGGTGGGCAAGCTGTTCGTCCCGCCAATAGCGCTTATATTTGCCGCGCCCGCTCATCATCAGGCCTAGGACCAATCCTATTGACAGGGCGATCAGGAGCAGCGCGATCTCATTGAGGGTGAAGGTCATGGTCGTGCATCCTTTCCTGCGTTCCGAACGAGCGGATCGCGGCAAAGGTTGCGGCGCGGCTTGGCAGGCGGTTGGCCCTTCAAAAAAGTGCAAAAAAGGCTTGCCCAATCGTGCTGACGCTTCTATTTGCGCCACTCCAACGCACCCGTAGCTCAGCTGGATAGAGCATCAGACTACGAATCTGAGGGTCGGACGTTCGAATCGTTCCGGGTGCGCCATTTTCCTTTGAAATCAAGCATATTACGGGGCGTTTTTAAACAGCGGTCCAAGGCGCTTAACTGCGTTTGCGCGCCCGGTCCTAATTTCGGAGAAGCGCGTTTTTTGGGGTTGCCAGATCACTCAGCCCCTTATATCTGCGCCTCCACAACGCACCCGTAGCTCAGCTGGATAGAGCATCAGACTACGAATCTGAGGGTCGGACGTTCGAATCGTTCCGGGTGCGCCATTTCCCAAAATTCTGTATCGAAGCCGAAAGACGGCTTCAGCTACATCGGTCCGATGCTGGCCGGTCGAGGGCCACGACGGTGATGATCGTCGAGATTTGTGCGCTGGCGGACACGCTGCACACGCGCGACCTGTCGAACGTACCCGCGGGCCATAGCTCAGGATATTCCGCATTGAAGGCAGGTTTGCCTGCCGAGACATAGGGGGCGCCGTCGGAACAGAAATTGTCCAGCACGCAGTCCTCGAACAGGATCGCGTCGAACAGCGAAACCAGTTTGGCCGCTGATCCGCCGGTATTTTTCTGCACCGGTTTCAACCCATAGCCGCGCGCCCGGCTCGACAGGGCGGTGACATAGTCGATCATATTCTGCTCGGTCAGGTTGAATCCGGTGGTCGATGCACCGTCCTCGAAGGAATCCATTACGTCGAATTCGACATAATCGAAACCCTTGTCGCGGCACATGCGCAGCCGGTCGTCCATGATCTGGATGAATTCCGGATAGCGGCTTATGTCGATATAGCGTTCACCGGGGAAGCCCGGATAGCTGTTGCCGAGCAGCCCGGAAATGGCACTCAATTTCGCGTAATCAGGCCGATTGCTCTCCGCCGAACCGATGTCCAGATAGCAGATCGTCTTCGTGCCCGCGGCCTTGGCGGCCGTGACGTAGCTGGCGGGGGTGTCGAAACCGTCGACGTCCAGAAAGGCGACCGCGGGCGGGGTGGATGGCAGGCCCTGGCTTTGCAATATCCATTCCCATGAGGAAAGGGATGTAGGCGTGGGCGTGGGCGTAGGCGTAGGCGTGGGCGTCGGAGTGGGAGCCGGTGTGGGGGACGGAGCAGGCGTAGCTGTGCCCTGAGAGTTTCCTCCACCCCCACCCCCACAGGCGGCAAGGATCAGCGTCACCGCCACCGCGCCGCGGAACCGCGAAAGCGATTTATGCGCCGGAGACACAGTCATATCCGTGCTTTCGATACTATAGGGTGATCGTGGCGCAGTTCTGAACGACAGAAGCAGCAGATTCCAGCTTATACCCTTGAACGAACCGAATAAGGATATAGCAATAGTTATATAAATAATGATGTAAATCGTTCGATAATATTCCTATTTTCTTGTGAATTGAACCAATTGATGCAAAAAATATTCTCTGCCGGTCTTCATTGAAGTTGACAGGGCATGATGGTTGAAAGCACATTAACCATGGGTAAAAACTTCAAAAAACCGAGTCGCCCCACCAAATGTGCGCGGTGTGACTATATCCAGCGATCCTGGCCGTAAGTTCCGGGACCATGGGTATAAATGGGCTGAAATAGCGTCTTACCCTGTTTGCATCAGCGCAGTGGAGTTTGGGGAATATTCCCTGACGGACAGGCTTCGCCTGAACGCTGGAGCGGTATATCCGATCGATATTGCAGAAGATCGAATGGGCTTCGTCATCGTTTCGGTGATGTATTTTGTGATATCGAATTTCTTCTTGATGATAATATAATATCCGGTCGCAAACTTATGAAATGAATCTTTCGAGGTTCATAAGTTTGGGGTTTTGCCATGACCTTCGGCCACAGCATCACATTGGATGGTTCTCTTAGCGACTGGTTCAGCACCGACCGGATCGACGACAACAGCAATCCGGGCTACGAGGTCTATTCTACGGTCGACAGCGGCAATTTCATCTTCGCGTTGAAGGCTCCGGTCCAGATCGGCGCGAATACGACGGTCTGGCTGAATACGGATGGCAAGGCATCGACCGGCTACCAGATATTCGGTTATGCGGGCGGCGCGGAATATAATATCAATTTCGCCGCCGACGGGACCGTCAATCTCTATACGGGAATGGCCGGGCAGACGCTGGTCATGAGTGGCCTCAACGCGGTCTGGTCGCCTGACCGGACCGTCGTGGAATTCAGCCTGCCGACGTCGGCCGTCGGCAATCCCGCGGCCATGTATTCGCTCTACGACATCAACGATCTGCAGACAGGGTTCCTGCCGACCGATTATCTGTCGGCGCCCTTCACCATATTCAACACCCCCACCGTCACGCGCGCGCCCGACATGCGGATCGGCATTGTCTTTTCGGACACCACGGCCAAGGCCTATTTCAGCGAAACCGCCTATTCCCAGCTTTTCATGTCGGTTCAGGCGCAGGCGATCCAGGCGGGCATCCCCTTCGACATACTGACTGAATCCGACCTGACCGACCTCAACAAGCTGGCCAAATATGATGCGCTCGTCTTCCCATCCTTCCGCAATGTCCAGGCCAGCCAGGTCGAGGCCATTTCCCATACGCTGGAAATAGCGAGCAAGCAGTTGGGCATCGGCCTGATCGCGGCTGGCGAGTTCATGACCAACCAGCCCTATGTGCAGGGCGGCACGGTGGGAGGCGATCCGCTTCCCGGCGACCCCTATGCCCAGATGAAGCTGCTCTTCGACGCCACGCGGGTCACCGGCGGCACCGGCAATGTCACGGTGAATGCGACAGATGCCAACGGTCTGGTCCTCGACAATTATGCCAATGGCCAGCAGGTCAACAGCTATACCAATGTCGGCTGGAACGCCTTTCAGGGCTATAGCAAGCCGGGGCAGACGATCGCGACTGAAACCATCAACGGCGCCCAGACCTATGCGGCGGCGCTCGCCACCCAGACGGGATCGGCGCACAATGTCCTCTTTTCCAGCGAAGGCGTGATGGCCGACGCGAACATGTTGCAGAGCGCCATTTCCTATGCCGCCAATGGCACGGGCCTTTCGGTGGGTCTGCACCTGTCGCGGGATGCCGGCATCGTCGCAGCGCGCGTCGACATGGACCAGAGCCAGGAGCTGGAGGACGTCAACCCCCCCGGCTCCACCCCGGGCATCTACGACAAGCTGCTGCCCATCCTGACGCAGTGGAAGGCCGACTATGACTTCGTCGGCAGTTTCTTTCTGAATGTCGGGAACGGCACCAACGGCACCGGCACGGACTGGTCCGTTTCGCTGCCCTATTACAAGGCGCTGCTGGCCCTGGGCAACGAGATCGGCACGCACAGCCTGACGCATCCGGAAAATACCAACCTGCTGACTGCCCAGCAGATCCAGACCGAATTCCAGGACAGCACCAATATCCTCAACAGCAATATCGGCATTCAGATCGCTGGCGCGGCGGTGCCGGGAGCCCCCGAGACGCTGGGCGTCTCGCAGGAAATCATGAAATATGTTTCGGATTATCTGACCGGGGGATATGCGGCGCAGGGTGCGGGCTATCCCAATGCCTTCGGCTATCTGACGCCTGCCGATCAGAGCAAGATCTATTTCGCGCCGAACACCTCGTTCGACTTCACCCTGGTCGAGTTCCAGAAAAAGACGGTGGCGGAGGCCACGGCCGCCTGGATCGCCGAATTCGACAAGCTGGTCGCCAACGCCCAGACCCCGGTGATCGTCTGGCCATGGCATGACTATGGCGCGGCGGATTTCGTGTCGGGCAGTCCGACGGCGGACAGTCCCTATGATATTTCGATGTTCACCACCTGGCTTCAGCATGCCGTGGCAGCCAATATGGAATTCGTCACGCTGGACGATCTGGCCCAGCGGATGACGGCGGTGAAGAATGCGACCATCACCACCAACGTGGTCGGCAACAGCATCACGGCCAGCGTCAGCGGGGCCAATGTCGGCAATCTCGCCCTGGACGTCGATCGCCAGGGGGCGCTGGTCATTCAGAATGTGACCGGCTGGTATGCCTATGACAGCAACAGCGTCTTCCTGCCCCAGAGCGGGGGAACCTATACGATCAACCTGGGGGCCGCTGCCGACGACGTGACTCACATCACCGACCTGCCCATGCGGGCGGTGCTGATGAGCGTGACCGGGGATGGCCATAACCTGGCCTTCTCATTGCAGGGCGAGGGGAAGGTGGTCATCGACATCGCCAATCCCGGCACCCATGGCATTGTCGTCAGCGGAGCCACCATCGTCAGCCAGGTGGGCGAGATAGTGACGCTGGATGTGGGCGCCTACGGCCTGCACAATGTCACGCTGGAATATCGGGATCCGCCGGTCATCACATCCAATGGCGGCGGCGCGGCGGCGGCCCTCTCCATCCCGGAAAACAGCACGGCGGTGACGACCGTTGCCGCGACCGACGTCAATCCCGGCGCAGTGATCACCTATTCCATTTCGGGCGGAGCGGATGCCGCCAAATTCACGATCAACAGCGGGACTGGGGTTCTGAGCTTCGCGACCGCGCCGAATTTCGAAGCGCCTGCCGATGATGGCACGAACAATGTCTATGACGTCATCGTCCGTGCTTCCGACGGGACGCTGTTCGACGAACAGGCGCTGGCCGTTGCCGTCACCAATGTGAACGAGGCGCCCGTCATCACCTCCAACGGCGGCGGGGCTTCGGCAGCGATTTCCGTGCCGGAAAACACGACCGCGGTCACCACCGTAACGGCGACGGATCAGGACGCCGGAACGACATTGGTCTATTCGATCGTGGGTGGGCCGGACCGCGCCAGTTTCGCGATCGATCCCGCGACGGGCGCGCTCGCTTTCCTGACAGCGCCCAATTTCGAGGCGCCGGCCGATGCGAACGGCAACAATGTCTACAGCCTGACAGTTCGGGTGTCGGACGGCGCGCTGTTCGACGAACAGGCCATCAACGTCACGGTCACCAACGTCAATGAATCGGCGCCCGTGATCACATCGGGCGGTGGCGGCGACACGGCGGCCATTTCCATCTCCAGCGGGACGCGGCCGGTGATGAAGGTGACGGCGATCGACCCGGACGCGAACACGACACTGGTCTATTCGATCGTGGGTGGACTGGATCAGTCCAAATTCGTGATCAACTCGTCCACGGGCCAGCTCAATTTCATCAACACGCCCAATTATCTGCTGCCGACCGATTCCGGGGCGAACAATGTCTATGACGTCATCGTGCGCGCATCCGACGGCGCGCTGTTCGACGAACAGGCGATCGCGGTGACGGTGACCCCGCCCAACGCGCCTCCGATCATCATATCCAATGGCGGCGGCGCGTCGGCCACGATCAGAATGGCGGAAAACGGCACGAACGTGACCACCGTCATCGCCACGGACGCCAATATCGGCCAGACGGTCACCTATTCGCTGGGCTCGGCGGTGGATGGGGCATTATTCTCCATCGATCCGAAGACGGGTGTCCTCACCTTCAAGACGGCGCCGGATTTCGAGGCGCCTGCCGACTCCAACTTCGACAACCGTTATCAGGTGCAGGTGCTGGCGACCGACAGCCTGGGCGCGCAGGATTCCCAGAACCTGACCATCGTGGTCACGAACGTCACCGGCGTATCGTTGACCGCGTTGAGTTCCGGATCGACGCTGAACGGCACCGGCGAGGAGGACACGCTGAGGGGCGCAGGCGGCAACGATACCCTGATCGGCAATGGCGGCAACGACACCCTGGTCGGCAATGGCGGCAACGACATCATCGACGGCGGGGCGGGTAACGACCGCATCACGGGAGGTGCAGGGGCCGATATATTGACCGGCGGCGCCGGGGCCGATCTGTTCATCTACAATGCGGTCGGCAACAGCACGCCGATCATCATGGACCGGATCATGGATTTCCAGGATGGGATCGACAGGATCGACCTGTCCGGTATCGATTCCAATCCGTATCTGTCGGGAAACCAGGCCTTCAGCTTCATTGGCGGCGCGGCCTTCACCGCCGTGGGGCAGCTTCATGTCTATTCCGACGGCACCGACACATTCATCGAAGGCAATACGGACAATAACCCGGCAACGGTTGAATTCGCGATCAGACTTGCCGGCGTTCACAATCTGACCGCGAGCGACTTCCTGTTGTAGCATCGAGGCTTGGGGGAATGGCCGGCATCGGTTTCAAACTGGATCGCATCGCCCGGGAAGACGGCCTGGGGGGGATCGCTCATGCCGCCTTTCATGGCGCCGTGATCAGTTCCGGTCCCTGGCTGATGACGGCGTTCGCGGTGTTCCTGCTGCAGGGCTGGACCCGGTCGGTGATGGTGCCGGCGGACCATGTGATCGTACAGACCAGCCTGGTCTATGCCTTTGGCGTGTCGACGGTCGTGACGGCGCCGCTGGCGATGATTGCGACGCGGATGGCATCGGACCGCTTCTATATGGGGGACCGGGAAGCCGTTCCGTCGATATTGATGGCGGCGCTGGTGTGGGCCACGGTCGCGTCGCTGATAGCGGGCCACATGCTGTTCGGCTTTGCCGCGGTCATGCGGCCCGACCTCTATCTGCTCGCGACGGCCATATTGACCCTGTTCGCGCAGATCTGGATCGCCAGCCCCTTCCTGCATGCGACATGGCGGCACCGGCCGATTTTCATGGCCTATCTGTCGGGCATCGCCATCGTTGCGGTATCGCTGGGCGTGGTGCAGCCCACTGCGCCCGCCGCCGTCCTTGCCGCCATTGCGGCGGGGCTGGTGGTGACGCTGACGCTGCTGATCGCCGCCATAAGGGAGGATTTCCCGTCCATGCCCGGCTGGCAGACGCGGTGGATCGGCAAGACGCCCGGCGTCATGGCGCTGGGGGCAGCCGGGCTCGCCAACGCGCTGGCGATCTGGATCGACAAATGGCTACTCTGGTGGGCGCCGGGCAGCGTTCAGGCGATGGGCATGCTGCGCGTCAACCCCATCAACGACCAGGCCAGCTTTCTGGGCCTGCTCACCATGATTCCCGGCCTGACGCTGATCATGGTCACGACCGAAACCCGGTTCGACCGTGCGTTTGCGGAACTGATGTCGCACTGCACCGGCACCGCCAATCTGCGCAGCATCGAAAAGGCCCGGCGCAAATTGGCGAGGACGATCCGGCTCGACCTGCGGCTGCTGATGGTAGAGCAGGCAATACTGGCCTGCTTCTGCTGGGTCCTGGCGCCGGAGATCGTCCGTCTTCTGGACCTCAACGCGCGCGGCATATTCGGTTTTCGCCTGACGGCCGTGGGCGTGGTGTTCCACCTGGTCGCGATCCAGATGAGCATCATCCTGTCCTATTATGACCTGGCGGGCCGGATCGTCGCGGTCTGGGGCAGTTTCCTGATCGCCAGCGCCATCGGTACGCTCCTGCTGCGCGACAATGGCTTTGCGGGCTTTGGGTTCGGCTATCTGGCCGGTGCCGTCACGGCCGCCTCGCTGGCCGTGGCGCTGGTCGCCCAGGCGACGGGCAAGCTGACCTATCTGCTCTTCGTCGGCAACAATCCTTCGGTCGTGGGCAATGCGAGGTTCTGGCCATGAGCTTCGCTGCTTTCCGCCGCCGCGATCTTTTCGCCCTTTCGCTGATGGTGTTCGGCCTGTCCGCCCGCGCCCTGCCGGAAGCCAGCAGGCCGGCAGCCTGGGCCGTCGATTATGGCGGCGCCACCGATCCCGCATTGGCCCGCAACTTCGGCCTGCTGGTGCTGGAGCCCGACTTCCCGCGCGCCATTCAACCGCTGAGAGGCCCGAACAGCCGGATATTGGCCTATATCAGCCTGGGCGAAGTGCATTCCCATCGGCCTTTTTTCGACGAACTCGAAAGGGCGGGTGCGCTGCGCCAGGCCAACCCCAACTGGCCCGATGCGCGACTGGTCGACATGCGCGACCCGGCTTGGACGAAGCTGGTACTCGACCGGCTCGTCCCCGCGATATTGCAGAAGGGCTATGACGGCATTTTCATGGACACGCTCGACAATGCCGAGGCGATGGAGCGCAAGGATCCGGAGCGGAACAGGGGCATGGTGGCGGGGGCGGCACGGCTGGTCGAGGCCATCCGGAAAAGATATCCCGCCATCACGATCATGATGAACCGCGGCTATGCATTGCTGCCGCTGGTCGCGACGCAGATCGATCTGGTGCTGGCCGAAGCCATGGCGTCGCGCTGGAACTTTGCCGAGCGGCGCTATGAAATGACCTCGGCAGAGGATTGGGCATGGCAGGCCGGCCGGTTGCTGGCGGCGAAGCAGGCCAATCCCCGCCTGGGTCTGGCCACGCTGGATTATTGGGACCCGCAGGACAAGACGACCGTCGCCAGCCTCTATGAGCGGGAGCGTGCCGCCGGGTTCCAGCCCTATGTGTCCACCCTGGCCCTCGACCGGCTCATACCGGAGCCCAGCTCATGAATATCGCAACTCTGCGCAGCCCCAGCATCTCGTTGGTAGGGCCGATAGCCGGGGGAGGGCTTTTGCTCGCCACCACGGCTTTGCTGATGCCCAATTCCGGGCAGATCGCCGATGCGATCAGGCGAGGCACCTTTTCGCCGCCGCCTGCGGCCGTGCCGCTGCCGCCGCCCAGCACCACGATGCTGATGCAGCGCTTTTCGCACGGCAGGCATGTGTCCGTCCCCGACCTTCAGCGGTTGCTGGCTGCATCCACCGCGACGGCAAGCGCCTCCAGCCTCTCCGCCATGGCGGACGCTTTGGCGAAGGGCGGCGTCAAGGATATGACCGGCCGGATCGCCTATGACATATTGGCGGGCGGGCGGCCGGATGTGGCGATGGCCTTTCTGGAAAGCCGCCCCGACTATGCGGACCCCGTCCACTGGCGCCTGCGTTTCGATCTGCGCCGTCAGACCGGTGATCTCCAGGGTGCGGCCGACCTGCTGCGTGCCGCTGCTCTGACGCCCGGCAGCGCCCCGCCAAAGGATGTGACCGAGGCGGCCTATGCGCTGGGTCAGCCCGATATGCTGATCATGGCGGCGGAACATCATGCGATTCCCGCGCTCACCAGGGCGCAGGCGCTGGATCTGGCGAATTGGGCGAACAATGCCAGACGGTATGAGCTGATTCCCCGCATCGACAGGGCGGGAACGCCCAGCTGGCGGGGGGACAATCCCTGGCTTGCCATGACGTTGGCGCAACGGTCGGGGGATATGGGATCGGCGCTGCATTATACGGCGCTGTTGCCGACGGGACGCGAAGCCGCGCGCGAAAGCATCCTGATGGCATCGGGCGACCGGCAGGCGATCCGGCAATGGCTGCTGGAACAGGCTTCGGCGAGGGGTGCCGACCGCGCCGCCATCGCCCAGCATCTGCTGGAACAGGGATTCCGCAGCGATGCCATTGCCGTGCTGCGGCAACAGGCCGAACGGCAGGGCGGCAATGACCAGGCGTCCGCCCGGCTGCTGTACCTGATGGGGCCGCGCCCGGCCGAAGCCGATCTGGCCTGGCTGCGGTCGCGCGCCCTGGCCGATCCGGGCTGGATTCCCCCCTATGTCGAACGCGAACAGCCAGGCAGGGCGCTCGCCTTTCTTGAAGGGCTGCCCACCGCGGATAGCAGCGCCATGCTGGTCCGGCGCATAATGCTGGCCAATATGGCGCGCGACCGCACCGCTGCCGCGCGGGCGATCGACCGGCTGCTCGACGGGCGCCCTCTGTCGGCAGCGGAGTTGAAGGCGGCCTCCGGCGCGATCCTGCCCGTGCAGAAGGCGGAATATTATGCCCTTGCCCTGGCGCGTGCCCGGCTTGCGGCGGGGCAGGGGCTGACGGCGGATCGGCTGGCCCTGGCCTGGGACGCCTGGAACCAAGGCCATGCGCAGGATACGGTCGGGCAGTTGCAGCCCTATCTGCAGGACCGGCCGGACGACCGGGCTGCGCTTCGCCTGATGGCGGACGCGCAGGCAAGGTGGAGAGGCGAGGCGGCGGCGAAGCCCTGGCTTGAGAGGCTGCTGGCGACCATGCCGGCGCCCTCGATCGAGCGGGCTGAATTGCTGACCCGGATCGGGCGAACGTCCGACGCGATGGCCATGGTCGAAACGCTGCGCGCGCGTACGCCCAAGGATCGCCGTCTCGACATCATGCTGGCCCGCCTGCTGATCGCATCCGGCGATCCGGGACGTGCCCGAAAGGTTCTGCAGCCATGATGCCGCTGGTCGCGTCCCTCTTGCTTGCGGGGCCGCCGCCGCTCCTGATCGCGACCCTTCCGCCTGACATGGGCGTTTCCACCCCGGCTTCGGCCACCGAGGGGCGAAGCGTCGATCTGACATGGAGCCGGGACGTCCATCTTCAGGTCGAAAGGAGTGACTATGATCTGGTCGTCCGGTTCGATCAGGCGATCACGGACCAGCAGTTGAAGGATTTTGCAAAGGCGGCCGGGGACGATCTGGCCGACCTGCGCTGGAACGACGACAGCCTTGTCCTGCGCCCTGCCAGCGGAAGGCGGCTGGAGGCGGTCGTGCAGGGGCGCAGCCTGCGCGTCCGTTTCCTTCCCGATGAACCTGCCTTGCCCGCGTCGTCCCCGCCTTTTCAGCCGCCTGTGGCCGAGACGACCGACATGGACATGGAACTGACCATCGCACGGGCGCAGGCCGATGCGGCGGCTGGCTATCCCGATCTGGCGCGGCGGCGGCTGGCGCCGCTGGCGGCGGCGCATCCCGGCGACAAGCGGGTCCAGCGCCTGCTGGGCGACATGGAGGTCGCGGAAGGCGCCCTGGCGCTGGGTGCGAACCGCTATCGCAACCTGGCGGCCGATGACCCCTTTGCCCGGCAGACCATCGCCGAATCCGGCGGCAATGCCATGGCCGCCGTGACGGCCAGGGGAGGCAAGGTCTTCTGGCAGCTGGAAAGCGGCATCAACGCCATGGTCCCGGTCGCCCCGCGCATTTCGGCCGGTGCGGGCCTTCGCTGGGTTCGTTCGGAAGCCGACACCGTCTATGGTCCCACCGGCATATTGAACAACCGGACATCCCGCTCCGCCATTGGCGACCTGTTCGCGACGATCGATCTCGGCCCCGTTTCCCGGATCGAACTGCAGGGCAGCGCGCAACTGGACGAGAAAGTCTTCGGCGGTGGTGCCCGACTGTTCCTGGGGCCGCCCGAAAAGCAGGCGCGGCTGGTGTTCGCCTATCATCTGCCGGATCTGGCGACACCCGAACAGTCGACCTTCGGCGGGCATATCAGCCGGGCAGGCATAGGCGGGACGATACGGCTGACGCCCGAACTGGTGGTGCAGGCCGACGGGGCATGGAACGGCTATGGCCTTCGCGGAACCGGTATCCGCACGCGAAGCGTCAGCGTGACCGGCGGCCTTGATTATCTGCTCCTTCGCGGATCACCCTCGCTGGCGATCAGCTATCGGCTGGACGCGGAATATGTCCACCGAACAGACGCGAGGCCCAATGGCCTTGCCTATATCCCCCTCATCGACCGGGAAAATCACAGCTTCCAGCTCGTGTCCGGCATGTCCTGGACCCGGTGGCAATTGACCGGGGCCGCGGGCTGGACCTTCGATCGGAAAGGCAAGACCGACGGTCCCACCGCCAATGTCAGCGCGACGGGCCGGCTGGGCGCGGGATGGCGCCTGCAGGCCAGCGGCGGCATCAGTTCGATCAGCCGGCCGGGCATTTCGGGACGGCAGCTTTATCTGCGCGTTGCGCTGACGCGCTACTTCGGGAGACATTGATGCTGAAACATCGGCCCATCTTCCTGCAATGCACGGAAATGCTGGTTCTTTTCGCAGCACTTGTCGCCGTCGACAGGGGACTGCTGCAGGGCAACGCATTTTCCGGTCTCAACCCCAACCCCTATTGGCTTCCGGTGCTGGCGATGGCGATCGCCTACGGCACCGGCATGGGTCTGGTCGCGGGGATCATCGCGAGCGCCATCTGGTTGAATTGGTCCGACATCGGCCCGGCGCCGGTGGATCATCTGGAACAGCAGCTGCGCCTTTCCGTTCAGCCGATGCTGTGGATGGTGGCCGCCCTTGTGATCGGGGAGGTGACCGCCAGCCGGATGAACCGCATCGCCGATCAGGAACGGCATCATGAGGCGATGGATCGCAACTGGAAAAGGCTGGCGGAGGTCATCGCGCATCTCACCGATACCAACCGGAAGTTGCAGGTCAGGATCGCAACGGAACAGCGAACGGTGGTCCAGGCGGTGGACGCGGGGCTGAAACTGATGGAAGGCGATCCGGAAGGCCGGGCGGAAGCGATCGCGCGGATGATCGCGCTCGCGGCACAGACGGAGGATTTTACCTTCTACGATGTGAGCGGCCGCCAGATGATCGCGCGTTTTTCGGGCAGGGCCGCGGCCGACCCACCGCCGGAGCTGACCCGGTCCCTGTTGGCCGAGGCGATGCTGGCCACCCCCCGGTCCTTCCAGCATGATTGCGCGGCGGATCAGGCGATGCTGGCGGAGATCGGCATCGTGGCGCTGCCGGTCCTGGATCGGGATGACGCGTTGGCGGCCGTGATCGTCATTCACAGCATCATCGGCGCGCGGACGACCGAGGCCTATATGGCGCAACTGCGCCAGATCGCCGATCTGTTGGGCGGGACAGCGGGACTGTTCGCCAGAGAACAGGAGGCCATGCCGAAATGGCTGGTCCCCCAAGGGAAGGTTGCGTGATTGCGCTGCTCGCTCTTCTTGCCATTCTGGACCTGCTTCTGCTCTTCGGCGCAATGCTGGCAGGGCAGGGCGCGATCATCTGGTTCGGTCCTGCGCATCTGCTGCTTACCGTTGGGATCCTGCTGCTGTTGACGGCGCGCCTGCGCGACTTTACGGCGATTCAGTCCTTTGCGTTGCCGATCGGGGCAGCCTTTGGTCCGGCGGGAATAATGGTGTGCCTGCTGCTTTCGCCGCTGGTGCGCAACGGCCGGGCCAGGCGGCAAATCGTCTATCGCCATGGCCCTGTCCGCGAAAACCGGTCCATGAACAGCGTTTCGCCAGCCGAAAGGCTGGGCCGTATTCTGGATGAACGGGTGCGCTATCCGGAATGCGACGAAATCGGATCATTGGCCACCATGTTGCGTTACGGCACTTTGCAGGCGCGTTATCGGGCGTTGGAGACGGCCGTCATTTCCTTTGAGCCGAGACTGTCGCCGCTGATCGTCATGGCGCTGGCCGATGAGGACCAGACCATCCGTGCCCTCGCTGCCGCCGCCGCCGCGCAGGTCAGCTACAATCTGGCCCTGCAGCGCAGCGAGCTTCAGGCCCGGATCGCCCTCAGCCAGAATTTGGACGATCGCTATGCGCTGACGATGTTGCTCGCGGATCATGGTTGTTTCAACCAGTTGCTGCCCAAGGCGCAGCGCCTTCGCCTGTGTCAGGAGGCGAGCAGGAAATTGGGCGAGATTGCGGGGGCGTTTATGGCCCATGACGGCCGCCGCCGCGCGTTGAGGGCCGTCCGCACCCGGTTGAGGCGGGAAATGGAGCAGAGCGGAGCGGTGCTGTCATCGCCCGCTGGCGTCTCCGGCATGGGGCGGGTGCCGTGATGCGCAGCGCTCCGGAAATCGCGCAATGCGATGTCTGCCTGATCGTCGAGGGGGCCTATCCCTTCGTCGTCGGCGGCGTATCGAGCTGGCTGCAGGATCTGGTCCTGAGCATGCCGGACCTGCGCTTCACCATCGTGGCGATCAAGGCGGGCGCCCATCCGCAGCCGTGGCAGGTCGTGCCTCCCTCCAATGTGGCCGGCATCCTGGAAGTGCCGCTGCTGGTCGAGCCGTGCGTGCCGCGCCGCTATCCTGCCCTTCAGATGAGGCGGATCGGGCGGCTTCTGCTCGCCTTCCTGTCGACCGGCGGGAAGGACGACCTGATCCGTCTGCAAAAGGCCCTCGGCAGGCTGAAGCCCACCCCTGCCGCGGGCGATCTGCTTTCCAATCCGGAGATATTCGATCTTTTCACCCATTATTACGACACCGCTTTCCGCTCGTCCTCCTTTCACCATTTTTTCTGGGCGATGCGGGTTCTGTTGGGCGGGTTGCTCAAGATGCTGCTGGTGCCCTTGCCCCGGGCGAAGGTCTATCACACCATTTCCACGGGCTTTGCAGGCTTGCTGGCCGCGCGCGCGGCCTATGAAACGGGGCAGCCCGCCTTCATCACCGAACATGGCATCTACATGCTGGAGCGGCAGATCGAGATCATGATGGCCGACTGGATCGGCGACCAGATCGAGACCGGGCTGACGCTGGACCGGGAGGGGCATGACCTGCGCGACCTGTGGCTGGCCGTGTTCCAGACCTATACGCGTGCCTGCTACGATGCCTGCGACCCCATCATTGCCCTTTATGGCGCCAACAACCAGACCCAGCGGCGGCTTGGCGCCCGGCCGGACCGGCTGCGGGTCATTCCCAACGGAATCGATGCCGACCGCTTCATCCATATGGAGCGCAACTGTGATCCCGCGCGCCCGCTCGTGGCGCTGATCGGTCGGGTCGTTCCGATCAAGGATATCAAGACATTTGTGAGAGCGGCTGCCCTGGTGCTGGCGGAAATGCCCGAAATACGCTTCGCGATATTGGGTCCGCTGGACGAGGACCCCGATTATGCCGCCGACTGCAACGCCCTGGTGCAGGAACTGGGGATCGCCAATGCCGTCCAGTTTGCCGGTCGGGTCAACGTTAGCGAATGGCTGCCGCGGATCAACATTCTGGTGCTGACCAGTCTTTCCGAAGCGCAACCGCTCGTCATTCTGGAGGGGGGCGCTTGCGGCATTCCGGTCATTGCCCCCGATGTCGGCAGTTGCCGGGAGATGGTCGAGGGCCGATCCGCCGCGGACCGGGCGGGAGGCATAGTGACCCAGCTCGTCAACCCCGAAGGGACGGCCGCAGCCATACTCAGCCTGCTTCGTAGCCCGTCCCTTCGCCGTTCCATGGGGGAGGCGCTGCGTGAACGGGTGCTCAGCGACTATGATCGTAGCGCCATCATCGCGGAATACCGGCACATCTATAACGGTCTGGGCGCGCAGGCCCGCTTTTCGGAGTTGCAGTGATTGGCGCTAATGTTCGCGGAAGGCCAGCCAGAGCGATTGGGTGAGGGGTTCGAATGCATATTGCAGTGCGGTCCGCCGCCGTAGCGGCACGAGAACCTGCACCGGCATTCCCGCTTTCAGGGCGAAGTCAGCGCCGCGCACCTTCCGGATCACGTCCAGTTCCCGTGAGGGAACCCTGACTTCGGCGGTGTAGAAGGACACGCCGGTCTTCTCGTCCTGAAAACTGTCGGCGGACAGGCGGGTGATCTGCCCGTCCATGATCGGCAGGTCGCGTTCATGCAGGCTGGTGAAGCGGATCTGCGCTTTCTGCCCGACCTTCAGATCATCGATATCATCGGGTGCGATCCGCGCTTCGATTACCAGCCCTGCGCGGTCGGGAACGATATCCATCAGCTTTTGGCCCGGAGCAATCACGCCGCCGACGGTGAAGATCGTCAGGCCCACGATCGTGCCGGTGGCGGGCGATCGTATCTCCAGCCGCGCGAGCTGATCCTTGGCCGCGCGATATTTGGGCAATATTTCGTTGAGTGAAAACTCGACATCGCGCAGTTCCGAGGCGGCGCGCTCCTTATAGGCTTTCTCCGCCTCCAGCGCCTTCAACCGGTTCTCGCCCGCCTCGGCTCCCGACCGGGCGATGCTGGCCGTGAATTGCCCCTCCTGCCCCTGAAGGTCGGCGCGCGCGCGTTCCAGCGACCGGATCCGCGACTTGGAGACGAAACCCTTGTCCGCCACGTCACGCAGGCTGTCCAGTTCCTCACCGATCAGGCGCGCCTGTTCCGACGAGGCGGTCAGTTGGGAGCGGTAGCCGCGCGCGGTCTGCTGGACCTGGTTCGCCTGCTCCCGCAACACGCCGGTCTGCGCCATCAGCACGGAAGATCGCGCGTTGAACTGCGTCTGCTGAAGGCGGATCGCCTCTTGCGCATCCTCCTTCTCCTGTCCGGTGAGCGTCGCGAACGCGGCCGGCCATTCGACATGGCCGGCGCCCAGCTGCTCGGCGATGAGTCGCGCCCGTTGCGCCTGGAGTTCGATCGCCTGCGCTCCATACATGCGCGCCTGCGCCCGGACTTCGGCGGCGGCCAGTTCCATCAGCGGCTGGCCCTGCCGGACATGCTGCCCTTCCTTGACGAAGATCGCTCCGACCACGCCGCCGTCGCGATGCTGAACCGATTGCCGCTGCCCCGAGACGGTAAGCCGGCCCGGTGCATAAGCCGCTGCATCCAGCCGAGCAAAGGCGGCCCAGCCCAGGAAGAGGACGAAGAAGGCCACGGCGATGATCGTGCCCATGCGCATGTCGCGATCGGGCCGGTCGTCGATCGTTTCGCCGCTGGCACCGTTCACGCCGGGGTAAAAGAGCTGGACGGCTCCGCTGGCGTCGCTGATTTGGACCTCCCCCATGGCGCCCCTCACCCTTCTGCCATTTGCGAAGTGGGTTGCTCTTCGGACTGGATCGCTTTCAGCCGCCCCAGCACTTCATCGCGCGGGCCGAAGGTTTCCAGCCGCCCTTCGCGCATCACCATGATCTTGTCGACCACACCCAATATTCCCATGCGATGGGCGACGATGATGACCGATGCGTTCTTTTTCTTGAGGTCCGCCAGCGTTGCCACCAGCCGCACCTCGCCCTCGGCGTCGAGATGCGCATTGGGTTCGTCCAGAAAGATGAGCGGGGGCGCCTTGTAAAGCGCCCGGGCCAGTCCCACGCGCTGGGCCTGTCCGGCGGAAAGGCCACGTCCGCCCCAGCCCAGCGTCAGATTATAGCCGCCCGGCAGGTGCTGGATCATGTCGTGCGCGCCGCTCAACCGTGCCGCCTCGATCACGGCGGCATCCACGGCATCGTCGTCGTCGGACAGGCAATTCTGGAAGCGCGCGATATTCTCCTTGATCGTCCCGGCGAAGAGCGACGTGTCCTGCGGCAGATAGCCGACATGGGAAGCGAGCCGTTCCGTGTCCCAGTCCTGGATATTCGCGCCGTCATAGCGGATCGATCCGCGCAACGGCCGCGTGGCGCCGGACAGCATTCGCAGCAGGGTGGACTTGCCCGCGCCGCTTGGTCCGACAATGGCGACGACTTCGCCCGGCTCGACCGTGAAGCTGATGTCCGCCAGGATCGGCCTTTCCTGGTTCGGCAGGAAATGGGTCAGATGCTCGATGGAGATATGACCGACAGGGGCGGGCAATTTGGTGAGGGTGATATCCGCTTCCCTGGCGGCGAGCAGGTCATTCAGCGTCGCATAGCTGGCCCGGGCATGGACGACGTTGCGCCATGCGCCGAGCAACTGGTCGATCGGCGCCAGGGCTCGCCCGACCAGGAAGGAAGAGGCAAAGATCGCGCCGGCCGAAATCTGGTTGTTGATCGCCAGCCATGCGCCAAGCCCCAGCGCCAGCGATTGCAGCAGGAGCCGGATGAACTTGCTGATCGCGACATAATGGCCGCCGGCAAAGCTGGCATGGGCCTGCAGGTCGAGCATGGCACGGCGCTCGGACAAATGGCGCCGCACCAGTGCGCTGCGCATGCCGAGCGCCCGGATGACCTCTGCCCCGGCAAGAGTCTGCTCCTGGCTGACATAGGCCTTGTTGGCGGCCGCATTGGCCTGCTTCAAAGGCGTGCTGGTCCGCTTCTCGTTCCGCACGGCGATGAACAGCAGCGCCGCGCCGCCCGCGACCGCCAGAGCCGCGATGGCCGGATGGATGAGGAAGCAGACGATCACATAGATCGGGCTCCAGGGAAAATCGAAGAAGGACAGGATGGCCGGCCCTGTCAGCGCCTGCCGCAGCGTATCGAATTCGCGCAGGACCTGCTTGTTCATGGCCTCGCCGGTCGGTCCCCGGCCGCTCAGGCTGGTATCGAGCAGCAGTCCGGCGAGCTGCCGGTCCAATCTCATGCTCGCCCTGATCAACAGGCGCGAGCGCACCTGTTCCAGAAGAGACAGGGTTCCGATCACCACGGCGATGATGATGGTCAGGAAAAGGAGGGTCAGGCGCGCCTGGCCCGCGACGACCCTGTCATAGACCTGCAACATGTAGAGTACGGGTCCGATATAGAGGACGTTCATCAGGGCGCTGAATATGAGCGATGAAAGGAAATGGCGCCTGCAGGATGCCAGCGCTGCCTTCATCGGCGCAGCCGGTATTTGAAGGTCAAGCAACATAAGCTTCGCCCAGCCCCCTCAATCGATGGCTATATGGTGCGACTTATGTCCTTTGGCTTTTGTATAATATCTTGCTGATTTTGCGTAAATATAACCAATTGCATAGATGCGGGCCGGACGGCGCGAATATGCCGCGTCGATGCGGTCTTTCGTCACGCCGTCAGTTCATCGCCAGATCGATCAGCGCCTCGACATCGGCATGTTCCTCCAGTTGAGCCGCGATCCGGTCCAGCGCGTCATTCACCGACGCCTGATAGTCGCCCAGCGCGGATTGGCCGCCCAGCCGGGCGAGAAGGGCGGCGCGCAGGCCGCTGCTGGCGAACAGCCCATGGACATAGGTGCCGACGACGGTGCCATCGCCATTCGTCGCGCCATCAGCACGCCCGCCATCGACGAGGGAAAAGGGCCGTTGGCAATCCGTGCCATGCGTGACGCCGACATGCATTTCATAGCCGGTGAAGGCTTCGCCCAGCGCATGGCCGCCGGTCTGCTCCAGCCGCTTGACCGCCGTCAGCCTTGTCTCCACGTCCAGCAGTCCAAGGCCCTCGACGCTTCCCGGCGGACCTTCGATCCCGTCCGGGTCCGCTATGCGCCGTCCCAGCATCTGATAGCCGCCGCAAATGCCCCAGATCGGCTTTCCGCGCCGGTGATGCGCTCGGATGTCGATATCCCATCCCTGATCCCGGACTGCCTGCAGATCGGCGATGGTGGCCTTCGATCCGGGGAGGATGATGAGCGAGGCTTCGGCCGGGATGGGCTGTCCCGGCGGCACCATGACGACATCCACGCCAGGTTCCAGCTTCAGCGGATCGAGATCGTCGAAATTGGCGATGCGCGGCAGGATCGGACAGGCGATCATCAGCCGGTCGCCCGAATGACCCTGCGGGCGTTCCAGTACGACGGCATCCTCGCTCGGCAGGCGCACGGCTTCGCCCAGCCAGGGAATAACGCCCAATCCCCTCCAGCCGGTCAACCGTTCTATATGCCGGTAGCCGTCGTCGAACAGAGCGGGATCGCCGCGGAACTTGTTGATCAGGAAGCCCCTGATCATCGCCGCGTCGGCGGGATCGATCACTGTCTGGGTCCCCGCGATCGCCGCGATCACGCCGCCCCGGTCGATATCGCCGACCAATATGACCGGCACATTGGCTGCGCGGGCGAAGCCCATATTGGCGATGTCGCCCGCGCGCAGATTCACTTCGGCGGGCGATCCCGCCCCCTCGACCATGACGATGTCGCATTGCGCCTTCAGCCGGTCGTAGCTTTCCAGCACGGCCTCCAGCAACGCAGCGCGGGCAGAACGGAAATTCGCCGTGCCCAATTTGCCGCGCACCTGGCCGTGGACGACAAGCTGTGACGTGCGATCGGCCTGCGGCTTCAGCAGGACGGGATTCATGTCCGTATGCGGATCGACTCCCGCGGCAATCGCCTGAAGCGCCTGCGCCCGCCCGATCTCTCCGCCGTCCACGGTGACGGCGGCATTGTTGGACATGTTTTGCGGCTTGAAAGGCCGGACGCTATAGCCTCGATGAACGAGTGCCCGGCAAAAACCGGCGACCAGCAGGGACTTGCCCACGTCCGATCCTGTTCCCTGAAGCATGATGGCGGCCATGGCGCCGCTCCTGCATGCTGTGGGCGAAGGAGGCAAGTCCCTTCGGGCGGACCGGATCGGGCAATGCGGCGCGGCGGCGCATATCGACCGCATCCAGGATCATGCCGCCCGCCATGAAGACGCTGGCGGTGCAGGCAAGGGCGAGCAACTTGCCGCCAAATCCGGGATATTGCTGAATATAGACCAGGCCTCGCTCTGTCGCGCCGAGCGCCAGGGCGTAGATCACGAGAAACGCCTCGAACTTGGTCTTGATCGTGAAGAGGCGTTTGATCCGTTCCATCTGATCCCACGGGCGGCTTGGCCAAGGCTATGGGATTAGATCGCCTGAAAGCTGCAAATGGTCAACAACTGTTAACCATGATTGTTCGATGCGAGCGATCAGCCGGGTGTCGGCCAGATCGGCGGGCGCAATGGCTTCGGGCCAATAGGCCTCCACCATCTTCGCGATGCCGTCCAACTTGCCCTCATCCACCAGGAAGCGGGGATCGATATCGGCCGGATCGGCAACCACGCGCAGGCGCAGGCAAGCGGGGCCGCCGCCATTGGCCATGGATTGGCGGACATTGACGGGCACCAGCCGCCGGATCGGACCATTGCCCGCGACCGTGGCCTCCAGCCACGCCCATGTGTCCGGCAGGTCCTGGGCATCGGTCGGCAGGATCAGCGCCATGCCTTCGCCATCGGGCAGCGTCACCAGCTGGGCGTTGAAAATATAGCTGCGGATCGCGTCGGACAGGCTGACCGCGCTGGCCGGAACCTCGACGATCTCGACCGAAGGCAGCAACGCGCGAAGCTCCGCATAAAAGCGTTCCTTGTCGGCAAAGGCATGTTCATGGGTGAAGAGGACATGCTCATTGGCGACGGCGACGACGTCATTGTGGAAGGCGCCGGCGGCGATCGCCTCTTCCGATTGCATGACGAACAGCGTCCGGGCTGGATCAAGACCGTGCAGCCGTGCGACGGCCTTGCTTGCCTCGATATGTTGGCGGGCCGGGAAGGGGCCGCCCGACTGGCCGTAGACGAACACCTCCACGCCCGCTTCGCCATGGCTGGGGCAAAGGCGCATATGATTGGCTGCGCCCTCGTCGCCAAAGGGCGGTGGAACAGGTCCATGGACGGCAAAGGCGCCCTGATCGGAAAAGGCGAGCCGCAACTGGGCGAGTGTGTGCGGCCATTCATGGCTGCGATGCGGCATGGTGACGAGATTGGCGACGGTCAGATGCGTGCGTCCGTCCGCCGTATCCGCCGCAGGGGAAACGGTGGCGGCATTGGCGGCCCACATGGACGAAGCCGACATAGCGGCGGCGCGGATATGCGCCTCCGCATTGCCGACATCGGTGCCCAAGGCTTTCAACCAGGCGCCGTCCGGTCGCCATTGCGGCAGGAAGAGGCCTTGCGTCAGGCCCAGGCGGATATTGGTGCGCATCTTCTCTATCCCCTGAAGCGCCGCCGCCCTGGGATAAGCGATGGCCCCGGCATTGCGCGCAGAGGCCAGATTGCCGGGGCTGAGACCCGCATAATTATGGCTGGGCCCGACCAGGCCGTCGAAATTGATTTCCCTGATCGTCATGCCTGTCATGCCGCCCGTTCCGCCATGGTGAAGCTCTGTCCCGGCTCGATACCGAGCAATTCGGCTGATGCCCGGTCGAGCGAAAAGCTGCCGTCGTCCCGCTCGATGACGAAGCCGTAGGTGCATCGATAGTCCGCGAGGCGTCCGACAGCGATGAGCACCTTGTCCCCGCCCTTGTCATGCACCGCGCCCAATGCGACGTCGGCGGCGTGGGCGACGGTCCTCAGCGAATTGATCTGGCCGACCATGGTCGGTCCTCCGTCGAAAATATCGACATAGCCGGGATTGGTGAAGCCTTCGGTCTCCAGCATCCGCATCGCAGCCCGGCCATTGGGATGGGGCATGCCGATGACGCTGCGGGCGCTGTCGGTGAGCATTGCGGTGTAGATCGGCGTCTTCGGCATCAGGTCGGCGATGAACTGGTTGCCGTTCACTGCGTTGAACTCGTCGGCTTCCTGAAAGGTCATGCCGAAAAAGCGGCCTGCCAGACCGTCCCAGAAGGGCGATCCGCCCGCTTCGTCGATAACGCCGCGCAACTCCGCGATCACCCGCTCGCCAAAACGCGCGCGATGGTTGCGGATGTAGAGATAGCGGCTCCGCGCCACCAGTAGGCCCAGCCCCTCCGCCCGTTCGCGCGGATGCAAGAACAGGCCGCCCACCTCGGTCGATCCTTCCAGATCGGTGACGAGCGAGAGCATCTCGGCCCTGAAAGTGCGCGAAAGCTCCCGGCTGTGCTGGGTCAGCACACCCAGGCGATAGGAATAGAAGGGCCAGCTCTGCCCGACCTTGCTGAAAATCTGGCAGGTGCCGCGGACCTGCCCCGTCTGGCTGTTCTCCAGCACCATGACGATCAGTTCGTCCTCGACGCTTTCCGTCTGGCGCGCCAAGGCCTGCTCGGTCCGCTCCAGCTTCGCCGCGAGCGATTTCCGGTCGGGCGGCAGGTTGGTGAAGCCGCCCCCGGTCAGTTTCGCCATCTCATAGAGGGTTTGCAGATCATCGGCGCGCGCGCTGCGCATGAAGAAGCTCACGCCTTCATTCCCCCTTTTGAAAAGCGGCCCTGCGCCATGCGCAGCAGCACCAGCGTGGAAAGCCGTGCCCGTTCAGCCAGGCTGTCTACGACCAGATATTCCTGGTCGCTGTGGATATTCCCGCCCCGCACGCCCATGGTGTCGACGACGGGCACCCCGCAGGCCGCGATATTATTTCCGTCGCAGACGCCGCCCGTATCGCGCCAGCCTATGGTCAGGCCCAGATCGGACCCGCATCGACGCACGAGCGAAAACAGGCTTTCCGCCTTTGCGTCCATTGCCTTGGGAGGGCGGCCGAAACTGCCATGAAGGTGCATCGTCACTTCATGCTCGCGCGAAACTCCTGCGATGGATTCGTCGAGCAACAGGCGTGCCCTTTCTTCGTCGGCGGGCGTCCGGGGCCGGAAATTGACGTGCAATATGGCATGGTCCGGCACGACATTATTGGGGCTTCCCCCCTCGATCCGGGCCGGGTTGCAGGAGAGACCGACGCCGCTGCCGGCCTTCAGGCGCAGCGCCAGATCAGCGGCGGCGAGCAGCGCGTTGCGCCCGTCATCGGGATTGCGGCCCGCGTGGGCGCTCCGGCCGGACACGACGATCGCGAAATTGCCGCTGCCCGCCCTTGCGCCTGCCAGCGTGCCGTCGGGAAGGGCGGGTTCATAGGTGAAGGCGGCCAGCTTTCCAGCCGCCGCCTGCCGCAGGAGGGGCGCGGAAGAAGGGCTGCCGACCTCCTCGTCGCTGTTGATGACGACCTCATAGCCGAGTTGCGCGGCTTCCGGCGCCGTTTCCATGGCCTGCAGGGCAGCGAGCATGACGGCAAGACCACCCTTCATGTCGGCGACGCCGGGCCCGTTGAGCGTTCGCTCATCCTGCCAGCGCAGGGACTGAAATGCATGATCCGCGGGAAAAACCGTGTCCATATGCCCCGTCAGGAGAATTTGGACCGGCGCCTGCGGCCTCACGCACAGATGGAGATGCCGCCCATGCGGAACGGCTTTCAGATGTCCGTCGGGCGCCACGTTTTCAACGGGGGCGGGAGGCATGAGAGTGATGGCGCCCGGCAAGGCGGCGAAAGCCTCGGCCAGTATGTCCGCCATGACCGCAAGGCCTGCCAGATTGCGCGACCCGCTGTTCACGGCCGCCCATTTTTCCGTCTGTTGCAGCATGGGAGCATGGGCCGCGATTTCCAGGGCAGTCTGCTCCGGCGAAGAAATGCCTTTCATTCGCCGACCCTATCAGAGCCCCGGCAAAGGCTCCACCCCCGCCGGACATCGCCCCCGCTCAGAAAGCATAGGTCAGTGTCAGGCGACTGAGCGTGTCGAAATCCCGTGCCGCCAGCAGCGTTTCCGATTCATATTGCATATTATAGGAAAAGGCGGCGGACCAGCGAGTTCCAACCTTGGTTTCCAGCGAGGTCAGGGAGTTGAGCGTGTAAACGTCGCTTTCCGCATAGCCCGAGGCGACCTGCTTGAAGGTCAGCGTCGGCGCCAGGCGCCAGGCGAGGTCCATGGAGGCTCGCGCGCCCAATTTGGTTTCGCGCGCGCCGATCACATATTTCGCGTGGCGGATGGAAGGACCGATATCCAGCGACAGGTCCACCGGCTTGCTGACGATGACCTTGTAACCGATGCCGGCCGAGGCGGTGTAACGTTCATCATAGCCGATGGACGTGTCCCGTTCGAACTGCGTGAGGCCATAGGCGAAGCCCCGCGGGTCGAATTCATACCGTGGTTCGTAGCTGGCGGTATAGCGCTCGCGCGATGTCACGCCGTTGGCGCGGCGATAGTCGACGCTGGCCGACAGCCTGTGCGACCATTGGATGCCCGAACGCTTGATGGCGGCGCTGGCGCTGATGCCGATCTCACTGGTCGAGCCGGTGGAACGAAACCCGCCCGCCTCGATCTTGCCGGTCCAAAGTTCGGTAAAGCGGGCTTCCCGGATGACGGTGTCGCGCGTCGCCTTGGTCCGTTCCTTCCAGCTATTCACCATCCGCTGGATTTCGTCGGCCGAACCCGGATTGGTCTGCTTGGCGATCTTGGCGACGGTGGCGATTTCCGTTTCATTGCCGTTGGCGATGGCAGCCTCCAGCATCTCGCGGACGGCAGGCGACAGCAGGACCGGATAATCGGCCCATGCCGGCGTCGAAACGAGCAGGGGAAGAAATGTCAGACAATAGCGCATGCGCGCCTTCATATCGACATGGCGACCGAATTTAACCCTTTTCAGATCAACGCCCTGAATTCATGCAGGATATCCCGGTAAAGCTTGCGCTTGAACGGAACGATCAGGTCCGGCAGCGTTTCAGGGTCGGTCCATTTCCAGTCCCGGAACTCCGGATGGTCGGTCTGGATGTTGATGTCCTCATCCGTCCCCAGAAAACGCGCCAGGAACCAAAATTGCCGCTGGCCGCGATATTTGCCGCCCCACAGCTTCCCGACAAGTTCCGGCGGCAGATCGTAGAAATGCTCTTCCCTCGCCTTGGCGATGATTTCGACATGCTCACCGGCAATGCCCGTTTCCTCGCCCAGTTCGCGCAGGGCGGCCGTTCTCATATCCTCGCCATCGTCGATGCCGCCCTGGGGCATCTGCCATGCTTCGACGGCGTTATCGATTCGCTGCCCGACGAAGACCTTGCCATCCATATTGACCAGCATGATGCCCACGCACGGCCGGTAGGCGAGTTCTGAATCTTTCGGCATCGAAGCCATCATAGTCCCTGATCGTTGGCAAATTGCTTTGTGCAGTGCGAGAATAAGCACCAGCGGCCTATACGTCCATGGATGAAAATGACCCGTGCGGCGATTTGTGCCCCCATGGTGCCAAAAGGCGATACCGCCGTTGGAACGGGACGCGATCAATGGCATTCAAGCCGCATGTCTCCCCCCGTCATTCTCTGGTTCCGCCAGGATCTTCGCCTTTCCGATCAAGCCGCAGTGGCTGCCGCCGCCGATGAGGGGCCGGTCATTCCGGTCTATGTGCTGGACGATGAGGCGCCCCGGCAATGGAAAATGGGCGGCGCGTCACGCTGGTGGTTGCATTACAGTCTGAAAAGCCTGGATGAAAATCTGCGGGCCAGGGGATTGCGGTTGATCCTGAGACGCGGCGATTGCGCTGGGGAACTGGGCAGGATCGCTCAGTTGTCGGGCGCCCGAAAAGTTCATGCATTGCACCATTATGAGCCGTGGTGGCGCAATGCGGAAAAGGCGGTGGCGAAGACGCTGGACCTGTGTCTGCATGACGGGGCGTTGCTGCTGCCTCCCGGTGCGGTGAGGACCGGCAATGGCGGCAGCTACCGCATCTACACGCCCTTTTCGCGCGCCGTGATGGAGCAGATGCCGCCTGCACCGCCCAGGCCCGCGCCTTCGCATATGCAAGTCGCGCCCGACTGGCCGCAGAGCGATTCGCTGGACGATTGGCGGCTGTTGCCCTCCAGTCCCGACTGGGCCAAGGCCTTTTCCCATGACTGGACACCAGGGGAAGCGGGCGCCCGTGCCCATGTTTCCGCCTTCGTCGATGAACTCGCCGACTATGAAACCGCGCGGAACCTGCCCTCACGCGAAGGGACGTCCCGCCTGTCGCCACATCTTCATTTCGGGGAGATTTCGCCCGCCCATGTCTGGCATCGGATCAGCGAGGCGTCCGGCGATGCGACGGTTTTCCTGAAGGAACTGATCTGGCGCGATTATGCCCATACCCAGATCTGGACGATGCCGCGCTATGGATCGGAAAATGCCCGCGCCGGTTTCGACGCCATGCCCTGGCGCGACCTTCGGGAGGCAAAGGCGGATTTCGATGCCTGGAAAAGCGGACGAACCGGCTATCCCATCGTCGATGCCGGCATGCGTCAGCTTTGGACCACCGGCTGGATGCATAATCGGGTCCGCATGATCGCGGCCAGTTTCCTCATCAAGCATCTGCTGATCGACTGGCGGCATGGCGCGCGCTGGTTCTGGGACACGCTGGTCGATGCGAGCTACGCCAATAACAGTGTCAACTGGCAGTGGGTGGCGGGCAGCGGCGTGGATGCCAATATCTTTTCCCGCATCATGGCGCCCCTGACCCAATCCGAAAAATTCGATGCCGCGGATTATATCCGGCAATGGGTGCCCGAACTGGCCCATCTCGACGACGCCAGCATCCACGATCCCGACGCCCATGATGTGCGGCCACCGGATTATCCGCCCAAATGCATCGGTCATCGCGAGGGGCGGGAGAGGGCGCTGACGGCCTATCGTCACAGCAAGCCGTGATTGCGGTGCGATAAAGCGTGGGGCAGAATGGCGGCATGAATGCAATCGATCCCCGTCGGGGCCGACCGGCCATATCCCACCGCCGTCCGCTGGCACGTCGCCGCCATGGCTGGCTGATGCAATTGGCTGGCCGTCAGTTCCACCGCCTTCTCGATCGCATCGACCAGGGACTGGAGGCGGGCGGCCTGCATGCGGTCCTCCCGGACGGTACGCAGCGTTTGCTCGGTTTTCGCGCGCCGGGGCCGGAATGCGAGGTCCAGTTGCTCCGCTGGCGGGCGTTGCTCCGGCTGATCGCAGGCGGCTCGGCGGGATGGTACAGGGCATGGGCGCGCAATGAGTGGACCAGCCCCGATCCGGTTCCGCTTTTCGCGCTTTTCATGGCCAATGCCGTGCCCTTGAGGAATATCGCCCGGCCGCGTGGACCGGCGCGCTGGATCGGCGCGCTGATGCATTGGGCGCGACGGAACAGCCGCGCGGGCTCACGCCGGAACATCGCCTTTCACTATGATCTGGGCAACGACTTCTACGCCTTGTGGCTCGACCGGGCGATGCACTATTCCAGCGCATTGTTCCGCGATCCCGATGACCGGATCGAAAGCCTGGAGCGCGCTCAGGAGCGGAAGGCGGACGCGATTCTCGACCGGCTGGACCTGCGTGAAGGCAGCGCCCTGCTGGAGATCGGCTGCGGTTGGGGCGGGCTGGGTGAACGGGCCATGGAGCGTTGTGCCATCACTTATGACGGTCTCACCCTGTCGAAGGAGCAGGCGCAATATGCCAGTGACCGGCTGGGTTCGGGCGCGAACATCATCCTCAGGGACTATCGGGACGCGGAGGGCCAATATGACGCCATTGCCAGCGTCGAGATGGTCGAGGCGGTGGGGGAGCGCTATTGGCCGGACTATCTCGATGCCATTGCGCGCCTGCTGAAGCCGGGAGGCCGGGCAGCCATCCAATATATATTGATCGATGATGCGATTTTCGAACGCTATGCGCGCGGAGCCGATTTCATCCAGACCTACATCTTCCCCGGCGGCATGCTGATTTCCGAAAGTCGTTTCCGTGCATTGGCTGAAACCAGGGGCCTGGAATGGCGCGATGTCCGGCGCTTCGGATCGCACTATGCCGAAACGCTCCGGCGGTGGCGGGAGCGCTTTGACCGGGTCATCGGCAAGGGCCAGCTACCGGCCAGCTTCGACCAGCATTTTGTCGATCTGTGGCGCTATTATCTCATGTATTGCGAAGGGGGCTTTCGCGGCGGGACCATCGATGTCGCGCAGGTGACGCTGGTGAAGCCCGTCTAACCGACCCGCTTGCGCGTGCCGGACGCGGTATCGGACAGGATGAGGTCCGCGATCGCTTGACCCACGACCGCCGGTTCCTTGAGCGTGGAGGGGTCTTCGCCCGGGAATGCCCGCGCCCGCATGGCGGTTCGGGTCGCGCCCGGATCGACGATATGGGTGCGGATCGCCGAGATATTCTTCACTTCCTCGCCATAGGCGTTGACCAGCGTTTCCAGTGCGGCCTTGGACGCGCCATAGGCGCCCCAATAGGCGCGTGGTTGCGCAGCCACCGAGGAGGTGAGGGCGATCACGCGCGCGTCGCCGCTTGCCCTGAGCATGGCGTCGAATGCTGCGATCAGGGCCTGGGGCGCCGCGATGTTGAGCGTCAGCAGCCGCGCAAATTCCTTGGCATCGATCGCGGGAACCGAGGCAAGGCTGCCCAGCGTCGCTGCATTCAGCACCAATATGTCCAGCGCCTGCCAGCGGCCGGAAATGGCCTGCGCCAGACGACCGATGCTTTCCCCGTCGATCAGGTCCAGCGGCGCGATGGTCGCGTGTCCGCCCCCCTTGTGGATGCGCTCCTCCACTTCTTCCAGTCCGCCGCTGGTCCGCGCCGTCAGGATCACATGGGCACCGGCGGCGGCCAGCGCCTCCGCCGTCGCTGCGCCAATGCCCCGGCTTGCGCCCGTGACCAGGGCCAGCTTTCCGGAAAGAGGCAGAGTCGGCATGGAATTTCCCTTTCGCCCTGCGCTTATGGCAAGGGGCAGCGATGGATCAGGCGGCGGACAAGCCCCATGCCTCGGGCAAAAGGCTTGTCCTGTCAGTGAGAGAAAAGCGGATCAGACCACCCGTTCGGCCAGCAATTCAAGCTGGTTCTGCACCACGACCTCATCCTGGTCGGTGAGTGTCGTGGGGTAGTCGCCGGTAAAGCAGGCGTCGCAATATTGCGGCCGGATATCGGCCCGCTTCGCCTCGCCCAGAGCCTTGTACAGGCCGTCGATGGAAATGAAGGACAGGCTGTCGGCGTGGATGAAATCCTGCATCCCGCCAATGTCCAGACGATGCGCCAGCAGCTTGGTGCGTTCGGGCGTATCGACGCCGTAGAAGCAGCTATGCTTCGTCGGCGGGCTGGCGATGCGCATATGCACTTCCTTGGCGCCGGCTTCGCGCATCATCTGCACGATCTTGAGCGAGGTCGTGCCGCGTACGATCGAATCGTCGATCAGCACGATGCGCTTGTCCTCGATCAGGGCGCGATTGGCGTTGTGCTTGAGCTTCACGCCCAGATGCCGGACCTTGTCGCCAGGCTGGATGAAGGTGCGGCCGATATAGTGCGACCGGATGATGCCGAGTTCGAAGGGAATGCCCGACTGCTGGGCATAGCCGATCGCCGCCGGAACGCCGCTGTCGGGAACGGGAATGACGAAATCCGCTTCCACCGGATTTTCGATGGCGAGCTGCGCGCCGATCGCCTTGCGAACCGAATAGACGCTGGAGCCGTCGACGATCGAATCGGGTCGGCTGAAATAGACATGCTCGAAGATGCAGGGGCGGGCGTGGGTTTCGCCGAAGGGCCGGTGGCTGCGCACTTCGCCCTCATGGGTGATGATGACCAGTTCGCCCGGATCGATCGAGCGGACATATTCGGCACCCACGACGTCGAAGGCGACGGTTTCGGATGCGAAGATGGTCGAATCGCCCAATTTGCCCATCACCAGCGGACGGATGCCGAGCGGATCGCGGCAGGCGATCATGCCTTCGGGCGTCATGACGATCAGCGAATAGGCGCCCTCGACCTGCTTCAACGCGTCGATGAACTTGTCGAGAAGCGTACGGTAGGTGGAGGTGGCGACCAGATGAATGATGACTTCGGTGTCGGAGGTGGACTGAAAGATGGACCCGCGGCGGATCAGTTCACGGCGCAGTTTCATCGCATTGGAAATATTGCCGTTATGGGCGACGGCAAAACCGCCTGAGCTGAGTTCGGCATAAAGCGGCTGGACGTTGCGCAGCGACGTTTCGCCGGTCGTGGAATAGCGCACATGGCCGCAGGCCGCGCTGCCCGGCAGGCCGCGAATCACCTCGTCCCGGTCGAAATTGCCCGCGACATGGCCCATCGCCCGGTGGGTATGGAAGTCGTGGCCGTCCCAGCTTGTAATGCCTGCGGCTTCCTGGCCGCGATGCTGGAGCGCATGCAGGCCCAGCGCCACGATGGCAGATGCCGTTTCAGCGTTGAAGACGCCGAAAATGCCGCATTCTTCACGCAGCTTGTCGTCGTCGAACGGGTTGGTCGTAAACATGGGTGCTTGATGATCCATTGCCGATCCTGGCCCCTCCATAGAGGCGGCTTTCGCGCGCATATAGTGCCTCAGGGAGGATTTGTCGCCTGCCTGTCGCAAAAAAGGGCCGACGGCCCGTTTTCCAGCGCGTCGTTCTGGCCGGGGTATCAGGAAAAAGGCCTACTGGTCTTGGGGCTTGGGGACGGCTAAGAGCGTCTCCCGATGCATCGCTTTGCCAATCCTGCCCGTTTCCTCCAGATCGCGCGGCCGCTGACGGGGTGGCTGTTCTGGTCGGGCCTGCTGCTGCTCCTGATCGGCAGCGGCTGTGGCCTGTTCCTGACGCCCGCGGATTATCTGCAGGGCGATACCGTGAGGATACTTTATATTCATGTGCCTGCCGCCTGGCTGGGCATGGCGGGATGGAGCGGCATCGCCATTGCGGCGCTGATGCAGCTGGTCTGGCGCCATCCCCTGGCAGCCGTTGCCGGGCGCGCCATCGCTGTGCCGGGCGCGCTGTTCACGGCCATCTGTCTGTTGACAGGCTCCATCTGGGGGCGTCCCACCTGGGGAACATGGTGGGAATGGGACGGCCGCATGACGTCGATGCTGGTGCTGTTCTTCCTCTATCTCGGCTATATCGCGCTTGCCCATGCCAGCGCGCGGCAGGGTTCGGGCGGGGTCAGTCCCGTCGCGGCGATCTTCGGCCTGGTGGGGGCGGTCAACATTCCGATCATCAACCGGTCGGTGGTCTGGTGGAACAGCCTGCATCAAGGGCCCAGCATCACTCTGCGCGGGTCGAGCATCGACACGACACTGCTCTGGCCGCTCGGCCTCACCCTGCTGGGATTCACCTTGCTTTTCGGGGGGATCGTGTTGATGCGGATGCGGGCCATATTGGCGCACAACAAGATCGAGGCGCGCATGCAACGCCTTGCAAGGGGCTGATCGGGGGCGGGGACGGGAAATGAATCAGTGGGCTTTCGTGGTCGGCGCCTATGCACTGACCTTTTTCGCCACCGGCCTGATCAGCGCCCTGAGCTGGCGCGCGATGCGCGTCTCTGAAGGCCGCGCGCGGCAGGTGGCCGACCGGTCATGAAGGCGAAGCATCAACGGCTGATCCTGGTGATCGTGGCGTTGGCCGCGCTGATCGGGGCCGGGTTGCTGGCGGCCTCGGCGCTGAAGGATGAGGCGGCCTATTTCTATGCCCCCAACGACGTCAGGACCAAGGGTGTGGAGCCGGGCAAGGCGATCCGGCTTGGCGGCATGGTGGTGAAGGGCAGCATCAAGCGGGCCAGCGATGGCGTCACCATCCATTTCGACGTCACCGACGGCAAGGCCACGGTCCCCGCCAGTTTCAAGGGCATAACGCCCGACCTCTTCCGCGAGGGTTCGGGCGTGGTGGCCGAGGGCGCTTTCGACAAGAGCGGCATCTTCCAGGCAACGAACCTGCTCGCCAAGCATGACGAGCGCTATATGCCGCGCGAATTGCAGGGCATGAAATATGATGAAAAGACCCACAAGATGAAGGCCGATCGGTGAATCCAATCCCTCTTTCCTTCATTGCCGAACTGAAAGAGCAAGGCGCGTGATCGCCGAAGCAGGGCTTGCCGCGCTATGGCTCGCCGCATCCCTGGCGCTGCTTCAGCTTGCGCTGGCAACGCTGGGGCTGGCCGGGGGCAAGAGCGATCTGCTGGGCGCCGTCCGTCCTGTCGCCGTGGCTCAGGGCGTGCTTACGGCGGTCGCTTTCGCTTTGCTGATCACGCTCTTCATGCGGTCCGACATGTCGGTTCTGCTGGTGGTGACCAACAGCCATTCGCTCAAGCCCTGGCTCTACAAATTTGCCGGAACCTGGGGCAATCATGAAGGATCGATGCTGCTCTGGGTGACGGTCATGGGCGTTGCCGGCGCCGCCGTCGCCCTGTTCGAACGGGCCTTGTCGCGGGCCACGCACATGGCGACGCTGGGCGGGCAGGCTGCGATCAGCCTGGGATTCTATGCTTTCCTGCTGTTCGCCTCCAACCCCTTTGCGCGCCTCGATCCACCTGCGGTGGACGGCCAGGGCCTCAATCCCCTGTTGCAGGATCCCGGCCTCGCTTTCCATCCGCCGACCCTCTATCTGGGCTATGTCGGCCTGTCGGTGGCTTTCTCCTTCGCGGTCGGCGCGCTGCTGACGCGGCAGGTCGACGCTGCCTTTGCCCGTGCCATGCGACCCTGGGTGCTGGGCGCCTGGATATTGCTGACGCTGGGGATCACGGCGGGCAGCTATTGGGCCTATTATGAACTGGGCTGGGGCGGCTGGTGGTTCTGGGACCCGGTGGAAAACGCCTCGCTCATGCCATGGCTGGCGGCGACGGCGCTGCTGCATAGCGTGACCGTGCTGGCGACGCGCGATTCCCTGCGCGCCTGGACGGTGATGCTGGCGGTTGTTGCCTTTTCCATGTCCATGGTCGGCACGTTTCTGGTCCGTTCCGGCATCCTGACCAGCGTCCATGCCTTTGCCGTCGATCCGGAGCGCGGCACCTTCATTCTGGCGCTGCTCGGCATCTATATCGGCGGGGCGCTGGCGCTGTTCGGCTGGCGCGTGGGCGCCGTGCGCGAGGGCGCGCCCTTCGAGCTGGTGAGCCGGGAAACCATGCTGGTCGTCAACAACCTTCTGCTCTCGGTCATTTTGGGGCTGGTGCTGGTCGGCACCCTCTATCCCCTGCTGACCGAGGCCTTCGGTCATAAGGTATCGGTCGGCGCGCCCTATTTCGATCGCATTGCCGGGCCGATCGCGCTGGCCTTGATGATCGTGATGATCATCGGGCCTCTGACGCGGTGGCGGCGGGACCGGATACGGGAAATTGGCCGACGCATGGCCATTCCGCTGGGCGTGGGCGGGGTTATCTTCATCCTTCTGGCGGCCACGGCCTGGGGCAGGATAGGCATATTGCCGTTTCTGGGGCTGGTGATCGCGCTGGCGGTCGCGGTGGGCAGCGTGGCGCCGCTCTGGAAGCGCAATCTGCGCCGGACGCCGCTTTTTACCTGGGGCATGGTGATCGCCCATCTCGGCTGTGCGGTCAGCCTGGGCGGCATGGCCTGCGATTCGGCTTTCACCGTGGAAAAGCTGGTCGCCGCCCGGCCCGGCGACCGGGTGGAGACCGCGGGCTGGACGCTGCGCTTCAACCGCATCATGCCGATTGCGGGCGATAACTGGACCGCGCTGCAGGCCGATATCGAGGCCAGTCGCGGCGCGGAGGAGCCAGCACTGCTTCATCCGCAATCGCGCTTCTTCGCCTCGCCACCGACCACGACGACGGAATCGGCCCTGCTGACCCGCTGGAATGGGCAGCTTTACGTTGTTCTGGGGCAGGAGGCGGATAATGGCCGCTGGCAGCTGCGCATCTGGTGGAAGCCCTTTGTGACGTTGATCTGGTTTGGCGGTTTCCTGATCGCGCTGGGTGGGGCCATGGCGCTGATCGGCCGCGAACGCCGGGGCTGGCTGCTCAAATGGCGCGCCCGAAATGCGATGGGAGCGATCGCATGAGAAGCTGGCTCATCTGGCTGCCCCTGGCGCTGTTTCTGGCCTTCTTCGGACTGTTTGCGAGCGGGCTGCTGCACCCTGACGACCGGATCATCCCCTCGAAGCTGGTCGGCAAGCCGCTGCCGGCCTTTGCGCTCCCGGCCGCGGCAAGCGACCGTCCTCCGCTCGCCAGCACGCAGCTTGCCACCGGCGGGCCACGCCTGCTCAACATCTTCGCAAGCTGGTGCGTGCCCTGTGCGGCGGAGGCTCCGCAGCTGATGGTGCTCAAGCAGGCCGGGATCGAGATTGACGGCATCGCAATCCGCGATGCGCGGCCGGACGTCGATGCCTTCCTCAAGCGATATGGCAATCCCTATGCCCGGATCGGCCTTGATGCCCGCAGTGAAGTACAGATCGCCATGGGGTCATCCGGCGTGCCGGAGAGTTTCATCATCGATAGCAAGGGGCGCATCGCCTACCAGCATGTGGGCGACATTCGCGTGGAGGATGTGCCGATGATCCTCGACCGGTTGAGGAACGCGCAATGAGGGGCTTGCTTGCCTTGCTGGCTCTGCTTCTGAGCGTGCCGGTCCTTGCCCAGACCGCCTTGCCGCCTGCGCCCTATGCCGATCGCCAGATCGACGACCCGGCGCTGGAAAAGAAGGCGCGGACGCTGATGGAGACGATTCGCTGCCTCACCTGCCAGAGCCAGTCCATCGCGGACAGCAATGCCAGCATGGCGGCCGACCTGCGCTCGCAGATTCGCGAAAGGATCATGGCCGGGGAGCAGCCGGAGCATATCCGGGCCTGGCTGATCGAACGCTATGGCGACTGGGTAAGCTATGAGCCGACCGCCGAGCCGATATTATGGCCACTCTGGGCCGCCCCTTTGCTTTTCCTGGGGCTGGGCATGATGCTGCTGCGCGGCCGGATCAAGCGGCGGAGGCTTCCATGACGGGATGGATCATTGCTGCGGGTCTGGCGATCCTGGCCATGGGGGGACTGGTCGTCATCGGCCGCCTGCCGCGCCAGGCCTATGAGATTGCAGCGGCCGCCTTGCTGCTGGGGCTGGCCGGCTATGCCTGGCAGGGACGGCCTGGACTGGCCGGATCGCCGCGCCGGTCGCTGGAAAATGGCAATGTGCCTTTTGACGAGAAGCTGGCGGAACAGCGCCGGGGACTGGCGGAACGCTATGGCAAGGCGGGGCAGTGGCTCATGCTGTCCGACGGCCTGGGGCGGCAGGGCAAGACGAAGGAGGCGGCCAACGTCCTGCTGTCCGGCCTTCGGGAAACCCCGGACGATCCCAATTTGTGGCTGGGTTTCGGTAATGCCCTCGTGGCTCATGCGGGAGGCGTCCTGTCGCCCGCGGCGGACTTTGCCTATCGCCGGGCGATGGCGATCGATCCCGTGGGACCGGCCCCGCGCTATTTCTATGGCCTGGCACTCGCACGCGCCGGTCAGCTCAAGGAAGCCCGCGCGATCTGGGAGCCGCTGGCCGCCAGTGCGCCTGAGGGAAGCGAGGTCAAAAAGGAACTGGAACTCAACATCGCGCGTATCGATGCCATGCTGGGTTCGGAAAGCCGGTAAGCGCGATCAAAGCCGCAGCGGGATCATTGCCTAGGACCGGGAGCCATGATAGGGCGCGGCGGTTTGCGGGGGCTTAATCGAATGACAAGACGGGCCGCTTCCCCGTTCGGGTGTCCAGAGATCATGACAATTCGGCATTTTCTGCATGGCTGACGATAGCATCAACGGTGCCCTTCGCGTTGCCGAGGAGGACACCCAAGATCATGGCCATGCCGGGCAGAAAGCGACGCTGAAGCTGGTGGTCGGTGCTATCGGTATCGTGTTCGGCGATATCGGCACCAGTCCGCTCTACGCCTTTCGTGAAACCTTCGCCGGGCATCACAAGCTGGCGCTCGACCCCGATCACATATTGGGTGTCATCAGCCTGATGTTCTGGTCGATGATGCTGGTGGTGACGCTCAAATATGTGACCGTCATCATGCGCGCCGACAATAAGGGGGAGGGCGGCAGCCTGGCCCTGCTGGCGCTGATCAACGGGCAGACCAGGACCCAACGCTGGTCGCGGGGAATCATCCTGTTGGGGGTGTTCGCGACATCGCTCTTCTACGGCGACTCGATGATCACGCCGGCCGTGTCGGTGCTGTCCGCCGTGGAGGGGCTTGCGGTCTACAATTCCAGCCTGGGGCCGCTCATCCTTCCGGCGGCGGTCCTGATCCTTCTCGGCCTGTTCTGGATACAGGGGCTGGGGACGAACCGGGTAGCCTCGCTGTTCGGGCCGGTCATGCTGTTCTATTTCGTGACGATCGCCGTCCTGGGCGTCATTAGCATCATCAAGACGCCCGGCATTCTCTACGCCTTCAATCCCTATTGGGCAGTCATGTTCTTCGTGACTGATCCCCTGCCTGCCTTCCTGGCGCTGGGAGCCATCGTGCTGGCCGTGACGGGGGCGGAGGCGCTCTATGCCGATATGGGGCATTTCGGCCGCAGTCCGATCCGGGTGTCATGGCTCAGTTTCGTGCTGCCCGCCTTGATGATGAACTATATGGGGCAGGGCGCCCTGCTGTTCCGCGAAGGCGCGGCGGCCCTGCACAGCCCCTTCTACTATCTCGCACCGCAATGGGCGCAGCTGCCGCTGGTCGGCCTTGCCACGCTGGCGGCGATCATCGCCAGCCAGGCCGTGATTTCGGGCGCCTTTTCGGTGACGCAGCAGGCGATCCAGCTCGGCTTCATGCCGCGCCTGCGCATCGCCCACACCAGCGCATCCACCGCGGGCCAGATCTACATTCCCCTGATCAACTGGGGATTGATGGTCATGGTGATCCTGCTGGTGCTGGTGTTCCAGACATCCTCCAACCTGACGGCGGCCTATGGTATCGCGGTGACGGGCGCCATGTTCATCGACAATGTGCTGCTGACCGTGCTGCTGTATCGGCTGTGGAAGTGGCCGTGGTATTATTCGGTTCCGCTGCTGTCGGTGCTGTTCCTGGTGGACGGCGCCTATCTGGCGGCCAATCTGACCAAGGTGCCTGCTGGCGGCTGGTTCCCCCTGTTGATCGGCTTCATCGTCTTCACCCTGCTGACCACCTGGTCGCGGGGACGCCGCCTGGTGCAGGATCGACTGCGCGAAGCGGCGATGCCCATCCCGGTGTTCGTCGCCTCCGCCGCCAACAGCGCCGTTCGCGTGCCGGGCACGGCGGTTTTCATGACGTCCACCCCCGATGGCGTGCCCCATGCGCTGTTGCACAACCTGAAGCACAACAAGGTGCTGCACGAGCGCGTCATCCTGCTGACCGTCAAGATCAAGGATGTGCCCGCCGTGGAGGATGATGGACGGTGCAAGCTGGAGGATCTGGGGCGCGGATTTTACCGGCTGGTCCTGCAATATGGCTTCATGCAGGAACCCGACGTTCCCGCCGCGCTCAAGAATGTCACCGGCTGCGGCCAGGCCTTCAAGATGATGGACACCAGCTTCTTCCTCGCGCGGCAGACGTTGCTGCCGTCGGCCAAGCCGGGAATGCCGCTGTGGCGGGAGAAGATCTTCGCCTGGATGCTGCGCAACGCGGAAAGCGCGATGGAATTTTTCCGGCTCCCGACCAACCGCGTGGTCGAACTGGGCAGCCAGGTCGAGATTTGAGCCGATCGAAAAAGGGCGCGGTATTCAGCCGCGCCCTTTTCCGTCATTCGCCTGCCGGGATCAGGCGGCGTCACGATCCTTGCTGATGTCGACAAGCTGACCGCCGTTGATGGCGATCTTCTTGGGTTTCATCGCTTCGGGGATTTCCCGCACCAGTTCGATCGTCAGCAGTCCGTCGGCCAGATCGGCCTTTTCGACGCGAACGAAATCGGCCAGCTCGAAGCGGCGCTCGAAGCTGCGGTTGGCGATGCCGACATGCAGGAAGCGGGCGCGATCACCGCTCTGCGCTTCTTCTTTCCGGCCGGTGACCTGGAGCAGGTTCTGCTGGGCGGTGATGTCGATCTCGTCGCTGCGGAAGCCCGCGACCGCAAGGGTGACGCGATAGCGATCCTCGGACAGACGTTCGATATTGAAGGGGGGGTAATTGTCGCCCTGGCTCAACCGGGCATTGTTTTCGATCAGGTCGAAAAGGCGATCGAAACCCACGGTGGAGCGGCGATAGGGGGTCAGGTCAAAACCACGCATTGTCATAATCTCCTAAGAGCAGAATGAACCTGCCGGACCCTGTTCAGGCATCCGGCCAAATCATGCCCAACCCCTGATGGCGGCTGGACGGTTTTGATATGGTTCGAGGAAAACTGGTTTCAAGTGGGATGCAACGGGATTTGAGATCCGCAGAAGACGCGCCGGTCGCCGTGCAGGAACCGGTCTGATGTGCGCAAATAAAAAGTACCCGGACCGTGTTTTCACGACCCGGGTACTAATGGACGATTGCTCGTCTCCCCCTTGGCCTGCCTCAACCGCTTCTCAGCCCCCTAAGCTTGAAGCGGGATGCAGTATCCCTGAACCACGGCCATTAACCTGTGCTTCGAAGTCTTCGCTATGGGGTGGACGGGCCGCTGTCACGGCCTATTTCCAACCGCTGTGATTTTCCATTTCCCCCTGTGGCCTGCATGCAACAATCCCGCAATGCTTGCCGTTGTGGGAGAGCCTGCTAGACGAGCAATTCAAGTCCTCACCGAAAGGCCGTTCGCGCCGTCATGATTTTATCCCGATACGAACGTATGATCGCCAAGCGCTACCTGCTGCCTGGCAAGGGAGAGGGTTTTATCTTCCTCGTCGCCGGGATCAGCCTGGTGGCGGTGATGCTGGGCGTCGCGGCGCTGATCATCGTGATGAGCGTCATGAACGGCTTTCGTGCGGAACTGTTCGACAAGATTGTGGGCCTCAATGGCCATGCCGTCGTTCAGGGCTATGGCGGTCGCCTGCCGGACTGGAAGGATATATTGAAGCAGGCCAAGGCGACGCCGGGCGTCACCAGCGCCACGCCGCTGATCGAACAGCCGCTGCTCGGCAGTTTTCAGGGGCGCGTGGAAGCGGTGCTGGTCCGCGGCATGACGGTCAATGACATTCGCAACAATGCGACGCTGAAGGCGAAGGTGGTCGCAGGCAGTCTCAACGCCCTGACGCCCAATGGCGGGAAAGTGGCGATCGGTTCGCGGCTGGCGGAAAATCTGGGTATCCAACTGGGCGATTCGATCACCATCATCAACCCCGCCGGACGCTCGACGCCCTTCGGCACCGTGCCGAGGCAGGTGGCTTATCAGGTCGCCGCGATCTTCGAGGTCGGGGTCTATGATTATGACAAGGCGTTCGTGGTGATGCCGATGGAGGACGCCCAGACGCTGCTGCTGCTGGGCGACGTCGTCGGCATGATCGAGGTCCAGACCGTCGACGCGGATCATGTCGGCGCCATATTGGAGCCGCTGGCCGGCAAGGTGGCGGGACGCGCTGTCGTCACCGACTGGCGGCGGATGAACGCGTCCCTCTTCGAAGCGCTGGCGGTGGAACGGGTCGCGATGTTCGTGGTGCTGTCCATCATCGTGCTGGTCGCGGTGTTCAACATCCTGTCCTCGCTCATCATGCTGGTACGGGCGAAGACGCGCGACATCGCGATCCTGCGGACCATGGGGGCGAGCCGGGCCGGCCTGGTCAAGATCTTCATGACCGTGGGCGTCACAATCGGCGCGCTCGGCATGGCGGCGGGCATGGTGTTGGGCTTCACTTTCCTCTTCTTCCGGCAGAGCGTGGTGAATGCGATCCAGTTCCTGACCGGGCAGAATCTGTGGGATCCCTCGATCCGCTTCCTGACCGAACTGCCCGCCAAGCCCGATCCTGTGGAAATCACGATCATATGCCTGATGGCGCTGATCTTCAGCTTCCTCGCGACCCTCTATCCGGCGTTCAAGGCCGCCAATACCGATCCCGTGCAGGTGCTCCGCTATGAATGACATATTGAAGGTCGGCGGCCTCAAGCGCAGCTTCACGCAGGGCGGGGTCACGATCGAAGTGCTGCGCGGCATCGAACTGTCCGTAGGTCCGGGTGAGATCGTGGCGCTGTTGGGGCCGTCCGGTTCGGGCAAGTCCACGCTGCTGCAGGCGGTGGGACTGCTGGAAGGCGGTTTCGAAGGATCGATCCGCATAGGCGGCGAGGAAGCGGCGAAGCTCGACAATGACGGCCGCACGCGGCTGCGGCGCGATGCGCTCGGCTTTGTCTATCAGTTCCACCACCTGCTGCCGGATTTCAACGCGGTGGAGAATGTCGTTCTGCCGCAGGTCATTCGCGATACGGATATGGCAACGGCCCGGGCGAGGGCAGAATCGCTGCTCGGTTCTCTGGGGCTGGGGCACCGTCTCGAACACCGGCCGAGCCAGCTTTCAGGGGGCGAGCAGCAGCGCGTGGCCGTGGCGAGGGCACTTGCCAACCGGCCCGCGCTGGTGCTCGCCGACGAACCGACCGGCAATCTGGACGAGCGGACAGCCGATGTGGTGCTGGCCGAATTCCTGCGGCTGGTGCGGGAAGAGGGATCGGCTGCCTTGGTCGCGACCCACAATGAGAGGCTGGCCCAGAAGATGGACCGGGTGGTCCGCCTTCATGAGGGTCTGCTGGAACAGGCGTCAGGCGACATGTGACGCCGCGTCCCGGATCGTCGCGATGACGATCTGGTTACGCCCCTGGGCCTTGGCGCGAAGCAGCGCCGCATCTGCGGTGAGGACCAGCTTTTCCGGCCGGCCATGGTCGGGGTAGGCGGAAAGGCCGAAGGAAGCGGTGATCGGCCCCAGTTCCTCGCCGCGATGTTCGACGCGCAGCTCCTGGATTTTCTGCTGAACCTGCCGGGCCCGTTCGATGGCCTGTTCCAGGGGGAAGCCGGGCATCAGCAGGACGAATTCCTCGCCGCCCAGGCGAAAGGCGCAGTCGGTTTCGCGCAATGCCTCGTTGAGAACCGACCCTACGGCGCGCAACACCGTGTCGCCCGCATCATGACCATGCGTGTCGTTGAACCGCTTGAAATGATCGATGTCGACCATCAGGCAGGCCAGGGGTTCCATGGTGCTTTCGGCGAAGGCAATCTGTTCCTTGAAGACGGTATCGAACCGCCGCCGGTTGGCAAGGCCCGTAAGGGGATCGGCCATCGCCATCTGGCGCAGAACGTCGCGCAGGCGCAGGTTGGCGAGTGCGAGACTGATATTCTCCGCCAGCATCTCCAGATATTTTTCGGTGCGGTTGATCTGTTCGGCCGCCATGCCCTCCGGCTGCTCGAAATAAAGGAGGCCAATGCTTTCGCCTTGTGCCGTCAGGGGGATGCAGATCGTCGAAAGGCCGCTCCGCTCGCCCAGATGTTCGCACGGAATGTCGATCAGATCGCCCGTGGGTTTGTGGGTTTGGCCCCGCCGCAATGCCCAGCAGGCCGAAGGCGCAAATTCCTCGCGCGATCCCTGCGGCGAAAGCCAGTCGCAGGCCTGCCGCATCGCATTGCGGCGGGCATCCTGGATATAGAGCCGCCCCGCAAAGCCGGGCGCGATTTCGGGGGCAAATCGGCGAACCACCTCCACCAGATCGCTGATGGAGTCGCAACCCTGCAGGCGCTGGGTCATGCGGGACAGCTGATCGCGGGTCACCCGGTCGGCGTCGCGCTCCTGCTCCAGCCGTTGCCGTTCCAGCCCGTTTTCTCGGAAGATGCGCACGGCCTGCGCCATATCGCCAATTTCATCCACTTGCGGCAATTCGGGCGGGACGGCGGCGAAATCCTGCGCGGCGAGTCGGGTGACCACGTCGCTCAACCGGACGACGGGCCGCAGGATGCGCTGCTTCAGGATGAAATAGAGAACGCACAGAAACAGCAGCGCGGTCGCGCCGAGCATGATTTCGGACATGAACCGCCATTGCCGCGCCGCCTCCGTGGCCTTTTCGACGGCATTTTCGGTTCGCTGATCCAGCATATATTGGAATTTGCCGACCTGCGCGGCGATCCGGTCCAGTTCGCGGCCATATTCGTCGCCGAAGAGGATGCGGCGGGCCGTTTCCCCGTCATTGGTTCCGGCCGCCTTGATGGCTGTTTCCTGGGCTTCCGTCAGGGCATCGGCCCAGTGAAGCCCCTGACGCAGGGCGGCCAGTTCGCTGTCCTTGGCTCCCGCATCGCGCAAATGAGCCATTCGCTGTTCGACAGAGCCCAGAGCGGCCTTTTCACGACGATAGGCGATGACATGGGACGGGTCGCGGGTGATGGCGTAGGCACGCGCCTGTTCCGTCTGGCGATAGACATCTTCCTCCAGCGTGGCGGTGAGCTGATCGAAATTGGCCCGCTGTTCGACGGCGGCGCGTTCGCCTTCTTCGGCGCCGGATGCCAGCAGCATGACGGTTCCGGAAGCCAGGGTGAGGGCTACGGTCGCGCCATAGGCCCAGTTGGTGATGGTGGATAAACGCATAATGACAGCAGCTTAGGCCCCCAATTGTTGGAGATGGGTTAACCATCACTCCCTTCGTGAGGTTTCTTGGGCATCAGGCGAAGTTACCCACGATTTTCTCTTGTCCGGGGCTGGCACCGAATCGGGGAGGATGCCTAGATTGGCTCTATGCCCCATGCCGGTTTCGTTCCCCTTCGCGTCTTTTCGTCTTTCACTATGCTGGAAGGAGCGATTGATCCCAAGAAAATCGCGAAACAGGCCAAGGCGCTGGGCTTTCCAGCGGCGGCCATCACCGATCGCAACGGCCTTTACGGCTCGATGGCCTTTTCCGATGCCTGCAAGGGTGAGGGCGTTCAGCCGGTCATAGGCGCGATGATCGGTGTGCTGCGTCCAGGACGTCCGGCCGGAGCGGTGCCGGTGCATGACTGGATCGCCCTCTATGCGCAGGATGCGACGGGCTATGACAATCTGTGTGCGCTGGTTTCCATGGCGCACCTGGATCGCCCGGTCGAAGAAGTGCCGCATGTCAGCCTGGAAGCGATGCATGGTCGCACCGACGGGCTGATCGCTCTGACGGCGGGTGGCGAAGGGGCGTTGGCGCGGCTGTTTTCCGAAGATCAGCCCGACGCCGCCCATGCCTATGCCGGGCGGTTGGAGGCGCTGTTTCCCGGGCGGCTCTATATCGAGATATGCCGCCGCCTCGATCCGATTGAAGGCAAGGCGGAACCTGAACTTCTGGACCTGGCCTATGCGCGCAATTTGCCACTGGTCGCGACCAACCCGACCTGCTTTGCTGAACCGCATTTTCACGAAGCGCACGATGTGATGCTTTGCATCGCCGACAGCGCCTATGTCGAGACGCCCGACCGCCGCACCAGCTCGCCCGACGCCTGGATGAAACCGGCGGCGGAAATGAAGCGTCTGTTCGAAGACCTGCCCGAAGCGCTGGCGAACACGCTGGTGGTGGCGCAGCGCTGCGCCGTCGCGGCGCCCAAGCGCAAGCCCATCCTGCCCAGCCTTGCCGGTGACATCGAGGGAGAGGCCAGGATGCTGCGCGAGCAGGCGGCGGAAGGGCTGGAGGCGCGGCTTGCCAAGGCGGGAATCATCGGCGAGGAGGCGCGCAAGCCCTATTTTGACCGGTTGAAGTTCGAGACGGACATCATCATCCAGATGGGCTTTCCCGGTTACTTCCTGATCGTTGCCGACTTCATCAAATGGGCGAAGGAGCAGGATATTCCGGTGGGACCGGGCCGTGGGTCCGGCGCGGGGTCGGTGGTGGCCTGGGCGTTGACCATCACCGATCTCGATCCGCTGCAACTCGGCCTGCTGTTCGAACGCTTCCTGAACCCGGAACGCGTGTCCATGCCGGACTTCGATATCGATTTTTGCGAAACCCGGCGTGGCGAGGTGATCCGCTATGTCCAGCAGAAATATGGCGCGGATCATGTCGCGCAAATCATCACCTTCGGTAAGCTCAAGGCTCGCGCCGTTCTGAAGGATACCGGCCGCGTGCTCCAGATGAGCTATGGCCAGGTCGACAGGCTTGCCAAGCTGGTGCCCAACCATCCCACCGATCCCTGGACGCTGGAACGCTCGCTGAACGGCGTGGCCGAGTTCAGGGCGGAATATGACAATGACGCACAGGTCAAGCGGCTGATCGACTATGCGATGAAGCTGGAGGGGTTCCCGCGCCACAGTTCCACCCATGCGGCGGGCGTGGTGATCGGCGATCGGCCCCTGTCACAGTTGGTGCCGCTTTACCGCGACCCCCGTTCCGACATGCCGGTGACCCAGTTCGACATGAAATATGTCGAGGGCGCGGGGCTGGTGAAGTTCGACTTTCTGGGCCTCAAGACCCTGTCCGTCCTGCAGAAGGCTGTGCAGTTGCTGGCTGGGCGGGGCGTGAAGATCGACCTCGACAGTCTCGCCTGGGACGATCAGGCCGTCTACGACCTGCTCCAGCGTGGCGACACGGTGGGGGTGTTCCAGTTGGAATCGGAGGGCATGCGCAAGACGCTGGCCGCCGTGCGTCCCACCAATTTCGGCGACATCATCGCGCTGGTGTCGCTCTACCGTCCTGGCCCGATGGACAATATCCCGATGTTCGGGCGTCGTAAGAATGGCCAGGAAGAGATTGAATATCCTCATATCCTGCTGAAACCGATCCTCGAAGAGACCTACGGCATCTTCGTCTATCAGGAACAGGTGATGCAGGCCGCGCAGATATTGGCTGGCTATTCGCTGGGCGATGCCGACCTTCTGCGCCGCGCCATGGGCAAGAAGATCAAGGCGGAAATGGATGCCCAGCGCGCCCGTTTCGTCGAGGGTTGCGCGAAGAGCGACATCGCTGAACGCAAGGCCAATGAGCTGTTCGACTTGATCGACAAATTCGCGGGCTACGGCTTCAACAAGTCGCACGCGGCCGCCTATGCCCTGCTCGCTTATCATACGGCATGGCTGAAGGCGCATTATCCGGCGGAATTTTATGCCGCGTCCATGGCCTTCGATATCCACCTGACCGACAAGCTGACGGTGTTCGTGGACGATATGCGGCGCATGGGCCTTGCTTGCCTGCCACCTGATATCAATCGCAGTCTCGCAGATTTTTCGGTCGAGGCCGTGGAATATGACGGGGATGATCCGCGACTGGGCTATGCCGTGCGCTATGCGCTGGGCGGCCTGAAAGGCGTGGGCGAAAAGGCGATGGAGCAATTGGTCGCCGAGCGCGATGCCGGGGGAGCCTTCAAGTCGCTGGATGATTTCGCCGACCGGATCGAGCCGCGCCTCCTGAACCGGCGGCAGTTGGAAAGCCTTGCGGCGGCGGGTGCGTTCGATGGGGTCCATGCCGACCGTGCGGGCGTTCATGCGGCGGCGGAGACGATATTGAGCGTTGCGTCCAGCGCTGCGGAAGCGCGGGAAAGCGGGCAAGGGGGCTTGTTCGGCGATGTGGAGACGCCCCATGCCGACGTCCGCATCCCGCCGCACCAGACCTGGTCCACGGCCGATCGCATGGCCCAGGAAAAGGACGCGTTCGGCTTCTATTTTTCGGCGCATCCCGTCGATCGCTACCGGCATCTGGCCGAGGCGCGAGGGGCGAAAAGCTATGGCGCGATCTGCGCCGAGCCCGTGGCAGAGGGAGGCCGGGCCGTCGGCGTGATGGCCGCCATGGTGGAAGATGTGCGCTGGCGCGAAACCAAGCGGGGTGCACGTTATGCCGCCGCCACTTTCTCGGACAGCAGCGGCCAGTTTCAGGCGAGTTGTTTCGATGAGGAGGCCTGCAAGGCGATCGAGGATATGGCGCGGGAGGGCGATTGTGCCCTGCTGATGGTCGAACTGGATCGGTTGCCGGGGGAGGAAACGCCGCGCGTCACCGTTCGCGGCGTGGAGCCTTTCCGGCAGTTGGCGGGAAGCTCCCGCATGGAATTGGTGGTCGACGTCAGCGAACCGGCGGCAGTCGACGCCCTGGCAGATCTTCTGGCGCGGGCGAAAGGCGGTCGGAGCGAAGTGTTCCTTCGCGCGCCTGTCGCGGACGGCAAGGCGGCGAAGCTTTTTCTGGGCGACGAATATCTGATCGGCGCGGATCAGGTGGACGCGATCGCCTTGATCGCAGGCCTGCAAATCCATAGCTTCGAACGAATGGAAGCGAAGGCCGATGGTTATCGAGCCCGAAATCGCCGGTCGGGACTGAGGCTGGTCGCCAGTTAGAGAAGCTGCAATTGAGGCCCCTGCGGCGGCCGGAACAGGTCGGTGCGAAGCGTCAGGCGTTCGCCACCTAATCCCACCCGTTTGCGGGCCTTGAGAAATCTTGTCCGGATGAGGTCGGCCCAAACACCCTGTCCTCTCATGCGGCTGCCGAAATTGGAATCATTGTCCCGTCCGCCCCTGATGGCTTGAATGATGGCCATGACCTTCGCGGCGCGATCCGGATAATGGGCGTCGAGCCAGTCGCGGAACAACGGTGCGACTTCATGAGGCAGGCGGACGGGAATATAGCTTGCCTCACGCGCCCCGGCCTCCGCGACGCGGGCCAATATGGCTTCGATCTCATGATCGGTGATCGCCGGGATGACCGGGGAAATGCTGGCCACGACCGGAACACCGGCTTGCGACAGCTGACGGATCGCTTCGAGCCGGCGAAGAGGATGGGAGGCGCGAGGTTCGAGCGTTCGCGCGACTGCCGGATCGAGGCTTGTGACCGAAATCATCACGGATAGCAATTGTTCCTGCGCCATGGCTTTGAGCAGGTCGATGTCCCTCAATATCCGGTCGGATTTGGTCGTGACGTAGGTCGGATGGCGGCATTCCCACAGAAGTTCGAGGCATTGCCTGGTGATCCGCCAGTCCTTTTCGATCGGTTGATAAGGGTCGGTGTTTGTGCCCATTGCGAGTGGAGCTACGCTGTAGGATTTTTTGGAGAGTTCCGACCGCAGCAGTTCTGCGGCATTGGGCTTGGCAAAGAGGCGCGTCTCGAAATCAAGGCCGGGAGAGAGGTCGTGATAGGCGTGGGTCGGCCGCGCAAAGCAGTATATGCAGCCATGTTCGCAGCCACGATAGGCGTTGATGGATTGGCTGAAGGCAATGTCGGGGGAGTTGTTCCGGCTGATGATGGAGCGTGGATGCTCCACGGTCACCTCCGTGCGTCTTCGGGGAGGAAGGCCGTCAATCTCCGATCGAGCATCCAGCCAGTCGCCGTCGGCATGGCGTTCAGGCATGTTGAAGCGGCGGCTTTCACCGTTCAGCGTCGCACCTCTGCCCTTTTCCACGGCCATGGCCAATAAGAACATAATAGGAACATATTGACAAGTCTTTCGTCCTGCTGCACCGTCAACTTGTTGAAAAGGGGGGAATGAATGAGGATGATCGCTATCATCGCTGGCTTGATGTTCGGCACGCTGGCTGGGCCGTCATGGGCCGCCGATAACGAACCGTGCGGCGACGGCCTGGTGTGCGCAAGCAGCCCCCAATCGGTGGTTCAGGCATTGCAGGCGGCTGGTTACAAGGCGGCGTTGAGCAAAAGCAAGACGACCGGGAATCCGATGATTGAAAGCGCGGCGAGCGGCTATAGTTTCTCGATCTTCTTCTATGAATGCGAACAGGCCAGGAATTGCGGCTCGCTGCAATTTCAGCTGAGTTTCGAGGATGACGGCGGCAACACGCCGGAATTGGCCAATAAATGGAACAAGGACAAAAGGTTCGCGCAAATGTCCGTCTGGGACGATCATTCGCTGGCATTGGCCTATGATGTGACGACCGTGGGTGGTCTCAATCAGAAGAATTTTGCCGATGTGATCGATTGGTGGGCGGTCATGCTGGGAGAGGCGGCCAAATTCTTCAAGGATAATCCTGCGCCGGCGAAATGACCCTCCTCAGCGTTCCGTCAGGCGGGGCATGAGTTCCACGAAATTGCAGGGGCGGAAGCGGCTGTCCAACTGACTGACGAGTATGCCGTCCCATGCATCCTTGACCGCGCCGGTGGAGCCGGGCAGCGCGAATATATAGGTTCCGCGTGCGACGCAGGCGGTGGCTCGCGACTGGATGGTGGACGTACCGATGCTCTGGAAACTCAGCCACCGGAACAGTTCGCCGAAACCGGGAATTTCCTTGTCCTGAACCAGCGCCAGAGCCTCCGGAGTGACATCGCGACCGGTTACGCCCGTACCGCCTGTCGTGATGATGCAGTCGATCTGGGGGTCATCGATCCAGCCATGAAGGCGCGCGACGATGGCGGAGCGTTCGTCCCGTTCGATATGGCGGGCCGCCAGGATATGACTGGCAGCCGAAATCCGCTCGGCCAGCACATCGCCTGACCGGTCGTCCGCCGGGGTCCGGCTATCCGATACGGTCAGAAGGGCAATGCGAACCGGCAGGAAAGACCGGCTTTCGTCGATCGGCATCAGTCGGAGCCGCCCGCGACACTAGCGCTTGCCAGCGGCATCTTGTGGGTCAGCCGGACAAGGCGCGTACCTTTCGCGCCGGGGAAGGTCGGCCACATGCCCTGCGCCATGCCGGTGAGCGATTCCGCGCTGCCCTTCGCCTGGATCTGATACATCCAGTAATTGCGCATGACGATGTTCACATAGGCGCGGGTTTCATAATAAGGCAGCGATTCAATGAACAGCAGCGGATCGCCATTGTCCTTCACCTCGCTGTTCCAGCGCTCGACGGGCAGGGGTCCGGCATTATAGGCGGCCATGACCTTGGGCAGCAGACCGCCGGTGGCGCTCATGTCGCGCAGCGTTTCCAGATAGCGCTGGCCATATTCCATATTGGTCGACGGCACGAAGAGCTGATCGGCTGATGCCAGTCCCATCAGACTGCCGGTGCCGGGCAGAACCTGCATCAGCCCGCGCGCACCGGCACTGCTGACGACGTCCTTGCGGAAACCGGACTCCTGCAATGTGTGCGCATAGATGAGCGCTGGATCGACCCGCCATCCGCCATCCGGCCGCCAGTCGGGCGCGGGGAAGCGGGCAAAGCTGTCCGGCTGTCGTCCCGCGGGGCCGTTATGCGCCAGCCAAAGCTGCGTTTCCGGCATATTGAGCGCGCTGGCAAGGCGCAGAAGGGCGTCATATTGTCCGACGCCGCCAATCTTCGCCTGATAGCGGAGAATCTGATCGGCCAGCCCATTCTCTCCAATCGCCGACAATTCAATCGCCGCGCGGACATTAGGGCTATCCTTCAGCAACTGCCATTCCGTCGCGCCGAAACGGCCAGAGGCAGCCGCCCCGGCCAGGGGCAAGCCCAAGGTCTGCCGGGCCAGCAGGCCATAGAAGCTTTCATCGGAGCGGGCAGCCGCTTTGAGCAGCGATTCGACCTTTTCCGGCTGGCCGCACACCATATAGGCGCGAGCAGCCCAATAGGCGCCTGCTGCCCGCATGTCGGCATTGCCGCCCAGCGCCGCGACATTGCCGAAGGCCGGAGCCGCCGCACGGCAGTCATTCTGGCGCCAGGCTGCAAGACCCGTCGTCCAATAGGCCTGAACCGCCCAGTCGCCACCGCTGCCGGATTCCAGCGCCCTTGCGGCCATCCGCCGGGCATTGGCGTCGTCGCTTTCAATATAATAGGCCCAGGCGACACGCTGGCGCACTTCGGTCAACCCCGCCGAGGTCAGCCCCGCCTCCCCAGCGGCGAGCAGCGTCTCCGCGCCAGCGGGGTCGTCATTTTTGATGAAGGGTTGAATCTGGCCAACCAGCGCCTGCGCCAGCGCATCCGTCTTGACCGCGGCCACATATTCGCGGCGCGGAGCGCCCCCTAGCCAGACCATCTTCTGCACTTGCGGCAGCGCGGGCAACAGCGTCGCGCCCCGCTTCTGCGCGAGACGGGAAAGCTGATCGGCCTTGGGCAGCCATGGCGCCTTGTTGATCAGGTCGAGCAGTTCGAAAAGCTCGACCTTGGGGGAATTTTTGCCGAGATACAGTTCAGCGAGCGCCACCGGACGAACGGCATCCTGGCCGTCGAGCGCCAGGATCATCGCCTTGGCATCAACCCATTTCTGATCGCGCAGCGCGGAGAAAATAGCTGTGTAGCGGACCTTTTCCGCGTCTCCGACCTTGATCGGAGAGGAAGGCACGTCCTTCGCCATGGCAGGAGCAGCAGCGAACATATCCGCCCTTGCGGGCATGGCGGCGAATGCAGCGAAAGCGGCCACGGCCAGGAGGGAAGAACGGGTTGCGGCGCGAATCACTTTTTCATGTCCTCGATCAGGCTTTGCAACACACGCCAACATTCTGCCTTTGCCGCGGGTTGGCCTAGCAGCAAACGCGGATGGAATGTGGCGAATACGGGTAAAGTGCCGCCATCATGGTTGAAAAATTGTGAACTATCTTCCGCTGCCGGCATCAATGCACGGATGGTCCTGTCGCCGAGCAACAGGAGGCGCTGCGGCGCGGCGAGCATCACATGCCTGCGCATCCGGTTCGCGGCCGCGAGCAGATCGGATGCTTCGACCATTCCGCCGGGCGGGCGGGAGAGGAAAAGCGATGCCAGATGGATGTCCGGCCGTTTCATGCCGATCGCGCGCAACATGCCTTCGAACAGCTGACCGGCTCGATCGGCGAGGAGGCTGCCCGCACCGATATCAGCGGGGTCTGGCATATCGGTGACGATCATGAGAGGCGCCTGGATCGGCCCCTCCGGCAGTATCGCGGGTCCGGCCCAGCGGCGCTCCGGCTGGTTTTGATCCTCTGCCAGCCAGATGCGAAAGGCATCGAATGACTGGGGGTGGGCCGGGGGTTGGGGCGTTGGCTGGGGGACGCCAGCGGCGCTGCCGATCTGCGCCTGAACGGGCCGCAGCCAATTGGTGGGCGCCTCTGCGATGGCGGTATCCACACCCGCCAGAGTCCACCACGCGAGATAGGCGTCAGCGCTCGCCGAGAAATTTTCCTGCAATAATCCCCGCATCATTCTTCTTGGGCCAGAGGTTGACGCCGTGGTCAAGAATCTTCATCGCCGTCAGTGGCAAAACGTTTGGGACATGCGGCGACCGGATGGGAGAGGAAACCGTCGGCGTCTGCACATTGGAGGGATTAATGAGCGAACGGGAATCGATGCCCTATGACATCGTGATAGTCGGTGGCGGTCCTGCGGGCTTGTCATCGGCAATCCGGTTGAAGCAGTTGGCGGACGCCTCCGGGCAGGAATTGTCGGTCTGCGTGCTGGAGAAGGGTTCGGAGATCGGGGCGCATATCCTGTCCGGCGCGGTGGTCGATCCCAAGGCGCTGGACGAGCTGTTTCCTGAATGGCGCGACATGGGATGCCCGATGGCGGAAGTGCCGGTGACGGACAACCAGCACTGGTTCCTGACGAAGACCGGCAAGATCGCGATGCCGCACATCATGACGCCGGGCTGGATGCACAACAAGGGCACCTATACCGGATCGCTGGGCAATCTGTGCCGCTGGCTGGCCGAGCAGGCCGAAGGGCTGGGCGTCGAAATCTTCCCCGGCTTTGCGGCGGCCGAGATTCTCTACAATGAGGACGGCTCGGTGAAGGGCGTCGCCACCGGGGACATGGGTATTGACCGGGAGGGCAATCGCAAGCCCGATTACCAACCGGGTCTGGAGCTGCACGCGCGCTATACCTTCTTCGCTGAGGGCGCGCGGGGTCACCTGACCAAGATATTGAAGCGCCAGTTCGCGCTCGATACCGACAGCGAGCCGCAGGTCTACGGCATCGGCATGAAGGAATTGTGGGACATCGATCCCGCCAAGCACAAGCCCGGCCTTGTCATCCATAGCCAGGGCTGGCCGCTGACGGACGCCTATGGCGGCGGCTTCCTCTATCATCAGGCCAATGGCCAGGTGGCCTTGGGCTTCGTGGTGGGGCTGGGCTATCGTAACCCGTATCTCTACCCGTTCGAGGAATTCCAGCGCTGGAAGCAGCATCCGGAAATCCGGAAATATCTGGAGGGTGGACGCCGCGTCTCCTATGGCGCGCGCGCCATCAACGAGGGCGGCTGGCAGTCGATCCCGAAGCTCGCTTTCCCCGGCGGCGCGCTGATCGGCTGTTCGGCGGGCTTCGTCAACGTGCCGCGCATCAAGGGCACGCACACGGCGATGAAGTCAGGCATGCTGGCGGCGGAAGCGGCGTTCGCGGCGATCCAGGCGGATCGCACCAGCGACGTGCTGGAGGATTATGAGCCGGCGCTGCGGTCGAGCTGGATCGCGACCGAACTGCAACTGGTCAAGAATGCCGAGCCGCTGCTGGCCAAGTTCGGCAACACCATCGGCACGTTGCTGGCGGGCATCGACATGTGGATGCGCACGCTCAAGATCGGCCTGCCCTTCACCATGAAGCACAAGCCCGACTGCGAGAAATTGTGGCGCAAGGAGGTTTCGAAGAAGATCGACTATCCCAAGCCCGATGGGATCATCAGCTTCGACCGTCTGTCCTCTGTGTTCCTCAGCAACACCAATCATGAGGAGGACCAGCCGGTCCATCTTCAACTCAAGGATCCTTCCATCCCGATTTCCTACAATCTGCCCCTTTATGACGAACCGGCGCAGCGCTATTGTCCGGCGGGCGTCTATGAGGTGGTAGGGCAGGAAGAGGGCTACCCCCGTTTCCAGATCAACGCGCAGAATTGCGTCCATTGCAAGACGTGCGACATCAAGGACCCGACCCAGAATATCAACTGGGTCGTACCCGAAGGCGGCGGAGGACCGAACTATCCCAATATGTAAGCGTCTGTTCCTGGCGACCCTGCTGATACTGCCTGCCGCTGCGGGCGCATCGGTGGACAGGACGGGTGCGTTGCATGCCTATATGAAGGGCCGTCTGGCCGACGGCGATGGCGTTCCGGGCCTGGCCCTGACCAGCTATCGCCGGGCCATGGGAGAGGATCCGGCCAGCCTGGAGGTGGCGCGGCGTTCCTATTTCCAGGCGTTGATCAGCGGCGACATGGCCCTGGCGCTGCAATCGGCGCAAGTCCTGGAAAAGGACGGGCAGCTTCCGCGTGACGGTACCTTGCTCATCATCTGCGACGCGCTGAAGCGAAAGGATTGGACCGCCGCCCGGCTTTCGGTCGACCGGATGGTGACGGAGGGCAATTTCGCCTTCCTTGCGCCCATCATCCGGAGTTGGATTTCCCTGGGGGAAGGGCGGTATGAACCGGCCGAGATCGATCCGGCCGACCGGTTCGTATCGCTCGCCAGGCGTTATCTGGATGAGCATCAGGCGTTGCAGGCGCTGGCGCAAGGCGATGTGAACAGCGCCCAGCCCGCCATTCAACGCGCGCTCGCCCTGCGGGCGAGTGAAATGACGGATTTGCGGTTGCTTCTGGCCGGGCAGTTGGCGGCGCACGACGCGAAGGCCGATGCCTTGGCGCTCCTGCCGAAGGATCAGGCCAATTTCGCCCAGGCCCGCGCAGATATAGCGCGCGGCAAGTCCCTCTTCGCTCAGGGCAGGCCGCTGACCGCCGCTCAGGGTTTCGCGCGCCTTTTGACCCGTCTGGCCGCTGACATTTCGACCGACGGCAGCACCGGATCGCTGGGTATCAGACTGGCCCGCATTGCCGGTTTTGCCGATCCCGGCAGTGCGGCAAGCGATATCGTCGCTGCCGATCTGCTGACCCGATCCGGTTATGCCGCCTATGGCGTCGAGGCAGCCCGCCGCGTTCCCGCCTCAAGCTGGTATGGGGCGTTGGCGCAGGGAGAATTGGTGGAAGCGCTGGCGGCATCGGGTCAGCGGGCCGAGGCGATCGATCTGGCGCGCAAGCTGGCCGCGGCGCCCGATGCGGAGGCGGAGCGTCATGTCCGGCTCGGACAATTGCTTGCCGAGGCAAAGGATTATCCGGCAGCTGCCGCTGCATTTCGCGCCGCGCAGGCGCATTATCCGGACGATGCGGTGCCCTGGGCGCTGTTGCTGTTCGAGGGCAGCGCATTGGAACAGGGCGCGCGTTGGACCGAGGCGCATGCCGTGCTGGAGCGCGCCGCGAAACTGGCGCCGGAGGAAGCGACAGTGCTCAACTATCTGGGTTATGCGCAGATCGAACGGCGGCAGAATATGGATGCCGCGCTGCAATTGCTGAAGCGGGCCAGCGCCTTGAAGCCGGACGACGCGTCCATCACAGATTCGCTGGGCTGGGCGCAATATGTGACGGGCGATCTTGACGCTGCCGTGCCGATGCTGGAACGCGCTGCGGCCGGAGCGCCCGCCGACGTGACCATCAACGAGCATCTGGGCGATGCGCTTTGGGCGGCGGGGCGTCGTTATGAAGCGCGCTATGCCTGGCGCGCGGCGGCGGTCTTTGCGGATGGCGACGCGGCCGAGCGCCTGGCTGCCAAGGCAAGAGAGGGAATGAAACCGGAATATGCCGCACGGTGACGCGGAACTGAACCCTTTGACCCGGACTGGCGAACTGGCCGAGACTGCCTATGCCAAGGTGAATCTGGCACTGCATGTCCGGCACCGGCGAGACGACGGCTATCATGCACTGGAAAGCCTGTTCGTGTTCGCCGAACATGGAGATCTGCTGACCGGGCAGGTTCGGCCGGATGGCATGCTTGACCTGCAACTCGACGGTCCCTTCGGCCCCTTGCTGGATGCTGGACCTGACAATCTCGTCCTCAAGGCGGCCCGCGTCCTGCAGGCATATATCGGGGAGGAACGGGGCGCTGCGCTCCAGCTGACCAAGTTTTTGCCTGTGGCATCGGGTATCGGTGGCGGATCGGCCGATGCTGCCGCGACCTTGCGGTTGCTGGTGCGGCTGTGGGACGTGCCGGTAGAGCCGGACGTGCTGGAAGGCATCGCCCTTTCGCTTGGATCGGATGTTCCGGCCTGCCTGTCCAGCGTGACGCAGATGGTGCTGGGGCGCGGCGAATTGCTGCAACGGCTGACGGTCGGAGGACTGGAGCGCATGCCGATGCTGCTCGTCAATCCCGGAGTGGGCATATCGACGGCTCGTATTTTCGCTGGCTGGGATCAGGTCGACCGCGGTCCTTTGACCGCAGGAGATCTGGACCAACTGGTCCTTGAAGGCCGCAACGATCTGGAAGCGGCGGCCGTGGCGGAGGCACCTGTCATCGCCGAGGTGCTGGAGGCGTTGCAGGCTTGTCCGGGCGTTCGCCTGACGCGGATGTCCGGGTCGGGCGCCACCTGCTTCGGCTTGTTCGCAACGGAAAGCGCCAGGGCGAGCGCCGCGGAGATGATTCGCAACGGCCATCCCGCCTGGTGGATTGCGGAAACGAGGATAAGAGCGGCATGAATGAGGCATTTTCCGAGGTCGATGGCGGTGATCTGGAGATATTGATCATCGCCGATCATGCCTCCTCCCATGTCCCGGACGATATCGATCTGGGGATAGACCCGGCTCTGCTCGACAATCATATCGCCGTCGATATCGGTGTGGCGCAGGTGAGCCGCCTGTTGGCGGATCAATTGGGTTGCAAAGCCGTCATGGGCGGCGTTTCCCGGCTCGTGATCGACCTCAATCGTGAGGAGGACGCACCGGGGTTGCTGCCGGTGATGAGCGACGGGCACGCCGTTCCCGGCAATCGCCATGCCGATCTGACTGAAAGGATGATCCGTTTTCATCATCCCTATCATCATCATATCGGCGCGCTGCTGGACCGCATGGGGTCACCCTTCATCCTGTCGGTCCACAGTTTTACGCCGCGGCTCGCCAGCGACCCTGGTCAGCAACGCCCCTGGGACATCGGCATTCTCTATAATGAGGATGACCGGGCGGCCCGCATCGCGATACCGCTGCTGGAGACCGCCGGGCTGACGGTCGGGGACCAGCTTCCCTATTCGGGCAAGGTCCTGAACGCCACGATGAACCGGCACGCGGAAGGCAATGGCATTCCCTATCTGGGCATCGAGATGCGGCAGGATCTGGTTGGCGGCGCGGCGGGGCAGAAACGCTTTGCGGATATGTTGGCGCCCATCGTGCTGCAATGCCGCAACAGGCTGGCATGATGAACGATAGGGTGCCGCTGATCGGCATGCTATGCTGTTGCATCGCGTTGATGGGTTGCGGACCGCGCGAGGAAAATGCCCGGACAAGGATCGAATGCGCCATCGGTCCGCATGGCGACTGGGCCGCAAGCTGTCCGATCGAGCGGCAGGGTGACCTCTTGACGCTGCGTCATGCTGATGGAGGCTTCCGGCGGTTCCGGATCGTCGCCGACGGGCGCGGCGTCGTGCCTGCCGATGGGGCCGAGGATGCCAGCATCTCGATCGTCGGCAAGGGCAGGATAGAGATAAGGATAGGAGAGGACCGTTATCGCCTGCCGGCCTTATTGAGCCAGGGAGCGAGATGATGAGCAGCAACGTGATCCTGACCGGAGCGCAAATGCGGGCGGCCGAACAGGCTGTCTTCGCGTCCGGCGTTCCGGAATATGAACTGATGGAACGCGCAGGCGCGGCGGCGGCGGAAATCATCTGGCGAGCGGGCGGCAGGCGTGACCTGCTCATCCTTTGCGGCCCCGGCAACAATGGCGGCGACGGGTTCGTCATAGGGCGGATATTGCGCGCGCGAGGCGTAGCGGTTCGGATCGCAGCCCTGGGCGAAAGCCGGACATCTTCCAGTCTCAAGGCTCGCGAGGCGTGGGCGGGACCCGTGGAAGATGTGATGAACGCCGTACCGGCCGTACAAGTCGTGGATGCCCTTTTTGGTACGGGATTGTCACGGGGGCTGGATGGGAAGCTGGCCGAAAAGCTCTCCACCCTGGTGGAGCATGCGAGCTTGAGCTATGCGCTCGACCTGCCCAGCGGTGTCGATACGGACAGTGGCGCCTTGCTTTCTGCGACACCGTCTTTTGGCATCTGCATCGCATTGGGCGCGTTCAAGCCCGCACATCTGCTGCAACCGGCTGCGGCGCGGTGGCAGCGGCTGATCTGCGTCGATATCGGCATTGATGCTTCGCCGTCGGCCGCCCAACGGCTTGCGCCGCCGCATCTGTCGGAGCCGGGGCCGTCCTCCCACAAATATAAGCGTGGGCTGGTCGCCGTGGTGGGCGGGGAAATGGCGGGGGCGAGCATATTGGCCAGCCATGCCGCAGCGCGGTCGGGTGCGGGCATGATCCGTCGGCTGGCACAGGACGGGGGGATTGGCGGACCGGATGCGATCGTCACACAAGCTGCAGCGACGTCGCCTCACATAAGCAAGGCGTTGAACGATCCCCGGATCGGCGCGGTTCTGGTTGGCCCAGGACTGGGCCGGGATCATTATGCCCTGGATCGGCTGGAGGCCGTCATGGCGCACCGGCATCCGCTGGTGCTGGACGCCGATGCGTTGGTCATTCTGGCGGACAAGAGGCTGGCCGCCATCCCTTCGGGAGCCATCATCACGCCGCATGAGGGCGAGTTCGTCCGCTTGTTCGGCGATTTGCCGGGCAGCAAGATCGATCGGGCGCTCGCCGCCGCAAGACGTGCGGGGGCGATCGTCCTGTATAAGGGTCATGACAGTGTCATCGCGGCGCCGGATGGACGCGTCGCTGTTTCGCCCGGGAGCAGCAGCTGGCTTTCCACGGCAGGCACCGGCGATGTGCTGGCGGGGCTGGTAGCGGGTAGGCTCGCCGTGACCGGGGATGGATTTCGCGCCGCTTGCGAGGCGCTTTGGCTGCATGGAGAAGCTGCGCGGCGAGCCGGGGCGGCTTTCGTGGCGGATGATTTGCTTGTGGAGCTGCCAGCCGCTATCGCCTCGCGCCTGTGACTGACACCGATACCGACATCATCGTCCGCATCGCCGCCAAGGGCGATGGCGTGAGCGCCCAAGGCCGCCATTTTCCGTTGACCGCGCCGGGGGATCGAATCGCAGCCGATGGAGCGATATTGCGGGGGCCGCATCATGTGGATGCGCCCTGCCGCCATTTTCCGACCTGCGGCGGATGCGAATTGCAACATGTCGATGATGCGAGTTACGCCGATTTCGTGGCGGCGCGTGTAACAGGCGCGCTGGCAGGGCAAGGCATAGTGCCGGACCGGAGCCTGCCGCCGCATATCTCCCCCCCGCGCAGCCGGCGCCGGGCGTCGCTCAGGGCCAGCCGGCAGGGGCGGAAGGTCGTCATCGGTTTTGCGGAAGCGGGGAGCCATGCGTTGGTGGACCTCAGCATGTGCGAGGTGCTCGATCTGCGTCTCTTTGCGTTGCTGGCGCCGCTCAGGACGCTTTGTACTGCCATCCTGCCTGATCGCCGGGCCGCCCATATCCGTATGTCGCTCACCGATCAGGGTATCGATCTGCTGCTGGAAGGGGTCAGTGTCGACGGTCTCGCAGCGGACGAGGCCATGCTGGGTTTCGCGCAGGATCACCGGCTCGCCCGATTGACGATCGATGAAGGCGACGGGCCGCAGACCCGATGGGAGCCTGAGCCTGTGACCGTGAGTTTCGACGGCGTGCCGGTGGCTTTCCCGCCCTTCTCCTTCCTTCAGGCGACGCCGGATGGCGAAGCCGCTCTGGTGAATGAGGTATCGAGGGCCATGCCGCATCAGGGGGCCGTCGCCGACCTGTTCTGCGGTCTGGGGACTTTTGCGCTGGCTATCGGCGGACAGCGGCCGGTCTATGCGGCGGAAGCGGCCCGCGATCTGGTGCTGTCCCTGAAGTCGGCGGCCAATCGCGCCCAGCGGCGGATGGTGGCGGACCATCGGGATCTTTTCCGGCGGCCGTTGACACCCGATGAATTGAATCGATTTGCAGGCATCGTCATCGATCCCCCCCGGGCGGGCGCGAAGGAGCAGGTGATGCAGTTGGCGGCTTCGACCGTGCCGGTGATCGCTTATGTCTCCTGCAATCCCGCAAGCTTTGCGCGGGACGCGGTGCATCTGATCGGCGGCGGCTATCGCCTGGAAAGCGTGCGGCCGGTGGGGCAGTTCCGTTGGTCAACTCATGTGGAAATGACCGGCATTTTCCGGCGCTGAAAGGATCAGCCCCTCGCCGCAGGGGGAGTGCGGCGAGGGACCTTGCATCCTCTCCCTAGGGGAGGCCCTGGCCTCTACCCCAGCTTGATGACAGTTGCGAGACGGCGTGCCGGAACCGGCTCGGCATAGAGGCTGGCCATCGGCTCATCCTCGACCTCCACCACCGTTTCCGACGTGAAGCCGTTGAAACCGGTCCGCATCGCCGCACCATAGGCGCCGAGCATGCCGATTTCGATATAGTCGCCCGCCTGCACATCCTCAGGAAGCATGAACGGGCCGACCATATGGTCCATATCGTCGCAGGTGGGGCCGTAGAAGGAAAAGCCGGTCAGTTCCGCTTCGCTTTCTTCCTCGCGCAGCAGGGCCACGGGAAAGCGCCAGCCGATATGCGCCGCATCGAACAGAGCGCCATAGGCGCCGTCGTTGATATAGAGTTCGGTGCCGCGGCGGCGTTCGACGCGCACGACAACCGAGCTATATTCCGCCGAAAGCGCGCGGCCGGGTTCGCACCACAGTTCAGACGAATAGCTGACCGGCAGGCTTTCGAAGCCGCGGTGGATCGCGTCGAAATAGGCCTCCAGCGCGGGAGGTTCCATACCCGGATAGACCGACGGGAAGCCGCCGCCGACATCGATGATGTCGACAGTGACGGCCGCATCCACGATGGCGGCGCGGACGCGCTCGATCGCGTCGCTATAAGCCTGGGGCGACATGGCCTGGCTGCCGACGTGGAAGCAGATGCCCAGAGCATCGGCGGCCTGACGGGTGGCCATCAGCAGTTCGCGGGTTTCGCCCAGCTCGGCACCGAACTTGGACGCGAGGCTGAGTTCCGAATGTTCGGACGAGACGCGCAGGCGCACACACAATTCCAGGTCGGTCGCACCATTGGTCGCACGCACGATCTTTTCCAGTTCGCACATCGTGTCGAGCGAGAAGGTGCGCACGCCATGGCGATGGTAGGCCTCCGCGATCGCTTCCTCGGCCTTGACCGGGTGCATGAAGCAGAGCTTCGCCTGATCGCCTTGAGCATTGGCGAGGGTCTCAGCCACCAGACGCACTTCGGCGATGGAAGCCACGTCGAAATGCGTGATGCCAGCCGCGAACAGGGTGCGGATCAGATCGGGAGACGGATTCGCCTTGACCGCATAGAGCGAACGCCCCGGAAACTTCTCCGAGAAGAATCGGGCGGCCCGGGCCGCAGCCTGGGGACGAATCAGCGTTACCGGTGCTGCCGGTGTGAGGGTGGTCGCTACCCCCAGCGCGCTATGATGCTTGTGCAACTCAAGGGACCTCCAGTGTAGTTCGTTGGCATAAAAGCTGCCTTGCGGTGGAAGTCCCATGGGGCAGCGGAGGGCCGATATATGCCCGCCATCCCCCCCTGTAAAGCGCGTGTGTAAATTTTGTTGCGCAGCCAGCTACGAAATGTGCGTCAGGAAAGACGGGACTTGAAATCCTCGTAGGAAAACTCCCGGATTTGCTTGAGTTCGTCGGTTTCCGAATTCCACAGCCAGATGGCAGGAAGCGGCACGCCGTTGAATGTATTGGTCTTTACCATCGAATAATGAGCCTGATCGAGGAAGGCGATCCGCCGTCCGGGAATCGCGCCGCCGGGGATTCGATAGTCGCCGATAATGTCTCCGGCGAGGCAGGATGGGCCGCCGAGTCGGGTGGGCTGGCCTTCACTTTCCTCATGCAGCATGGCTGGGCGGTAGGGCGCCTCGATGACGTCGGGCATGTGGCAGGTGGCGGAAATGTCGGTGATGGCGACCGGCATGCCATTGTCGATGACGTCGAGGATTTCGCCGATCAGGATGCCGGCGTCGAGGGCCATGGCTTCGCCGGGTTCGATATAGAGTTCGAGTCCGGTCCGGCCTTTGAGTCCGCGAAGGAACGCCACTACCGAATCGCGTTGGTAATCGGCGCGGGTGATGTGGTGCCCGCCGCCAAAATTCAGCCATTTCAATGATTTAACGTGCGGCATTATGCGCGATTCTATGGCGGCCCAGGTGCGTTCGAGCGGCAGGAAATCCTGTTCGCAAAGGCTGTGCATGTGGAGCCCGTCGACCCCGTCCAGATGGTCCGCCTTCAACTGGTCGATCGGGAAGCCGAGGCGGCTGTGGGGCTGGCAGGGGTCGTATTTGGCGACCTCTCCCTCCGCATGGAGGGGGTTTATGCGCAGGCCGATGTCGAAGACGCGGCCGGCGGCGCGGGCGGCCTCGACGACCGGCTTCATGCGCGCGATCTGGCCGGGGCTGTTGAAGATGACATGGTCGGAGATTTTGAGAATCTCGGCGAGGTCGTCAGGCTTGTAGGCGGCGCAGTAGGTCGCGACCTCGCCGCCATATTCCTCGCGGGCCAGGCGGGCTTCGTAGATGCCCGACGCGCAGACGCCGTCGAGATATTCGGCGACGACGGGCCCGAGCGACCACATGGAGAAGGCCTTGAGCGCGCCCAGCACCTTGATGCCTGCACGGTCGCGTACATCGGCCAGGATGGCGAGGTTGCGGCGGATCGCGGCCTCGTCCACCACGAAGGCGGGCGAGGGGACGCGATGAAGGTCGAAATGCGCGAAGGCGGCGGGATCGCCGGCTTTGGTTTCCATGGGTCGTTCCACTCCAGACACCCCCACCGTCACCCCGGCTCGGGGCCGGGGCGACGATCTCTCAGAGGATCGTCAGAAATCCAGCGGTGCGTCCAGTTCCTTCACCTGCCAGGGCAGGCCGTGCCGGTTCAGCATGTCCATGAAGGGATCGGGATCGAACTGTTCGATGTTGAACACGCCTTCTCCCCTCCACGCGCCGTTCAGCATCAGCGCCGCGCCGATCATCGCGGGCACGCCGGTGGTGTAGCTGACCGCCTGGTTGCCGGTCTCGGCATAGGCGTCCTCATGGTCGCAGACATTATAGACATAGACGGTCTTCTGCCGGCCGTCCTTCTGGCCGGTCGCGATGTCGCCGATGTTGGTCTTGCCCCTGGTGGTGGAGCCCAGGCTCGACGGTTCGGGCAGGACGGCCTTCAGGAACTGGAGCGGGATGATCTCCTGGCCATTATACATCACCGGATCGATGCGGGTCATGCCCACATTCTGGAGCACTTCGAGATGCTTCAAATAAGCGTCGCCGAACGTCATCCAGAAACGGATGCGCTTGATTTCCGGGTAGAATTTGGCGAGCGATTCCAGTTCCTCATGATACATGAGGTACATGTTCTTTTCGCCCACCTGGTCGAAGTCGAACACCTGCTTGTGCTTGAGCGCAGGCCCTTCCACCCACTTGCCGCCTTCCCAGTGGCGCGAGGGGGCGGTGACTTCGCGGATGTTGATTTCCGGGTTGAAGTTGGTGGCGAAATGCTGGCCATGGTCGCCGCCATTGCAGTCGAGAATGTCGAGCGTGTCGATCCGGTCGAGCAGATGCTTCCTGATATAGCTGGCGAAGACGCTGGTGACGCCGGGGTCGAAGCCCGAACCCAGCAGCGCCATGATGCCCGCTTCCCTGAAGCGTTCCTGATAGGCCCACTGCCAGCCATATTCGAACTTCGCGGTGTCGCGCGGCTCGTAATTGGCGGTGTCGAGATAATCGACCCTGGTCGCGAGGCAGGCGTCCATGATCGCCAAATCCTGATAGGGCAGGGCGAGGTTCACGACCAGTTTGGGCTGCACCTTCTCGATAAGGGCGATCGTCTCCTCGACATTGTCGGCGTCGACCTGCGCCACGTCGATGGTGACGCCGGTGCGGGCCTTGACCGATTCGGCCACCTTCTCGCAGCTGACGATGCGGCGGCTGGCGAGCGTGATATGGCTGAAAATGTCACTGTTCATCGCCATCTTGTGAACCGCGACAGAACCCACGCCGCCCGCGCCAATGACCAGAACCTTGCTCAATTCAACTGCTCCATAGCTGTGCCGCGCCTGCCGCGCGAAAGCGCCCATATAGGGACTGTGCATGACAGCGCAAAGTCAGACTGAGACCTGCGCTGCCTGCCCTGTGCCTTTGCGCGAAAAAATATTGTGCGCGCGGCGGCTGGTGCGCGCAGATGTCGCGGAACTGATGCGTGATCCTTTGCGCGGCAGGTTCAGGATGAACCACAGTCCAGCCATCGACGGGATGGAATGTTCCGGACGGTCCTGTGTTCCGGGTCATAGATCATTCGACATATCGACGGCCATTTGACTGGATGCGACATCATCTTCTCATCGTCATGCCGACAGGATATTATGCGGGCATCGCGTCGTGGGCATGAGGGGCGATGAAGAGGACATTGCTTTTCCGGCCTTGATCTCAGGGGGAATGGAGATGGCAACAATCAGCGATGAAGCCCTGCGGGAACGGGGCTTCCGGGATTCCGAGCGCAATTTTTTCCGTATCATGGCGGTGGTGATGGCGATCGTCATCGTCGCGGGCTTCGCGCTCAACCTTGCGATGGGGCGATCGACCTTTGCCGTGCCGGTCGTCTATCATATCCACGCCTTCGTCTTTTTCGGCTGGGTGGCGCTTTATGTGGCGCAGAACTGGCTGATCGCGGACAATCATGTCGCCCTGCACCGGAGGCTGGGCCTGCTGGCCTATGGCTGGGTTCCGGTGATGGTGCTGATGGGCTTCGTCATCATGCTGACGTCGCTGCGCCGGTCGGGAGGGCCCTTCTTCTTCGACCAGAACGAGTTTCTGTTCAGCAATTCGATGCTGCTGCTGCTGTTCGGCGCGATGGTGATGACGGCGCTGCGCCGCCGCCGCCACAGGGGCTGGCACCGCCGGTTGATGATGACGGCCATGTCGATCCTGACCGGGCCGGGGCTGGGACGGTTGCTGCCCTTGCCGCTGTTCATCCCCAATGCCTGGCGGATCGTGATCCTCGCCACGCTGATTTTCCCGGCGATCGGCATGATCGCCGACAAGCGGCGACATGGCCATGTCCATGCCGCCTGGTTCTGGGGCGTGGGAGCGATCGTCCTGACGCAGGTTGCCGCCGATATCATCGCCTACAGCAGCTTCGGGATCGGCATCACCCATGCCGTGCTGGAGGGCACGGCCGGGAGCGGGCGGCCCATCCAAGCCTTCCTTCCGCCCGGTTTCGGGTCATAGCAGCCGCCTGAGGCCGGCGATCCGGTCCGCCTCATGCGCGGGCTTGTCCCTGCGGATGCGGGCGATGCGGGGGAAGCGCATGGCGAGGCCGGATTTGTGCCGCTTGCTTTCGTGGATGCTGTCGAACGCGACCTCCAGCACCAGGGTCTTTTCGACCTCGCGCACCGGGCCGAAGCGGTTGACCGTATTGCCGCGGACGAAACGGTCGAGCCATTTCAGTTCCTCGTCGGTGAAGCCGCTATAGGCCTTGCCCACCGGCAGCAGTTCGCCCTCCTCCGTCCAGCAGCCGAACGTATAGTCCGAATAGAAGGATGAGCGTTTGCCATGGCCGCGCTGGGCATACATCATCACGCAGTCGGCGGTCAGCGGATCGCGTTTCCATTTGTACCAGAGCGCGGCCTTGCGCCCGGCGACATAGGGGCTGTCGCGGCGCTTGAGCATCACGCCCTCGATTGCGGCGTCGCGGGCACCCGCCCGCAGTTCGGCCAGGCTCTCGAAATCGGGCGCTTCGATCAGGGCGGAAATGTCGAAGCGGTGGGGATCGAGCGTCGGCACGGTGGCTTCGAGCCGGGCGCGGCGTTGCGCCCAGGGGAGCGCGCGCAGGTCTTCCTCCCCATCGATCAATATGTCGTAGAGGCGGACGAAGGCGGGATAGTCCTCCATCATCTTCGCGCTCACCGCCTTGCGGCCGAGGCGCTGCTGGAGGGCGTTGAAGCTGGCCGCTTCCCCGCCCTGGAACTCGCCCCTGACCAGCAGTTCGCCATCGAGGACGGCATGGCTGCCGAAGGCCTGCGCGATGTCGGGGAAGCTGCCGGTGATGTCGTCTCCCGCGCGGCTGTAGAGGCGGGTTTCGGCGCCCGTGCCGACGATCTGGATGCGGATGCCGTCCCATTTCCACTCCGCCGCATAGTCGGTGAGATCGACGCTGTCGGCCTCGAGCGGATGGGCGAGCATGAAGGGGCGGAAAAAGGGCGTGCCCGCCGGATCGGGGCGTGGGGCCCTGCCTTCGGCCCAGGCGAAAAGCGCGGCATAGGGGGGCGTCAGCGCGTGCCAGCATTCCTCCACATCGTCCACGTCGAGGTTGAAGGCCTGGGCGAAGCCGGTCTTGGCGAGGCGGGCGGAAATGCCGACGCGCAGGCCCCCGGTGGCGAGCTTCAGCAGGGCGAAGCGGCCGGAGGCGTCGAGATGGTCCATCATCTGCGCGAGGACGGTGGGGGCGGCGGCCCGGCTGGTGGCGTGGAGGCGGTCGACCAGGGCGGAGAGGGTGAGGGAGCCGTCGTCCAGTTCCTCCGGCTGGCCTTCGGGTTTGGGCCAGAGCAGGGCCACGGTTTCGGCAAGGTCGCCGACATAGTCGCGGCTCATTTCGAACAGGACCGGATCGGTGCGGCTGCGCGCCATTTCGGCGATGGCGGAGGCCTTGACCGCCTTGAGATCGAGATTGCCGGTGAGCGCGGCCAGCGCCCAGCCCCGGTCGGGGTCGGGCGCGGTCGCCATATAGTGGGCGATGAGGTCCAGCTTGCCGTTGCGGGAGCGGGTGTAGACGAGGCCGTCGAGCAGTTGGGAGAAGGCGCGCATCAGCCCTCATCCTCGTCTTCACGGCCGACGAGGGCCAGTGCGCGGGCGCGGAACTGGTGGGTCATGCACCAGTGGAGCAGGGCTTCCTCCCGCCCGTGGGTGATCCATGTTTCCGATGGCGCGACTTCGCGGATGGTGCCGGTGAGTTCGTCCCAGTCGGCATGGTCGGAAATGACCAGCGGCAGTTCGACATTGCGCTGGCGGGCCCGCTGGCGGACGCGCATCCAGCCCGAGGCCATGGCGGTGATCGGATCGGGCAGGCGGCGGCTCCAGCGGTCGTTGAGGGCGGAGGGGGGTGCGACGACGATGCGGCCGCGCATGTCCCTGGGCGAAAGGCCGGTCGCGGGGGGAAGGTTGCCCAGCTCCACGCCGAAATCGGCGTAGAGGGCGCACATTCTTTCCAGCGCGCCGTGGATGGGAATGGGGTCGTGATGGCCCCGGCCGCGCAGTTCCATGATGAGGCGTTGGGCCTTGCCGAGCGCATAGGCGCCGACGAGCACGCAGCGATCGGGGTTGGCGTGGAGGGCGGCGAGCAGGCGGTCCACCTCGCTGCCGGTGCCGGGGTGGCGGAAGACGGGCAGGCCGAAGGTCGCTTCGGTGACGAAGATGTCGCAGGGGACGGGTTCGAAGGGCTTGCAGGTCGGGTCGGGGCGGCGCTTGTAATCGCCGGTGACGACGACGCGCTCGCCGGCGTGGGACAGGACGATCTGGGCGGAACCCAGGACATGGCCGGCGGGCACGTAGCGGATCGTGACGCCGCCCATGCGGATGTCCTCGCCATAGGGGACGGCCGTGCCCGACGCGGTGCCGTAGCGCAGGGCCATGATGGCGAGCGTTTCCTGCGTCGCCCAGACATGGCCGTGGCCGCCCCGCGCATGGTCGGCATGGCCGTGGGTGACGAGCGCGCGCTGCCGGGGGACGGAAGGGTCGATCCACGCATCGGCAGGGCGGACATAGATGCCGGTCGGGTGGGGTTCGATCCAGTGGGGCATGGCTCTCTCGGGAAAAGGTGGATCGGGCGGGTTGGTTCCATAGCATGGTGGAGGGCGCCTTCACATTGCCGTAACCGGAGAGTCACGCGGACGACACGCCTTTGCCCTAAGCGCGGCCGGACGACCCGGCAGCGAGGAGGCGCGGCACATGGCATCTACGGCTCATCAGAATGTTACCCGCGCGGTGCATCGGCATCGCCATCTTTCCCGGCAGGGATTGCTGGAGCGGGCCTTTACCTTCGCCTTCCGGGGGCTGGTCTATGCCCAGATCTGGGAGGATCCGGAAGTGGACATGGAGGCGCTGGCGATCACGCCCGATTGCCATGTCGTGACCATCGCCTCGGGCGGATGCAATGTGTTGAGCTATCTGACCGCCGATCCCGCCAGGATCACGGCGGTGGACCTGAATACGGCGCATATCGCGCTCAACCGGCTGAAGTTGGCGGCGGCGCGGGCGCTGCCGGATCATGAGGCGTTCCATCGCTTCTTCGCGAAGGCGGATTGCAGGGAGAATGTGGCGGCCTACCGGACCCATGTGGCGCCCGCGCTGGACGATGCGACGCGGCGCTACTGGGAGGGGCGCGACTTTATCGGACGGCGGCGCATCGGGGCCTTTGCGCGCGGGATATACAAGCATGGACTGCTGGGGCGCTTCATCGGGGCGGCGCATCTGCTGGCGCGGCTGCATGGCGCCAACCCCCGGCGGATGCTGGACGCGAGGAGCCAGGCGGAGCAGCGGGCGATCTTCGAGGCGGAACTGGCGCCGGTGTTCGACAGCGCCTTCATGAAATGGCTGACGAGCCAGCCGGCATCGCTGTTCGGGCTGGGCATTCCCCCGGCGCAATATGAGGCGCTGGCGGGGGACGAGCGGATGGACAGCGTGCTGAAGGCGCGGCTGGAGAAGCTGGCCTGCGGCTTCGACCTCAAGGACAATTATTTCGCGGTGCAGGCCTTCGGGCGCGGTTATGCGGGGGGCGAGGGCCCCTTGCCGCCCTATCTGCAGGCGGCGAACCATCCGGCGGTGGTCGAGCGGGCCGGGCGCGTGGATGTGCGGCATGTGAATTTCGTCGAGTTTCTGGGCGCGCAGGAGGCGGGATCGGCGGATCGCTTCATACTGCTCGATGCGCAGGACTGGATGGACGATGCGCAGTTGAACGCGCTCTGGGCGCAGATCACGCGGACGGCGCGGCCCGGCGCGCGGGTGCTGTTCCGGACGGCGGGAGAGCCGAGCATCCTGCCCGGGCGGGTCGACGAGGCGGTGCTGGCGCGATGGGACTACCGGGCGGAGGAGTCGCTGGATTATACCGCGCGGGACCGGTCGGCCATTTATGGCGGCGTGCATCTCTATGTGTTGAAGGACGCGTGATGAGCGGGGGCCATGGCGGGTTGATGGACAGCGTCTACCGGCATCAGCGGCATATCTACGACCTGTCGCGGAAATATTATCTGCTGGGGCGGGATGGGCTGATCGCCGATCTGGCGCCGCCGCGGGGGGGCGCCGTGCTGGAGATCGGGTGCGGAACCGGGCGGAACCTGATCGCGGTGGGCAGGGCCTGGCCCGAGGCGCGGCTCTATGGCGTCGACATCAGCGAGGCGATGCTGGAAACGGCGCGCAAGGCGGTGGCGCGGGCGGGCATGGCCGATCGGGTGGTGCTGGCGCAGGGGGATGCCTGCGCCTTCGATGCCGCGGCCTTGTTCGGGCGGGCGGCGTTCGAGCGGGTGTTCATCAGCTATGCGCTGTCGATGATCCCGGACTGGGAGCGGGCGTTGCGGCAGGCGGGGGGATGCGTCGCCGACGGAGGCAGGCTGGAGATCGTCGATTTCGGCCAGCAGGACGCCCTGCCCGCGATCTGGAGGCGGGCGCTGTTCGACTGGCTGGCGCGCTTCCATGTGTCGCCGCGCGCCGATCTCAAGCAGGCGATCGATGGGCTGGCGGCGGAAATGGGCGGCTTTCCGCATAACCGGAGCCTGTATCGGGGATATGCCGTCAGGGGCGGCCTGATCCGGGTCTAGCGACTGTTCCAGCCGTTGGGGCCGTGCTCCTGGCTTTGCGGGAGCACGGGTTTCTCAGGGGTCAGGCGGCTTTCTTCAGTTCCAGTTCCAGCCGGTCCCAGATTTCCACCAGCGCCGAGACCAGATCCCGCATCATCTCTTCGCTATGGGCGGGGCCGGGGGTGAAGCGCAGCCTTTCCGTGCCGCGCGGGACGGTGGGATAGTTGATCGGCTGCACATAGGCGCCATATTCGGCCAGCAAGATATCGCTGATCCGCTTGGCCTTGACCGGATCGCCCACCATCAGCGGGACGATGTGCGTGACCGACGGCATCACCGGCAGTCCCGCTTCGGCCATCAGCCGCTTGAGCGTGGCGGCGGAGGCCTGCTGCCCCTCGCGCTCCTCGCTGGACTGCTTGAGGTGACGGACGCTGGCGAGGACGCCCGCGACCAGCACCGGCGACAGCGAGGTGGTGAAGATGAAGCCGGGCGCATAGCTGCGGATCACGTCGACGATCATCTGGTCGGCCGCGATATAGCCGCCCATGACGCCGAAGGCCTTGCCCAGCGTGCCTTCGATGATGGTCAGGCGATGGGCGACCTCGTCCCGTTCGGAAATGCCGCCGCCATGGGCGCCGTACATGCCGACGGCATGGACCTCGTCCAGATAGGTCAGCGCATTATATTCGTCCGCCAGATCGCAGATCGCGGCGATGGGGGCGATGTCGCCGTCCATCGAATAGACGCTTTCGAAGGCGATCAGCTTGGGTGCATCGGGGTCTTCGGCGGTGAGCAGTTCGCGCAGATGATCGACGTCATTGTGACGGAATACCCGCTTTTCGCAGCCCGAATTGCGGATGCCCGCGATCATCGAGGCGTGGTTCAGCTCGTCCGAGAAGATGATGCATCCGGGCAGAATCTTCGCCAGGGTGGAGAGCGTCGCTTCGTTCGAGACATAGCCCGAGGTGAACAGCAGCGCCCCTTCCTTGCCGTGCAGGTCGGCAAGCTCCGCCTCCAGATCGACATGATAATGGGTGTTGCCGCCGATATTGCGGGTGCCGCCGGAGCCGGCGCCGACATCGTGCAGCGCCTCTTCCATCGCGGCGACGACCTTGGGATGCTGGCCCATGGCGAGATAGTCGTTGGAGCACCAGACGGTGATCGGCTTGGGCCCGTTATGCCCATGGAAGCAGCGGGCGTTGGGAAAGGCGCCCTTGTTGCGCAATATGTCGATGAACACCCGGTAGCGGCCCTCGCTGTGGAGCCGGTCGATCGCCTGCGTGAAGATGTGCTTGTAGTTCACGTAACGCCCTAGTCCCTGATCCCGCATCCCCTCTTTGAGGGGGCATTTACCTGCTGTGGCCGCCTATTACCAGTGATAAACGCTCGCAGCGCTAGGGAGAAATACCTATCATAGTGATAGAAAGAATAGGGATTGGACCAAAGGTCCACCCGGTCACAGCGCCTCCACCCGTTCCAGCCCGTAGCTGGCGAGTGCGGGTCGCAGCGGCTCCACCGCGTCGTCGAGCCGGGTGAAGACGGCGGCGCCGGTGGAGGGAGCCGTGGGCCAGGGCTGGCCCTGGGTCAGATAGGCGATGCGCCGGGCGATCCCCTCGCCGCCATGGACGAAGCTCAGCGGGCGGGGCGAGGCGGCCGCCAGTTCCGCCTCCACCAGCGGAAAATGGGTGCAGGCCAGCACCACTATGTCCATGCGGTCGCCGCCGGGCTGGTCGAACAGGCCCGCCAGCGCGTCGCGGGCGATGGCGGGGTCGAGCGGCTGGCCGCGCAGCTTGGCTTCGGCAAGCTGCACCAGTGCCGCCGAACCGTGGCGCAGCACCGTGCAGTCGGCGCCGAATTCCGCCGTCAGCCGGTCGACATAGGGCTGGCGGACCGTGGCGTCGGTGCCGAGCACGCCGAAGACGCGGCTTTGCGAGAGCAGCGCGGCGGGCTTGATCGCGGGGACGGTGCCGACGACCGGAATGTCGAGCGCGGCGCGAACCGCCGACAGCGCGATGGTCGAGGCGGTGTTGCAGGCGATAACCGCCAGCCGGGGGCGATAGCGTTCCACCAGCCGCCCCAGCAGGGCGGGCACGCGGGCGGCGATCTCGGCTTCGCTCTTCGTGCCATAGGGGAAGCCCGCGCTGTCGGCGGCATAGACGATGGGGGCATGGGGCAGCGCCCTGCGCGCCGGGGCCAGGATGGAAAGCCCGCCGACGCCGGAATCGAAGAACAGCAGGGGGGCGGTGGGTGCGACTGTCATTGTTGCGCACATGTCGCGGGATGGGGCGGGGCTGTCAACATGGGGGTGAGGATTGGGGCGGGCGCGAGCGAAGCGGGTGTCGGCGCATATCATTGGGACATGCCGCTTGCGCGGCATGCCCTCCCCCAACCCCTCCCGCCTGCGGGAGGGAAGAAGCGAGGCGGACCTTCCGGCCAAATCGCTGTCTCGTTCATCTTCGGCGTTGCCCGCCGTACCGGGGACGCTATGGTCGCGCCGCAACCATTTCGGCGAGATCATGACTCCTCCCTGGCTCATTCCTGCATTCGTCCTGCTGTTCGGCTATCTGCTGGGCTCGATCCCCTTCGGCCTGCTGCTGACGCGCTTCACCGGGGCTGGCGACCTGCGCAAGATCGGATCGGGCAATATCGGCGCGACCAACGTGCTGCGCACCGGGCGCAAGGGGCTGGCGGCGGCGACGCTGCTGCTGGACCTGCTGAAGGGGGCGGCGGCGGTGCTGATCGGCGCGGCGCTGGTCGATGGCGGCGGGCCGATGGCGGGGGCGATGGCCTTTATCGGCCATTGCTATCCGGTCTGGCTGCGCTTTGCGGGGGGCAAGGGCGTGGCGACGATGATGGGGGTCGTCACCGCGCTTTACTGGCCCGCGGGCATCGTCTTCGCCATCGTGTGGCTGGCGGCGCTGTTCGGGACGAAATGGTCGTCCGTCGGCGGCATGTCGGCGGCGGTGAGCGCGCCGGTCGCCATGTGGTGCTTCGGGCGGCTGGATCTCTTTCCGGCGACGCTGGCCCTGGCCCTGATCGTGCTGTGGCGGCATCGCGAGAATATCGCGCGGCTGGTGAGGGGCACCGAGCCGAAGGTCGGCGCGTCGAAGAAAGCAGCAGCCGGGGAATGAGCGAGCAGGAGCGGTTCAACCGCCTGCGCCTGATCCGGTCGCCGCGCATCGGGCCGGTGACGTTCCGGCAGCTGATGGCGCGCTTCGGATCGGCGGGAGAGGCGCTGGCGGCCGTGCCCGATCTGGCGGCACGGGGCGGCGGCCGGGCCAGCGTGATCGAGGGCGCGCTGGTGGAGCAGGAGATTGCGCGCAGCCGCGCTGCGGGTGCCCGCTACCTGCTGATGGGGGACAGGGACTATCCCTTCCTGCTGGACCAGATGGAGGGCGCGCCGCCCGCGCTGATCGTGCGGGGGGACGTTGCGCTGGCGGCGCGGGATTGCGTGGCCCTGGTGGGGGCGCGCAACGCGTCGGCGGCGGCCTGTCGCTTTGCCCGCACCCTGGCGCAGGATCTGGGGCAGCGGGGCGTGGTGGTCGTGTCCGGGCTGGCGCGCGGCATCGATACGGCGGCGCATCAGGGATCGGTCGGCAGCGGGACGATCGCGGTCATCGCCTGCGGCATCGACATCGCCTTTCCGCCGGAAAATGAGGATCTGCAGGAGCAGGTCGCCAGCGAGGGCCTGCTGGTGACGGAGCATCCGCCCGGCGTGCAGCCGCTGGCGCGGCAGTTTCCGGCGCGCAACCGGATCATCGCCGGGCTGTCGCGCGGCACGGTGGTGGTGGAGGCGGCGCCCAGATCCGGGTCGCTGATCACGGCGCGGCTGGCCGGCGAGGCGGGTCGGGAGGTGATGGCGGTGCCGGGGTCGCCGCTCGACCCGCGCGCGCAGGGTTGCAACCAGCTCATCCGGGAGGGGGCAACGCTGATCCAGAATGCCGCCGATGTGATCGAGGCGATCGGGTCCATCGACGCGCGCATGGTGCGGCAGGGCGGGCTGGATTTTGCGGGCGAGCCGGTTTCTTCCGATGTGTCGGGGCGGGAGCGGGAGGCGGTGGTCGCGTTGCTGGGCGCTGCGCCGGTGCCGGTGGATGAAGTCATCCGGCTTTCGGGGCTGGGACCGGCGGTGGTGCATACGGTCCTGCTGGAGCTGGAGCTGGCGGCGCGGCTGGAGCGGCATGCAGGGGGAAGGGTCAGCTTGTCATGAACGGGACAATAGCTTCACGGACCAGGAAAATAGTCAGGGAAAGCGCAGAGCTGACAAAAATCCTCGCTTTGCCATTTGCCATTCTGGTGATTGGCTTAAGTGTCGTTGGAGGGGCATTGCAGATATTCTCTTCAGAGTCGGCTGCCCAAATATTCAGCAACATAGGTATTTTTCTTGCTGGCGGTATAATAAACTATAGATCCCTTCAAATCTGCCGACCGCACCAATATTTCACGCCGCGCCTGAAAGGGCTTTTTGGCCTTAGTCTGCTGTCGGGTGCTGGAATAATGCTTGGCGGTTTACTATTTATTTTACCGGGAATTTTTCTGTATCTCCGATGGTTTATCGCTTGGCCAATCCTGGTGGGCGAACAATCTTCCATCTTTGAAGCAATGAAAATGAGTTGGCACAGGACAAGGCGATGGGAATGGGCAATCTGTGTGCCCGTCGCCATTCTGGCGCTTCTGTTCTTGATCGCGATTGTCGGCTTGGTGTTTTCCGGAGTGAGCATCGAGAAACCCGACGGCCTCCTCGATGCGTTCATAGCGAACGCCGTTCTGAACGGCATCGTGTTGTTGACCAACATTATCGCGGTGGCGGCCTATGCCTGCATCAACCGCGATATGGACAGCGTGCTGACAAGCGCTTGACGTCCGCCGAAAACACCTTCCAGACTCGCGCGTGTACGTGAGGGTAATCTAAACCGGGGCTTGAATGCAGCTTGTCATCGTAGAATCGCCGGCCAAGGCGAAGACCATCGAGAAATATCTGGGCGGCGATTTCCATGTGCTGGCCAGCTATGGCCATATTCGCGACCTGCCCGCCAAGGACGGGTCCGTCGATCCCGACAACGGCTTTGCCATGAGCTGGGAAAATTATGGCGACAAGGGCAAGCAGCTGAAAGCCATTGCCGACGAGGCCAAGAAGGCCAGCCGCCTGATCCTGGCGACCGACCCCGACCGCGAGGGGGAAGCGATCAGCTGGCATGTGCAGGAGGTGCTGCGGGCGAAGAAGGCGCTGCCGCAGAAGGTGGACCGCGTGACCTTCAACGCGATCACCAAGCAGGCGGTGACCGAGGCGATGGCCCAGCCGCGCGCGCTGGACGAGGATCTGATCGACGCCTATCGGGCGCGGCGCGCGCTCGACTATCTGGTGGGCTTCACCCTGTCTCCAGTACTGTGGCGCAAGCTGCCGGGCGCCAAGTCGGCGGGGCGCGTGCAGTCGGTGGCGCTGCGGCTGGTCGTCGACCGGGAGCGCGAGATCGAAAGCTTCGTGCCGCAGGAATATTGGTCGGTCGCGGCCGAGATGGAGCAGGGCGGGCAGGGCTTTACCGCGCGGCTGGTGCGCTGGCGCGGGGAGAAGATCGAGCGGCTGACCATCGGCAGGGAAGGCGACGCCATGGCCGCGAAGGCGGACGTGGAGGCCGGGCGCTTCACCGTCGAAAAGGTCGAGACCAAGCCGGTTTCGCGCAATCCTCCGCCGCCCTTCACGACCTCCACGCTGCAGCAGGAGGCGGCGCGCAAGCTGGGTTTTTCGGCCAGCCATACGATGCGGATCGCGCAGCAGCTCTATGAGGATGGCGCGATCACCTATATGCGTACCGACGGCGTGCAGATGGACGGCAGCGCCGTTTCCGCGGCGCGCAAGGCGATCGCGGAGCGCTATGATGGCGGCTATCTGCCGGAAAAGCCGCGCCAGTATCAGACCAAGGCGAAGAATGCGCAGGAGGCGCACGAGGCCATCCGTCCGACCGAATTTTCGCGGGACAAGGTGGGTTCGGGCGATCATGCGCGGCTCTATGACCTGATCTTCAAGCGCGCGCTGGCGAGCCAGATGGCTTCGGCGCGGCTGGAGCGGACGGTCATCGATCTGGTCGACGGGACTGGGCAGCACGGGCTGCGCGCGACCGGGCAGGTGGTGATCTTCCCGGGCTTCCTGGCGCTTTATGAAGAGGGCCGGGATGACGTTAATCCGAACGACCCCGGCAAACATGCCGGGTCTGGGGAAGACGACGACAGCAAGCTGCTGCCGCGCTTGGGCGCGGGGGATGCTCCGGCGAAGAAGAAGGTGACGGCGGAGCAGCATTTCACCCAGCCGCCGCCGCGCTATTCCGAGGCTTCGCTGGTCAAGAAGCTGGAGGAACTGGGGATCGGGCGGCCTTCCACCTATGCCTCGACGCTTCAGGTGCTGAAGGACCGCGACTATGTGCGGATCGAGAAGAACCGCTTCTTCGCCGAGGAGAGCGGGCGGCTGGTGACGGCCTTCCTGGAGCGTTTCTTCGAACGGTACGTGTCCTACGACTTCACGGCGGGGCTGGAGGAGGAACTGGACGATATTTCCGGCGGCCGTGCGCAGTGGCAGGCGGTGCTGGAAGCCTTCTGGCGCGACTTCAAGCCCAAGACCGCCGAGGTGATGGAGCAGAAGCCGTCGGATATCACGGCCGAGCTGGACAAGTTCCTGGAGCCGATGCTCTTCCCTCCACGGGCGGACGGCAGCAATCCGCGCGCCTGCCCGATGTGCGGCGATGGGCAATTGTCGCTGCGGGGCGGGCGGTTCGGGGCGTTCATCGCCTGCTCCAACTATCCGGAGTGCAAATATACGCGCAAGTTCGGGCAGCCGGGCGGCAAGGACGGGGCCGAGGATACGGGGCCGGAGGTGCTGGGGCAGCATCCCGAAACCGGGCAGGATATCGTGAAGAAATCCGGCCGCTTCGGACCCTATATCGAGATGGGCGAGGGCAAGGAGGCGAAGCGCGGCTCCATTCCCAGGGACCTGCCCGATGGCGAGCTGACGCTCGATTGGGCGGTGAAGCTGCTCAGCCTGCCGCGCGAGGTCGGGCTGCATCCGGAGACGGGGAAGCCGATCGTCGCCAATATCGGGCGGTTCGGTCCCTATCTGCTGCATGACGGCAAATATGGGCGCCTGTCCTCCACCGCCGAGATTTTCGAGGTGGGCATGAACAGCGCCGTGGCCAAGCTGGCCGATGCGGCGAACCGGGGCGGGCGCGGGTCTTCCTCGCGCGAGCCGCTCAAGGTGCTGGGCAAGCATCCGCGGACGGAGGCCGAGATCAGGCTGATGGCCGGGCGCTATGGCCCTTATGTCACCGATGGGACGACCAATGCGACGCTGCCCAAGACGATCGAGCAGGATGCGCTGACGCTGGAGGAAGCGGCGCAACTGATCGACGCGCGGGCTGCGGCCGCTCCGGCGAAGAAGGGGAAGAAGGCGCCCGCGAAAAAGGCGGCGGCGAAGAAGCCCGCCAGGAAAGTTCCAGCTAGGAAAAAGGCTGCGGCAGAATAGGGAAGGCTAGTAAACCTCCTGTTTAGATATTCTGCTTATATCGAGAGTTATAGGCAGGAGATAATATGATCGAGTTTCTTAGACGCCCATGGAATGACAGCAAGGGCGCCACGGCCATCGAATACGGGCTGATCGCGGCTTTGATCGCCGTAGCTGCGATCGCATCCATGACCAGCGTGGGTGGCAAGCTGGGCAACACCTTCAACAATGTGAAGGGTAACCTGAAATAATCATGGCTACCCTTCACTCTATTGGATAGCGGCGTAAGCGTTACGGCGCTTCACGCAGTGCGCTACTCCACCCAATCGAGCCCTATGTCGCGGTAGATGAAGCGGTCATCCTCCCAATCTTCCTTCACCTTGACGTGAAGGTAGAGATGGACCTTGACGCCAAGCAGGCTGGCCAGTTCGGCGCGGGCCTTCGAGCCGATTTCCTTGAGCCGCTGGCCGCCCTTGCCCAGCACGATGGCGCGCTGGCTGGCGCGGCCCACGAGTATCTGCTGGTGGATTTCGACCGAGCCGTCCTCGCGCTCGCTATATTTTTCCGTGTCCACCGCGGCCGCATAGGGCAGTTCGGCATGGAGCTGGTGGTAAAGCTGCTCGCGGGTGATTTCGGCCGCCAGCATGCGGTCGGTGGCGTCGGACACCTGGTCTTCGGGGAAGTGCCAAGGGCCTAGGGGCATGGCTCTTGCGAAGGCGCTCTTGAGTTCGGGGAGGCCGTCGCCGGTGGCGGCGCTGACGAAGAAGGTTTCCTCGATGTCGAGCTGTTCATAGAGGCGCTGGGTGTGGACCAGCAGCTTTTCCTTGATGGCGATGTCGACCTTGTTGAGGACCAGCCACTTCCTTTCCGGACGAGCGGCGAGCGCGCTGATGATCGGTTCCATCTTGAGGCCGAGGCCCGCCTTGCCATCGACGATCAGCGCGATCAGGTCCGCGCCCTGCGCCCCGCCCCAGGCGGCCTGCACCATCGCGCGGTCGAGGCGGCGCTTCGGCGCGAAGATGCCGGGGGTGTCGACCAGCACCATCTGCGCATCGCCTTCGATCGCGACGCCCATGACGCGGGTGCGGGTGGTCTGCGCCTTGGGGCTGGTGATTGCCACCTTCTGGCCGACCAGCGCGTTCACCAGCGTCGATTTGCCGGCATTGGGGGCGCCCACGACGGCGATGACGCCGCAGCGCTGAGTGTCGAGATCAATCGTCAAACAAAACTCCGTTCACCCATGTGCCTTTGGCCTGGGCTTTCCTTCCTAATGCAAAATGGGAATGGGGGACAGGTTCAGCCGCCCAGCTTTTCCAACAAGGCCCTGGCGGCCGCCGTTTCCGCTTCCTGCTTCGATCCACCCGTCGCGCTTGCCTCGCCTGCCCCCTTGATGCTGACCGTCACGGTGAAGCGCAGCGCATGGTGGGGGCCGGAGCGGTCGGTGAGCGCATATTCGGGGGGCTTGCGCTTGTTGGCGGCGGCCCATTCCTGAAGTTCGGACTTGGGATGTTTGGGCGCGCTGGCCTGGGTATCGACGCGATTGCCCCAGAGACGGCGGACAAGGGCGCGGGCTTCGTCGAGGCCGCCTTCCAGATAGAGCGCGCCGATAAGCGCCTCCATGACGTCGCCCAGCACATTGTCGCTGTCGGCGGCGCCGTCGTCGCGGGCCTGCTTGCCGAGGATCAGATGCGCGGGAACGCCAGCGGCGCGGGCGACTTCGGCACAGGTTTCGCCCGATACCAGCGCGTTGAAGCGGCGGGACAGCTTGCCTTCCGGTTCGGCGGGAAAGCGGTCGAAAAGCCATTCGCCGATCAGCAGGCCGAGGATGCGGTCGCCCAGAAACTCCAGCCGTTCATAATTGACCGCATTGGCGCTGCCGTGGGTCAGCGCCTGGGCGAAAGTGGCGCCATCCCTGGGCGCACGGCCGATCAGGGATGTCAGCCAGCCTTCGGTATCCGGCCCAGGCGCTTTCAAATTCAAAAGCCTTCCCCGATACGGCTCCAGCGCGCGGCGGTGAACCAGGTCCAGGGGAGCAGCCAGTTGGCGCTGCCGTCGGTGGAGAAGACCGAGATCATCGCCTTGCCGACCAGATTTTCCTCCGGCACCAGGCCGATGCCGCCGCCGTCGACCGCCGGGAAGCGGCTGTCGGCGCTGCGGTCGCGATTGTCGCCCATCATGAAGAGATGGCCTTCGGGCACGACCACCGTGTCGCGGTCGTCCGCCGCGCCATCGGGCACGAGGTCGAGGACATTATAGCTTTTCCCGCCGGGCAGCGTTTCGCGATATTGGGGGTAGCGGCACTGGCGGCCGCCGCCGGGCGCGGCTTCCTCGAACTTCGGGCGGTAGCAGGGGGAGGGGCTGCCTTCCTTGGCGGCTGCATCCTCCATGTTCGGCGTGACCGGGATGACGAGGTCAGCGACCTTCTGCTTGGGGATCGCCTGGCCGTTCAGATAGACGGTGCCGTGGCGCACCGAGATCATGTCGCCGGGCAGGCCGATGACGCGCTTGATATAATCATTCTTCTGGTTCGGCGGCGCCTTGAACACCACCACGTCGCCGCGCTGCGGCGTCGAGGCGAGGATGCGGCCGGGGATCAGCGGGATGCCGAAGGGCAGCGAATAGCGCGAATAGCCATAGGGCCATTTCGCCACCAGCAGATAGTCGCCGATCAGAAGGCGCGGCTGCATCGATTCCGACGGGATGTTGAAGGGCGAAACGATGAAGCTTCGCAGGATGAAGACGAACACCGCCAGCTTTGCGAGAAACCAGAGGAAATCCCGCGTTTCGGATTTTGCGCTCATGCCTTGATCGTCTTTTCCTTCAATTCGCCCTGAAAACAGGCCGTCGCGGCTTTTGCGGGTTCCTAAAGCCGCCGTCAAGCGCGCTAGGGTCCAACTTGTCATCACTTCATGCTGCCCTTTTTCCGATCCGGCGGTGCATTAGCGGAACGAACTGGCTAAAAGAGGCGAGAATCGACAGGTGCAGCGTCGGTATCGATCAACGGTAAAACAAAAGGATATTCCCCAATGTCCAGCCCTGCACTGGCAGCGCTAGCGGCTTTTCCCCAGGCTGACCTCAAATCCATCTTCACCACCGATCCCGATCGGTTGAGCAAGTTCACCCTGACGCAGGGACCGATCCGTTTCGACTGGTCGAAGACGCACCTGACGGACGAACTGTTCGACGGTTTCCTGAAGCTGGCCGAGGAGAAGGGCTTTGCCGCGCAGCGCGATGCGCTGTTCGCGGGCGAGGCGGTCAACAATACGGAAGGCCGCGCCGCGGAACATCCGGCCGAGCGTGGCGAGGGCAATGCCGACAGCGTGGCGCGGGCCAAGATGTTCCATGGCCGGATGCGCGCGCTGATCGACGCCATCGAGGGCGAGGCGCTGGGGCCGATCCGGCATATCCTGCATATCGGTATCGGCGGATCGGCGCTGGGGCCGGACCTGATCGTCGATGCGCTGGGCGGCGATGGCGCGCGCTATGATGTCGCCATCGTGTCGAATGTGGACGGCACGGCGCTGGAGCGGGCGATTGCGCGCTTCGATCCGGCGGCGACGCTGATCGCGGTCGCGTCCAAGACCTTCACCACCACCGAGACCATGCTGAACGCGGCGAGCGCGATCAACTGGATGGTCGAGGCGGGCGTAGAAGACCCCTATGGCCGGGTGATCGCGCTGACCGCATCGCCCGACAAGGCGATCGAATGGGGCGTCGATGAAACCCGCGTGCTGCCCTTTGCCGAGAGCGTGGGCGGGCGTTATTCGCTCTGGTCGTCGATCGGCTTTCCGGCGGCGCTGGCGCTGGGCTGGGATGCGTTCGAGAGCCTGCTGGAAGGCGCGGCGGCGATGGACCGGCATTTCCGCCTGTCCGATCCCCGGCAGAACGCGCCGCTGATCGCAGCCTTTGTCGACCAATATTATGCGCGGGTGCTGGGGTGCCAGACGCGGGCATTGTTCGCCTATGATGAGCGGCTGCGGCTGTTGCCTTCCTATCTCCAGCAACTGGAGATGGAGAGCAACGGCAAGAGCGTGACGCGGGACGGCGCGCCCGTCGACGGGCCGACGGCGGCGATCACCTGGGGCGGGGTGGGGACGGACGCGCAGCATGCGGTGTTCCAGTTGCTGCATCAGGGCACGATCCTGACGCCGGTGGAGTTCATCGCCTCGATCGAGCCGGGCCATGCGCTCGACCCGGCGCATCACCGGGCGCTGCTGGTCAACTGCTTTGCCCAGGGGGCTGCCCTGCTGCGTGGCAAGGAGAATGCGGCCGATCCGGCGCGGGCCTATCCCGGCAACCGGCCGTCGACCACCATCCTGCTGGACGATGTGACGCCGGAGGCGCTGGGCGCGCTGATCGCTTTCTACGAGCATCGCACCTTTGCCAATGCCGTGCTGATGGGGATCAATCCGTTCGACCAGTTCGGCGTCGAACTGGGCAAGGAAATCGCCAAGTCCATCGAAGCCGAAGGGCCCAAGGGCTTCGATCCTTCGACCATGGCGCTGATCGATCTGGCGCTGGGCGGCGCGTAAGCGCAAATCCCGTTTGTAACTCCGCTGGGCAGCCTCCATATGCGAGCGCAATCCAGCGGAGGCATGCATGAGCGACTATGATTTCGACCTTTTCGTCATCGGTGCGGGATCAGGGGGCGTGCGTGCGTCCCGCGTTGCGGCCTCCCATGGCGCGAAGGTCGCGGTGGCGGAGGAATATCGCGTCGGCGGTACCTGCGTCATTCGCGGCTGCGTGCCCAAGAAGCTGCTCATCTATGGTGCGCATTTTGCCGAGGATCTGAAGGACGCGCGGCGTTTCGGCTGGAATGTCCCGGACTGCGATTTCGAATGGACGACGCTGCGCGACAATGTGCTGGCCGATGTCGATCGGCTGGAGGGCCTTTACAAGAATACGCTCGACAGCCACAAGGTCGAGCTGATCTCCGAGCGGGCGACGATCACCGGGCCGCATGGCGTGAAGCTCGCCAGCGGGCGGGAGATCAGCGCGAAATATATCCTGGTCGCGACGGGCGCATGGCCGGTGATCCCGGAGATCGAAGGCGCCGAGCATGGCGTGACCTCCAACGAGGTCTTCCATCTGGAGGAGTGCCCGAAGCGTATCGTCATTGTCGGGGGCGGCTATATCGCCAATGAATTTGCCGGGATTTTCCATCAGTTCGGCAGCCATGTGACGATCGTCAACCGGTCCAACATGCTGCTGCGCGGCTATGACGAGCAGATCCGCGACCGGTTGCTCCAGATCTCGACGATGAAGGGGATCAATTTCCGCTTCAATGCCGAGATGGAGAAGATCGAGAAGAATGAGGACGGGACGCTGTGCGTCCGCTTCAAGGGCGGCGATCCGATTGCCTGCGACCTGCTGCTGTTCGCGACCGGGCGGCAGCCGCAGGTGCAGGGGCTGGGGCTGGAGAATGCCGGGGTCGAGCTGAACGGGAAGGGCGCGATCAAGGTCGATGAATATAGCCGGACCAATGTCGAGAGCATCTATGCCGTGGGCGACGTCACCGACCGGCTGCAACTGACCCCGGTGGCGATCCGCGAGGGGCATGCCTTTGCCGATACGGTGTTCGGGGACAATCCGCGGACGGTGGATTATCATTGCGTGCCTTCCGCCGTGTTCAGCCATCCGCCGCTGGCCGGGGTGGGGCTGACCGAGGCGCAGGCCAAGAATAAATATGGGACGGTGAAGATCTACACCTCCGACTTCCGGCCGATGAAGAATGTGCTGGCCGGGCGCGACGAGCGGGCGCTTTACAAGATGGTGGTGGATGCGACGACCAACAAGGTGGTCGGGCTGCACATGATCGGGCCGGACGCGCCGGAAATCCTGCAGGCGGCGGCCATCGCGGTGAAGGCGGGGCTGACCAAGCAGGAGTTCGACGACACGGTGGCGCTGCATCCCAGCATGGCCGAGGAGCTGGTGCTGCTGAAATAAAGGTCAGTCGCGCCGGGCGAAGGTCACGACGAGCGCGTCGCGCCATGCGGGCTGCTTGGGGTCGACGGGGTGGATTTCGGTGACGCCGTGCAGGATGCGGCGGTCGTCGATCAGCACGGCGTCGCCCGGCCGCGCCAGGGTGAATTCGCCGAGGCCCTCGCCAACGGGTGATCCGATGCGGGTGATGCCCTCGCGGACATTGCGCCGTTCCACCAGCATGACGAACACCCAGTCGACGCCGTCGCGGTGCATGCCTTCGGGGGTCGGGCGGCCGAGTTCGCCACTGCGCGCCTCGATGCGGAACTGGTGGACTTCGACATGCTGGGGCGCAGCGAGGGCGAAGCTTTTTGCGCAGAAGGCGAAGATCGACTGCATGACGGCATTGTCGATGGTGGCCTGCCCGACCGGTTTGAACCAGCGCTGCACGTCGCCGTTCAGCGGATTATAGTCGCGGCTCTGATAATGGGGCTGATGCGGCTGGCGGGTGAAGCTGCCCGCTTCAAGGGCGAAGGTCGCATGACGGCGGCGGCGATAGCGGCCGCCGTCGGCCATGTAGCGATCGGGGCCGAGATCGTTCCAGCTTTGCGCGAACGCTTGCCAGTCGCGGGGACGGACGGTGAGCAGCGCCATGCTTTCCTGACCGCTCAGGCGGGCATAGCCCTTGGCCGCCAGTTCGCCCCTCAAGGTGGCCATGTCCGGGAGAAGAAGGGTGCTGTCCGTCATTTGTCCTAGCCTAAGCTCCCCCGGAAACGAGCGATAGAGCCAGTTTCCGCAAGCTGGGCTTGGGGCCGTCAACCGATCCAGTAGGGCACGATCTGGCGATTGTCGGGATCGACATGGATCGGGCGGTCGGCGGGCGGAAAGGCGCGCTGGTCGCAGCTCTGGCGCGGGCAGAGGCGGCAGGTGATGCCGATCGGCGTGGCGGCGCCCTCCACCTCCAGTTGCAGGCCGTCGGCATAGACGAAGTTCGCGGCATGGGCGATCTCGCAGCCCAGCACCACCGCGAAACGGCGGGGCGTGCGGCTGTAGCTGCCCGACGGTTTGACAAGGCCCTTCGCCATGGAGACATAGCGCACGCCGTCCGGGGTTTCGCCGAGCTGGACGTTGATCCGGTCAGGGATGGCGACGGCCTCATGCACGTTCCACAGCGGGCAGGCGCCGCCGAAGCGGGCGAATTGCAGGCGGGTGGCGCTGTGCCGCTTGGTGATGTTGCCTGCCATGTCGACGCGGCAGAAGAAGAAGGGAATGCCGCGTAGGCCCGGCCGCTGGAGCGTCGAAAGGCGGTGGCAGGCCTGTTCGAAGCTGACGCCGAAGCGGCGCGCGAGACGGTCGATGTCGTGGCGCACCTCGCGCGCGGCTTCCCGGAATGGGGCGTAGGGCATCAGCAGCGCGCCTGCCGCATAATTGCCAAGGCCGATGGCGAGCAACCGGTCGGCGCCTAGCACGGGAAGGCCCGCCTTGCTCACCACATCGGCGATCACGGCCTGCCCTTCCAGCATCATGAGCTGGTGGGCGAGCATGAATTTGCGGCTTTCGGTCGGAAGCGCTGCGTTGACGAACAGCCGCTTTTCGCTGCTGGTATAGGATCGGAGCGCGGAATCCGGGGTTTCGGCGATCAGCGTCTCGATGCCGTGGCGGCGGGCGAGCGCCTCCACCAGCATGCCTTCGTCCAGCGTCTGCCCCGCGGTGAAGCTGGCGGCCATGTCTTCGGCCAGGCAATCGAGGCTGTGGACATAGTTGCCCGCCTCATGGAACCAGTCGCGGGCGGCCTCCCAGGGTAGGCGGGCCTGGACGGCATGATCGTTGGCGATCGCCTCCTCGATCATGTTGATGCGTTCATTGGCCCGCATATGGGCGTTATAGAGATCGACGTAACGGGCGGCGAATTCGGGAAATTGCAGGTGGAGCTTCTCTATCCGCTCCGGCTCCATCGGCGCGCCCTGAAGCTCCGGATGGCCGAGCGCGAAGGTGAAGGCGCCCAGCAGCTGCTCGTCCTCCCGGCTGTCGAAACTGGCCCAGTCGGTGGGGAAGGCGCTGGCGAGCGCGGCCTTCACCTTGGCGGTGAGGGGGCGGTCGTCATTTTCCATCTGGCTGAGATAGGATACGGAGATGCCGAGCGCCTGCGCCATGGTCGCCTGGTCCATGCGATGGTCCAGGCGAAGCTGGCGCAGGCGGGGGCCTGCAAAGATTCGATTGCCGCGAGCCATGGTTCGTCCATAATTTGCAAAATCGCGATTTGCAAATTGGCAAAATTGCATTTGCGAAAATGCGAAAAGATTGGGAAGGGGCGGACAGAGACGTCCGCGACAAGCCGGAGAGAAGCGTAATATGTCGAAGCTCGCCATCATCGAACAGTTGGAAGCCAAGCGCGAAGCCGCGCGTCTGGGCGGCGGCCAGCGCCGCATCGATGCCCAGCATGCCAAGGGCAAGCTGACCGCGCGGGAGCGGCTGGACGTGCTGCTGGACGAGGACAGCTTCGAAGAAATGGACATGTATGTCGAGCATAACTGCATCGACTTCGGCATGGATGAGCAGCATATTCCGGGCGACGGCGTGGTCACCGGATCGGGCACCATCAACGGCCGCCTGGTCTACGTCTTTTCACAGGACTTTACCGTTTACGGCGGGGCGGTGTCCGAACGGCACGCGATGAAGATCTGCAAGATCATGGACATCGCCATGAAGGTCGGAGCGCCGGTGATCGGCCTCAATGACTCGGGCGGCGCGCGCATCCAGGAAGGCGTTGCCTCGCTGGCGGGCTATGCCGAAATCTTCCAGCGCAATGTTCTGGCTTCGGGCGTGGTGCCGCAGATCAGCGTCATCATGGGGCCTTGTGCGGGCGGCGCGGTCTATTCGCCGGCCATGACCGACTTCATCTTCATGGTGAAGGATTCAAGCTTCATGTTCGTGACCGGCCCGGACGTGGTGAAGACCGTCACCAACGAGGTCGTGACGCAGGAGGAACTGGGCGGCGCGGTCACCCACACCACCAAGTCGGGCGTGGCCGACGTGGCGTTCGAAAATGATATCGAGGCGCTGCTGGCGGTGCGCGATTTCGTGGACTTCCTGCCCGCGTCCAACAAGGAACCGGTGCCGGAGCGTCCGAGCGCCGACGCATGGGACCGGATCGAGGAGAGCCTGGACACGCTGATCCCGGCCAATGCGAACCAGCCCTATGACATGCATGAGCTGATCCGCAAGGTCATCGACGAGGGTGATTTCTTCGAGGTCCAGCCCGCCCATGCCGCCAACATCATCTGCGGTTTCGGCCGGATCGAGGGCAAGACGGTGGGCATCATCGCCAACCAGCCGATGGTGCTGGCCGGGGTGCTGGACATCAATTCGTCCAAGAAGGCCGGGCGTTTTGTCCGCTTCTGCGACGCGTTCGAGATTCCGATCGTGACCTTCGTCGACGTGCCGGGCTTCCTGCCGGGCACCGCTCAGGAACATTCGGGCATCATCAAGCATGGCGCCAAGCTGCTGTTCGCCTATGCCGAGGCGACCGTGCCGAAGATCACCGTCATCACCCGCAAGGCCTATGGCGGCGCCTATGACGTCATGTCCTCCAAGCATCTGCGCGGCGACCTCAACTATGCCTGGCCGACCGCCGAGATCGCGGTGATGGGTGCCAAGGGCGCGGTGGAGATCATCTTCCGCGGCAGGACGCCCGAGGAGATCGCCGAAAAGACCAAGGAATATGAAGACCGCTTCGCCAACCCCTTCGTGGCGGCGAGCAAGGGCTTCATCGACGAGGTGATCCAGCCGCATTCGACCCGCAAGCGGATCGCCCTCGGCCTGCGCAAGCTGCGCAACAAGAGCCTGGAAAATCCGTGGAAGAAGCACGACAATATTCCGCTGTGACGGCCCGATGGGCCGTCATCCCAGCGCAGGCTGGGATCTCGTGCGGCCGGATCGGGCTTTGGGGGATGAGACCCCAGCTTTCGCTGGGGTGACGAAGGTGGTGAAGTGAAATGAAACTCGGCCGTCTCAATCATATCGGCGTGGCGACGCCTTCGCTGGAAGCCAGCATCGCTTATTATCGCGACATCATGGGCGCGACGATCACGCATGAGCCCTTCGACATGCCGGCGCAGGGGGTGAAGGTCTGCTTCGTCGATACGCCGGGCGAGAACGGCACGGCGGGCACGCAGATCGAACTGATCGAGCCGCTGGGCGAAAACAGCCCCATCCACGGCTTCATCGCCAAGAACCCGGCGGGCGGGCAGCATCATATGTGCTATGAAGTGCCCGATATTCTGGAAGCCAAGGCCTGGTTCGAAGGGCTGGGGAAGAAGGTGCTGGGGGAGCCGCGCATCGGGGCGCACGGCACGCTGATCTTCTTCGTCCATCCCAAGGATATGAACGGGGTGCTGACCGAAATCATGGAAACGCCGAAGGACCGGGCGGGGCACTGAATTCGTCATGCCGGACTTGATCCGGCATCCTGCTCATTTCGCGAGTGGGACAAGGCAGCGGGACCCCGGCTCAAGGCCGGGGTGACGAAGGTAGGATGGAAGAAAAATGACCGACAAGCCAACGCTGGATCAGTGGGCCGCCGCCGCCGCCAAGGAGGTGAAGGGCAAGGATCTGAACTGGGAAACCCCGGAAGGGATCACGGTGAAGCCGCTTTATACGGCGGACGATGTGACGGTCGATCCGGGCCTGCCTGGTTTCGCGCCGTTCACGCGCGGCGTGCGGGCGTCCATGTATGCCGGGCGCCCCTGGACCATCCGTCAATATGCGGGCTTCTCGACCGCCGAGGAATCCAACGCCTTCTATCGCCGCAATCTGGCGGCCGGGCAGAAGGGCCTCAGCGTCGCCTTCGACCTCGCCACCCATCGCGGCTATGACAGCGACCATCCCCGCGTCGTCGGCGACGTCGGCAAGGCGGGCGTGGCGATCGACACGATCGAGGACATGAAGATCCTGTTCGACGGCATTCCGCTCGACCAGATGTCGGTGTCCATGACCATGAACGGGGCGGTGATCCCGATCCTGGCCTTCTTCATCGTCGCGGGCGAGGAGCAGGGCGTCGAGCGCAGGCTGCTCGACGGGACCATCCAGAACGACATTCTGAAGGAGTTCATGGTCCGCAACACCTATATCTACCCGCCCGAACCCTCGATGCGGATCATCTCGGACATTTTCGGCTATACCAGCCGCGAGATGCCCAAGTTCAACAGCATCTCCATTTCCGGCTACCATATGCAGGAAGCGGGCGCGACGCAGGTGCAGGAACTGGCCTTCACCATCGCGGACGGCATCGAATATGTGAAATATGGCGTGGCTTCGGGCCTAGACATCGACAAGTTCGCCGGGCGCCTCAGCTTCTTCTTCGCCATCGGCATGAACTTCTTCATGGAGATCGCCAAGCTGCGCGCCGCGCGCGTGCTGTGGCATCGCGCCATGACGAAGCTGGGCGCGAAGGACGAGCGATCCAAGATGCTGCGCACCCATTGCCAGACGTCGGGCGTGTCGCTGACCGAGCAGGACCCCTATAACAACGTCATGCGCACCACCATCGAGGCGATGGCGGCCATGCTGGGCGGCACGCAGTCGCTGCACACCAACGCGCTGGACGAGGCGATCGCGCTGCCGACCGACTTCTCGGCCCGCATCGCGCGCAACACGCAGATCGTCATCCAGGAAGAGACCGGCATGTGCAATGTCGTCGATCCGCTGGGGGGCAGCTATTATGTCGAGGCGCTGACCCAGCAACTGGTCGATGCCGCGCAGGAGATCATCGACCGCGTCGAGGCCGAAGGCGGCATGGCGAAGGCGGTCGGCGCGGGCTGGCCCAAGGCGATGATCGAGGAAGCCGCCGCTGCCCGCCAGGCGCGCGTCGACCGGGGCGAGGACGTCATCGTCGGCGTCAACAAATATCGCCTGGCGAACGAGGATCTGCTCGAAACGCTGGAAGTCGACAACACCAAGGTTCGCGAGGCGCAGATCGCCCGCATCACCAGGGTGAAGGCGGAGCGCGACGAAGCGAAGTGCCAGGCGGCGCTGGAAGCGCTGCGCGCCGCCGCCGCAGGTCAGCAGTCGATCGAAAACAACCTCCTCGCCCATGCGGTCGAAGCGGCGCGCGCGCGCGCCACGCTGGGCGAGATCAGCGCCGCCATGGAGGATAGTTTCGACCGCTATGGCACGGTGCCGACGCCGGTGAAGGGCGTCTATTCCAAGCCTTATGCCCAGGACAGCCGCTGGAAACAGGTTCTTGACGGGGTGCAGGCCGTCGAGCGGCGCCTCGGTCGCAAGCCCAAACTGCTCGTCGCGAAGATGGGGCAGGATGGCCACGACCGGGGCGCCAACGTGATCGCGTCCGCTTTCGGGGACATGGGTTTCGACGTGGTGTCGGGGCCGCTGTTCCAGACGCCGGAGGAAACGGTGGTGCTGGCGCTCGACAGCGGAGTCGATGTCGTCGGTGCTTCCAGCCTTGCGGCCGGACACAAGACGCTCATTCCCGAACTCATCAGGCAGCTCCGGGAAAAGGGCCGCAACGACATCAAGGTGATCGCGGGCGGGGTCATTCCGCCGCAGGATTACGACTTCCTTCGTGACGCGGGCGTGCAGGGCATTTATGGACCGGGCTCCAACGTCGTGGAATGCGCCGCCGATGTGCTGCGTCTCCTCGGCCACAACATGCCCCCGGCGGGGCTGGAGGAAGCCGCTTGACCACCGTTACCCCTCGCACCGACTGGACGCGCGACGAGATCGCCGCGCTGTTCGACCTGCCCTTCAACGACCTGATGTTCGAGGCGCAGTCGATCCATCGTGCGAACTTCCCGCGCAATGAAGTGCAGCTTTCGACGCTGCTGTCGATCAAGACCGGCGGCTGCCCGGAGGATTGCGGCTATTGCAGCCAGTCGACCGAGGCGGAAAGCGGCCTCAAAGCCACCAAGCTGATGGACGTGCAGGCCGTGCTGCAGGCGGCGGCGCAGGCCAAGGACCATGGTTCGGGCCGTTTCTGCATGGGCGCGGCGTGGCGCAATCCCAAGGATCGCGACATGCCCAAGCTCATCGAAATGGTGAAGGGCGTGCGCCAGATGGGCATGGAAACCTGCATGACGCTGGGGATGCTGTCGGCCGACCAGGCGAAGCAACTGGCCGACGCGGGCCTCGATTATTACAATCATAATATCGATACTTCGCCGGAAAATTACGCCAACGTCATCACCACCCGGACCTTCGAGGACCGGATCGAGACGCTGGAGAATGTCCGCGACGCGGGCATCAACGTGTGTTGCGGCGGGATCGTCGGCATGGGCGAGACGCGGTCGGATCGCATCGGTTTCCTCCATGCGCTGGGCACCATGCCGCATCCCGAAAGCGTGCCGATCAACGCGCTCGTGCCGGTGGCCGGGACGGTGCTGGGCGATATGCTGAAGGACACGCCGCTTGGCCGTATCGACGAGGTGGAGTTCGTGCGCACCGTCGCCGTGGCGCGGATCGTGATGCCGCAGTCGATGGTGCGCCTGTCGGCGGGCCGCGAGAGCATGAGCGAGGCCTGTCAGGCGCTTTGCTTCATGGCGGGCGCGAACAGCATCTTCACCGGCGACAAGCTGCTGACCGCAGCCAATGCCGGGGACGACAAGGATAGTGCGCTGCTTTCCAAGCTCGGGCTGGCGCCGATGATGGCGCAGCCGCACGGGCATCTGGAGGCGGCGGAGTAACGATAGGTTCACCACTCGTCACCCCGGACGTGATCCGGGATCCCGCTTTTTTCGGAAAAGCAAGCTGGATGCCGGACCAAGCCTGGCATGACGCAAGAGGTAAACTTGGAAATAGCTCGACCCGAACGGGCCGAGAGAAATAGGACTGGGGCAAGGATAGATAATGGCAATCACCAAGATCCTGATCGCGAACCGTGGCGAAATTGCATGCCGCGTCATCCGCACCGCGCGGAAGATGGGCATCAAGACCGTGGCGGTCTATTCGGATGCGGACGCGCGCTCGCCCCACGTCCTGATGGCGGATGAGGCCGTGCATCTCGGCCCGCCGCCCGCCGCCCAATCCTATCTGCTGGCCGACAAGATCATCGAGGCGTGCAAGGCAACCGGCGCGGACGCGGTTCACCCCGGCTACGGCTTCCTTTCGGAGCGCGAGAGCTTCCGCAAGGCGCTGGACGAGGCGGGCATCATCTTCGTCGGCCCCCCGGCCAATGCGATCGCCGCCATGGGCGACAAGATCGAATCGAAGAAGCTCGCCAAGGAAGCGGGCGTCAATGTCGTACCGGGCTATGTCGGCGTGATCGAGGACACAGAACATGCCGTCCGCATCTCCAACGAGATCGGCTATCCGGTGATGATGAAGGCTTCGGCTGGCGGCGGCGGCAAGGGCATGCGCCTCGCCTATTCCGAACTGGACGTTCGTGAAGGCTTTGAAGCGACCAAGCGCGAGGGCCTGAACAGCTTCGGCGACGACCGCGTGTTCATCGAGAAGTTCATCGAAAGCCCGCGCCATATCGAGATCCAGATATTGGGCGACCAGCACGGCAATATCGTGTACCTCAACGAGCGCGAATGTTCGATCCAGCGCCGCCACCAGAAGGTGGTCGAGGAAGCGCCCTCGCCCTTCGTCAGCCCTGAAATGCGCAAGAAGATGGGCGAACAGTGCGTCGCCCTGGCCCGCGCGGTCGGCTATTTCAGCGCGGGCACGGTCGAGCTGATCGTGTCGGGCGCGGACAAGACCGGCGACGGCTTCTACTTCCTGGAAATGAACACCCGCTTGCAGGTGGAGCATCCGGTCACCGAAGAGATTACCGGCCTCGACCTCGTCGAGCAGATGATCCGCGTCGCCAATGGCGAGGAACTGAGCTTCCGTCAGGAGGATGTGAAGATCAACGGCTGGGCGATCGAGAACCGCGTCTATGCCGAAGACCCCTATCGCGGCTTCCTGCCCTCGACGGGCCGCCTGATCCGCTACAATCCGCCCGAAGCCGGGACCGACGCAAGCGGCGCCAAGGTGCGCGTCGATGACGGCGTGGTCGAAGGCGGCGAGGTCAGCATGTTCTACGACCCGATGATCGCCAAGCTCATCACCTGGGCGCCGACCCGCCTGGAGGCGATCGACAAGCAGATCGCTGCGCTCGATCTGTTCGAGATCGAGGGGCCGGGCCACAATATCGATTTCGTCTCGGCGCTGATGCAGCATGAGCGGTTCCGTTCGGGCAACATCACCACCGGCTTCATCGCCGAGGAATATCCGGAGGGGTTCACGGGCGCTCCGGCTTCCGAAACGCTGCTGAAGAAGCTGTCGGCCGTTGGCGCCTTTGCCGCCATGGCGCAGGCCGATCGCGCCCGCCGGATCGACGGCCAGTTGGGCAAGAAGCTGAAGGCACCGACCGGCTGGCAGGTGAAGATCGGGGACGCCGTCCACGACGTCGTCATCAACGGCGATGACGTCACCGTCGATGGGGAACCGCTCGACATGGCGCTGGAATATACGCCCGGAGACCGGCTGGTCGAGGCGGAGTTCGGGGAGGAGCAGCTGGCGGTCAAGATCGCGCCTGTCCGCTCCGGCTTCGTGCTGACGGCGCATGGCGCGAGCCACAAGCTGCGCATCCTGCCCGCCCATGCGGCGGTCCATGCCGGGCATATGATCGAAAAGATCCCGCCGGATCTGTCGCGCTTCCTGATCTGCCCGATGCCCGGCCTGTTGGTCGCGCTGCATGTGCAGGAAGGCGACAAGGTCGAGGCAGGCCAGCCGCTGGCGGTGATCGAGGCGATGAAGATGGAGAATATCCTGCGCGCGCAGAAGGCGGGCGTGGTGAAGAGCGTGTCCGCCGCGCAGGGCGAAAGCCTGGCGGTGGATGCGATCATCCTCGAAATGGAGTGACCGGTTCGGGAGAATCCGGGCAAGAGCACGGGAGCGTTTTCGTTCGAGATGAAAACGCTCTAACAGGGGATCATGCATCTCGATCATGATCCCGCTTCTCCCGCTGGTGAGACCATCGGCTTTGACGCCTTTCTGAAAGTCGATATCCGTATCGGCACGATCCTGTCCGCCGAACCCTATCCGGAGGCGCGCAAGCCCGCATATAAGCTGCTGATCGATTTCGGGCCGGGCATAGGGCGCAAGAAATCGAGCGCGCAGATCACCGAAAATTACGAACTGCACGATCTGCCGGGGCGACAGGTCGCCGCGGTGGTCAATTTCCCGCCCCGCCAGATCGGCAAATTCCTGTCCGAAGTCCTGACGCTGGGTTTTGCGGATGAGGGCGGAGCGGTGATCCTGTTTGCGCCGGACCGGACCGTCCCCAATGGTTCCCGATTGTTTTAGGCGACGGCGGTTTCTGGCTGGTACGGATATGAAAATGCCTCCCCATGTCTCGATGGGGAGGATTGGAGACGTTCGCCTCTGCCGATGACGGCAGCACTTGCCGCTTCCTGCTCCTTCATTAAAGATGCCGGACCGAATGGAGGGGCGCGCAATGGGTGGGGAAGTGGCCGGGTCGGCCCATGTGATGGATGCAAGGCGCGACCGGCTGGTTATTGCCGCCTCCGCGATCGGCACCGTGTTCGAATGGTATGATTTCTACATCTACGGCGTGCTCGCGCCGATCATCGGACGCACATTCTTTCCCACCGACAATCCGACGGTGGAACTGCTTTACTCGCTGGCGGGCTTTGCCGTCGGGTTCGGGTTCAGGCCGCTGGGGGCCGCGCTGTTCGGCTATCTGGGGGACCGCTGGGGACGCAAATATACCTTCCTGGCCACCATCGTCCTGATGGGCGGGGCGACGGCCGGGGTCGGCCTGACTCCTTCGGCGGCCAGTATCGGGGCCGCGGCGCCGGTTATCCTCATCCTGCTGCGGATCGCGCAGGGGCTGGCGCTGGGCGGCGAATATGGCGGCGCGGCCATCTATGTCGCGGAACATGCCCCGGCGGGAAGGCGGGGCTTCTACACCAGCTTCATCCAGGCCGGGGTGATCGGCGGTTTCATCCTCTCGCTGATCGTCGTCGTCGGAACGCAGTGGGCCGTGGGCAAGGCGGCATGGGATGAATGGGGCTGGCGGCTGCCCTTCATATTCTCGCTGCTGTTGCTGGCGATTTCGCTGTGGATGCGGCTCATGCTGCGCGAAAGCCCGATCTTCGCGGCGATGAAGGCGGCGGGCGAACAGTCCCGCAATCCGCTCAAGGAGGCCTTCACCTATCCCGGCAACAGGCGGCGGATGCTGGTGGCGATGATCGGCATCGCGGCGGGCTTTACCGTCATTGCCTATACGGTGATGTTCCAGGCCCTCTATTTTCTGCAGAGCGGCCTGCATATCGCGCCGGGCGTCGCGCAATTGCTGGTGGGCGGCAGCGCCTTTGCCGGTGTCGGGGCCTTCCTTTTCTTCGGCTGGCTGTCCGATCGGGTGGGGCGCAAGAAGCCGATCGTCATCGGCTATGCGCTGGTGCTCGTGCTGCTGATGCCGCTTTATCATTTCATGGGAAGCACGGCCAATCCGGCGCTCACCCAGGCAGCGGATCGGGCGCCGGTGGTGGTGAGCGGCACCGATTGCCGCTTCGATCCCTTTGCCAAGGTTCAGCCGACCGCCTGCGGCAAGCTGCTCGACCATTTTTCCAAGCGCGGCATCTCCTACGAGAAGCGGGAGGCGGCGGCGCCATCGGTCAGCATCGGCGGCCGGGCGGTCACGGACCTCAGCGCCGTCGGGCTGGATGCGGCGCTGAAGGCGGCCGGTTACGATTCGAGCATGGTGACGCCGCACTGGCGGGATGCCATGTTGATCTTCCTGGCTCTGCTCTTGCTCTGGACCTTGTCGGGCGCGACCTATGGGCCGGTGGCGGCGCTGCTTTCCGAATATTTTCCGGCGCGGATACGCTATAGTTCGCTCTCCATCCCCTATCATGTCGGGACGGGCTATTTCGGCGGATTCCTGCCGCTGGTCAGCCAATATATCGTCGCGCGCACGGGCGATCCCTATGCGGGCCTGTGGTACACCATCGCGGTGGTCGCGGCGGCTTTGACGACCTGCCTGATTGCGCTGCCGGAGACGCCGGGGCGAAAATGGACGCCTGATGCCTCGACGGTGGGGCTGCCGGGCGCTATCCGCACAAGGATGAACGATTTTTCCGCTCCGTTGCGTCTGCGCCTGGATGGCGACGCGCTGCTGTCCAACTGGCGTTGGCTCAAGGGGCAGGGGGGCGCGGCGGCCTGCGGCGCGGCGATCAAGGCCAATGGATATGGATTGGGTGCGGCGGAGGTGATGCGGCGGCTGGCCGATGCGGGATGCCGTGACTTTTTCGTGTCCAACTGGGCGGAAGCGATTCTGCTGGAGCCATTGCTGGAGCCGGGCGTGTCGCTGTCCGTCCTGCATGGCGTGCGGGAGGAGGACATCGCCGTGGCGCTGGCGTCGCGGGCGCGGCCGGTGCTGTGCAGCGAGGGGCAGGTGGCGCGCTGGAAGGCGGCCGGCGGCGGTCCTTGCGATGTGATGGTGGATACCGGGATGAACCGGCTGGGACTGGGCTGGCGCGGGGATGTCGCGGCGCAGACGGAGGGGTTGCAACTCCGGACTTTGCTCAGCCATCTCGCGTCGGCAGATGAGGATACGCCGCTCAGTTCAAGTCAGCTGGAGCGCTTCACGGCGCTGAGACAGTCTGTCGCGGCAGAGCGCTACAGTCTCGCCAACAGCGCGGGGATTTGCCTGGGCACGGACTATGCGTTCGACATGACGCGGCCCGGCATCGCGCTCTATGGCGGCATCCCCAGGTTGGAAGCGGCGGCGCATATCCGGCAGGTCGTTTTTCCCGAGGCGCAGATTCTGCAACGGCGTCGCGTGCCGGCGGGCGATGCCATCGGCTATAACGCCACCCATGTCGCGGATACCGACATGGAGATAGCGGTCCTCAATCTGGGCTATGCCGACGGCTATCTGCGCGGCTTTTCGGGGCGGGGCGCGATGTATCGGGAACAGCAGCGCCTGCCGGTGATCGGGCGGGTGTCGATGGACCTGACGGCGGTCGATGTGTCTGGCGCGCCCGATATTGCGGAAGGGGAGTGGCTGACCGTCGATTATGCCCTGCCCGGTGCGGCCGCGATTTCGGGCCTGTCGCAATATGAGCTGCTGACGGGACTGGGGGCGCGGTTCGACCGGATCTGGGCCTGATTGTCGCCGATGCAAAAAGGGCCGCCTGTGGCTGGCGGCCCCCTTCTTCCTTTCACGGAACGCTTAACGCTCGATGCACATGGCAACGCCCATGCCGCCGCCGATGCAGAGCGTGGCAAGACCCTTCTTCGCGTCGCGCTTGGCCATTTCATAGAGCAAAGTGGTCAGCACGCGGGCACCGGACGCGCCGATCGGATGGCCGATGGCGATCGCGCCGCCGTTCACATTGACCTTTTCGGCGTCCCAGCCCAGTTCCTGACCGACCGACAGGGCCTGCGCGGCGAAGGCCTCATTGGCCTCGATCAGGTCGATGTCGGCCAGCGACCAGCCCGCCTTGGCCAACGCCTGGCGCGAGGCGGGCGCCGGGCCGATGCCCATGATCGAGGGATCGACGCCGCACGTGGCAAAACCGGCGATGCGGCCAAGGATCGCCGCGCCGCGCCTGCTGGCTTCCGCCTCCGTCATCAGGACCAGTGCGGCGGCGCCGTCATTGATGCCGCTGGCATTGCCCGCGGTCACGGTTCCGTCCTTCTTGAAGGCCGGGCGCAGGCCCTGCATCGCTTCGATGGTGGCTCCGGCACGGATATATTCGTCGGCGTCGACGATGGTGTCGCCCTTGCGGCCCTTGATCGTGACGGGAGCGATCTCGTCGGCGAAACGGCCGGAGGCGCGCGCGGCCTCCGCCTTGTTCTGGCTGGCGACGGCGAAGGCGTCCTGCGCCTCCCGGCTGATCTGATATTTCTCGGCCAGATTTTCGGCGGTGATGCCCATGTGATAATTGTTGAAGGCGTCGGTCAGACCGTCATGGACCATGGTATCGACCAGCGAAACCGGTCCCATCTTGGCGCCGCCGCGCAGATATTGCGCATGGGGCGCCAGCGACATGCTTTCCTGTCCGCCCGCGACCATGATGCGCGCGTCGCCCGCCCGGATGGCCTGGGCCGCCAGCGCGACGGAGCGCAGGCCCGATCCGCAGAGCTGGTTGAGACCGATGGCGGTGCGCTCGACCGGAATGCCGGCATTGACGGCGGCCTGGCGGGCGGGGTTCTGGCCCTGGCCCGCGGTCAGCACCTGGCCGAGGATGACTTCGTCCACTTCCTCGGGCGCGACACCGGCCTGGGCGAGCGCGGCGATGATCGCGACGCGCCCCAGCTCATGCGCCGGAGTCGAGCCGAATGCGCCCATGAAGCTGCCGACGGCGGTACGCTTGGCAGCGGTGATTACGATGTCTGACAATGCCTTGATCCTCAGTTCCGGGGGTGATTATTTTCGCAGCCGCACATATCATCATCCGCCATGGCTGGAAAGCCATTGGGACAGCGGCTCCCACAGGATCTGCCGCGCGCTGCCCCCCACGATCATGCCGACATGACCCAGCCGCAACGTCACATTCCGCTCCATTTCGGGCGCGGCGCCGGCGGGCACGATGCGGTCCGTCGCGGAACGGATTGAAAATGTGGGGCAAGCCAGTTGCGCCGGGTCGACCGCCTTTCCGTCAATCCGCCATTGGCCCAGTCCACTCGCATTTGCGGCATAGAAATGTTCGAACAGGTCGCGGCCCGCATCATAGGTGAGCGGGGGGCCTCCATTGGCCCAATCCTCGACCGCCAGAAAGGCATGTTCCTCGTCCGAACCCGCGGCCATATCCGCGAAGACGGCATATTTGCGGATGGTCCGGGCCGGGTCCATCGCCCAGAAGCCGGATTGCAGCACTTCCATCGGCACATAGCCCAGCCGCTGGCACAAGGGTTTCGCGCCGCGCCACAGGGCGCCGATCGCGTCGCGATCCGCCGGCGGGAAGCCATCGAAATTCCAGGGGGACGCGATTGCCGCGACAGCCCGGGACGGGTGCAGCGCCGCAGCGCCGATGACCAGATTTCCGCCCAGGCAATAGCCGACGAGAATGGGTGGACGCGGCAGGGCGGCCAGCATCGGCAGCAGCCGCTCGGTCACATGGCGGTCCAGCCCCAGATGGCCCTCGTCGGCCGCCGGACTTCCCCAATCGACCAGATAGGCATCATGTCCTGCTGCACTCATGTGGCGCAGCATGGAACGGCTGGACGAGAGATCGAGCACCTGCGGCGGATTGATCAGCGAGGGCACGAACACGATCGGCGCACGGCCGTTTTCCGTGCCATATCGAAGCAGCTTCGCGCTTCCCGCCGACGCGAAAACGGGCGGTGGCGGCGGCATGGGAGGGCGGCCAGCCTCCTGATATCGGCGCAAACCCTGGAACGCGCGCCGCCGCAGTTCGGGATCATCCTTCGTTTCGCGCCATAAAATATTGAGAAAAAGGGGTAAGGGCCGCGGCCCATGTTGCGACGCGGCATTCCCTTGTGCTAATGCGGAAAATGCAGGTGTGGGAGAGGTATCCATGGCCAAATCTAAGACCGCGAACGAATCCGAACCGGTCGTTATCAAGAAGTACGCTAACAGGCGGCTCTATAACACAGAAACGTCGAGCTACATCACTCTGGATCTTTTGTCGCAGATGACTCGTGAGGGGCGCGAGTTCGTCGTCGTCGATGCGAAGACCGGAGAGGACATCACGCATAATGTCCTGACGCAGATCATCATGGAGGAGGAGCAGCGCGGCAAGAATATGCTGCCCGTCAACTTCCTGCGCCAGCTGATCGCCATGTATGGCGACTCCATGCAGTCCATGGTGCCGCAATATCTGGAAGCGTCGATGGATGCCTTCCGCAAGAATCAGCAGCAGTTCCAGGAAGCCATGAAGGGCGCTTTCGGAGGAGGCCCGCTGGCCGAGATCGCCAAGCGGAACATGCAGATGTTCGAGGCGGCGGCGAGCGCCTTTGGCAGCGGCATGCCGGGGATACCGGGAATGCCGACGCCGTCGCCCGCTCCGTCGGCCGCGTCCGACGAGGCCAAGGACGATGAGATCGCCGAACTCAAGGCGCAGCTTGCGGCGCTGAACGCCAAGATCGACAAGCTGAGCTGAGCCTTCGGGGTCGACAGGGGCGGCGCGCTTGGCTTATGGCGCGCCATCCACTCGAATTTAAGGTCGACCCCCGTGAAGCATGCCCTTTCCGTTACCCGCGAACAGGATTTCGCCGCCTGGTATCAGGCCGTCATTTCCGAAGCCGATATGGCCGAGGAAAGCGGCGTGCGCGGGTGCATGGTCATCCGGCCGTGGGGCTATGGCATATGGGAACGCATGCAGAAGCTGCTGGACGATCGCATCAAGGCGACCGGCCATGAAAATTGCTATTTCCCGCTGTTCATCCCGCTTTCCTATTTCGAGAAGGAGGCCGAGCATGTCGACGGCTTCGCCAAGGAAATGGCGGTCGTCACCCATCACCGCCTGATCCAGAAGGACGGGCGGCTGGTGCCCGATCCCGAAGCGAAGCTGGAGGAGCCGCTGGTGGTCCGCCCGACTTCGGAAACGGTGATCGGCGCGGCTTTCTCCCGCTGGGTGCAGAGCTGGCGCGATCTGCCGGTGCTGATCAACCAGTGGGCCAATGTCGTCCGCTGGGAAATGCGCACCCGCATGTTCCTGCGCACCGCCGAATTCCTCTGGCAGGAGGGGCATACGGCTCATGCCAGCGTCGATGAGGCGATGGAAGAGACGATGAAGATGCTCGAAGTCTATCGCAGCTTTGCGGAGGAATGCGTGGCGCTGCCCGTCATCGCGGGCGAGAAGCCGGAGAATGAGCGCTTCCCCGGTGCCGTCGCCACCTATTCGATCGAGGCGATGATGCAGGATGGCAAGGCGTTGCAGGCGGGCACCTCGCATTTCCTGGGCACGACCTTTTCCCAGGCGCAGAATATCAGGTTCCAGAATGCCGAGGGGCAGCAGGAATTGGCGCAGACCACGAGTTGGGGCGTGTCGACGCGCATGATCGGCGGCCTCATCATGGTGCATGGCGATGATGACGGGCTGCGCGTGCCGCCGCGCGTCGCGCCCTATCAGGTCGTGGTGGTGCCGATGCTGCGCGATACCGAAGAGGATGCGGCGATCCTGGATTATTGCGGCGAGCTGGTGGCGCAGTTGAACAGGCTGGACGTGTTCCGCGAGCCGGTGCGCGCGCTGCTCGATCGCCGTCCGGCCAAGGCGGCGAACAAGCGCTGGGGCTGGGTCAAGAAGGGCGCGCCGATCGTCATCGAGGTCGGCGGGCGCGACGTGGCGGGCGGCAATGTCTCCGTCATCCGCCGTGACCAGCTCTATCGCGAGGATGGCAAGCTCGACAACCGGATCGTGGCGAAAGGCGACTTCCTTGGCACGGCTTGCGGCGTGCTGGAGGAAATCCAGCAGGCGCTGTTCGCGGACGCGCAGGCTCGCCTGCTGGAGAATATCGACAGGTCGATCACCTCGCTCGATGCGCTCAAGGCGTTTTTCGGGGCAAGCAAGAAGCCTGGTTGGGCATTGGTCCAGTGGTCCCGGCCGACGGGCCCGGCGCTCGACAAGGTGGTCGAGTGGCTGAAGGGTGAGAAGCTGACCCTGCGCAATGTGCCGGCCGATGCGGAAGCGGCGGACGGGACATGCCTGTTCACCGGCGAGAAAGCGGTCGAGCGGGTATTGGTGGGGCGCTCCTATTAGGTCCCTTTTTCTGAGGGGAGGGGTATGTTCATACAGTCCCTCCCCCCGGCCCCTCCCGCAAGCGGGAGGGGAGTTATAAGGGGGGCGTCAGCCGTTACAGCACATATTTGCTGAGGTCGGTGTTGCGCGCGACGGCCGAGAGTTGCTTGTCGACATAGGCGGCGTCGACCACCAGCGTTTCGCCCTGGCGGTCCTCCGCCTCGAAGCTCACATCCTCCAGCAGCTTTTCCATCACCGTCTGCAGGCGGCGGGCGCCGATATTCTCGACCTCGCTGTTCACCTCGGCCGCGATCCTGGCCACGGCGCGGATGCCGTCGGGGGTCAGGTCGATGGTGACGCCCTCGGTCGCCAGCAGCGCGCGATATTGCGCCACCAGGCTCGCCTTGGTGTCGGAGAGGATCGACACGAAATCATCCTCGGTCAGGGCCTTGAGCTCGACGCGGATCGGCAGGCGGCCCTGCAGTTCCGGCAGCAGGTCGCTGGGTTTCGCAACATGGAAGGCGCCCGAAGCGATGAAGAGGATATGATCGGTCTTGAGCGGACCATATTTGGTCGAGACCGTCGTGCCCTCGATCAGCGGCAGCAGGTCGCGCTGCACGCCTTCCCGGCTGACGGAGCCGCCGCGCACGTCGCTGACGGCGATCTTGTCGATCTCGTCGAGGAAGACGATGCCATTCTGCTCCGCACTGGCGATCGCCACGCGAGCGACGTCGTCCTGGTCCAGCCGCTTGTCCTGCTCTTCCTCGACCAGCTTGTCCCACGCATCAGCGACGCGCAGCTTGCGGCGCTTTTTCTGCTGCTGACCGAAAGCCTTGGACATCATGTCGGAAAGATTGATCATGCCAACCTGGCCACCCATGCCGGGGATTTCCATCGGCATGGAGGGGCTGTCGGCGACTTCCACCTCGACCTCGACCTCGTTCATCTGGTCGCTCTCGATCCGCTGGCGGAAGGAGAGGCGGGTGGCCTCGCTCGCTTCCTTGCCGGTGAGGGCGTCGAGCAGGCGGGCCATGGCGGCTTCGGATGCGGCTTCGCGCACTGCCTCGCGGCGGCGGTCGCGTTCCAGGCGCACGGCTTCCTCGACCAGATCGCGGACGATCTGCTCCACGTCGCGGCCGACATAGCCGACTTCGGTGAACTTGGTGGCTTCCACCTTGACGAAGGGCGCGTCGGCCAGCTTGGCGAGGCGGCGGCTGATCTCGGTCTTGCCGCAGCCGGTGGGGCCGATCATCAGGATATTCTTGGGCGTCACCTCATCGCGCAGGTCGGCGGAGAGACGCTGGCGGCGCCAGCGGTTGCGCAGCGCCACGGCGACGGCGCGCTTGGCATCGGCCTGGCCGATGATGTGCGCGTCCAGGGCGGAAACAATGGCTTTGGGTGTCAGATTGTCGTTCATGATATTCCGCAAATCTTCGTGAAAAGGCTCAGTTCACGCTTTCCAGCTCTTCGACGACGAGCTGGTCGTTGGTGTAGACGCAGATGTCCGCCGCCACCGCCATCGCCTTGCGGGCGAGGGTTTCGGCATCTTCCTCATATTCCATCAGGGCGCGGGCGGCGGCGAGAGCGAAATTCCCGCCCGAACCGATGGCCGCGACGCCGCCCAGCGGCTCCAGCACATCGCCATTGCCGGTCAGGATCAGCGTCACTTCCTTGTCCGCGACGATCATCATCGCTTCCAGGTTGCGGAGATATTTGTCCGTCCGCCAGTCCTTGGCGAGTTCGACGGCGGCGCGCATGAGCTGGCCGTTGTGGCGCTCCAGCTTGGTCTCCAGCCGTTCGAACAGGGTGAAGGCATCGGCGGTGGCACCGGCAAAACCGCCGATGACCGAACCGTCGTGCAGGCGGCGAACTTTCCGGGCGTTGGGCTTCATGACGGTCTGGCCCATGGAGACCTGGCCGTCGCCGGCCACGATCACCTTTCCATTCTTGCGTACCGACATGATGGTGGTGCCATGCCAGACCGGCATGGCGCTGGAGCGTTGGTCGTTCATGGCCCGCCATATGGGAGCGATGGCGACACCGCGCAAGCGCCCCACGCACAAGCGCCCAATCGTGTCATTTTCTGGACAGATTTATTTCAGTTCGTTCAGGAACCAGCCTGGCTCAATTGACATTGTGCATTGCAACACAGATCATGGCGTCATGTTGCAGAGAGGAAGATCCATGAACCTCGTTGACCCGTTTCTCAGGGCCAAGGCACAGGAAAAGGTCGAGCGCGCGGGAATATCCAACTATTCCTTCGACAATGATGTGCTGGTCATGTGCGGTGTCCGCTACACCATAGCCACCTGCGACTGTGGCGAATCCGACTGCGACGGCGTGCGTCTGGAAAAGGATGCGGCCTTAGGCGGCCGCATCCTTCAATGATCTAAGACCTGCTTTAGTGGATGGCCTTTTCCCCGGCGCTTCCGACGGATTCGATATCGCGTCCCGCACCCTTCACGGTATTGCAGGCAGCGAGGGAGGATAGAAGCAGCCCCGCAATGACGAGAGCAACGGTTTGACGCATGGGATAAGCACTCCTTTTGATAGCGTATCGATTATAACGCAGCAGCGGCCAATAAGTCCATTTTTCGAAAATGGTTCCGCGATGCGCTTGACAGGGCCTGCGGCGGATGCCAATGGCCGCCTCCTCCTTACAGGGGGCGCGTAGCTCAGCGGTAGAGCACACCCTTCACACGGGTGGGGTCACAGGTTCAATCCCTGTCGCGCCCACCATGACTTCAAGTCATGGCTGGAGAAATATAATTTCCCAACATTGATCTTTTCATCCGCATCGCGCTAATTCTTCAGCGCATGATGCCGCGCGTCTTCCGATCAGCGGCATGAGAGCAAGGGAAGATCATGTCGCCATATTGGAAAAGCGGCGCCGCCTTGGGCGCGCTGTTGTTGAGCGTTTCCGCTCAGGCCCAGGAAAAGCTTACATTGGAGCGCGTCTTTGCCAGTCCCGACCTGTCGGGACCACAGCCGCGCGCGCTGAAACTCTCGCCCGACGGCAAGCTGGTGACGTTGCTGAAACCCCGGACGGATGAGAAGGAGCGGCTGGATCTCTGGGCCGTCGACACTTCGACCGGTGCGGAGCGGATGCTGGTCGATTCGAAGAAGACCGGCACCGGGGCGGAACTGTCCGAAGCGGAGAAGATGCAGCGCGAGCGCGACCGGTCGGTGGCGGGCAATACCGGGATCGCCAGCTATGACTGGGCGCCGGACGGCAAATCGATCCTCGTGCCAGTCGATGGCGACCTCTATCTGGCGGCGCTGGACGGCAAGGTTACGCGACTCACCGATACGCCCGACGGCGAACTGAACGGGGTGGTCAGTCCCAGGGGCGGCTATGTCTCCTATGTGCGCGGCGGCAATTTCTTCGTGCAGCCCATGGGCGGCGCGGAAAGGCAACTGACGCAGGGGGCCAGCGATACGGTGAGCTGGGGCGTGGCGGAATTCGTGGCGCAGGAGGAAATGGACCGGCGCACCGGCTATTGGTGGTCGCCCGACGACAGGATGATCGCGGTCGCGCGGGTCGATGAAAGCCCTGTGGGTGTCGTGACCCGCACCGCCATCGGCGGCGAGGGCACCAAGGTCTATGAGCAGCGCTACCCCGCCGCCGGGACGGCCAACGCGCTGGTCGACCTCTATGTCATGAAGCCGGAGGGCGGCGCCCCGGTGAAGGTCGACCTGGGGGCGGAGAAGGACATCTATCTCGCCCGGGTGGACTGGTCGAAGGACGGCAGGACGCTCTATGTGCAGCGGGAGAGCCGGGACCAGAAGACGCTCGACCTGCTCGCCGTCGATCCGGCGACGGGCAAGGCGAAGGTGATCCTGACGGAGAAGGCCGGGAGCTGGATCAACCTCAGCAATAATTTCACGCCCCTGAAGGACGGCAGTTTCCTCTGGTGGTCGGAGAAGACCGGCCATGGCCATCTCTATCATGTGCGGGGCGGCCGGTGGACGGCGCTGACCGGCGGCGACTGGGAAGTGCGCGATGTGGTCGGCGTGGACGAGGGCAGGGGTCTCGTCTATTTCACCGGCAACAGGGAAACGCCGCTGGAGCAGCAGCTTTATGTGGCGCCGCTCGCCAAGGCCGGGCCGCTCCGGCAATTGACTGCGACCGGCTGGTGGAACGACGCGGTGATGGACAGGGCGGCCAGCCGGATCGTCGTGGCGCGCAGCAATACGGACCAGCCCAAGCAGGTCTATCTGGCCGACAGTGCGGGCAAGCAAATGCAATGGCTGTCGGAAAATGCGATCAGGGGCGACCACCCCTACGCGCCTTATCTCGCCAGCCATGTGAAGACGAAGTTCGGCACCATCCGGGCGGTGGACGGATCGACGCTCTATACCCGTATCATGACGCCGCCGCTGGAGGCGGGGAAGCACTATCCCGTCTTCATGCTGCATTATGGTGGGCCGGGCACCGGGCGGCAGGTCACCAACTCATGGGGGTCGCCCATCTATCAATATCTGGTGGACAGGGGCTGGATCGTCTTCATGGTCGACAATCGCGGCACGCCCGATCGCGGCAAGGCGTTCGAGGACCAGATCTACCATGCCATGGGCACGGTAGAGGTCGAGGACCAGCTTGCGGGCGTGAACTGGCTGAAGGCCCAGCCCTATGTCGATCCCCAGCGGATCGCGACCTATGGCTGGTCCTATGGCGGCTATATGTCGCTGAAGCTGCTGGAGAAGGCGCCGGGGGTGTTTTCGGCGGCGGTCGCGGGCGCGCCGGTCACGAAATGGGAATTGTATGACACCCATTATACCGAGCGCTATCTGGGCCAGCCGCAGGAAAAGCCGAGCGCCTATCCGGGTTCCGATGCGGTCGACGGCGCGGTGAAGATCAAGGATCCGCTGCTGTTGATCCACGGCATGTCGGACGACAATGTGGTGTTCGACAATTCGACCGCGTTGATGGCGAAGATGCAGGGCGCGGCCGTGCCGTTCGAGTTGATGGTCTATCCCGGCCAGACCCATCGCGTGGGCGGACCGGGCGTCAGCCTGCACCTCTGGCGCACGATCGAGGATTTCCTGGCGCGCCACGGTACGGCGCCGGAAAAGCCCGCCCAATAGTCCGGCCGGACGTTGCCGCGGCAGGACGTCCGCGGCAACGTCAAGCCTGAAAAGGCGGGCTTTGGCGCAACAAACCGCATAAAGCTGGACAAATGGCGCAACGGCGCTATGGCGCCCACTCCGCAATGCAAGCATGGAGTGGAGTGTTCAGTCATGGGTTACAAGGTCGTCGTCGTTGGTGCCACCGGCAATGTGGGCCGCGAGATGCTGACCATTCTCGCCGAGCGCGAGTTCCCTATTGACGAGATCGCGGCGGTCGCCTCGCCCCGGTCGCAGGGCACCGAAATCGATTTCGGTGACACCGGCAAGACGCTCAAATGCAAGAATATCGAGCATTTCGACTTCACCGGCTGGGATATCGCGCTGTTCGCTGCGGGCTCCGGCCCGACGGCGGAATATGCGCCCAAGGCGGCGGCGGCCGGTTGCGTGGTGATCGACAATTCGTCGCTCTACCGCATGGACCCGGACGTGCCGCTGATCGTGCCGGAAGTGAACCCGGATGCGATCGACGGTTACAAGAAGAAGAACATCATCGCCAACCCGAACTGCTCGACCGCGCAGATGGTTGTGGCGCTGAAGCCGCTTCACGACGCTGCGACGATCAAGCGCGTCGTTGTCGCCACCTACCAGTCGGTGTCGGGCGCGGGCAAGCAGGGCATGGACGAGTTGTTCGAACAGTCGCGCAACATCTTCGTCGGCGATCCGGCGGAACCCAAGAAGTTCACCAAGCAGATCGCCTTCAACGTGATCCCCCATATCGACGTTTTCCTGGACGATGGTTCGACCAAGGAAGAGTGGAAGATGGTCGCGGAAACCAAGAAGATCCTCGATCCCAAGGTGAAGGTCACGGCGACCTGCGTGCGCGTGCCGGTGTTCGTCGGTCATAGCGAGGCGCTGAACATCGAGTTCGAAAGGGAAATCTCCGCCAAGGAAGCGCAGGATATCCTGCGCGAGGCGCCGGGCGTGATGCTCGTCGACAAGCGCGAGGATGGCGGCTACGTCACGCCCGTCGAGTGCGTGGGCGACTATGCCACCTTCGTCAGCCGCGTGCGCGAGGATTCGACCATCGAAAACGGCCTGAACCTCTGGTGCGTCAGCGACAATCTGCGTAAGGGCGCGGCGCTCAATGCCGTGCAGATCGCGGAATTGCTGGGCCGCCGCCACCTCAAGAAGGGCTGAATATGGAGGGCGGCTGTCTCTGCGGAGGCGTGCGTTACACGCTGTCCGGAGAGCTGCCGCCCGCCTATGCCTGCCATTGCCGGGAGTGCAAGAAGCAGACGTCGAGTGCATTTTCGATGTCGGCGGTGGTTGCGTTCGCGCGCATTTCGGTGCGGGGTGAACCCAAATGCCACGAGCGGACAGCCCATAGCGGCGCGTCCAAGCAATGCTATTTCTGCCCCGATTGCGGCACGCGATTGTGGAACAGGTCCAGCGCTTCGCCCGGCAAGGTGACGTTGAAGATCGGCACGCTTGACGACAGCGCCGCCATAGTGCCGCAGGGTCATCTCTGGCTGTCCTACAAGCAGGCGGGAATATTCCTCGATCCGGATGTGCCCGGCTTCGACACGCAGCCCGACGATCTTTCTGCCTGGCGGGAGAGCCTTTGAAGAACGTCCCTTACCATGGATCGTTGCCGCGTCCTCAAAGGGCGATGCTGGCCGTACTGGTCGCGGCCATCGCAGCCGCCAATATCGATCAGCCCTATCCCGAACTCGCCCCGCTCCAGCATGGACCGACGGTGGTGCTCGCCATGGCGACGCCCTGGCTGTTGCGGCGTTGGCCTTTGTCGAACGGGGCAGTCGGGTGCATCCTGGTCTTCCTGCTGCTCCATACGTTGGGCGGGCGCTATATCTATTCCTATGTGCCCTATGACGATTGGGCGCGGGCCGTCAGCGGACATGATATTTCCGGTACTTTCGGTCTGGCGCGCAACGGATATGACCGGTTGGTGCATTTCGCCTTCGGCGCTTTGTTGACGGCGCCCTTCGCCCAGGTCGCGCAGCGTCATGGCGGCTTGCGGATGGCATGGAGCCTGGCCTTCGCCTTTTTCGCGGTCGGTTTCGTCAGCGCAATCTACGAGATTTTCGAATGGCTGCTGACGGTGATCGCCGCCGGGCAGACCGCCGACTGGTATAATGGGCAGCAAGGCGACATCTGGGATGCGCAGAAGGATATGGCATCGGCGCAGGTCGGCAGCCTGCTGGCGCTGATAGGGCTTCGTTTCGCTCGACAAGGGCGGGCATAGGCCATATCCGCGAAACCCCGTCATTTTCAGGAGTAGCCGCGTGTCCGACCTGTCGATCGAGAAAAGGGAGATCAGGGGGTTGGGCGGGCTGCCGATCGCCGTGCATGTTGTCGGGCAGGGTCGCGATCTCGTCCTGATCCACGGCTATTTTTCCAACGCCTTCACCAACTGGATCCGTTACGGTCATGCGGCGAGACTGGTGGAGGCGGGGTTCCGCCTCATCATGCCGGACCTGCGCGGCCATGGCGAAAGCGGCAAGCCGCACGACGCCGCGGCCTATCCGCCCGACGCGCTGACCGAGGACAATCTGGCGCTGGTCGAGCAGCTTGGGCTTACCGACTATGATCTGGGCGGCTATTCGCTCGGCGCGCGGACGACGGTGCGGATGCTGGCGCGGGGCGCGACGCCGCGGCGCGTGATCCTGGCAGGCATGGGGTTGACGGGGCTTGTCCACACTCTGGACAAGGGCGGCTATTACAGCAATGTGCTGACCAACCTCGGCACGTTCGAGCGCGGGACATCCGAATGGATGACCGAAGCCTTCCTGAAGACCACCAAGGGCGATCCGGTGGCGATGCTGCACATTCTCAATACCTTCGTCGATACGCCGGAGGAGGTCATTGCCGGCTTCTCCCAGCCCACCGAAGTGATCTGCGGCGCCGACGACCGGGACAATGGCGTGGCCCAGGAACTGGCGGAACTGCTGCCCAATGGCCGCTATGTCGAGATCCCAGGCAATCACATGAATGCCGTGACCCGCAAGGAACTGGGCCAGGCGATGGTCGATTTCCTGGCCGCCTGACCCGATCGTTCAGCGGAAGGGCGGCTCGTTGAAGGCGCGCAGCTTGCGGCTGTGCAGCTTCGGTCCCTCCTGCCGCAGCAGTTCGCAGGTCATGAGACCGACGCGCAGATGCCCGGCAATGGCTTCCTCATAGAAGCGGTTGGCCTGTCCCGGCAGCTTGAGTTCGCCATGGATCGGCTTGTCGGAGACGCAAAGCAGCGTTCCATAGGGCACCCGGAAACGATAGCCCTGCGCGGCGATGGTTGCCGATTCCATGTCGATGCCGACCGCGCGGGACAGGCTGAACCGCAGGGCGGAACTGGAATAACGCAATTCCCAGTTGCGGTCGTCCGTCGTGACGACCGTGCCGGTACGCAGACGGCGCTTGAAATCCTCCCGGTCGTTGCCGCCCAGCACGGCCTCCGCCGCCCTGGCGAGGGCCACCTGGACTTCGGCGATCGCGGGCACCGGGATTTCGGGCGGCAGCATCTCGTCCAGCACATGATCGTCGCGCAGATAGGCGTGGGCGAGCACATAGTCGCCGATCCGCTGGCTGGGACGCAGGCCGCCGCAATGGCCGATCATCAGCCAGGCCTCTGGCCGTACCACCGCCAGATGATCGCAGATCGTCTTGGCGTTGGAGGGGCCGACGCCGATGTTCACCAGGGTGATGCCGCTCCGGTCCGGCGCGATCAGGTGGTAGGCCGGCATCTGGTGCTTGCGCCAGGCGCTGTCCGCGATCATCTGCGCCGGGTCTGCGGTTTCCGGCGTCACATAGACGCCGCCCGCGCCGGAAAGCGCGGTGAAGCGGCTGCCTTCCCGCTGCAATTCCGCGCAGGCCCAAGCCACGAACTCGTCCACATAGCGGTGATAATTGGTGAAGAGGATGTAGCGCTGCACATGTTCGGCCGGGGTGCCGCTATAATGTTTCAGGCGGGCGAGCGAGAAATCCGTCCGCAGCCCGTCGAACAGGGCGAGGGGCCGCTCCCCTTCCGCATCCGGCATGAACAGGCCGTCGGCGATCTCGTCCCCGATCTCCGCCAGTTCGGTCGCCGGGAAATGGCGCGCCAGTTCGGTCGGGGGCGTGCCGTCCAGGGCGCTCATGTCGAGGCCGTCCAGCACATAGGGGAAGGGAATGGGCTGATCGCTGACCGCCGTATTCACCTCCACCCCATAGTCGCGGACGAGGAGATCGATCTGTTCGGCCAGATAGTCGCCGAACATCGACGGCCGCGTGACCGTGGTCACATATTGCCCCGGCTTGGACAGGCGCGCGAAGGACCGGCCCGGCGGCGGCGCGTCCGTTTCGGCACGATGGGTGATGCGCAGTTCGGGATAGCAATAGCGGCGATCCGTCCGGGCTTCGGGCGGCGGCACGCTGCCGTCGCTGGCATAGGCCCGCATGGCTTCTCGAAGATTATGGATCGATGTCTGATAGATTTCGTCGAGTTCCGCGACGATGCTGTTGCCGATGCTTCTGGTCATCGACTCTTGGTAACGCAGTTGCATGACGGAAGAAAGATGCGCGCCCGATCGCTCCAGCGCGCATCCTTGCGGAAATCAGATCTGCTCGAGCATATATTCGGCCGACGACACGTTGAAATCGCCCGGCGCTTCCACATTCAGTTCCGCGACGACGCCGTCTTTGACGATCATCGAGAAGCGCTGGCCGCGCTCGCCAAGGCCGAAAGCGCTGCCGTCCATGGTGAGGCCCACGGCCTTGGCGAATTCGCCATTGCCGTCCGCGAGCATCGTCACCTTGCCGTCCGCATTGGCGGACTTGCCCCAGGCGCCCATGACGAAGGCGTCGTTGACGGCGGTGCAGGCGATTTCATCGACGCCCTTGCCCTTCAGCGCTTCGGCCTTGTCGACGAAACCGGGCAGGTGACGGGCTGAGCAGGTCGGCGTGAAGGCACCGGGGACGGAAAAAAGCGCAACGGTGCGCCCTGCGAAATAGTCGTCCGAAGCCACCTTTTCCGGGCCGTTGTCGGTCATCTTGACGAAAGTGGTGCTGGGGATGCGGTCGCCCTTGGAAATGGTCATTTTTGGTCTCCTGGCCTTGTGACGTCCGGCACGTCGGACCTGGGGCCCCTTCTGTCAAGGGGATGAAGGTGGAATATGCCGCGCCGCCTTCCCCAAGCGACAGCCCGCCATTGGCAAAGACGGCAAGGGGCGTATAGTCGCAACATGACCAAGCCACGTTCCTATGCCGGCCAGTTCCTGCTTGCCCTGCCGGGTATGGAGGATGCGCGTTTCGATCATTCGGTCATCGCCATGTGCGTGCATGATGAAAATGGCGCGCTGGGGATCGCCGTCAGCGACGAGATCGATGGCGTCAGCCTGCACGACCTGCTGGAGAGTTTCGACATAGAGCCGGGGGATGTCCCCGATGTTCCGGTGCTGCGCGGAGGGCCGGTGGAGCCGCGCCGCGGTTTCGTGCTGCATTCGCTCGACTGGACCGGGCACGACATGGTCGAGGTGGGGGAGGGCTGGGGCCTGTCCGGCTCGCTGGAGATATTGAAGGCCATCGCCGAAGGAAAAGGTCCGAGTCGCTATCTGGTCGCGCTGGGCTATGCCGGATGGGGAGCGGGGCAGTTGGATCAGGAAATGGCGGGAGAAAGCTGGTTTCCTGCGGCGTGCACGGCCGACCTGCTGTTCGAGGTCCCGGCGGCGCGCAAATGGTCCGCCGCCTATGCCGCCGCCGGAGTCGATGCTTCCCATCTGGTAAGCGGTGCCGGGTCCGCCTGACGCAATCCGGCCCGTCCGGCCGTTTGTTTCCGTAGCGTAACTGAATATTTCACGGTAAAATCCCGCTAACCCTTGTCATAGAGGTTCCGGCAACCCGGCAGGCGCACCCTGGTCGTTGGGCAATTGGACGGGGGTTCAAACCATGAGGAAACTGATCGCAGCGGCGCTTGCCGCGACGATGCCGCTTGCGCCGGCCACGGCGGCGACCTGCTGGAAGCAGACGGCGGTGGAAGCGGCGCAGATTCGCGACTTCGAGATGATGCTGATGGTGTCGGCCTTGCGATGCAGGGCGACCGGCAACGATTTCCTGGCCAGCTATAATCGCCTTATCCGGGAAAAGCGGGATGCGTTGACGCAGGTGAATGATGAACTGCGCGAGCATTTCCGGGACGCGGCCGGGCCGGTCGGCGCCCTGAGCGCCTATGACAATTATGTCACCGGGCTTGCGAACGTCTATGGAGCGGGCGCCGACGGCCTGGCCTGCCGCGATCTCCAGTCGATCACTGACGCGGCCAACGCCTTGCCGCCTACCCGTTCTGCCCTGCTGGAACTGTCCGATGCCGCCGGGGTCAGCCCGCATCTGTCGGGCGCGCGTTGCGACATGATGGTGGCGGTCGCTGGAAAAGTACGGAAATCCGGGGATCAGGAGCCTGTATGGGTGGCATCGCGGGGGCCGGCGGATTAACACATAAAGAAAACTTTATATTGAGTTGCCTTCGACGGCGGCGATTGGTAAAGCCCAGCCCATCGCCGCCGTTTCGCTCATTTGCGATCGGCCCAGCACATTCTTGACCAATGGAGACACGCTCGTGGCCACCGCACCCGCCACCCAGGCGCAGGATTATGTGATCCGCGACATCGCCCTTGCCGCTTTCGGCCGCAAGGAAATCGAGATCGCCGAAACCGAAATGCCCGGCCTCATGGCCCTGCGCGCCGAATTCGGCGCTGCCCAGCCGCTGAAGGGCGCGCGCATCACCGGTTCGCTGCACATGACGATCCAGACCGCCGTTCTGATCGAAACGCTGGCCGATCTCGGCGCGGAAATCCGCTGGGCATCGTGCAACATCTTCTCGACGCAGGACCATGCCGCCGCCGCCATCGCCGCGCGGGGCATCCCCGTCTTCGCCGTCAAGGGCGAGACGCTGGAGGAATATTGGGACTATGTCATCCGCATCTTCGACTGGGGTGATACCACCTGCAACATGATCCTGGACGACGGCGGCGATGCCACCATGTTCGCGCTGTGGGGCGCCCGCGTGGAGGCCGGAGAAGAGCTGTTCACGCCCGGCAACGAGGAAGAGGAAATCTTCGTCGCCACGCTGAAGCGCTTCCTGGCCGAGCGTCCGGGCTACCTCACCAGGACGGTTGCCGCCATCAAGGGCGTGTCGGAAGAGACGACCACCGGCGTCCATCGCCTCTATGAACTGGCGAAGAAGGGCAAGCTTCCCTTCCCGGCGATCAACGTCAACGACAGCGTCACCAAGTCGAAGTTCGACAATCTCTACGGCTGCAAGGAATCGCTGGTCGATGCGATCCGTCGCGCCACCGATGTGATGCTGGCTGGCAAGGTCGCCTGCGTCGCGGGCTTCGGTGACGTCGGCAAGGGTTCGGCCGCTTCGCTGCGCAATGGCGGCGCCCGCGTGCTGGTGACCGAAATCGATCCGATCTGCGCCCTGCAGGCCGCGATGGAGGGCTATGAAGTCGTGACGATGGAAGAAGCGGCGACCCGCGCCGACATCTTCGTCACCGCGACCGGCAACGAAGCCGTCATCACCGTCGACCATATGCGCGCAATGAAGAATATGGCGATCGTCTGCAATATCGGCCATTTCGACAGCGAGATCGAGATTGCCGGTCTGGGCAACATGCAGTGGACCGAGATCAAGCCGCAGGTGGACGAGGTTCAGTTCCCCGACGGCAAGAAGATCATCGTCCTCGCCAAGGGCCGCCTGGTGAATCTGGGTTGCGCGACCGGCCATCCGAGCTTTGTCATGTCTTCGTCCTTCACCAACCAGGTGCTGGCGCAGATCGAACTGTGGACCAAGTCGGACCAGTATAAGAATGAAGTCTATGTGCTGCCCAAGCATCTGGACGAGAAGGTGGCCGCGCTTCACCTGGAGAAGCTGGGCGTGAAACTGTCCAAGCTGACGCCGAAGCAGGCCGCCTATATCGGCGTTTCGGCGGAGGGGCCGTTCAAGCCCGATCATTACCGCTACTGAGCGGATGGGAAGGGGAGGCTTCGGGCCTCCCCTTTTTTGGCGCGCAGGCGATGATCCTGCGACATGAGAAATAAATCTTCCATCGGACCGCTTCACGCTGCATCCGACTTGGGTTAGTCCCCTGCAAGACCATGAACGGGGGCAAGCATTTCGCGATGAGGGTGAAGTAGGGCGCAATGACGTCGTTGACCCCATTGGCTGCCGTGATCCTGGGCGTCGTGCTGGCCGGATGGCTGGGTGCCGCCCTCTGGGCGCTGTCCAGCGGCCAGCGCAGGCGCCGCGAAGGCATGCAGGCGCAGGGCAAGCTCGACCGGCTCTCGGTCCTGCTTGCCTCGGCGCCCGCAGCGCCGATCGTCATCCATCCCGACGGACGGATGGAGGCGGCGGACCGGCTGGCCAAATGGCTGGGCAAGGACCGTGCGCCGACCTTCGTGTCCGAACTGACCGCGCCCGACGGTGGGCTGGAAGCGGACGATGCCGCCGCCCTCGCGCGGGAGATCGCCGCCGCCCAGCAGGCAGGCCGCAGTTTCGCATTGGCCGTGCGCGGCGCCGGCTCATCCCGCCTGCTGCTGGTGCGCGGCGCACCCGCCGGGCCGATCCTGGCGGAAAGCGGTGGCGTCGTCCTCTGGATCTTCGACGCGACCGACAGCCAGTCGGAAATCCAGGCGCTCAAGGGCAAGGTGGAGCAGCTTCGTGAGGCGCTCGAGGCGTTGGCCGGGCTGGTCGAGGCCGCGCCCTTCCCGATGTGGCATCGCACGGCGGACATGCGCCTCAGCCTGGTCAATACCGCCTATGTGCGGGCCGTCGATGGCGATAGTGCCCGCGATGTCATCGCCAACGGAACGGAACTGGTCGAAACCATCGGCGGCCTGACCCCGCAGGCGGCCGCCGCCCAGACCCTCACCGACGGAAGCCCGATCGACCGCATGGTGCCGGCCACGATCGACGGGGAGCGCCGCACCATGCGCGTGGTCGATGTTCCGCTGGGCGCAGCGGGCGTGGCCGGTTTCGCGATGGACCAGAATGAGCTGGAACAGGCGCGGGTCGAGCATCGGCGGCTGGAGGCGGCGCAACGCGACCTGCTGGACCGCCTGTCGGCAGGCGTGGCGCGCTTCGGTTCCGACCGCGCGCTGCGCTTCTGGAACCAGCCCTTCATGAGCCTGTTCGGGCTGGATCAGGAACGTCTGGCCGACAATCCGCTGTTCGAACGGGTGCTGGACCAGATGCGGGAGGCGCGGCGCCTTCCCGAAAACCGAGACTTCCCTGCCTGGCGCGCAGAGCGGCGGGACTGGTTCCTCTCGCCCGATCCCAGGGAGGAAAACTGGCTGCTGGCCGACGGCACTCATTTGCGCGTCTATGCCCAACCGCTGCCCGATGGCGGGCTGCTGCTGATCTTCGAGGACCGCACGGAGCAGGTTCAGCTTTCCAGTGCGCGCGACACGCTGCTGCGCGTCCGCACGGCGACCTTCGACAATCTGTTCGAATCGATCGGTGTCTTTTCTTCCGACGGCCGCCTGTCGCTGTGGAACAGCCGGTTCCGTTCTATCTGGGACGTTTCGGAGGATCTGCTCGCCAGGCATCCACGCATCGACGAACTGATGCGCGCCGTCCAGTCCCGCCTTGCCAAGCCGCAGCAGTCGAACCTTGTCCGCGAGCTGGTCCGCGCCGCCACGGTCGAGCGCAAGCAGCGGGTCGGCCATGTCGGCTTCGCGGACGGACGGATTTTCGAGTTCGCCGCCATTCCGCTGCCCGACGGCAATGCGCTGTTCACCATGCTCGACGTGACCGACAGCCGCCGGGTCGAGCAGGTATTGCGCGACCGCAACGACGCGCTGGAACAGGCCGACAAGGTGAAGACCGCGTTCGTCACCAACATGAGCTACGAGTTGCGCACGCCGCTAACCACCATCGCCGGTTTCGCTGAGATGATGAGCGCTGGCTATGCCGGGGAAATGAGCGATTCCGCCAGGGAATATGTCGACGGCATCCTTCAGAGCACCAGTCGCCTGTCGATGCTGATCGACAATGTGCTGGATCTGACGCAGGGGGAGGCGGGCATGTTGCCGGTCGAAAAGGCGCCGGTGGACCTGGCCGCCGAAGCCCGCGATGCCGTGGCCCGGATCAGCGGCGATGCCTCCGCCAAGGGGATCGATCTGGCCGTCACGATCCAGGGTTCGCTGGGCACGGTGCAGGGCGACAAGCGCCGGATCGCGCAGATGCTCGATCATCTGCTGGACAATGCCGTGCGCTATTGCAGCCGCGGGGGGCGGGTGCTGCTGCACGGCGACGGCGAGGGGGACAAGGCCCGGCTGGTCGTGTCGGATAACGGCCCCGGCATCGGCGCGGACCGGCAGGCGACGATCTTCGACGCGACGGCCCGCACCGAGCAGGCCCGCAACGGCGGCAAGGCAGGCATCGGCCTGCCGCTCGCCAAGCAGTTGGCGGAGGCGCATGGCGGCACGCTGCAACTGGTGTCGGAACCGGGGCAGGGTACCATGGTCGTGATCGAGCTGCCCCGTGGCTGAGACGGAAATCATCCTCGCCGGAGAGGCGGCCATGCTCGCTTTCGGGCAGAAGCTGGCGGCGCTGGTCCGGATCGGCGACGTCATCGCACTGGAAGGCGGTCTTGGCGCGGGCAAGACGACGCTGGCGCGGGGTATATTGGAAGGGTTGGGGCTGGAGGAAGAGGCGCCAAGCCCCAGCTTCGCCATCGTCCAGCCCTATGCTGTTCCGGAGGTCCGCCTGCCCGTCGCCCATGTCGATCTCTACCGGCTGGATGGGCCGGAGGAGGCGGAGGAACTGGGGCTGGATGAATATGCGATGGACAGCCTGCTGATCGTCGAATGGCCCGACCGCCTGGGCGAGGGCGCCTGGCCCGATGCCCTGCGTTTCCACATCGACATCGCACCCGACGGCGCTCGGCGCTTGACAGCGCGCGTGCCCGGCGCTTGGACGGAGCGATGGTCACAGATATGATCCCGCCCGCCGCTGCCCCCGCTTTCCTCGCGCAGGCGGGATGGGGCCATGCGGCGATCGTGCCGCTGGCGGGAGACGCCTCCTTCCGCCGCTATTTCCGCGTGATCGATGGTCCCCGCCGCGCGGTTCTGATGGACGCGCCGCCACCCCATGAAGACCCGCGCCCCTTCATCGCCATTGCCGAGCATCTGACCGGGAACGGCTTTGCCGCGCCGCAGATATTGGCCCGCGATCTGGAGGAAGGGCTGGTCCTGATCGAGGATTTCGGCGACCTGCGCGTCAAGGAACATGTCGAGGAGGAGCCTGCCGCGGAGCTGGGTGTGTACCGCCGCGCCGTGGACCTGCTGGCCGCGCTGCATCGCCTGCCCGCCGCCGACGTTCCGTCCTATGATCGCACCGTCTATCAGCGCGAGGCAGGGCTGCTGACCGAATGGTATTGCCCAGCCATCGGCCTTGCCGTCGATGAAGATGCCTATGTTCGCGCCTGGGATGCCGTGCTGCCGGTCGTCGAACGGTCGGCCAGCCCGGTCGTGACCGTGCTGCGCGACTATCATGCGGAAAATATCATGCTGATCGACCGGGAAGGGTCGCATGGCCTGGGCCTGCTGGATTTCCAGGACGCGCTGGCTGGCCACCCCGCCTATGATCTCGTCTCGCTGCTTCAGGATGCGCGCCGTGACGTGCCGCCGCAGGTGGAGGCAGCGATGCTCGCCCATTATCGCGCCATCGCGAACCCGCCGGCCGATTTCGACGCGGCCTATGCCGTGCTGGGCGCCCAGCGCAACGCGAAGATCATCGGCATCTTCACGCGCCTTTGGAAGCGCGACGGCAAGCCGCGTTACCTCTCCATGCTGCCCCGCATGTGGGATCTGCTGGAGCGCGACCTTGCCCATCCGGCGCTTGGCCCGGTGGCGGAATGGTTCGCGGCCAACATCCCTACGGACCAGCGCCATCATGCCCTGCAGGGATTCGTCCCCGCATGATCGACACCGCGATGCTGATGGCCGCCGGATTGGGCAAGCGGATGCGCCCGCTGACCGCGACTCGGCCCAAGCCGCTGGTCAAGGTCGCTGGCAAGCCGCTGATGGACCATGCGCTGGACCGGCTGGCGGCGGGCGGCATCAGGAAAGTCGTCGTCAACGTCCATTATCTGGCCGACACCGTGGAGGCGCATCTCCAGGCGCATTGCAACGGCGTCATGCAGGTCGCGATCTCCGACGAACGCAAGAAGCTGCTGGAGACTGGCGGCGGCCTGATCCACGCGAAAGAGCAACTGGGCGACGCGCCATTCTTCTGCGTGAACAGCGACAATCTGTGGGTGGACGGGCCGCAGGAAACTTTCGGCATGATGCGCCGGATCTGGGACCCGGATCGGATGGACGCGCTGCTGTTGCTGGTGCCGCTGGCCCGCGCGACCTGTCACACGGGGCTTGGCGATTTCCATATGGCCGCCGATGGCCGCCTGACCCGGCGCAAGACCGCCCATGTCGCCCCCTTCGTCTTCACTGGTGTGCAGATCATGTCGCCCGGCCTGCTGGTGGACCCGCCGTCGGAGGTGTTTTCCACCAATATCTTCTGGAATCGCGCCATAGAGGCGGGGCGGCTATACGGGGTCTCGCATCAGGGCCTCTGGTTCGATGTCGGCACGCCGCAGGCCATTCCGGTCGTGGAGTCGATGATCGCCCATGGGTGATCGCACCCGTCCGGCCCTGTTCAACATTCCCGCGCACCGCGCCTTTTCCGATGCGTTGGTAGCCGGCATTCTCGCCCGGCATGGCGGCAATCCGATGCGGCTGGCGCAGGGCATGATATTGCTGCCCAGCAACCGGGCCGTGCGCGCGGTCGGCGACGCCTTCGTCCGCAAATCCGGCGGCGGGCTGCTGCTGCCCCGGCTGGTGACGCTGGGCGATCCCGATCTGGGGGAGCAGGTCGGCGGCGCGCTTGATCCGCTGGAGGAGGGGGAGGCGATTCCGCCCGCCATCCCGCCGATGCGTCGCCAGATGATTCTGGCGCGCATGGTGCAGCAGGCCTCGGCCCATCCGGTTGATGCGGGGCAGGCGCTCAAGCTGGGGCAGGCGCTGGGCGCGGTGCTCGACCAGATGCAGGTGGAGAGGGTGCCCGTCACTGCGCTGGCGGACATCCGCCTGTCGGACGAATTGTCGCAGCATTGGCAGACGTCGCTCAACCTCTTCTCGATCCTGCTGGCCCGCTGGCCGGAGGAACTGGCGCGGCTGGGCTGCATCGATCTCACCGACCGCCGCAACCGGCTGCTCGACCGGGTCGCGGCCCGTTGGGCGAAGGAGCCGCCCGCCGGCTTCGTGATCGCGGCGGGCATCTCCACGACGGCACCGGCCATCGCAGCGCTGCTCCGCCGGATCGCGACGATGCGGAGCGGTTCCGTGGTCTTTGCCGGTCTGGACCAGGAGATGGACGCGGAAAGCTGGGATGCGATCGGGCCGTTCGATCCCGATCCGATCACTGGCCGCGCGCCCGCGGGACATGAGACCCATCCCCAATATGCGCTGAAGCGCCTGCTCGACAGGATGAGCGCGACGCGGGACGATGTGGCGCTCTGGCGCTGGGGCAGCGAGCATGATGCGCGGGCGGTGCGGGGACGGAACATTTCCAACGCGATGCTGCCGCCGCGGCTCACCAGCCGCTGGCGCGACCTCAAGGCCGCCGACCGCTCGCTGGCCGGGGTCGAGGCGCTGGAGGTTGCGACGGCGGGCGAGGAAGCGCAAGCCATCGCCATCGCGCTGCGGGAAGCGGTGGAGACCGAGGCGCGCACTGCCGCCCTCGTGACCCCCGACCGGCAGCTTGCCATCCGCGTGTCCGCCCATCTGCGGCGCTGGGGGATCGAGGCTGACGATTCGGCCGGTCAGCCATTGTCCCGACTGCCGCCGGGCACGCTGCTGATCGCCATGGCCGAAGCGGTGGCCGAGCGCTTTGCGCCCGTCGCTTTGCTGACGCTGTTGAAACACCCGTTGGTGATGCGGGGGGAAGGGCGCGTCGCCTGGCTGGAGGGCGTGCGCGGGCTGGACCTGCTGCTGCGCGGGCCAAGGCCGCAGGCGGGGATCAGCGGCATCGACCTGCTGCTTGGCGAACGGGAGGGCGAGGACCGGCAGCGCGTCCTGCGCGCGCGGACCCGTGACTGGTGGCCCCAGGCCCGCGCCTTGCTGGAGCCGCTGGAACAGGCCTTTCAGGCGGCGCCGGACCTTGCAGCCCAGCTTGCCGCCCTGCGCGAGCAAGCCGGGCGGCTGTCGCAGGATGCCGTCTGGGCCGGGCATCAGGGCCATGCCGCCGCCGACCTCTTTGCCGAGATCGAGCAGGCGGCGAGCGAAGGCCCGCGCCAGGCCGATGTCCGGTCGTTGCCCGCGCTGATCGACCATATGCTGGGTGGCCTGTCGGTCCGCCCGCCGCAGGGCGGCCATCCCCGCGTCAGCATCCTCGGCCTCATCGAAGCGCGGCTGGTGCAGACCGACCTCATGATCCTGGGCGGTCTCAATGAAGGGACATGGCCGGGCTTGCCCGCACCCGATCCCTGGCTCGCGCCGCGCATCAGGCGCGAACTCGGCCTGCCCGGACTGGAAAGCCGCATCGGCCTTGCCGCGCATGATTTCGCGAGCGCGCTGGGTGCGCCGCAGGTTCTGATCACGCGCGCACGGCGAGGATCGGGCGGTCCCGCGGTTGCCTCCCGCTTCTGGTTGCGGCTGAAGGCCATGGCGGGGCCGCAATGGAAAAGCGCCGATCGCTATGCCGCGCTGGCGCAGGCGATCGACCATGCCCCAGAGCATCGGCCAGCCCGGCGCCCCGCGCCGGTGCCGCCGCTTCCGGCTCGCCCGAAGCTGATCCCCGTCACCGATGTCGACCGGCTGAAGGCCGATCCCTATGCCTTTTACGCCAAGCGCATCCTGCGTCTGGCCCGGCTCGATCCGGTGGATGCCGATGCGGGGCCAGCCTGGCGCGGCACGGCGGTGCATGAAATCCTGCAGCAATGGGCGGAAGCGGGCAGGGGAGACCTTGCCGATCTGGAAGCCCGCGCCCGCGCCATGTTCGACCGGCCCGATGTCCATCCGCTGCTGAGGGCGCTGTGGCAGCCGCGCCTGATCGAGGCCATCCGCTGGATCGCGGCGGAAGTGGCGAGCGATCTTGCGGCGGGACGCACGATCCTGGCCGTCGAAACCGAAGGCCGCGCCGAAATCGCGGGCGTGACGCTGACCGGCAAGGCGGACCGCATCGACCGCCTGCCTGATGGCAGGATAGGCATCGTCGACTATAAGACCGGCAAGCCGCCCAGCGCCCGGCAGGTGCGTGCCGGTTTCGCGTTACAACTCGGGTTGCTGGGGCTGATCGCGGAACATGGCGGCTTTCCCGGCACCGATGCAGCACCCGTGGCCAATGCCTTCGAATATTGGTCGCTCGCCAAGAAGGGCGATGCCTTCGGCTATCGCGAAAGCCCGGTCGATCCGCTGGGCAAGCGGGACAAGATCATCACCGCCGATTTCACGTCGCACGTTCTTGCGCAATTCGAGGAGGTCGCCGCCGCATGGCTGACCGGATCGGCGCCCTTCGCCGCGCAGGTGAACCCGGAAGTCGCCAACTATGGCGACTATGACCAGCTCATGCGGCTGGAGGAATGGTATGGCCGGGACGATGGCTAGGAAGGCCAAAGCCCTGCAACCGCTGGCGGGCGCGCAGGCACAGGCGGCTGCGCCCGACGCCCATGTCTGGCTGTCGGCATCCGCCGGCACGGGCAAGACCCATGTGCTGACCGCCCGCGTGTTCCGCCTGCTGCTGCAGGGCGTACGGCCGGGAAATATCCTGTGCCTCACCTTCACCAAGGCTGGCGCGGCGGAGATGGCCGATCGCATCCACGACCGGCTCGCCGCCTGGGTGCAGATGGAGGAGGGCGACCTCTTCCACGATCTGGAAGCGCTGGGCGAGGAGTCCGGCCCCGAAGCGCGCGACCGTGCCCGCCGCCTTTTTGCCGAAGTGCTGGAATCGACCGGCGGCGGGCTTCATATCCAGACGATCCACGGCTTCTGCCAGCAATTGCTGACCGCCTTCCCGCTGGAGGCCGATCTGCCGCCCGGATTCCTGCCGCTCGACCAGCGCGAACAGGCGACGTTGGCCCGCCAGACCTTGGCCGACATGGTGGTGGTCGCGCAGGATGAGGGCGATGACAGGCTGATCGGCGCGCTGCAATCGTTGAGCCTGCGCATGGGGGAGGGTGGCGCGGAGGGCTTCCTGCTCCGCTGCGCCGCCCGGCTTGATGCGCTCAAGGCCCTGCCGGAGGAGATCACGCCCTGGCTGATGCGCGAACTCGGCCTGCCTGAAGGCGACATCAGCGCGCATATCGCCGGGCAATGCGCCGACGATATGTTCGACATGCGGACGCTTGCCTGGATCGCGCAGGCCAATGCCGATTGGGGTACGGGCCGGGCACTGGAGCGCTGCGATCGGATCGCACGCTGGCGAAGCCTCGATCCGGCGGAGCGGGCCGCCTCGCTGGCCGATCTTCATGCCATATGGGCCAAATCCGACGGCGAGCTGATCTCCACGGCCAAGGGGTGGGCGCCGCCGGTCGATGGCTATGCCGACGCCATCGCGCGGATGCACGAACGCTGCGCGGCGCTGCTGGGTCTGCGGGTCCGCGCCGACTATGCGGCGCTGCTCGGGCAGGCGCTGCACGCGGGAAGGGCCTATGCCCTTGCCTATGGCGAGGCCAAGCAACTGGCGGGCGCGGTCGATTTCGATGACCTGATCGCCCACACCGCCGCCCTGCTGTCGCAACCCGGCATTGCGGACTGGATACGCTTCAAGCTCGACCAGCGGATCGACCATATCCTGGTGGACGAGGCGCAGGACACCAATGCCGACCAGTGGCGGATTGTGCGCGCCATCGCGGAAGAATTTTTCGTCGCCGAGTGGGAACCGGGCGAAAAATCGCGGACCATCTTCACCGTCGGCGACTATAAGCAGGCGATCTTCGGCTTTCAGGGCACCAGTCCCCAGAATTTCGCCGCCGCGCAGATCCTGTTCGGGCGGGATATCCGGCAGTCCGGCCGGCCTTTCCATGAATTGTCGCTGGAGCGCAGCTTCCGTTCGACCCCGGCCGTGCTGGAGGTGGTCGATCGCACCATTGCAACGCTCAATGCGGAGCGGTTCGGCCTTGATCCGGGCGAGGTGCGCCATGTCAGCGCCAATCGTTTCCCAGGCGAAGTGCTGCTCTGGAAACCCGCCATTGCAGCGCTGGCCGATGATGTGGAAGGTGAAGAGGATTGGGCGGCAGATCAGGAACGGCAACTCGCCCGGAATATCGCCCGCCAGATCAGGCAGTGGATCGATGACGGGTTGATGCTGGAGAGCCGGGGCCGCCCGGTGACGGCAGGCGACATCATGATCCTCGTCCGCCGCCGCAGCGAGTTGGCGCGGCTGATCGTGGCGCGGCTTTACGAGGAGAAGGTGGCCGTCGCCGGGATCGACCGGTTGCGGCTCAATGCGCCGCTCGCGGTGCGGGACCTGCTGGCGGCGCTGCGCTTTGCGGTACAGCCGGAAGATGACCTGAACCTCGCCGCGTTGCTGGTGTCGCCGCTGATCGGCTGGACGCAGGACGAGTTGATGGAGCGGCTGCTTGGCCGTCGCATCGGGCTTTGGCAGCATCTGACGCAGACGCAGGATGACTCGCTGCTGGAACCGCTGCGCCAATTGCTGGGGCAGGCCGATTTCACCACGCCCTATCGCTATCTGGAGGCAATCCTGTCCGGCCCGATGGACGGCCGGTGCCGGCTGATCGAGCGCCTGGGCGCGGAAGCCGCCGATCCGATCGAGGAGTTGCTGAACGCGGCCCTCGATTTTGAAAGCGACGATCATCCGTCGCTGCAACGCTTCATCGACTGGTTCGACCGGGGAGAGGTGGAAATCGTCCGCGATGCCGCCGCGCAGACCGACTCGCTGCGGCTGCTGACGGTTCATGGCGCCAAGGGCCTGCAGGCGCCCATCGTCATTCTGGCCGATGCCTGCCTCGATCCCGATGCGGGCAACCGGGCGGATTCGCTGCTGTGGAACGGCTTGCCGATCATCGCCCCGCGCAAGGCGGAAAAACAGGGTCCGATCGGCCAGGTCGCCGAAGAGGCCAGCGCGATCGAGCGCGCCGAGCATTGGCGCCTGCTCTACGTCGCGCTGACCCGCGCGGAGGAAAGGCTGGTGGTGACCGGCTCGCTTGGCCCTCGCGCCAAGGGAGAGGTGAAGCCGGAAAGCTGGTATGCGGCGGTCGAAGGCGCGCTGGTATCGCTGGGCGCGGATTGGGAAGCCGATCCGCTATGGGGCGCCCGGCGCCGGTGGACGGGGCATGAGATATTGCCGCCCAAGGCGCCCGATCCGGCCATTGCCGAACAACGATCGCGCCATGACGAACCGGCTTGGCTCCGCCGTCCGGCGCCCGCCGAAGCGCGGCCGCCGCGCCCGCTGGCTCCTTCCGCTGCGGTGGAGGATGACATTCCCTATCCGCCGCCGACCCCGGCCATGCGCGATGCGGCGGAGCGCGGCCGCTGGCTGCACCGGCTGTTCGAACGGCTGGCCGATGTTCCAGCCGACAGGCGCCGGGAGAGGGCCGATCGCTGGCTCGCGCAACAGGGGCTGGCCGATGCCACGCAACGCCATGACGTCATCGGCCAAGCCTTGCGCGTGATTGAAGATCCCCGGTTTTCCGAGCTTTTCGGAAACGATGCGCTGGCCGAGGCACCGATTGCCGCCGTCGTCGGCGATGCCGTGATTGCGGGCACGGTCGACCGGCTGCGGATCGGCGATGACCTCATCCAGCTGGTCGATTTCAAGACCGGCCGGGTCTCGCCGCTGATGGTGGACGAAGTTCCGCTCGCCCATGTCCGACAGATGGCCGCCTATGCCGCTGCGTTGCAGGTCATCTTCCCCAGCCGGCGGATCGAGGCGTCGCTGCTCTACACCGCTGCGCCGCGCCTCATCACCCTGCCGCCCGAACTGCTGGCCCGCCACAAGCCGGGCTTTTCGCACGGACAGGAGAATTTGCCGCTTCCGCCCGTTGAGCCGGATGCGCAGCCGTCCTAGATATCTGCCCAAGCAAGGAGATAAGCATATGGCTACCAAGGCAGTCACGGATACCAGCTTCCAGCAGGACGTCATCGAGGCGGACAAGCCCGTCCTCGTCGATTTCTGGGCGGAATGGTGCGGCCCCTGCAAGATGATCGGCCCCGCTCTGGAAGAGATTTCGGAGGAACTGGCTGACCAGGTCACCATCGCCAAGATCAATATCGACGAAAATCCCGACGCGCCGGGCAAATATGGCGTGCGCGGCATTCCGACGATGATCCTGTTCAAAAATGGCGAGGCGGCCGCGACCAAGGTCGGCGCCGCGCCCAAGAGCGCGCTCAAGGGCTGGATCGAAAGCGTCCTCTGATCAGGACCCGAAGGGCCGGCTCATGTCAACGGGATCATGACCGTTTCGGCATAGGCCGGCCTTTCCCGGAGCCTGTTGTACCAGGCGCGCACATGCGGCACATCGGGCCGCTCCATCTCCAGCGTGAAGAATGTATGGGCATAGGTGCCCATGGGTATGTCCGCGACGCCGAACGCCTCCCCCGACAGCCAGGGCTGCGTGGCGAGCGCCCCGTCCAGAATCAGCATGGCATCGCCGGATTGCCGGGCGGAACGGGCGATCGCGGCGCTGTCCCGGTCTTCGGCTTTTCTGCGGACGAGGTTCACAAAGGCGTCCCGCTGCGCATCGGCAAAGCTGAACTGCCAGTCCATCCATTTGTCGCCTTTGGCCCGTAGCGCGGGATCAGTGGGCCACATCGTTCCAGGCGCATAACGGCTGGCCAGATAGCGCAGGATCGCGTTTGACTCCCACAGCAGCAGATCGCCATCCTCTATGGTCGGGACCAACCTGTTCGGGTTCATCGCGACATAGGCGTCGCTCATGCCGAACGGGCCGCCGACATCATGGCGGACATAGGGAAGTCCGATCTCGCCAGCGAACCAGGCCACCTTCTTCACATTATGGGAATTGAGGCGACCCCAGATCGTCAGCATGTCTTCATCCCTTTTCCATCAGCGAAACAGCCGGTCCGCCGCCATGTCCCAAAGCCGGGGCGAGGAAGCCCCCAGCAGTCCACGCTGCAAATCACCCACGACATAGGGCGATCCGTCCAGCCGCTGACAAAGACCGCCCGCCTCGTTGAGGAAGAGCGTGCCCGCTGCATGATCCCAGGGCAAAGTCCGCGCGAAGACCGAAATGTCGTTCTGCCCCAGCACCAGGCGCGGATATTGCTCGGCAGCGCAGCGGGGAATATCCACAAGCTGGAAGGTGGACTGCGACCGGCGCTGGATATCGGCGCGCTCCTCCGGGGTCATGAAATAGACCGCCAGAGCGGCAACCGGCAGGTCGGCCCCGGTTTCCCGCGCATGGACCTGTTGCCCGTCAATATGGCTGCCCGCGCCCAATATGGCGTGGCACAGCCGCCCGGTCAGCGGATCCAATATCCATCCAGCCAGGATGGTGCCCGCGTCGGCCAGAGCCACCATGATACCGAAGGGCGGCTTTCCGGCGGCGAAATTGCCGGTCCCATCGATCGGATCGATGATCCAGTTCAGCCCATCGCCCGCCCGCTCCAATATCGCCGGGTCGGCCGCGCAGGCTTCCTCCCCGATGACCCCGGCTTCGGGCAGGATGGCCGACAGCCCTTCGGCCAGCCTGATCTCGCTTTCCTTGTCGGCAATGGTGACGAGATCGTCGGCCGCCGACTTCTCGCTGATCTCATGGCTGGCGAGATTCTGGTAGCGCGGCATGACGACATCCCGGGCCACCTCGCGCATCAGCGCGACCACCGGCCCATGCAGTTCGGTCGGCATCAGCTCCGATAGTCCGCGTTGATCGAGATATAGCCATGCGTCAGGTCGCAGGTCCAAACCGTCGCGCGGCCTTCGCCCAGCCCCAGATCGACGCCGATCACGATGTCCTGCCCCTTGAGGTGGGCGGCCACCGGCGCTTCGTCATAGCCCTCGACCGCCAGACCGCCGGATGCGACCTGGGTCGCGCCGAAGCGGATGGAGAGCTTGTCCCGATCAGCGGGCTCTCCTGCCTTGCCGACGGCCATGACGACACGGCCCCAATTGGCGTCTTCGCCCGCGATGGCGGTCTTCACCAGCGGGGAATTGGCGATGGACAAAGCGATGCGATGCGCGCTGGCGTCGCTTTCCGCACCCTCGACGGTGATCTCGACGAACTTGCTCGCGCCTTCGCCGTCGCGCACCACCAGGTGGGCGAGTTGGCGGCAAAGATCGCCCAGCGCGGCCGCGAAGGCATCCGCCCCGGCATCGTCCATCGACGCCAGCAACGCATTGCCCGCCTTGCCGGTGGCGAAAGCCAGCACCGTGTCGCTGGTCGAGGTGTCGCTGTCGACCGTGATGCAGGAGAAGGTCCGTCTGTTGACGGAGGACAGCATCTGCTGAAGCAGCCGGGGATCGATCGCCGCATCGGTGAAGATATAGCCCAGCATCGTCGCCATGTCGGGCGCGATCATGCCCGACCCCTTGATGATCCCGACCAGTTCGACGCGCTGGTCCCCGATCATCGCCGAAACATGCGCGCCCTTGGCATAGGTGTCGGTGGTGCCGATGGTGTTGGCGGCATCCTCCCAGCTACAGGTCTCGGCGGTGAAGGCCGCTTCCAAGCCGGCTTCAGCCTTGTCGACGGGCAAGGGGACGCCGATCACGCCCGTCGAGGAAATGAACACGTCCGACGGCTTGCAGAACAGGTGATTGGCGACCTTGGCCGCGATCGCTTCCACCGCCGCCCGGCCGCGATGGCCGGTAAAGGCATTGGCGTTGCCCGCATTCACCACCAGGGCCCGCGCCGAGCCGAGCGGAATCGCATCCCGGCACCATTCGACCTCGGGCGAGGGGCATTTGCTCTGCGTGGTCACGCCGGCGACCGCCGTGCCTTCGTCCAGTTCGACATAGGTCAGGTCGCACCGGTCCCAATTCTTGTATCGCGCACGCGCGATCCGGAGCGTGACGCCGGAAATGGACGGCAGGATCGGGAAGGATGGGGGCGCGAGGGGAGAGCGTGTGGTCATCGGCGCGGGATGATGGAAATCGCGCCGCGCGTCAATCCGCGGGGGGCGTCGCCATCATCCTATGGCCAAAGGCTCGGACATAGGAAATCCCGATAGATCCGCTTGTGCGAACTGAAACAGGTTCCGGCTATATGTTGGCTTTCATGATGATCGAACGGGGTTGCGCCCGCGGCGAGGCCGCATCAGAGGGCCGATATCGAAAGGATGAGTAAAGTCGCGCCACGCAACTTTATGCGCGCACCGCCGGGATATATGTCGCTCAGCTTTCATTTTGCGGACGATAGGCCACAGAATGCCACTGGCCGCCCCCATCCTGCTCATGGGGCATTCGATAAGGACTATCGGCTGTGATTGCCGTTCAGCATGGCTTCACCGCATCTTTGCTCTGATTGACTAAAGCCTGTGTGGTCCCTAAATCGCCGCGCATGTCTGTGCGCGTTGCCTCAGGGCTGCGCGTTCCCCTTTTGTCAGGAACTTGCATGTTCGGCGCACTCGCCAAGTCCATTTTCGGCTCATCCAACGACCGCTACGTCAAGTCGCTGGGTAAGACCGTCGAACGCATCGCCTCTTTCGAACCCGCCATTTCGGCGATGAGCGACGAGGAACTGACGGCGCAGACCGTGAAATTCCGTGAGCGGCTGGCGCAGGGCGAAACGCTGGACGACCTGCTGCCGGAAGCCTTCGCCACGGTGCGCGAAGCCGCCAAGCGGACGCTGGGCCAGCGCCATTATGATGTGCAGATGGTCGGCGGTATCGTGCTGCATCGGGGCGAGATCGCCGAAATGCGGACCGGCGAGGGCAAGACGCTGGTGGCGACGCTCGCCACCTATCTCAACGCGCTGGAGGGGAAGGGCGTCCACGTCGTCACCGTGAACGACTACCTCGCCAGCCGCGACTGCGAATGGATGGGGCAGGTCTATCGTTTCCTGGGCCTCACCACCGGCGTGATCGTGCCCAACTTGTCGGAAGACCAGCGCCGAGAGGCCTATAATGCCGACATCACCTATGCGACGAACAACGAACTCGGCTTCGATTATCTGCGCGACAATATGAAATATGACCGCGCGTCGATGGTGCAGCGGCCCTTCAACTTCGCGATCGTCGATGAGGTGGACTCGATCCTGATCGACGAGGCGCGCACGCCGCTGATCATTTCGGGGCCGACCGACGACAAGTCGGAACTCTATGTCGCGGTCGACACCATCGTGAAGCGGCTCGACGAAGCCGATTATGAGAAGGACGAGAAGCAGCGCACCGTCACCCTGACCGAGGACGGCACCGAGAAGATCGAGCGCATGCTGGAAGAGGCCGGGCTGCTGCAGGGCGCCAACCTCTATGATTTCGAGAACACGGCCGTCGTCCATCATGTCAATCAGGCGCTGCGCGCGAACGTGATGTTCCGCCGCGACATCGATTACATCGTCAAGGACGGCAAGGTCATCATCATCGACGAGTTCACCGGCCGCATGATGGACGGCCGCCGCTGGTCGGACGGCCTGCACCAGGCGGTGGAAGCCAAGGAAGCGGTGAATATCGAGCCGGAAAACCAGACGCTCGCCTCCATCACCTTCCAGAATTATTTCCGCATGTACCCGAAGCTGGGCGGCATGACCGGCACGGCCGCTACCGAGGCGACCGAATTCTACGAAATCTACAAGATGAACGTCGTCACCATCCCGACCAACCGGCCGGTGCAGCGGATTGATGAGGAAGACAGTTTCTACAAGAATCTGGAAGACAAGTTCCGCGGCATCGCGCGTACCATCCGCGAGCATCAGGAAAAGGGCCAGCCCGTGCTGGTCGGCACCGTTTCGATCGAAAAGTCGGAAATGCTGTCCGAATTCCTGAACCAGGAAGGGGTGAAGCATGCCGTCCTCAACGCCCGCTTCCACGAAAGCGAAGCGCATATCGTGGCGCAGGCCGGCCGCAAGGGCGCGGTGACGATCGCCACCAACATGGCCGGCCGCGGCACCGACATCAAACTGGGCGGCAACCTGGAAATGCGCGTCGAGGATGAACTGCGCGACATGCCCGAGGGGCCGGAACGCGACGCCGCGATTCGCCGTATCGAGGCGGAGATCGAAGCGGAGAAGCAGGAAGTGCTCGCCGCCGGTGGTCTGTTCGTGCTCGCGACCGAGCGCCACGAAAGCCGCCGTATCGACAATCAGCTCCGTGGCCGATCGGGCCGTCAGGGCGATCCTGGCCTCTCGCGTTTCTACCTCAGCCTTGACGACGATCTGATGCGCATATTCGGACCGGACACGATGTTCGCGAAGATGATCCGCTCCAACCTGGAGGATGGCGAGGCGCTGCCGCCTTCGAAATGGTTGAGCAAGGCGATCGAGACCGCGCAGAAGAAGGTCGAGGCGCGCAACTACGATATCCGCAAGCAGGTCGTCGAATATGACGATGTGATGAACGACCAGCGCAAGGTCATCTATGAGCAGCGCGCCGATATCATGGATGCCGAGACGGTCGATGACGTCGTCACCGACATGCGCCACGAGACGGTCAATGATCTGGTCGGTTCTTCCTGCCCGCCGGGCACCTATCCCGAACAGTGGGACATGGAACGGCTCAAGGCGCGCACCGCCGAGATTCTGAACCTTGAACCGGATTTCGACGCCTGGCTCGCCGAGGATCATGTCGATCCGGAAATGATCGAGGAACGGCTGACCGCGCTGGCGGATGAAGCCGTCGCCGGAAAGATCAAGGAACTCGATCCCGAAAACTGGCACATGATCGAAAAGTCGATCCTGCTCCAGAGCCTGGACCATCATTGGAAGGAGCATCTGTCGACGCTCGACGCGCTCCGCCAGGTCGTGCACCTGCGCGCCTATGCGCAAAAGACGCCGATCAACGAATATAAGCAGGAAGCCTTCGCCCTGTTCGAGCGGATGCTGGACAATATCCGTGAGGACGTGACCGGCTCCATCGCCCGCGTTCAGTTCCGCATGGAGGAACCGCTGCCGGAATTCGATCTGCCGGTCCTGCCCGACTTCATCACGACGCATATCGACCCGTTTTCGGGCGAGGACAATAGCGCGGATATCGACGGGAGCCAGTTGGGCATCACCACCACCATCCCGCGCCCGCCCGTCGGCAGTGCTCAGGCGGGCGAGTTCGCCAATCTGGACATCAGCCGCAACGCGCCTTGCCCCTGCGGCTCAGGTCAGAAATACAAGCATTGCCACGGCGCGCTCAGCTAAGCGCGCCGTCTCATGCAGCCCGGCCCTGTTCTGTCCGGTGTGGCCCGGTCATTCGGAGGGCGGCCGGTCGTGAAGCTGCGCCCATAGGCGGGCGGTGCCGGCCTCCTGTGCTTTGTTCACATATTGAGCGGCAATCAGCCACCCCTTGATGGGCCTCAGCGGCAGCACTGCCGTTAGGATCAGCACGGGAATGCCGACGGCCAGATGCACCCACAGGCCCGGCCGGGCCAGGATTTCCAGCATCACGATGAAGATCACGCCCGGCACGCAGGCAAAGAGCTGGACGAAAACCGCTGGTCCGTCGGCCGGATCGGCAAAGTCGTAGCTGAGACCGCAGACTTCGCACCGGTCCCTGACGGTCAGGAACCCATGGAATATATGCCCCTCGCCGCAGCGCGGGCAGCGTCCGAAAGGTCCGGTCTCAAGGGGTGAACGTTGCGGCCAGCGCCTTCCATCGCTCGCCGTCGTCGGATCGCTGCTCATCTTTCATCACCCATTTTCATGTCATTCTGCATTGCCCGCCATGTCATGATGCAAAGCTTCTGTTTCAATTGGGCCTTTTGCCCTAGCGGCAGCATTGATCCCGGCTTTCCCTTACGGAAAGCTGGACTCTACCTTTAGATAGATTGCCGGAAACGCTATCCTGTGTTACATGGATGGTGATTTGGATGCCCGACAGCAAACAAGTCGCGCTCCCGGCTTTCCCTTGCCCGGGGGCGCTTTTTTATCCGGTTGAAAGAGTGACACGTCCCGCTCGACGGTCAGTGCCTCGTCTTGCCGATATGCGCATCGGCAGATGCCTGGTCCCGTTCCATGGCGTCATGCAGAACCTGATCGGGGCAGGACATGGACAAGGCCCTCACCTTGTAACGCAGCGCCAGTTCGCGATGGGCGGCAATTTCCTGAGCCGGCCCCCTGCGCCTGACCGCGGCCTCGGCCTTGGCAGCTTCTTCTTTGGCTCGGCGGAACAGGTATCGGGCGTCGGTATCGGCAGACATCATCACCTCCGATGGTCAGACTGCGACCCTAACATGCCCCATATGGGTGCGCTTTAATGAAGATCAAACTTCCGCCAGGAGTATCTGGCGGACAGGGTGGGATTCGAACCCACGGTGAGCGCAAACCCACGGCGGTTTTCAAGACCGCTGCCTTAAACCACTCGGCCACCTGTCCGTTGGCACGCTTCCTAGCGAACGGGGCGGCCATGCCAAGCGCAAAATGAGCGGGGCGCTGTTTCGTCGCCCAAATCCAGCTTTGTACCAATAAGGGGATTCACGCCACGGCATCGCTGTGCAACAAATGAGGACAAGGAGATTCTTCAATGCGTTCGTCCATTCTGTCGTTATTGCTGGGGCTTGCCGCCGTTATGGTGGGCAGCCTGACGGCAGACAGCGTGATGGCGCAGGAGGATGTCGGATTCCGCGCCTATCTGGAGTCCCTTCGGCCCAAGGCCCGCGCCATGGGCATCAGCGACGCGACCCTCAACAGCGTCTTCCCGACACTGACGCCCAATCCCCGCGTGGTCCAGCTTGACCAGAACCAGCCGGGCGGTGGCGCCTATTCGCCCATTCCCAATTTCGAGCCTTATCGCCGCCAGCATGTCGATGCCGCCCGAATCAGCCGCGGCCGGACCGCCTACAGCACCAACCGCGCCCGGCTCGCCCGGATCGAGGCCGAGACCGGCGTGCCGGAGGAGATCATGGTCGCCATCTACGGCCATGAAACCAACTACGGCTCCTATACCGGCGATTTCGACCTGATCCGCTCGCTGGCGACGCTGTCCTACGAAGGGCGGCGGCGCAGCCTTTTCGAGCCGGAACTGCTCGCCACACTCAAGATGCTGGACAATGGCGTTCCCCGCAGCCGCCTGGTCGGGAGTTGGGCAGGCGCGACCGGCTATCCGCAATTTCTGCCCAGCGTCTATCTGCGGCTGGGCAAGGATGGCGACGGCGACGGCCGGGTCGATATCTGGAACAGCGAAGCCGATGCGCTAGCCTCGATCGCCAATTATTTCGTTCATGCCGGATGGCGGCGGGGTCAGCCCTGGGGCATCGCCGTGTCGGTGCCGGCGGGCCTTGATCGCGCGGCCATCACTCCGCGCACCAACCCGGCGCGTTGCGAGCGGGTCTTCAGCCGGCACAGCCGCTGGCTGACCATGGCCGAATGGCGCCGCATGGGTATCGTCCCGTCGGGCGGCACCTGGCCCGCTGATCAGGTCCTGGCGACGTTGCTGGAACCGGATGGACCCGGCAAGACGGCCTATCTGCTGACCAGCAATTACCGGGCGATACTGGATTATAACTGCTCCAATTTCTATGCCTTGTCGGTCGGCCTGCTGGCGGATGCCGTCAGGCAATAGACCTCTTTGCGATCGGCCCGGTCAGGGCTAATGAAAGCCAAGGCTCATCAAGAATCCATCATCCGAAGGCAGTCCTGCATGAAGAAGTCCGTCGCCGCCCTCCTGTTTGCCGGGTTGCTCTCCCAGCCGCTGACCGCAGCCGCGCCGCCCTATACCAGCGAGGCGCCGATCGCCTATCTGAAGGATTTGTCTTCCGGGGCCGTGCTGTACGACAAGGGGGGTGAAACGCGGATGCCGCCCGCCTCCATGGCGAAGATGATGACGGTCCATGTCGCGTTCCGCCTGATCCAGAAGGGCGACCTGAAGCTCGACCAGAAATTCACCGTCCGCCCGGAAACCTGGCAGCAATGGCACGGGCCTCAGGCAGGTTCGACCATGTTCCTCTCGCCCGGCGAGCAGGTGTCGGTGGAAAATCTGCTCCATGGCATCGTGACCTTGTCCGGCAACGACGCCTGCGTCGTCCTGGCCGAGGGGATTGCCGGAACCGAACAGGCCTTCGTCGCGCTGATGAACCAGGAAGCCAAGCGCCTCGGCCTCAAGAACAGCAATTTCGGCACGTCCAACGGCTGGCCGGATGAAGGCGTCACCTATGTGACGGCACAGGATCTCGCTTCGCTGGCCGAAGCGACGATCGAGGAAACGCCCAGTCTCTACAAGAAATTCTACGCCACCCGCGCCTTCACCTGGGGCAAGACGATGGGCGGTGCGGATATCGAGCAGGGCAACCGCAATCCCATATTGGGCAAGGTTCCGGGCGCCGATGGCCTCAAGACGGGCCATACCGAGGAAGCGGGCTATGGCTTCACTGGCTCGGCCGAACAGGAAGGCCGCCGCCTGGTGATGGTGGTCGCCGGCCTGACGAGCGCCAACCAGCGCATCGCCGAGTCCGTGCGGTTCATGGACTGGGGCTTCCGCGCATGGAAGGCGCAGCCGCTGTTCAAGAAGGGACAGACCGTCGAAACGGCCGAAGTCCAGCTTGGCAGCGCCACCAGCGTTCCGCTCGTCGCGCCGCAGGACATGGCCGTTACGCTGCCGCGTGCCGCATCGTCCAACATTTCGGTCAAGGTCTCCTATACCGGACCGATCAAGGCACCCATCGCCAAGGGGCAGAAGATCGCCCAGCTCATCATCTCCACCCCCGACACCCCGCCGCAGGTCCTGCCTCTGGTGGCCGGTGAGGACGTGTCCGAAGCAGGCATTTTCGGCCGTCTCTGGAACGGGCTGAAGTCGTTCTTCGGGTGACGCGCGGCCGTTTCATCTCATTGGAAGGCGGGGAAGGCGCTGGCAAGTCGACCCAGCTTCGGGCACTTGCTGCGGCTCTGCGCGCACGCGGTCTGGAGGTCGTCGAAACCCGTGAGCCGGGCGGCAGTGAGGGCGCGGAAGCCATCCGCAATCTGCTGCTGACCGGCGGTGCGGACCGCTGGAGCCCGCGGGCTGAAGCGCTGCTCTTTGCCGCCGCCCGCGCCGATCATGTCGAAAGGACGATCCGCCCCGCGCTCGATCGCGGCGCATGGGTCCTGTCTGATCGCTTTCTGGACAGCAGCCGCGCCTATCAGGGCATGGGCGAATTGACGGATTCCGACATATTGACGCTCCACCGGATCGGCAGCGCAGGCTTTCTGCCTGACCGTACATTGTTCCTGACCCTGCCGGAAACGGAGGCGACCGCCCGCGCACGGACGCGGGACGGCGAGACATCGGACCGTATCGGCGGCCGCGACCGGGCCTTCCACCAGCGCGTGGCCGAGGCGTTTTCCCGTTTCGCAGCGCAGGAAGCGGAGCGAGTGTATTCCGTTGACGCATCGGGCACTGCCGAGGCCGTGACGGAGCGGTTGCTGATATCTCTCCACGACCTGCTGCCATGACGTCACTTCTGGGGCATGACGCGCAGACCCGCATGCTGCTCACCGCCGCGCGCAGCGGCCGCATGCACCATGGCTGGATTCTCGCAGGCCCCCACGGCATCGGAAAGGCCAGCTTCGCCCGCGCCATGGCCCTTCGCCTGCTGGCCGAAGCCGCTGGCCCGGCGCTGTCCGGCGAAGGTCTGGATGTGCCGCAGGACCACCCGATCCGCCGCCTGTTCGAAGCCGATGCCCATCCCGACTATGCCGAACTCTATTGCCTCGAAAAGGAGAGCGGCACGGCGCGCAATATCACGGTGGACCAGATACGCGGGTTGCAGCGGCTGATCCAGTCCGCCCCGTCCATGTCCACGCGCCGCGTCGTCGTGATCGACAGCGCCGACGATCTGGAACGCGGCGCGGCGAATGCACTGCTCAAAAATCTCGAAGAGCCGCCTGCCGACATGCTGTTCCTGCTGGTCAGCCATGCCCCCGGCCGCCTGTTGCCGACGATCCGTTCCCGCTGCCGTACGCTCCGGTTCGACCGGCTGGACGACAATGCGATGCGCATGATCCTTCGCGCCCAGGATGAAAGCCTTTCCGACCAGGAACTCACGGCGCTCATCCATGCAGGGGAGGGGTCGCCGGGCAAGTCCCTTCGTTATGCGGGCCTGGGCATCGCGGATATGGAACGGTCGCTCGGCGCCATTGCGGCCGATGGCGATCCGGGCAACCGCCAGCGCCTCATCCTCGCCAAATCGCTTGCATCCAAGGCTGCGCGGCCCCGCTATGAGGCCTTTCTGGAGCGAGTCCCGGCCTTCATCGCCGATGCCGCGCGCAAGCGGCACGGCGCCGATCTGGGCAAGGCGCTGGATCATTGGGAAGCGGCCCGCCAACTCGCTGGCGGTGCCATCATCCTTTCGCTGGAACCGGGCGCGGTGGTGTTCGAACTGGCCGGTCACGTCGCAGCCCTTGCGCGTTGAAAAGCGGCTTTGCCCAAAGCTAAACAGCGGCTAGGGATGGCGCCATGTCCAAGCCCTATACCATCACCACCGCCATCAGCTATCCCAATGGCCGTCCGCATATCGGCCATGCCTATGAGGTGATCGCCACCGATGCGATTGCCCGTTTCCAGCGGATGATGGGCCGCGACGTTTTCTTCCAGACCGGAACCGACGAACATGGGCTGAAAATGGCCCAGACGGCGCGCGGCCGGGGCATTGAGCCGCGCGAACTGGCCGACGAAATGTCAGGACATTTCAAAATGATGAACGATGGATTGAACATCAGCTATGATCGTTTTATCCGCACCAGCGAACCGGACCATCACCGGGCGAGCCAGGCAATCTGGCGGGCGATGGAGGCCAATGGCGATCTTTATCTCGGCCGCTATGAAGGCTGGTATTCGGTTCGCGACGAGGCCTTTTACGACGAAAAGGAACTGACCGAGGGAGAGGGGGGGCAGAAGCTTTCCCCACAGGGCACGCCGGTCGAATGGACGGTCGAGGAGAGCTGGTTCTTCCGCTTGTCCGCCTATCAGCAGAAGTTGCTGGACCTCTATGCCGGCCAGCCCGATTTCATCCAGCCGGACAGCCGCCGCAATGAGATCATGCGCTTTGTCGAAGGCGGCCTGTCCGACCTCAGCGTCTCGCGGACCAGCTTCGACTGGGGCGTGAAGGTGCCGGGCGCCGACGGTCATGTCATGTATGTCTGGGTCGATGCGCTCACCAACTATCTGACTGGCTGCGGCTATCCCGATGATGCGGAACGGATGGCCCGCTACTGGTCTGAAGGCGGCGATATCACCCATGTCATCGGCAAGGATATCGTCCGTTTTCATGCAGTTTACTGGCCGGCATTCCTGATGAGTGCGAAGCTGCCGCTGCCCAAAGAGATATTCGGCCACGGCTTCCTCCTCAACCGGGGAGAGAAGATGTCGAAATCGCTCGGCAATGTCGCTGATCCGATGGAACTGGCGGAGCGTTTCGGCGTCGACCAGTTGCGCTATTTCCTGTTGTCCGAAGTCACGTTCGGCAATGACGGCAGCTATAGTGCGGAGGCGATCGTCGCCCGTTCGAACAGCGATCTTGCCAATAGTTTCGGCAATCTTGCCCAGCGGACCTTGAGCTTCATCGCCAAGAATCTGGAAGGCCGCCTGCCCGAACCGGCCGCCCAGCCCGTCGATGGCGAATTGCTCCAGACCGTAGCCGAAGCGGCCGGGCTCTTCCGGACCGCCATGGCCGAACTGGCGCCTTCGGTCGCGATCGAGGCGTGGATGCGCGCCGTTTTCGCGTGCAACGCCTATATCGATGCCCAGGCGCCCTGGGCACTGCGCAAGACCGACCCGGCGCGCATGGAGGCTGTCCTCGCGACCCTCTATGAAGCCATCACCCATCTTGCCATCATGATCCAGCCCATCATTCCGGCCAGCGCTGCCGCTCTGCTCGACCAGATGGGCATAGCGCAGGAGGAGCGCGGCTATGCGGCGATCGGCACGGGCGGCTATGCGCGGCTTCGCGCCACGGGCTTCACCCTGGGCACGCCCAAGCCGCTTTTCCCCCGCCTCGAACTGCCCGTGGAAGAGGGATGATTGCATGCTGATCGACAGTCATTGCCATCTGAATTACAAAGGGTTGATCGAGGATCAGCAGAATGTGCTTGAACGTGCCCGCGCGTCCGGTGTCGGCCTGATGCTCAACATCGCCACCCGCGAAAGCGAGTGGGACGATGTGTTGGGCACGGCGTTGCGGGAACCCGATGTCTGGGCCACGGTCGGCATCCATCCGCATGAAGCCGATGAGCATCCGCATGTCGACACGGGCAAGCTGGTCGAACGCGCCGCCCATCCCCGGGTCGTGGGTATCGGCGAAACCGGCCTCGATTATTATTATGACCATAGCGACCGGGAACGGCAGCAGCGCAGCTTCCGATCGCACATCGCCGCCAGCCGTGAAACCGGGCTCCCGCTGATCGTCCACACCCGCGATGCCGAGGAGGATACGCTTGCCGTCATGCGCGACGAGATGGGGAAGGGACGCTATGGTGGGGTCATCCACTGCTTCACGGCCAGCGGAGCCTTTGCCGACGCGGCGCTGGAACTGGGCCTCTACATCAGCATTTCGGGCATCGTGACGTTTAAAAATGCCAAGGATCTGCAGGAAACGGCGGCACGGCTGCCATTGGACCGGCTGCTGATCGAAACGGATTCCCCCTTCCTTGCACCGATGCCCCATCGCGGCAAACCCTGCGAACCCGCCTATGTGGCTGACACGGCCCGCTTTCTAGCCCAGTTGCGGGGGGAGAGCGTGGACCAACTGGCGGCCGCGACGTCCGCCAATTTTCGCACGCTGTTCAGCAAGGCCGCATGAGCCTCAAGCTCACGATATTGGGCAGCGGGACGTCTTCCGGCGTGCCGCGGATCGGGAATGACTGGGGCGCCTGCGACCCCGATGAGCCGAAAAACCGCCGTACGCGGGCGTCCATCCTTGTCGAAAGCCCCACCACGCGACTGCTGGTCGATACTTCGCCGGATATGCGCGCCCAGCTTCTGGCGGCCAATGTCATCGATATAAACGCGATCCTGTGGACTCACGACCATGCCGATCACAGCCATGGCATCGACGATGTGCGGCAACTCTATCATCATCGCGGGCAACCCATTCCCGCCTATGCTCGCGCACAGACGCTCAAGCTGCTTCGGGAACGCTTCGGCTATGCCTTTGAAGGCCGCAGCGGCTATCACCCCACAATAGCGCCGCAGGACCTGCCCGATGGACTGCGCATCGGCGATATCGACATCGCCTGCACCGATCAGCCCCATGGCGAGATTTTCTCGACCGGCTTTCGATTCACACATGATGGCCATAGCATCGGCTATGCCACTGATTTCCATGAGATGACGCCGGATATGATGGCGCTTTACGATGGCCTGGATATCTGGGTGGTCGACGCCCTGCGCGAAAAGCCCCACCCGACGCATCCCCATCTGGCCCTGACGCTGGACGGCATAGAGGCGCTCCGCCCCAGGCGGGCCATATTGGTGCATATGGATCAGAGCATGGACTATACGACGCTGTGCCGGACACTACCACATGGCGTGGAACCGGGATATGACGGCCTGGTCGCCATGGTGGGCAATGCGGCAGGCGAGGGGTAGGGGTCATGGATACCGATCAGGCAATGTCCAGTCTCTGGTATGTGCTGGCACTTGTCCTTGTCGGATCGGCTCTGGTCGCGCGACGTGCGCCATTGGGCGGCCTGTTTCGCATGGCGCTGCTATGGGTCGTGATCTTCGCTGGCCTGCTGGGTCTGTTCAAGGCCGGGGAGAAATTCGGTCTCTTTTCAGGTCGTATCGGCGGGGAAGAGGGCCCCGTTGCCTCCCGCGCCGATCAAGCGCTTCCTCCCCTGCCGCAAGCCCGCGCGGAGGGGCAGGTCCTGCGCATTCCCATTTCCTCCGATGGCCATTATTGGGTCGAAGGCACGGTTAACGGCACGCCGACGCGTTTTCTGATCGACAGCGGTGCCAGCTTTACCGCCCTGTCGGTGGGTACCGCTCGCGCCGCCGGTCTCAATTTCGATCTGAACGCGCCAGGCGTTCCCATGATGACCGCCAACGGCAAGATCGACGCCAAACGCTCCAGCATCTCGACGCTCGCCATCGGCCCGATCCGGGCGAGCGACCTGGACATCGTCATTTCGCCCGCCTTCGGGGAAGTGAACGTCATCGGCATGAACATGCTTTCACGGCTGAAAAGCTGGGGCGTGCAGAATGGTGAAATGGTGCTGACCCCATGACGTCACCTCGACCCGTGCACCCTTCCACCCCCAGCCAGCGCCAACGGCTCAAGGCCATCATCGGCGGCTCCACGGGCAATCTGGTGGAATGGTATGACTGGTATGCCTATTCCGCCTTCACCCTCTATTTCGCCCCGCATTTCTTCCCCAGCGAGGACCGCACAGCCCAGCTTCTGAGCGCGGCGGGCATTTTCGCGGTCGGTTTTCTGATGCGGCCGATAGGCGCCTGGCTGATGGGCGTATATGCCGATCGCCATGGGCGCAAGAGCGGCCTGACGCTCTCCGTCGCGCTGATGTGCGCCGGGTCCCTGCTGATCGCCGTTACGCCATCCTACCAGACCATTGGCGTGGGCGCGCCGCTGCTGCTGGTCCTCGCCCGGTTGATGCAGGGCCTGTCCATCGGTGGCGAATATGGCGCCAGCGCGACCTATTTATCCGAAATGGCGGGACGTGACCGGCGCGGTTTCTATTCCAGCTTCCAATATGTGACGCTGATCGCGGGCCAATTGGTGGCGATCTGCGTGCTGCTGCTGTTGCAGAGGATTTTGAGCGAGGCGGAACTGGACGCCTGGGGGTGGCGCATACCGTTCCTGATCGGCGGGGCGCTTGCGGTGATCGTGTTCTGGCTGCGCCGTGGGCTCTCGGAAACCCAAAGCTATGCTGTCGCCAAGGCGGAGGGCGCACCCAAATCCGGCTTCATCGAATTGGTGACGCGGCATCCGCGGGAAACGCTGACGGTCATGCTGCTCACCGCAGGCGGCACCATCGCCTTCTATGCCTATTCCATCTACATGCAGAAATTCCTGGTCAACACGACGGGATTGAGCCGGGAAACTGCGTCGCAAATCAACGGTATAACGCTGTTTGTTTTCATGTTGTTGCAGCCGTTTGCCGGTGCCTTGTCCGACCGCATCGGCCGCAAGCCGTTGATGGTGGGCTTCGGCCTGCTGGGGATGATCGGCACTTATCCGATCTTCGCGACACTCGCCGTCACCAGAGACCCGGTGATCGCCGGTCTGCTCGTCATGGCGGGGCTGATCATCGTGACCGGCTATACCTCGATCAACGCGGTGGTGAAGGCGGAGCTTTTCCCGGCTCATATCCGGGCGCTCGGCGTAGCCTTGCCTTATGCGCTGGCCAACACCTTGTTCGGCGGCACGGCCGAGTTCGTCGCGCTCTGGTTCAAGCAGATCGGAATGGAGCAGGCCTTTTACGTCTATGTCAGCCTGATGATCGCCATTTCGCTCATTGTCTACATCCGCATGCGCGATACCAGACAGCATAGCCGCATCCTGGAAGACTGAGGCGACCGGGGTAAGCTGCATATTGATTTAACATAATATATATTATCGGACTTTAGTAGGGCTGGCCAATGGGCTGCTCAACCCCTATCCCGTCAGCAGTTCAGCAGTCAGGTTGCCTCATGCCGTCCGATTTGAAAGCCAGTCCCGCCGACATCATGCCGCTCGCCGATGTGATGGCGCGTCTTCGTGATCCGGAAAGCGGCTGTCCCTGGGATATCGAGCAGGATTTCGCCAGCATAGCGCCCTACACGATCGAGGAAGCCTATGAGGTCGCCGACGCGATCGAGCGTGAGGATATGGCGGCGCTTCGCGACGAGCTGGGCGATCTGCTGCTGCAGGTCGCCTTCCACAGCCGGATGGCTGAACAGAGCGGCCATTTCGCGCTTCAGGACGTGATCGACGGCATCACCGAAAAGATGATCCGCCGTCATCCGCATGTTTTCGGCGAAGGGACGCGCCGGGAAGACGGCCATGCCCAGTGGGAGGCGATCAAGGCGGCCGAACGGGCCGAAAAGGAGCCAGATCCCAGCGCTCTGGCTGGGGTCGCGATCGCGCTTCCGGCCTTGCTGCGGGCGGAAAAGCTGCAAAAGCGCGCAGCCCGAACCGGCTTCGACTGGCCCGATACCGATGGCGTGCTTGCCAAGATCGAGGAAGAATTGCACGAGGTCGGCGCCGCCAGCTCCCAGGCCGAAAAGGAGGAGGAGATTGGCGACCTGCTCTTTGCCGTCGTCAATCTGGGCCGCCATCTCAAGGTCGATCCGGAGGTTGCCCTGCGCGCTGCCAATCGCAAGTTCGAGGCACGCTTCCGGGCGATGGAGGACATGGCGGGCGACCGTTTCATCGCCCTTCCCCTCGATGAAAAGGAAGCCCTGTGGCAGCGCGCGAAGCAGCAGTTGAAGCAGCCTTGATCCGGCCGGTCACGACAGCCGATCATGACGCCATCTGGTCGATAGTGGAACCCGCTATCCGCGCGGGCGAAACGCTGGCCATCCCACGCGACATGAGCCGGGAAGAGGCTTTGCGCCTCTGGACCAGCCCCGAACGGACCGTCAGGCTTTTGGAGGAAGATGGCGAAATTCTGGGCGTCTTCTACATTCTGGCGAACCAGGCCGGTGGCGGATCCCATGTCGCCAATGCGGCCTATGTCACCGCGAGCCACGCCAACGGGCGTGGCGTGGCGCGCCGCATGTGCGCGGCTTCGCTCGATCTCGCACGGCAGCAAGGCTATCGTGCGATGCAGTTCAATTTCGTGATCGCGACCAACCACCGGGCAGTGGCGCTTTGGCAGGCGATGGGTTTCGGGGTCATCGGCCGGCTCCCAGCCGTATTCGATCATCCCAAGGAAGGCCTGGTCGATGCGTTCGTAATGCATCGTTTCCTTTAGGGGCCTTTCTTACCGGGCCCTAATCGTCTCGCCGCTTGAGAAACCGCGCCAGCGCGGAATCGGACAGCCGGACATCGACCATCATATCCTCGCCATCGGCCCGGCTGCCGGTCACTTCGCCATGCTCATGCAGCCATGCCATGGCCGCGCCGTCGGACAGGGGTACGCGCAGATGGTGCATTTGCGCCCCGGCGGTCAGCCTGCCGCTGATCACGCGCTGGAGGCCGTCGACCCCCTCCCCGGTCAGGGCGGACAGGATCACCACGTCTTCACGCCGTGCCGCGGTTTCCCGCGCGAGTGCCGCCGCTTCCCCGTCCAGCAGGTCCAGCTTGTTCCATGCTTCGATGATAGGCGGCGGTTCGCTGCCTTCGCCCGCTTCGAGGGCCCCCTCCCCGGCCACGCCCAGTTCGCTCAACACGTCCATGACGTCATCGCGTTGCGCTTCGGTATCGGGATGCGCGATATCGCGGACGTGAACGATCAGATCGGCGGACAGCACCTCTTCCAGCGTGGCACGGAAGGCCGCGATGAGTTGCGTGGGAAGATCGGAGACGAAGCCCACCGTATCCGACAGGATCGCCTTGTCCAGCCCCGGCAGGGCGATCTGCCGCATGGTGGGATCGAGCGTCGCGAACAGCAGATCCTCGGCCATGACGTCAGCGCCGGTCAGCCGGTTGAACAGGGTGGACTTGCCCGCATTGGTATAGCCCACCAGCGCTATGACCGGCCACGGCGCCCGTTGCCGCCGTGCCCGGTGAAGCCCGCGCGTCTTGGTCACCTGATCGAGTTCACGGCGGATTTTCGCCATCCGGTCGCGGATCATGCGGCGGTCGGCCTCGATCTGCGTTTCACCCGGACCGCCCAGGAAGCCGAAGCCGCCCCGCTGCCGTTCCAGGTGGGTCCAACTGCGCACCAGGCGGCCCGCCTGATAGTCGAGATGCGCGAGTTCGACCTGCAAACGGCCTTCATTGGTCGCGGCCCGTTCGCCGAAAATCTCCAGAATCAACCCCGTCCGGTCGATGACCTTCGTTTCGGTCGCCTTTTCCAGATTGCTCTGCTGCACGGGGCTGAGCGCATTGTCGACGATGACCAGTTCGGCCTCTTCCATCCGCGCCAATGTCGCGATCTGGTCGACCTGCCCGCTGCCGAACAGCGTCGCAGGCTTGCGATCGCGCACGCGGAAAGCCTGCGCCGCCCGCACATCAATGCCGATGGCGAGGGCAAGCCCTTTCGCCTCCTCCAGCCGGGCATCGCTGTCGCGGCGTTCCGGGCCATGGACGTCCGCGCGCACGACCACGGCCCGCGCTCCGCGTGAAACTTCGTCAGCGGAATCTCTGTTGAAAACGGCCATGAGGGCTTAACGCTTCTGTCCCCGACCCGCTTCATCCGAAGCCGGGCCGGGATAAGAAAAAGCGATCAATCCTCGCCCTCGCCTTCGCCGGTGAGGTCGAGAGCATGGAGCGGCTGCACCGTCGAGATCGCATGCTTGTAAACCAGCTGGACCATGCCGTCGCGTTCCAGCAGCATGCAGAACAGGTCGAAGGCGGCGATTTCGCCCTGCAGCATGACGCCGTTCACCAGGAACATAGTCACCGGGCTGCCGGACTTGCGCACCGCGCTCAGGAAGATTTCCTGCAGCAGCCTGGACTTGCCGTTGCCGTCGCTTGCCTTGCGCAGATCGGTCAGATCCATGGATGCCGCGGGCATGACGGTGGAAATCGCATGTTTATAGACCAGTTGCGACTGACCATCCCGCCGCAGCAGCACGGAAAAATTGTCGAACCAGGTAATGATGCCCTGAAGCTTCACACCCTTGACCAGGAACATGGTCACCGGGGTCTTGCTCTTGCGCAGGCTGTTCAGGAAAATGTCTTGGAGGTTGTTCACTTTGTCGGCCATGGTCTTCACCAGTCCTTTATTGGCGGGACGTTACCCGCTCTCGCACCCTTAAGCAGGGTGTCTTGCCTGCTCCCGCTTGTCGGAAGCAAGGGGAACCTACCGCAATTGCGAAGAGCCGTCCATGCCCTGATTGCGGTAGGAGCGATCAGCCTGCCTCAACCATCCTTTCCATCCGTGATACCCAGAAGCTTCAACTTCCGGTGGAGCGCCGAGCGCTCCATGCCGATGAAGGTGGCGGTGCGGGAAATATTGCCGGAGAAGCGCCTGATCTGGATGCGCAGATATTCGCGCTCGAAACTTTCCCGCGCCTCGCGAAGCGGCGCACCCATGATCGCGGACTGCCCCATTCCTTCCGATCCACCGTTGCTGGTGAGTTCGGCAGGGAGCATGTCGAGTTCGATGCGCCCGATCCGTTCGCCGGGCGCCAGGATCATCGTGCGCTCGATGACATTGCGGAGCTGGCGGACATTGCCCGGCCATTCATTGGCCTGAAGCGCCGCCATGGCGTCACTCGCGATTTCTGGCGGCGGCACGCGTCGATCGGCGGCGAAGCGCGCGAGATAATGCTCGACCAGGGGCGGGATATCGTCGCGGCGTTCGGCGAGCGAGGGAATGACCAGCGGCACCACGTTCAAGCGGTAGAATAAGTCCTCGCGGAACCGGCGCTCCTCGATTTCGGTCGCCAGGTTGAGCGCGGTCGAGGAAATGACGCGCACATCCACCTTCACCTGCCGCTGCCCGCTCACGCGGGTGAAACTCTGGTCGGTCAGGACGCGCAGGATCTTCGCCTGGGTCGTCAGCGGCATGTCGGCGATCTCGTCGAGATACAGCGTGCCGCCATGCGCCTGCTCCAGATAGCCGGGACGCACCAGTCCGCTCGGATCCTCGACGCCGAACAGCTCTTCCTCAACCCGGTCGGGGTCCATGCGGGCGGCGGCCACGATGATGAAGGGGGCGTCCGCCCGCCCGCTCCAGCTATGCAGCATCCGCGCCGCGACTTCCTTGCCGACGCCCGCCGGGCCCGAAATCAGCACGCGGCTCCCCGTGCCGGCGACTTTCTTGATCGTTGCGCGCACGGCATTGATGGCGGCGGACGTGCCGGTCAGTTCGTCATCCTGTCCGAAACGGGCGCGGAGCACCTGATTTTCGCGCCGCAGCCTTTCCGTTTCGGTCGCCCGCGATACCAGATGCAGCAGCCGGTCGGCCTCGAACGGCTTTTCGATGAAATCCGCCGCGCCCTTCCGGATGGCGGCCACCGCCGTGTCGATATTGCCATGACCGGAGATCATCAGAACCGGAATAGTTGCGTCGCGCCGCTTGATCTCGTCCAGCAGTTCCAGCCCGTCGAGCCTGGAGCCCTGCAACCAGACGTCGAGCAGCACCAGCGAGGGCCGGCGGGCATCCAGCGCCTCGATCGCACTGTCGCTGTTGGCGGCGGTGCGGGTGGCGAAGCCCTCATCCTCCAGCACACCCGCCACCAGATCGCGAATGTCCTCTTCGTCATCGACTATCAGAATATCAAGCGCCATTGGCTGTCACTTTTCCAGTGGTTTTCCCATGGGGCAAGGCAATCACCTGCCCCTCTTCGAGTTTCTCCAGCGCGGCGATGGGGAATCGCAGCGTCACCCGCGCGCCCCCGCCCTCCGCATCGTCGAAGCGAATTTCGCCCATATGTTCCTCGACAATCTTCTTGACGATGGCGAGCCCCAAACCCGTCCCCTTGGTGCGGGTGGTCATATAAGGCTCCAATATGCGCTCGCGTTCGGGTGGCAGGCCGATGCCGTCATCCTGCACCTCGATCAGCAGATGGGTTTCGTCCTGGTGGACGGCCATGCGGACATGGCCACGCACATCGCCGTCGCCAGCCGCGGCCTTGGGCTCGATCGCCTCCACCGCATTCTTGACGATGTTGGTAAGCGCCTGCCCCAATTGCCGCCGGTCGCAGACCAGTTCGATATCCGCGTCCGCCGACCGGTATTCGAACCGGACCTCAGGATGCGCGACCTCATGCAGGAACAAGGCGTGGCGAGCGATGTCGTCCACCCTCTCGCGCCGGAATACCGGCTTGGGCATCCGTGCGAAGGAGGAGAATTCGTCCACGATCCGCCGCAGGTCGCCCACCTGCCTGACGATGGTCCCGGTCAGCCGGGTGAAGGTCGCCTTGTCGCTGGTGACTTCCTCGGCATAGCGTCGCTGCAGCCGCTCGGCCGCCAACTGGATCGGCGTCAGCGGATTCTTGATCTCATGCGCGATCCGCCGCGCCACGTCGGACCATGCCGCGCGCCGCTGGTCGGACAGTTGCTGCGTAATATCGTCGAAGGTCAGAATGTGGCGGGAGGCATCCTCGGACACCTTCACCGCCAGCGTGCGCACATCGCCATGGGTCCGGATCTGGACGATTCCCGCCCCTTCTTCCGACTCCAACAGTTCCGCCAGTTCAGGCGACACGTCCGTGAGCGGACGACCGACCGGATCATCGCCCTCCCGCACCAATATCGCCGCGGCAGAGCTGTTCAGCAACAGGATGATGCCGTCCTTGTCGACCGACAGCACGCCGGCCGACACGCCGGACAAGATCGCCTCACTGAAGGCGCGCCGCTCATCCAACTGGCTGTTCGCCGCCACCAGCGCACCGGTCTGCGCCTCCAGCCGCTGAGTCATGCGGTTGAAGGCCGAGGCCAGAGTACCAATCTCGTCGCGCGCCTGCGGGCTGGTTACCCGCGCGGACAGGTCGCCCGCCGTGATCCTGCGTGCCGCCATCACCAGTTCATTGACCGGCCGCACCATCCAGTCGGCCACCTTGAGCGCGATATAGACCGCCACCCCCACCAGCAGCAGCGACCCGACGAACAGAAGGATGTTGAAGCGCAACTGCAACGCGCGGGATTGGGCGGCGAAAATGTCGTAATCCGACAACACCTTCTGCGCCCGCTCGACATTGCTGAACGCCGTCGAGCCGGAGTCGCGGGTGGCGTAGAGATAGATTTTGGCGTCCGGATAGAGCAGCGTCACTGCCTCGATCTGGTTGGGCTTGGCCGCCACCACGACGTTTTCGCCCGCTTCCAATCGCTTCATCACATCGGGGGAAAGCATCTCTGACGCTGGTCGGCTGTCCGGATCGACGGTCGCCGCGGTCCGTGCCACGCCGTCCTTGCCCACCTCTATGATCGCTGATCGGTTCAGCTTCCGCGTCACGACCTGATAGATATAGCCTTCCGCAAAGCGTGGACTGGAAACCTTGGACTGGGTCAGATAGTCGCGCAGGTCGCCTGCCATGGTGGTGGTTTCATCCCCCACCTCACGCAGATTCTGTTCATAATAACCGCGCGCCAGATCGCTCGCATTTTGCAGCATTCCGCGTGCGCTGTCGGAAAACCAGAATTGCACGCCATATTGGAACAGCAGCGAGGCGAAGATCACCACCAGCAGCATCGGCACACTGGCAACGATCGAGAAGATGGCGACCAGCCGGACGTGCAACTGCCCATCGCTGCCAATGGCCGACTGGGCCACGCGCCGCTTTGCCACCCGCCGCCCGAGGAGTACCAGCAGGGCGATCGCGGGAACCAGGTTGGCCACCAGCAGCAGCGCCACGATGGGCGGAGTGAGCAGCGTGTAGCTCTGCCCTTGTCCGTTCAGCAGGAAATAGGTGATCCCCGCCATCCCCAGAAACAGAACCAGGGTAACCGCCTCGACCAACGCCGCCAGTCGACGGCGCAGGAAAGGCGGAAAATGTCTTTTCCAGGCCCGGCCCCGCGCCGGAAGTGTCACTGCGCCTTCCATAGTGGCGTGGTTACAACATTAATGTGCCCGATCAAACACAGTATTTCACGGCGCTGCGCCTTCGGTCGGAAAGCGCTGTCGCTTCGTCCGGCCGCCTCAATCGCCAATGCGAAGCTGCATCGGATCAAGCCCGTAATCGGTCAGTTTCTTGCGCAGCGTGTTCCGGTTGATGCCGAGCAGGCCAGCCGCGCGGATCTGGTTCCCGTCCACGCTTGCCAGCGTTTCCTGGAATAATATGGGTTCCACCACGGCCAGCAGATCGTCGTGCAGATTGCGGTTCGGCTGGGTAAGACCGACCCCCAATTGGCGCTTCGCCCATTCCCGCACCGCCTGCCCCAGCAAGTCGGCGGGCGCGGCATAATCGGCGGGGACGGCTTCCAGCGGCAGGCTGTTGCGCAGAATATCGGCGGTGATCACATTTTCCCGGCTGAGGACAGCCAGCCGCTGCATCAGATTCTGCAATTCGCGCACATTGCCCGGCCAGTGATAGGCCATCAGCAATTGCGCCGCCTCCTCGGAGAGGGATTTTCGCGGCAGTCCTTCCTGCGCGGCTCGGTCCAGGAAGTGCCGGGCCAGCAGGATCACATCCTCGCGCCGCTCGCGCAGGGCAGGCAGGGCAATCGGCACGACATTCAGGCGATAGTATAAATCCTGCCGGAACCGATTTTCCTCGATCAGCCGCGGCAGATCCTTGTTGGTGGCAGCGATGATGCGGACATTGACCTTGACCGACTTGGAGCCGCCGACGGTCGTCACCTCGCCCGATTGCAGCACGCGCAGCAGCCGGGTCTGCGCCTCCATCGGCATGTCGCCGATCTCGTCCAGGAACAGCGTACCGCCTTGCGCCTGTTCGAACTTGCCCGCCGTGCGCGCATGGGCGCCAGTGAACGCGCCCTTCTCATAACCGAACAGTTCCGCCTCGATCAGTTCACGCGGAATGGCCGCCATGTTGATCGGAACGAAGGGTTTGGTCCGCCGCTGCCCCAGGCTGTGGATCGCCTCGGCCACCAGTTCCTTGCCGGTGCCGGATTCGCCCAGCACCAATATGCTGAGGTCATTCGACAATACGCGGGCGATCGTCCGGTAAACCTCCTGCATCGCCGGAGAGCGGCCAACCAGCGGCAGGCCGTCATGGGGCAGGCCCGCATCGGCCGTTCCTTCCTCCACGCCCTTTCTCGAACCCAGCGCGTCGGAAACCGCCCGCGTCAGTTCATTGAGGTCGAAGGGCTTGGGCAGATATTCGAAAGCGCCCTTTTCCGTGGCGCGGATCGCCGTGTTCAGCGTGTTCTGCGCCGACAGGATGATGATGCTGAGGGCAGGCCGATGCGCCAATATGTCGGCAATGCCGTCCAGCCCATCTCCATCGGGCAGCATGACGTCCGTAATCAGCACGTCGGGCGAAAAGCTTTCCACCAGGGCAGTGCGTTCCCGGATGGAGGCCGCCGTCTTGACCCTGTGCCCCTGCCGCCGCAGCGCTTCACCGACGACCACGCAGATCGCCGGATCGTCATCCACCACCAGAATCGCGCCTGTCGCCCCCATTACCCCATTCCCATCGGCAGCAGGATGCGGAAGGTCGATTCCCCCGCTTCCCGATCGCGCGAATATTGAACGAACCCGCTCATGTCCCGCACCAGCTTGTCGACCAGCGCCAGGCCCAGGCCCGTTCCATCCCGCCGTCCGGTGATGAACGGATTGAACAGATGGTCCAGAATATGCTCCGGCACGCCCGGCCCGTTGTCGACCACCAAAATCTCGATCGGCAGCACGGCGCTGCCCTTGCCCCTCCCCACCACGACGGACACGCCGTGACGGAAGGCCGTCTCCACCCTGATGCGCGGCTTGGCGGTGTGTTCCAGCGCCTCGGCGGCATTTTTGAGCAGGTTGATCATCACCTGCACCAGTGCATCGTCGTTGATGTTGGCAAAGGGGAGCGATGGATCATAGCTTTTCTTGATCCGGATATTCCTGGCAAAGCCCGCAGCCGCGATATTGGCCGCCCGGTCGATCAGCGGGTAGATGTTGCCGCTACGGCATTCCAGCGTCCGGTCGGTGGTGAAATCCTGCATCCGGTCGATCAACGCCGCGATCCGGTCCACTTCATTGCAGATCAACTGCGTCAGCGCCGCGTCGCGCCCGTTATGGCCCGATTCCAGCAATTGCGCCGCGCCACGAATGCCCGACAGGGGATTCTTGATCTCATGCGCCAGGATCGCCGCCGCGCCGATCGCCGATCGCGCCCCCCCTGCGGTGCCGCGATGGCCGATCTTGCGCGCCTGGCTCTGGGCATGGATCGACACCACGCGCCACCCTTCATGATCGACGATCGGCGCGATCATCAGATCGACCTCCATCTCCGCCGTCCGCCCGGCATGGACGCGGATATCGTAGGCCGCGATCGGCTTGTTGCTGTGCCAGATATCGAAGCGGGCGCCCATTTCCGCCATCCGGATCGTGCGCGCGATATCGCTGCCGACAATGGCCGATCGCGCCATGTTGAGCAGCGTTTCCGCCCGCACGTTGGCGTCCGCGATGCTGTTGTCCGGCCGGATCACCAGCGTGGCCACCGGCAGCGCCGTCATCAGTTCGGAAAGCGAAGGCCCATCCTGTTGCGGTCGAAGCGACGGGATGGTCGTCATATCTGCCGTCATGCCGCCTTGCGCGTCTCGACCGGTCCCTCGTCGGCGATCAGCGGTTCGTAGAAGCGCGCCAGCATGTCGAGCACGACATCACCGTCCGGTTCCTGATTAACGGCATTGCGGAACTCGGCCGATCCCGGCAGCCCCTTGGTATACCAGCCGATATGCTTGCGCGCCATGTTCACGCCGGTCAGGCCGTCATAATGATCGATCATCGCGCGATAATGCTCGACGATCACGCGATATTGCTCCTCCAGCGCCGGGTCGGCCAGGCGCTCGCCGGTGCGGAACCAGTGCATCACCTGTCCGATCAGCCAGGGCCGTCCATAGGCGCCGCGCCCGATCATCACGCCGTCCGCGCCGCTTTGTTCCAGCGCGGTTTCCGCGTCATCGATGGAGCAGATGTCGCCATTGACGATCACGGGCAGCGACACCGCCTCCTTGACGCTGCGGACGAAGGCCCAGTCGGCGCACCCCTTATACATCTGGCAACGGGTGCGGCCATGGACGGTGATCAGCTTCGCGCCCAGATCCTCGGCGATCCTCGCCAATTCCGGCGCATTGAGGCTGGCATGGTCCCAGCCCATCCGCATCTTGACGGTGACGGGCACATCCACGGCCTTCACCGTCGCCTCAATCAGGGCAGCGGCCAACGGCAGATCGCGCATCAGGGCACTGCCGGCATCGCCATTGACGACCTTCTTCACCGGGCAGCCCATATTGATGTCGATGATCGCGGCGCCGCGATCGGCATTGAGCTTGGCGGCCTCCGCCATCTCGATGGGCGAGCAGCCCGCGAGTTGCATCGAGACCGGCTCCTCCACCGGATGCCATGCCGCCTTCTGCAAGGATTGGCGCGTTTCGCGGATCATCGCGGCGGTCGCGATCATCTCGGTCACGTTGAGACCAGAGCCATAGCGCCGCACCAGCGTGCGGAACGGCATGTCGGTCACGCCCGTCATGGGCGCCAATATGACCGGCATGTCGATCGTCACAGGTCCGATGGATATGGGGGAAAGGGTCTTCATCAACTCGTCATCAATCTGGCATTGCCTAAAAAACAGGCAGCCCTTAGCCCAAATCGTCCCGCGCAGCAAGCAAGCCGGGGCTGGCGGTCCAAAGCGCCCTGCGATACAGGCGCGACCATGACCGAAAAAACCGTCGCATTGCTGGTCGCAGCAGGACAGGGAAGCCGCGCGGGCGGCGATGTTCCCAAGCAGTTTCGGCTTGTCGCGGGCAAGCCCGTCCTCGCTCACGCCGTCGCTGCGCTGGCCAGCCACCCCACCATCGATTCCATCATCGTGGCGGTCGGTCCCGGACAGGAGGAAACCGCCCGCGCCGCATTGGGGGATCGCCCCGTCGCGGCGATCGTCGAAGGCGCAGACAGCCGCCGCGGCTCCGTGCGTGCGGGGCTGGAGCATATCGCAACGTCAGGCGGTGCCGCTCGCATCCTGATCCATGACGCTGCCCGCCCTTTCCTGCCGCTCGCGGTGATCGACCGCCTGCTCGCCGCGCTCGACCGGGCGCCTGGTGCGATCCCCACCCTGCCCATCGCCGACACGCTGGTCAGCCATGCAGGCGAAGTGGTCGACCGGAACGCGCTGGTCCGCGTCCAGACACCCCAGGCCTTCCATTTCGACGCGATCCTCGCCGCGCACCGGCAATGGGACGATTCGCGGGAAGCCACGGACGACGCGCAGATGCTGAAGGCGCAGGGAGGCGCGATCCTCCTGGTCGCCGGAGACGAAAGGCTCGAAAAATTGACCTATCCACAGGATTTCGCTCGCGCCGAAGCGCAACTTGGCGCCGCACGCAGCATCCGGGTCGGCATGGGATATGACGTCCACCGTCTCGCGGAAAAGGAAGAGCTTTGGCTGGGTGGCATCAAAATTCCCCATGATCGCGGGCTTTCCGGTCATAGCGACGCGGACGTCGCGCTTCATGCGATTGTCGATGCCTTGCTTGGCGCACTCGCAGAAGGCGATATCGGCAGCCATTTCCCGCCATCCGATCCGCAATGGCGCGGCGCGGCCTCCCACCGATTTCTGGAATATGCGGGGGAACGTGTCGCGAAACGGGACGGCATCGTCGAGCATATCGACCTGACGCTGATCTGCGAGGCGCCGAAAATCGGCCCGCATCGCGACGCCATGCGCGCCCGCATCGCGGAAATACTGGGCCTACCCCTCGACCGGGTCAGCGTGAAGGCCACCACCACGGAGCGGCTGGGCTTTGCGGGACGCCGCGAAGGCATCGCCGCACAGGCGGTTGCGACTCTCTCCCTCCCCGCGCTATCCTGACCGCCATGCCAGACAGCATCCTTCCCGCGCCGCTCGTCGAACTTGCCGAGCGCGTCATCATCGCCAACCGTCGCGCGGGCCGCACCATTGCTGTCGCCGAAAGCTGCACCGGTGGGCTTGTGTCGGCGGCGCTCACCGAAATCGCTGGGTCGTCGGAAGTTTTCGAAGCCGGGTTCATCACTTATTCCAACGACATGAAGAGCGAACTTCTCAAAGTTTCGCAGGATGTCATCGAAACCTTCGGCGCGGTTTCCATCGCCACCGCCTGGGCCATGGCGCAAGGCGCGCTCAACAAGAGCCACGCCCATGTCGCCGTCGCGATCACCGGCATAGCCGGCCCTGGCGGGGGATCGGAGCAGAAACCCGTCGGCACGGTCGTTTTCGCCCGCGCGGAACGGGGCGGCAGCCCCGACAAGATCGTGGCCGACATGCGTCATTTCGGCGATACGGGCCGGGGCGGCGTTCGCCTTCAGGCGGCGCTTTGCGCGCTCGAACTGCTGTTGCCCGATTCGCCCGCGCCGTAAAGTTCCGCCGCGCGGGTTTCGAAGGCGCCGATCATCTTGCGCAGCGCCTTGTCGAACATCTGCCCCGCCAGCATTTCGAACAGCCTGCTCTTGAATTCGAACTCGACCTCGAAATCGACCAGCACCCCGCCCTTGCCGTCGTCACGGAAGGTCCATTCATTGTGGAGGTGCTTGAGTGGCCCGTCGAGATAATCGACCCGCACATGGTCGGGCCGATGCTTGTGGACGCGGGACGTAAAGCTTTCCTTGATCCCCTTGAAGCCGACGATCATGTCCGCGACCATTTCCGACTCGCCGTCGGAACGGACCCGGATCGCGCTGACCCAGGGCAGGAACTCGGGATAGGCTTCGACATTCGCCACCAGGTCGAACATCTGTTCGGGCGTGTAGGGAAGCGGCCGCGTTTCGTTATGCTTGGGCATGATGCTTACTGGGCGGCCTTTGCCAGTTGCGCCTCGCGCGCGGCCCTCATTTCGGCGAAATCCTTGCCCGCATGATAGCTGGAACGGGTCAGCGGACTGGACGCGACCTGGAGGAAACCCTTGGCCCGGGCAATTGCGGCATAAGCGTTGAACGCCGCCGGAGCCACGAATTCCATGACCTTGGCATGTTTGGGCGTCGGCTGGAGATATTGCCCCATGGTGAGGAAATCGATGTCGGCCGATCGCATGTCGTCCATCACCTGATGGACCTCCAGCCGCTCCTCACCCAGGCCCAGCATGATGCCGGACTTGGTGAAGATCGACGGATCGAGCTTCTTCACCGTCTCCAGCAAACGCAGCGAGGCATAATAGCGCGCACCTGGGCGGATGGTCGGGTAAAGCCGCGGCACCGTTTCCAGATTGTGGTTATAGACGTCCGGGCGCGCGGCGACGATCATTTCGACCGCCCGTTCATGCTTGTTGCGGAAGTCCGGCGTCAGGATCTCGATCGTCGTGTCCGGAGTCGTGCGACGCAGCGCCTCGATCACCTTCACGAACTGCGATGCGCCGCCATCAGGCAGGTCGTCGCGATCGACCGAGGTGATGACGATGTGCTCCAGGCCCATTTCCGCGCAGGCGTCAGCCAGATTCTGCGGCTCATTGGGATCCACCTTGCGCGGCATGCCGGTCTTGACGTTGCAAAAGGCGCAGGCCCGGGTGCAGACGTCGCCCAGGATCATCACGGTCGCATGCTTCTTGGTCCAGCATTCACCGATATTCGGGCAGGCGGCCTCCTCGCACACCGTCGCCAGCCCCTTTTCCCGCATCAGCTTGCGAGTCTCATGATAGCCTGGGCTGGTCGGCGCCTTGACGCGAATCCAGTCCGGCTTGCGGACACGTTCGGGGCGGCTGGTGGAACGATCGCCGGGGATGGGTGCAATATCGGTCATGCGCCCCAAATAGCGATGCAAGCCCCCTCTTGCCAGCCCCAACATTGTTGTGCACAGACCCACGCATGACCGATTTTGCTGACATGCTCACCGGCTATCGCCGCTTCCGCAACACCGGCTGGACCCAGCAGCGGGAACGATGGAGCGAACTGAGCGAAGGCCAGAGCCCGCGCGTGATGGTCATCGCCTGTTCCGACAGCCGCGTCGATCCCGCACAGATTTTCGATACCCATCCCGGCGAAATCTTCGTCGTGCGCAATGTCGCCGCGCTGGTGCCGCCCTTCGAAACCAATCCCGGCCATCATGGCGTCTCGGCAGCGCTGGAATTTGCCGTCCAGGTGCTCAAGGTGGGCGAGATCGTGGTCATGGGGCATGGCAAGTGCGGCGGCTGCAAGGCTGCGCTCACGCACGCGCTGAAGGATGCGCCTCCGGGTGAAGGGGGCTTCGTTCACAACTGGATACAGTTGCTCGACGAGGCGCGTGAAAAGGTGGTCGACCGCTTCGGAGACGACAATAGCAGTCGCGACGCCGAGCGCGCGATGGAGCAGGAAGGGGTCAAGGTCAGCCTGACCAACCTGCGCACCTTCCCCTGCGTCCGGCAGAAGGAGCGGGCTGGCGAGATCAAGTTGATCGGCGCCTTCTTCGCCATTGCCGACGGCCAGCTTCACTTGCTGGACGAGGCGAGCGGCGAATTCCAACCGGCACCGCTGGAGGCCTGATGACCTCGCCGATCCCCAGCGGCAATGTTGCCCTGTTGATCGATGCAGACAATGCTTCCGCCGACCATTTCGACCCCGTGCTCACCGTTCTGGCGGAACTGGGCACCGTCAACATTCGCCGTGCCTATGGCAATTGGAGCAAGCCCGCGCTCAAGGGCTGGGCGCGGCAGGCGGTAACGCAGGCGATCGAGACGCAGCAGCAGTTCGACCTCACCAAGGGGAAGAATGCCACCGACATGAAGATGACGATCGACGCCATGGACCTGATGGCGTCGGGACGCGTCACCGGTTTCGGCCTGATGTCGAGCGACAGCGATTTCACGCCCCTCGTCACCCGCATCCGGCAGCAGGGCATTCCCGTCTATGGCTTTGGCTCGGACAAGACGCCGGTAGCCTTCCGCAGCGCATGCACCCGCTTCATCGACGTCGTTGCCCTGACCAGCACAAGGCAGGAACCCGTCGAAGAAGAAGTCGGGACGGAGGAGGACGACACCGATGTAGACGGCACCGGAGTCGCTCCGGACCTCGTCAAGCTGCTCATCGACGCCTACAACGCCGTGAAGCGCGATGATCAGGGATTTGCGCGCCCTAGTGAAGTCGGTCAGCTCGCAGGCAACCGTTCCAGCTTCGATACCCGCAATTACGGCTTCAAGCGGCTTTCCGATCTCGTCCGCTCGATCAAGAATTTCAAGGTGGAAAGCCGCGACGGACAGACCTGGATCAAGCGGGTGCATTGATGAGCATTATCGCCCGCCATCTGATGATCCTTGGGCGGGTGCAGGGCGTCTTCTACCGCAACTGGACCGTTGAAACCGCTAACAGCCTCCACCTGGCCGGCTGGGTGCGAAACCGGATGGACGGCAGCGTGGAAATCCTTGTTGAAGGTTCCACCGAAGCCGTGGACCAGTTCATCGCCTTCGCCCATGACGGACCGCCCGCGGCGCGCGTGGCCCGTATCGAGATCAGCGAGATCGCGCCGGAGGGACTTTCTTCTTTCAGTAAGCGACCGACCGCCTAGATAACCCCCGGCCGTCTCTTCCCCGCTCCCTTTCACGCATAAAAAAAGGCCGATCCCGAAGGACCGGCCCGAAAGTTTTAGGAGAGGATGCCTGAAAGGCGCCCCCTATGTGCACCGCAGCAAATCATTCCGCAAGTGCGAATTGAACAGTTGCAAAATTTGCAAGCGGTCCCATTTCCGGGCCTCATTCCGTCAGCGCGTCAGCTTCTTGTAGGCTAGGCGCGTCGGACGGTCGGCGGCGTCGCCCAGGCGGCGGCGCTTATCCTCTTCATACATCTCGAAATTGCCCTCGAACCATTCGACATGGCTGTCGCCCTCGAAAGCCAGGATGTGAGTCGCCAGACGGTCGAGGAAGAAGCGGTCGTGGCTGATGACCACCGCGCAGCCGGCGAAATTCTCGATCGCCTCTTCCAGCGCGGCGAGCGTTTCGACGTCCAGATCGTTGGTCGGTTCGTCGAGCAGCAGGACGTTGCCGCCCTTCTTCAGCATCTTGGCGATATGGACGCGATTGCGCTCGCCGCCCGACAGCTTGCCGACATTCTTCTGCTGGTCCTGCCCCTTGAAGTTGAAGGCACCGACATAGGCCCGCGTCGACATGTCGTGGCCGTTGACCTTCACATAATCGAGGCCGTCCGATACTTCTTCCCAGACATTCTTCGACGGATCGAGATGGTCGCGGCTCTGGTCGACATAGCCCAGGCGCACGGTCGAACCGATGTCGATCTCACCTGAATCGGGCCGTTCCTGTCCGGTGATGATCTTGAACAGCGTCGACTTGCCCGCGCCGTTCGGCCCGATCACACCGACAATGCCACCCGGCGGCAGCATGAAGGACAGGTTTTCGAACAGCAGCTTATCGCCATAGGCCTTGCTGATATTCTTCGCCTCGATCACCTTGCCGCCCAGACGCTCGGGCACCTGGATGACGATCTGCGCCTTGCCGGGGGTACGATTTTCCTGCGCGGCGACCAGTTCCTCGAACTTCTTGATACGCGCCTTGGACTTGGTCTGACGGCCTTTGACGCCGGCGCGGATCCATTCCAGCTCGTCCTTGATCGCCTTCTGGCGGCCGGATTCCTCGCGGGATTCCTGCTCCAGGCGCTGGGCCTTCTTTTCCAGATAGGTGGAATAATTGCCCTCGTAAGGGAAATATTTGCCGCGATCGAGTTCGAGTATCCAGCCCACGACATTGTCGAGGAAATAGCGGTCGTGGGTGATCATCAGCACCGCGCCCGCATATTCCTTGAGATGATTTTCCAGCCATTCCACGCTCTCGGCGTCGAGATGGTTGGTCGGTTCGTCGAGCAGCAGGATATCCGGCTTCTGGATCAACAGGCGGGTCAGCGCGATGCGGCGCTTTTCACCGCCCGACAGGCTTTCCACCGACCAGTCCGACGGCGGGCAGCGCAACGCCTCCATCGCGATTTCGAGCTGGTTGTCGAGCGTCCAGCCGTCGACCGCGTCGATCTGTTCCTGCAACGTGCCCATTTCCTCCATGAGCGCGTCGAAATCGGCATCCTCCGGCGGATCGGCCATCAGCATGCTGATCTCGTTGAAGCGGTCCATCTTGTCCGCAATCTCGCGCGCGCCGTCCTTGACATTCTCCAGCACATTCTTGCTGGGGTCGAGCTGCGGTTCCTGGGGAAGATAGCCTACCGTGATATTCTCACCCGGCCAGGCCTCGCCGGTGAAATCCTTGTCGATGCCGCCCATGATCTTCATCAGCGTCGACTTGCCCGCGCCGTTGGGACCGACGATGCCGATCTTGGCGCCGCGATAAAATTGCAGGTTGATGTTGCTGAGTACCGGCTTCTGGGCACCGGCAAAGCTCTTGGTCATGTTTTTCATGACGAAGGCATATTGAGACGAGGCGGACATGGCTGAAGCAGCTCCGAAAGGACAAACGTTAGAAATCCGGGCGGGGTTAGCGGAGGCGGACGCCATTGGCAAATGGGGGATGGCCGGGTAAGCCTTCACCCATGCGAAAAATCCGATCGGGCACGCTCGCCGCCCTTTTCCTCGGCAGCATCTTAACCACCACGCCTTCCCTCGCCGCGGCCTCCTCCGACAGCAGCACGATTCGCGAGGCCGCGCTGAAGGACAGCATCGCGTGGGATTTTACCGAGGGCCTGACCACCGAAGTCGGCCCGCGCCCCGCGGGCACGCCCCAGGAAGCCCGCGCCCGCGATTGGGCCGTCGCAAGGCTGAAGGCGCTCGGGTTCGCCAACGTCCGTGCGGAACCCTATACCATGCCCGTCTGGCTGCGCGGCCATGACGAGGCGCACATCCTGTCGCCCTTCCCGCAAAATCTGGTCCTCGCCGCATTGGGCAACAGCGCCTCCACCCCGGACAAGGGCATCGAAGGGGAAATCGCCTATTTCCCGACCCTCTCTGATCTCGAAGCGGCACCCGACGGCAGCCTGAAAGGGAAAATCGCCTTTGTCAGCCATGCCATGCACGCGACGCAGGACGGCAGTTCCTATGGCTATTTCGGCGCCACCCGCAGGCAGGGGCCCAGCATCGCTTCGAAAAAGGGTGCCATCGCCATATTGATCCGCTCCATCGGCACGGACAATCACCGCCAGCCCCATACCGGCGTACAGATGTGGGCCGAGGGCGCGAAACCCATTCCCGCAGCAGCACTCAGCGTACCCGATGCCGAACAGCTTGTCCGCATGGTGACGCGAGGCCAGCCGGTCCGACTTCACCTGACGCTCACCTCGAAGATGCTGAAAGACCAGCCATCGGGCAATGTCATCGCCGAAATTCCGGGCAGTGATCCCAAGGCCGGTGTGGTCGTCGCTGCCTGCCACCTCGATAGCTGGGATCAGGGAACGGGCGCGATCGACGATGGAGCAGGCTGCGGCATCGTGGCTGCGGCCGCGCTTCAGGCGGGCAAGGCCGGGACGCCCCGCCGCACCATCCGCGTGCTGATGGCCGGCGCCGAGGAAGTCGGCGGCAATGGCGGCCGCGCCTATTATGATGCCCATGGCAAGGAAGCTCATGCCATGGCGATGGAATCGGATTTTGGCGCCGACCGGGTGTGGCGCGTCGATTTCAAGCTGCCGCAGGGACATGACGCCCTCGCCCGTCGGATCAGCGCGGGGCTGGCTCCCCTGGGGATCGGTGTCAGCCGCGTGCCCGCTGGTGGTGGCTCCGACATCGAGCCGCTGGTGAAGGCCGGCATTCCCGTCATCGATCTTCAACAGGACGGGTCACGCTATTTCGACATTCACCACACGCCGGACGACACGCTGGACAAGATCGATCCTGCCCAGTTGCGGCAAAATGTCGCGGCCTGGGCGGTTGCGCTTTTTGAAACCGCAAATGCCCCGGAATCGCTAGGCGTTAACTGAACTTTTATAGTAGACAACTGCTTGTCGCGTGATTCTGTCGCTTCACCGACGCAGAAAAGCATTGATTTGTGCAGCGCACACGTTAATGCGGGTCGCTCGCGTAAGTCACGATTTAGACGTGTCTGACGCGGCAAAATGCTATGGGAGCCGTACACAATGAAGAAGATCGCTGTTGTTTTCGCTTCGGCCGGCCTGATGGCCCTCGCCGCTTGCGGTGAGAAGCCGGCCAACGAGACCGCGAACGCTTCGAACGCTGTTGTCGAGAACGTTGTCGAGAATGCCGCTAACGCTGCTGACAACGCTGCGAACGCTGCTGAAAACGCCGCGAACGCTGCTGCGAACGTTGCGGGCAACGCTGCGAACGCCAAGTAATCTTCGCTTCAGCGAGATTTTCGAAAGGGCGGATCGTCTGGGACGGTCCGCCCTTTTTCATGTGACTGAAGTTTCTGCGGGAAACCGTTCAAAGCAAGATTGACGGGCGGCGGTCTTCGCCGCTAAGGCCCGCAGGGCGCCGGGGAGTAGCGCAGTCTGGTAGCGCGCCTGCTTTGGGAGCAGGATGTCGCAGGTTCGAATCCTGTCTCCCCGACCACTTTCCAGCAATTCGGTTCTGGCGACCGCATGCGCTTTTGGTTGCGTCATGCGTCAATGAAAGAACAGCCAGAGAAGAATGATAACCGGGATTGGCACGCCCAGCAGCCACAGCAAGATCCCCTTGCCCATCGCATCCCTCCTTGATCCGGTTGCAAATCGGAAAACCTACGTAGGCACCCAGATGTTCCGGTCAGGACGTATCTGCTGACGGCAAAACACCGCCACCGCCGGTCCTTCCACAAACCCGGCTGCGATGGCGTCCCTGGGGGATGATCTGGAATATGCGGGGATTCAGTTCAGGGCGAGACGAGCCGAAGTCCAGCACACTCCAGTTCTCTTAAGACAGGCTCTCAAACCGTGGAGCGCACATAGTTATCCAGCCGCGCGATCATGGCGGACTTGTCAGCCTTCGGCAGCCACGCCGCCTCGAAGCCATTGCGGGCAATCAGCGTGATTTCGGCACTGGTCAGATGGCTCCGATCCGCCGCGCGGATCAGAACGTCATTCAGATATTCGCTACCCATATAAGCAGGATCATCCGACGAGATCGTAACCTTTAGCCCCGCGTCCAACATGGCTCGCACCACGTCGACCGGCTGTTTCATCCCAGCGCGCAAAGTGCCGGAAAAGGAAGGGCAGACCGTGAAATAGATGCCGCGCTCACGTGCGATGGCTACCAGTTCCGGCGATTGCACGATGTTGCCGCCGTGATCGATACGATCCACCTTCAGGTCCAACAAAGCCGTGCGGATATGGCGCAACGTATCGACCTGATCGACATCGCAATGGGCCGTCACATGCAGGCCATGCGCGCGTGCCTTGGCAAAATGGGCTCGGAATTTTTCCGGCGGGTTGTCTTTCTCATCGGAATCCAGCCCCACCCCGACCAGATGCTCCTTGAACGGCAGGGCCGCATCCAGTGCAGCCATCGCGCTTTCCGCCGAAAGATCGCGCACAAAGCAAAGGATAAGCTGTGATCGGATACCCAGCGTGGCCTGCGCGTCGCGGCGGGCCTGCGTGATTCCGCCGATCACCGCAGCCATGGGCACCCCGCGCTTCAAATGTTCCTGAGGGTCAAAGAACATTTCAGTATAAACAACGTTCTGCGACGCCGCCTTGGCCAGATAGGCGTAGCTAAGGTCATAGAAATCCTGCTCCTTGAGCAGGACTTTCATTCCGTCGTAGTAGATTGCGAGAAAACTAGGCAGATCGTTGAACTTATAGCTGGCCCTCATCGCCGCCACATCGGCAAAAGGCAGTTTCAGGCCGTTGCGTTGCGCCAGTGCGAACTTCATTTCCGCTTCCAACGTGCCCTCGAGATGCACATGATATTCCGCCTTGGGCATACCGGCAATGAGCCGCGCCAGTTGAGGATCGGCAATCGCCGCGGCAGCCCTCACCGGCCGGGGCATTGCGGCCAGAGCGGCCAAGCTCACCATCAAACCTCGCCGATGGATCTGCATTGCCCCATATCCCTTTTGCCTGATGATCGCCGACCGGGTTGTCGGCGACGCGCCTGGCAGCGTCAAACGGGCTTTGTGCAACAAGGCATTGACAATTTTAGGCCGGGGTGGCCGTTGTCCGGGTCCGCAACGCCTGTGTGTCTGGAACAGCGGCCTTCCTGCGGAAATTGGTAAAGAACTGCCTCTCTGGAATTGGTCCACGCACTCTAGTTCGTCGTCAGACTTCAGAGCGCGTAATCGATCTGCGCCCAGAATTTCCTCGTATCCGCGTCACCCGCGTAGCTGGCGATGCCCTTGCGCTCATAATCGGCATATTTGACCAGCGCGCTCAGATGCTTGTTCAGCTTCATCGTCAGTTGGGCATTATATTCGTCGCCATAATGGATCGACAGCCGATCGCTGCTGAAATGATGGTAGATGAAGGAGGCGACCAGCGGGCCTGCTTTCCCGACCTTGGGCACCGTATAGGCGATGCCGCCATAATAGTCCTGAAGGCCGGTGCCCGGCGTGGTCAGGAACTTGTCGGCCCAGCCGTTGAACTTGTGCAGCGTCGCGAAGGGCGTCTGGAAGGCGAAGCCGCCCGCGATCCCGGTCGCTCCTGCATCGGACCCGAGCAATTCATAGCCCGCCGTCAGCTTGAAGGCGGAGACGTCCAGCCCGAGCTCGGCCAGGGCATAGTCTGCCGAATAATGGACCGGATTGGTGGCATAGTCGCTCTGCCGGGCATAGCTGGCGAGATAGCTGACCTTCACCGTCTTCGACAGCGGCTGGGCACCCACGAAGCGCGCGCCGTAGGTCTGGCTGCTGTTGCGGCGGAGGGTCAGCACCGCCTCATCTTCATCCACCAGATAGGCGAAGCCCGTCAGTGTGCCCAGTTTCGTCTTGTAGGAGACATTGGCAAAGACGTCATCGCCGTCGATCTGCGTCGGCCGGTTGGCCGCGCCGAACTTACCGCCGTCAATGCCCCAGATGGTCCGCGCGGCAATCGCGTAGGTGACGTCGATCCTGAGGTTCTTGATCCCCATATATTCGACGCGCACCGCATCGAAGGTCTGCTCATTCTGGCGCCATGCGACCGAACCGACAAAGCGCTGATCGTCCAGATTGATCCGCTGCCGCCCGACCGTCACGACCAACGGCTTGGTGCGATATTGGATCTGCACCCGGTTGGCCTCGACCGTTTCAGGATCGGCGACAATCGGATAGAGCGTCTTGCCGTTGACCCCGCTATTATAATCCTCGTCGATCGCCAGCGTACCTTCGGCTTCTGCGAGAAACGCGAACGGGCCCTTGGAAATCTCCCCACCGGCCCGAACCCGCATGGTCACCGCATCGGCGTCACGCGCCAGACCGGCCTGATCGACCGTTTCATAGCGCAGCCGCGCCTCCACGATCGGCTTGAACACGATATCCTGGGCCAGCGCCGGCGTCGTGACCGCAAACATCCCTGACACGGCAGACACGGCCGACGCCGGCAACAGGATAGAAACCTTCTTCATAAATCCCCCTTATATTGCTCCCGATGGCTTTTCTGGGCCTTGTCCAGAGCATCCTCTCCCAGTCGGATTTCTTGATTTCAGGCCGCGAGCGTCGCCGGATTGCGGTAACGCTCGTGCAGGAAATGGATGACGGCCGAGCGCGCATCGGCATATTCGGGCACATCGATGGCCTCCAGCCGGTTGCGCGGACGGGCCAGCGAAACGGCGCGGTCCTCACCGATCCGCGCCGCCGGGCCGTTGGTCATCATGACCACCCGGTCCGCCAGCAGGACCGCCTCATCCACGTCATGGGTAATCATCAACACGGTGTTGTTGAGCCGTGCCTGCAAATCCATCACCACATCCTGAAGGGCCGCCCGCGTCAGGGCATCCAGCGCGCCGAACGGCTCGTCCATCAACAGCACGCGCGGGTTCATGGCGATGGCGCGGGCAATGCCGACGCGCTGCTTCATGCCGCCGGACAGTTCGCCGGGACGCCTGGCGGCGGCATGGCCCATCTGGACCAGTTCCAGATTGTGCATGACCCATTCCTTGCGTTCGGACTTGCTCTTGCCGCCCGCCGTCTTGTCGACTGCGAGCCGGACATTTTCCTCCACCGTCAGCCAGGGAAGCAGCGAATGGTCCTGAAAGACAACCGCCCGGTCCGGCCCCGGCGCATCGACGATCTGCCCATCCAGGAAGATCGCGCCGCGCGTCGGCTTGACCAGACCCGCCACTGCGTTGAGCAAGGTCGACTTGCCGCAACCCGAATGGCCGATCAGCGCCACGAACTGTCCCTTGTCGACCTCCAGATCGATCCCGTCGAGGGCACGAAAGCGCCCGGCCTTGGTGGGAAATTCGACGGTGATGCCCTCTAGCGCGAGATAGCTGCGCTGTTTCATGAGCCTGTCTCCTCCTAGCTCGCGCGGCCGATGACACGGCCGGCGAATGCGACGATGCGGTCCAGCGCGAAGCCGACAATGCCGATCCAGATCAGCGCGACGATGGTGTCCGTCAGCAGCGAGCTGTTGTAGCTGTCCCAGATGAAGAAGCCGACGCCGGTGCCGCCCTGCACCATTTCGGCTGCGACGATGGCAAGCCAGCTCATGCCCACCCCGATCCGAAGGCCCGTGAACATGTGCGGTACCGTGGCGGGCAGCATGATGCGGGTGAAATATTCGAACGGATTGAGCGCCAGCACCTTGGCGACATTGCGATAGGCCGCCGGAATGGTCTGCACGCCTGCCGCCGTGTTCAATATGACCGGCCAGATCGCGGTGATGAAGATCAGGAAGATCGCCGAAGGCTGCGCCTGCTGGAAGATGGCCAGGCTGATCGGCAGCCATGCGAGCGGCGGAACGGTGCGCAGCACCTGGAACAGGGGATCGAGCGCCCGAAAGGCAAAGACGCTTTGCCCGATCAATATGCCCAGCGCCACGCCGACCACCGCCGCCATGCTGTAACCGATCAGCACCCGGCTGAGGCTGGTCAGCACATGTCCGGCAATGCCGACATCGCCGCCATTCTGAATGCTGAAATGGGTGAGGCCGATATCCACGCCCTTGAAGGGATGGACTATGACGTCATGGCTTTCCTGCCACACCTTCAGCGGGCTGGGGAAAACCGCGTCCGGCGATCCGCAAAGCAGCTGCCAGAAGGCCAGCAGCCCCACGAGCATCACCAATGTCGGCAGCATGCTCGCCGCCATGCCCCGCATCCGCCGCATGAGCGGATGCACAGGTGCCGCGACCGGCTCGAAACTGCGGCGTGCGATCGCTTCCTCGGGATAGGGGAGGATGACCCCCAGCTCGGTGGTGGAACCGCCCGCCGAAGCCGACGGCCCCTTCTTGCCGTTGGGTGATGGCGAAGCCATGCTCTGTTCCTTTCCCATCAGACGCGCTTGATCGTCAGGCTGGCCAGATAGGCCTTGGGATTGGCGGGATCGAAGCTCTTGCCGTCGAAGAATTTCTCGACGCCGCGGCTGTCGCTGGCCGGTCCCTTTCCGCCCAGCATCGCAGCAGCCTTGCGCCAGATGTCCGACCGGTTGACCTTGGCGATGACAGCCTTGGTATCGAGCGACATGGGCAGCTTGCCCCAGCGCTGTTCCTCGGTCAGGAACCACAGATCGTGGCTCATGTAGGGGAAGCTGGCATAGCCGTTCCAGAACTTCATCCTGAAGGGGGCGTTGGGATATTTCCGTCCATCGCCCATGGTGAAATTGCCCTGCAAACGGTCGGCGATGTCAGTGATCGGGCATTTCAGATAATCGCGGCCGGAAATCGCGCCCGCCAGACGCGTGACATTGTTCGGATTATCCGCCCAGCGCTGCGCCTCCAGCACCGCCGCGGTGATCGCCTGCGCGGCCCTGGGATATTTCGCGACCCAGTCGGAGCGCATCGCAAAGCTCTTTTCGGGATGGTTCATCCACATCTGGCCGGTCGATACCGCGGTATAACCTAGCTGCTGCGCGACCAGCTGGTCGTTCCAGGGCTCACCCACGCAGAAGGCATCCATGGTATCAGCCTTCATGTTCGCGACCATCTGCGGCGGCGGAATGGTGATCAGCTCGACATCCTTGTCGGGATCGATGCCCCCGGCCGCCAGCCAGTAGCGGATCCACAGGTCATGCGTGCCCCCTGGAAAGGTCATGGCCATGGTGATCTTCTTGCCCGACGCCTTCCGCTGGGCGATCACGCCCTTCATCTTGGCGGCGCTGATGTCAGCCTTGGCACCCAGATATTCCTTGGACACCGAAATGCCCTGGCCATTGACGTTGAGGCGGGCGAGGATGCTCATCGGCGTTGCCCTGCCGATCGCGCCCAGCGTCAGCAGATAGGGCATGGGCGTCAGGATATGCGCACCGTCGATGCCGCCACCGGCGCTGCCCAGCACCAGATTGTCGCGCGTCGCTCCCCAGCTCGCCTGCTTGGCGACCTGCACGTCGGGCATGCCATATTTCGCGAAAAAGCCGAGTTCCCTGGCGATGATCAGCGGCGCCGCATCGGTGAGCGCAATGAAACCCAGCTTCGCGCCGGTCACTTCCGGGCCGGTTCCAGCCGCGAAGGCGCCTGACGGGAACGACTGCTGCACTGCCGCAAACAATGCTGCCGTTCCCGACGTCTTGAGCAGTCCGCGTCGGCTGACGCTGTCCGGATTATCCCCCTCTGCCATTCCCCATGTCCTTTCCCTGTCGTCGTCCCGCCGCGCCAGGCGCGCAGCCAGCCATCGCCGGAAACACGATCCGACGCGCAGAAGTCGATGTTGAGAGCCGCCGGCAGCATCCATGCCACCAGCGAAAACCAAATAAAAAAGCCGCCAGAACAAAGGTCGCGTGACCTGTCCGGGCGGCGTCATTGCCAGTTCGATCTCTTAACGATCGAGGTGGAACCATTCCTTCATCGGTCGGGTTCCACCATTTTGCCGAAGCGCCCCTGCTTCGACGAAAGGGAAGCTGTCACCGATTCATTCGAGTCGCAAGCGAAATTTTTGCGTTGCACAAATCACAACTGTTCAGGGACGAGATTTCAGCAGCCACCACAATATGGCAGCCGCCATGGGCCAGCATTCGCTGTCATTTCGATAGCGCAAGCCGCAGGGATGGGATTGCTCCGCTTCGTCCGGGCGTTCCGGAATGATCGGAACGGGCTTGCTGCGGACCGTTGCCCTGAACCGCAGCAACCACGGCCTTCTTCGATCAAGCAGCACGGGATTGCTCCACTGCGATACGCTCATAGGCCGAAAAAAGCTGGTCGAAATGGTCGTCCATGGTCGTGACCGACGGGGCCAGGCGCGTGGCCAGATCACGCTGGCGGTCCCGGCCTCCTTCGGCAAAATCGATGATGGCAGCGGCAAGGCTGTCCGCCTGCCCCGCGCGATAGAGCAGGCCGCCGCCACTGCGCGCCTGATCCGACGCGCCGCCTTCATCCGGCACGATGACCGGCAGACCGCTGGCGCGCGCCTCGGCCGCGACCATGCAGAAGGTCTCCGCCTCGCACCCATGGACCAACGCATCTGCGCTCGCCAGCAATTCCGCCAATGCCGGCCGGTCATGTACGGGTGCCAGCAACTGGATATGCGGATTATTGGCGGCGGCGCGGCGGACGCGCCCCCTCTCCCGTCCATCGCCCACCAGCACCAGTCCCACCGGCGTCGAGAACCCCGCCGATGCCACTGCGTCGATCACCATCGGCCAGCGCTTTTCGGGCGCATGGCGGCCAACCCCCAGCAACAGCGTTGCGTCGGGGCGCAGACCGCAGCGTTCCAGCAGCCGCGCACGCAACTGTTCATTGCGACGGGACGGGCTGAAATGTCCTGGCTCGACGCCCATGGGCAGGGTCATGACGCGCTTGAGCCGTCCCGCCTCCAGACGTTGGGTCAGGCTGTCGCTGGCGCTGACGACCAGGTCGAAACTTTCATCCAGCCGGCGCAGGTGCCGCCAGAACCATTCGAACCCGCGATCGATCGTCTCCCGGCTCAATACCGAACCGAACCAGCGATAGGCATATGCGGACAGCGGATCGGCATGCATGATGAGGGCGCGGGGCGCCTTTCCCGGCCAGCGGGCCACCATCCCGGCACTCGCCCAGGGCGAGGACGCTTCGACCAGATCGGGTTGCAGCCGATCGAGCAGGGCGTGAAGCGACTGTTCATCGTCGAAATAGGAATAGCGCCGGTCGAGCGGAAAGCGCCGCGCGGGCATCATGACGATCTTCCCGCCGCCTGCCTCTACGACGCGATCGCTGTCGGACGGAGCCAGGATGATGATCTCATGGCCCGCCTGCGTTCCTGCGCGCAGCTTGCGCTCCACATAGGTCTTCACGCCGCCACCGCTCGGCGCATAGAAAGCGCAGACATCGACGATGCGCATGGTTATTTCTCCAACGGACCGAAGGAGAACAGCCCCCGGCGATAATTGACGATGATGCTGACATGGGTCGGGCCATTACCCACAGGCGCGCTGGCCGCGGCGGCAGACGGCTTGGACCATCCCAGCTTCGGATTGCCCGCAAAGCCGATACCGTCCACCGACACGGAAAAACGGCGATTGCCGTCCCGGTCGTGCAGCAAGCTGAGTGAATAGGTGCCGGGCCCCGGCGCGCGTATGCAAAGCTGCACCGTCCCCGAAGATGGCACCGACTCCTCGACCCTGCGGAACGGCTTTCCAGCGGAGATCAATATATTGTCGTCGGCCAGGAAATCGGCGTCGTTCGCTGGGTAGAGTTCCAGCTTCAGCCGCCCCTTGCGGTCTTTCAGGCCCTTGACATCCACCAGATAGGCGGGGCCGTTTTCCTGGGCACGGCACTGACCCTCGGCCTTGCCCAGATCGGGCGTCGACCGGATCGCCGCACTGGCAAGAATGATCGCCCCGATCATTATGCCTGATTTTCCCGCAGCAGGCCGGTCACACCCAGAGCCATGCCGACCAGCAGATGCGCCGCCAGGATGAGCGATGCCATCAGCGCCATGGCCGAGACGATCTCGCTATCGCGCCCGATCAGGAACGCCGCGATACCGGCGAACACCACATCCTTGTTCGGCAGGAAGGGCAGGCGCGACACCAGTTGACGCAGCGTACCCAGCAAGATCCACCAGCTCAGTTCGATGGCGGGCAGCAGCATGTGCCACATCATCGCCGCCAGCAGCGTGGTCGCGACGATGCGCAGCAGGTGAATGAAGGTGACGATCCACAATTCGCGCTTCGGCAGCGTGAACAGCCGCTTGCGCAGCAGCATCGCGACCAGCGAGGTCGCCAGCACGAACAGGATCGATCCGCCCACTTCCCACGTATTGAGCCGCGCATCGACCGCGCGCAGAAGCGGCACGGCAAAGGCCACCATCACCAATGTCACGCCATTGCCGACCAGTGCCGACAGGATCGTCACATCCTTGATGGCGCCGAAGGGAGCGGTGGTGATCTTCGCATTGCGCCGCGCCCAGGCGTAGAAATAGACTTCACCCAAATAGCCGAGCAGGATTTCGTTGCTGACCAGTTTGCGCAGCAGAGCGCCGAACCCATCGGCCGGGATCGACCACAGACGGCGGAAGATTACCCATTCGGAGAGTGGCCCGGCCAGATAATAAAGCGCAAAGGCCGCCCAGAAGGCGACGCTGCCGGGCAGCAGCGCCCACAGGCTGGCAGGATCGATGCCGTGGAACTGATGCAGGGCGACCACCAGGATCAGCACCGACACCAGTGGTCCGGCCCAACGGGTCCAATTCCGCCCGGACTGGATCAGGGGTTTGGGATCGAGCAGTGGATCGATCGGTGCGGCAGAACGTGAAAGCAGGCCGGTGGAGCTGTTGCCGGTCATAAATGGCTCGTCATTGTTGACTGATGGGGTTGACGGCACGGGATGCGGGCAACCTCAGCCGTGCGCGCGCAAATTTTATCGAACCTGTCGAGATAAGCCGTGGAAGCAGCATCCAGCGTGAAGCGGCGGGTCAGCCTGAGACTGACGAAATCATCCTGTGGCATCGGCGCTTCACGGATCGCGGCAGCGAAGGCGGTCACGTCCCCGACCGGCGTTAGGCGGCCCAGTGCCCCATCGGCAAGAAGCGACCGCATCGCTGCGCTGCACTCCGTGGCGACGACCGGCAGTCCGACGGCCAGCGCCTCCAGCAGAACGGCGGGCACGCCTTCATAGTCGGAGGATAGCAGGAAGGCATCGGCGCGGCCGATCTGCAAGGCCGGGTCGGCAACATGTCCCATGAAGCGCACTCGATCACCCATGCCGAGGCGGCCGGCGCGGGCTTCCAGAGCCTTTCGCGCAGGGCCGTCGCCGAAGATCAGCAGACGGTCGTCGGCATCGGCCACCCGGGAAAAGGCATCGAGCATCAGCGGTATGTTCTTCTGCCGCGCCAGACGCCCGATCGCGACGAACAGCCGCCCCTTCCCACCCCGTGCCGCCCGCACGGCGCGGAGGCGATCGATCTGCTCCAGGGACAGGGCGGGATCGGGAATGATGCTGACCGCGCCATTCTTCGGGCGAATGAGAGCAGCGATCTCCTGTTCCAGTCCCGGCGCCATGGCCACGAAATGGTCGATGAACCGTCCCTGGATGCGCAACCAGAGCCGATAGGCCATGCGCGCCGGCCAGATCATGTCCCGCCGCTCAAGGTCGTTGCTGATCTTCGCCAGGATCGGCGGGCAGGCGCGGCCCAGCAGCAATTTCATGGCGACGGCCACGACGGCATAGCTGTTCCCGGCGCAAAACAGCGCATCGGGCCGTTGCCTGCGGATGAAGGCAGGCAAGGTGGCGATCATCCAGAGCGTCTCGAACGCTGATACCGAAAAGGGCGGCTGCCGGGGAATATGGGCGTCCAGCCCCGCCCCCAACTCCGCCCGTATCGCGCCATCGCTACGACCCAGGAACAAAGGCGCATCGACGCCCTGTTCCCGCCAGCGGCGTATCAATCGCAAGGCGACGCGTTCGACGCCGCCCGGCTCGAAACTGTGCAGGAAGGTCAGGATGCGCATGCGCGCTCCGCCAGCAGGTCGCCATAGCGCGCCGGACGATGGGTTCGCCCCAGCCACCGCAATACGCGGTCGATGCTGGCGAGCAGCGCGGGCACATGAGCGTCGCCCGGATGCACCGCCACCCGTGCGACCGGCGCAAACCGCAACAGCGGCGGCAACAGGCGAGCCGCCAGCAGTGAGGAAGCGATGCGCGACCGGCTGCGGCTGGCCCAGGTGACCACGGGCCCGCGTGCCAGCACCTGTCCCGATGGCGGATGCCACACCTTCATATGATCCTCCGCCAGCGCGAAGCCGCACTGTGCCAGCGCGTCAAGCGCCGGCGCGCCATAAAGCCAGGCAGGCGCGACGAAACCGGCGACCGGCCGTCCGGTGATCTGTTCGATGAGATCGCGCCCATCGACCATCCTCCGGGACGCGGTCGCGGCGTCGATGCCCAGAAATTCGCCCTCCCCGGCTGTCATGTGGCGGGCCTTGAACCGCTCGACGGCGCCGTCATGAACGGCCATGTCCTTGTGGAACCAGCCATGCGCGAACATGCTTACCCCCGCATCCGCCCATGTCCGCAACCGCGCCGCGAAGGGCGAACCGACGGCCAGCGGATGCCGCCCCCAATGGTCCGGCACCACCAGCATCGCCAGTTCGCCCGGCCCGGCATGGGGCGACAGGTGATCGAGCAGCCGGTCGACTTCCGTCTCGAACCGCGGACCGACATCATGAATGGAAAGAAGAAGCCGCTTCACGACAGGTTCACGCCCCCCGACTGCCCGTGCATAACGGTCGCGCTATGGTGCCGGGTGATGACTTGTCTGTGACAGTTATTGCCATATTTGCCTTCGCGCTCCTTTCAGGGAGACGCCACGGCAGAAAATGACCGCAGTTGGCGGATGGAAATTTTTCAGCGGCGGTCGAAAATAGGACAAAGTCACCTCAAGGCTTCGCGCCCGATGACATTTCCCAGAGACAACCGAGATAGGATGAACAGAAGCCCGATCGACCCACCTCAGCGTACCGTCCTCATATACATATTGAAGGTGGAGATAATCTGCTGCGCAGAAAAACAGCTACAAGCCGGTTCATCCATATATGAATGACATTTAATTGGGCACTATGGTCGGTAAATCGACTGATATTTCAAATAAAAATGGGACGATATATTTCCACTAATATCCAACGCACTGAAAATGACGCGAAAATGAAAATAACATTACCGTATATGTGACAATGATTGTAACAAAACTGTTGTGATCAACGCCTAGTGGCCGCCCCGCAAACATCCTTCAGGGATAAAAAGGGGTTCACATGATTCGCTCTTCTTCCACCACGCTGCGCGCGTCCCTTTGCGGCCTGCTGCTGGCGTCGGTTTCCGCGCCTGCCCTTGCCAGCACGGTCGACGATCAGGCCGCCGCTGCGGAGACCGCCAGCGCAGCCGATGATGCGGGCCTCGGCACCATCGTCGTCACCGCCACCAAGCGTGAGACCAATCTTCAGGAAACGCCGATCTCCATGGCGGTGATGAGCACCGAGGCGCTCAAGGACCGCCACGTCGCCAGCCTGTACGATCTTGCCGACGGCGCAGTGCCGTCGCTGCGCATCGCGACCTTCGAAGCGCGCCAGTCGGCGCTCACCATCGGTATCCGCGGCATCGTTCCGCTCGACGCCAACCAGCCCGCTCGCGAACAGGGCGTCGGCATCTATGTCGACGGCGTCTATATGGGCCGTCAGCACGGCCTGAACGCCGCGTTGTTCGACATTGAGCGCGTCGAAGTGCTCAAGGGGCCGCAGGGCACGCTGTTCGGCCGGAACACCGAAGGCGGCGCGCTCAGCATCGTCAGCAAGGCGCCGACCGGTGAATGGGGTGGCCGCGTCGAGGCGGGCGCTGGCAATTATGGCGGCCGTACCGCCAATGCCCACATCAACCTGCCCTCGATCGCCGGCTTCGCGATCAAGCTCGACGGCGTGATCCAGCATCAGGACGCCACCACCCGCAATCCGCTCGCGGGCGAGGCCGGGTGGAACTATTATAACCGCAAGGGCCTGCGCGCCGCCGTGCGCTGGCAGCCGACCAGCACCATCACCAACGACTTCGCCTATGACGTCGCCAAGGATGAGAACACGCCCTTCTACAGCCAGTTGCTGAACTACAACCCCAACAACTGCGTCAACGGCACCCAGGCGTCGCAGCCGGCCTGCAAACTGCCGGGCACCAACTATACCACATTGACGGGCGGTCCGGTGAAGCCACTGCTGCCCGGCCTCGTCGTCAATGGCGACACCCGCATGGGCGTTGCCGATATCGGCGTGCCGCAGCAGGTCAGCGTCGACCGGACGCACGGCTTCACCAACACGCTGAAATGGCACCTGGGCGATGAATTCGAGCTGCGTTCGATCACGGCATGGCGCGGCGTCGATGCGACCCAGTGGGACAATTCGGGCGGCGCCCACCGTCCGCCGCTGGTCAACCTGACCACTTCGTGCACCGCTGCCTCGCCCTGCCCGTTCAGCCGCTACAGCCTTGCCGACCTGCGCCAGCGCCAGTTCAGCCAGGAATTGCAGGCGGTCGGCACGATCGGATCGGTCGATTATGTCGCGGGCCTGTTCTATTTCAACGAACATGTCAGCGACGACGCCGCGACGCCCAGTTCGATGGGCGCTGTCGCCCTCGTGAACAATGGCGTGGTCACCGGCGCCCGTTATGTCCGCATCCCCTTCTGCACCGCCTCCACCCCGGCCTTCGTCGGCTCGGCGGTCAACGGCTGCTCGATCGACCGCGCTTCGGAAGTCTGGTCGAAGAGCTACGCCGCCTATGGCCAGCTCACCTGGAACGCCACCGACGCGCTGCACATCACCGTGGGCGGCCGCTATACGCGGGACGAGAAGAAGGGCGTGCTGCACTATTCGCGCAACGTGAACTATGACCTCACACCGCCGGCTGCGAGCGTGGGATACAAGCCGCTGGACGCGACATGGAACCGCTTCAACCCGATGGCGACCATCGCCTATGACGTCAGCAACGACGTGCACGTCTATGCCAAATATGCGACGGGCTATCGTGCTGGCGGCGCCAGCTCGCGCACGTCCAACTATCAGGCCTTCAACCCTGAAGACGTGAAGTCCTATGAAGTCGGCCTAAAGTCGGACTTCTGGAACAACCGCGCCCGCTTCAACCTGGCCGGTTACATCATGGACCGCAAGAACAGCCAGGTCGACATCAGCTCGATCCAGTTCGTCGGCACCAGCAGCTTCAACAATCTGGTCACCATCAATGCGCCGGGCATCACCAAGATCCGCGGCATCGAGGCCGACCTGACCGTCGAGCCGATCGACGGGCTGACGCTGAACGCCTCCTATGCCTACACCTATACGAAGATCCCGCCGGTGCTGATCACCGCGACCGACACGGCGGGCCGTTCGACCAGCGTCTATCAGAATTTCTACATCGTGTTCACGCCGCGCAACGCCGCGAGCGGGTCGATCGACTATGCCCTGCCGATCGGCGGCGGCGACACGAAGCTGAAGTTCCACTTCGACGGCAACTATTCGCAGGCCACCCAGGCCTTCGACCAGTTCGCGACGAAGAATGACAGCTCGCTGATCTTCAACGGCCGCATCTCTCTGGCGGATATCGGCACGGGCAATGGCCGCAGCCTGACCTTGAGCCTCTGGGGCCGCAATCTGTTCAACGAACAATATGTGTTCCGCCGCGACCCGTCGAACAGCCTGCCCGCCGCACCGACGAGCAACGTGACGCAGGGCAGCATCGCCAACGTGCTGGGCGATTATGGCAACTTCAACGCGCCGCGTACCTATGGCGTGGAAGCCAGCGTGAAATTCTGATCTTCAGAAACGGAAAAATGGCGCGCCGGTCGGGCGCGCCATTTTTTTACCTGTAATCGGCGATTGCCGACATCGATCCTCCCCATCATGCGATCGGGAGGATCATCATGTCTCCGATCCACTCCTGCGCATCACCCGACAGGTTGGGACGGGAGAAGCACATCGACTTTGAGGCCCGGTTGCGCATCGCCCAACTCGACCGATCCTCCGTGCAGGCGAGCGATCGAGGCCACCAACGGCAGACCGAAGCCATGGCCATCAGCATCCGCGCTACCTGCCAGGCGTCCAAACCGATCCAGCGCCTTTGCCCTGTCGGCAGGGGCGATGCCAGGGCCGTTATCTGCCACGGTCAGCAAGACCTCACCCGCCTGTTCGCGGGACAGGCTGATGCGAACGTCCGTACCGGCCGGCGTGTGCCGGAGGGCATTTTCCACCAGATTGACGATCATCTGAGAGAGAAGCTGCCGGTCGCCATGCACCATGGCCTGCTCCAGCGACTGCGTGACAAGGCGATGGGCGCTATCCTCGGCCACTGCATCCAGTTCTTCGACACATTCCTCAATCAGGCTTGCGAGATCGATGGGCGCGAAATTCGCCCGCCGTGCCCCGCCATCGATTTCCGCCAGGCGCAGCAGCGCCGAAAAAATGCCGAGCAGGGCATCGGCCTGCGCCTGTGCTTTCCCGATTTTATCGCGCACAGGCGCTGCCTGCGGATCATGGGCGATCAGGTTCAACTGGTTGCGCAGTCGCGCCACGGGCGTCCGCAGTTCATGCGCGACGCCATTGGCCATGTGGCGCATGTCTTCCATTCTGTCGGTGACGCAGCCCAGCATCCGGTTGAAAGCCTGAGCCTGAAGGTTAAAAACGGTATCCGACCCGTTCACCGGCACGCGCCGCGACAGATCGCCCTTGGAAATGGCGTCCATCGCGCGTCGCATTTCCACCATGCGCTTCCGAATGATCAGTGTGAAAGTCATGGCGGCCGCCAGCACCACCGCAACAATCGACCCGAAACCCAGCAGATAGATGTGCTTGCGCGACGCGCCATCATTGTCGGACGGTTCGGTTTTGGCGATCACGGCCAGCCGCACCCCCTGCCCCACATCGCGAACAAGAGCGCGGCCATGCGAAAGCCCGCCGATCCGGTCGGCCCCGTCGATATAGGAGAGGCCGACAGGCAAGGGGCGGTCGATGCGCATATTGCTCACGACCGGCTTGCCATCCTTGAGCAGGATGAAACCCAGATCAGCCATATCGCGGTCCTGGATGGCGGCGATCAAGCGGCTGCGGATATCCTCCAAGCGGTCTGCCTCAACCGCGGCCGGGGCGATCATCATGCTGACGGCCGTCATGCGCCGTTCGATCAGATGATCGGTCGTGGAACGGCCAGAGAAATAAATGCCCAGCGCAGTCGCCAGGGTCACAGAAAGGAAGAGAAGAAGAAAGGCGATCGTCAGCGCGCGGAGGGATTTCAGGAGCATCACTCCCGCAGCATATAGCCCAGCCCCCTGATGGTGATAATGGGATCTTCGCCACCAAATTCCGTCAGCCTGATCCGCAACCGGCGGATATAGGCATCCACCAGATTGGTGGCAGGCTCGAAATCATAATTCCAGACCCGCTCCAGCAGCATCGCCCTGGTCATGGGCGTGCCCGCGTTGCGCGCCAGTTCGGTCAGCACCTTGAATTCGGTCTTCTGCAAACGGAGCGTCTTGCCGTTCCGCCACGCGCTGTGCCGGGCCGGGCTGACCACAACGTCTCCCGCCCGCAGGGTTTCGTCTTCCCTTTGCTCGGTCCAACCCCGTGCCCTGACCAGGGCCTGAAGCCGCGCATTGAGTTCGGCGGGGTCGACGGGCTTCACGACATAATCGTCGGCGCCGCTTTCCAATCCCTCGATCTTCTGCCGGGATTGGCCCAGAGCCGTCATCATGATGACCGGCGTCAGGATATGATGGTCGCGCAAGTCCTTGAGCAGCGACAGCCCGTCCATCATCGGCAGGATGCGGTCCAATATGATCGCGTCGAAATGGGTGCTGCCCAGCGCCTGATTGGCACGCCGCCCATCGCCCGCGATCGTCACCCGATGGCCGAACCGCGCCAGTTGCTCACCCAGCTGCGCCGCCAGTTCTTCGTCATCCTCGACGATCAGGAGTTGCAATGACAATGGCTCGCCCCGGTTTCAACATGTCATGATGAAAGCCGATATGACGATCGCATTGCATTTCGATGACAGGCAAGGGCCGTTCCGGGCGGGAGAAGAATGGAATTTGCGGGTGGGAAATGCCGTTCGGGGAAAGCCATGGCAATCCTCCGCTCGGGCGAAGGACAGCTTTCCTGCAGCCCAACCAGTCCGCCGCCTCAGGCGTTCATACCGGCTGCCCTGCGCGCAGCGGATCATATCTCACGATCTCACGCAAGCTGACCAGCGTTTCAAAATCACGGACATTCTCGTCGGCGGCCAGAACCTCGTCGGAAAAGCGCTGATAGGCCTCGATCGAGGGTACCGCCACCATCAGCAGGAAATCGGTGCGTCCCGTCACGTTCCAGGCGCCGATCACCTCGGTGCGCTCCGCCAATTTGTCGGCGAACGTCTTTTCCAGGCGAAGGCCGGATTGATTGAGTTCGACCAGAACATGGATGGTGATCGAGGGAGACAGGCGCATCGGATCGACAAGGGACACGTCCGCTACGATCACGCCCGATGCCCGTAACCGGCGCAGCCGGCGAAGGACTGCGCTTTCCGAAAGCCCGACCGTCTGCGCGATCGAACGGGCAGGTTCCAGATTGTTGCGCCTCACGACCGCAATGATTCGCCGGTCGAATGGATCCAGTTCGACGTTTTCCATCATCAGCTTTCATATTATGCCGGTTTCAGGCTTCATATGCTGAATTTCGCCAGCCTTCGCCAGCCTGGTCTTCTTATAGAGAGGGCATGAATACCGCCCCCTCCGCATCGCCCGTTGCAGCATCACCGCTTCAAAATGCCATCCCCTATCTGGCGTTGGCTGGATCGATCATCTCCTTCTGCGTGGGCACATCCTTTGGCAAACATCTGTTTCCGCTGGTCGGCGCTCCGGGAACCGTCGCCTATCGCGTCGGCTTTTCCGCGCTGATCCTGCTTCTGCTGTTCCGGCCGTGGCGTCGTCCCCTGGCGCGGCCCGATCTGTTCGCGACGATGCGTTATGGCGCAGCGCTAGGCCTCATGAATTTCTGCTTCTACATGGCCTTGCGGACGATCCCCCTGGGCCTCGCGATCGCGATCGAATTTCTGGGTCCTCTGACCGTATCGCTCATCTACTCGCGTCGTCCCGTCCATTTCGCGATGGTGGGACTGGCGGCACTCGGCCTGCTCCTGCTGCTGCCGCTACACCAGACCCAACATGCGCTGGACCCCGCCGGCATTGGCTTTGGACTTGGCGCAGGGCTGTTCTGGGGCCTTTACATCATCTTCGGCAAACGCACGGGCCATATTGCCGGTGGGCAGGCGGTAGCGGTCGGCATGATGACGGCGGCGTTGATCGTGGTCCCGATCGGCGTTCACGAGGCGGGCGGCACCTTGCTGGCGCCCGCGCTGATCCTGATGGGCCTCGTCACCGCTCTCCTTTCCAGCGCCATTCCCTATTCCCTCGAAATGGTCGCGCTCAAACATATACCGGCGAACCGGTTCGGCGTGCTGCTCAGCGTCGAACCGGCCGCTGGCGCGCTGGCGGGCGCCCTGTTGCTCGGCGAGCATCTGACGATCGTGCAGTGGCTGGCGATCGGGCTGGTCGTCGCGGCGTCGGCCGGTTCGGTATTGTCAGCCGACCAGAGCGCGTCCGCCTGAGCGAAGCCCTTAACCGTTCAGATGCGCCCACACGTGCGAGATGACCACCGATCCCTCGCCCACCGATGACGCGACCCTTTTGACCGAGCCGGCCCGGACATCGCCCACCGCGAATATCCCCGGCCGGGAAGTGGCATAAGGAGATGAGCCGCCGACAAGCTCTCCCGTCTTCACAAATCCCTTCTCGTCGAGATCGATAAGGCCCGATAGCCATTCCGTATTGGGCGCGGCGCCCACCATGACGAACATCGCGCAGACCGGCAGCGTGCGCCGGATCCCCTCGCGAACATGGCGGATGGTGACTTCATTCAGCTTTTCCGCACCCTCAAGCGCAACGACCTCGGCACCATATTCGATGGTGATGCGCGGATCGGCTTCCAACCGGCTGGAAAGATAGGCGGACATGGACGCGGCAAGCGACTGTCCCCGGACCAGCAGGCGGACATGGTCGGCCGAGCGGCTGAGATACATGGCCGCCTGCCCCGCCGAATTGCCGCCGCCGATGACCACGGCCTCCGCGCCCTTGCAATAGCGGGCTTCATTTTCGGTCGCGGCATAATAGATGCCGGTCCCTTCGAACTCGGCGAAACGGTCGATCGGCAGGCGCCGATATTGCACGCCGGTCGCCACGACGACCGCGCCCGCCCGCACTCCCTGCCCATTTTCGAAAGTGGCGCAGAATTCGCCGCTTTCCATTCGCTCCAAAGCGACGACGCGACGCGGCATCACAAAACGGGTGCCGAATTTCATCGCCTGCACCTCGCCGCGCCAGACCAGGTCAGCGCCGGAAATGCCGGTGGGAAAGCCCATATAATTTTCGATCCGGCTGGACGTGCCAGCCTGGCCGCCGATGGCGATATCCTCCACAAGCAAAGCGCGCAGCCCTTCCGCGCCTGCATAGACGCCGGCCGCGACCCCGGCTGGACCGCCGCCGACGATCAGCAGGTCGAACGCCTCGCAATCCTCCAGATCACGGTTGAGGCCTAGCAGCGCCGCAACCTTGTGCGGCGTGGGATCCTGCACGACCCTATCGCGACCGAAGATCACCGCAGGCTCATCCGGCGAAACCGCGCAACTCTTCGCCACTCGCCGGGCGTCCTCGCTGCCCAGCGCATGGGACGCAAAAGGCAGGCGGTTTCGGCTGGCAAACTCGGCAATGCATCTGATGTCGCGGTCGCTTTCCTCGCCGATCAGCACAAGTGTGCCTTGCCGGGAATCGAGTTGGCGCCGCCGACGGGCCGCCAGCACGGTGATGATGATGTCCGACATCTCCGGAATTTCCGACATCAGACGCAGCATCTCCGGCCTTGGCACCTTTACGACCTGCGTATCCCGCGCCGCCCGCATCGGCATCGACCAGACGCCGCCGTTCAGGAAAGAGATTTCGCTCATGAATTGGGTAGGCCCCAATGTCGAGGGTAGCTGGCGTTCGCCGCTGAACGGATCGACCACCTCGATCTCGCCATCCTCGACATAAACGAAGCAATCGACCGGGTCGCCGGGCTGAACGACGAAACTCCCCGCCGCATAGGAGGCTCGTGAACCCGCCGCCCGGATCGCCTCGACATGGGATGGCGCCAGCGGCACCCGCTGCATCTCGCGCAAATCAAGGCCGATGGTTTCCATGCCTCTTCTCCACCGCTGCACATGCACGGCCATTGTGCATGGTTCGATCACGGTCGGCCAGCGCAATATGGATGGACCCACTCGACCGGCTTCGAACTTCCCTTTCGCGCCCAGATGACCGACCTTGGTTGCCGCTCACAATCGATCGGACAAGCGATCCGCCTGCAATGACCGGGATTGTCAGGCGGCTTTCAGGAAGGATGGGTCGTGGTGGGCCCGGCAGGACTCGAACCCGATTGCAAAATATGCTAGTATTCTCGCACGATCGTTGCATTTCCGCCGATCTTCAGCGCAACTGTGAGACAAAGTGTGAGACAAAACGAGTCGGGCGACGAGATGGCGGCGGTCAAATATGTTCGGAAACGGAATGACGTTTTCACCTATGAGCGCCGCATCCCGACCAAGATCATTCAGGACGCAGAGGCATGGCAGCGCCATTTCGGCGGCAAGCGCCTATGGCGGCGGTCGCTGAAAACGAGGGAGAGCGGCAGCGCCTTCTATTCCGCAGCCGAAGCCGTCCATACCGACTATGAGCGGCGCGAGCGCGAAGCGTTGAGGGAGATGAGCGCCGGTGCGATTGTGGAGGCGGTGCCAGCCCAGGCTCCGGCGTTGGTGCGCTTTGCCCGCCCCGTTACTCAGCACGATCTCGAGATGCTGGAAGCCGATCGCCGCAGGATGGAGGCTCGGACGCTTGAGCAGTTCTACCTTCGCGCCGAGAGCAGCGCCGCTCATGGTGAAGCCTTCGCCGATCTCCTGGACCAATACGAACAAGACGGGGCTGAGCGGCGGCATGCGATCGTTACTCAAGGCTTTGAAGATGCAGAGCGGCCTTGGCTCCCCTCTCCCAAGCGCGATGCGCGGGAAGCGATTGAGGCGCTTGGCCTGGACGCGCCGGAAGGCTCCCTTGCGTTCGGCGCGGTAGTGGCAGCAATCCGGCGCGGTTATCTCGCGGGAGCGCATGATGTGAACGAAATGCTGCAAGGTAGGCTGAAACCTCGCATTGCCGCTCCCGAAGCCGCTAAGGTCCAGCTTTTCAGTGAGGCGGTGGCGGCATATGTCGCCCAAAAGACGCTCGCCTCTCGCACGGCGCAGGAAGTCAAAACGACCTCCGCTGAGTTTGTCGAACTTGTCGGCGATAAGCCGCTTGATGCCCTAACGCGGGCCGATTTTGAGGCCTTCGTGGAAATGCGCGCGAACCGCGTTGTAGGTGGCAAGTCGCGCGATGCGGTCGCTAGACCGGCATCGGCTTCAACTGTTGGCAAGGCTCTAACCCTTCTACGCTCAGCAATCGGCCACGCTATTGATCGCCGGCAGTTTCAGGGGCCGAACCCTGCACTTGGGATCAAGGTGGATGCCTATATCAAGCAGCCTGACAAGGCGGTCATGCCAGACAAGCGCCCCCTCAAGGTGGGTGAAATCAACAAGCTGTTAGAGCACCCTTGGTTTGTGGGGTGCGCTGGCACAACGCCCAAGCTATCACACCGTCCAGGCTCAATCAGGCTCGATGGTGCGGAGTATTGGGCACCAATCACCGCGATCTTTACCGGCTGCCGGGTGAGCGAGCTTGGCGGGCTGCGCGTGGCTGAAACCCTGATTGACGATCCGAACCCGCATTTCGTCATTCGAGATAACGAGTATCGCACCACCAAAGGCGATTATAGCCGCGACGTGCCTATGCTCGATGCACTGCTAGAGCTTGGCTTTGCAGACTATGTGCAGCGAATTAGGGACAGCGGCGCTGATCGGCTGTTCCCCGATTGGGAACCTCCTGCCACGAAGAACGGCGATCAGGCGTGGTTCAATTCTCGACTGGTGAAGGCGTGGAACCGCACGGTCATTCCTGCACGCCTGGGCGATGGCATGATCAAGGGTGCGCGGCGTGACGTGACGTTCCATTCC